>NZ_WBIN01000006.1 GCF_009749385.1 Agromyces allii | reverse complement strand
CGAGCGGCCTCGCGGGCCTCGTCGGTGTCGGCGGCGGATGCCGCGGGCACGAGGTCGACACCGGAGGCGCCGGCGTTCGCGTGCTGGGCGGCAGCGGTGGTCGCGCTCGTCGCGCGGCGCGGCTGACGGCCCTGGCGGGTGCGTGCCGGAGCCGCGGGGGCTTCGGCGTCTGCTGCGGGAGCCTCGGCGACGGGCTCGGCCACGGCCTCGACGGCCGCAGCCACGGGCTCGGAGGCCTCGGGCGCGGCCGGTGCCTCGACGGCCGGAGCCTCGACCGGCGGCGCGTCGACGGCGTCGGCCGTCTCGACGTCGGGAGCCTCGCCGATCTGGTGGGCCGAGATCAGGTCCACGAGCTCGCCCTTGCGGCGCTTGGAGGCGCCGGAGATGCCGAGCGAGGAGGCGAGCTCCTGGAGCTCGGCGACCTTCAGGGTGGAGAGTTTGGTGCGGTTCGCCGCGCTCAGTTCAGCGTGGTCGGATGCGTTGGTCACTGGGTATGTTCCTTTCCCCTGGTCGCAAGATATGCGAACCCAGAAGAGCTGGTCGCTGACACGTCAGAGGTCATGCGCCGGGGGCGCAGACGTGCGCGAGCGAGAAAGCAATGATTGCCGGGAATTGCACGATGCGACGTTGAACGCGAACAGTGCGTCGCTCGTCGGGTGCGCTCCAATGCTATCACCCGACGAGCGATGCGCCGATTCGTGACGCGCCCTGTGGAGAACGAAACGGAGAACGGGCTCCCCGCTCAGTCGACCACGGGCGTGACGGTCGCACCCAGGAAGTCGACCGCGAGCGGCAGCGGCTGCCACGCGGTCTCGGCCGACTCCTCGACCAGACGCACGGCCTCGGCGCGTGCGCTCGGGTCGCTCGCGAGCACCAGGATCGACGGCCCGGCGCCGGACACGACGGCCGGGTGGCCGGCCGCGCGGAGCGCCTGGATGAGCCGATCGGTCTCGGGCATCGCCTGAGCCCGGTAGTTCTGGTGCAGCTTGTCTTCGGTGGCCTGGAGCAGCAGCTCGGGGCTCTGGATGAGCGCGGCGATGAGCAGCGCCGAACGCGACACGTTGAACACCGCGTCTTCGTGGGGCACCGACTGGGGCTGCAGCGATCGGGCGAGCGCGGTCGACATCTCGTGCTCGGGGACGAGCACGAGCGGCGAGACGCCGCGGTGCACGATGAGCTTCTTGTGGCGCGGACCGTCGGGGGTGACCCACGCGATGGTCAGTCCGCCGAAGAGGGCGGGCGCCACGTTGTCGGGGTGTCCTTCGAGCTCGGTCGCGATCTCGAGCAGGTCGTCGGCGCTGAGGTCGACGACGCCCTCGAGGAGCCCCGATGCCGCGACGACGCCGGCCACGATCGCCGCACCCGACGAGCCGAGTCCACGGCCGTGCGGGATGCTGTTGTGCGCCACGAGGCGGATCGAGGGCATCTCGACGCCGACTCGGGCGAAGGTGTGCGCGATGGCGCGCACCACGAGGTGCGTCTCGTCGAGCGGCACCTCGCCCTCGCCGACGCCGTGCACCTCGATGTCGTGGGCCGCGGCATCGATCGCCTCGATCTCGAGCTCGTCGTAGCGCGCGAGCGCGAGGCCGAGGGTGTCGAAGCCGGGGCCGAGGTTCGCGCTCGTCGCGGGCACCTTGACGTGCACGCGGCGGCCGACGAGGTCGACGGCGCCGGCCGAGGCCTGGGGCACGGTCACGCTCATGAGGTGAGTCCGAGCACCGCGGCGATCTGAGCCGTGTCGACGGGCACGATCGTGGGCTGCACGTCGGAGCCGTCGGCCGTGCGGAGCGCCCACTGGGGGTCCTTCAGGCCGTGCCCGGTCACCGTGAGCACGACGCGCGCGCCGGCGGGGATGACCCCGGCAGCCGAGCGCTCGAGCAGGCCCGCGACCGAGATGGCCGACGCGGGCTCGACGAAGATGCCGACCTCGGCCGAGAGGATGCGCTGGGCCTCGAGGATCTTGTCGTCGTCGATGGCGCCGAAGTAGCCGTCGGTCTCATCGCGCGCCGCGAGGGCGAGCTCCCAGGAGGCCGGGTTGCCGATGCGGATCGCGCTCGCGATGGTCTCGGGGTTCTTCACCGGCTCGCCGCGCACGATCGGCGCGGAGCCCGAGGCCTGGAAGCCGAACATGCGGGGCATGCGCGTGGCGTTGCCCGCGGCGATGTCTTCGCGGTAGCCGCGCGTGTAGGCGGTGTAGTTGCCCGCGTTGCCGACCGGGATGAAGTGGAAGTCGGGTGCGTCGCCATGGGCCTCGACGATCTCGAACGCCGCCGTCTTCTGCCCCTCGATGCGGTCGTTGTTGACCGAGTTGACGAGGTGCACCGGGTAGTTCGCCGCGAGGTCGCGGGCGATGTCGAGGCAGTCGTCGAAGTTGCCCTGCACCTGCAGGAGCTCGCCGTTGTGGGCGATGGCCTGGCTCAGCTTGCCCATGGCGATCTTGCCCTCGGGCACGAGCACCGCGGCCTTGATGCCGGCGTGCGTCGCGTAGGCCGCGGCCGACGCCGACGTGTTGCCGGTCGAGGCGCAGATGACGACCTTCGCACCGCGCTCGACGGCCTTCGTGACGGCCATGGTCATGCCGCGGTCCTTGAAGGAACCGGTCGGGTTCATGCCCTCGTACTTGACCCACACGTCGGCACCCGTGCGGCGCGAGAGCGCCGGCGCGGGCAGGAGCGGCGTGCCGCCCTCGCCGAGGGTGACGACCGGCGTGGCGTCCGTGACGTCGAGACGATCGGCGTACTCGCGGATGACGCCTCGCCACTGGCGGGACGTGGCCTTGGGGCTGGGCTGGTTCACAGTGTTCCTTCGACTCGGAGGACGGACGCGACGGATGCGACGACGGGATTCTCGGCGAGCGAGGTGACGGTCTCGGCGAGCGCGGACTCCGTCGCCTCGTGCGTCCCGATCACCAGCGTAGCCCGCTCGGACCCGCTGCTCACCGTCTGCTGGAGTTGCTCGACCGACACCCCGTGCTCGCTGAACACGTGGGCGATGCGCTCGAGCACGCCGGGCTCGTCGACGACCTCGAGCGTGATCGCGTAGCGCGTGGTGATGCGGCCGATGTCGAACATCGGCAGCTCGGCGTGCGTGGATTCGGCCATGCCGGGGCCGCCGATGACGTGGCGGCGGGCGATGGCGACGAGGTCGCCGAGCACGGCGGAGGCGGTCTGCACTCCCCCGGCGCCGGCGCCGTAGAACATGAGCGGTCCGGCGGCGGACGCCTCGACGAAGACGGCGTTGTTCGCGCCGCGAACCGAGGCGAGCGGGTGCTCGCGGGGCACGAGGGCCGGGTAGACGCGGGCGGAGACGCCCTCTTCGCCGGTCTCGGCGTCGACGAGGCGCTCGCAGATGGCGAGCAGCTTCACGACGAAGCCGGCTCGGCGGGCCGAGTCGACCTGCGCGGCGCTCACCTCGGTGATGCCCTCGCGGTACACGGATTCGACCGGAACGTTCGTGTGGAACGCGATGCTCGCGAGGATCGCGGCCTTCTGCGCGGCGTCGTAGCCGCCGATGTCGGCCGTGGGGTCGGCCTCGGCGTAGCCGAGCTCGGTCGCCGTCGCCAGTGCGTCTTCGAGCGAGGCGCCCGTGGTGTCCATGCGGTCGAGGATGAAGTTCGTGGTGCCGTTCACGATGCCGAGGATGCGCTCGACGCGGTCGCCCGCGAGGCTCTCGCGGAGCGGGCGCAGGATCGGGATCGCGCCGCCCACGGCGGCCTCGTAGGAGAGCTGCGCACCGACCTGCTCCGCGGCGGCGAAGAGCTCGGGGCCGTGGGTCGCGAGCAGCGCCTTGTTGCCCGTGACGACGTCGGCGCCGGAGGCGATGGCCTGCAGCACGAGCGTGCGGGCCGGCTCGAGGCCGCCCATGAGCTCGATGACGATGTCGGAGCCGAGGATCAGGGCGTCGGCGTCGGTCGTGAACAGCTCGCGGGGCAGCTCGACGTCGCGCCTGGCGTCGACGTCGCGCACGGCGATGCCGACGAGCTCGATGCGCGCGCCGATGCGCTGCGCGAGCTCGTCGCCGTGCTCGAGGAGGAGCCGGGCGACCTGCGAACCGACCGAGCCGGCTCCGAGGAGGCCGACCCGGATGGAGCGGTACTCGATCATGCGGTGATTCCTCCGGTGGAGTTCGGTGCGGGGCGCGTCGCGGTGAGGCCCGCGTCGCGCGCGAGCAGGTCGTCGACCGTCTCGCCGTGCACGATCACGCGCGCCTCGCCGTCGCGGACGGCGACGACCGGCGGGCGTGGGACGTGGTTGTAGTTGTTCGCGAGCGACCAGCAGTAGGCGCCGGTGGCCGCGACCGCGACGAGGTCGCCCGGGGCGACGTCGTGCGGCAGGTAGTCGGCGTCGACGACGATGTCGCCGGATTCGCAGTGCTTGCCCGCGATGCGCACGAGCGCCGGATGCTCGTCGGACACGCGGCCCGCGAGGCGCACCGTGTAGTCGGCGCCGTAGAGCGCGGTGCGGGCGTTGTCGCTCATGCCGCCGTCGACAGAGACGTAGTGCCGCCATCCGCCCTCGATCGGCACGGGCTTGACCGTGCCGACGGTGTAGAGCGTGACGCCGGCGGGGCCGATGATCGAGCGCCCGGGCTCGAAGGCGAGCCTCGGCACGGGCACGCCGTGGTCGCGGCACGCGCTCGCGACGGCGTCGGCGATGCCCTGCGAGATCTGCTCGATGGGCGTCGGCTCATCGGCCGAGGTGTAGGCGATGCCGAAGCCGCCGCCGAGGTTGAGCTCTGGCAGGGGTTCGACGCGCGCGAGCTCGGCGTGCGCGGCGAGCAGCCGCTCGGCCGACTCGGCGAAACCGGCGGAGTCGAAGATCTGCGAGCCGATGTGGCAGTGCAGTCCGAGGAAGTCGAGCGACGCGTGCGAACGGATGCGCGTGCCGAGCTCGACCGCGCGATCGAGCGAGACGCCGAACTTCTGGTCTTCGTGCGCCGTGGCGAGGAACTCGTGCGTCGAGGCGTGCACGCCGCTGTTCACGCGCAGGCGCACGCGCTGCACGCGACCGGCGCGCGCTGCGGCCTCGGCCACGCGCTCGATCTCGATCTCGGAGTCGAGGATGATCGCGCCGACCCCCGCGCCGACCGCGCGCTCGATCTCGGCGTGCGACTTGTTGTTGCCGTGGAACCCGATGCGGGCCGGATCGGCGCCGGCGGCGAGCGCGACCGCGAGTTCGCCGCCGCTGCACACATCGACGGCCAGCCCCTCGCCCGTGACCCAGCGCACGATCTCGCTCGAGAGGAACGCCTTGCCCGCGTAGTAGACGGTGACCTCGGTGCCGACGGATGCCGCGGCGGACTCGAATGCGGCCAGCAGGCGCCGCGCGCGGGCGCGGGCGTCGGCCTCGTCGACCACGTAGAGCGGCGTGCCGTAGGCCTCGGCGAGCGTCGCGGCGTCGATGCCGCCGATGACGAGACGGCCGGCGTCGTCGCGGTGCGCACCGATGGGCCAGACCTGCTCGGCGAGGGCGTTCGCGTCGGCGGGCGCATGCAGCCATCCGGGGACTGCGGTGGTCGTTGCCACGGGGAAACCTTCAGGGACGTGATGGATCGAGAACCTCGCTCGAGGCGAGCGAACCCGGATCGATTCGGCGAAGCCTGCTGCGAACCGTCCTTGTGGGGCGGCCTCCGGGGAGTCTATCGAGTGCTCGGGCAGCCGCCGAATCGGGTGACGCCCGGCTCAGCCGCAGGTGCCGAGCACCTGCAGGGCCTCCTCGCCGAGCGGCAGGTCGCTGGCCTGGAACGACACCGTCGCCTGACCGGGCGAGAGGTCGACGCCGTCGACCTCGGCTCCGGCAGGGAGGTACTTCGCGACGCACACGTCGATCGGGTTGCGGAGCAGGCTCGGCATGTTCTCGAGCACGAGCGCTCGGTCTCCGGAGCCGATCTCGACCCCGACGGGCGTGAGCACGACCGAGGTGCCGGCCGCCTCGGCCTCGGCGGTCACCGAGTAGGCGATCGAGAGTCCGAGCACCTCGAACCGACCGGTGTACCCGAGGGTGCCGTCGCCGAACACGATCTCGCCGTCGACGCCCGGCACGTCGACGAGCGCGTTGACGGATGCCGCGTCGGCCGTCACGGTGCCCTCGACGAAGTCGATCGTGCCGCCCTGCTGCACGGGCACGCCGTGCGCGACGAGATGCACGTCGATCGGGTTGCCGTCGACCTCGAGCTCGGGCGCATCGGCGGTGATCTGCGCGAGCGAACCGGTGAGCAGCTGCGCGAGCACCGAGAATCCGCCGACCTTGACGTCGACGTCGCCCTGCACGTTCGCGGGCAGCGACTGCCGCGCCTCGTCGGCGATGCGCTGCTCGATCGCCGAACGCGTCAGCAGGTCGGCGACGACGAGCACCGCGGCGATCACGAGCACGACGACTCCGGCGATGATCCAGCGACGACGCGTCCGGCGGCGGGCGGGGTCGGCCTGCGCCGTCTCGGCCGCGGGCGGCTCGACGGGCGCCGAGGCCTCCGTCGCGGTGCCGGCCGCCGGCGCCGATGCGGCCGCCGCAGCGGCAGGCACGACGCCGTCGCGGATCACCTCGGTGGGCTGGTGGTCGGCCGACAGCGGCTCGAGCACCGCGGTGGGCGCGAGCCCCTCGTCGGCCGGGCTTCCGTCGGCCGGGCTCTCATCGGTCGCGGTCTCGTCGGGCGCGGCCTGGTCGGGCACGACGGCCTGGTCTGGCACGGTGACGTCAGACGCCGCCCCGGGTACGACCGCCCCGTCGGGCTCACGGCCGCCCGCGGCATCCGTCTCGTCGAAGCCGTCGCGGGGTGTGCTCACGTGGTCCTCCGTGCTCTCGATGCGGGTCGGGCGACCGCGCACCCAACCTACATGCGCTCGGGAGCCGAGACGCCGAGCAGGTCGAGGCCGTTGCGGATGACCTGGCCGGTCGCGTCGTTCAGCCAGAGGCGCGTGCGGTGCAGGTCGCCGATGGGCTCCTCGCCGAGCGGCAGCACGCGGCAGTTGTCGTACCAGCGGTGGTAGAGGCCAGCCAGTTCCTCGATGTAGCGGGCGACGCGGTGCGGCTCGCGCAGCTCGGCCGCCTGGGCCACGATGCGCGGGAACTCCTGCAGCGCGCCGAGCAGGGCCGACTCGGTCTCGTGCTCGAGCAGCTCGGGCGCGAAGCTCGAACGGTCGACGCCGACGGATGCCGCGTTGCGGTCGACCGCGGACGTGCGCGCGTGGGCGTACTGCACGTAGAAGACGGGGTTGTCGTTCGTGCGCCGGGTGAGGATCTCGGGGTCGATCGTGAGCGGCGAGTCGGCGGGATAGCGCGCGAGCGTGTAGCGGAGCGCGTCGGTGCCGAGCCAGGCCTGCAGGTCGTCGAGCTCGATGATGTTGCCGGCGCGCTTGGAGAGCTTCGCGCCGTTGATCGACACGAGCTGGCCGATGAGCACCTCGACGTCGCGCTCGGGGTCGTCGCCCGCGGCGCCCGCGAGGGCCTTGAGGCGGTGCACGTAGCCGTGGTGGTCGGCGCCGAGCAGGTAGATCTTGTGGCCGAAGCCGCGGTCGCCCTTGTCGAGGTAGTAGGCCGCGTCGGCCGCGAAGTAGGTGTAGATGCCGTTGCCGCGGCGGATGACGCGGTCCTTGTCGTCGCCGAAGTCGGTCGTGCGCACCCAGACGGCGTCGTCCTCGTCGTAGACGTGGCCCTGCGCGCGCAGGCGCTCGACGGCCGTGTCGATGTCGGAGAGCCCGTCGTCGCCCTTGGCGTGCAGGCGGCGCTCGCTGGTCCAGACGTCGAAGTGCACGTTGAAGCGCGCGAGCGAGGCCTCGATCTCGCCGAGCTGCAGCTCGTAGGCGATCTCGGTCGCGGTGTGCAGCGCGACGTCGTCGGCGAGGTCGAGCAGCTTGGGCTCGCGCTCGAGCACGCGGGTCGCCAGGTCGCCGATGTAGCTGCCGGGGTACCCGCCCTCGGGGGTGGGCTCGCCCTTGGCCGCCGCGAGCACCGAGAGGCCGAAGTTCTGCATCTGGTTGCCGGCGTCGTTGATGTAGTACTCGCTCGCCACGTCGGCGCCCGCGGCGCGCAGCACGCGCGCGATCGAGTCGCCGAGGGCCGCCCACCGGGTGTGGCCGATGTGCAGCGGGCCGGTGGGGTTCGCCGAGACGAACTCGAGGTTGATGCGCGAGCCCGCGAGCTTCTCGGTGCGGCCGTACGCGGCGCCCGCATCGACGATGGTCTTCGCGAGCGCGCCGGCGGCGGCCGCGTCGAGGCGCACGTTGATGAAGCCGGGGCCGGCGACCTCGGCGCTGGTCACGCCGTCGACGCCCGCGAGGCCCGCGGCGAGCTCGGTCGCGATCTCGCGCGGGTTGGAGCCGAGCGGCTTCGCCAGGCGCATGGCGACGTTCGACGCCCAGTCGCCGTGCTCGCGGTTCTTCGGGCGCTCGAGCACGATCTGCTCGGGCGAGAGGGAGAGCTCGACCTCGGCGCCGGCTTGCCGACGTCGCTCGACCATGGCGGTCACGAGGTCGAACAGGGCGCGCGAGAGGTCGTCGGGAGTCACCCGCAAATCCTACCGTTCGACGTTGTACAGTCTGTCCATGCCCCGCCCTGCCCTGCGCCGCCCTGCCCGAAGCCTCCGTTCCGTCGTGGGTTCGACGCTGCTCGTCGCGGCATCCGCGTTGCTGCTGAGCGGCTGCAGCCCGGCAGGTGCCGACCCCACGCCGCCGGCGTCCGACCCGGCCGCATCGGGCTCGCCCGCGGCATCCGACCCTGCGGTCACGCCCGAGCCTTCCGAGAGCGTCGAACCGCCCACGCCGTTCGCGATCGCGTGCGATGCGCTCGTCACGCCCGACCAGCTCTACGCGTTCAACCCCAACTTCGGCGCCGCACCCGACTACGCCCCGAAGGCGGCCACCGTGAAGACCGTGGCGACGGATGCCGCGGGCACCGCGTGCGGCTACCTGAACCAGACGAGCGGCGACCTCATCGAGGTGGCCGTGGCCACGCCGTCGGCGAGCGCGCTCACGGGCTACGCCAACGAGGCGGCCGCCTCGAGCACCGCGGTGCCCACCTACGGCACGCCGCCCGCCGTCACCGGATTCTTCGAGCACAGCGGCTCGAACGGCCAGGTGCAGGTGTTCACGGGCGCCTACTGGGTCGTGCTCGACTCGCCCGAGTTCTTCGAGCCCGGCGACGCGCAGCGACTCGTCGAGGGCGTGCTCGCGAACCTCCCGGCGAGCTGACCCGACCCGACCGACCGAGCAGGACCGACCCCGAGGAGCGACGCGGTGGCGCCGAACACACCTGGAACCCCGTCCTGGCTCGGTGCGGTCAACGACCGGGCCGGGCTGGCCGTTCTGCTCGACCACGGGCCGCTCACGCGCAACCGCATCTGCGAGCTCGTCGGCGTCTCGAAGCCCACGGCGTCGCAGATGATGAGCCGCCTGCTGCAGCTCGGCGCGATCGAGGAGCAGGGCCTGCTCGCCGGCGCCGCGGGCCGTGCCGCCGTCGTCTACGCGGCGCGCACCGACCGGCGCGTGGGCGTCGCGCTCGACCTCGACGCGTTCGAGCTGCGCGCGACGGTCGTCGACGCGGCCGGCACCGAGCGCCCGATGGTGCGGATGCCGCTTCCGCGCGACCCGACGGCGCGCTCCGCCGTCGAGGAGGTGCGCCGGGCGATCGACGCGGCGAGCGAGGCCGCCGGCACCTCGCCCGACGCCGTGCACACGGTGTGCCTCGGCATCCCCGGATACGTCGACCCCGGCACGGGCGGCGAGCTCTTCAGCGAGACCCTGCCCGGCTGGCCCGTTCGGGGCCTCCGCGGCATCCTCGAGGCCGACCTGGGGCGCTCCGTGCTCATCGAGAACGACGTGAACCTCGCCGCCCTCGCCGAGCGCGAGGTCGGCGTCGCCGTCGGCCGCGACGTGTTCGCCCTGCTGTGGCTCGGCAACGGCGTCGGCGCCTCGTTCGACGTCGCCGGCGACCTGCACCGAGGGTCGTTCGGCGGCGCGGGCGAGATCGGCTTCCTCCCGGTCTCGTCGGAGGCGAACGTCATCGACCCGGCTGCACGCACGGTGCAGGACCTCGTGGGCGGGCGCGCCGTCGCGCTGCTCGCCCAGCGCCACGGCATCGACGCCGACGGCTTCCACGCCGCCCGCGAGGCGCTCGCCGCGCCCGGCGCCGACGACGCACGGCGCGCGGTCTTCGACGATCTCGCCCTGCGCGTGGCGCACATCGCCCTGCCCGTGATCGCGACGCTCGACCCCGGGCTGATCGTGCTCGCCGGGCCGACCGCCAACCTCGGCGGCGAGGCGTTCGCGCAGGCGGTCGCGAGCGGCATCCGTCGCATCAGCCGGTGGTACCCCGAGGTGCGCGCGACGACCGTCGAGGGCGATGCGGTGCTGCGCGGCGCGAAGAGCCTGCTCGGCACCCGTGTGCGCGACGAGCTCCTCGACTCGGTCGCCGCGCTCGGCCGCGCCTGACGTCCCCGCGGGCTGAGCGATGCCGCGAACGGTGCTAGTGTTGCTGGCTGTGCGCCTCCGTAGCTCAGGGGATAGAGCGCCGGTTTCCGGTACCGTAGGTCGGGGGTTCGAATCCCTCCGGGGGCACAGAATCCCGTCGATTTCGACGGTCACCCAACGAAACGCGTCATCCGTTCGTCTCTTCAAGTGACGGCGGACCCTCCGCCGTCGGGAGGAGCCCGACTTGGCCCGCACCTGGGACGACGTCGCGACACGACTGGTCGCCGAACGCGGTGATGCGCTCACGCGCTACGCGTACCTGCTGACCGGCAGCGTCGACGACGCCGCCGACCTCGTGCAGGACGCCCTCGTGCGCACGTTCGGCACCCCGCGGTTCCAGCTCGACCTGCCGCGCGCGGAGGCCTACGTGCGACGCGCGATCCTGAACGCGGTGATCGACCGTTCGCGGCGCGAGGGCACCTGGCGCCGTGTGCGGCACCTGGCCGTCGCGCCGTCGGTCGCCCAGTCCGAGTCGGCCGGCACCGACGAACGCCTCGACCTCATGCGCCGCGTCCGCTCGCTCGCGCCGCGTCAGGCGGCGTGCATCGTGCTGCGGTACTACGAGGACCTCACGGTCGACCAGGTCGCCGCGACGCTCGGGCTCAGCTCGGGCGCGGTGAAGCGGTACTTGAGCGATGCGCTGCGGGCGCTCTCCTCCTCGATCCTCGCATCGG
This sequence comes from Agromyces allii, assembly GCF_009749385.1. Classification (GTDB taxonomy): domain Bacteria; phylum Actinomycetota; class Actinomycetes; order Actinomycetales; family Microbacteriaceae; genus Agromyces; species Agromyces allii. Next base: position 352,287 of record NZ_WBIN01000006.1, on the reverse strand, counting down.
ATGCCGCGACCCCGCGTCCGATGCCCACCCGGACGGAGGGTGACCATGTCGCCTGACCCGATGTCGCCCGACGACCCCATGTCGCCCGACCCTCACGACCTCTCCGAGGCGCTCGCTCACGAGGCGGATGCCGCGGCCCAGCGCCCGGTCGACCTCGACGCCGTGCTGCGCGGCAGCCGTGCGAGGCGCGTGCGCCGCCGCCGCGCGGTCGTCGGCGCGACCGCGTCGGTCGCGGGCCTGCTCGTCGTCGGGGCGCTCGCGTTCGGCGTCGGCGCGCTGACGCAGGACGCCGCGACCACCGCGGGCTCGATCGCCGAGGACGCGCCGGTGTCCGAGGGCGCCGACGGCGCGGGCTCCGCCGAGCCCGATGCCGTCGCGCCGCGCGACGGCGAGCAGTTCGGCGACGACCTGCTCGTCGTCGGACCCGATTCGCTGAATCGCTGCGATGCTCCGATCGCCCCGGCGACGGATGCCGCGACCGGCCCGATCTCGGTGGTGCTCGTCGCCCCGGCCGAGCCGGTCTCCCCCGGCGCCGAGGGCGTGGTGCTCGTGCGCATCGCGAACGAGGGCACGACGACGGTCGAGGGGTCGGTTCGCTCGGCGCCCGCGGTGACGGTCTCCGACTCGGGCAAGACCGTGTGGCATCCGTCGCTCGCCGTCGACGAGGACTTCACGCCGGTGCGGCTCGCGCCGGGCGAGCAGATCGAGCTCGAGGGTCGGTTCGCCGCTGCGGCGTGCACCGCGGCCGACGAGCAGGGCGGTGCGATCCGGGCCGACCTGCCGCCGCTGGCGCCCGGCGCCTACGAGCTCTCGGCCGTCGTCTCGTTCGTCGCCGCACCCGGTGCCGCCCCGATGCTCGTCGTGTCGCCGACGGTGCCCGTCACCGTCGGCTGAGGCTCGCCCGACGGCGCGCGGTGTCCACCGGTCGCCGCGCGACGCCTGCCGGTCGTGGACGGCGTCGGCGGCGCGCCATAGACTCGAAAGCGGTCCGTTTCCGGGGTCTGGAAGGCATTGGTGCATGACGTCGAACCGTCGTAGTCCGGCGATCATCGCGAGCGTGCTCGGGCTCGCCGTCGCGCTCGGAGGGGTCGTGCTCGGCGGGGCGGCCCCCGCATGGGCCGAAGACCCGGTGGAGTTCGGCACGAGCCCGATCGTCGACACCGTCGGCGCGCTCGGCGACCGCGACGACGACGTGCTCGCCGCGATCGAGCAGACGTACGGCGCCACCGGCCGCCAGCTCTTCGTGGCGTACGTGAGCGAGTTCACGAACCCCGAGTCGGCGGTGACCTGGGCCAACGACACCGCCGTCGCGAACAACATGGGCGACGAGGACTACCTCCTCGCCGTCGCCGTCGACGGCCGCGCCTTCTACCTGTCCGCGGCCGACGGCGCAGGCGTCTCCGACGCCGAACTCGACCGCATCAGCGGCGAGGTCATCGAGCCCCGACTCGCCGACGGCGACTGGGCCGGCGCGGCGATCGCCGGCGCCGAGGCGCTCGACACGAGCTCCTCGGGTTCGGGCTGGGGCTGGGTGTGGTTCCTCGTCATCGCCGGAGCCGTGATCGCGGTCATCGCGATCGTGCTCTCCCGCAGGTCGAAGAAGAACCGGGCGACGGATGCCGCGGGCGGCGGCCCCGGCTCGGCCCCCCTCGTTCCGCTCGACGACCTGCGCCGCACGGCGGGCTCGGCGCTCGTGCAGGCCGACGACGCCGTGAAGACGAGCGAGGAGGAGCTCGGCTTCGCCACCGCGTCGTACGGCGACGAGGCGACCGCCGCGTTCCGCACCGCACTGGCGGCCGCGAAGGCCAAGGTCGCCGAGGCTTTCGGCCTGCAGCAGCGGCTCGACGACGACACGCCCGACACCGAGGCCGAGCGCCGCGCGGCCTACGAGGGCATCGTCCGCCTCACGGCCGAGGCCGACGCCGTGCTCGACGCGCAGGCCGAGGCGTTCGACGCGCTCCGCGACCTCGAGCGCAACGCGCCGGCCGAGCTCGAACGCGTCGCCGCCGAGACGACGGCGGCCGAGGCCGCGATCGCCCCGGCCACCGAACGCCTTCGCACGCTCGGGCAGGCCTACGCGGCATCCGCCCTCTCCGCCGTCGCCGACAACCCGGCGCAGGCGACCTCGCGCGTCGCCTTCGCGACCGAGGCCCTGAGCCGCGCACGGCAGGCCGTCGCCGCCTCGCAGAGCGCAGAGGCAGCGGTCGCGATCCGCGCCGCCGAGGAGTCCGCCGACCAGGCCGTGCTGCTCACGGGCGCCGTCGACCGGCTCGCCGACGAGCTCGCCCAGGCCGATCGCGCGATCGCCGCCGGCATCGCCGACCTCGAGGCCGACGTCGTCACTGCGCGGGCGCTGGGCGGCGCCGCCGCGCAGACCGCCGAGCGCACCGCCGCCGTCGCGGCCGAGCTCCGTGCGAGTGCGGCCGCTCCGCTCCGCGACCCGCTCGCGGCCGGTGCACGGCTCACGGCCGCCAACCAGGAGATCGACGCCGTCATCGCCGGCGCTCGCGAGGCCGCCGAGCAGGCCGCACGCGCGCAGGCGCTGCTCGAACGCTCCATCGCCGGCGCGCGCGTGCAGGTGCAGACCGCCGAGGACTACCTCGTGGCCCGTCGCGGCGCCGTCGGCACCGAGGCCCGCACGCGACTCGCCTCGGCCGCGCAGCTGCTGCAGCAGGCGCAGACCGGCACCGACCCGGCGTTCGCGCTCGAAGCGGCCCAGCGCGCCGAACGACTCGCGTCCGAGGCGCTCTCGCTCGCCCGCAACGACGTCGAGGGGTTCGGCGGCGGGTTCGGCGGTCCCGGCGCGAGCGTCGGCGGCACCCGCAGCGGTTCGGGCGGCGGCGACCTCATGGGCGCCGTGCTCGGCGGCATCCTCATCGACTCGATGCTCGGCGGCGGCCGGCGCTCCTCCGGAGGTTCCGGCGGGTTCGGCGGCTTCGGCGGCGGATCCCCGGGCGGAGGGTTCGGCGGCGGCAGTCGCTCCGGCGGCGGGCGCTCGGCCGGCAGCTTCGGCGGCAGCGCGACGCGCGGCCGTCGCGGAAGCGGAGGGCGATTCTGACCCATCGGCACCGCGTTGGGGCGCGGCGACGACGCCGGCCCCCGACATCCGCACGACCCCCGATCAGCCTGTGACGACCTGTACGTGACCAGCACCCGACGAAAGGAACCATCATGACCAAGCAGTCCATCTTCGGAAGGATCTCCACCCTTCTCCGCGCGAACGTGAACGCGCTCATCGACCAGGCCGAAGACCCGCAGAAGATGCTCGACCAGATGGTGCGCGACTTCACGAACAGCATCGCCGATGCCGAGGCCGCGATCGCCGAGACCATCGGCAACCTGCGCCTGCTCGAAGACGACCACCGCGAAGACGTCGAGGCCGCCCGCACCTGGGGCGAGAAGGCGATCGCCGCGAGCCGCAAGGGCGACGAACTGCGCACCGCGGGCGACACCGCCGGCGCCGACAAGTTCGACAACCTCGCCAAGGTCGCGCTCGGTCGCCAGATCTCGTCCGAGAACGAGGCGCGCGCCGCCGAGCCGCAGATCGCCGCGCAGTCCCAGGTCGTCGAGCAGCTGAAGTCGGGCCTGAACGGCATGAAGGAGAAGCTGGTCCAGCTGAAGAACAAGCGGTCCGAGCTCGTCGCCCGAGCCAAGACCGCCGAGGCGCAGCGCCAGGTGCACGACGCCGTCAAGTCGATCGACATCCTCGACCCCACGAGCGAGCTCGGCCGCTTCGAGGAGAAGATCCGTCGCGAGGAGGCCGTCGTGCGCGGCCAGGCCGAGCTCGCCGCCTCGAGCCTCGACGCCCAGTTCAACGAGCTCGACGACCTCGGCGAGCTCACCGAGGTCGACGCCCGACTCGCCGCCCTCAAGGCCGGCGGCGGCAGCCAGGGCGCGATCTCCGGCTGAGCCGCGCCCACGCGCGGGCGATCCGCCCGACGACCCGTCGGACGGATCGTCGCGAAGATCCTCCGTCCCGCGATCGGAACGGCTGGCACCAGCCGTTCCGATCGCGGGATACTGGGCACATGCCCGCAACGTTCGTCGTCGTCCCGCTCTGGCAGGGATCCGTCTCCTCCCGCGCGATGAGCCTCGCCGATGGCGCAGCCGCCATCCTGGGCGACCTCCCCGCGACCGCGACCGTGACCGTCGAGGTGCCCGTCGAGGCGGGCGAGTCGCTCGGCACCGGCATCCGGCGCTACAGCGCGGTGCGGCGAACGCGCGAGCGCACCGAAGAGGCGCTCTCCACCGTCACCGGCACGGCCATCACGGTCGGCGGCGACTGCGGCGTCGCACTCCCCGGCGTCGCCCACGCGGCTCGACGCTCGAACGGCGAGCTCGCCGTGCTCTGGCTCGACGCCCATCCCGACCTCAACACGCCCGACTCCTCGCCGTCGGGCGGCTTCGGCGGCATGGCCCTCCGGCACATCGCCGGCGAGGGCGCCGACGGCCTCGCGCTCCAGGGCGAGAGCCGCGTCGCACCGAACCGTCTCGTGCTGGGCGGCGTGCGCGCGATCGACGCCGAGGAGCACCGCTTCATCGAGGAGCACGGCATCGACGTGCTCACCGTCGAAGACCTCTCCGACCCGACCGTGGTCATCTCCTCGCTCGAGGCCACCGGCGCATCGCGCGTGTTCGTGCACATCGACCTCGACGTGCTCGACCCGTCGGCTCTCGCCGGGCTGTCGTACCCGATGCCGTTCGGCGTCGACGCCACGACGCTCGTCGCCCTGGTGAAGGCCGTCGTCGCCCGGTTCCCGCTCGCGGGCGCCGCGATCACGGGGTTCGCGCCGAGCACGCCCGAAGCCGCCGACGACGACCTGCCGACGATCCTGCGCCTCGTCGGCGCGCTCGCGAGCGGCGTCGCGACCGATCCCGCGGGCGAGCCCGCGGCATCCGTCTCCCCCACGCCCTGACCCCGGCGCGCAAGGGGGTGCCGTCGCGCTGCCGCCGTGCCTAGGCTTGGGCCATCCGTCCGCACCGGCGGGTGCGAGAGGAGACCGATGCAACGCGAAGTCGACGTCGTCATTCTCGGCGCAGGACCCGTGGGCGAGAACATCGCCGACCGGGTGCGCGCCGCCGGACTCGAGGTGGTGGTCGTCGAGCACGAACTCGTCGGCGGCGAGTGCTCCTACTGGGCGTGCGTGCCCTCGAAGGTGCTGCTGCGGAGCGCCGCCGCGCTGCGCGCCGCGAAGCGGGTTCCCGGCGCTGCCGAAGCCGTCACGGGCGACCTCGACGTCGAGGCCGTGCTGCGGCGCCGCGACTATTGGGTCTCCGACTGGAGCGACGACGGCGCAGCCGGCTGGCTGGCCGATGCGGGCATCGGGCTCGAACGCGGGCACGGGCGACTCGACGGGGTGCGGCGCGTGGTCGTGTCGCGCGACGGCGACGGCGACGGCGACGTGACGCTCGTCGCCCGGCACGCCGTGATCGTCGCGACCGGGTCCGACCCGGTGATCCCGCCGATCCCCGGGCTCGCCGAGGCGTCGCCGTGGACCAGCCGCGAGGCCACGAGCGTCGAGCGCCCGCCGGCGCGGCTCGCGATCCTCGGCGGCGGCGTGGTCGCCTGCGAGATGGCGACCGTGTTCGCGGGCTTCGGAACCGAGGTCGTGGTGCTCGCGCGCAGCGGACTGCTCGGCGGCATGGAGCCCTTCGTGGGCGACGCGGTGACCGCGGGCCTGCGCGGGCTCGGCGCGACCGTGCGCACGGGCGTGCAGGCCACGCTCGTCGAGCGCACGGCCGACGGCGAGATCGTGCTGACCCTCGACGACGGATCGACCGTGGTCGCCGACGAGGTGCTCGTGGCGACCGGCCGCAAGCCCCGCACCGACGCGATCGGCCTCGAGCGGGTCGGGCTGGAGCCGGGCAGTTGGCTCAGGGTCGACGACGGGCTGCAGGTCCAGGGCGCCGACGGCGACGATGGGGGCGCCGCATGGCTCTACGCCGCCGGCGACGTGAACCATCGCGCGCTGCTCACCCATCAGGGCAAGTACCAGGGCCGTGCGGTGGGCGACCTCGTCGCGGCGCGGGCCGCGGGGCGTCCGGTCGACCTCGGCGAATGGGGCGTGCACGCGGCGACCGCCGACCACGCGGCCGTGCCGCAGGTGGTCTTCGCCGAGCCCGAGGCGGTCGCGGTCGGGCTCACCGAGGCCGCCGCGACGAAGGCCGGGCACGCGGTGCGCACGGCCGAGGTCGCGATGACCTCGGCGAGCGGGGCCGGCATCCTCGCCGACGGCTACGAGGGCCGCGCGAAGCTCGTCATCGACGACGAGCGCGGAACCGTGATCGGGGCGACCTTCACCGGGCAGGACGTCGCAGAACTGCTGCACGCCGCGACCGTCGCGATCGTCGGCGAGGTGCCCGTCGAGCGGCTGTGGCACGCGGTGCCGTCGTTCCCGACGATGAGCGAGGTCTGGCTCCGCCTGCTCGAGGCCGACGGACGACCGGAGGCACGTGCATGAGCCGGGGCACGATCCGGCTCACCGATTCGCCCATCAGCCGCGCCGGCTTCTGGTGGGCGACGTGCGTGGGCTTCGTGTGGGGCTCACTCTGGAGCACGGGCCGCGTCGAGCGCCGCAACGGCCTGTTCGTGTTCACGGGCATGCCGAAGTGGACGTTCGGCCGCGGCGGCTCGTGCGTCGGCGCCTGCTACCTCACGAACCGCAACGACTCCGACACCGTGCTCGGCCACGAGGCCGTGCACAAGCAGCAGTGGCTGAAGTACGGCATGCTGCTGCCGTTCCTGTACCTGCTCGCCGGGCGCGATCCGCTGAGGAACCGCTTCGAGATCGAGGCGGGGCTCGAGGCGGGCGGCTACCTGCCGAAGCGACGACGACCGGATGCCTCGCGGCGGGCGAGCTGAGCGACGCCACCGGTGCCGACTCGCCGCCGCGGCATCCGCTCGCCCCGATGCGCGTGCGTACCCGGCTCGCGTGAGACGACGACGGCCGGCGAGCCCCGCGGAACGGGGTTCGCCGGCCGTCGGCCGTGAGGATGCGACTACTCGGCGAGCACGCCCGCGATGGCCGTGACGAGCGCGGGCATGCCGCCGGCCCAGTCGAAGCTGAGCGCGGTGGGCGGCGAGACCGACGACACCGTGACGGGGTCGTAGACCTGGGCGACCTTGCCGGCCGCGACGGCGGGGATCGCCTGCGTCTCGGGCTTGGTGAGGAAGGCCTCGGCCTCCTCCTGCGAGCTGGAGTAGTTCACGATGAAGTCGGCGTCGAGCTTGTCGAGCTGCTCGTAGCTGAGCTCGTAGAAGAAGCCTCCGTCAGTGGTGTCGAGCTCGGCGACGCTCGGTGCGACCTCGAGGCCGAGCTCGGTGAGGATCGAGATGCGCGGGTCGGCCTCGGTGTAGACGTAGACGAGTCCGTCGCCGTCCCAGACGCCCGCGAAGGTCTTGCCCTCGAACTCGGGGTGCGCGGCGGCCTCGTCGGCGAGGTAGCCGTGGATCTCGTCGAGGACGGCGTCGCCCTCGGCTTCGAGGCCGAGCGCCGTCGCGGTGATCGAGATCGTCTCGTCCCACGGCGTGGTCCAGGGAGCCTCGGGGTACGCGACGACGGGCGCGATGTCGCTGAGCGTGTCGTACTGCTCCTCGGTGAGGCCCGAGTACGGCGCGATGATCAGGTCGGGTGCGGCCTCGATGAACTCCTCGTAGGGGATCGTCGCGCCGCCCTCGTCGTCGTTGATCACGACGGGGTGTTCGACGCCCGCGGCGTCGTAGGCCTCTTCGACCCACGGCAGGAGGTTGCCCTCGCCGACGGTCCAGCTCTGCTCGGCGACCGCGACGGGGTAGACGCCGACCGAGATCGCGGCCTCGGTGGAGCCCCAGCCCCAGGTGGCGACGCGCTCGGGCGCGGACTCGACGACCGTCTCGCCGAACGCGTGCTCGATCGTGATCGGGAAGCCGGTGCCGGCGACCGAGTCGGAGGCCGACGTGGTCTCGTCGGTCGTGCCGGAGGCGCAGGCGGTCAGGGCCAGGGCCGCGGCGGCGAGGCCGGCCACGGCGATGAGCGGACGTCGAAGACGCACGGGGAACTCCTCGTTCGATGGGTGGGGATAAGGCAAGGCTAACCTAAGCGTGCGCAGGGAGCGAACCCGTTGCGTCACGGGCGCGTCACGATTCGCGCGACGCTCCCCCGCCGAGCCCGGCCGTGTGGAATCGGCCGACCGGCACGATCATCGGCGAACCGGCGACCGGGTCGGGGATCACCGACGCCTCGAGCGCGAACGCCCGGAGCACGGTCTCGGGCGTGAGGATGTCGGCAGGGCCGCCCTCGGCGATGATCGAGCCCGCCGACATGACCACGAGGTGGTCGGCGTACCGCGCCGCGAGGTTCAACTCGTGGAGCACCATGACGACCGTCGTGCCGCGCTCGCGGTTCAGCTCGGTGAGCAGGTCGAGCAGCTCGAGCTGGTGCGTCACGTCGAGGTAGGTCGTCGGCTCGTCGAGCAGCACGATGTCGGTCTGCTGCGCGAGCACCATGGCGATCCAGACGCGCTGGCGCTGGCCGCCCGAGAGCTCCTCGAGGCGACGCTCGGCGAGGTCGGCTATGCCCGTCGCGGCGAGGGCCTCGGCCACGAACCGGTCGTCGTCGCTCGAGTGGCGCCCGAACCAGCCCTGATGCGGATAGCGCCCGCGGCCGACGAGCTCCGCCACGCGCACGCCATCCGGAGCGATCGAGGACTGCGGCAGCATGCCCACCCGGCGCGCGAGCTCGCGACGCGGCATCGCGGAGACGTCGCGTCCGTCGAGCGTGACCCGGCCGCCCTCGAGCTGGTGGAGCCGGGCGAAGCCGCGCAGCAGGGTCGACTTGCCGCACGCGTTCGGGCCGACGATGGCCGTGATGCGACCGCTCGGGATCACCAGGTCGAGGCCGTCGATGACCCGGCGGCCGTCGTATCCGAGGCTCACGCCCTCGGCGGCGAGGCCGCCGGGCGCGGTCGGGACGGGCGCGGTCGAGCCGACGCGGGCGGTGGTCGGCTCGGAGCCCGACGAGGGCGGAACGGGTGCGGGCGCTGCGGTCATGCGCGGGACTTCCTCTCGGTGCGGGCGAGCAGCCACAGCATGTAGGGCGCGCCGATGAGGCCGGTCACGATGCCGACGGGCGCGGTGAACTCCGGCAGTGCGAACTGGCCGATCACGTCGGCGCCGAGCGTGAGCACGGCGCCGGTCATAACCGATGCCGTGAGTGCGGCGCTGCCGTCGTCGACGAGTCGTCGGGCGATGGCCGGGGCGATCAGCGCGACGAACGCGACGGGCCCCGCGACCGAGGTCGCGATCGCGATGAGCAGCACCGCGACGAGCAGCAGGATGCCGCGGCGCACGTCTGTGCGCACGCCGAGCGAGGCCGCGTGGTCGTCGCCGAGCGCGAGCACCGGCAGCCCGTGCGCGAACACGGCGGTGAGGAGGCATCCGATCACGACCCCGATGATGAGCATCGTGAGCGCGTCGCCGCGGACGTCGGAGACGCTGCCGACGGTCCAGAGCAGGGCGGCCTGGGCCTGCCGCACCTCGGCGCGCGCGAGGAGCCACGCGATGAGCGAGCCGCAGACATAGGCGAGGCCGACGCCGACGAGCACGAAGCGGATGCCGTGCAGCCCCTGCCGCCACGCGGCCGCCCAGATGATCAGGGCGACGAGGAGGGCGCCGGCGAGGGCGAAGCCCGACACCACGACGCCCGCGAGCCCGAGGCCGAGGATCGCCCAGACGGCGCCGAGGCTCGCGCCGGTCGAGACGCCGAGGATGTCGGGGCTCGCGAGCGGGTTGCGGAGCACCGCCTGGAAGACGGCTCCGGCGAGGCCGAACGCGGCGCCGACGAACACGGCCGCGAGGATGCGCGGCAGGCGAAGCTTGAACACCACGAGCTGCTCGGTGCGATCGCCCTGGCCGAAGAGGGTCGCGAGCACCCGGTCGGGCGACACGCTCGCCGCGCCCGACGAGATCGCGATGAGCGCGAAGGCGAGTCCGAGGGCCGCGCCGACGGCGAGCGTGACGACGAGTCGCCGCCGATTGCGATGGCGGACGGATGCCACGACGAGCCGCACGGCCTCGACGTCGCGGGCGGGCCTGGTCACCGGATCGGTCGTCGTCGTCATCAGAGCCCCGCCACGGTGCGGCTGCGCGCGATCGCGATGAGCACGGGGGCACCGAGGAACGCGGCGACGACGCCGGCCTCGAGCTCGGCGTTCGGCACGATGAGGCGCCCGATGACGTCGGCCGCGAGCAGCATGATCGGCCCGAGCAGGAGCGCGGTCGGCATGATCCATCGATAGTCGGTGCCGACGAGCCGGCGCGCGGCGTGCGGCACGACGAGGCCGACGAGCGCGATCGGCCCGGCGAGCGCGGTCGCGGTGCCGCAGAGCAGCACGAGGGCGATGCCGGCGATGGCGCGGGTCGTGCCCACGCGCTGGCCGAGCGAGTTCGCGACGTCGTCGCCGAGGGCGATGAGGTTGAGCCGGTTGGCGAGCACGAACGCGACGACCGCCCCGACGAGGATGAACGGCCAGAGCACGGCGGCGACGTCGAGGCCCCGGCCCGTGAGCGAGCCGACGGCCCAGAAGCGGTACTGGTTGAACGTCTCGGGGTCGCGGATCAGCACGAGCGCGATGAGGGGCGTGATGAACGCGGTCACCGCGGCGCCGACGAGCGCGAGGCGAACGGGCTGCCCGCGCCCGATCGAGAACACGATGGCCGCCGCGGCGGCCGCGCCGCCGAACGCGAACCAGATGTACCCGAGCGGCGAGCTCACGCCGAGCACGGCGATGCAGAGCACGACGGCGAGCGAGGCGCCGGAGTTCAGGCCGAGCAGGCCCGGGTCGGCGATCGGATTGCGCGTGACGCCCTGGATCAGCGTGCCGGCGAGGCCGAGCGCGACGCCGGCGAGCAGGCCGATGACCGTGCGCGGCACGCGCAGCTGCCAGACCACGTTATGGTCGGCGTTCGCGGGGTCGGGCCCGATGACCGCCTGCCAGACGACACCAGGGTCGATCGAGCGCACGCCCAGGGCGAGGCTCGCGGCGACGATCGCGACGAGGGCGAGCGCGCACGCGGCGAGCACCACGATCGCGCGCCCGGAGCCGATGTGCCGTGCGGAGCGCCGCCGAGGCTGCCCCACGGACGCCCCGGATGACGCGGCCGCCGAGGAGACGTCGGGTTCGGTCCGCGAGGTCGTCGCGCCCGACACGGCCTGCGACCCGCTCACTCGAGTTCGGCGCGCCCGCGGCGCCAGTAGCCCATGAACGCGACCTGGCGGCGGTCGAGCCCGGCTTCGCGCACGAGGAACCGGCGGAGGCCAGTGATGACCGACGCCTCGCCCGCGAGCCACGCGTAGCAGGCGCCGTCGAGGCTGTGCCCGGCCGGCACGTCCCAGAGCGGCGTGTCGGGCAGGTCGTCGCGTTCGGCCGCGGCGAGCGCGGCGGCGGACTCGTCGGTGCCGGCGCGCGAGACGCCGAGGTCGGCGAGGTGGCGCACGACCCAGTCGCGAACGGCGGGTGCGAGGAGCGAACCGTGGTCCGCGTGCGCGGAGCCCGGGGCGGCGTGCGCGGCACCCGGGACGGCACGCGCGAGCCAGCGCACCTCGACGCCGGCGGGCGCGCGCACGTCGAGCCGGTCGCCCGACTCGGGCACCTCGAGGAACGCGGCACCGGTCGCGTCGGCCGGCAGGGACTCGAGGATCGCGCAGATCGCGGGGGTCGCGGTCTCGTCGCCCGCGAGCAGCAGGGTGTCGACCTCGCCGGGGCGCCAGTCGATGCCGAGGGTGCGGCCGGATCCGAACTCGTCGGGGCCGATGAGCACGATCTCGTCGCCGGCCTTCGCGCGCCCGGCCCAGGCCGAGGCGGGTCCGACGTCGCCGTGGCAGGCGAAGACGACGTCGACCTCGCGCTGCTCGGGGCGCACCGCGCGCACGGTGTACGTGCGGAACGGGTTGCGCTGCTCACCCGGCAGTTCACGCCAGGTCGTGTACCAGTCCTCGCCGTCGGGGAACGATGCGAAGCCGTTCGCCTCGAGGGGCAGCACGACCTTCACGCGCTGGTCGAGCCCCGCCGTGCCGAAGTCGGAGAGGTCGTCGCCCGTGAAGGTCACGTTCACGAAGGTCGGCGACAAACGCTCGACACGCGAGACCGCGACGCGGAAGTTGCGATATGCGGGTCGCGCGCGCCGAGGGGCTTCGGTCGGTGAGGTAAGCATTACCTAAGTCTGACACACGGCCCCGCGGCATCCGAACCGCCGATGGGCCCGGGTGCGCTGGTCACCAGACGGGCGGATGCCGCGGCGGCCGACGCAGGCGGCGCTCGAGCTGCGCCGCGAGCGCGAAGAGCGTCGCCTCGCCGCCGGGCCGCCCGATGAGCTGGACGCCCATCGGAACCCCTGCCGGCGTGTACTCGATCGGCACGGTGATCGCCGGCAGGCCGGCGACGTTCACGAACGAGGTGTACGGCGTGACCTGCACCTGCTGGGCGAAGTTGCGTTCGCCGTCGTCGCCGTCGTACCAGCCGACGGCCGGCGGTGTGAGGGCGAGCGCGGGTGAGATCACGGCGTCGTACGAGGCGAACCGCGCGATCGTGCGCCGCTCGAACTCGGACAGCCACGAGAGCGCCTCGGCGAGCTGCCTCGCCGGGAGTGCGCGCCCGCGTTCGAGCAGCCACTGCGTGAGCGGTTCGAGCCGCCCGAGGAGCTCGTCGTCGACGGGGATCGTGGCGGCCCCCGCCTGCCAGATCGTGCGGAACGCGGCCGGGTAGCCGGGCTCGGGGGCCGACGGCACCTGCTCGACCCCGTGGCGGCCCGCGTCGAGCACCTCGATCGCCCGATCGAGCGCCGAGCGCGCCTCGGGCGCGATCGTGATCTCGTAGCCCTCGTCCCACGGGGTCTCGGTCAGCACGCCGACCTGGAATCGCCCCTCGCCGCGGATCGCCTCGCCGAGGTACGGGCCGTCATCGCCCGGCGCGCGGACCGCGAACGGGTGCGCGGCCGGGTACCCGGTGGGGGCGATCATGCCGTCGAGCAGCAGTGCGGCGTCGGCGACCGTGCGGCCGATCGCGCCCGCGACGCCGAGCCCCGCGAGTCCGCCGAGCCCCGACCCGGACGGCACGCGCCCGCGCGACGGCTTGATGCCGACGAGCCCGCAGACCGCGGCCGGGATGCGGATCGATCCGCCGCCGTCCGAACCGGGCGCGAACGGGAGCATGCCGGAGGCCACGGCGGCCGCCGCTCCCCCGCTCGACCCGCCGGCGCCGAGCGTCGGGTCCCACGGGTTGCGCGTCGGACGCCCGACGAGCGCCTCGGTGTACGACGGCAGCCCGAACTCCGGCGTCGCGGTCTTGCCGAGGCTCACCGCGCCGGCGGCGTCGACGGCCTGCACGAGGTCGTCCGAGGCATCCGGCACGAAGCCCTCGAACGCGCGGGAGCCGAAGGCCGTTGCGACGCCCGCCCGCGGGTGCAGGTCCTTGTCGGCGAGCGGCATGCCCCAGAGCGGCGCGACCTTCGGCACGTGGGCGGCGACGAACTCGGCTCGTTCGAGCGCACGCTCGGGTGTGAGCGTCGCGAAGGCGGCGATCTCGGGATCGAGGCGCTCGGCGCGTTCGAGGTAGTGCCCCGCGAGTTCGACGGGCGACACCTCCCCGCGCTGGAGGAGGCGGTGCTGTTCGAGGGCGGTCAGCTCGTGCAGGTCCACGCGTCGAGCCTACGGCCGCCGAAGCCGGACCTGCCGCTAGCATGGCGCCCGTGGGCACGAATCCGGTCACGACCAGGGTCACGAACTCGATCACGCGGCATCCGCTGGTCTGGGGCGTCGGGTGGAGCGTCGTGTTCGGCGCCGCGCTCGTCGTCGCGGTCTCGCTCGACTGGCACGGCCTGGTCGACTGGCTCCTGATCGGCCTGCTCGTGCTGCCGTCGACGATCGCGACCGTGCTCGTGCTGGCGGCGACGCCGAGAACGCATTTCGAGGAGATGAGCTCGGTCTTCTCGCACTTCTTCGTGCGCTACCTCGCGCTCGTCTTCGGCCTCTCCGCATGGGGACTCTCGGTGGTCGTCGGAGCGGCCATCTCGCAGTCGATCCAGCTCGGAGCCGAGGGCAAGGAGGACGAGATCATCGGCATCGGGCTCGACCTCATGCTCGTCGTGGTGCCGGTCGTGGCCGCCGTGCTCTGGGCGGCGTTCGTGCTGCGCTGCGCGTGGTTCCTCGTGCGCGTGCGCGGCTGGTCCGAGGCGCCGACGGCCGACCGGGTGCCCTCGCACCTGTTCGAGACGAGGCCGGCGCTGCGCCGGGTCGTGGTCGGCCTCGCCCATCCCGCGCTCTTCGCGGTCACCGGGCTGGTCGTGGCGATCGCGGGGCCGTCTGCCGCCGGGACCCTCGAGATCAGGTTCTGATCGCCGGCACGACCGGCGTTCCCGCGTCGCGTCGCGCCGAGGGCCGGCGCTACTTCAGCGAGCGCTGCAGCAGCACGGTGCCGAGCCACCGGTCGAACTTGAACCCGACGCGGCCCATGCGCCCGATCTCGGTGAAGCCGTACTTCTCGTGCAGCGCGATCGACGCCTCGGCGCCCTGGTCGGCGATGACCGCGAGCATCTCCTTCAGCCCCGCGGCCTTCGAGCGCTCGATGAGCTCGCCGAGCAGCGCCCGGCCGAGGCCCTTGCCGGCCGCGGCGGGACCGAGGTAGATCGAGTTCTCGACCGTGAACCGGTAGGCGCGCTTGGGCTTCCAGGGCGCGACGAGCGCGTAGCCGAGCAGCTGGCCCGACGGAGACTGGGCGACGATGAAGGGCATGCCGAGCTTCGACAGGTAGGCGAACTTCGCCTTCCACTCCCTGAGCGTCATCGCGTCCTCGTCGAACGTGACCGTGGAGTTGGCGACGTAGTAGTTGTAGATCTCCCGCACGGCGGGCAGGTCGGCGGCCACGGCGTTGCGGATCTCGAAGGAGAACGGCGGCTCGGGCTGCGCGGGCTTGCGCAGGTGCGGTGGCAGTTCACGGCGCGGCTGGTATTCCTCCTCGAGCATGGCGACCACCCTACGCCGCGCACGTCACGGGCAGATGTCACGGGCCGGATGTCACGGGGCTGATGTCACGGGGCTGATGCCGCGGCATCCGCCAGGCGATCAGTCGAGCGCCCAGCCGACCGGCGTCGCCCCCTGCGCCGCGAGCAGCTCGTTCGCACGGCTGAACGGCCTCGAGCCGAAGAAGCCCCTGCGGGCCGACAGCGGACTGGGGTGCGCGGACTCGATCACCGGGGTGTCGCCGAGCAGGGGCTTCAGCTGCTGCGCGTCGCGCCCCCAGAGGATCGCCACGAGCGGGGTTCCGCGCGCGGCGAGGGTGCGGATCGCGTGGTCGGTGACCCGCTCCCATCCCCGGCCGCGGTGCGAGCCCGCCTCGCCCGGACGCACCGTGAGCACGCGGTTCAGCAGCATGACGCCGGTGCGGGTCCACGGCGTCAGGTCGCCGTGCGCGGGCGGCGAGACGTCGAGGTCCGCCGCGAGCTCGGCGTAGATGTTGGCGAGGCTCCGGGGCAGCGGGCGCACGTCGCGGTCGACCGCGAACGAGAGGCCGATCGGATGCCCCGGCGTCGGGTACGGGTCCTGGCCCACGACGAGCACGCGGACCTCGTCGAGCGGCGCCTCGAACGCCCGCATCACGCGATCCGCCGCAGGCAGCACGCCGCGCCCGGCGGACGCCTCGGCGGAGAGGAACCCGTCGAGCTCGGCGATCGCGGGCGCGACGGGAGCGAGCGCTCGGGCCCAGCCGGGATCGACGCGACCTGCCGCGACGAGGTCGTCGAGCGTGCCGAGCCCGTCGAACCCGGTCGCGACGGGTGAGGCGGCGGCGCCCGTGGACGCCGTCTCGAGCCCGTCGAAGACCCCGAAGCCGTCGAGCGGCTCGCCGCGAGCCGCGGCCATGTCAGGCGCCGATGGTCGAGACCAGCACGCCGCCGTCGGCCGGGAGCACCCGCCAGACGCTGCCGGATCCGACGACCCGCAGTCCGCCCTCGCCGATGATCAGCGCGGTGCGCTCGTCGATGCCGAGCGCACTCTCGATGAGCCCGGACTCGACGGCCGCGACGAGGCGCGACAGGTTGCCGCGTTGGGCGACGTGCGCGTCGACCGCGACGTCGATGAGTCCGAGGCCCGCCTCGACCGCGAACTCCGTCCCGGCCTCCGAGGGGTCCTCCGGCGAGACGACCACGCCGTCGATGCGCGACCCGCCGCCGAGCGATCCCTCTGCGGCGATCATCGCGCCCGCCGAGATGCCGAGGTAGGGCACGCCGCTCGCGACCTGCCGCCGGATCTCGCCGAAGACCGGCTCGACGCCCGCCCTGACCTCCTCGACGATGCCGCCGCCCACGACGAGGCCGTCGACGTCGGCGATGGACGCGAGCTCGACCGTCGCGCCGCGCTCGGCCGCGGTCACCTGGGCGTCGAACTCGCCGGCGGCGCGCAGGACCTCGACCAGCACCTCTGCCTGGTGCGCGCCCCCCGGATGCACCGAGAGCACGGCGACGCGGGGCCGGGATCGGCCCGCGGCGCGACCGCGGGCCGCCGCCTCGACGAAGAACGGCGCGTACAGCGCGGCGTGCTCGGCGCCCAGCGCCCCGCCGCCGACGAGGTGCACGCTCATGCGCCGGCCCCCTCGACGTCGTCGGCGGCATCGAGCAGCTGCACGGGAGGCAGCGCCGACCAGGGGAACACGATCCAGTCGTCGGTGCGCTTGTAGTCGAAGTCGGGCTCGAGCACGGTGTGCGACTTCGTGTAGAGCGTCGCGCTGCGCACGTCGGCGCCCGCGTCGCCCAGGATGCCGACGACCTTCGCGAGCGTGCGCCCGGAGTCGGAGACGTCGTCGACGAGCAGCACGCGCTTGCCGCTGAGGGCGGGCGCGTCGAGCATGGGCGGGTGCAGGATCGGCTCGGCGAGGCGTTCGTCGACGCCCGTGTAGAACTCCACATTGATCGAACCGCAGGCCTTGGTGCCGAGCGCGTAGGCGATCGACCCGGCGAACAGCAGGCCGCCGCGGGCGATCGCGATCACGACGTCGGGGCGGAACCCCGAGGCGAGCACCTCTGCGGCGACCTTTCGCGAGGCCACGGCGAAGTCGTCCCAGGTGAGGATCTCGCGGGTGATCCCGTCGCCGGTCGTGCCGGCGTCATTCGCATCGAACGTCATGCTCCAAGGCTAGTCGGCGCGCCGCCGCCGCCGGGTCAGCGATCGCGGTCGTCGGGCGGGCCGCCCGCCTGGCCACGGTCGGGCGAGCCGCCCGCCGGGCCGTCGTCGGCGACCGGCTCGTCGGCGGCATCCGGAGTCCCGAGCATCTCGAGCATGGCGCCCGCGCCGCTCGCGTGATGCGACCGCACCTGGCTCACCTTGTCGCCGATGTACGAGATGACCGTCGCCGACGCGGTGCCGACGATGACGACGCCGCCGGCCATGAGGAAGACCGCGTACAGGCGCCCCTCGGTGGTGATCGGGTACATGTCGCCGTAGCCGACGGTCGCGAGCGTGACGATCGCCCACCACACGGAGTCGCCGAACGTCGTGATCGTCGCACCCGGCGCGTCCCGCTCGGCCTGGAGGGTCGCGAGCGCGACGAAGTAGACGAAGACCACGGCGTACGTCGTGCCGTAGATGATGATGTTGGCGCGCACGGCCGCACCGCTCCGGCGCTGCAGGTACGGCACCTGGCGCAGCAGCGAGAGCACCCGGAACGCCCGGAACACGGGCACGATCGCCGACAGCATGTCGATGGGATGGGTTCGGGCGAACGTCCACCGCCCGCCGCGCGGCGTGAGCGAGATGCGCACGACCACGTCGGCCACGAACACGAGCCACGCGGCGATGAGCGAGATGAACAGCACCGAGCCCGGTCCGCGCGGGATCCAGGGCGCGAGCACGTAGACGGTGTACGCGACGATGTAGACGGCGCCGAGCACCACGAGCGGCACCGTCGTGACACGCTCCCACGCCTCGCGGCGGGGAGCCGGCATCTCGGGCGCCGCGGCCATCAGTCCTCCGTGCGCACGGTCAGGGGCCCCTTCGCCACGAGATGCGGCGCGGACTGCGCGACGGGCTTCACGACGATGAGGTCGAGGTCGACGTGGCGGGGCTTGGTGATCGCGTCGACGATGACCTCGGCGATGTCCTCGGCGACGAGCGGCTCGGGCACGCTCGAGTAGACCGCGTCGGCCCGTGCGCGGTCGCCGCCGAAGCGCACGAGCGCGAACTCGTCGGTCTTCACCATGCCGGGCGCGACCTCGATCACGCGCAGCGGTTCGCCGTTCACCTCGAGCCGCAGCACCTCCGTGAGCGCGTGGGCGGCGAACTTCGCCGCGTTGTAGCCGCCGCCGCCGACGTACGCGGTGTGACCGGCGATGGAGGTCACGTTCAGGATGTCGGCGACGCCGCGCTCGACCGCACCCCGCCGCAGCAGCGGCAGGAGCGCCGAGATCACGCGCTTCACCGCGAGCACGTTGACCTCGAACATCCACGCCCAGTCGTCGACGTCGGACCCCTCGACGCTGTCGAGCCCCTTCGCGCCGCCCGCGTTGTTCACGAGCGCGTGCACGCCGCCCGTGGCCTCGAGGTGGTCGCGGAGCGCCTCGACGTCGGCCTGCACGGTGAGGTCGGCGACGAACACCTCGGCGCCCGTCTCGTCGGCGAGGGCGCGCAGCCGGTCCTCGCGGCGGGCGACCCCGACGACGCTCCAGCCCGCGGCCCGGAACGCGCGCACGGTGGCCGCTCCGATGCCCGAACTCGCACCCGTCACGACCACACGCAGTTCACTCATGCGCCCATTCTGCCGTGCGGCGGGCGGATGCCGCGTGCATGCGCCGTGCGCCGTCGCGCGTCGCCCCGCCGGACGGGTCCGCGGTCGGGCACGCCGGCCTGCGGCATCCGGCACTCTGCGCTTGAATGGGACGATGCATCGAACCGGCACGCCGCGACCGACGACGAGGCGACGGGTGCCCCTCTGGGACAACGCCCGCTGGATCGCGATCGCGCTCGTCGTGATCGGCCACGGCATCCTGCCGCTCATCGCCGAGTCCGACAGCGCGTACAGCGTCTACCTGTTCATCTACTCGTTCCACGTCGCCGTGTTCGTGATCGTGAGCGGGTACTTCGCGAAGTCGGGGCCCCCGAACGCGAAGGCGCTGAAGCAGATCCTGACCGACATCGTGATCCCGTACGTGATCTTCGAGACGATCTGGACGGTCGTGAAGTGGGCGCTCGGCGGCGACTTCACGCTCGACTACGCGACCCCGTCGTGGACGCTGTGGTTCCTCATCGCCCTCGCGGTCTGGCGCATCGTGCTGCCCTACCTCGTGCTGCTGCGGTACCCGCTCGCCATCTCGATCCTCATCTCGATCGGGGCGGGCTACACCGAGACGATCGACTCGACGCTCGCGCTCTCGCGCACGTTCGGCATGCTGCCGTTCTTCGTGTTCGGCTGGACCCTGCGCCAGTGGCAGGTCACCGACCGCTGGCTCGACCTGCGGCCGGCGATCGTGTGGCGGTGGCGCGCCGGCGCGATCGCCCTGCTCGGGCTCGTGCTCTGGTTCATGCCCGCGACGATCGAGACGCTTCGCGACCTGAAGCTGCGGCGGTTCCTCCTCTACGACGAGTCGTACGTGGCCATCGGCTACGAGGAGCCGTGGTCTGGCGGCATCCGGCTGGTGCTGCTGCTCTCCGCGATGGTGCTCGCGCTCGCGTTCCTGCTGCTGATGCCGCGCGGCAAGCACTGGTTCACGGCGTTCGGCGGCGCGACGATGTACATCTACCTGCTGCATCCGTTCGTGCTGTACCCGTTCCGGGAGACGCCGGTGCTCGCGGGCGACCAGCCGTTCTGGGTGCTGCCCGCGATGATGCTGTTCTGCATCGGCATCTCGATCGTGCTGGCGCTGAAACCCGTGCGGCGGGTGTTCCGACCGCTCGTGCAGCCCCGGGCCCGCTGGCTCTTCCGACCCGAGCCGTCGACGGCGACGGGCACGATCGTGCTGCCGCCGCACCCCGACGAGCGCTGATCGCCGAACGCGCCGAACGCGCGCCGAGGCGCATCCGACACGCTCGTGCGGCGACGTCCCGCGACGTGCGGCGACGCCGCGCGACGGGCCGCGGCACGGCGCGTCCGCCCGTGACGCCGTGTTTCCCCTGCCGTTGCCGCCCGTCGGCCGCGAACGTAGCGTGGCCTCATCGCGGCGAGCCCGCGCCCCGATCCAGAGCACAGCCCAGAAGGAGAACACGATGAGCGAACGCGCCGCCGACTGGCGTTTCGAGACCAAGCAGGTGCACTCCGGCGCGGCACCCGACCCGGTGACGCACGCCCGCGCCACACCGATCTACCAGACCACGTCGTACGTGTTCGACAACGCCCAGCACGCGCAGAACCTGTTCGCGCTGGCCGAGTTCGGCAACATCTACACGCGCATCATGAACCCGACCCAGGCGGTCGTCGAAGAGCGCCTCGCCGCACTCGAAGGGGGCACCGGAGCCCTCCTCGTCGCGTCCGGCCAGGCGGCCGAGACGTTCGCGGTGCTGAACATCGCCCAGGCGGGCGACCACATCGTCTCGTCGAGCTCGATCTACGGCGGCACGTACAACCTCTTCAAGTACACGCTCGGCAAGCTCGGCATCGAGACCACGTTCGTCGAGAACCAGGACGACGCCGAAGAGTGGCGCCGTGCGGTGCGCCCGAACACGAAGCTCTTCTTCGCCGAGACCATCGGCAACCCGAAGATCAACGTGCTCGACATCGAGCTCGTCGCCGAGATCGCGCACGAGGCCGGCATCCCGCTCATCGTCGACAACACGATCGCGACGCCGTACCTGATCCGTCCGTTCGAGCACGGCGCCGACATCGTCGTGCACTCGGCGACGAAGTTCCTCGGCGGCCACGGCACCGTCATCGGCGGCATCATCGTCGACGGCGGCACGTTCGAGTGGTCGAAGAACGTCGAGAAGTTCCCCGGCCTGACCGAGCCCGACCCGTCGTACCACGGCGCGAGCTACACGGCCGCGGTCGGCGACCCGCTCGCCTACATCATCAAGGCGCGCGTGCAGCTGCTGCGCGACCTCGGCGCCTCGATCGCCCCGGCGAGCGCATGGCAGCTGATCCAGGGCATCGAGACGCTGTCGCTCCGCATCGAGCGCCATGTCTCGAACACGCAGGAGATCGCGGAGTGGCTCGACAACCACCCCGACGTCGCGAGCGTCAACTACTCGGGGCTGCCCTCGAGCCCGTGGTACGCGGCTGCGAACAAGTACGCGCCCAAGGGCGTCGGCGCGGTGCTCTCGTTCGAGCTCAAGGGCGGCGTCGACGCCGGCCGTGCGCTCGTCGACAACCTCGACCTGTTCAGCCACCTCGCGAACATCGGCGACGTCCGTTCGCTCGTGATCCACCCCGCATCGACCACCCACTCGCAGCTCACGCCCGAGCAGCAGCTCACGACCGGTGTCACGCCCGGCCTCGTGCGTCTCTCGGTGGGCATCGAGAACGTCGAAGACCTCAAGGGCGACCTCGAGGCCGGCTTCGCCGCCGCACGTGCGGCGACGGCGGCCGCGCGCCTCTGAGTCCCCGACTCGACAGATCCGGCGTTCCGACGCCGACCACCAGCACGGCGGATGCCGCGGGCCACGCTTGCCCGCGGCATCCGCCGTCGGTCGTATCACACCCGCCCGACCGCCGTCGGCAGTCGCCCGCCCACGAGCGCCTCGTGTAACAAAGCGCCGAGCCGCCTCCGCATTCGGGAGAATCGAGAACATGGACTGGCAGACCACGGCAGCCGCAGCACCGGCGCCGATCATCCCCGAGGCGAACACGCTCGCGGTGGCCGGTCGCGCACCCGTGACGGGCGCCTGGCGCGCAGGAGATCCGGTCGGCGACCGCCGCTTCGTGCAGATCGGCGACCTGGCGCTCGAGTCGGGCCGCACGCTGCCCGGCATCGGCATCGCCTACGAGTCGTGGGGCGAGCTCTCCCCCGCACGCGACAATGCCGTGCTCGTGCTGCATGCGCTCACGGGCGACAGCCACGTGCTCGGCCCGGCCGGCGCCGCGCACGCGAGCCCAGGCTGGTGGCCGGGCGTCGTCGGCCCCGGCCTGGCGATCGACACCGACCGGTGGTTCGTGGTGGCCCCCAACGTGCTCGGCGGATGCCAGGGCTCCACCGGGCCGTCCTCGCTCGCGCCCGACGGCGCCGAGTGGGGGTCGAGGTTCCCGCTCGTCACGATCCGCGACCAGGTGCGGGCGCAGATCGCGTTCGCCCGCGAGCTCGGCATCGAGCGCTTCGCGGCCGTCGTCGGCGGATCGATGGGCGCCATGCACGTGCTCGAGTGGGCGATCGAGGCTCCGCAGGCGGTCGAGCGCATCGCCGTGCTCGCGGCGCCCGCGGCGACGACCGCCGACCAGATCGCGCTGAACTCGGTGCAGCTCGAGGCCGTGCGCTCGGACCCGGCGTTCCGCGACGGCGACTACTACGACGCGCCCGACGGCGTCGGCCCGACGCGGGGGCTCGCCCTCGCACGCCGCATGGCCATGCTCAACTACCGCACCGCGGCCGAGCTGAACGACCGCTTCGAGCGCAGCTGGCAGAGCGACCTCGACCCTCTCGGCGGCGGCGGGCGGTTCGCCGTGGAGTCCTACCTCGACTTCCACGGCAACAAGTTCACCCGCCGGTTCGACGCGAACAGCTACCTCGTGCTCACCGAGGCGATGAACTCGCACGACCTCGCGCGGGGGCGCGGCAGCGTGGCATCCGCCCTCGCCCGCGTCGAGGCGAAGAGCCTCGTGCTCGGCATCGACAGCGACCGCTACTTCCCGCTCGCGGGGCAGGTCGAGCTCGCGGCGGGGCTGCCGAACAGCGTGCACGGGTCGGAGCCCGTGGTGGTGCACTCCGAGTACGGCCACGACGCGTTCCTCGTCGAGCACGAGGTCGTGGGCGCCGCGCTCGCCGATCTGCTCGCACGCTGACCGGAGGCGGCACTCCGGTTCCGCTCGAGAACGCTGACCTCGGGCTGGGTACTCCGGTACAGTTCGAGAAGACGACGGGGCCGAACGACGGATGTCGCGGGCGGCCGCTCGACCGGGTCCGATCGGGCCAGAACGTGACGCACACCGAGGGGGTGGCGTGAAGCGCATCCACAAGGAACGCGACCGGCTGCTGCGACGCCTCACCCGCATCACCGGCCTCGCCGGCGCGACGGCCGCATTCATCTGCGTGCTGGTGCCGGGGTCCGGCACCACGCAGGAGCTCGCGATCGCCCTGGCCCTCACCGTCGTCATCGCCGGGCTCGTCTTCGTGCACACGACGCGCGGGTCATTCGCCGCCGCACTCGGCGTGGTCGCGGCATCCGTCGCCTTCATGCTGACCCTCGGCTCGGCGCCCGTGCTCGACCCGGCCACCGGCTCGGCGCTCGCCGTCATCGGCGGCGTGGCCTCGGCCTCCGTCGCCGCGCCGCTGGTCGTGCGTCGCCACGGCGTGCTGCTGGTCTGCGGGCTCGCGGGCGCGCTCGTCGCCTCGATCGCGTGGACCTCCGCCACCACCGGGCATTCGATGATCGAGATCCTCGTGACGACCGTCGTCGGGTGGTCCGTGCTCGCGGTGCTCGGCGCCTGGCTCGACAACGGCGTGCAGATCGCCGAGGCGCGCATCGGCGAGGTCGGGCGGGCGCACGAGGCCGAGCGCATCGCGAGCGAGCTCGAGGCGCAGCAGCGTCAGGACGCGCGCGTGCTGCACGACACGGTGCTCGCGACGCTGTCGCTCCTCGCGCACTCGGGCGTCGGCGTCAGTGCGAACGCGCTCCGCGACCAGGCCGGCGACGACGCACGGCTGCTGCGCCAGCTGCGCCTCGGCGTGCCGCTCGACAACGGGTCGAATGCGATCTTCTCCCCCGGCTCCGACGACGACCTGCTGAGCACGACGTTCGAGTCTGTGCGGCAGCGGTTCGTGCGCATGGGGCTCGACGTGAACTGGCACGGTGCGGGCCAGCTCGTGCTGCCGAGGGAGTCGCTCGACGCGCTCGTCGGCGCGCTCGGCGAATGCCTCGAGAACGTGCGGCGGCACTCCGGCGTCAGCGAGGCCGACGTCACGATCACCGACGACGAGCACACCGTGCGCGCGATGGTCACCGACTCCGGCGAGGGATTCGAGCCCGACTCCGTCGACCCCGCCCGACTCGGCTACGCCGAATCCGTCGTCGGGCGCCTCGCCGCGGTCGGCGGGCGTGCGCGGGTCTTCTCGTCGCCCGGCTCGGGCACGACCGTCATGCTGGAGGTGCCGAAGCCGTGAGCGCGAGTTCGGATCGGATGCGTTCGGGCATCGGCGAGCACTCGTTCCTGCGCCCGGCGCGATCGGCGAGGGCGGCGAGCAACATCCGGTCGAGCCACGGCGGCCGCCGGCTCGCGATCGGGGCGACGGTCGCCGCGGGCCTGATCATCCTCGGGCATCTCGTGCGCGCCGTCGCGATGGTCCCGTACTTCCCGCCCGGGCTGGGCCCGTGGCCCGGCTGGATCGCCCTGCTCGGCATCGTCGCCGTCGGCTGCATCGGCTGGCAGGTGTTCCGGGGCATGCCCGACTGGTTCTACCTGCTGCTGCTCGCGGGGCTCGCGGTGCCGGTCTGGTTCGACCTCCAGGCGACGGCGGGGCTCGCGGCGATCGGCGTGACGCCGACCGCGGCGCCGGCGATCGGCGCCGTGCTCATGCCGGTGTCCACGATCCGCTCTCGCGTGCTGCCGATCATCGTCGCGTGCGGCGTCGCGCTGGCGCTCGTGTCCGACGCGGTCATGCAGCTCCCCACCGCCGGTTCGGCCGTCGTGCCGCTGCTCGTGCTCGCGGGCGGCACGGTGCTGCCGGTGGCGCTCACGGTCGCGATGCTGCGCGGGTTCAGCCGGCTCGTGCGCCACGAGGCCGACCTCTCGCTCGTGCAGAGCACGGTCGGCACGGCGCGTTCGGCCGTCGGCATGCGCGCCTCCGAAGAGCTGGCGAAGCTCGACTTCGACGCCGAGAACCTGCTCGAGGACGTCTCGGCGGGCCGCATCGGACTGCCGCTCTCCGACGACGACGCCGCGCGCGCCGGCGGGCTGGCGGCCGGCCTCCGCATCAGGCTCATCGAGGGGCGCAACGACACCTGGTTGAAGCACGCCGTCACGGAGTCGCAGTACCTCAGCGGCCGCGTGCAGGTCGACGACCCCACGGGGCTCGCGGGTCCGCTCTCGGCGCCGCAGCGCGAGGGCCTGCTGCTCGCGCTCTGGCTGCTCGTCGCCGATCCGGCGAAGCCGTCGGCGGTGCCCGCCTCGGTGAAGGTGACGTGCCGCGAGCCCGACGAGACCGGGCTCGACGACGTCGACGCCGAGTCCGACGAGCTGCATGTGGCGACCGCCGTCGACATCGCGATCGAGGTCGACGGAGTCATTCACCGTCGCGTCGATCCCGCAACGTGGGATGCAGTCGCTAATGTCGGAGTGCATCAGATGATTCCGCATGCATCGGGGTTCCGCATCGAGATCATCTGCCGCATCGAACCCGAGGCGCTCGCGCCCGGCCAGCGTCACCCGGCTGGCCGCCCGATAGAGGAGAAGTCGCATGGCTGACACCGATGTTCCGATCCGGTTGGCGATCGTCGACGATCACCGCATGCTGCTCGGTGCCCTCTCGGAGTGGCTTCGAGGCACTGCGTCCGACATCGACCTCGTCGCGGCCGTGCCGTCGTGGTCCGAACTGCTCGCCCACCCCGCCTTCCCCGTCGACGTGGTGCTCCTCGATCTCGACCTCCGCGACAACATCCCGGTCTCGCTCAAGCTGTCGATGCTGAAGTCCGCCGGCGTGCAGACCATGCTCATGAGCACCTATTCCGAGCCCGCCGTCGTGCGCGAGGCGCTCGGCTCGGGCGCGCTCGGCTACCTCGTGAAGTCCGAGCCGGTCGAGAACATCGTCGAGGCGATCCGCGCGGCGCGCAACGGCGAGACCTACCTCACGCACGAGCTCGAGGTCGCACTCGCGGCCGAGGGCACGGTGCCCAAGCTCTCGGCGCAGGAGCGGCGCGTCATGGCGCTCTACGGCGCGGGCCAGCCGGTCAAGGCGGTCGCCTTCCAGCTCGGCATCTCCGAGGAGACCGCGAAGAGCTACCTCAAGCGCATCCGCGAGAAGTACCGCCTGTCGGGCTTCGACGTGGGCACGAAGGTCGCGCTGCGCAAGCGCGCGATCCTCGACGGCATCCTGCTGCAGTCCGACTGAGCGAGCGTATGCCGCGGCGCGGCGTCCCCCGCAGACCCGCGTCGGCCGGCGGCCGGGTTCGGCCCGCCGATCAGACCTCGACGACCTCCATCGCGCCCGTCGCGTAGGGCACCACGACGCCGCGCCGACCGCGCGAGCGGTCGATCGCGAACGAGGCGATCGCCAGGGCGATGCCCGCGAACGTGAGGGCGAGGCCGATCCAGATGGGCGCGACGTAGCCGAGGCCGCCGGCGATCGCGAGACCGCCGAGCAGGGCGCCGAGGCTGTTGCCGATGTTCAGCGCCGAGTGGTTCAGGGCGGCGGCGATCGACTGGCTGTCGCGCGCGACATCCATGAGCCGTGCTTGGATGGTGGGCGAGAGCGCGGCCGACGACCCGCCGATGAGGAACACGCCGACGAACAGGCCGACGGGGTTCGACGCCGTGAGCCCGAGCACGAAGAGCGAGACGGCGAGCACGGCGAAGAACAGGTACATGCTGCGCCGCACGCTCCAGTCGGCGAGGCGGCCGCCGACGAAGTTGCCGATGGTCATGCCGAGTCCGAACGCGACGAGCACGACCGGCACCATCGCGGCGGGCAGCCCGGTCACCTCGGTGGCGAGCGGGGCGACGTAGCTGTAGACCGCGAAGAGGCCGCCGAAGCCGATGGCGCCGATCGCGAGCGCGAACCAGACCTGCGCTCGCGAGAACGCACGGAGTTCGCGCTTCATCGTGGCGCCGGGGTCGCCGGGCTGCCACGGCACGG
Source organism: Agromyces allii (assembly GCF_009749385.1). Classification (GTDB taxonomy): domain Bacteria; phylum Actinomycetota; class Actinomycetes; order Actinomycetales; family Microbacteriaceae; genus Agromyces; species Agromyces allii. Next base: position 325,337 of record NZ_WBIN01000006.1, on the reverse strand, counting down.
CGAGCGCGACGGCGACGAAGGTGAGCGCGAAGATGCCGGCGACCGCCAGGTACGCCGTGCGCCACCCCTGCGCCTGCCCGAGCCAGGTGATGAGCGGCACGCCGATGACGTTGGCGATCGTGAGTCCCGAGAGCACGAGGGCGACGCCGCGGGCGCGCTTGCCCGGGCCCATGAGGCTCGCGGCGACGAGCGACGCGATGCCGAAGTAGGCGCCGTGCGGCAGCGCCGAGAGGAACCGGGCGGCGAGCACGAGCTCGAACGAGGGCAGCACGGCCGACGCGACGGTGCCGAGCGTGAAGGCCGTGAGCAGGGCGAGCAGGAGGCGCTTGCGCGGCCACCGAGCGGCGAGGGCGGCGATCGTGGGGGCGCCGACGACGACGCCGAGCGCATAGGCCGAGATGATCCACCCGGCCTGCGCGTTGGCGTCGTCGGGCGAGCTCGCGGCGAGCGCCGGAAGCAGGTCGCGACCGATCTCGGGCAGCAGCCCCATGGCGACGAACTCGGTGGAGCCGATGCCGAACCCGCCGAGCGCGAGGGCGAGCAGCGCGAGGCGCACGCGGGTCGGCGACAGGGTCGACGTCTGGTCGGTTCGGCTGCTCATCCGTCGATTGTCGCACAGGAATCGAATCGATTCGACCCGCGCGTCGGATGTTGCGACGCGACGGCGAGCCCACCGTGCGACGACCGGGAGGACCGAGCCCGCGTCAGCGCGGCCCGTGCCACTCCATCACGCCGGGGCGGCGCCGTCGATCGCCGTCTCGAGCCGCTCGATCTTCGCGTCGAGCTCGCCCGAGTAGCCGGGCCGGATGTCGGCCTTCAGCACGAGCGAGACCCGCGAGCCGTACTCGCCGACCGCCTCGGTCGCCCGACGGACGACGTCGAAGACCTCGTCCCACTCCCCCTCGATCTCGGTGAACATCGAGGTCGTGCGGTTCGGGAGCCCCGACTCCCGCACGATCGTGACGGCTGCGGCGACCGCGTCGTGCACGCTGCCGTCGCTGCGGCCCGTTCCGCTCGGCGCGACCGAGAATGCCACCAGCATGAGTCCTCCTCGCGGGCTCGTGCTTCACCCCGTCCGGGGCGCGGAATCCCGCCTGACCCCAGCCTGCCACAGCGCCGCGACGCCCCACGCGAGCAGTGCCACGAGCAGCACGACCTTCGCCGTCAGGAGCAGCACGAACGCGGGGTTGGCGGCGAGCAGCCAGCCGTACCAGTACGGGTAGATGAGCTGCGTGCAGAGCGCGATCGATGCGGCGAGGGCCGCGGGAACGGCGAACCGGCGCGGACGGTAGACGAGTCCGAGGATCACGGGTGCGGCGAGCCACGCGATGAACTGCGGCGAGCCGACCTTGTTCGCGAGCATGAGCACCACGACGAACGAGAGCGCGAGCGGCGGCAGCACCCGCACGAACGCCGCGCCGCGGCGCACGGCCCGCACCCCGAGCAGCACGACGGCGAGCACGCCGATCGCCATGGCCGGCGTCGTGAGTGCGGCCGCGGCATCCGCCCCCGGCCCGTCGATCTGGAACGTGAGGATGTCCTGCGAGTACACGACGCGCACCCCCGGCACCCCCGCGACGATCTGCCACAGCCAGACGGCCGCGAGCGGCGCCTCGACCTGGAGGCCGCGACCCGCCTGCTCCTCGATGAAGCCGAACGCGTTCAGCCCCGACCCGGCGAGCAGGCTCACGCCGAGGATGCCGATGCTGAGCGCCGCGGCGATGCCCACGACCTCGGCGCGTCGACGCGAGGCGATCACGAGCGCGGCGACGAGCGCGGCCGGCCACACCTTCACCCAGGCGCCGACCGTGAGCAGCACGGCGGCGACGCGCGGCCGACCGGCGGCCATGAGCAGGCCGAGGATCGCGATCGGCACCGTGACCGCGTCGATGCGCCCGAGCGCGATCGGCCCGAGCAGGATCAGGAACCCGAGCCACCACCACGCGGCCGTGCGGCGCGGGCGCGAGAACCGGGCCGCCCCGAGCAGCACCGCGAACGCCACCGCGTTCAGCAGCGTCACGATCACGAGCCACGTCTGCGCGTACCAGGCCGAGCCGAACGCGAGCGAGGCCGCCATCGGCACGAAGGCGAGGATCGGGTACACCCACGGCGCGTCGATGCCCATGCGCAACCAGTCGTTCGCCGCGTTCTCGGCCCACACCCGGTAGACGCCCGTGACGTCGCCGAGCGGCTGCCCGGGAGCCGTGAGGTTCAGCCAGACGAGCCACGCGTGCACGAGCACGAACGCGATCCAGGCTGCGGCCCGCCCGCCGAGGAAGGGGGCGATGCTCCGAGCGACGGATGCCGCGGGCGCCGCCCGCTCGCCCGCATCCGTCATGACGGCGAGCCTATCCGAGTGTCACATTCCGCCACGCGCTCTCCGGCGGGCGTCGGTTTCGGCGAAGCTTGGAGACACGACCCCCACGGAGGCAGCCATGACCCGACGCCCACTCGCCGCGATCCTCATCGCGGCATCCGCAACCCTCGTGCTCGCCGCGTGCTCCTCCGGCGGTTCGAGCGACACCGGTTCATCCGACGACGCCTCCGCGTCGGGGTACGTCACCGAGGGCAAGTTCACCGTCGGCACCGGCGAGCCGGCGTACTTCCCGTGGGTCATCGACGACGCCCCCGAGTCGGGCGAGGGCTTCGAGCCCGCCGTGGCCTACGCGGTCGCCGCGCAGCTCGGGTTCGACGCCGACGACGTCGTGTGGGTGCGCACGACCTTCGACCAGGCCATCGCGCCGGGTCCGAAGGACTTCGACGTCAACCTCCAGCAGTTCTCGATCACGCCCGAGCGCGCCGAGAACGTCGACTTCTCGTCGCCGTACTACGAGACCACGCAGGTCGTCATCACGGTCGAGGGCTCGCCCGCGGCATCCGCGACCTCGATCGCCGACCTGAAGGACCTGCTGATCGGCGCGCAGGTCGGCACGACGAGCTTCGACGCCATCGAGAGCGAGATCGCCCCGACCGCGGGCGCCCAGGTGTTCAACACGAACGACGACGCCAAGCTCGCCCTGCAGAGCGGCACGGTCGACGCGATCGTCGTCGACCTGCCGACCGCGTTCTACCTGACCGGCGCCGAGCTCGACGGCGGCAAGATCATCGGCCAGCTGCCCGCGACCACGGGCGGCGACGAGTTCGGGCTCGTGCTCGCGAAGGACTCGCCGCTCACGGCCGACGTCACGGCCGCCGTCGACGCGCTGCGCGAAGACGGCACGCTCGACGAGCTCGCGACGACCTGGCTCGGTGGCGACGCGGCCCCGCTGCTCGACTGAGCGCCCAGGCTCCGATCGACTGAGACGACCGGCGGCGCACGCGGGCGATCGCGTGCGCCGCTACCGTTGCATGGTGGCTGAATCAACCAAGGCGGGCGCCTCGCGCGGCCCGACCGACCTCGGCGCGTCGGGTGCGTCGAACGAGCCCGCGTGGCGGCCGAGCGACCTCGAGCTCTCGCGTCGCACGTTCCGGCGCAAGCAGACCCGTCGCTCGGTGCTCATCAGTGCCGTCTCCACCATCGTGTTCGCGGCGCTGCTGCTCTGGGCCGTCGCCGGCTCCCCCGGATGGGCGAAGGTCAGGGAGTCCTTCTTCGACCCCGAGGTCGCGCTCGCGTCGCTGCCGCGCATCCTCGAGGGCCTGTGGCTGAACATCCAGGTGCTCATGGTCGCGGCGATCGGCGTCGTCATCGTGGCCCTGCTGCTCGCGTCGATGCGCACCCTCCGCGGCCCGGTGTACTTCCCGCTCCGCGCGCTCGCGGCGGGCTACACCGACCTCTTCCGCGGCATGCCGCTCATCATCGTGCTCTACCTCGTGGGGTACGGCATTCCCGGGCTCGACTTCTTCCCGCGCGTGCCGGTGGCGGTCTGGGGCACGATCGCGCTGATCCTCACGTACTCGGCCTACGTGTCCGAGGTGTTCCGCGCGGGCATCGAGGCCGTGCACCCGTCGCAGCGTCTCGCGGCCAGGTCGCTCGGCCTCGGTCACGGCCAGACCATGCGCCGCGTGGTGCTGCCGCAGGCCCTGCGCAAGGTCACGCCCGCGCTCATGAACGACTTCGTCGCCATGCAGAAGGATGTCGGCCTCATCTCGGTGCTCGGTGCGATGGACGCCGTGCGCGCCGCCCAGATCGAGACGGCGCACTACTTCAACTTCACGCCGTACGTCGTCGCCGGGCTGCTGTTCGTGCTGCTCGCGTGGCCGATGATCCGGCTGACCGATTGGCTCTCGGCGCGCATGCGCGTGCGCGAGCAGGGCGGGAGCATCGTATGAGCGGGTCGAGCGCGACCACGCCGGGGCGCGAGGCGACCTCCGCGCCCGGACTCCTGCGGCTGCGCGGCATCCGTCGCTCGTACGGCGAGAAGCTCGTGCTCGACGGCGTCGACCTCGACGTCGACGCGCACGAGGTCGTCGCGCTCGTCGGTGCCTCGGGGTCGGGCAAGTCGACGCTGCTGCGCACGATCAACCTGCTCGAGACCATCGACGACGGCGTGATCCTGCTCGACGGCGAAGACGTCAGCGACCCGCGCGTCAACGCCGACCGGGTGCGCGCCCGCATCGGCGTCGTCTTCCAGCACTACAACCTGTTCCCGCACCTCAGCGTGCTCGACAACGTCACGCTCGCCGCGCGGCTCGTGCACCGGATGCCGCGTGCGACCGCTGAGGCGAAGGCGCTCGAGCTGCTCGACTCGGTGGGCCTGGCGGAGTTCGCGAAGGCGTTCCCCGACCGCCTCTCCGGCGGACAGCAGCAGCGGGTCGCGATCGTGCGCGCCATCGCGACCGGGCCCGAGCTGCTGCTGCTCGACGAGGTCACGAGCGCCCTCGACCCCGAGCTGGTCGGCGAGGTGCTCGCGCTCGTGCGTTCGCTCGCGGAGCGCGGCACGACGATCGTGATGGCGACGCACGAGATGGCGTTCGCGCGCGAGGTCGCCGACCGGGTCGTCTTCCTCGACGCCGGGCGCATCATCGAGGACGCACCAGCGCGCGAGTTCTTCGCGGCCCCCCGCGAGGCGCGCACGCGGGAGTTCCTCGCGAGGTTCCTGCGCGCGTAGCCGCCGGTCGCTCGCGGGCGACCCGTCGGCCCATCGGTCCGTCGTCAGCCGGCGCGCGAGGCGAGCAGTTCGCCGACGACGCCGGGCACGGCCTGTGCGATGTCGAGCGCGACGATCGGTCCGCCGCCGTTCGCGGCGCTCGCACGCAGCGCCGCCTCGCCGTGGATCCACACGGCCGTCGCGGCGAGCGAGGTGAGCGCCTCGGCGTCGTCGGCGAGCTGCGCATGGTGCGTCGCGACGAGCGCGCCGAGGATGCCGCCGAGCACGTCGCCCGTGCCGCCCGTCGCGAGCCAGTGCGTCGGCGCCTCGAGGACGTACGCGTTGCCGGCCGGATCGCACACGTGCGTCGTCGCGCCCTTCAGCAGCACGACCACGCCGAGCTCCCGCGCGGCGCGCTCGGCCCACGCCGCCGGATCGGCGCGGATCTCGTCGAGGCTCGAACGGATCTCGCGTGCGGCGAGGAGCCGCGCGAGCTCCCGCAGGTGCGGCGTGATGACGGTCGGCGCGGTATGCGTGCCCACGAGGTCGAGGGCACCGGCGTCGAGCACCACCGGAACGCCGTCGGCGAGCGCGTGCTGCAGATCGCCGAGCAGCACGAACGAGCGCCTGGTCGGGTCGATGCCCGAGCCGAGCAGCCAGGCCTGCACGCGCCCGCGGCCGACCACCGTCTCGGGGCGTCGGAGCAGCACGGCGGCGCGCACGCCCCGCGGCCCGATGTAGCGTACGAGGCCGACTCCGGTGCGGTGGGCGGCTTCGACGCCGAGCACGGCCGCACCCGGGAACTCGATCGAGCCCGACACGAGGCCGAGCACGCCGCGCGAGTACTTGTCGTCGTCGGCGCCGGGCGCCGCGATCCAGGCGGCGGCGTCGTCGGCCCGCCAGCTTCTCCACTCGGTGGCCATGCTCCAACGATAGGTTGGATCACGATGTCTGCGACAGCCCCAGAACCCGCGCCCGCCCTGTTCACCCCGCTCACGATCCGGGCGCTCACGATCCGCAACCGGGTCTGGGTGCCGCCGCTCTGCCAGTACTCGGTCACGGCGCGCGACGGCGTGCCGCACGACTGGCATCTCGTGCACCTGGGCTCGATGGCCGCGGGCGGCGCGGGTCTCGTGATCGCCGAGGCGACCGCGGTGAGCCCCGAGGGCCGCATCTCCGACTACGACACGGGCCTCTGGAACGACGAACAGGTCGTGGCGTGGTCTCGCGTGACGCGGTTCATCCGCTCGCAGGGGGCCGCCGCGGGCATCCAGCTCGCGCACGCCGGCCGCAAGGCGTCGGTCTGGCCCGAGACCGTGGGCAAGCGCGGCTCGCAGCCGCTCGACGAGGGCGGGTGGACGACGTTCTCGGCGTCGGCGCAGGCGTTCCACGGGCTCCGCGAGCCGGTGGCGCTCGACGAGGCGGGCATCCGTCGGGTCATCGCGGACTTCCGCGCCGCCGCGCGGCGTGCGATCGACGCCGGGTTCGACCTCGTCGAGGTGCACGCGGCCCACGGCTATCTCGTGCACCAGTTCCTCTCGCCGCTGTCGAACCTGCGCGACGACGCGTGGGGCGGCGACCTCGAAGGTCGCGCGCGCCTGCTGCTCGAGATCGTGCGCGAGGTGCGCGCCGAGATCGGCGAGGATGTGCCGGTGTTCGTGCGCTTCTCGGCGACCGACTGGGTCGACGGCGGCTGGGACGAGGCGCAGACCGCCACGGTCGCCCGTTGGTGCCAGGACGCGGGCGCCGACTTCTTCGACGTGTCCACCGGCGGCCTCGTCGCCCACGCCGACATCCCCGTCGGACCCGGGTACCAGGCAGGGCACGCCGAGTACGTCGGCGAGCACGGCGAGGTCGCGGTGTCGGCCGTCGGCCGCATCACGAACGCCGAGCACGCCGACGAACTCGTCGCCTCCGGCGCGGCCGACGCGGTGATGTTCGGCAAGGCCATGATGCGCGACCCGCACTTCGCACTGCGCGCCGCGCACCAGCTCGGCGCAGGCAGCGACATGTGGCCCGTGCAGTACCTGCGTGCCCGGCCCGAGGTCAACGACGGCGAGTGGTGAGCGCCGCCCTCAGCTGAGCGGTCCGGTCATGCCGAGCCCGCCGACGATCGTCGCATCTGCATGGCCCGTTCCATCATCTCGGGCGAGAGCTGGCCGATCGCGAAGATGTTGCCCTCGCTGTCGGTGAACCACGCGCTGCGCTCGTCGCCGAGCTCGGCGACGCCGTCGACCGTCTTCAGGCCAGGCATGTCGTAGTCGGCGAACACGACGCCGTGCGTGCGGAGCGCGGTCATGTCCCGATCGAGGTCGTCGGTCATGAGGTTGAAGGCGGTGTTCCCGGCCGTGCCGGCGAACTCGGTGCGGTAGACCATCACGATGGTGCCGCCGACGTCGTAGAACAGGCCCATGCCCTCCAGGTCCTCGTAGACCGGATCGCGGCCGAGCACGTCGTGCCACCAGGCCTTGGCTCGGCCGAGGTCCGACGCAGGGAGGACGGCCGTCGCCATGAGTTTCTCGAACATGATGTTTCCTCGGATCCTCGGGTCGGCGCGAGTCTACGCCGGGCCCTCGCAGCCGATCCCGCACGCGGAACGAGTGGCACGCCGCCGCACCATGCAGAACGGCCGGCCGCGACATCCGTCGATCGGATGCCGCGGCCGGCCGTTCGCCGCGTGACGCCGCCGCGCGGGGTCAGCCGCGCCTGGTCGCGTCCTGGACCTCGCCGACGAGCTCCTCGATGATGTCCTCGAGGAAGATCACGCCCGTCGTCGCACCCTGCTCGTCGAACGCGCGCGCGACGTGCGTGCCGAGGCGGCGCATCGTGGCCAGCGCGTCTTCGAGGTCGGTGCCGTCGTAGATCGACACGAGGCGGCGGATCCGCTTCGCGGGGAGCGGGTCGTCGAACTCGTCGACCCTGAGGTCGATGACGTCCTTCAGGTGCACGTAGCCGTCGGGTTCGCCGTCGGCGCCGAGGATCACGTAGCGCGAGTAGCCGCGACGCGCGACCGCACGCTCGACGTCGGCGGGGGTCGCCGTCGCGGGCAGGGTCACGAGCGCGGACATCGGCAGCGCGACATCCGCCACGCGCTTGGTCGTGAACTCGAACGCCGCGGTGAGCGTGCCGCTCGCGTCGGCGAGCACGCCCTCGGCGCGCGACCGGTCGACGATGGTCTGCACCTCGTCGAGCGTGAAGGTCGAGTTCGCCTCGCTCTTCGGCTCGACGCCGAACAGGCGCAGCACGCCGTTCGCGGTCGCGTTCAGCGCCACGATCACCGGGCGGAAGACCCGCGCGATGAACACGAGCGGCGGGGCGAGCAGCAGCACCGCGCGCTCGGGCAGCGAGAACGACAGGTTCTTCGGCACCATCTCGCCGAAGACCACGTGCAGGTACGACACGAGCACGAGCGTCACGATGAACGCGACCGTCGAGATGACGGCCTCGGACCACCCGGTCAGGTGCAGCGGCACCTCGAGCAGGTGGTGGATCGCCGGCTCGGAGACGTTCAGGATCAGCAGCGAGCAGATCGTGATGCCGAGCTGGCTCATGGCGAGCATGAGCGTGGCGTGCTCCATGGCCCAGAGTGCGGTCTTGGCACTGCGTCTGCCCTGCTCGGCGAGCGGCTCGATCTGCGAGCGTCGCGCCGAGATGACGGCGAACTCCGCGCCGACGAAGAAGGCGTTGGCGAGCAGCAGCACGACGAGCCAGACGATGCCCATCCAGTCGCTCATCGGTCACCACCTTCCTCCGCGTCGTCGACCGGCACCGGGTCCGGCACGAACCTCAGGCGGTCGATGCGGCGCCCGTCGAGGCGCTGCACGGCGAGCGTCCCGCCCTCGATGCGCACCTCGTCGCCCACGACCGGCAGGCGGCCGAGCTCGGAGATCACGTAGCCCGCGACGGTCTCGTAGTCGCCGTTCTCGGGCACGCGGATGCCGGTGCGATCGACGAGCTCGTCGGGTCGCAGGATGCCGGGGAAGGCCACCGATCCCTCACGGAGCACGACGCCCGCACGGGTGCGGTCGTGCTCGTCGGCGACCTCGCCCACGAGCTCCTCGACCAGGTCCTCGAGGGTCGCGACGCCGGCCGTTCCGCCGTATTCGTCGACGACGACGGCCATCTGGAACCCGCGGCCGCGGAGCTCGCCGAGCAGCACGTCGAGGGTCATCGTCTCTGGCACGCGCAGCGCCTCGGACTGCAGGGCGGAGGCCGGGACATCCGCCCGACGCTCTCGCGGAACCGCGACCGCCTGCTTGACGTGCACGAGCCCGACGATGTCGTCGAGGTTCTCGTCGTACACGGGGAACCGCGAGAAGCCCGTCTGGCGGGCGAGCTCGAGCACGGTCTCGGCCGAGTCCTGGCGCTGGACGGCCGATACGGCCGGCCGCGGCGTCATGACGTCGGACGCGTCGTGGTCGGCGAAGCGCAGCGTGCGCCCGAGGAGGGTCGCGGTGTCCTGCTCGAGCAGGCCCGCACTCGCCGAGCGTCGCACGAGCGAGGAGAGCTCCTCGGCCGAGCGGGCGCCCGAGAGCTCCTCCTTCGGCTCGATGCCGAACGCACGGATCACGCCGTTCGCGCTGCCGTTCAGCACGACGATCGCCGGGCGGAACACCCAGGTGAACGCGGTCTGGAACGGCATCACGACCTTGGCCGTGGCCAGCGGAAGTGCGAGCGCGAAGTTCTTCGGCACGAGCTCGCCGATGATCATCGACAGCAGGGTCGCGACGACGACCGCGGTGATCGCGCCGATGGGGCGGATCATCGCCTCGGGGAGGCCGATCGCGGCGAGCGGGCCCGCGAGGAGCGAGCTGATCGCCGGCTCCATGGTGTAGCCGGTGAGGAGGGTCGTCAGCGTGATGCCGAGCTGCGCACTCGAGAGATGCGTCGAGGTGATCTTCAGCGCGGAGATGGTGAGCGAGAGCCTCGTCTCACCTCGCGAACGGCGCGCCTCCAGATCGGCGCGATCGAGGTTGACGAGCGCGAACTCGCTCGCAACGAACAAGCCCGTGCCGACCGTGAGGAGGAGTCCGATGCCGAGCAGCAACCACTCAGACATCCGCACCTCCCCGATCGATCACGGGCGAGGGTCTGTGACTGGGATTGGCAGAGGGAGGATCGTCCATTGTGCGTTCGAGTATATCGGCGACCGCCCCGGGATCTCCCGGTGGATCACCAGCTGACCGGCAGCGCCTTGCCCTCTTCGTAGCCCGCCGCCGACTGGATGCCGACGCGCGCGCGGTCGCGGAACTCGGCGAGGTCGCGCGCACCCGCGTACGTGAACGAGCTGCGCACGCCCGACGTGATCATGTCGAGGAGGTCTTCGAGGGAGGGCCGCAGCGGGTCGAGGTAGATCGACGACGACGAGATGCCCTCGGCGAAGAGCTCCTTGCGGGCGAGCTCGTAGGGCGAGAGGCGGTCGAAGCGCTCGCGCACGGCCTTCGTCGAGGCCATGCCCCAACTCTCCTTGTAGAGCCGGCCGCCCGCATCGCGGGCCAGGGTTCCGGGCGCCTCGATCGTGCCCGCGAACCACGAGCCGATCATGACGGATGACGCGCCCGCCGCCAGGGCGAGTGCGACGTCGCGCGGGTACCGCACTCCGCCGTCGGCCCACACGCGCGCACCGAGCTCGCGTGCGGCCTCTGCGGTCTCGAGCACGGCCGAGAACTGCGGACGCCCGACCGCGGTCATCATGCGGGTCGTGCACATGGCGCCGGGGCCGACGCCGACCTTCAGCACGTCGGCGCCGGCGTCGACGAGGTCGGCGACCGCGTCGGCCGTGACGATGTTGCCCGCGACGATGGGCACCCCGAGCCCCAGGTCGCGCACGATCGACACCGCGCGCACCATGCCCTCCTGGTGCCCGTGGGCCGTGTCGAGCACGAGCATGTCGACGCCGGCCGCGACGAGTGCGGAGGCCTTCGCCGCGACGTCGCCGTTGATGCCGACGGCCGCGGCGACGCGGAGGCGCCCCTCGGCGTCGACGTTGGGCTCGTAGATCGTGCCGCGGAGCGCACTGCGCCGGCTCAACGTGCCGACGACCCGTCCGTGCAGCAGCACGGGGGCGAAGTCGAGCCCCGCGTCGACCATGAGGTCGAACGCCCGGCGAGGGGTGTCGACGTCGTCGGCGTCGAGCGAGGCGAGGCCGCCGTGCACGAGGTCGCCGAGGCGCGCATCGGGCAGCGCGGTCGCGAGGCGCTCCGCGGCGATGCATCCGACGTACTCATTGCCTTCGCCCTGCAGCACGATGCCCTGGCCCGCGACCGGCGGCAGCACCGCGAGCGCATCGGCGACGGTGGCCTCGGGAGCGAACGTGTAGGGGGTGTCGAAGCGGGCGGACTGCGCCTTGACCCAGCGGATCGACTCCGCGAGATCCTGCAGGTGGAGGTCCTGCGGCAGCACGCCGATGCCACCCCGCCTGGCCAGTGATGACGCGAGTCTCGGGCCCGTGATGGAGTTCATGTTCGCCGACACGATCGGCACGGAGGCACCCGACCCGTCGTCGGGGGCGAGCGACACGTCGAGGCGGCTCGTGACGCCCGACCGGCTCGGCACGAGGAACACGTCGGAGTAGGTCAGGTCGTGGCTGGGTTCGGTGCGGTAGAACTCCATGCGCCTCACGCTACCGCCACCGGCTGGAAGCCGAGCCCGCAGAAGGGGTTTAGGCTTGTCGAGGCGATCGGCCCTCCGCGCGAACCGCGAAGTGTCCCGATCGTGAGAGAAAAATCCAGTATCAACGGAGAGAGTGGGCGATCGGCTGTGTCGAGCCAATTGACCGGGTCGGGGTCTGAAGAGACCACGGCGGGCGAATACGGGGCCAACGAGTGGCTCGTCGACGAGATGTACGAGAAGTTCGTCGTCGACCCTGAGTCCGTCGACCGGTCGTGGTGGCCGGTGCTCGAGTCGTATCGCGACGCCCGCTCCGGCGCAGCAGCAGCTCCGACGACGGATGCCGCGGCCGCGACGCCTGCGACCGAGACCCCCGTCGAGCCCGCCGCCGCAGCGCCCGCCGCCGCAGCGCCCTCGGCAGACGCTCCCGCCGCGCCCTCGGCATCCGCGCCCCCGACGACCCCGAACCCGGTCATCGGGCAGACGCCGGCGGCCCGCACGACGTCGGTCGCCCCGCGCTCGAACCCCGTGCCGGCCGACGTGCCCGTCACGAGCCCGGTGCAGGTCGTCGACGACGGCGAGCGCACCGACGTGGTCGTGCCGCTGAAGGGCATGCCCAAGGCGCTCGCCGCGAACATGGACGCCTCGCTCACCGTGCCGACCGCCACGAGCGTGCGCACCGTGCCCGCGAAGCTCATGATCGACAACCGCATCGTGATCAACAACCACCTGCGTCGCACGCGCGGCGGCAAGGTGAGCTTCACGCACCTCATCGGCTGGGCGCTCATCCAGGCGCTCAAGGAGTTCCCGAGCCAGAACGTCTACTACAGCGAGGTCGACGGCAAGCCCAGCCTCGTCAAGCCCGCGCACATCGGCCTCGGCATCGCCATCGACATCCCGAAGCCCGACGGCACCCGCGCCCTCCTCGTGCCCGCCATCAAGCGCGCCGAGTCGATGACGTTCAACGAGTTCCTGAACGCCTACGAAGACCTGGTCGGCCGCGCCCGCAACAACAAGCTCACCGCCGACGACTTCTCGGGCGCGACGATCTCGCTGACGAACCCGGGCGGCATCGGCACGGTGCACTCGGTGCCCCGCCTCATGAAGGGCCAGGGCTGCATCATCGGCGCCGGCGCCCTCGAGTACCCGGCCGAGTTCCAGGGCGCCTCCGAGAAGGTGCTCGCGAACCTCGCCATCGGCAAGACCATCACGCTCACCTCGACCTACGACCACCGCGTCATCCAGGGCGCCGGTTCGGGCGAGTTCCTGAAGAAGGTGCACGAGCTCCTCCTCGGCCAGCGCGGCTTCTACGAAGACCTCTTCGCGGCCCTCCGCCTGCCGTACGAGCCCATCCACTGGTCGCCCGACATCTCGGTCGACATCGCGAGCGCCATCGACAAAACGGCCCGCGTGCAGGAGCTCATCAACTCGTTCCGCGTGCGCGGCCACATGATGGCCGACACCGACCCGCTCGAGTACCAGCAGCGCTCGCACCCCGACCTGAACATCGAGAGCCACGGGCTCACCTTCTGGGACCTCGACCGCGAGTTCGTCACGGGCGGGTTCGGCAACACCCGCACGGCCCTGCTGCGCGACATCCTCGGCGTCCTTCGCGACTCGTACTGCCGCACCATCGGCATCGAGTACATGCACATCCAGGACCCCGAGCAGCGCACCTGGATCCAGGAGCAGGTCGAGCGCAAGTACGAGAAGCCCACGCACGACGAGCAGATGCGCATCCTCGGCAAGCTCAACGAGGCCGAGGCGTTCGAGACCTTCCTGCAGACCAAGTACGTCGGCCAGAAGCGCTTCAGCCTCGAGGGCGGCGAGTCGGTCATCGCGCTCCTCGACGAGATCCTCCAGGGCGCCGCGAAGGAGCAGCTCGACGAGGTCGCCATCGGCATGGCCCACCGCGGCCGCCTCAACGTGCTCACCAACATCGCCGGCAAGACCTACGGCCAGGTGTTCCGCGAGTTCGAGGGCACCACCTCGGGCCAGGGCTCGGGCGACGTGAAGTACCACCTCGGCACCGAGGGCACCTTCACGGCCGACGACGGCGCGCAGATCCCCGTCTCGCTCGCCGCGAACCCCTCGCACCTCGAGGCCGTCGACGGCGTGCTCGAGGGCATCGTCCGCGCCAAGCAGGACCGCAAGCCGATCGGCACGTTCTCGACGCTGCCGATCCTGATCCACGGCGACGCGGCCATGGCCGGCCAGGGTGTCGTGATCGAGACCATGCAGATGTCGCAGCTCCGCGGCTACCGCACGGGCGGCACGATCCACGTGAACATCAACAACCAGGTCGGCTTCACCACGGTCCCGGGCGACGCCCGCTCGTCGATCTACTCGACGGATGTCGCCAAGGCCATCCAGGCCCCGATCTTCCACGTGAACGGCGACGACCCCGAGGCCGTCGTCCGCGTCGCGGAGCTCGCGTTCCGCTACCGCCAGGAGTTCCACCGCGACGTCGTCATCGACCTCGTCTGCTACCGCCGTCGCGGTCACAACGAGGGCGACGACCCCTCGATGACCCAGCCGCTCATGTACAACCTCATCGAGGCGAAGCGCTCGGTCCGCAAGCTCTACACCGAGGCCCTCGTCGGCCGCGGCGACATCACCGAGGCCGAGTACGAAGAGGCGCACCGCGACTTCCAGGACCGCCTCGAGCGCGCCTTCGCCGAGACGCATGCCGCGCAGACCGGGTCGATCCCGATCGTCGGCGCGACCGAGTCGTTCGACCTCGAAGCGCCCGCGACCGGTGAGCTCGCCACCACGGGCGTCTCGACCGATGTCGTGCACGCCGTCGGCGATGCGTTCGGCAACAAGCCGGCCGGCTTCACGGTGCACCCGAAGATCCAGCAGCTGCTCACGAAGCGCGTCGACATGAGCCGCAACGGCAAGATCGACTGGGGCTTCGGCGAGCTGCTCGCGCTCGGCTCCCTGCTCATCGAGGGCACGCCCGTGCGCTTCGCCGGCCAGGATGCTCGCCGTGGCACGTTCGTCCAGCGCCACGCGATGCTCCACGACCGGGCGAACGGCCAGGAGTGGCTGCCGCTGCAGAACCTGTCCGAGAACCAGGCCCGGTTCTGGATCTACGACTCGCTGCTCTCGGAGTACGCGGCGATGGGCTTCGAGTACGGCTACTCGGTCGAACGGGCCGACGCGCTCGTGCTCTGGGAGGCCCAGTTCGGCGACTTCGCCAACGGGGCCCAGACCATCATCGACGAGTTCATCTCCTCGGCCGAGCAGAAGTGGGGCCAGCGCTCGAGCGTCGTGCTCCTGCTCCCGCACGGCTACGAGGGCCAGGGCCCCGACCACTCGAGCGCCCGCATCGAGCGCTTCCTGCAGATGTGCGCAGAAGACAACATGACCGTCGCGCGCCCGTCGACGCCGGCGTCGTACTTCCACCTGCTGCGCCGTCAGGCGTACGCCCGCCCGCGTCGTCCACTGATCGTCTTCACCCCGAAGGCGATGCTGCGCCTGCGCGGTGCGACGAGCGAGGTCGCCGACTTCACGAACGGCCGCTTCGAGCCGGTCATCGACGACGCCCGCATCACCGACAAAGACGCCGTCAAGCGCATCGTGTTCGTCTCGGGCAAGCTCTACTACGACCTGCTCTCGGAGCTCGACAAGAACCCGAACCCCGAGGTCGCCCTCGTGCGCCTCGAGCAGCTCTACCCGCTGCCGGCCGACGAGCTCAAGAAGGTGGCCTACAGCTACCCGAACGCCGAGTTCGTGTGGGCGCAGGACGAGCCCGAGAACCAGGGCGTCTGGCCGTACTTCATCGTCGAGACGAACAAGCTCGGCGAGAAGCCCGTGCGCGTGGTCTCGCGCGCTGCGTCGGCGTCGCCGGCCACGGGTTCGGCCAAGCGTCACGCCGCCGAGCAGGCCGACCTGGTGAGCCGCGCACTGACGCTCTGATCGTTCGGAGACCCGAAGAGGGCGGATGCCGCATGGCATCCGCCCTCTTCCGTTTCCGTCTGCTCGACGAGCGTGCGCCGGGTGCGCGGCGGGCCCGGGCGGGTTCCCCCGCCCGGGCCCGCGCGTCAGGCGCGGTGCTCTGCGTGGTGCTCCGCGGTCTCACGTGCGGTCTCGGCGTCGCCCGCGACGGCGGCCGTGACATCCGCCCGCCGCTCTCCGGCGTCGGGTCCGGCCCGCCACAGCTTCGACGGCCACCAGATCGCACGACCGAGGTCGTAGGCGAGGGCCGGCACGAGCAGCGACCGCACGAGGAACGTGTCGAGCAGCACGCCGAACGCGACGATGAACGCGAGCTGCGCCAGGAACAGGATCGGCAGCACGCCGAGCGCCGCGAACGTCGCCGCGAGCACGAGGCCCGCCGAGGTGATCACGCCGCCCGTGACGACGAGCCCGCGCAGCACCCCCTGGCGCGTGCCGTGCTTCACGGACTCCTCGCGCACGCGCGTCATCAGGAAGATGTTGTAGTCCACGCCGAGCGCGACGAGGAACACGAACCCGAACAATGGCACGACCGGGTCGGCGCCCGCGAAGACGAACACCTGGTTGAAGACGATCGCCGAGACGCCGAGCGCGGCGCCGAACGAGAGCACGACCGTGCCGATGAGCAGCAGCGGCGCGACGATCGACCGGAGCAGCAGCATCAGGATCAGCAGGATCACGCCGAGCACGAGCGGGATGATGAGGTTGCGGTCGTGGATCGACGCGACCTTCGTGTCGAGCGCGACCGCGGTGACGCCGCCGACGAGCACCGGCTGATCGGTCGTCGAGACATCCGCGAGCCCGTCGCGCAGGGCGACGACGGTCGCCTCGGCCGCGTCGGAGTCGCTCGCATCGGCGAGGGTCGCGTCGAGCTGCACGAGACCGTCGACGACGGTCGGCTCGCCGGCCGGGGTGCCGGGAGGGCCGAGCGGCTGGATGCCGTCCTCGGTGACCGGCAGCGACCCGCTGGGCGAGTCCGCCGAGACGACCGACAGCGAGTCGACGCCGTCGGCCGCGAGCACGACCTCGGCGACCGCGTCGAGGTCGTCCTCGGACGCGACGATGACGGCGGGCGTGCCGGAGCCGCCGGGGAAGTGCTCGCTCAGGAGCGCCTGCCCGTCGCGCGCCTCGGAGTGGCCGAGCACGAACTCGCTCGAGGGCACGCCGTCGGCCTTCAGCTGCGTCACGCCGAGCGCCATGACGGCCAGCAGCAGCGTCGAGACGATCCAGGTGACGCGGGGTCGACGGGCGACGAGTCTGGCCACCTTGGGCCAGATGCCCTTGCGCGCGACGACGTCGTCGGCCTCGACATGCGCGCCGAACTTGGGACGCACGGGCCAGAACGCCGCACGGCCGGCCCAGAACATGAGGGCGGGCAGCAGCGTGAGCGAGGTGAGCAGCGCGAACGCGATGCCGATCGCCGAGACCGGGCCGAGCAGCTTGTTCGACGTGAGGTCGCTCGCGAGCAGCATGAGCAGGCCCGCGATCACGGTGCCGCCCGACGCGAGGATCGGCTCCCACGAGCCGCGCAGGGCCGCCCAGGTGGCGTCCCACTTGCGCTCGTGCTGGTGCAGCGCCTCGCGATAGCGCGCGATGTAGAGCAGCGAGTAGTCGGTCGCGGCGCCGATCACGAGGATGAACAGGATGCCCTGCGTCTGCCCGTTCAGCACGAGCACGTCGGCCTGCGCGAGCGAGACCACCACGAGCACCGAGGCGCAGAGGGCGGTGAGGCTCGTGCCGAGCACGATGAACGGCAGCAGCGGCGAGCGGTACACGCTCACGAGGATCAGGAACACCGCGCCGAACGCGACGAGCAGGAGCAGTCCGTCGATGCCCGCGAATGCGGCGGAGAGATCGGTCGTGAAACCCGCCGGCCCGGTGACGGCGGCCTCGAGGCCGGCTCCGGATGTCTCGGCGACCCGCTCGCGGACCTCGCCGACGACTTCCTTGACCTCGGCCGACGTGTCGACCTGCACGAACACCTCGGCGGCCGCGCCGTCCTCGGACTCGACCGCGGGCGAGACGCCGTCGGCGAGCACGCCGTCGATCGCCGCGAACGCGTCGACGTCGGCGGCGATGGCCGCGACATCCGCCTCGGTGAGGCCGCCGTCGCGCGCATAGACGACGATCGCCGGGATCGACTCGTCGCCGCGGAACTCGGACTGCAGCGCCTGCACCTCGGCCGACTCGCTGGAGGCGGGCAGGAACTGGGCCTGGTCGTTCTCGACGACGTCGCTGAGCGTGCCGAAGGACGCCCCGCCGGCGCCGAATGCGGCGAACCAGACGAGGATCAGGACGGTGGGCAGGAGCACCCTGAGCCAGGTCGGAACACGACCGGATCGGGTGGTGGGCGGGGCTGACTCGTTCATCACCCTCGACGCTACGCGCGCACCTCGTGCGCCGGCGTCCGTCGAACGGTTGAACGTCGAGCGGGTGACCGTCGCGGCCGCCGAGGACCGGCGGCGCGCCCGGGATCAGTCGGCTGCGACCCCGTGACCGGCCTGCACCGTGCGGATCTGCGCGAGCACCAGGGTGCGCAGCGTCTCGGGAGCGCTCTCCTTGCAGGCGCGCTGCATCACCTCGGTGATGGCGACGCCCACGCGCACCTCGTTCGAGCAGTCGGGGCAGTTCTCGACGTGCGCACGGATGTCGGCGGCATCCGCACTGGCGAGTTCGTGGTGCAGGTACTCCTCGAGTTCTGCACGGGCCTTCTCACAGCCGCAGTCGTTCATTTCGGGCTCCTCGGCAACTTCTGCCTCTTGGGGGTCGGTGCGGCAGTGGCGATGCCCTGCTCGCTCGCGTACTCGGCGAGGGACTCGCGCAGCAGCCGCCTGCCTCGATGCAGTCGGCTCATCACGGTCCCGATGGGGGTGTTCATCATGTCGGCGATCTCTTGGTACGAGAAGCCCTCGACGTCGGCGAAGTAGACCGCGAGGCGGAAGTCCTCGGGCAGCGCCTGGAGCGCGTCCTTCACGGCGCTGTCGGGCAGGTGGTCGATCGCCTCGGCCTCGGCCGACCGCGTCGAGCGCGCCGTGGTCGACTCGGCGCCGCCGAGCTGCCAGTCCTCGAGCTCGTCGATCGTGCCCTGATACGGCTCGCGCTGCTTCTTGCGGTACGTGTTGATGAAGGTGTTCGTGAGGATGCGGTACAGCCACGCCTTGAGGTTCGTGCCCTGCGTGAACTGCCCGAAGGCCGCATAGGCCTTCACGAACGTCTCCTGCACCAGGTCTTGCGCATCGGCGGGGTTCTTCGTCATGCGGAGCGCCGCGGCGTACAGCTGATCGATGAAGGGCAGTGCCTGCTCTTCGAACAGTTCGCCGAGCGGACGCTCGGACTCCGGTGCGGTGTCGATCTCGTCGGCAGTCATCACCGGCCATCCTAGGCCGTCGCCCTGAGACGTCACCCTGCGGCGCCGACGGGTCGAGACGGGTGCCGACATCGAGGTCGACGCCGTCGTGATGGGGGTACGCAGCTCTGCCACGGGCACGCGCATCAACTCCTTCCGCGTTCGCGAACGCTACTGTTGGTAACCGATGCAGATCCAGAAGTATTCCGAGCCAGAGTTCGATCCCTACGGCGATCGCCGCGAGACCGAGCCCGACCCCGGGTGGCTCGCGCCCGTCGCCGCGCAGCCCCTCGACTCGGTGCTCGCGCTGCCCGGCTCGAAGTCGCTGACCAACCGCGAGCTCGTGCTCGCGGCCCTCGCCGACGGCCCCTCGACGCTGCATGCGCCGCTCTGGTCGCGCGACAGCGAGCTCATGATCGACGCGCTGCGCGCCCTCGGCACCTCGTTCGAGCGGATGCCGGCCACCGGCGGCTTCGGCGACGACCTGCGCGTCATCCCGGCCGACGAGCTGCTCGGCTCCACCACCGTCGAGTGCGGCCTCGCCGGCACCGTCATGCGCTTCGTGCCGCCGGTCGCAGCGCTCGCGCTCGGCCCCACCACCTTCGACGGCGACGAGGGCGCCCGGCGCCGGCCGATGGGCGGTTCGATCGAGGGCCTGCGCGCACTCGGCGTCGACCTCGACGACGACCGCCGCGGCGCGCTGCCGTTCACCGTGCACGGCACCGGACGCGTCGAGGGCGGCGCGGTCGAGCTCGACGCCTCGGCCTCCAGCCAGTTCGTCTCGGGCCTGCTGCTCTCGGCGGCCCGCTTCGAACGCGGGCTCGACCTCCGCCACACGGGCGAGCGCCTTCCGAGCCTGCCGCACATCGAGATGACCATCGAGACGCTGCGTCAACGCGGCATCGAGGTCTCCTCCCCCGAACCCGGGCGCTGGGTCGTCGAACCCGGCCCGATCCGAGCGGTGGATGTCGCGATCGAGCCCGATCTCTCGAATGCGGCGCCGTTCCTCGTCGCCGCGCTCGTCGCGGGCGGCAGTGTCAGCATCGTCGGCTGGCCCGACACCACGACGCAGGTCGGCGCCCAGCTCGAGCACCTGCTCCCCCGCTTCGGCGCGCGCGTCGAACGCGTCGGCGACCGGCTCACCGTGCAGGCGCCCGAGCGCACGGGCGACGGCGGCCGCGGCATCCGCGGAGCCGATCTCGACCTCTCCGAGGCCGGCGAGCTCGTGCCGAACCTCGTCGCCCTCGCCGCGTTCGCCGACGGGCCCAGCACGTTCACGGGCATCGGGCACATCCGCCACCACGAGACCGACCGGCTCGCGGCGCTCGTCGCCGAGCTGAACGGCCTCGGCGGCGACGTGCGCGAACTCGACGACGGCCTGCACATCGTGCCCGCACCGCTGCACGGCGGCCCGTGGCGCGCCTACGCCGACCACCGCATGGCCACGACGGGCGCGATCGTCGGGCTCGCCGTCGACGGCGTGATCGTCGACGACATCGGCTCCACGAGCAAGACGCTGCCCCAGTTCACCGCGCTCTGGGAGCAGATGCTCGCATGAGCTGGTGGGACGCTGGCGACGACGAAGACGACGAACCCGAGTTCGACGAGTCGAGCGTGCGGGTGCGTCCCAGTCGTCGCGGCAGCAGGCCCCGCACGAAGGTGCGTCCGCAGCACGCCGACGCCGTCGTCGGCCTCGTGCTCGGCGTCGACCGCGGCCGTTACACGGTCATGGTCGACGAGAACGGCCCAGACGAGCGCACCCTGACCGCCGCCCGCGCGAGCGAGCTGCGTCGCAAGTCCGTCGTGACGGGCGACCGCGTCGACCTCGTCGGCGACACCACGGGCGACGAGGGCTCGCTCGCCCGCATCGTGCGCGTGCTCGAACGCAGCACGCTGCTGCGCCGCAGCGCCGACGACACCGACGAGGTGGAGCGCGTCATCGTCGCCAACGCCGACCAGATGCTCATCGTCGTCGCCGCGGCGAACCCCGAACCGCGCATCCGGCTCGTCGACCGCTACCTCGTCGCCGCCTACGACGCCCGCATCCAGCCGATCCTCTGCATCACCAAGACCGACCTCGCCGACCCGTCCGAGTTCCTCGAGAACTTCGCCGGACTCGACCTGCCCGTCGTGCGCTCGCGCACCGACGACATGCCGATCGACCTCATCACCGCCGAGCTCGTCGACCACCGCACCGTGTTCGTCGGCCACTCGGGCGTCGGCAAGTCGACGCTCGTGAACGCGCTCGTGCCCGGCGCCGATCGCGCGACGGGCGTCGTCAACACCGTCACCGGCCGCGGACGCCACACCTCGTCCTCGACGGTCTCGCTGCGCCTCGACTCGCCGGCCGGCCGCGGCTGGGTCATCGACACCCCCGGGGTGCGCTCGTTCGGCCTCGGCCACGTCGACCCCTCGAACATCCTGGGCGCGTTCAGCGACCTGGCCGCGATCGCCGAGCGCTGCCCGCGCGGCTGCACGCACCTGCCCGATGCACCCGACTGCGCCATCGTCGAGGCCGTCGACGCCGGAGAGCTCGGCGACACCGGCCGCGCCCGCCTCGACTCGCTGCAACGACTGCTCGAGACGTTCCGCTGAGCACCGCCTGCGCGCGGCCTGCGAGTCGCCCGCGGCATCCGGCGACGCCATCGCCCCCACCTCGGACGCAGCGAAGCCGTGACACCATGGACGCATGACCCATGCACGACTCGCCCCCGGCGACCTCGCACCAGACTTCACCCTGAACGACCAGCACGGCACCCCCGTCACCCTCTCGGAGCTGCGCGGCGAACGCGTCGTGCTCTACTTCTACCCCGAGGCGATGACGCCCGGCTGCACCACCGAGGCCTGCGACTTCCGCGACAACCTCAACTCGTTCGCGTCGGCCGGCGTGCGCGTCGTCGGCGTCTCGAAGGACGCGGTCGAGAAGCTCGCCAGGTTCGCCGAACGCGACAGCCTGAACTACACGCTCCTCTCCGACGAGGACCTCGCCGTGCAGCAGCGCTACGGCGTCTGGGGCGAGAAGCAGAACTACGGCAAGACGTACGTCGGCTCGATCCGCTCGACCCTGGTCATCGGCGTCGACGGCGTCATCGAGCACGCCTGGTACAACGTCAAGGCCACCGGGCACGTCGCACGGGTGCGCCGCGAGCTCGGGCTCGACGGCTAGGCTCGCCGCCGCGATCCACGCCGACGGGCGCCCACGACGTTCACGCGCCGTGCGGCGCCCGTTCGTCGTCGGCGCGCGTGTAGGCCAGGCGCACGGGCGTCCAGAGCAGCAGGCCGATCACCGTGATCGCCGGCACGAGCAGCACCCAGCCGACATCGGGCCTCGCGAACATGCCCTGGAACGCGCCGACCGCGATCGACACCTGCAGCACCTGCCACACGATCGCCGACCCCCGCGCCCACGGCGCGCGTCGGAGCGAACCGACCGCGACCGCTCCGACCCACAGCGCGGCGATGAGCACGAGGACGAGCAGGGCGATCGCCGTCGCGTACGACGACGGCGCGAGCGAGAGCAGGTCGACGACGAGCCAGACCACCACCGCGACGAGCCCGAGCGCCTCGAGCACGAGCACGCCCGACACCGTGATGAGCGCGGCGCGGACGCCGCCGGCATCAGATGCGTCCTGCGGCATGTTCGCGTTGGTTTCGTCGGTATTCACAGCGTTATCCCATTCACGGCTATTGATTCGGTCTCATCACTATGCGAACATTTATGAGGCCGAATTGATGCTCACAGGGACGTGAGCCGATCGATACCGATCCTACTTCCCGTAATTCGGCCTTTCCCCCAATGCAGCACAGCCGGCTACGGCTCGCGCAATCGTGCGCGTCTGCAGACGAAACACATCGCAAGGAGCATCTTCATGGATTGGCGCGACAAGGCCGCCTGCCTCACGGCTGACCCGGAGCTTTTCTTCCCGGTCGGCAACACTGGTCCCGCAGTCGACCAGATCGAGAAGGCGAAGGCCGTGTGCGCCCGATGCACCGTCACCGAGATCTGCCTCCAGTACGCCCTCGAGACCGGCCAGGACTCGGGTGTCTGGGGTGGCCTCAGCGAAGACGAGCGCCGCGCCCTCAAGCGCCGCGCAGCCCGCGCGCGCCGCGCCGGCTGACCAGCCTGCACCACAGCACGGAGCGACGCCGTGGCCCTCGAGGCCACGGCGTCGTTTCGTGTGCCCCCTGCGGGCCGGCGGCCGACCCGGGCCGGACTGCGAGCGCTCCACCGCGCGGCGCCGCGGGCAGGTGTCACGCGCGCGGATCACGAACTGTGGATGCCGTCGACGGCACGCGCGACCGCGGCATCCGCTCGCTCGGCCGCGCTCCACTCGTTGATCGCTCGGCGAGCCCTTAGACCGCGGTGATCCAGCGCAGCGGGACCTCGATGGTGACCTCGGTGCCGCGACCGACGACGGTGTGCCAGTCGATGGTGCCGCCGAGTTCGCCCTGGATGAGGGTGCGCACGATCTGCGTGCCGAGGCCCTCGCCGACCTTGCCCTCCGGCAGGCCGGATCCGGTGTCGCGCACCTGCACGGTCAGCGTCGTGTCGGAGCGCTCGGCCATGATCTCGACGTCGCCCTCCTGACCCGCGAGTCCGTGTTCGACCGCGTTCGTCACGAGTTCGGTCAACGCGAGCGCGAGCGGGGTCGCGTACTCGCTCGGCAGGACGCCGAACGAGCCCGAGCGCTTCGGGTGCGCGGTGGTGTTGTGGGCCGAGGCGACCTCGGCGACGAGCAGCAACGCGCGATCGAACACCGCGTCGAAGTCGACGTTCTGCGAGAGGCCCTCCGACAGGGTGTCGTGCACGACGGCGATCGCGCCGACACGGCGCATGGCCTGCGTCAGCGCCTCGCGCGCCTCGTCGGAGTGCGTGCGCCGCGCCTGGATGCGCAGCAGCGACGCCACCGTCTGCAGGTTGTTCTTGACGCGGTGGTGGATCTCGCGGATCGTCGCGTCTTTGGTGATGAGCTCCTGCTCCTGGTGGCGGAGCTCGGTCACGTCGCGGCTCAGCACGATCGCGCCGATGCGCTCGCCCCTGCGCCGGATCGGGATGGCCCGGAGCGAGACCGTGACCCCCCGGGACTCGACGTCGGTGCGCCACGGGGCGCGACCCGTCACCACGAGCGGCAGGGATTCGTCGACCACGAGCTTGCCCGTCAGCAGGCGGGTGGTGACCTCGGCGAGCGACTCGCCCTCGAGCTCGTCGTCGAAGCCCATGCGGTTGAACGCCGACAGCGCGTTGGGGCTCGCGAAGGTCGTCGTGCCGTCGACGTCGAGCCGGATGAGCCCGTCGGACGCACGCGGGGCGCCGCGTCGCGGGCCGGTCGGCGCACCGAGATCAGGGAAGTCGCCCGAGGCGATCATCTCGAACAGCTCGTCGGCGCACTCGTTGAACGTGAGCTCCTGCCGGCTCGCGGTTCGCGTCGCCCCGAGGTTCGTGTGCCGCGTGATGACCGCGACCGGTTCGGGGGCGACCTTCGTGCCGGCCAGCGCCAGGCGCCGCATGACGGGCACGGCGCGAACGCGGGTCGGCATCTCCTCGTACCAGTCGGGCGCCGAGGAATCGGCGATGTGCGCGCCGTCGAACGCCTCGTCGACGAGTTCTCGCCACTGCGACTTGATGGGCTGCCCGACGAAGTCGCGATAGAACAGCGTGGCCGCGCTCGACGGCCGCGAGTGCGCGACGGCGACGAAGTCGTCGTCTCCGGACGGCACCCACAGGACGATGTCTGCGAAGGCGAGGTCCGCGAGCAGCTGCAGGTCGCCGACCAGCATGTGCAGCCAATCGACATCGGCCTGACTGCTGCGGCCCTGCGCGAGGACGAGATCACTGAGGGTCGACACGGTTCAAGCGTACTGGTCGGATGCCGCGGCCACCGCGACCGCGTCGCCTCCGGGTCGCGTCAGCTCGCCGCGACACCGGCGCGAACCGGCCCGAAGCGTCGTCGTGGCACGGTGACAGGCACCGCGGGGAGGAATACGTCGTGCGCGAAATCGCGCATCGCCGTGCGGAGCGGCGACTTGGATGCGGCGTCGCGGAGCGTGCGCGCGGTGAGGATCGCGGCGTCGACCGCCCGACCGTCGTGCGGGAGCATGACGACGTCGGAGAGCCCGGCGAATCGGCGCATCGTCTGGCGCACCTGCCCGTAGGCGTCGATGCCGAGGGCGCTCGCGCGCACCCGGTTCACGACCACGCGGATGCGCCCGGGGTCGACGAGGTCGACCAGTTCGGCGTGGCCTCGGAGCAGGCGCGAGAGCCCGACGGGGTCGGCCAGGCCGACGGCGACGACCTCGTCGGCGAGGGCGAGCGTCGCGAACGTGGCGGCATTGCGACGAGGGGCAAACTGGTCGCTCGTGAGTTCCTCGTCGTGCTCGAGGCTGAATCCGGTGTCGACCACGACGTAGTCGACCCACTCGCGGATCGCTCCGAGCGCGGTCGTGACCCGGTCGCGCGAGAGTTCGGGCCACCGGCTCGGCCCGACCAGTCCGGTGAACACGTCGAACGAGGCTCGGGCGCTCGAGTAGCGCTGCGCGATGCGTTCGAGCTCGCCGCGGTCGAGCGCCCCGGAGCCCGCGAGCCGGCATGCCGAGGCGAACCCCGGCGCCTCGTCGAGGAGGCCGAGCGAGGCGGCCACGACGCCGCCGTACGGATCGGCGTCGACGAGGGCGACCCGATGCCCGGCCGCAGCGAGCTCGGCCGCGAGATTCACGGCGACGGTCGTGCGTCCGGGGGCCCCGGCGGGGCCCCATACGGCGATGACCGGTGCCGTGCGCGCCGGTTCACGGCTGGCAGCGCCGCTCTGCCCTGCCGCCGCCACGGGCACTCCCCCGCTCACGATCGGCTCGAGCTCCCGCCAGGTCGCGGAGAGCGCGAACACCTCGTGGAGTCCGAGCGCCCGGGCCTGAGCGCGCTCGGCATCGTTCGCAGCGAGCGCGACGATGCGGATGCCGCGGATGTCGCAGGCCTCGAGCAGTGCCGCGCTCAGCGCAGAACGACCGGCCCCGACGAGCACGACCTCGGGCGCGATCGCATCGATGCCGGCGAGGAGCTCCGCCTGGGCGAGTGCGCGCCCCACGATGAGGTGACCGTGCTCGACGGCGTCGGCGAGCAGCCGGTCTTCGGTGGCCTGATCGAGTGCGAAGGCGAGGCGGCTCACCGATCGGCCTCGGGCCGGGCGGGTACGAGGTCGATCGCGTCTTCGGCGGCCAGCGCCTGCAGCAGCGCGGCCACGCGTTCGCGCGGCACGAGCAGTTCGACGGATCTGCTGTCGCCGTCGACCATTCCGCCGCTGTCGATGACGGCCGCGACCTCGGCCTCGGGAACGAGCACGGTCGGCGGGGCCGAGTCGCCCCGGTCGAGCCGGCGTGCCGACCACACGTCGACGACGGTGCCGCGCACCACGCCCTCGGGCAGTGCTCCCCTGCTGGGCACGACCACGGTCGCGAGTCCGGCGCGATCGACCTCGTCGACCGCGCCGAGCGGCACGAGCTCTCCCTGGCGGATGGTGCTCGTGACGAGCAGACCGCCGTCGGTCAGGGCGTCGGGCTCGAGGTACCGCACGTCGGCGGCACCGAATCGCACCCGCTCGACGACGAGGTCGGACTCGAGGATGCGGTCGCCGGGCGTGAAGGTCTCGGTCGCCGTGTAAACCTCGGTCGCGTCGTCGAGGCCGCTGACGAGCGTGTAGACGCCGACCGTCGAGCCGACGATCAGCACGACGCCGATGATCAGGCGCGGATCGATGCGGATCGAACCGCGCTCCGTGCGACGAGGCATCCTGCTCCCTTCGGCGACGCCCGCCGTCGCACCGGGACCATCGTTCCGGATGCCTGCCGAATCACCATGAAGTTATCCACATCGAGGCTCGGATCGCCCCTTCCGGTCGATAATCGAGAAATGAGCACATCAGATGCGAGCGAGCTGGGGCGTTTCCTGTCGATCGCCGACGCCGCGCAGATGCTCGAGGTCGACGCGGCCACGATCACGGGGCTCATCACGTCGGGCGAGCTCCCGGCCATCAGGGTCGGCGATGCCGGCCCGTGGCGCATCGAACGAACGCAGCTCGAGTTCTGGATCGACTTCCGGCTCGAGCAGACCCGTCGTTCGGCGCTGTGGGAGCAGGGCGAGTTCGCCGACGTCGCCGACTTCTCCAACGTCACCGCCCTCGGTCCTCGCCGCCTGCACACCTGAGACGCGGTCCAGGCCCGGCGCCGGCGCCGAGTTCAGGCGCCAGCGCGTACCCGAATCACGGCGCGCCGCGATCAGTTCGAGGGACCGAACGACACCAGCATCACGCGATCGAGCGGCACGATGCGATAGCCCTGCACGTCGCGCTCACGTCTCGGCGTGCCGACCGGGTGCAGCGCGAGATCGAGGTGGTCGCGGGCGACGCGGTCTATCGTGCCGTGCACGCGGCCGCCCTCGGTGTGCACGTGGACGGGCGCTCGTCGCCTGCTGAGGTCTCGAAGCGGAAACGCCAGCCCCATGCGGTCGGTGAGGCTCGACGACGGCTCCTGGAGTGGCTCGAGACTCCGCTCGAGCAGCGAAGGGCCTGCGAGCACGGCCGCGATCGCCTCGAAGGGGACGATGCAGTGGCGGCCGCTGCGGTCGCCGTCGAGCTGATCGGCGCTCATCCAGTCGCGACCGAACGCGGAGGGCCGCACGGCGAGCGTCGCGCCCGTGCGCAGTTCGAGGCGGATGAACGCGGCGAGGTCGTCGTGGATGGCGCGCGCCATGCCCGCGAATCGATCGCGGAGGCCCAGACGACCGAGCCGCAACCGCTCCTCTTCGAGCGCGAGGGCGCGCTCCTCGTCGCGCTGCTCCTGGTCGAGTCGCGCCTCCAGGTCGTCGAACAGGAGGTCCCACCGCATGCAGGCACGTTACCCGTCATGACGCCCGCAGGACCGCGGTTCTCCACAGGTCGAAACACCCTCTTGACATGTATTCCGCCACGCTCATACATTCATCGCAGGGTCCCCCGAAAACGTCCCCCGTTCGGGGGCACCGCCCCCACGGCTCACGCCACCCTCCCGATGGAGCACAGATGCCCGCACGCCCCGCCCTGCGCACCGACGCGCGCACGTCCGCTTCGTTCCTCGACGACGACGAGTTCTTCGGCCCGCAGGCGTCGAGGCGAACCGAACTGCCCGATCCGTCGGCCATGCTGCAGAGCCTCACGCACTGCGTCGTCGAGGTCATGGCGGGCGCACGCGACCTCGAGCAGCTCGCCCGGTGGGTCACCGACGACGTCTACCGCAGCCTCTCGATGCGCGTCGTGCTCGCGAACCGGTCACGACGGGTCAAGGGCGTCGCGCCGCAGCGGCCGGTGTTCCGCCTCGGCCGGGTCGTGACCTGCGAACCGGCCGACGGCGTGGTCGAGGCGGTCGTGCTCGTGCACCAGCCCCACCGGGTGCGTGCCGTCGCCATCCGCCTCGAAGGCCTCGACCAGCGCTGGAGGGCGAGCGCGATCACGGTGCTCTGATGCCGCGCACGAGACCCCAGACGCCCTGGAGCGGATCGAGGCGGCATACGAGGCGTCGCGGCGGCGACCGCAGATACGACGACGGGGCCGGACATCCATCGGATGTCCGGCCCCGTCGTCTGCGTGCTAGCTGCCCTTGCGCTCCTGCGCCCGACGCTCGGCGCGGTTCTGCGGAGCCGCATCGCCGCTGCCGTCGCCACCGCGCTGGCCGAACGCCCCGCGTGCCTGCTCGGCGGCCGGCGCCTGGGGCTGCGACTGCGCCTCGGCGACGGCGCGACGCGCGCGCTGCGTGGCGGCCTGCTGCACCTGTCCTCGCTGGTTGCGCACCTCGACGCCGCCCGAGTCGCTCGGCGCGGAGTAGCTGAGCTTGTCTTGAGGGGCTTCCTGGCGCGAGAGCCCCTTGGCCTCGATGCCGGCGCCCTGCGGCGCGACCTCGACCTCGAGGTTGAAGAGGAAGCCGACCGTCTCTTCGCGGATCGAGCCCATCATCTGCTGGAACATGGCGTAGCCCTCGCGCTGGTACTCGACCAGCGGGTCGCGCTGCGCCATGGCGCGAAGGCCGATGCCGTCCTTCAGGTAGTCCATCTCGTAGAGGTGGTCGCGCCAGCGGCGGTCGATCACCGAGAGCACGACGCGCCGCTCGAGCTCGCGCATCGCGGGGCTTCCGAGCTGCTGCTCGCGACGCTCGTAGGCGAGCTTCGCGTCGGACATGATCTCGGTGCGGATGAACTGGCGGTTGACGCGCCCCTTCTCGCCGGCCTCGGCGACGACCTCGTCGATCGTGATGCCGATCGGGTAGAGCGTCTTGAGCTCGGTCCAGAGGGCGTCGAAGTCCCACTCGTCGGGGTTGCCCTCTGCCGTGTGCGAGTCGAGCACCTCGTCGACGACGTCTTCGAGGAAGCGCTGCGTGCGCTCGTGGAGGTCGTCGCCCTCGAGCACGTGTCGACGGTCGCCGTAGATGGCCTCGCGCTGGCGGTTGAGGACGTCGTCGTACTTGAGCACGTTCTTGCGGATCTCGGCGTTGCGCGCCTCGACCTGCGACTGCGCCGAGCGGATGGCCCGGGAGACGACCTTCGACTCGATGGCCACGTCGTCGGGGACGCCGCGCGACATGAGGCTCTCGGCGGCACCCGCGTTGAAGAGGCGCATGAGGTCGTCGGTCAGCGACAGGTAGAAGCGGCTCTCGCCGGGGTCGCCCTGACGGCCGGAGCGGCCTCGGAGCTGGTTGTCGATGCGCCGCGACTCGTGGCGCTCGGTGCCGAGCACGTAGAGCCCGCCGGCCTCGAGCACGCGCTCGGCCTCGGTGGACACCTCGCCCTTGACGGCGTCGAACACGGCGTCCCAGGCGGCCTCGTACTCGTCGGGCGTCTCGACGGGGCTGAGCCCGCGTTCGTGCATCTGCTGCACGGCGAGGAACTCGGCGTTGCCGCCGAGCATGACGTCGGTACCGCGACCGGCCATGTTCGTGGCGACGGTGACCGAGCCGTAGCGACCGGCCTGAGCGACGATCGCGGCCTCGCGTGCGTGGTTCTTCGCGTTCAGCACCTCGTGCCGCACGCCCTTCTTGGCGAGCAGCCGCGAGAGGTACTCGCTCTTCTCGACGCTCGTCGTGCCCACGAGCACCGGCTGGCCCTTCTGGTGCCGCTCGACGATGTCTTCGACGACCTGGGCGAACTTGACCTCCTCGTTCTTGTAGACGAGGTCGGGCTGGTCGAGGCGCAGCATCGGCTTGTTCGTGGGGATCGGGACGACACCCAGCTTGTAGGTCGCCATGAACTCGGCCGCCTCGGTCTCGGCGGTGCCGGTCATGCCCGAGAGCTTGTCGTAGAGACGGAAGTAGTTCTGCAGCGTGACGGTGGCGAGGGTCTGGTTCTCGGCCTTGACCTGCACGCCCTCCTTCGCCTCGATGGCCTGGTGGATGCCCTCGTTGTAGCGGCGTCCGACGAGGATGCGGCCGGTGTGCTCGTCGACGATGAGCACCTCGCCGTTCATCACGACGTAGTCCTTGTCGCGCTTGAACAGGGCCTTCGCCTTGATGGAGTTGTTGAGGAACGAGATGAGCGGGGTGTTCGCCGACTCGTAGAGGTTGTCGATGCCGAGGTAGTCCTCGACCTTCTCGATGCCCTCTTCGAGCACGCCGACGGTGCGCTTCTTCTCGTCGACCTCGTAGTCCTCGCCGGGCGTGAGGCGACGCGCGAGGTTCGCGAACTCGGCGAACCAGCGGTTGGCCTCGCCCGAGGCCGGGCCGGAGATGATGAGCGGGGTGCGCGCCTCGTCGATGAGGATCGAGTCGACCTCGTCGACGACGGCGAAGAAGTGACCGCGCTGCACCATGTCGGCCGTCTGCCAGGCCATGTTGTCGCGGAGGTAGTCGAAGCCGAACTCGTTGTTCGTGCCGTAGGTGATGTCGGCGGCGTACTGCTCGCGGCGCACCTGCGGGGTCTGGCCGGCCACGATGCATCCGGTGGTCATGCCGAGGGCGCGGAACACGCGGCCCATGAGCTCGGACTGGTAGCTCGCGAGGAAGTCGTTGACCGTGATGACGTGCACGCCGCGACTGGCGAGCGCGTTCAGGTACGCGGCCGTGGTGGCCACGAGGGTCTTGCCCTCACCGGTCTTCATCTCGGCGATGTTGCCGAGGTGCAGCGCGGCGCCGCCCATGAGTTGCACGTCGAAGTGCCGCAGGCCGAGCGTGCGACGGCTCGCCTCGCGCACCGCGGCGAACGCCTCGGGCAGCAGGTCGTCGAGGGACTCCCCGTTCGCGTACCGCTCGCGGAACTCGACGGTCTCGTGCTTCAGCTCCTCGTCGGTGAGGGCGGTGAAGTCGTCTTCGAGCGCGTTGATGGCCGCCGCGTAGTTCTGCAGTCGCTTGAGGGTTCGGCCCTCGCCGACGCGGAGGACCTTCTCCAGAATCGAAGCCACGAATGATCTCCTGTCATTGCGGCGCGCCATGTTCTCGGAGGAACGTTCCTCGGGTGGAACGCCGAAGGCACGCCGGTTGCGCCGTATCGACGGCATCATAACCATGCTAGCGGGCACCGGGCTGGGCGGACTCGGAGAGGAGCCTGTGCAGCCCCGATCGGACTTCGCCCGTCGCGAACGCGACAGCGCCACCGACTCGCGGGTTCGCGAACTCGGTGGCGCCGTCGGCCCTCACTCGGGCGATGAATGACGGATGCCGCGGCTATGCGCTCGCGCGCTGCAGCGAGACCTCCTCGTCGTCGACGAACGCGTCGGCGTTCTCGTCGAGCCCGATCAGGCCGTAGTCCCAGCCCTTGCGGCGGTAGACGACGCTCGGCCGACCGGTCTCGGAGTCGACGAAGAGGTAGAAGTCGTGACCGACGAGCTCCATGAAGGAGAGCGCGTCGTCGACGGTCATCGGCGCCATGGCGAACACCTTGCGTCGGATGACGACGGGGCAGTACACGTCTTCGTCTTCGGCGACGGGCGCGGCGTCGTCGAT
The DNA here is from genome assembly GCF_009749385.1 of Agromyces allii. GTDB lineage: Bacteria > Actinomycetota > Actinomycetes > Actinomycetales > Microbacteriaceae > Agromyces > Agromyces allii. The sequence continues at coordinate 293,447 of NZ_WBIN01000006.1, read as the reverse complement.
GACGGGGATCGACCCGGTGCGCACCTGCTCCAGCACCTCCGGACGTGCTGCCTGCACTCCCACCTCGGCGAACCCGAGGTCGGTCGCCTCCCGGATGGACGTGGGCCGATGTTGCCCCCGATGGACCTTTCGCCGGTCCTTGGCTCGGCGAATGCGTTCGAGCAATCGGCCGAGTGCGACGTCGAACGCCGCGTACTTGTCGGATCCGTCGGCCTCGGCCCGGACGACGGGCCCCTTGCCGACGAGGGTGAGCTCGACTCGGTCGGGCCCGGTGTTGCCGTTCTTCTCGTGGTGCCGCGAGAGCTTCACATCGAGCTGAATGGCACGGTCGGCGAGGTGGGAGATCTTCTCCGACTTCTCGGTCGCGTAGGTACGGAAGCGATCCGTGATCCCCAGGTTTCGTCCGACGATGTTCAGTTCCATGACGACCTCCATCCACCGACGTGTCACCCGGTTCTGAAGGGTGGTAGACCACGCCTGTCCTGCCACCGTAGTCTGCGAACCATCGGATGTCACCACCTGTTCACCGAGAGGACCCTGAACGTCGTCCGCTTCGCAGGGGCGTCTCGGCGAGCACCGCCACCGCCTCGACGCACGCTCCCGCGGCCACGAGCGCACGACGGGCTTCGAGGAGTGTCGAGCCCGTGGTCAGCACGTCGTCGACGAGCAGGAACCGCCGTCCGTGGAGGCGTCTGCGAGCCACGAGCCCGCCCTCGGCGTTGGCCGCGCGGGCGGCCGCGCCGAGTCCGGCCTGGTCGTCGCGGTCGCGCGCGAGCCGCAGCACGGAGGTCGCGCGAAGCCCGCACGCCGCGAGCAGCAGGGGCACGGGCCGGTATCCGCGAGCCCGGAGCGCGGCCGGGGGCGAGGGCACCGTCGCCACGAGCAGGCCGGCCCCGCTCGAACCGCCCGTCCGCGGCACCTCGGCGAGCGCCGCACGGATCGACGCGGCCAGTGCCGGGGCGAGCACGCGCGCGACATCCGCCCGCCCGCCGTCCTTGAAGGCGCCGATGACGGATGCGACGACGTCGCCGTACTCGAGGCCGGCATGGGCCCGCAGATCGGCTCGCGACACCGCGACGGGTCGTGCCGCGACCGCGGCACGGCACGCGGGACAGACCGCGAGGTCTGGCCGGCCGCACCCGGCGCAGGAGACCGGCATCACGGTCGCGGCGGCCGCGGCGAGCGCGGCACGAGCGGCACCCGCGGCGCGGGCGGCGCGCGCGACCTCGACGGCACCGATGCCATTCGGCTCGTCGGGTCGGTGGGCGGGTCGAGAGGACATGCACCGAGCCTGTCCAGCGCGCCGCGGCATCCGCCCGCCCTCACTGAAACGGCACGGCGGATGCCGCCCGCGAGCGCCCGTGGAGGAGCGGTGCCGGTCAGCCGGGCAGCTGCGACGCGATGAAGCGGATGCCGCTCGCCCGCTCCTGCCAGCCGACGCCGCTCTGCACGACGAGCGAGCCGGAGTCGGTGAGCACCCGAACGTCGCGGATGCTGTTGCCCGCATCGAGGAGGCGGCCGGCGAGCGGGCCGTCGCGTGTGGATGCGAAGCCGCCGAGATCTTGGGTGACGATGCGCGTGGCCTCGCCGTCGACCCGCGTGAGCGAGACGACCGAACGGCCGTCGACCCAGGCGACGTCGAGTGGCACGCCGTCGACCTCGGCGAGCCGCAGCACCGTGGTGCCGAGTTCGACGGGCAGTCCGTCGCCGTCCCGCACGATCGCCGCCACGAGGAAGTACGTGCGCGGCCCGTCGCCGAGCAGGGCGAGCAGGCGGGTGCCGTCGCGGGAGACCTCGATCGCGGCGATCGACGTGCCCGACCACGGCACCGGTATCCGGTCGGACTTCTGACCGTCGGCCGAGAACCAGACGAGATCCGACGGAGCGTCGGCCGGCACAGACCAGACGACGCCGTCCCGGTCGAACGCGGGGGTGATCAGGCCCGATCTGGGATCGAGCGGCACCGGGTCTGCATCGGCTGTGATGACCGAGACGCCCGACTCGTCGAGGATCGCCGCGGATTCGGCATCGGGGCCGATCGCCGCGCCCGACGCATCGGACTGCGCGACCTGCTCGGAGATGCCGGGGATCGGCGTGATGCCGTCGCCCGAGGTCGAGAGGTAGCCGAGCGATTCGCCGTCGAACACGACCGGACGGGGGTCGACCCGGGGGTCGCGCACCGCCGGATTCGCCGGGATGCCGGCATCGGATTCGACGCCGTTCAGGATCAGGGCGACGTCGCCCACGTTGCGCACGCTGCCGACGAGGCTCTGGTTGAGCTGCAACTGCATGCGCTGGGCGGCGGCGATGTCGTCGAATGCGGCCCCCGTGAGCGAGACCTCGGCGACGCGCCCCGAGACCGGCACCGCGGCCGGCGAGAGCTCGGTGCCCTCGGGGAACGCCGTCACCACGCCGGGTGCGAGCCAGGCGGCGGGGCCGGCGAGCAGCGCCTGTACGACGCTCGTCTGCGCGGAGTCGCGGCCGGCGAACCATCGGGAGTCGGGCACCAGGAAGCGGTAGGCCGGGTCGAAGAAGTACAGCGTGTACTCCCGGAACACCTGCGTGAAGTTCGCCTGATCGATGACGATGCCGGCAGGCGCGCTCGCGATACGCCATTGGCCCTGCACCTGCTCGAACGTGTACGGGAGCTGGAGGGGCGCCGCCGAGGTCGCGACCTCGTACTGGCCGTTGTCGCGCAGCGACGCGGCCGGCGTCGCCGTGAGCTGGATCTGCGAGTCGGAGACCTCCTCGAACTCGCGATCGGCGAGCACGTCGATCGTGGCGTTCTCGTCGGCCTGCCACTGCTCCTTGAACGCCGGGGTGAGGAACTCGTACGCCGCCTGGTAGTTGTTGCGCGGGCTGAGCGCGGCCGTGAGGAATCCGTCGAGGATCTGCTGCTGGGTGCCGTCGACGATCGGCGGATCGACGAGGATGTCGAGGTCGAGCGACGAGGCGTCGGACGGCGCCGGGTCGCCCTGCTGCACGTTGCCGGAGCTCGGGATGGACACGCACCCGCTCAGCAGGAGCGACAGCATGGCGACGGATGCCGCGAGCAGTCCCTTACGCATCGTGCACCTCGCGATCGTCGTCGGGGAGGATGGCCCCCACGGAGGCCGTCGGCGGCGGACCGGCCGCCTCCGGGTCGCCCGGCTCGAGCGGCAGCGGGGAGACGACCGCGGCGTCCGCCGGCTCGAGGCCCGCGCCCACGGACCGCGGCAGGGTCAGCCGGAAGACGCTCCCCTTGCCGGGGTGGGACCAGACGTCGAGGTGCCCGCCGTGCGCGACGGCGTCTTCGAGCGAGATCGCGAGCCCCAGCCCGGTGCCGCCGATGGTGCGCACGCGGCTCGGGTCGGCCCGCCAGAAGCGGTCGAAGACGCGTTCGGCCGCCTCGGTGGTCATGCCGAGCCCGTAGTCGCGCACCGAGAGGGCGATCGCGCTCGCGTTGCTGTCGACCGCGATGACGATCGGGCGGCCTTCGCCGTGCTCGATCGCGTTGCCGAGCAGGTTGGTGACGATGCGGCGCACCCGGCGTGGATCGACCTCGGCGTCGAGGTGTCCGCCGGGGGCCTCGAGACGGAGCTCGGATCCGCGTTCGCGGGCGAGGCCGTGCATCTCTTCGATGACATCGCCCGCCAGGTGCACGAGGTTCGTCGGCTCGGTCGCGAGCTTCACCGAGCCGGCGTCGTACCGGCTGATCTCGAGCAGGTCGCCGAGCAGGCGCTCGAACCGCTCGGTCTGGGTGTGCAGCAGTTCGACCGTTCGGGCCGTGGGGCCGGCGAAGTCCTCGCGCTGCCCGTAGAGCACGTCGCCGGCGAGCCGGATGGTCGTGAGCGGGGTACGGAGCTCGTGCGAGACATCCGACACGAATCGCTGCTGCATGACCGAGAGCTCGGCGAGCTCGCGGATGCGCGCCTGCAGGCTGTCGGCCATGCCGTTGAAGGAGGCCGCGAGCGAGGCCAGCTCGTCTTCGCCCCGCTCGGGGATGCGCACGCCGAGGTCGCCTGCGGCCAGGCGCCGGCTCGTGGAGGCGGTCGTGCGGATCGGCTCGATCACGCCGCGCACGACCACGAGCGTGATGGCGCTGAGCAGGGCGATCAGGGCGATCGCCCCGACGGTGCCCGTGACCTGCATGAAGGCGAGGGTGCGCTGCGCCTCGGCGAGGTTGTACCCGATGTAGAGCTCGTACCGGCCCGCGCCGGCCGGCACCTGCAGGCCGCTGCCCACCACGATGCCGGGGTCGCTGCCGCCGGAAGAGCTCCCGAGCGCGACCGACTGCCAGTACTGGTTCTCGGAGTGCTCCTGCACCTGCGCCCGCAGCGCGGGCGAGATGACGCCCGCGAGATCGGGGCTGAGTCGGTCGGGCGGCGCGTTGTTGCTCGCCGGCTGGTCGGGCGCTCGGAAGATCGCGACGTCGTTGGTGCCGGCGATGCTCGTGACGGTGTCGAGGGTCGCCTTCATGAGCAGCTGGAGCGAGCCCCGGTCGGCCGCGTCGGAGGAGTCGAGGATCAGCTGCGCGGCCGTGGTGGCGTTGTTCGAGACCTCGAGCACGCGCGAGCGCTGGTCCTGGAAGAGGTTCGAGGCGACGCTGAACGAGATGTAGAGGCCGATGACGAGGATCGCGAGGGTCGACAGCCCGATCGTGATGAAGACCGTGCGCACCTGGAGCGAACGCCGCCAGGTCGACGCGACGGTCGCCCGCAGACGCCGCGGAAGGCCGCGCCACGAGCCCGTGGCGCGCGAGTCGTCGGCGGCGGTCATTCCCGTCAGGTGGTCGCGCCGGCGCGGTAGCCCACGCCGCGAACGGTCATCACGATGCGCGGGTTGTCGGGGTCGTGCTCGACCTTGGCGCGAAGGCGCTGCACGTGCACGTTCACGAGCCTCGTGTCGGCCTTGTAGTGGTAGCCCCACACCTGTTCGAGCAGCATCTCGCGCGTGAACACCTGCTGCGGCTTCGACGCGAGCGTGAGAAGCAGGTCGAACTCGAGGGGCGTGAGCGAGATGCGCTCGTCGCCGCGACGCACCTCGTGGCCGGCCGCGTCGATCATGAGGTCGCCGACCGCGTACGTCTCGACGGCCGACTCGGGCGTCGGTCGGAGTCGCGTGCGGATGCGTGCGACGAGCTCCTTCGGGTTGAAGGGCTTGACCATGTAGTCGTCGGCGCCCGACTCGAGGCCCTTCACGACGTCGGCGGTGTCGCTCTTGGCGGTCAGCATGATGATCGGCGTGCCGGATTCGGCGCGGATGCGCGCGCAGACCTCGATGCCGTCCATGCCGGGCAGCATGAGGTCGAGGAGGACGAGATCGGGGCGGCTCTCGCGGAACGCCGCGAGCGCGCTCGAGCCGTCGCCGCAGAAGACGGGATCGAAGCCCTCGGTGCGCAGCACGATGCCGATCATCTCGGCGAGGGCCGTGTCGTCGTCGACGACGAGTACGCGTGAAGTCATCGGTTCATTCCTGTGCGGCTGCGCCCGGGGCGGGGTTCTCGCGCCGGGCCGGATGGACGGTGTGACCAGCGTAGTCGTACGGCACGACAAGGGGGCGGATGCCGCGGGCGGGCGCGCATCCGGGCCGTGGCCCGCTCCCCGATATGCGAGCATGGGAATCCGCAGCGGAAGGAGCACGACGAGGTGGCCGAACACGACTGGCGAGCGCCCGGAGCGCCCGAGCCGCAGCCCGACGCCTCAGCACCACCGGTGCCGCCCGCGCCTCCGGCCCACGGCGCCCAGCCGTACGGCGCACCGCAGTACGCAGCACCGCAGTACGCGGCCCCTCAGTACGCAGCCCCGCCGTACGGCGCCCCGCAGTACGTCGCGCCGGCCCCCGGGGCACCCGCCGGCGGTCAGGGCTGGACCGCCCCGCCGAAGCCGGGCCTGCTGCCGCTGCGGCCGCTGGGGTTCGGCACGCTGCTCTGGGCTCCGTTCCGCACGCTGCGCCGCAACCCCGCGGCCACCTTCGGCAGCGGGCTGCTCGTGCAGCTCGCCGCAGGAATCCTCGCGGCCGCGGTCGCCGTGCCGGTGTTCCTCTGGTTCTTCGGCCGGCTCGACTCGGCGGGCCCGGCCGAGGTGGAGGAATTGCTGCCGGGGTCGATCGCGGCCCTCGTCGTGACGATGCTGTTCGCGGTCGGCATCTCGGTGGTGGCCGGCGCGTTCCTGCAGGGCGTCATGATCGTCGAGGTCGCCACGGGCACGCTCGGCGAGAAGCTGTCGCTCGGGGCGCTCTGGCGTCGCACGCTGCCGCGCATCGGCGCGCTCATCGGCTGGACCCTGCTCGTCACGCTCGCGCTGCTCGTCGCCCTCGCGATCCTCGTCGGCATCATCGTCCTCGGAGCGGCCACCTCTCCGGTCGGGCTGGGCGTCAGCATCGCGGTCGTCGTGCTCCTCTCGCTCGGGCTCCTCGTGCTCGGCTGGTGGCTCGGCGTGCGGCTCGCGCTCGTGCCGAGCATCATCGTGCTCGAGCATGCGGGCATCGCGACGGCGATGCGCCGTTCATGGCGTCTCACGATCGGCTACTTCTGGCGCACGCTCGGGGTGCTGCTGCTCGTCGGCCTCATCCTGAACGTCGCCTCGCAGGTCGTCGTGCAGCCCATCTCGCTGCTGGGCGGGCTGCTGCCCGCGATCATCGACCCGACGAACACGGGCTCGGCGATCACCATCGCGATCGTCCTCGGCGTCGTGTCCACTGTGCTCTCGCTCATCATCGCCGCGATCACGACCGTCGTGCAGGCCGCGGTCGTGGGCGTCGTCTACATCGATCTGCGCATGCGCACCGAGGGTCTCGACCTCGAGCTCGCGCGCCACGTCGAGCTCCGCGACGCCGGGCTGCCCGTCTCCGATCCGTGGATCGCACCCGACGAGGTCTCCCCCGGCCCGGTGCCGTCCGGCGGCGCTCCCGCATGATCCCGGCCGCGGCGGCGCGCGCGCTCGGCTTCGACGCGGACCCGCTCGATCCCGACGCCGACGAGGCCCGCCGCTGGCTGCTCGACGAGCTGTCGAAGCCGAGGTACCGGGCGAGCGAGCCCAACGCGTTCGACCGGTTCGCCCAGGGCATCCGCGACTGGTTCGTCGATCTGCTGAACGGCGCCGGCGCCGTTCCGGGCGAGGTCGTCGCGCTGCTCGTCGTGGTGATCGTGCTCCTCCTCGTCGTGGTCGGACTGCTCGTCTTCGGCCTCCCCCGACTCCGGCGTCGCCGGGCGTCCCTCTCGTCGGCGGCGTTCGAGGGCGATCTTCGCGATGCCGGCACCATCCGCCGCGCCGCGGAGGCCGCGGCGCGCGATCGCGACTGGCCGCTCGCGATCGAGGAGCGCTTCCGCGCGATCGTGCGCGATCTCGTCGAACGCGAGCTCGTGCACGTGCATCCCGGCACGACGGCGCGCGGCGTCGCGGATGCCGCGGCTCGCCCGTTCCCCGACGAGCGAACGCGGCTCGCGGCCGCGGCCGACGCGTTCGACGGCGTTCGCTATCTCGGGGCCGCGGGCGATGCGCCGACCTACGAACGGGTCACGACGCTGGATCGCGACCTCCAGGCGATGCGACCGATGCACGCGCCCGACGGGTCGGCGGATGCCGCATCCGACCGTTTCGAGGCCGTGCGATGACGCCCGGCTCACCGTCCGACGTCGCCGAGGTCGCCGCGCCCGCCGCGGGCAGCGCCCCCACGACCGCGTCGACCCCCCGCACGGAGGCCGCGACGGCCGTCTCGCCGACCATCGGGGCGCTGCTCAGACGCGGACGCACGTGGCTCGTGCTCGCGGGCGTGCTCGTCGTCGGCGTGCTCGTGCTCTTCGTGATCCAGGGCGGTGTGCGCGCCCAGGCCGGGCTGCTCGACCCCGAGAGCCCGGGCTCGCGCGGTTCCGGCGCGCTCGTCGAGGTGCTGCGCTCGCACGGCGTCGAGGTCGCGCCGACGCGCTCGCTCGATGCGGCGCTCGACGCCGTGGCGGCGGCCGACGGCGCGGCGACGCTGCTGCTCTTCGACGAGTTCGCCACCCTCGACGCCGACGGCCTCGATGCGCTCGCGGCGAGCGGCGCACGCCTCGTCGTCGTCGAACCGGGGTTCCGGGCCCTCGAGGCGCTCACACCCGGCGTGCGCATGGCGGGGGCGGCCGACGGCGTGCTCGACGACGCCGACTGCGACGTGCGGCCCGCGATCCGCGCCGAGGCGCTGTCCGACGGGCAGCGCCTGCTGACGATCGACGACGACGCCCGGAGCGCCGGATGGCACGGATGCTTCAGTCAGGACGACGGGTTCGCCGCGGCCTTCGGCCCGAGCCCGGGCAGCGGCGGAGGCGACGCCGATCCGTCCGCGGCGTCCGCCCCGCTCTCGCTGGTCGCCGCGACGACCGTCTTCGAGAACTCCCGCATCGACGAAGACGGCAACGCGGCGTTCGCGATCGGGCTGCTCGGGGCGACGCCCGACCTCGTCTGGTACCTGCCCGGCCCTGCCGACGCCGAGGCGACCGCCGCGCCGACGCTCGGGGAGCTCACGCCCGGCTGGGTCAGCCCCGTGCTCGTGCTCGGGCTCGTCGTGACCGTCGTCGCCGGACTCTGGCGCGGGCGCCGGCTCGGACCGCTCGTCGTCGAGCGGCTGCCGGTCACCGTGCCGGCCGGCGAGACGCGGCAGGGGCGCGCCCGCCTCTACGCCCGATCCGCCCAGCGCACGCATGCGCTCGACCAGATGCGCGTCGCCGCGATCCGACGTCTCGCGGTCGCACTGCGCCTGCCGCGCACAAGCGAGGTCGCGGCCGTCGCCCGGGCGGCGGCCGCCGCGACCGGGCGCGACGCGACATCCGTCATGCGCCTGCTCGTCGACGAGCTGCCCGCGAACGACGCGAGGTTCGTCGCGCTCGCGGCGGCTCTCGACGACCTCGAACGCGACGTCGCCGCCGCGAGCAGACCCGACACCGGCGTGCGGCCGGCGCACCCAGGCCCGACCGCCGCCGGCCCGACCACCACGACCACCGCGACACCCTCAGACGACCAGCCAGGAAGGCAGCGATGACCGACACGACGCCCACGAGCACCCGCCCGACCGATACCGACCTCCGTGACGCGCTGAACCGCGTGCGCCTCGAGGTCGGCAAGGCCGTCGTCGGTCAGGACGGCGCGGTCACCGGCCTCATCATCGCCCTCCTCGCGCGCGGCCATGTGCTGCTCGAGGGCGTGCCCGGCGTCGCGAAGACGCTGCTGGTGCGCACGCTCACGCGCACGCTCGACCTGCAGACCCGCCGCCTGCAGTTCACGCCCGACCTCATGCCCGGCGACGTCACGGGTTCGCTCGCGTTCGACCCGCGCACGGGCGAGTTCGCGTTCCGCGAGGGGCCCGTGTTCACGAACATCCTGCTCGCCGACGAGATCAACCGCACGCCACCCAAGACGCAGTCGGCGCTGCTCGAGGCCATGGAGGAGCGTCAGGTCTCGGCCGACGGCGTCACACGCCCGCTGCCCGAGCCGTTCCTCGTCGCGGCGACGCAGAACCCGATCGAGTACGAGGGCACGTACTCGCTTCCGGAGGCCCAGCTCGACCGGTTCCTGCTGAAGCTCGTGCTCGACGTCCCCGAACGCGACGACGAGTTCGCGATCCTGCGCCGGCACGCCGACGGCTTCGACCCGCACGACCTCGGCGCGGCCGGCGTTCGGGCGGTGCTCGGCGCCGACGAGCTCGAGCGGGCGCGGGCCGCCGCGGCATCCGTCCGCGTGTCCGACGACGTGCTGGCCTACCTCGTCGACCTCGCGCGTGCGAGCCGGCTGAGTCCGTCGCTGCGGCTCGGCGTGAGCCCGCGCGCCACGACCGGCCTGCTCGCCGCGTCGAAGGCATGGGCGTGGCTCTCGGGCTACGAATCGGTCACGCCCGATCACGTGCAGGCCATGCTGCTGCCCGTGTGGCGCCACCGTGTGCAGCTCCGGCCCGAGGCCGAGCTCGAGGGCGTCTCGGTCGACGCGGTGCTGCGCTCGATCATGCAGCAGGTGCAGGTTCCCCTCTGACATGGCGGTCACCGGTCGGTTCGTGCTGCTCGTCGCCCTCGGCGTCGTGCCCGTGGTCGTCCTGGGCGGGTCCGGGGCCGAAGCCGCGTGGTTCGCGCTGCTCGGCTGGCTCGCGCTCACGGTCGGGCTCGGCGTGCTCGACCTCTCGCTCGCGGCCTCGCCGCGACGGGTCTCGCTGATCCGCGACCTCCCGGCGAAGGTCCGCCTCGGCGAGCCCGTCGTGTCGGCGCTCACGGTCGTGAACACGGGCGAGCGGATGCTGCGGGCCACCGTTCGCGACGGGTGGGAGCCGTCGGCCGGGGTCGCCGGGGCGAACCGCTCCCGGCTCGTCGTCGCCCCCGGCGAGCGCCGGAGCCTCCGCCTGCAACTGACGCCATGGCGGCGCGGCGATCGTCGCACCGAGCAGGTCACGATCCGCTCGGCCGGGCCGCTCGGCCTCTGGTGCCGTCAGGCGACGCTCGCCTCGCCGGGGCGCCTGCGCGTGCTGCCGCCGTTCCACTCGCGCGTGCACCTGCCGTCGAGGCTCACACGCCTGCGCGAGCTCGATGGCCGCACGCCCATGCTCGTGCGCGGCCAGGGCACCGAGTTCGACTCGATCCGCGAGTACGTGCGCGGCGACGACGTGCGCTCGATCGACTGGCGGGCGACGGCGCGCCACGTCGATCCCGCGGCCCGCGGCGGCACGAAGCTGATGGTGCGCACGTGGCGGCCCGAGCGCGACCGCCGCATCGTGATCGTCGCCGACACCTCGCGCACGGCAGCCGCCCGCGTGGCCGACGAACCCCGGCTCGACACCGCCTGGGAGTCGACGCTGCTGCTCTCGGCGCTCGCAACGCACGCGGGCGACCGCGTCGACTTCTTCGCGTGGGACCGCCGGGCACGGGCCAGGGTCACCGGGGTCACGGGCTCGCAACTGCTCGCGCGCCTCGTCGACGCGATGGCCGGCGTCGAGGCCGAGCTCATCGAGGCCGACTGGACCGGGCTCCCCGCGCAGATCCGCGCGGTCACGAGCCGGCGCGCGCTCGTGGTGCTGCTCACGGCCGCCGACTCCCCGGGCTCCGCGCGCGGACTGCTCTCGGTGCTGCCCCAGCTCACGGCCAGGCACACCGTGCTCGTGGCCTCCGTGCAGGACCCCGAGGCGGATGCCGCGGCCGCGCGCCGCGACACGCTCGACGACGCCTACCTCGCCGCCGCCTCCGAGCGCGCGCGCCTCGACGTCGATCGCGTCGCTGCGGCGATCCGCCAGTCGGGCGCGCACCCGGTCTCGGCGGCGCCGCGCGACCTGCCGCCGGCGCTCGCCGACCGCTACCTCGAGCTGAAGTCGGCCGGGCTGCTCTGACCCGGCCGCGCCGCGCGCCCGGACGTGCTGCGCACCCGGACCTGCTGCGCACCCGGCGCGCCCGCGCGACCGCGCGACCGCGCGACCGCACGATGTCACGCCCGAATGCGTCGGCGTGTGTCCGCATGTGTCGTCCATCGGTCCGTTCGGGTAACGATTTGGTCATGCGCCGCGGATGTCCCGTGCCGCCCAACACGCGATCGCTATGGTCGCAACGAACGGCGACGGGGGGTCGCCGTTCCGCCTTCTCACGTTCGCGCCTCCAACCCGTCCCTACGAAAGGATCGGTCATGTCCGAAACCGCACCCGTCGACGCAGCGTCGACCACGTCGACGCCCGAAGCGCCGTCGACCGCTCAGAAACTCACCGCAGAGGTGCTCGGCACCTTCATCCTCGTCTTCGGCGTCATCGGCACCGCGATCTTCGCGGCCGGCTTCGCAGCGGGCGAGGGCGGACTGAACGTCGGCTTCCTTGGCGTCGCGTTCGCGCTCGGCCTCAGCGTGCTGGTCGCCGCGTACGCGTTCGGCCCGATCTCGGGCGGGCACTTCAACCCGGCCGTGTCGATCGGGCTCGCGGTCGCCGGCAGGTTCGCCTGGCGCGAGGTCGGCCCGTACATCGCGGCCCAGCTCGTCGGCGGCATCCTCGCCTCGACGGCGCTGCTCGGCATCCTCTCGACCGGACCGGTGTTCGACATCGCCGTGTTCCGCGGCGCGTCGACCGGCTACGACGTGCTCTCCCCCGGCGGCTACGGCCTGCTCTCGGTGTTCCTCGTCGAGACGATCGCGACCGCGGTGTTCCTGTTCGTCATCCTCGGCGTCACGAGCGCCGGGCGCGCGGCCGCGAACTTCGCCCCCATCGCGATCGGCCTCACCCTGACGGCGATCGCCCTCGTCGCGATCCCCGTCTCGAACGCCTCGTTCAACCCGGCCCGCTCGATCGCGACCGCGATCTACGGCGGCACCGACGCGATCGGCCAGGTCTGGCTCTCGATCGTCGCCCCGATCCTCGGTGCGATCATCGCCGGCGCCATCTACAAGGCCGTCTTCGACCGCGCTGCGAAGCTCTCGGCGTAGTCGCGCTGCGGTTCCGAATGGCGGATGTCTCCCACGAGGCATCCGCCATTCGCATGCCCGGGCGCCCCGGCGGGCCGCTCAGCCGGCGATGATGCGCGTGGCTCCGGCGTCGAACTCGTCGAGATCGCCCGTGGCACCGGCGCGCGTCGCCCGGCCGCCGAGCACGAGCATGTAGGCGAGGAACCCGCCGAACGCGAGCACGCCGATGCCGATCTTCACCGGCCACGGCCAGGGCGCCGGGGTCACGAAGCCCTCGATGAGGCCAGAGACGAAGAGGAAGAACACGAGCCCGATCGCGACCGTGAAGAGCGCCCGCGCGTCTTCGGCGAGGGCGACGCCCCGTGGGCGGGCGCCCGGCGCGACCCAGGCCCAGAAGATGCGGAGCCCCGCGGCCGCGGCGACGAACACGCAGGTGAGCTCGAGCAGGCCGTGCGGGGTGATGTAGAGGAAGAACGTGTCGGCCTCGTCGTAGGCGAACATGACGGCGGCCGTGACGCCGAGGTTCTGCGCGTTCTGCAGGATCACCGCCGGCACCCAGATGCCGGTGATGCCGAACGCGACGCACTGCGCGGCGATCCACGCGTTGTTCGTCCAGACCGACCCGGCGAACGAGGCCGCCGGGTTCTCGGAGTAGTACGAGACGAACCCCTCGTCGGCGAGCTGCTGCAGGTCGGCCTCGCTGCCGAGCGTCGCGAGCACGCGCGGATCGGCGGCGATCCACCACGCGTAGAGCGCCGCGACCACGACCGTCGCGATCGCGACCGCGAGCGTCAGCCACCGCACCCGGTACAGCGCGGCCGGAAGGTCGACCACCACGAACCTCGTGAACAGCTTCAGGGGGTTCTCGGGTGCGCCCGTGAACCGCAGTCGGGCCTTCGCGAGCCCGACCGAGAGCCGGTCGCCCAGCGCCGTCGAGCCGACCGTGGTCTGCACGAGCGAGAGGTCGGACGCGGCGCCCTGATAGCGCTCGATGAGTTCGTCGGCCTCTGGCCCGGACAGCCGGTTCTCGCGGCCGAGCGCGTCGAGCCGCTGCCATGCGTCATGGCGGGCGGTGGCGAGCGCGTCGAGGTCCATCTGCTTGAATACTAGCCATGGTCGACGCGCCCAACGCCCGCACCGCTGCCGCCCGACACGACGACGAGGGCGTGGTCATCGGCGAGGCCGTCGCGCTCGACCTGCGACCGGCCTCCGCCCTCATCCGCGGGGCCGGAACGATGATCGACGTGCTCGTCTCGATCGTGCTCCTCGTCGGCATGGCGCTCATCGCGACCGGCGCCGGACTCACGGTCGACGGGGCCGCGTTCCGCGCCATCGCGATCGGCGGCGTCGTGATCGTGATCATCGTCGTGCCCACGGCCGTCGAGACCGCGTCGCACGGGCGTTCGCTCGGCAAGCTCGCGCTCGGCCTCCGCGTCGTCCGCGACGACGGCGGGGCCATCGGGTTCCGCCACGCATTCATCCGCGCGCTCACGGGCGTGCTCGAGATCTACCTCACGTTCGGCGGCCTCGCCGTGCTCGTCGGGTTCCTGAACCCGTCGTCCAAGCGCCTCGGCGACCTGCTCGCCGGCACCCACGCCCAGGTCGAGCGGGTGCCCGCCGTGCGTTCGAACCCGTTCGGCGTGCCGGCCGAGCTCGTCGGGTGGGCCTCGATCGCCGACGTCGCACGGCTGCCCGACCCGCTCGCCCGCCGCGTCGCCTCGTACTTCGAGAACGTCGCCCAGCTCGCACCCGCGAGCCGTGCCCGCCTGGCCGCCTCGCTCGCCGCCGAGGTCGCGCCCTACGTCGCACCCATTCCGGATGCCGCACCCGAGCCGTTCCTCGCCGGAGTGGTCGCGCTCCGGCGCGCCCGCGACACGCGTGCGCTCGAGCTCGAGCGGGCCCGCCTGAACGCGCTGGAGCCGGTGCTCACCGCGACGGCGACGGGGTTCCCGCAGCGCTGACCTCCGGCGGGCCGAACCGAGCCGGGCGGATGCCGCGAGCAGCCGCCCGCGGCATCCGCCCGCTCGAATCGGGACCCGGTCGATCAGTACCGGTAGTGGTCGACCTTGTACGGGCCCTCGACCGGGACGCCGATGTAGGCGGCCTGCTCGGGGCTGAGCTCGGTGAGCTGCACGCCGAGCGAGTCGAGGTGCAGGCGTGCGACCTTCTCGTCGAGGTGCTTCGGCAGCACGTAGACGCCGATGGGGTACTCCTCGGGGCGGGTCCAGAGCTCGATCTGCGCGAGCACCTGGTTCGTGAACGAGTTCGACATCACGAACGACGGGTGGCCCGTGGCGTTGCCGAGGTTCATCAGGCGGCCCTCGGAGAGCACGAGGATCGACCGGCCGGTGGGCAGGCGCCACTCGTGCACCTGCGGCTTGATCTCGACCTTCTCGGCACCCTCGAGCGACTCGAGGCCGGCCATGTCGATCTCGTTGTCGAAGTGGCCGACGTTGGAGACGATCGCGAGGTGCTTCATGCCGAGCATGTGCGCGAGGCGCAGCACGTCTTTGTTGCCGGTGCAGGTGACGAAGATGTCGACCTCGCCGACGACGTCTTCGACGCGGGCGACCTGGTAGCCGTCCATCGCGGCCTGCAGGGCGCAGATCGGGTCGACCTCGCTGACGATGACGCGCGCGCCCTGGCCGCGCAGGGCCTCGGCGGCACCCTTGCCGACGTCGCCGTAGCCGACGACGAACGCGACCTTGCCGCCCATGAGCACGTCGGTGGCGCGGTTCAGGCCGTCGGGCAGCGAGTGGCGGATGCCGTACTTGTTGTCGAACTTCGACTTCGTGACCGAGTCGTTGACGTTGATCGCCGGGAAGAGCAGCTCGCCCTTCGAGTGCAGCTCGTAGAGACGGTGCACGCCGGTCGTGGTCTCTTCGGTGACGCCCTTGAGCTCCTCGGCGATGCGGGTCCAGCGGTCGCCGCTCACCGCGAGCGAGCCGCGCAGCGTGTCGAGCACCACGCGGTACTCGTGGCTCGCGTCGGCGGGCGTCTCGGGCACGGCGCCCGCGGCCTCGAACGCGCGACCGTCGTGCACGAGCAGCGTCGCGTCACCGCCGTCGTCGAGGATCAGGTTCGGGCCGATCCAGTCGGCGCCCGCTGCTGCCGCCTCGGCGCTCCAGTCGAAGATGCGGTCGGTGCACCACCAGTACTCCTCAAGCGTCTCGCCCTTCCACGCGAACACGGGAACGCCCTTGGGATCGTCGGGCGTGCCGTCGGGGCCCACCGCGATGGCCGCGGCCGCCTCGTTCTGGGTGGAGAAGATGTTGCAGCTCGCCCAGCGCACCTGCGCGCCGAGGGCGACGAGTGTCTCGATGAGCACCGCGGTCTGGACGGTCATGTGCAGGCTGCCCGCGATGCGCGCGCCGGCGAGCGGCTGCGACGCGCCGAACTCCTCGCGGAGCGACATGAGGCCGGGCATCTCGTTCTCGGCGAGGCGCAGCTGGTGGCGGCCGGCCTCGGCGAGCGAGAGGTCGGCGACCTTGAACGGGAGGGCGGATGTCTCGGCGAGCGTCATGCGTCCATTGTCGCAGGCTCGCGAGGTGTTGCCCGATCGTGTTGTGCGCCGAGGCCCGGCCGCGCGGGTCAGGAGCGGATGAGCGCCAGCACCTCGTCGCGCACGACGGTCATAGTCGCGGCATCCGCACCTTCGACGTTCAGGCGGAGCAGCGGCTCGGTGTTCGACGGGCGCACGTTGAACCACCAGAACGGCTCGTCTTCGGCGGTGGTGCCGAAGACCGTGAGTCCGTCGAGCTCGTCGAAGTCGCCGCGGCCGGTGAACGCCTCGACCACCCGCGTGTAGGCGGACGGCACGTCGTCGACGACCGAGTTGATCTCGCCGGAGAGAGCGTAGGGCGTGAACCGGTCGGCCAGCTCGGAGAGCGGCGCCTGCTGCGCGCCGAACTCGGCGAGCACGTGCATGGCGGCGAGCATGCCGTTGTCGGCGCCCCAGAAGTCGCGGAAGTAGTAGTGGGCCGAGTGCTCGCCGCCGAAGACCGCACCGGTCTCCTTCATGCGGTCCTTGATCAGCGAGTGGCCGACGCGCGTGCGGACCGGGTTCGCCCCGGCCGCCTCGATGGTCTCGGGCACGAATCGCGACGTGATCAGGTTGTGGATCACGTTGACGTCGGACTCGCCGAGGGCTGCGACGCGGGCGATCTCGCGCACCGCGACGATCGCGGCGACCGCCGACGGCGTCACCGCGCCGCCGCGCTCGTCGACCACGAAGCAACGGTCGGCGTCGCCGTCGAACGCGAGGCCCAGGTCGGCGCCGTGCTCGACGACGGCCTTCTGGAGGTCGACGAGGTTCGCGGGCTCGAGGGGGTTCGCCTCGTGGTTCGGGAAGGTGCCGTCGAGCTCGAAATACAGCGGCACGATCTCGAGGGGCAGCTCGGGCAGACCGGCGGCGGTGCCGAGCACCGCGGGCACCGTGAGTCCGCCCATGCCGTTGCCCGCGTCGACGACGATCTTCAGCGGGCGGATGCCGGTCAGGTCGACGAGCGACCGGAGGTAGGCCGCGTAGTCGGCCAGGACGTCGAGGGGCTGCACGGTGCCCGGCGCCGCAACCGGGGTCACTCCCTGCTCGAGGTAGTCGCCCGCGCGATCGCGGATCGCCGCGAGGCCGGTGTCGAGCGAGATGCCCTGAGCGCCGGCGCGCGAGAACTTGATGCCGTTGTACGCGGCGGGGTTATGGCTGGCCGTGAACATGGCCGCGGGAGCGTTCAGGATGCCGGAGGCGTAGTAGCTCTCGTCGGTCGAGCACAGCCCGATGGCGACGACGTCGGCTCCGCGGCTGGTCGCGCCACGGGCGAACGCCTCGGCGAACACCGGCGAGGAATCGCGCATGTCGTGGCCGACCACGACCTTGCCGCCTGCGGCGCCGACCTCGTCGACGAAGGCCGCGGCAAGGGCCTCGACGGACTGCTCGGTGAGGGCGTCGCCCACGATTCCACGGACGTCGTAGGCCTTCACGATCGCGCTGAGTCGCTCGCGGTCGACAGGATTCTCGGCGTTAGTCATGCCGTGGAATCTACCCGACCCGGCGTGACATACCGAACGATCTGCCAGCCGACGGGCGCTGAAGTGCGCTCCGCGTGGGTGGAGCAGAGGTCGTAGCCGTGCGGTTCGGGGGCCACCGACAGGGGGCCGAGCACCGCCATCGAGTCGGCGTAGTCGAAGGTCAGCGTCGCGACCGCCTCGGCGGGGCACGCGGTGCGCGAACAACGTCTCTTCATGGCGAGACCACTGTAGCGATCCAGCCGGACATTACGATGGAGGGCATGCCCCGTTCCCGTCGTGTCGCCACCCCGCGTTCGCCGAGGCGACTCGCTCGCGACCGTCACGGCCGCGGCATGCGGTCGGCCGTCACCGGTCCGCACCTCGAACCGCTGTCGACGAGGCTCGAGGACTTCGACGCGACCGTCGCCGGCACCGCCTCGTACCTTCGGGGGCTCTGGCCCGAACTCGAGGGCGTCGTCTTCGAGGTCACCCAGGCGCCCGCAGAGGCGATCCACGTCGATCACATCGACCGGTGGAAGGTCGCGCACGACGAACGCCGCATCACGTTCCACCGGCTGCCGATCGTGCGGTTCCTGCGCCTGCAGGAGGGCGAGGAGCGCGACGAGAAGCTCCTCATCGAGAGCTGCGTGTTCCGCGCGGTCGCCGAGTTCCTCGACAAGGACCCCTGGGAGCTCGCACCGGGGCGCTACCGCCACCTCTGAGGCATCCCACTCGCCTGCGGGGCCCCGGCGCGCCCCGTGAGCACCCGTGAGCGGCGCTCGAGGCCGGCTCGCTGCCCGGCGGCCCGCTCAGCGAGGGTAGACGCGGATCGGCGAGTCCAGCGGCCCCGGCGGCGCGACCGGGAACGACGCGAGTGCGTCGCCACCGCGATACGTCACCGACGCCGTCAGCCCCTCGACGCCCTCCAGCAGCACGGTGCCGCGCGAGAGCGGCACCGACACCGTGCCCAGCGGCGGCACCGAGACCTCCCGCGTCGATCCCCCGACGGTGACGGATGCCGCGTCCGCACCCTCGGGGCCGGCCGCGAGGTGCAGGGTCGGCGACGGCCCCGACGCGACGGCGACCACGGCGGAATCGAGCAGAGGTAGGGCTGCGGTGAACCAGGCCAGATCGGCCGGCGCCGCGGCATCCGTCGCCTCGTCATCGGAACCGTCGCTCGTGCCGGCCACGGTCGAACGGGCCGCGGCGACGACCGGGCCGTCGGCGTCGATCCGCACCGTGTACGTGCCGGCGGGAAGATCGCCGAGCGGGATGTCGCTGACCTTGCCCGGCTGCAGGTCGACGTCGATCGCATCGCCCGTGCCACCGTCGACGGGCACGATGCCGATCGCGACCTCGACCGCCTCGTCGCCGGGGCTGTACAGGCGCAGGGCGGGGAACGCATCGCCATCGGCGTGGTCCTCGTCGGCGTGCACGCCCGCCGCGCCGTCGATGACGAGACCCGGGATGATCTGCGACGGCGCGGGCGGAGCCGTCGGACCGGTCAGCTCGACGCCCGCGGGCGCGAGCCCCTCGACGACGCTCTGCTCGAGCGACGCGGCGATCGCACCGCCCGTGCTCGTGACGTGCACGACGGGCGATGCGAGGTTCGGGGCGAGCCCGGCGAGCGACAGCACCCGCTGCGTCCGAGGCGGCACGGTGATGCCGATGGCGGACCGCGCCTCGACCGGCCCGGCCTCGCCGACGACGCGCACGTCCACCGTCGCCGCGACCGCGGTGGGGTTCGACAGCAGCACGAGACTGCTGCGCCCGACGGTCGTCGCACCCGCGACGAGCCACGACTCCTCGACGGCCTCGGTGCAGGATGCCGCGGCGAACCCGCCGAGCACGTCCGTGCCGACCGTCTGCGACTGGGCGCCCGCGAGCATGCCGGACTCGACCGCACCGGCGGCCGCGTCGATCACGAGCGGCCCGGAGTCCTCCGCGCCGTCGGGGTTCTCGGCCGAGGCGAGCCAGGACAGCTCGAGGTCGACGTCGTCGGGGTCGCTCGCCGTGACGACCGAGGCCGTGCCGACCGACTCGATCGCCGTCGCTTCGGCGGCGTCCGCGCCGATCGCGAGGACCGGCCCCGGACACACGCGCTGCTGGCTCACCGCTTCGGGCTCGACGACGGTCGACGGCGCCTCCGCCCGCGACGACGGCCACGTGCCGAGTGCGGCGGCTCCGACCAAGCCGACGGCCACCGCGGCGGTCGCGAGTGCGGCGAGCGTCCGCACGCCCGTGCGGAGGATCCTGCTGCGGTCAACGGGCATCGGGGGCCTCCCCTGCGTCGGGTCGGTCGGTGTTCGGCTCGGGATCCTCAGTCGGCGCGGCCTTCTTCGTTCGCGGTGCGCGCTTCGGCTTCGGCTCGGATTGCGGCTCCGGCTCGGGTTCCGGCTCCGGCTCCGGCTCCGGCTCCGGCGAAGTTTCGGGCGCTGGCTCGGGTTCCGGCTCCGGCTCCGGTCCCGGTCCCGGTTCCGGCGCCGTTTCGGGCGCGGGCTCAGTGTCCGGCGCGGTCTCGGATTCGGGTTCGGCGGACGGCTCCTGCTCGGGCTCCGACACCGGGTCGGGTTCGGACCCTGGCTCCGGCTCCGGCTCGATGGGCGTCGGTTCGGCCGCCACGCGCTTGGACGCGCGCACCCGCGGCTCGCGCTTCGTGCGCCGATCGACCTCTCGCCCGGCGCCCGTGGGGATGGACAGCAGCAGGGTCACGAGCAGCACGAGCACCTGCACGCCCGTCACCAGGCCGCCGACCCAGCCGGTGTCGGCCGGGATGCGGGTGGCCGCGGCATCCGGAGCGGCGTCGACGAACCGCCAGAGCGTTCCGAAGTCGGTCTCGCCGACCGGGGTGAGGGCCGCGTTGCCGTCGAGCGCGGTCCGCGCGCGTTCGGCGGTCGCGACGCCGGCAGGTGCGTCGGCCGTCGGCGCCGGCTCGAGGAGCACGAACGACACGCCGAACTCGCGCACCGCGGCATCCGCATCGAACCCGCTGCGACTCGCGAGGTTGCCGGCGATGCTCGCGATCTGGCGTTCGTCCTCGGTCAGCTCGGGCCGGGTCTGGGCGAGCGTCGACTGGTCGTCGAGGGTCTCGCCGAGGCCGTGCACGAGGGTCGCACGCAGGCCCCCGTCGTCGAGCGGCTGCATGCGCAGCGTCGCGACGCGCGGGTCGGCATCGGCCTCGGCGACGACGTACGCCGGTACCGAGCGCTCCGCCGCGGGACCGACGATCGCGGTGCCCGTCGCGAGCGAGCCCAGCGTCGGCATCACGGCGATGACCGCGCAGACGGTGAGCACGGCGACGACGGCTCCGCGCAGTCGGCGAAGGGCGTCGCCGCTCACGACGACGGCGACGATCGCCCCGAGCCAGGCGAGGCTGAGGCCGGCGCCGGACCAGACGGCGACCGACGCGTCGCCCGAGACGGCGACGGCGACGAGCGTCGCGGCGAACGCGGTCGCGAACCCGGCCAGCACGGTGAGCGCCGCCAGCACCACGGTGCGGATGCCGCGCGCGAAGAACGCGCCGAGCGCCATGAGCGCGAGCGGCACGAGCAGCGCCGAGAGCACGATCATCGTGGTGAGCGCGTCGATGCCGGACAGGGCCGGGATCGACGCGACGGCCTCGGGCCACCCGCCCCAGCCTGCCTGGGGCAGGCCGAGCGCGAGCTCCCAGGCCGTCGGCGGCGTGCTCCCGAACGGAAGGCCGGGGTCGGCGAGCAGCCCGAGCGGGTTGCCGCCGACGAACTGCTCGACGACGAGCGGCAGCGCCAGCGCGAGGGCGGGCACGGGCAGCCAGGCGAATCTGACGGCCGCGCGTCCGCTCGTGGCGAGCGCGACGATCCAGGCGAGCAGCAGCGCGGGTGCGAGGCTGGGCGCCGCGGCGATGACGGCGGCGAAGAGGAGCGAGGCGGTCGCGGCCGACGACCACGACCTGGCCGCCCCGAGCATCGCGTAGGCGAGCCAGCCGAGCAGCACGTGCGCGATGACCGCGCCGGGGCGTCCGTCGGCGAGCGCCGCGAGGAACATCGGTGCGAACGTCCAGAGCAGGGCCGCGAGCGCGCGCATCGAACCGCGCTCGGTGAGGCGGGATGCGGCGAACCACGCGCCGAGTGCGGCAGCGGGCAGTGCGAGCAGCCAGACGCCCACGAGCGCGAGCGACGGGGCCCAGAACGCGAACGAGCCGAGCACCGCGAGGATGCCGGCGAACGGATCCGCCGCGCCGACGAATCCGGCGCCGACGTCGCGCCAGCCGTACGCCGCGTTGCGCCAGAGCTCGGTGAGGCCGTCCGAGAGCGGCAGCAGTCCGCCGCCGGCGATGCCGCGGGCACCCAGCAGCCACGAGAAGAGGACGACGGAGGTCACGGCGGACACGAGCAGCACCCAGCCGCCGCCCGTGCCGATGAACTGCACGTCGTCGGTTCGCCCTCTGGCGCGGATCCGACGGGCTTCCGACGCCGCTTCGCGTCGTCGGCGCACCTCGTCGGGCTGGAGGCGCAGCGGGGCGACCGCCGACCACTTGGCCGTCCTCGCGGCGGCGAGCACACGGCGCGACCGCGCGACCTTCATGCCGCCGAACATCGTGCCGAGCGCGGCGGCGAACTCGCCGGGGATCGCCCCGGGGCGCTTGCCGAGCAGGTCGACGATCGACCGCAGGAGCGCGAGCGGGAGGAAGCTCAGCCAGTGCAGTGGCACGGCGGCGGCCGGCGCGTAGGCCAGTCGCCGGTGCAGGGCGGCCGAGCGGGCGAGACGGTCGCTGCGGCGGCGTGCGGATCCGCGATCGCCTTCGCGGGGCCCGGCGATGCCGTCGCGCCCGAACCGCAGTCGCGCGGCCGGCACGACGACCACCCGATGTCCGGCGAGCCTCGCGCGGACGCCGAGGTCGAGGCCGTCGTCGACGACCGGCAGCGCCGGGTCGAAGCCGTCGAGCGCCTGCCACACGTGGTGGCGCACGAGGATGCCGGCGGGGTCGGCGCCGAGCACGTCGCTGCGGTCGTCGTGCTGGCCCTGGTCGAGCTCCTCGGGCACGACGGGCACGGCACGGCCGAGGCGCGTCATGGTGCGGCCGAGGCTCACGAGCCGGTCGGGCTCGTCCCACTGCACGAGCTTGGGGGCGGCCACGGCGACGGTTCGCCCGTTCACGAGCGTCGCGAGCAGCGCCTCGAGCGCCTCGGGCTCCGGCGCCGAGTCCTCGGTCAGGAGCCAGAGCGCCTCGGTATCGCCGGTCGGCACCTCGAGGACGCGTTCGCCGGCGCGCACGGCGTCGCCGAAGGAGAGCGGCTCGTTCGACTCGACGAGGTGCGTCGCCCCCGCGGAGGCGGCGATATCTCGGGCATCGCCCTCGGGTCTGGCGAGCACGATGACGAGTGCGTCAGGCTCGCGGGTCTGCGCACGGACGGCGTCCAACGTGTGCCGAAGACGGTCGCCGCCGTGGCGAGCGACGAGGACGGCGGTGACTCTGGGGAACATCGTGGAAAGCCTAGGCGGCCCTCGGCGAGGCATCCGGAACTCCCCGGGCGCGCCTCGAATCCGTTCCGGCCCCGAAACGGAATGCGCGCCGTCACCCTCGACGGGTGACGGCGCGCATTCGCTCGGAACCGCTCAGACCGCGCGTTTGCGGAGCTTGCGACGTTCGCGTTCGGAGAGTCCACCCCAGATTCCGAAGCGCTCGTCGTTGCCCAACGCGTACTCGAGGCACTGCGCGCGGACTTCGCAGCCCGTGCAGATCTTCTTCGCGTCGCGAGTCGAACCGCCCTTCTCAGGGAAGAACGCCTCCGGATCGGTCTGCGCGCACAGTGCGTCGCTCTGCCATGCCAACGGATTCTCGTCGCCGGCTCCCGGACGAACCCCAGGAACGCCGAGCCGAACCGGATCGATGAACCAATCGTCAGGTACTCCAGAACGATATTCAGGATTGCTCATATCGTCTCCCACCCAGTTGTACCGACCACCCAGAGGGTGTGTCTTGAACAATTACACCGGTGTAGTTCGTGAGAGTCAAGTCGCAGATCGTAAACCCTCGATCGGGCGTCGAGGCTTCGACACGCGATCGACACGCCGAGGACGTCACGAGTTGTGATCTGGCACCTCGGGGTCGCGGATGTCGCGGACGGCCGCTCACCCCTCGGTCGCCGTGCGGCGGGCCTCCCAGGCGCTCGTGACCATATCGGGCAGCGTGTGCCGCATGCGCCAGTCGAGGTCGCGGGCGGCGAGCTCTCCCGAGGCGACGATCCGGGCGGGGTCGCCCGTGCGTCGGGGGCCGACCTCCGGCACGAAGTCGATGCCGGTGGCCGACGCGACGGCGGTCATGATCTCGCCGACGGAGACGCCGTCGCCCGATCCGAGGTTGTAGACGGGCTCGACGGGCTCGCCGGCATCGAGGCACTTGGCGGCCACGACGTGCGCCTCGGCGAGGTCGGCCACGTGGATGTAGTCGCGCACGCACGTGCCGTCGGGGGTCGCGTAGTCGGTGCCGTTGATGCGGGGCGTGCGGCCGTCGAGCAGCGCGTCGAAGACCAGCGGGAACAGGTTGTGCGGGCTCGCGTCGTAGACCTCGGGCGTGCCCGACCCGACCACGTTGAAGTAGCGCAGGCTCGTGTGGCGCAGACCGGTCGCCTTCGCCTGGTCGGCGATGAGCCACTCGCCGATGAGCTTGGACTCGCCGTACGGCGACTCGGGGCGCTTCGCCGTGGACTCGGTGACGAGGTCGACGTCGGGCGTGCCGTACACCGCCGCGCTCGACGAGAACACGATGCGGTCGACCCCCGCGCGCTCCATGGCGGCGAGCAGGGTCGCAGTGCCGGTCACGTTCTGCTCGTACGTGTGCAGCGGTCGCGTGACCGAGACGCCCGCGTACTTGAAGCCGGCGAGGTGCACGACCCCCTGCACGGCGTACTTCGTCATGGTCGCCTCGAGCAGGTCGCCGTCGAGGATCGAACCCTGGACGAGCGGGATGCCGGCGGGGACGAACCCCTCCTTGCCGGAGGAGAGGTCGTCGATCACGACCGCGTCGATGCCCTGCGCATGGAATGCACGTACGACGTGCGATCCGATGTATCCGGCGCCTCCGGTGACGAGCCAGCTCATGTCCTGCCTTTCCGGGCGCGCCCGGGCGGCAGGCCTCAGTCGATGCTAACCGGCGTTCGTCGGGCGACGTCGCGCGCGTCGAGGCGGTGATACCCGTCGCGGGCGGTCGAGAAGAAGGCTCCGGCGACCGCCCAGACGGCCAGGGCGGCGATGGCGAGGATCAGGAGAATGGTCATGGCAGAAAGTCTCGTCGTTGCCATATTCTGCCGAAAGTGGCAGCATGGACAACCACCGATCAGTTCCTGCCATGGAGGCCCCGTGCTCAACACCGTCGCGTGCATCGCGCTCCCCCAGATGGCCCCGTTCGAGTTCGGCGTCGTGTGCGAGGTCTTCGGCATCGACCGATCCGCGCAGGGCGGGCCGACCTTCGACTTCCACGTCGTGGCCGCCGACACCGGCCCGATCTCCACGAAGATGGGCTTCGACGTCGTCGTGCACGAGAACCTCGACGTCGCCTACACGGCCGACCTCGTCGCCGTGCCCGCCTCGGTCATCGGCACGCCTCCCGACGAACGCGTGCTCGACGTCATCCGGCACGCCGTCGAGCGGGGCGCGTGGGTGCTCTCGGTGTGCTCCGGAGCCTTCACCCTCGGCCACGCCGGTGTCCTCGCCGGCCGAAAGGCCACCACGCACTGGATGTACACCGACCTCATGGCCGAGATGTTCCCCGACACCCAGGTCGACCCCGACGTGCTCTTCGTCCAGGACGGCAGGATCGTCACGGGCGCAGGCACCGCGGCCGGCATCGACGCCGCACTGCACATCGTGCGCACCGAACTCGGCGCGAGCGCCGCGAACATCGTGGCCCGCCGCATGGTCGTGCCGCCCCAGCGCGACGGCGGGCAGTCCCAGTTCATCCAGGCGCCCGTTCCGGAGTGCCGCAGCGACTCGTTCGCCACCGTCACCGCGTGGATGCTCGAGCACCTCGACGAGGACCTCACCGTCGACCTGCTCGCACGCAAGGCCCTGATGTCGCCGCGCACCTTCGCGCGTCGGTTCCGAGCCGAGACCGGCACGACGCCCAACGCCTGGCTCAACCGCCAGCGCCTCCTGCGAGCGCAGCAGCTCCTCGAGGAGACGAGCCTCTCGCTCGAGGAGATCGCGCGAGAGACGGGGTTCGGCGCGGCCGCCGTGATGCGGCACCACTTCGTCAAGGTGCTGCAGACGACCCCGACCGCCTACCGGCGCCTGTTCGGCATGCGCGCCGAGTCCCTCGACGAGGGCCTGGTCGCGCACACGGCCTGACCGGTCGGCTCCGCCTCGGCGCCAGGTCGTCGACCTCCTGGCCGATGTCAGTGAGCGCTGCTGCGTGCGTGCTCGAACGCCCGGAGCTCGCGGGGCGCCGCCTGGAACCAGGCCAGGGGCAGCGCCGCATCCTGATCGTCCCAGAACGGAAGCGTGACGTAGGTGCGCCCGTCGACGACGACGAGTTCATGCGCGAGCAGGTCCAGTCCGCCCTGCTCGACGTACGCTCGGGCGCGAGCTTCGTCTCCGGCGATCAGCAGGGCGTACAGGACCTTGGACTCGGCCGGGACGCGGTCCCACACGGCGCGGCGCTCGATCGGCGGCGCGAGCGCGAGGAGACCGGCACGCAGCGCACGGCAGGCCTCGTCGCCCATTCCCGGCAACTGCGCGGCGGCGATCGCCACGTCGTTGGAGAGGAACTGGATGAGGCGTTCTTCGGCGACGTCTGCACCCGCCTCGGCCCTGACGATGGCGAGGGCGGCCGCCGCACTGCCGAACCGATCTGACACCTGCCGCGGAGAGACGGTCTGCTGGGTCATCGACGTGCCCTCGAGCCGGATGCGCCAGGCGACGATCCGACGGCTCGCCACGTCGAATCGCGAGGCCCGCGAGTATGCGGAGGCGCTGACGATCTGATCCTGGAAGTGCCCGCCCTCGGGGAAACGCAAGCCCGCTTCATCCCAGAACCGGCGAACGTAGAGCTTGGTCCACTGCACGGCGTTGACCATGATGTCCGGGAACGCCTGCACCGTGGTGCCGGGGCGGTCGACACGATGCGCCTCGTCGATCCAGAAGGCCGCGGGCGTCCGACGGCCGCCCACGAGCCGGTCGTAGGAACCGACCACGAAGTCCGACCCGGTGGCCCGCAGGCTCGCGATGAGATCGCGGTAGGCGCCGGCGAGCAGGACGTCGTCTCCGTCGAGGAACGTCACGTACTCACCTCGGGCCCGTTCGATGCCGAAGTTCCTCGCGGCGTTCGGATCGGAGACATCGACATCGAACACCTGCACGCGAGAGTCCTTCGACACCCACCGCGCGAGCTTGCTGCGCGTCCGGTCGGTCGATGCGTCGTCGACGACGATGACCTCCACGCGCCAGTAGGACTGGCCCAGGACGGACGCCAGGCACGCGTCGATGTAGCGTTCCACGTTCTTCGTGGGGATCACGACGGAGATCCATCCGTCCGTGCGGCGATCGGGCTCGACGCCGCGGGCGTGCGACCTTCCGCGACCGCCCCTGACGGGGACCAGAAGGCGACCCACGACCGATCGACCGAGGTTGGACGCCCACGCGATCGGGTTGGGTCGATCCACGCTTCGAGACGACACCCGAACACGCTACCCCACGGACCGCGGCGGGCGCTGACTCGAAGCGCGGCGGGCGCTGACTCTAAGATGGTCAGAGTGGCGCAAGAGTTCGAAGTGATCGTTGACGGAGTCCGATGCGTGCGATGGGCCCCGGAACCCTCCGCATCCGGAACCGCGAACCCGATGAACTTCGGCGATCTGCTCGGACCGCTCGTCATGCAGCGCATCCTCGCGGAGCGCGTCGGCCGGCGTGACACGGGCCGCGCTCGACGGGTCCTCAGCGTGGGATCGGTGTTGCACCTGAGCCGGCCAGGCGACGTCGTCTGGGGCACCGGTGTCAACGGCAAGATCGACGACCAGCAGTTCACCCCGTCGCTCGACGTCCGCGCCGTCCGCGGGCCGTACACGCGGGCCGTGCTCGCGGCGCGCGGCATCGCCGCCCCCGCGGTCTACGGCGATCCCGCCCTGCTCATCCCCCACCTCTTCCCGGAGTTCGCCGCGGCTTCGCCGTCGAAGCGCCGGTCCGTGCTCGTCGTGCCGAACCTGCACGAGCTCGATCGATTCACTCACGAGGGCACGCTGAGCCCGCTCACCGACCCCTGGACGATGGTCGAGGAGATCGCGGCGAGCGAGTTCGTCGCGGCGAGTTCACTGCACGCGCTCATCATCGCCGACGCACTCGGGATCCCGTCGAGACCGATCACCGCGGTGGCGGAGAACCCGTTCAAGTACCTCGACCACTACGCCGGCACCGGTCGACCCGACGTCCGTTTCGCGAGCTCCATCGACGAGGCGATCGCGCTCGGGCCGGTACCCGCCGCGGTGTGGGATCCTCACGCGCTCCTCGCTGCGTTCCCCTTCGACGTGTGGACCGGGGACGCGTCGCCCGGGTTCCCGGCCGACGCTCCGACCGCGTACCTCGAACTGGCCGCCGACGCCGCCATGCAGCGCGCAGCCCTCCGAAACGAGGCGGGCACGGATCCCGGCAGCGAGACGCTGGAGGCGCTCGAGCGGCTGGACGCCCTCTCCGCGCAGGACGCCCCCGTCTCCGGACTGACCCGCGAGGAGCTCGATTACGCGGGACTCGCGCGGCCGATCGGCGACGCGACGACGGCCCCGCTGCTCTCCGTCGTGATCCCGGCGCACAACACGAGGCCCTGGATCGGCGAGACGCTCTCGTCGGTCCTCGCGCAGGACCTCGACGGCATGGAGGTCATCGTCGTCGACGACCATTCGACCGACGGCACCCGTGCGGCGCTCGAGGAGATCGCGGCGACCGACTCGCGACTCCGCGTCATCGATTCGGTGACGCGCGGCGGCGGAACGGCGCGCAACATCGGCGCAGACCACGCGCGCGGCCGGTATCTCGTGTTCTGCGACGGCGACGATCTCGTCCCCGAAGGGGCGTACCGCTCGCTCGTCGCCAGCCTCGAGGGCTCGGGGTCCGACATCGCGTTCGGCGACTACGTGAAGTTCTCGCCCACGAGCACGTGGCGCCCCACCGCGAACTGGCCCGCATACGCCGCGCCCAGCCGTGGGATCACGATTCACGACGAGCCGACCCTGATCAACGGGCGCCCCTGCTGGAACAAGGCGTTCCGGCGGTCGTTCTGGGAGGCGTCCGACATCCGCTTCCCGGATGTCCCGCGCTCCAACGACATCGTGCCGATGGTGACCGCGTATCTCGCCGCAGAACGCCTCGACGTCGTCGAGAACGTCGTCTATCTCTACCGCGAGCGCCCCGGCGCGTCGTCGATGACGGCGAAGGCCGCTTCGGCCGAGGCCGTCAAGAGCTACCTGACCCAGGAACTGGCGTGCGCTCGGTTGATCCGCGATCACGCCTCCGACGAGCTTCGCGATCGCTACGCGATGCTCTTCCTCGCCCGCGACGGATGGGTGCACCTCGCGAAGTACTTCCGGTCTGAGGACCGCACCCGAGCGCAGGACGACGAGATCGCCGGCCTCGTCGGCGAGATCGTCGAGGTGCTCGACCTCGGCCCCGACGCCGTGCGCGAACCGAACAAGCGAATGCTCCTGCAGCTCATCGACGGCGGGTGGTACGGCCTCGCGACGACGATCGCGACGCTCTTCAGCGGCGCCGAGACCGACCTCGCGGTGCGACTGCACCACTGGCGTCGCGCTGTCGAGCGACCCGATGGCGAACCCGACCCGTTCGAGCAGGAGTACTTCGCAGATGCGCTCCTCCACGACCTGTCGCGCGCCGTCCTCGAATCGGGCGTCGATGGGGCGGCGGTGCTCGACCTGACCCGAACGCTCGAACGGCGCCACCCCGCTCCCCTGACCGCGATCCCCGAGCTCGCATCCCGACCCCTCGAACCAGAGCTTCTCGAGCGCAGGCTCGCGCGAGCCCGCGAGGTGAACGCGGCGCTCCTCAGCGTGGAGACCGGTTCCGCCCTGACCATTCGGTTCGCCGGGTCGATCTCGGCGTACGCACTCGAGCCCGTGCTGTACGACGAGGCGACCGGCGCAGCGCACCCGATGTCGGCGAGCTCGCAGGGCGACGACGAGAACATGCAGTGGACCGGCACGATCGCCCACTCGGCTCTGCCGAAGCACGTCTTCCTGCGCCCCGCACTCCGCGATGTCGCGACCGGCGAGGTCCTAACGACCCGGTTCGACGCGGTGACTCCCGAGTACGACCGGTTCGACCGGTTCCTCATGACGTTCGACCCTCGCGGCATCCGTCTCGCACGACGGTCGAACTGGCTGAAACGCGCCGCAGCGCGCGTCGGGCGCGCCACGAGCCGAAGGATCCGCCGGCCGAGCGATGCCCGGTCGGACGCCGTCTGACCGCCATCTGCGCCTCGGACTGCCGACACCCGAGACCAGAACGTCATCGACGATCGCCCAGGCGCCTTCGGGGCACCCCCCGGTCGATGTCGACGACCTCCTGCTCAGGAGCTGCTGTGCTCCGGTGGCTCCCCCACCAGCTCCTCGAGGAGGCGACTGTACTGCGCTGAGACGAGCCACGGCGAGATGGATCCGTTGAACCGGTCGAACTCCGGTGTGAGATTCGGACCCACCGGGTCGCGGACCACATCCGACAGCAGACGGGCCATGGATTCGACTGGCGCCTCGGTGTCGAAGAACCGCACCCAGGGCTCCGCCCCGAACTGCTCGACGAGGTGCTCCTCGCGCGGCAGGATCGCCGGAACCTCGAACGCCGCGGACAGGTGGAGGCTGCCCGAGTTCAAGATCGCGGAGTACGGGAACACCGCGACATCGGCCGCGGCGAACCACGTTCCGACGTCGCCATCCGGTACGAACCCGAATCGGGTGATCACGCGGGCTCCGGCGGGCAGAGCCCGTTCGATCTCCTCCTGCGCCTCGGGCTTCGCCGAGCCGGCGAGCAGGAGCGTGGGGGTCGGTTCACCCCGTTCGGCAAGGGTCCGAACGGCCGTGAGCAGCGTGGAGAGGCCCTTGTACGGTCGCATCTGGCCCAGGAAGAGCACCGTCGGCTCATCGGCTCCGACGCCGAGCATACGCCGCGCCTCGGCCTTCGACGGAGGCACCCCGTACACGCCGAGGTAGCTCGGGTGGGGCAGCATCCGGACCCGGTCGGCCGGGAGCTCGCAGATGTCCGCGACGAGTCGCGCCGTCGCGGGGGCCATGACGTGGATCACGTCGACGGATTCCGCGAGCAATCGGTAGAGCGCGATCTCGGCATCGCGGTGGGCGAGTTCGTGGGGCAGCTGGTTGTGCACGGTCCAGATCACGCGGACCCCGCGTTCCTGCGCGTCGCGCAGGAGGATCGTGAACTGGGCGAGCGCCGCCCAGGCGTCGGCATCGGTCTCGCAGCGCTGCAGGATCGGCGAAGTCCAGTGCAGGTGGAGCACGTCGCGGGCGCCCAAGTTCGCTGCGGCGCTCCGCAGGGAGTCGTTCGTGGTCGAGCCCGAGAACTCGAAGCCGCCTGTCCTCGGGGCGAGACTCAGCAGGTTCAGATACGGATTGTCGTCCCACGCGGGGAAGACCAGGACCTTGTGAATCGTGCGCACGAGAACCCATCGTATCCGTCCCTCGTGAGGTCGCGATCGGCCCGGCGTCCGAAACGGCCGGCAGGCCGCAAGCTCAGCGCCCGGTCGTCGCGATCCAGGCGATGCCGTCGCCCGTCACGGTGAGGCCCAGCTCGTCGGGCGTGACGTAGAGCGATGCGCCGCGCGCGACGGATGCCGAGCCCAAGGCGCCCGCGACCACGAGGTCGCCGCCCTCGGCGACCACGATCGCCGGGCCGTCGAGCACGATCGGCGAGCTCGCGGCATCCGTCGTCGTACTGCTCGCCTCGACCCGGTAGAGCACGAAGTCGGGCACATCGGGCCGGAAGACCTCGACGCCCTCGCCCAGGCGCTCCGGCGCGAGCCTCGGCGGCGCGATCGGCGTGAAGTCGAGCACGTCGAGCAGTTCGTCGACGTCGATGTGCTTGGGCGTGAGGCCACCGCGCAGCACGTTGTCGCTCGCGGCCATGAGCTCGATGCCGAGGCCTTCGAGGTAGGCGTGGATGTTGCCAGCCGCCAGGTAGAGCGACTCGCCGCGCACGAGTCGCACGCGGTTCAGCAGCAGCGAGATGACGATGCCCGGGTCGCCGGGGTACGCCTCGGCGAGCACGCCGACGGTCGCGAACGACGGCGCGTACGCCGAGTCGAGGGCGATGGCGGATGCCGAGAGCGCCGTCACGCGTTCGGTCACCCATGAGGCCTCGCCGGTGTCGCCCCCGCGTCCGTCGCGGAGCAGCCACTCGACGGTGTCGCGGAGCGGCTGCTCCGAGGCGAGGTGCTCGGCGAGGAGGTCGAGCGCACCCGGCTGCGGCTCGCCCGCGGCCCCGGCCGCGTCGGCCTCGCGGAGCGCCTCCAGCACGCCGGCCACCTCGTCGAGCGGGCGGAAGCCCGACAGCGCGTCGAAGGTGTCGCTCACGGCGACGATCAGTTCGGGCTTGTGGAACTCGTCCTTGTAATTGCGGTCGTAGGCCGTGAGCTCGATGCCCTCGGCCTCCTCGCGTGCGAAGCCGGCGCGGGCCTGCTCGGGCGTCGGATGCGCCTGCAGCGAGAGCGGCTCGGCCGCGGCGAGCACCTTCAGCAGGAACGGGAGCCGGGCGCCCCGCGCCGCGAGCTCCGGGCCCAGCGCTGCGGCCGGATCGGCCGCGATCCACGCTGCGAGGTCGGTGTACCCGGCCGCCGCATCGCCGCCGCCGCCGATGATGCGGGCCGGCGATCCGGCGTGCGCGCCGAGCCAGAGCTCGGCCTCGGGGGCGCCCGAAGCGGGCACCCCGCGGAATCCGGCGATCGCCGTCGTCGAGCCCCACGCGTAGTCGCGCGGGGTATTGCCGATGGACACAAACATCCCGTGTGGCCCCTTCCGAGAATTCCCTCAAAGCTACCAACGGCCGGATGACGATCGGATCACGGACGTAGGCTCGTGGCATCCGACGACGCATAGGAGCAGTCATGACCTTCGAGCCGCTCGCGAGCGACTTCTACTCGTACGAATCCCTCCTCACCGACCGCGAGAAGCAGGCCATCGCCGAACTTCGCGCGTGGCTCGAGGCCGAGGTCAAGCCGATCGTCGGCGACTACTGGGAGCGGGCCGAGTTCCCCATGCAGATCGTGAAGCCGCTCGCCGAGCACGGCGTGCTCTCGTTCGGCTGGGACGAGACGAAGCCGTTCGAGAACTCGGCCGTCTTCCGCGGGTTCGTGGCCATGGAGCTCGCTCGCGTCGATGCGTCGGTCGCGACGTTCGTGGGCGTGCAGAACGGCCTCGCCACGGGCAGCATCAGCGTGTGCGGCTCCAAGGAGCAGCGCGACGAGTGGATCCCCAAGCTCGCGAGCGGCGAGATCATCGGCGCGTTCGGCCTGACCGAGCCGCTCTCGGGCTCCGACTCGGCGCAGGGCCTGCGAACCACCGCGAAGCGCGACGGCGACACGTGGGTGCTGAACGGCTCGAAGCGCTGGATCGGCAACGCGACGTTCAGCGACATCACGATCATCTGGGCGAAGGACGTCGACGACAACCAGGTCAAGGGTTTCATCGTGCCCACCTCGACGCCCGGCTACACGGCCACGAAGATCCAGGGCAAGATCAGCCTGCGCGCGGTGCAGAACGCCGACATCACGCTCGAGAACGTCGTCGTGCCCGAGTCCAACCGCCTGGCGAACGCGAACTCGTTCCGCGACACCGCGCAGGTGCTGCGACTCACCCGCGCCGAGGTCGCCTGGGCCGCCGTCGGCACGGCGATGGGCGCCTACGAGGCGGCCGTCAAGTACGCCGGCGAGCGCGTGCAGTTCGGCAAGACGATCGGCTCGCACCAGCTCATCCAGGACCTGCTCGTGAAGAGCCTCGGCAACATCACGGCCTCGCTCGGCATGGTCGTGCGCGTCTCCGAGATGCTCGACCGCGGCGAGCAGCGCGACGAGCACTCCGCCCTCGCCAAGGCGTTCACGACGGCGCGCATGCGCGAGACGGTCGCCTGGGCCCGCGAGGCCTGCGGCGGCAACGGCATCACGCTCGAGTACGACGTCGCGCGCTTCTTCGCCGACGCCGAGGCGCTCTACTCCTACGAGGGCACGCGCGAGATGAACACGCTCATCGTCGGCCGCAAGATCACGGGCAGCGCCGCGTTCGTGTGACGCCCGTCAGCTGAACCACGACGGCGATCGGATGCCGCGGGCGAGCGTTCGCCCGCGGCATCCGTCATGCTCGCCCGTCCGCGCGCCGGCGAACCGGCACTCGCCCGCACGCGAGCGGAAGCGCGCTACTCGGTGATGGCGTAGCCCGCGCAGAACGGCTCGCCGAAGAGGCGCTCGTAGTTCGCGTTGAGACTCGGGATGACGGCCTCCCGGTAGTACGGGCGCCAGTTGTGACCCTCGTCCCAGGCGCGCAGCGCGTCGCACCGCACCGCCTCGTCGGGTTCCCATCGGACGGCCATCGCGGTGATGGCGCGGTTCGTGGAGTTGTCGGCGCCGGCGGCGTTCGCGACGGACCAGTTCACCGCCTGCTGGGCCGTGACGAAGGCACCGGCGATCGGGAGGAGGACGATCACGAGCAGCAGGCGGCGCCTCGCGGCGAGCAGCGCGGCGAACACGATCATCACGACGACCACGGCGAGACCGGTGTACGACAGGTAGATGTCGCCCGGGGAGGTGATCTCGGCGATGTACTTCTCGGTGAAGGAGTGCATGGCGAGCATCAGGCCCACGACGAGCAGGAGCACTCCGCCGACCACCCAACCGCGCCTCGCGAAGACGAGCCTCCGTCGGATGTCGGCACGCGCGAGCGCGGCACCGATGCCGAGCACGAGCACGATGACCGCCGTCGTCGCGATCGAGGCGGAACTGAGCGTGATCGCCCCTGCCGGGAAGATCCCGGCATCGCCGCCGCCCGAGACGTACCGTGCGGCCTCGGGCCACGCGGAGGCGGGAACCATGCCCAGCGCGAGGAACGAGAACGGCACGAGTCCTGCAGGACCGAACTCGAGCTCGGTGCCTGGATAGGGCGGGAGGTCGAGCGAGGCGACGTAGACCCGGCCGAGCACGAAGACGAGCAGCGGCGCCAGCGCGCCGACGGCGGCCAACGTCAGGGCATGCCACGGCTTCGCTCCAACACGGATGTCGCGCACCAGCACCCACAGCCAGACCAGCCCGGCGGCCGCCACCGCGGCGACGAACGTCTCGTAGAACATGGTGCCGACGACGGCCACCGCGCCGACGCCCAGGTACCCCGCGAGCGACGGCGGGCGGGACGCGACCCGCAGCGCCAGCGCGAGGAATGCGAACGACAGCGCCCAGGAGGTGAGCCCGATCTCGCTGATGGTGAGCATCGGGTCGTGAGACCAGGGATGCAACTGCATCGTGATCGCGAGCCCGGCCGCGATGCCCGCGAAGACCGGCCCGAACGTCAGCCAGCGGTTCTCGACGCTCATGAACCGCACCCCGATGAGCATGAACGCGGACGCTGCGAGCACGAGGAGCACGAGGAGCACGAACGCGCCGAGGCGGTAGAACCAGTGGATGCTCACGCCGAACTGCGCGGAGACGTCGAACGCGAGGAAATGGTAGGTGAAGGCGAAGAACCGGCCGACCGGGTTGAACCGGTTCGGCTGCCAACCGGTGTTCCACGAATCCTTGAGCACGCCACCGAGCGACCCGTCGAACATGTCGAACGATTTCTGGGCGAGGCGGAAGTCATCGCCGTACACGGGAACCCTGGTCGCAGCGAGCGATGCCGCCGCGAGCAGCGCGAGGCCGAGGACCACCCAGACCGCGTTGCGACGCCATGACATGGTCACGAAGCGCTCTCGGCCTTCGGGGCGTGCTCCTCGAGCCAACCGGTGGCGATATCGCGCAGGATCCGCTCGTTCGAGTACTGCGGATGCCAGCCGAGCTCCTCGGACCGCGAGATGTCGAGCACGTGATCCTGACCGAGCATGAGCGTCTGCTCCCTGGCCAGGAATCGGTAGGCGGTCAGCCACGCGCCGAAGCGGATCGCCCAGTACGGGATCCGGACGCGTCGGACGCGTTCCACGCCGACGACGCTCTGGACGATGTCGATCCACTGGCTGATCGAGAGGGGATCGGGTCCGCCGGCGTTGCGGAAGCCGGTCGCCTCGGTGTCGACCATGACTCGCACGAGTGCGGCGACATCGTCGACGTGGACCATCTGCGTCTTCGCCGTGCAGGCGCCGGGCATGGCTGCGAGTCCCCAGCGCTGCACGGTGAGCACGAACATGCCGAAGAGGCCGGCGCGTCCGGGGCCGCCGATGATGGTCGGCACGAGCACGCCGAACGGGTTGTCCATGCGCTCGACCACCTCGTAGGCTTCGAGCTTCGACCGGGAGTAGACCCCTTCACCGGTGAGCGGATCGGTCGTCGCGTATGTGGCACGATGCCGCTGGGAGTACATCATCGACGTGCCGATGAGCAGGAAGTACCGCACGCGCCCCGAATACCGGTCCGCGAGGTTCTGGGTCGCCGTCACGTTGTTGCGCTCGAACCACCGCTTGCGCACGAACCGCGGGCGGGGCGACGTGACGTACTGCACGGCCGCCGCATGGACGACCGCATCGACGTCGGGCAGGCTCGAGGCGAACGCGGTGTCGGCGAGATCGCCCGCGAGGCGCTGACCGTGGCGGTCGGTCGCGATCACGTCGTGGCCGTTCGCGGCGAGCTGGGCGCAGATGCGGCGCCCGACGAACCCGCTCGCTCCGGTCACGAGCACTCTCACGCGGTCGCTCCGGCTCGGGCCAGGATGAACACGCCGAGCACGATCACGCCGATTCCGACGAGCTTCCAGACGCTGAGCGCCTCACCGAACAGGAAGTACGCCAGGAAGGCGTTCACGATGTAGCCGATCGAGAGCATCGGGTAGGCCACCGAGACCGGAGCCTTCGACAGCACCACGATCCACAGGCCGACACTGACGACGTAGGCGGCGAGTCCGCCGAGGATGAACGGCTGGAAGAGCACGCGGAACACCGTCTGCACGATGCCGTCGGGCGAGACGAGCTGCCCGCCGAGCGCGGTCGTTCCCGCCTTGATCAGCAGCTGGGCCCCTGCGTTCAGCAGGACACCCGTGATCAACATCACCCAGACTCCGAAGGTCAGGGCCATCGGCACACCTCTCTCTGCACAGGATGCGTCCCTCAGAGGGACGCGATCACCACGACGACGGCCGCCAGGGCGACGACCATCAAGCTCACACGGTCACGGGCGGCGAACAGGATGGGATCATCGTCCATCTTCTTCCGACCGGCCAACGACCAGGTGCGCGTGAGCCAGTACAGCACGAGCGGCACCAGCGCCCACATCACGATCGGGTTCTCGTAGAGCCGGGTGACCTGCGGCGAGTCCAGGTAGAGCACGAGCACCAGCGTCGCGACCAGGCCGGCCGAGATGCCCGTCGACAGGAGCACGGGAGCGTCGGCGTTCTCGTACCCTCGCCCCTTCGCGTTCGACTCGTGGTTCACGAGCTCCGCGTAGCGCTTCATGACGGCCAGGCTGAAGAAGAGGAAGATCGAGAAGGCGAGCAGCCAGATCGACGGCGCCACCATGACCGCCGCGCAGCCCGCGACGATCCGCCACGTGTAGAGCACCGCCAGCGTGACCACGTCGGCGATCAGCTTGCGTTTGAGGTACGCGGTGTAGACGGTCGTCACCACGACGTAGACGAGGATGCAGACGAGGAACAGCCACCCCACGATGGCGCTGAGCACCAGGCTGAGGATCGCCAACACGACGGCCACCACGACGGCCTGCGGAATCGGGAGTCGTCCGGCGGCCAGCGGCCTCCGGCGTTTCGTGCGATGCGCACGATCGGTGTCGAGGTCGCGAAGGTCGTTCCAGACGTAGACGGACGACGCGGCGAACCCGAAGGCGAGGAACGCGACGAGCGAGTCGACGATGGCCGTCACGGTCCAGAGGTGCGACGTGACGAGCGGGAGCAGGACGAGGATGTTCTTGATCCACTGGTGGATCCGCAACTGCTTCGCCCACGCCCGTGCCGTGCTCGTCTGCGGCGACTCGAGGTGGGTCGCCGGGATGTCCATGCGGTCGACGGCCGAGCGCACGCGCGGCGGCGCCTCGGCCGTGACGGCGGCGGAAGCGCCGCGCCACACGGCGAGATCCGCGTGGGAATCGCCGACGTACAGCCACGGCTCGCCGTCGAAGTGGTCGTCGATCGCCGCGGCCTTGGCCCCGGAACGCATGTTCGGGCCGCCGAGATCGGTCGCGATGACCGCCTCGAAGAGCCCGAGGTGCTCCGCGACGCCCTCTGCGTAGGGACGCGCCGCCGCGGTCGCGAGGACGATCCTCGCACCGTCGTCCTTCGCCGATCGGAGCCAGGCGACGACGTCGGCGCGGTAGGGCAGGAGTTCGGGATCGAGATCGACCTCGGCGGCGATCGAGGTCTTCAGCGCCGACTTGCCGCGCGAGAGCATGCCGACGGCGCGGAACGGCGCGGCCGGCGAGGACATCAGGTAGCGAAGTCCGGATTCCCAGAGGAGATCGGTGGCGATGAGCGTTCCGTCGAGGTCGACGGCGATGTTCTGCGGTCGTACGGCGGTCCCGGCATCCATTCGGGTGATTTCCTCTCACTCATCGCACGATCAGAAGGGATCTTCGAGAGAATCTGGGAGCCGGGCGAACGGTCGATCGCGTCGCGGCGGATCTCGCGCGACGAACTTGAAAACAATACCCCAAGCCGCGCCCGCGACCCGTGCCGCTCCACGGCCGCATGTACCGGCGCAGGGCGATCGCTGGGGTACAGTGTCGCCGATGATCGGCCACGGCCCAGGATCGTCGCGTTGCCACCAACCGAACCGGAACACGGACGTTGACCGATACGACTGCCCCGCTCGACCCGCCGAACCGCCCGATGACGGGCCGATCGTTCTCGGGCCGATCGTTCGCGAGCCGACCCGATGCGACCCGCTCCGATGCGATCAGTCCGACGGCGAACGCATCGGGCACCGCCGCGAGCCGGCTCGGCATCGAGGTCGCGGCATCCGACCTGCCCCGACGAGATCGCAGCATCGGCATCGACCTCCTCCGGATCGTCACGGTCGCGAGCATCGTCCTGACCCACAACTGGCAGGAGGAGTGGGCGCCCGCGTGGTTCTCCACCTGGCACACCGTCATCTTCTTCGTGCTGACCGGGTATCTCTGGAACGA
The DNA here is from genome assembly GCF_009749385.1 of Agromyces allii. Taxonomy (GTDB): domain Bacteria; phylum Actinomycetota; class Actinomycetes; order Actinomycetales; family Microbacteriaceae; genus Agromyces; species Agromyces allii. Next base: position 254,768 of record NZ_WBIN01000006.1, on the reverse strand, counting down.
CCATCGCCCGATCGGCGCTGACACTCGGCGTCGCGCCCGCGCGCTCGTGGTGCCCTATCTGTTCTGGCTCCTGATCGTCACCGTGATCTTCCAGACCGCACTGCTGGCGGCGGACGGCGCGATCGACCCCGACTGGCTGCTGCGGGCCGCAGCGGGGGGCTCGTACGCCGGTCGCCCGTACTCCCCGTTCTGGTTCATCACCACGCTGTTCTTCGCGGCCGTGCTGATGCGCGTGCTGCAGAGGATCTCGCCGCCACTCGTCTGGATTGCAGGAGGACTCGGGGTGCTCTGGTGCCTCGTCTCACCGTCGACGATCACCGCGATCCCCGCTGGTCTCGGACTCGCGCTTCCCGCCGTCGCCTTCATCGGCGCCGGGCGCCTGCTTCGCACGCACCGGGCGAGCATCGGCCGGCCCCTCGTCGTGGGTGCAGCCGTCGCGGTCCCGCTCCTGATCGCCGGCGGGTTCGGTGTCGTCGCGCCGCTCGACCTCAAGTACGCCGACCTCGGAGACCCGCTCGTGAGCATGGTCGCCGGCGCACTCATCTCATGCGGGCTCATCCTCGTCGCCGAGTGGACCGACGGCGTCCTTCCCCGGTGGTCCGCGCCGATGATCACCGCCTGGGCGGCCGTGGCGCTGCCGATCATCCTGACCCACACGCTCGTCCTGTGGTTCACCGAGCGCGCCGGAATGGAACCGACCAAGTGGACGTTCCTTCTCGCCTACCTGCTCCCCCTCGCTGTGGGCCTGCTCGTCTCCCGTACGCGGCTCAGGCCCTATCTGATGTGAGTCCGACGAGCGGGACCACCTCGGATCCGCGAGGCTCGACGAACACCCCGTCGGGTCCGACTCCGAGGATCCGTCGCAGGAGCGCCGCTCGGTCCTCGATCGCCCGGTCGAAGTACGCGAGCACTCGGGCGAGCGCCTCGTCGTTCCCGCGCTGGATCGCGTTCGACTTCCACAGGGCGGAGGACTGGGTCTCCTCGATGAGCTGGTAGCCGGAGCGCTCGCGCGGCATCCACACCGGGAATCCGTTCGCGCTCGTCATGACCTTGAGCCAGAGGTCGTCCGCGTACGGCGAGGTCTCGAGGATCGCGGACGAGACGAACGCCTCGGGTGGAAGCGATCCGGGCGGATAGAGCACACCGCCGACCCCGGTCGGAAGGAGCTGGTAGGTCAGCGTTCCGCGGAGATGGTCGACGCCATAGGCCCACCCGTCGTACTCGCGCGGCGTTCCGTCGGGCCGGAAGAGCATCAGGTTCGCGCGGTCGCAGACGATCGAGTGCGGCTGCTCCAGGTGCCCCTCGACGAGGTTCCGAAGCAGCCGTGTGCCGTACACGGCGTCGTCGTCGACCGTCACGATGAGCGCGTCGGGGTGGGCCTGCGCCGCGTAGAAGTACTTCTTGTGCGGGCCGAGGTCCTCGTCGACCCACTCGATGCGGAACACGTCGTCACGGCGGCCGAGCAGGTCTCGCGGCAGGTCGGCCTCTCGTCCGGGGAACTGCGCGACGGAGAGCCAGAGGATGACGGCATCCGCCTCGAGCGTCTGGGCGCGGAGCGAATCGATGCACGCCCCGATCGACGCGATCCGCGCCGGGAACGACGTCAGCGACACGATGACCGGCGCGCCTGCGTTCACGAGCTGCTCGGCCCGCGATCGCGGCTCGTGCCCATCACATCGAGGTGCCGTCTCGCCCGTCGCCCCTGCGGTGATCCGCTGTCGGAACAGCTCGCCCAGCGCTCGACGGTGCGCCTCGCGGCTCGCGTGATGCGCGTAGCGCTCCCTCGAGGCGGCACCCATCTCGACCAGGTCGGAGGGATCGGCATCGATCAGTTCGATGAACGCGTCGCGGAGGGCCTCGACGTCGCCGAGGCCGACGAGCGTGCCGTTTTGCGGTCGAACGAGTCCTGCCGCTCCGGATTCGACGGTCGCGACGAGTGGTCTCGCGAGCATCGCCGCCTCCCGGATGACGGATGAGCACGACTCGTCCGCGGCGGCGGCGACCACGACGTCCGCGTCGGAGAGGAACGCGCTCCGGGAGCGTTCATCGGAACCCAGATCGTGGAACCTGATGTTCGGCTCGTGCTGGATCCGGCCGAAGACGAACGAGGCGAAGCTCGTGCCGCGGTTCGTGAAGGTGCCCGCCAGGTGCAGCTCGGCACGCTGCCGGTACGTCTCCGGCAGTGAGCGGAAGGCGGCGACGGCGACATCGATGCCCGACCGCGGTTCGAGGATTCCGAGGAGCGCGAACCGGAACACGCCGGCCGGCCTGTCGACCGGGTGCAGCGGCTCCGCCGCCCGATCGACGGCCGAGTCCCCGACCACGGCGACCGGGCCGTCGGCGTACTCGGAGATCACGGCTGCCGCGTGGTCGTCGGTGCAGCAGAGGTTCGGGCTGCGCCGGAGTGCGGCGGCCCGGTCGGGATCCGAGCGCAGCAGCTCTGGCAGGTCGTCGGTCGCGCGCACGTTCCAGACGAGCGGAAGTCGCCCCTCGAAGCGCCTGACGAACCCGTCGACCGTCACGGAGTCGCACACGACCAACCGAACGCCCCGAGCGGACAGCTCGGCGACCGTCGGATCGGACAGCTCGGCCGGCTCGACGACGCTCACCGGATACCCCTGTGCGCGGAAGTCGCGCGACAGCGCCCCGGTCCGGGCGGTCCAGACGATCGGCTCGTATCCGAGCGAGACGGCGAGATCGCACTGCCTCAGCAGACCGCGGGCGGCGTCGGTGTCGGCGAGATCGGCGGCGACGAACAGGATGCGATCCCTGTGGGAGCGCGGGGGCCATGGTTCGAGCGAGCGATCGGCTGCGACGGCACGCCCCACCGCCTCGCCCGACAGGTCTCCGAACCGTCCAGGACTCGCGGTGGGCGCGAACAGTGCCGGGCCCGTGTCGTAGGCGAAGTCGCGGTAGACGGCGTCGCGATACCGGTCGCGCCCCATGGCGTTCTTCATCGGGCTGTATGCGACGTACGGCGAGATCGGCCGGCAGACGGCGAACCCGGCCGAGGACGACGTGTATGCGGCCGCGAAATCGAGGACGCCCCGCTGCATCTCGCGGATCTGGTCGACGTTCGGCGGCGTGTTGTTGCCGGTCAGGGCCCGCGGCTCCCCCGATGCGTCGAACCCGTAGCCGGTGACGGTGGCCTCCGGCTCGGCGAACAGGTACTCGATGGGGTATCGCTGGAGGTCGTCGAGCTGCGCCGGATGCGGCCCGCTGGGCACGAGGAGCCTCGTGAGGTCCATGTTGTGCGTCGCCGATTGGAGGTATGCGGTCAGGAGACCGGTCGCGATCGCGTCGGACGTGCCCCTCGAGCGGCTGCTGCACAGCAGCGCGCCGATCACCTCGCGATCCTCGCCGATCTCGTCGTGGACGAACTCGCGGATGACCTGCGCCGTGGTGCCCGCCCAGCCGAGGTCCACGACGAGCACTCGCTGCGCGTCGCCGATGGCGTCCTCGAGCATGCGCTTCGCCGCGGACCGGCTCTGGGCGTTGTGCTCCTCGATCTCGCGCCGGTGGTCCCACAGGAACTTCTCGAGCCGGCGGCGGATCGCGCTCGGCGCGCCGCCCGACGGGAAGAGGAAGCGCTCGATGTCCGCACCCTCGAGGTGCGGGAGCAGGTAGCCGAATCCGGTGTCGGACAGGATCTGGCCGATCGTCCGCGACTCGTCCGAGTCGGCGAGCCACCGGAAGACGGTCCGGTTGAGGTAGTCGCCGAAGTGCCGGCCGAGCGTGATCCCCAACAGGGCCGTGCGCGAGGTGCCGATGTAGGCGCTCTCAACCGAGCCGTTGAATCGCGTGTACACCTGCGAGATCAGGTACGACCCGCGGCCGCAGAAGAGGATCCGGTCGACGCGTCGCTCGCGCGCGAGCCGCTCGAGGAACTCGCTGTACCCGAGCGCGAGGATCCCGCCGACGCGGAACCCGTGTGCGTAGTGGGCGTTCCCGTTCCAGGCTTCCGCTCCCATGACGTTCTCGACGACCGCGCCGTAGAAGCTCCCGGCGAGCGTGTCCATGTCCGCCTCGCGAACGAACGACCGTGCGGTACGGTACCCGACGACATGGACTCCGATCGGTTCCAGGCGTGCGGCCTCCGACACCGAGACCTCGCCGACGTGCGCCGCACGCAGATCGGGCGCGACGAGGTCGAGCAGCGTCTCAGGGGCCGACCTGACGTGTTCGCGCGCAGACGGCCCGCTCACGAGGTCGGCGTCCAGGCGATCGCCGTACCCGTTGCGTTCGAGCAGCCGCCCGACGTTCACGGGGTCCAGTGCCACGTTCCCGGTGAAGACGATCCGCTTCCCCATCGCCTCGAGGTGATCGTAGACGGCGCGGATGTCGGGATTCGGCCTCGTGAGCTCGATCACCGTCGCCTCCTCGACCGCGCGGACGGCCGGGGCGACTCCGTGTCGCGCGGCCAGCTCGGCGTAGACCTCGTCGAGCAACGCCGTGGCGTGCACCCGGTCGGGATCCGAGCTGCGGCGTACCTGCGCCTCGGCGGCACTCCGGATCTCGGCGAACCCCATGAGCCCCAGCTTGGCGCCGACGACCCGGAACACGTCGGCCGGTGTCTCGACGGTCGACTGCAGCACGACTCCGAACAGGTCGAACGAGATCACGTCGAACGACTCGAGTTCTCGGCACAGCTCTTCGATGGAGGGGCGCTCTGGGCGGTCGGGGTCGCGCAAGTACGGCAGCTCGAAGCCGTCCGCGGCCGCTGCCACGACGGGCGGGAGCAGCGTCGTGCTCCGCCGCGCGCCAGGTCGTCCGTTCCCGCGGCCCCGGAGCAGGCTCCGCGACGTCGCGGCCAGTCGGCCGACCACGCTCCGGAACGCGGCCAGGCGAGCGCGTGCTGCGGCACGGTCGACCCGGAGGGCGCGCCGTCGAGGAGTCGACGGTTCCACGGCGCGGTCGTCGGCGACCTGCACCCGCGACGACGGAGTAACGGCTTGCACGGCTCCACGATCTCACATCTTCCGCGGCCTCGGCCCGGGTCGGCATGTCGCCCTCGGCGGTCGGTCCGAGGCGCGGTCGGGTCGGCGCGCTCCGCCTCGACACCGTAGTCTGATGGCCATGACCCGATGGAGGCCATCGAAGTGAGCAACCGGAACATCGCCGTTCCCCTGGCGACCGCCACCGCATCCGTGATCTGGCTCGGAACAGCAGTGGCGCTCTTCGCCATCGGCTCCATCGATGTCGGTGCGCTGCTGGTCCTGATCGGCATGTGGGCGCTCGGATGTCTCGGCCTCGCCATCCTCCGGTACGCCCGGCGCGCGGCGCGGGCCGACGGCCTGCACGACGAGATCGCCGATCTCGCCGGTCGGGTGTCGGCCGACGCGTCGCGGCTGGAGTCCGTGCTGCAGCAGCTCGAGATCGCCGGACAGCGGCAGGACGGACGCATCTACGATGCCGTGGCCGACGTCCACGCGAGCGTGAAGCGGTTCCAGGACGTCCAGCTCCCGGCGCTCCGTCGGCACATCACCAATGCCGGGATCAACGATTCCGAGCAGGTCATGGCGTGGACCGAGCTGCGGGAGGTGCTCGGCGTCACGCAGCCGATGCCACCGCTCCGCGGCTGGGCGGCCTCCCCCGACATCCTTCGCATCGTCGTGAATCGGCTCCTCCGAGACCGACCCGCCCTCGTCGTCGAGTGCGGCAGCGGCACCTCCAGCGTCTGGCTGGGGCTTGCGGTCCGGAAGGTCGGGGGGCGACTCGTCTCCCTCGAGCACGACGCCGAGTTCGCGGCACGTTCCCGGGAGCTCGTCGCGTCGTACGGTCTCGACGACACGGTCGAAGTGCGCCACGCACCGCTCGTGGAGTACCGCCGCACGCCGCAGTCGGAACCCCAGCCGTGGTACGACCTCCGCATGACGGACGACCTGCGCGAGGTCGGCCTCCTCTTCGTCGACGGCCCTCCGGCGGCCACGGCACCCGACGCGAGGTATCCGGCGTTGCCGGCGTTCCTCGACGCGGGGTCGCAGGACCTCGTCGTGATCCTCGACGACGCCGACCGTCCCGACGAACGATCGACGGTCGAGCGCTGGCTCGAGGAGTTCGACGGGTTCTCCGCACGGAGGCCGCCGGCCGAGAAGGGCGCCGTCGTGCTCGAACGGGTCCGAGGCTCGGACCCGGCGTAGTCGGTTCGAACCCGCCGCGATCGGGCGGCCCGATTTCACGCGTCGATGGCCGTAGGCGATACTTCACTGATGGGCGCCACCGCGTTGCGCCATCGATCCGCCCCCACATGAAGACGACTGCATGAGCCTCCCAGTGTCCACCCTCGCCGCGCCGACGGCCGCGCCCGACCAGCGCAAGCCCTCGTTCCGCGCGGACATCCAGGGTCTCCGGGCGTTCGCCGTGGTCGTCGTGATCCTCGACCATCTCTTCCATTGGCCGAGCGGCGGATTCGTCGGCGTCGACGTGTTCTTCGTGATCTCGGGCTTCCTCATCACGTCGCACATCCTGAAGGAGCTCGAGCGCACCGGCCGGCTCTCGCTCTCGGGCTTCTACCGCCGACGGATTCGGCGCATCGCGCCTGCGGCGACGCTCGTCATCGTCGTGACCGTGACGGCATCGGCATTCCTCCTGCCGCGCGGGCGCGCAGTGAGCGTCGCGATCGACGGCGTCTGGGCCTTCTTCTTCGGTGCGAACTGGCGTTCGATGATGGTGGGCACCGACTACTTCCAACTCGGCCAACTGCCCTCGCCCCTCCAGCACTACTGGTCGCTCTCGGTCGAGGAGCAGTTCTACTTCGTCTGGCCGCTCCTCGCGATGATCGTCTTCATGGGCGCGATGCGTCGGTGGCGCACGACCACGGCCGCGCGCGTGGCCATCACGGTGGTCTTCACCCTGCTGGTCGTCGCCTCCTTCGTCTGGGCGGTGGTCGAGACGTCGTCGAATCCCACGGCCGCGTACTTCTCGACGTTCTCCCGCGCGTGGGAGCTCGGAGTCGGATCCCTGCTCGCGGCGATCACCCTTCGGCCCTGGCGGCTTCCGTTCGCGTTCCGCGTCGCGCTGGCGTGGCTCGGCATCGTCGGCCTGCTGACGAGCATCTTCTGGATCGACTCCAGCTCGGTGTTCCCTGCGCCCACTGCAGCGCTTCCGGTGCTCTCGACCGCTGCCGTGATCGCCGCCGGGATGGGCTCGTCGTCGGCGCGGTCCTACGACCGGGCGCTCTGGCCGCTCACCAACCGGGTCAGCACGTATCTCGGCGGCATCTCCTATTCGCTCTACCTCTGGCACTTCCCGGTCATCGTGCTGCTCGCGTCGCTCGTGCCGGTCGACTCCACCCGGTACTTCGTCTTCGCCCTCGTCATCACGGCGATCACCTCGGTCCTGTCGTACCACCTCGTCGAGGAGCCGGTGCGCCGTTCGCGGTGGCTCCTGCCGAAGTCGAAGAGCAGCGTCTCGGGCGGATCCCGACGAGGACCGGCGGTCGTGGCCGCGTCCGCGGTCGCCGTCCTGCTCGTATGCGCGGGCCTCGGCGCAGCCCGTCTGGCGACCCCCGAGCCGACGCCGACGCCTCCGGCCGCCGATGTCGCGTGCTTCGGCGCCACGGCGGCGCCCGGAGCAGCACTCGACTGCGATCGGCCCGACCCGCTGACGATCGACCAGGTCGTGCCGACGCTCGACGATCTCCAGTCCGACACCGCCGGCGGGTACGCCTGCTGGCGCCCCAAGGGCGGCGAGCTGAAGACCTGCACCTACGGTTCGACGGCGCCGAACGCCGTACGCGTCGCCCTCGTCGGAGACAGCCATGCAGCCGCACTGCTTCCGGCGTTCCTCGACCAAGCCGAGGCGCACAACTGGTCGGTCGATACCTTCGTCGGCTTCGGATGCCAGTGGCGCACCCAGGAGCCGGGCAGCGACTGCGACGCGGTCGAACAGCAGACCCAGCAGCGTCTGCTCGACGGCGGGTACGACGTGGTCGTGACCACCGGCGCTCGATGGGCGAACGTTGACGCGTCGACAGAGCAGTTCACGTCGCAATGGTCACCGGTGATCGCGACGGGAACCAAGGTCGTCGTCGTGGAGGCCGTGCCGACCGTGCCCGAGGCGACCTTCGCGTGCATCTCGCGCGTCGGCGTCGACCTCAACGGATGCGTGACCGATGTCGACGAGGCGACCTCGCCGGTCGACGCCCAGCTCGCCGCAGCGAGTGCATCCGGCGCGGCCGTCGTCGACATGACCGACTTCTACTGCGATGAGACGGAGTGCCCCGCCGTGATCGGCAGCGTCATCGTCTACCGCGATGCAGCGGGCCACATCTCCGGAACGTACATGAAGTCGATGGCACCGTATCTCGCCGACCGCATCGAGGCCGCGGTCGGCTGACGCCCTCGCCGAGACGGGGTTCCGACCTCGGCGAGAGCGGGTTCGTGCGTCGGCGCCTCAGCGGCGGCCGAGGCCCCGGTAGTCGAAGCCGACGGACTTCCACGCGTCGGGATCCAGCACGTTCCGCCCGTCGATCACGCGCGGCGAAGCCACGAGCTGCCCGACGCGTTCGGGTGCGAGCGCCCGGTACTCGGCCCACTCCGTCACGAGGACCACGAGATCGGCGCCGCGAAGGGCCTCGTCGAGGTCGGGCTCGTAGGCGAGCTGCGGATGCCGCAGACGAGAGTTCTCGATGCCCTGCGGGTCGGTGGCGACCACGTCCGCCCCGAGCCCGTGCAAGCGCGCGGCGACATCGAGTGCCGGAGAGTCGCGGACGTCGTCGGAATCCGGCTTGAACGTGAGTCCGAGCACCGCGATGCGCTTCTCGAACACGGATCCGCCGAGCAGTTCGACGGCGAGGTCGACGACCCGTTCGCGCCTGCGGAGATTGATCGCGTCGATCTCGCGCAGGAACGCGACGGACTCGGCGCGCCCGAGCTCTTCGGCGCGGGCGCTGAAGGCACGGATGTCCTTCGGCAGGCATCCTCCGCCGAAGCCGATGCCGGCGTTCAGGAACTTCCGCCCGATGCGGGCGTCGTGCCCGATGGCGTCGGCCAGGGTCGTGACGTCGGCGCCAGTCACCTCGGCGATCTCGGCCATGGCGTTGATGAAGCTGATCTTCGTGGCGAGGAACGCGTTGGCCGCGGTCTTCACGAGCTCGGCGGTGGCGAAATCGGTCACGATCCTCGGGGTTCCGGACTCGAGCGCCGCGGCGTACACCTCGTCGAGCACGCCGGTCGCGCGCTCGTCGTCGACACCGTACACGATGCGATCTGGCGTCAGCGTGTCGGCCACGGCGAAGCCCTCGCGGAGGAACTCGGGGTTCCAGGCGAGAAGTGCACCGCTGCCGGACTCGTCGATGCGCGCGGCGATGGCCGCTGCGGTTCCGACGGGCACCGTGCTCTTGCCGACGACGAGGTCGCCGGCGGCGAGGACCGGGATCAGCCCGTCGACGGCCGCGTCGACGAATCGCAGGTCGGCGGAGCCCGAGTCGTGCTGCTGCGGCGTGCCGACGGCGATGAAGTGGACGGTGGCGCCGGCGGCATCCGTGATGTCGGTGGAGAAGCGGAGCCTGCCGGACTCGACGCCGTCGACGAGCAGTTCGGGAAGACCGGGCTCGAAGAACGGCGTGATGCCCGCCGCGAGCTTCGCGATCTTCGCCGGGTCGACATCGATGCCGATGACCTCATGGCCGAGTTTGACCATCGCGGCGGCATGCACGGCGCCGAGGTACCCGCATCCGATGACTGAAACCTTCACATGACTCCTTCTGCCGACGATCGGCCCCGTCCATTCTCACCCACGCGGCGCAGCCCGAGGGACCTCCGCGGCGCTGGCGGACGCCGCCGCCGAGGTCGACGCGAGGCCGTGGATCGTCTCTACTCCGATCGGCCCGATCGACCGAGGCGATCCACGACGAGGTCGTAGAGTTCCGCGATCCGCCGGGAGTCCCGGCGGAGCTCGTCGATCTCGCCGCGAAGCGCCGCGACCTCCGCCTCGAGCTCGGCGACCCTGCCGGCGCCGGCGTCGGCGTTGCTCTCGACCGATTCGTTCTCGTTCGTGGGATCGGACATGGCCGGCTCCTCCTGTCGGGCGCTCGGGGCGCCGTTGCGAATGATGAGGTGCACCGACCGGCGGAGTCCGGCGGAGGTGCGGCGCAGTGCCTTCCGTTCGACTTCGAACTCGAGGCCGAAGGGTCGGATCTCCTCGACGAACCAGTCGAGCGGCAGGTGCCACGTGTCGGGCCGTTCGTGCTCGTAGCGCGGCGAGAGCGTGTCGGGGAACGAGACGACGGCGACGCCGTCTCGACCGAGCACGGCACGCAGCAGTCGGAACGTGTTCGCGCGAGCGTCTCGCGGCAGGTAGGCGAGGACGTCGCCGAGAAGGACGTGCACCGGCCGCTCCGCGCCGGCCTCCTGCTCGATGAGCTCGAGCACCGCATGGGAATCGGCGAGGTTGACGCGCCGCACCTCGAAGGCGCCCGCCGAGCGGGCGGATGCGGCTCGCAGGGCCGTGCGAGCGAAGTCGACCGCGAGCACGCTCCTGCCGGCGCGAGCGAGCTTCGCGGCCGCCGCACCCGACCCGCAGCCGAGATCGAGGATCCGGTCGCCGGGCGCGGAGGCCGCGATCATCCGGCCGGCCTCCCGACCGGCGCGAGCGGACCGCCCGCCGCTCCCGGCGTACCGCTGCTCCCAGAACAGGCGCGTGAAGTCGAGGACGCCGAACCAGTTCTCGAACCTGCGCCGCGTCGGCGGAGGCGTCTCGAACCGGAACGCGGGGTCGGGCGTGGCCCAGGTCGGTCCGTAGCATGCGGCGAGCCACGCCTCGGGGTCGGCGACCGCCGGAAGCATCCGCCCCCCGATCTCCAGGTCCGCGAGCGGTTGCAACTGGTCGACGGCGAGCGGCGCCCGCACGTGGATCGGCTGGTTGTACGCGCCGCCGTGGAAGAAGCCGAGGAAGAGGTCGACGTGCGGCGGCTGCTCGTTCGTCGCACCGCCGATCTCGAGCTGGAGGTGCGCATCGCTGTGCCGCACGACATGGTGCCCGGCGGCCGCCATCTCCCGCTCGAGTCGGTACGACGCGAGCGAGACTTCGGTCGGGGACGCCTCGCCGAGATAGACGAGGAGGTCGACGTCGTCGTCGCGTTCGAGAATCGCGCCGGAGCGCACGGCACCGAGCAGCGTGCCTCCGGTGATGCTCACGTTGTAGCCGAGGCCGTCGAGCTGCGAGATCACGAGTTCGGTCGCATCGAGGAGGAGCTCGTGCAGCGCTCGACTGGATCCGGCGACGAGCGTGCCCCATTTGTCGACGACGGTGCCGGCGGCCACGAGGTCGGCGATCGTGCGTCCGGACGACGCCCGCCCGAGCCGGTAGGGGCCCTCGACGAGCCGTACCCGATCGGTCGCGCTCCGGATGGTCAGCTCACCCGTGCCCCCGAGGTGCGGGCGCACCGCCGACGGCCATTCGAGCCGATGCCGGCCCGATTCGATCGGCGGCAGATAGGACGACCAGAGTCGCCGGCCGTCGATCTCGATGTCGATCGCGACCGGCTCGGGTCCGGACCGAGTCGCAGAGCCCTCGACGATGGTCGGCGACCACGAGAGTTCGCTTCGCGTCACGCGCAACTGCGCCGCGTCGGAGGGGGTCACGCGGCCATCCTGATGCTCGACATTCCTGAGGGGGTATCCGACATTGTATCCACGACCGCCCGGATGCCGCGTGGGAGCCCCCGGCATCCGTCCGGACCATGCCGGCTCGGTCGCCCGAACCTCCGCGGAGTCGTCCACGGCCCCGGTCGACGTAGAATCGTTCGGTTGCGCTTGCGAAGGAGACGACATGAGTTCTGAGATGCGAACGGTCGCGGTGGTCCTCGCGGGCGGCGTCGGCACGCGCGTCGGCCTCGGCATGCCGAAGCAGCTCATCCGGATCGCCGGCAAGGCGATCGTCGAGCACACGCTCGAGGCGCTCCACGAGCACCCCGGCATCGATGAGATCCTGGTCATGATGAACGCGGCGACGGTCCGCGAGCTCGACTACCTCGACGATCCCGAGCGGTTCCCGAAGCTGCGCGCGATCCTCCCCGGCGGCGAGACCCGCAACGAGAGCACGCAGCTCGCGATTGCGGCGCTCGGCACCACCGACGTCAAGGTGCTGTTCCACGACGCGGTGCGGCCCTTCGTCGACGAGCGCATCATCCGCGAGTGCATCGAGGCGCTCGACGAGTTCGAGGCCGTCGACACGGCGATCCCCTCGGCCGACACGATCATCGAGATCGACGCGAACCAGGTCATCACCGGTATCCCCGCCCGATCGACGCTGCGTCGCGGACAGACTCCGCAGGGGTTCCGCCTCTCGACGATCCGCCGCGCGTACGAGCTCGCGGCCGGCGACCCCGCCTTCGCCGCGACCGATGACTGCGGCGTGGTCTTCACGTATCTGCCCGAGGTGCCCATCAAGGTCGTGCTCGGCACGCCCGAGAACATGAAGGTCACCGAACCCCTCGACATCCACATCGCCGACAAGCTCTTCCAGCTGCAGTCGGCGGCGTTGAACACCGGGCAGCTCGACGGGGTAGACCTGCACGGCCGATCCGTCGTGGTGCTCGGCGGTTCGTACGGCATCGGCGCCGCGATCGTCGAGCAGGCCCGCGCCGCCGGCGCCGTGGTGCACTCGTACAGTCGCAGCACGACCGGAACCGACGTGACCTCCCGTGAGCAGGTCGCCGCGGCACTCGCCGCTGCTGCCGCCAACGGTCCGATCGACTACGTCGTGCTGACCGCCGGCGTGCTGACGATCGCCCCGCTCGCCGACACATCCGAAGTCCTGCTGCGGGACACCATCGAGACGAACCTCATCGCTCCCGCGACGGTTGCTCAGGAGGCGCTGGCCTACCTCGAGCCGACGCGCGGGCAGCTCCTGCTCTTCACGTCGAGCTCCTACACGCGCGGGCGGGCGGGCTACAGCGTCTACTCGGCGACCAAGGCGGGCGTCGTGAACCTCACCCAGGCGCTCGCCGACGAATGGGCCGAGCTCGGGGTCCGGGTGAACTGCCTGAACCCGCAGCGCACGAAGACCCCGATGCGCAGCGCGGCGTTCGGCGACGAACCCGCCGAATCGCTCCTCGACCCCGCTGCCGTCGCTCGCACGTCCCTGGGTGTGCTCGTCGCCGACATGACGGGCCAGATCGTCGACGTCCGGGTCACCGGGCCGTATGTCTCCGCCGGCTGAGACGACCTCGAATCGACGATCTCCCACGCGATAGCCTTGACCCCATGAGCCTCGCCCGCCGCCCAGCCCTCGCCGGCGCGTACGCGACGTTCGTGCTGTTCACCGCCTTCGCGGGGCAGTTCTGGCGCAACCTGCTCGGCTGGTGGGGGTTCGGCGCCGCCGTCGCGATCGTCGTCGTCGGCGGCATCCTGCTCATCGCGCACGTGCGCCCCCGGTGGATCTGGCGCCGCACTCCGAAGTCGACGCTCGCGTTCCTGCTGCTGGCCGTGCTGTCGCTGGCGTGGTCGTTCTATCCGGGCGCCACGGCGCTCGGGCTCGCGATCCTGTTCGTCACGACGTTCGCCGCGGTCGCGCTCGTGCTCTGCCTGCCGTGGTCGCGCATCATCGCGTCGCTCGCGTCGGCGATCAAGTGGATCCTCGCGCTCTCGATCACGTTCGAGCTGTGGGTCGCCGTGTTCGTGCGCGAACCCCTGCTGCCGAACTTCCCCGACTTCGAGGTCACGGGCGAGAAGCTGCCCATGGCGTTCTACTGGTCGCGCGGCCTGCTGCTGCACGGCGGCCCCATCGAGGGCATCGTCGCGAGTCGCAACCTGCTCGGCATGGTCTCGCTGCTCGGGCTCATCGTGTTCGGCTGCCTGCTCGCGGCCGGCAGCATGCGACGGGCGCCCGGCATCTCGTGGCTCGTCGTGTCGGGCCTCGTGTTCGCGCTCACGCGATCGTCGACGATCATCCTCGTCGCCGCGCTCGTCGCGGTCGTGCTCGTGTTCGCGATGTGGACGCGCCGGGTCGGAGCCGGGCACCGCCGAAAGGTCTACTGGACCGCAGCCGGCGTCGTCGCGGCATCCGTCGCCCTGCTGCTCGTGTCGTGGAACCTGCTGCTGCAGCTCTTCGGCAAGGGCGAAGACCTGACGGGCCGTACCGACATCTGGGCGAGCGTCATCGACCTGGCCCAGCAGCGACCGATCGCCGGCTGGGGATACGTCGGCTACTGGGTGCCGTGGGTCGAGCCGTTCAAGGAACTCGCGGTGCGCAAGGGCGTAACCTACCTGCAGGCACACAACGCCTGGCTCGACATCTGGATGCAGCTCGGCGTCCTCGGCCTCATCGCGTTCGTCGCGATCGTCATCGGCGCGCTGTGGCGCTCGTGGTTCCTCGCGGTCGATCAGCCTCGGGATGCCGCGGGCCGCCCGCTCCCCTACTCCGCGGCGTCGCTGCTGCCGCTCCTCGTGCTCTTCGCACTGCTGGGGCAGAGCCTCGCCGAGAGCCGCCTGCTCATCGAGATCGGATGGCTCCTGCTCATCGCGATCGCGTGGGCCACGAAGCGCCGCCAGTGGACGAACGACCCGCTTCCCGCCGAGCCACGGCCCGCACGCTCGCACGCCGTGGCGTTGGCCGAGCCGCCCGCACCCGCACCGCCCTCGGCACCGCCCGCGCCCGCACCGCCCGGCCCCTCGGCGTCGCCCGCATGACCGCGGCGCCCACGTTCCCGAAGGCGCTGCGCGAGTTCGCCGGCTCGGCCCGCTTCGCCCAGGCTCTCTCGCTCGCGGCCATCGGCGTCGGCCTGTCCACCCACCTGATCCGCAGCCTCATCGGCTGGCCCGGGCTCGTCGCGATGATCGCCGGCATCCTGGCACTCTGCGCCGTCTCGCTCGTCGCCAGGTGGCGGGCGGTCGAGTGGTACGGCATCCTTCCGCTGACCATCCTCGTGTTCGTCGGATGGTGCGCGGCCTCGGTGCTCTGGAGCACGACGCCGACCGCGAGCGCCCTGCGGGTGACCTACCTCGTCGGCTTCGCCTTCATCGGCGTCTACGTGGCGCTCATGCGCGACACGATCCAGATCGTCCGCGCCTTCGGCGAGGTCACGAGGGCGCTCCTCGGGGTCTCGCTCGCGCTCGAGGTGTTCTCGGGCATCCTGCTCGACCTGCCGATCGCGTTCCTCGGCATCCGCGGCGATATCACGGCCCTCGGCCCCATCCAGGGCATCTTTGGGTCGAGGAACCTGCTCGGCTTCATCGCCGTCGTGGGCCTGCTGACGTTCATCGTCGAGTGGCGCACGCACCTCCTCTCCCGCGCCGGCGCGATCGCGTCGATCGCACTCGCCTCGGTGTGCATCGTGTTCTCCGGGTCGCCGACCGCATGGATCGCACTCGCGGTCGCACTCGTCGCGCTCGCGGCGATCTACGGTCTCCGACGAGCCGCCCCCGCAACGAGATGGCGCTGGCAGATCGCACTGCTCGTCGCCGTGATCGCCGTGATCATCACCGCGTGGCTCCTGCGGATCCGCATCATCGAGCTCCTCGACGCGCGCGCGGAGTTCGACGTGCGGCTCGATGTCTGGCGCGAGGCATCCCGCTACCTCGCCCTGAATCCGCTCCAGGGCTGGGGCTGGGTCGGCGCCTGGCCCGACTCGTCTCCGTACCTCTGGATCGAGGCCGCCACCGGCCGTCAGCACACGTCGGCGCTCAGTGCCTACGTCGACGTCTACTTCCAGGTCGGCGTCATCGGCGTGCTGCTCTTCGCCGCCCTCATCGGCGTCGCCCTCGTGCGCGCCTGGCTGCTCGCCACCGGCCGCCGCAGCGTCGTGTACCTGTGGCCCGCGCTCATGCTCGTGACGATCGCCGTGACCTCGTTCGCCGAGAGTTTCGCGATCACCGAGGGCGGATGGATGCTGCTCGTCGTCTGCGCGGTCAAGGCCGCACGGGACATGAGTTGGCGCGACGCGCTGGCGAGCTCACGGGTGAGCTGAACGATCACGCGCGCCGGCCCCGCCAGAGGAACGCCTCCGGCGATGCAGCCCGCTCGAAGGGGCGGCGGGTCCGCCGATCGGCGAACCCCCGCCGCCCTGAAACGGGTTGCTACTTGGCGTTCATCGCGTCGACGGCTTCGGCGATCGGGCCGTCGAAGATCTTCTTGCCCTTGTTGATCACGATGCCGCGCTCGCAGAGCTCCTGCACCATGGCCATGTTGTGGCTGACGATGAGCATCGTCTTGCCGGCCTGCGCGAGCTCGTGGATCTTCTCCGTGCACTTCTTGCGGAACGGGGCGTCGCCGACGGAGAGGATCTCATCGACGAGCAGCACGTCGAGTTCGACGTGGATCGCGACCGAGAACGCCAGGCGCAGGAACATGCCCGACGAGTAGTGCTTGACCTCCTGGTCGATGAATTCGCCGATCTCGGAGAACTCGACGATCCGATCGAATCGCTCATCGATCTCCGCCTTGTTCATGCCGAGGATCGCGGCATTCAGGTAGACGTTCTCGCGCCCCGAGAGGTCGGGGTGGAATCCCGCTCCGACCTCGATCAGGCCGGCCACCCGGCCGCGGGTGAGCACCCGACCGGCGTCGGGCTCGAGCACGCCGGAGACGAGCTTGAGCAGGGTCGACTTGCCGGATCCGTTGAACCCGAGCAGCGCGACGCTCTCTCCTTCGCCGACGGTGAAGGCCACGCCGTCGAGGGCGTTGTAGGGCGTCGAACCGACCTGCTTGCGCTTGAGGCGCGAGATGAACGCCTCCTTCATGGAGTGCGTATGCCGGATCTGGAACGTCTTGCGAACGTTCTCGACGATGATGCTCGGACGCTTCTGGGTGGTGGTGATCTCGCTCATAGGTCTTGTGCGAAGCTCCGTTCGAACCGGCGGAAGACGATCTGCCCGATCACGACCAGCACCGCGCAGATGCCGAGCGAGACGAAGATGTTCCCGACGATTCCCGGGGAGAGCGTCTCAGCCGCCCCGCTCGTGGTCGGCAGCCAGAACGCGTAGTGGAAGAGTTCGACGGCCGTCGTGAGGGGGTTCAGCATGTAGACGGTGAACGCCCACCCCTTCAGCGCCTGCTCGACCATGGCGATCGTGTAGAGCACGGGCGACGCCCAGGTCGAGAGCATGCGGATGATCTCGACGAAGTTCTGCGCGTCGCGATACCGGACGTTGAGCGCGCCGAAGAGCAGCCCGAGTCCGAGGCTCATCATGAGCACGATGACCAGCCCGATGGCGAACGCCGCGAGCGAGAGGAACGTCGGGGCCCATCCCACGAGGATGCACGCGAGGAGGAGGATCGCGACCTGCGGAAGGAAGTGGATCAGGGCGATGATGATCGTCGAGATCGGGAACAGCTCACGCGGCAGGTAGATCTTGCGGACGAGCGCGCGATTGTCGACGATCGAGCTGGTCGCGTTGCCGAACGCCTCGTTGAAGAGGTTGATCGCGACGACACCTGCGAAGAGGTAGATCGCGAAGTTCTCGACGTCTCGGTGGAACTGGAGCACCACGCCCATGACGAAGTAGTAGATGAGGAACTGCGCGG
Organism: Agromyces allii; assembly: GCF_009749385.1. Classification (GTDB taxonomy): domain Bacteria; phylum Actinomycetota; class Actinomycetes; order Actinomycetales; family Microbacteriaceae; genus Agromyces; species Agromyces allii. The sequence continues at coordinate 237,302 of NZ_WBIN01000006.1, read as the reverse complement.
CCGGCTTGACGTACGACCAGGTCCACCCCAGCACGGAGTTGCGGTAGCGCGTCGCGGTGCCCTTGCGGATCAGGAGCCGAAGCAGGTAGCCGTGATTGAACACGTCCAGAATGCCGCGCCCGCGCCCGGGCGTCTGGAACCCTGTCAGGTCGACAGATGTCATGAACTCGCGATCTTTCGAATATCGAAGGGCCCCGGATCGTCCGAAGCCCCTCGGCATACTAGCCGAGAAAGCTTAGCGCGTTCGGCGTCAGCTACCCGGCCAGCAGCCGCGAAATCGTGCGCGTGTCCATCGGGAGGACGGTCGCCCCGACGGGCACCGCAGAGGCCGGGATCGCGGTGAGTTCGCCGGCCTTCGGCAGGTACAGGGCGCCGGTCTTGGCGTCCTTCAGCACGAGATCCCTTCGGATCAGGCCGCCGCCGATCTTCAGCGTCTTGAGCGAGGCGTCGGTGAGCTCGGTCACGGTGAAGCCGGTGACGAGTCCCGGCGCGACCGGGTTCAGCACGCCTGCCGACGCCACGTAGGTCTGGCCGCCTCCTCGCAGGAAGACCTCGAGCGGCGTCGGGTCGGCTGCGATGAGTGCCGGTTCGGCGGGGTGGACGACCGCGTAGCGCGCCGTGAGACCGAGGTCGACGGCGACGCCCCAGTTCGGCAGGGTGTGCTTCGCCGCACCGTCGACGAAGACGGCCTTCGGCGCGTTCGAGCCCTGGATCAGACTTCCCGAGGCGGGCGCAGGCCCGCGCACGGGGAGCCTGGACATCGAATCGGCTGCGATCCCCAGAGGGGACGCGGCGACGCCGCCGTTCGCCTCGGTCATCGCGACTGCCGAGATGGGCGCGAACCCGCCCGCCACGGAGACCTGGATCGCGGAGCCCGACTTGAGGAAGAGCGGTCCGTCGAGACGGTTCCCAGCTCTCACCGGGATCCGGTCGCAGATCGAGCCGTTCATCGACGTGAACCGGTTGCCCGCGAGCGCGACCGTGCCGACCCACTGGCGCTGTCCGCCAGTGACGGCGTACACGTTCGTCGGCCCGCACTTCGCGAACGTGCCGAGCGGGACGGCCGCGTCGACGTATCCGTCGCGACGCGCGACCGGCAGTTCGGTCGCAACCCGCGGCAGGCCGTACTCATCGGCGAGCGACCACCGCGGAACGTACACGAGGTCCCAGCCGTTGACGAGGTAGACACGACTCGTCCCGGCGAAGGAGACGAACGCCCCGATCGCGAGCGCCGGGTCGCCCTTCGCGATCTTGCCGAGCGTGCCGGGTGAGACCGTGACGATCGTCGGCCAGGCACCGCCGTTCTGCGCGGTGAGCTGATCCGGGGAGACGACGTGGCGGAGCTTCCCGTTCCGCACGACGCTCACCTCCGACCCGCCGGTCGCCTGCATGAAGAGCTGGCCCGACACCGTCGACGCCGATTTCTTCAGCAACCGGCAGTTCTCGTTCGACAGCGGGGAGACAGGCAGTCCGCCCGCGCCGCCGTTGAGCCGGACGAAGGATCCGCTCGAGGCCGCATACACGGTCGAGCCGCAGGAGACGGCGAGGCCGACGTCGGCGACCCTCGTGTATCCGCCGATGACGACGTCGTCGACCGCCACGGCGGTCTTCGCGAGGCCGTACTCCGGCGCGTACGTCCAGTCGCGAAGGCGTTGGAGGCGATCGCGGCCGTCGACGTAGTAGACCCGGCCGGTGGTCTTCGAGGTGATGAACGAGTGGGGCGGGGCGAGGGTGCGCCCCTGCTTGTAGCCGGCGAGCAGCGCAGGCGAGATCCGCGCCATGTACGGCGCCGTCCCGCCGTTGAAGGCGGTCGGTGCCGCGCCGATCAGCTTCGACGCCGTCGGCCGCTCGAGCATGCGCGAGATGCCGTCGGGGCCGGTGCCGAACTTCGTCATCGCTGCGCCGGCCTTGAACCGGGCGAAGAGCGCGCCGGAGACGTCGAGATATCCGGACGCGCTGCAGACCGATCCCCACGCGGCCACGAGTTCGCAGGTCTGGAACCAGTGCGTCGCGCCTCCTTGGAGCAGCGCGATCCGCCCCGACTGGGCGTTGCGGAGGAAGACCGTCGCGTTGCGCCCCTTCGGGATGCTGTCGAGGAAGGACTGGCTGAGGATCCGGATCCCGCCGAGCCCCGTCGCGAACTCGCTCAGGTCCGCCGGAGTCGTGATGTAGTGCTTCGTCCCGCCCGAGATCAGGTAGACCATCGATCCGCCGTCGGCTCTGGCGATCATGTCGTCGAGCTTCTGCGTGCTTCCGAACCAGTCGGTGAAGATGCGCCAGAAGTTCCGGTTGCCGTACGACGAGCATCCGTCGCCCGTGCCGTAGAGGTTGGCGAGCGCCGCGGAATTCGGGCGGTAGGGCGTGTAGAGGTAGAGCCCCGCGGTCGCCTGGTTCTGGATGTACACGCTCGAGGTCCCGCATCCGGCGTTCGGATGCCAGTAGATGGTGTTCCAGCGCCCGGCGGCGTAGGCACGGTCGGGCCGCGCCTGGTACTTCTTGAACTGCCAGGAGGCGTTGTACACCTGGTTGAAGAACCCGTAGTAGTTGGCGTCGCAGTCGGCCGTGTCGGGACATCCGTAGCCCGTCGCCGAACGGTACTGGCGCGCGGTGGGCCAGGTGTCGCTCACGAGGCCCTGCTCCTTCTCGAGCAGCACGATCAGCACGCGGGGGTTGATGCCGCACGCCTTGCCGACGCGCACGATGATCGACGCGGCGGTCTCGTTCGTGGTTGCGGCGGTTGCGGAGCAGCCCTCGGATCGGGCGGGCTGCGCGGCGGTGCTCTGGCGGTAGCTCTTCAGGCAGGTGTACCCGGCCCGACACGTCGGAACCCTGGCGTTGAGGAACGACTGCACGGCGGCGACCGTCATCGTGCTGCTGTCGTAGAAGACGCCGTCGCTCATGATGTTGCCCGGGTCGAACCCCGAGGCGACGGCCGCGTCGGCCGGTTGCGTGCCGGTGCCGGTCAGGCTCGGCATGGCCGTCAGCAGGCCCGCGATCAGGCCCACCGAAGCGATGATGCTCGCGAGACGACGCCACCCCATGTCACAACCCCCGTTGTCGCTGCCGCACCCCCCGATCAGGCGGCAGTACCTGACATGCTACGGCCGGATGCCGCTCAGAGCGAGGAATGACCCCCGCAGCGCGCCACGGATAGACTGTGCGGGGCCCATGCGGACCGACGGCGTTCACGAGGTCGCCGGCGCGCATGCAGGCCCCGATCCCCCGCCCCAGACCGATTCCGGAGCACCGACATCATGCAAGGCAACGTCCTGATCACCGGCGGCGCCGGCTTCATCGGAAGCCGCCTCGCGCGGCGCTTCGTCGACGAGGGCTACCGGGTGACCGTGCTCGACAGCCTCATCCCGCAGGTCCACGGCGACGACCCCGACACGACGTCGCCGCTGCTCGCGTCGATCCGCGACATCGCGACCGTGATCCGCGGCACCGTGACGAACGCCGACGACGTGGCGCGCGCGATCGCCGACCAGGACATCATCGTGCACCTGGCCGCCGAGACCGGCACGGGCCAGTCGATGTACGAGATCGACCGGTACGTCGAGGCGAACGTGGGCGGCACCGCGAAGATCCTCGACGCGCTGGCGAACGGCCCGCACCACGTGCGACGCATCGTGATCGCCTCGTCGCGTTCGATCTACGGAGAGGGCGCCTACCGCACCCCCGCGGGCGAGCTCGTCTACCCGTCGCACCGCGACGACGCCGCGATGGCCGCCGGCGACTTCGACGTGCACCAGCCCGGCGTCGACGGCCCGCTCGAGCTCGTCGCCACGACCGAGGCCGCGACGATCCACCCGTCGTCGGTGTACGGCATCACCAAGCACGTCCAGGAGTCGCTCATCATGACGGTGGCCCCGACGATCGACATCGAGCCGGTCGCGCTGCGCTACCAGAACGTCTACGGGCCCGGGCAGTCGCTCAAGAACCCGTACACGGGCATCCTCTCGATCTTCTCGACCCTGATCCGCCAGGGAAAGTCGATCAACATCTTCGAAGACGGCGAGGAGAGCCGCGACTTCGTGTTCATCGACGACATCGTGAACGCCACCTACCTGGCCTCGACGGTTCCGGATGCCGCGGCGCGCGTCATCAACGTCGGCAGCGGGGTCGCGACCACCGTCTCCGAGGTCGTCGCGGCGCTCTTCGACGCGTTCGGCACCGAGGTGCCGACCACGATCTCGGGCAACTACCGCCTCGGAGACATCCGCCACAACTACGCCGACACGACCCTGCTCGCCGAGGTGCTGGGCATCGAGTCGACGGTCGACTTCCGCGACGGCGTGCGTCAGTTCGTCGAGTGGGTGCTCACCGAACCCGTCGAGGGCGACAACTACCAGCGTTCGCTCGACGAGATGGCCGCCAGGAACCTCCTGAAGTGAGCGCTCCACGACTGCTCACGGGCGGCCCGTTCCCCGCGAGGGCCAACAGCCTGAACATGTTCCGGCTGATCCTGGCCGTCCTCGTGCTCTTCGCCCATGCGTGGTTCACGGCGGGCGAGGGCGGCGGGCCGAGCATCCAGGGCGAGAGCCTGGGCGGGTGGGCGGTCGCGGGCTTCTTCGTGGTCAGCGGGTTCCTCATCACGACGAGCCGGTTCACGAACACGGCCGGCGACTTCCTGGTGCACCGCATCGCGCGCATCTTCCCGGCGTTCATCGTCTGCCTGATCGTGATGGCGCTCGTGTTCGCGCCGATCGCGGCACTGGTCGAACGCGGGACCCTCGCGGGGTTCTTCAGCACGCCGACGACGCCCCTGAACTTCATCTGGGCCAACTCCGGACTGAAGATGGTGCACTACGACATCGCCGGCACGCTCTCGACGGTGCCCTACCCGAACGCGTGGAACGGTTCGCTCTGGACCCTGTACTACGAGTTCCTCTGCTACCTGACGATCTGGCTCCTGGGCTCGCTCGCCGTGGTGCGGCGCTCCCCCGTCATCGTCACCGCGGTCTTCGCGCTCAGCGTCGTCGCGTACGCGAACATCGACCTGGCCCGACGCCTCGGCCTCAACGAGGACTTCGCGCTGCTGATGCGCCTGCTGCCGTTCTTCATGGGCGGCTCGATCGTCTACTACGTGATCCGCCGCTTCGGCGTGAGCGCGACCGTCGGCATCGCCTCGCTCGTGATCATGGTCGTGCTCATCGCCCTGATCCCGCGGTGGGGCGGCCAGCTCTCGGCGCCGTTCATGGCCTACGGCCTGCTGTACCTCTCGACGGTGATCCCGCAGCCGAAGTTCATCGCGAAGAACGACATCTCCTACGGCTTCTACATCTACGCGTGGCCGATGCAGCAGCTCCTCATGCTGCCGGCGCTCGCCCAGTACGGCATGGCGGTCTACATCGGCGCCACCGTGGTGCTCACGGCGATCTTCGCGGCCGCGAGCTGGTTCCTCGTCGAGCGGCCGGTCATGCGCATCGCCCGCGGGCGTCGGCCTGTGAAGCCCGCCCCGGTCGGCGTCGCGGCCTGACGGAGGCGTCGGGGCGTCGTCGTCGGCGCTCTGCCCCCCGCCTGGCGTGCGGCGTCGGCCGCCCCTGAGCATCGGGCGCCGAAACCGTTCAGGCCCGCCGCCTCCGCCTGGCTTCGGCGCGAAGCCGCACGAGCAGCCAGCGCGAACCGAGGGCCGCGCGGATGCCGCGGGGCTTGGGCGTCGACGCGTTCGACTCGTGCACCCGGCGCAACAGGGTCGGCGCCTCGACGTGCACGATCGAGCGGGCCTCGTTCGCGGCCAGCGCGATCCAGAGGTCGTGCGACTCGGTGAGGATCTCGGGGAACGGCGTGACGAGCGCGAGCGCGTCGCGGCGCAACCCCATGGTGCAGCCGAAGTAGGGGGCGTCGCCGAGCATGATCCGCAGCACGTTGCGGCGGTGCTCGGCGGACTGCTCGGCCGTGAGCCGCCACGGGCGCCCGGTGACGGGCGACGGCAGGGGCTCTTCGGTGCCGAGCACCACGAGGTTGGAGGCGACGACGAGCGCGCCCGAGCGGTCGAGCGCGTCGAGCATCGCGTCGAGCCGGCCGGGCGTCCAGAGGTCGTCCTGGTCGGCGAGCAGCAGCACGTCGCCGGTGGCCGCGCCGAGCGCGGCCTCGAAGGTGCGGACGTACCCGCGGTTCGCTGCCGCCCGGGTGAGGCGGATGCGCGGGTCGCCGACGGCCTCGACGACCGCCGCCGTGTCGTCAGTGCTCGCGTCGTCGACGATCACGACCTCGTCGGTCGCTGCCAGCTGGGCGAGGATCGAGTCGAGCTGCTCGCGCACGTAGGCTGCGCCGTTGTACGTCGCCATGCACACGCTCACCCGTGGTCTCGGATGCTCCACGTCGAACCTGCTCCCGGTGAATCGTGTCGGATCGAGCGACATAGACTGTCGGTCGATGAGATCTGTCCTCTTGAGGTTAGCCGGATTCACGGGAGCGCCGATCCTGTCGGCGCTCGCCCCGTTCCTGCTCCTGCCGATCATCTCCCGCGTCACCGGCCCCGGCGGCTGGGCCGACTTCTCGGCCGGGCAGTCCATCGGCATCCTCGGCATGGTCGTCGTCTTCTTCGGCTGGGGCGTGGTGGGTCCGGTCCGCATCGCGCGCACCACCGATTCCGCCGGGCGCGCGCAGATCCTCCGCGAGAGCCTCGTCTCGCGGGCCATCACGACCGTCGTCGCGATCCCGCTCGTCATCGTCGCGACCGCGCTCGTGACCGGTGGCGACTTCAAGCTCGAGTCGATCGCGATGGCCGTCGCGATGACCCTCGCCGGCCTCTCCCCCTCGTGGTTCTGCATCGGGGCGGCCCGCCCGATCGACCTCATGCTCTACGACGCGGGCCCGAAGCTGTTGGCCGCCCTCGCCGCGATGCCGGTGCTGCTCCTCGGCGGACCGGTGATCTTCTACCCGATCGTGCTCGCGGTGGTCACGGTCGCCGCGGCCGCCGCGCACGCGGTCCGCAACCTCCGCGGGGCGTCCGGGCCGCGCGTGGGCCTCGGCCGCGGCTTCCGCGTGCTCCGCGAACTCCTCCCGACCGCGGCGATCGACGCCGCAGGCAACGCGTACGGCACCACGCCCGTGCCGATCGCGACGGCGGGCCTGCCGCCCGCGCAGGCGAGCTCGTTCGCCTCGGCCGACCGGCTCTACCGGGTGGGCGTGCTGGCCGTCATCGCGCTCGGCAACGCGTTCCAGGCGTGGGTGCTCGAGCCCGACGCGACGAGCCCCGTGCGACGTCATCGGGCCGCGATCTTCGCCCATCTCGGCCTCGGCGTGTTCGGCGCGGTCGGGCTCGCCGTGCTCGGCCCGTGGGCCTCCGGCTTCATCTTCGGCGCCGACGTGGCCGCGAACGGGCTGACCTGCGTGCTCTTCGGCGTCGCGTTCTTCGCCATCTCGAGCGCGACCCCGTTCATCCGGAACATCCTGATCCCCCACGGCCGCTACCGGTTCGTGCTCGCCACGACCCTCACCGCGTCGGTCGTCGGCGTGACGATCATGACGATCGGTTCGGTCAACGGCTACGAGGCCGTCGTCGCGGCCGGTGTGGCCGCCGCCGAGCTGACCTCGCTGCTGATCCTGGTCGTGCCGGGTCTGCGCCTGATCGGCACGCCCGCACCGCATCCGGTGACGGTGCAGACGGCCGAGGTCGAGGGCTCGCCGAGCAGCTGGTGACCCCGACCGGTCGTGGTCGGTGCGGCGGTCAGCCCTCGACGAGCGGGGCGTCGTCGAGCCGCTGCACCCGGGGCGTCGCCCAGCGGATGCCCGCGGCATCCTGCATCGAGGCCTCCGAGGCGCGGCCCATGCGTCCGGCGCGCGCGTCGGAGATGGCCGCGCGGTAGAGCCGCCAGAGCGCGCGTCGCGGGCGCGCGAGGGTCGCCGCGACGACGAAGTGCAGCACCTCGACGAGCGTGTCCCGCGCGATCCAGGCCCGCTGCGTGCGGCGGAACTCGCGGTTCACGACGATGCGGTTGCGCACGCGGTAGTAGTACCGGAACGGCGTGCTGAGCGTGACGTCCTTCGGCCCGAGCCCGAAGGTGACGAGCCGCAACCAGGTGGGCCGCTCGTAGGCGGCGCCGAGCGAGTGCGGCAGCCGAACGCCGGGTGCGGCGACGCCGACGAGGCCGGCCGACGTGCAGCGCAGTTCGAACTCGGTGTCGACGAGGTCGATGAACAGGTCTGCGCGCAGGGTTCCGACGGCCTCGAAGGTCGTCACGGGCACGAGCATGCCCGACTGGATCGAGTGGCGCGTGAGCAGGGTGCCGTCCTCGGCCCGGGAGGCGACCTGGCTCACCGAGGCGAACATCTCGGGCACCGCGAACGCCGCGGCGTGGCCGCGTTCGGTCGCCTGTTCGAGGGCCGCGAGCAGTTCGGCGACGGATGCCGCGGGCAGGCGCGAATCCTGATCGAGCGTGAGCACGTGGCCGGCGCCGAGCGAGCGGGCGTGCTCGATGCCCGCGTTCAGGGCCGCGGCGATTCCGGAGTTCTCGGGCAACCGCAGCACGGTCGCACCGGCCGCTTCGATCGTGGCGAGCACGTCATCGGCCGAACTGCCGCTGCCGTCGTCGACGACGATCACCGAGTCGACGTTCCCGTGCAGCTCCGCGATGCCGGCGAGCAGGTCTGGTTCGGGCCGGAACGCCGAGATCACCACGTGGATGCCGGCGTCGCGCGGCGAGCCGATCACCGGGATCGGTCCTCGTCACGCCCTCGCGAGCCCTCCGCAACCTCGTCGGACGACGGAAGCTCGACGCGTTCTGCGCGCCCGGCGCCCTCGAGGGCATCGAGGCGGGCCGAGAGCCGCTCGACCTCGGTGTTCAGCAGCGCCGTCTCTTCGGCGACGCGCCGGATCTCGTCTTCGGCCTGCGAGATCTCCCACGACAGGTGCAGGCTCACGCCGAGCAGCAGCACGATCGCCAGGGAGAAGAGCAGGTTCGACGGCACCTGGACCCCGAGCGCGAGGGTGAGGCCCTCGAGCAGCTGCGGGAAGATGCCGAGCACGAGCACGACGAGGCCGATCACGATCCAGAAGAACGCGTACTTCTCGCGCAGCTTGCGGGTGAGGAGCATGTACACGACGATGCTCACGAGGACGAGCGCGAGGGCGATGCCCAAGAAGACGATCACGCGGTCTGACCTCCCGTGGTCTTGCCGGGTCGCATCAGCGCGAGGCCCAGCGCGAAGATCGACCGGAACAGGTAGATGCTCGCCCCGATGGGGTTCTGGCTCGGGTTGCCGTGCATGCGCTGGCGCATCGCGACCGGGACCTGGGTGACCGAGAGCCCGGAGTGCACCGCGGCGACGAGCGAGTCGAGCGTGTCGCCGAGGTACTCGGCCGGGTAGTAGCGCACGTACTGATCGATGGCTCGACGGTTGGCCGCTCGGAATCCCGAGGTCACGTCGGTGAGTCGCGTGCCCGCGACCCTCGACATCACGCCGGCGAGGAAGAGCATCGCCCAGCGCCGCGGGCCCTTGACCGAGTAGTCGCCCTTGTCGGCGAACCTGGCGCCGATCGAGATGTCCGACTCGCGGAGTCCGTCGAGCACGCGGCCGATCTCGGCGGGATCGTGCTGCCCGTCGGCGTCGACCTGGATCGCCGCGTCGTAGTCGTGCCGCTGCGCGTAGGTGAAGCCGGCGCGCATGGCACCGCCGACACCGAGGTTGAACGGCAGCGCGATCACGGTCGCGCCGGCCTCGCGTGCAACTGCGGCGGTGCGATCAGTCGATCCGTCGTCGATGACGACGACGTCGAGGCCGGTGGTGCGGTCGAGGATCTCGCGCACGGTGTTGCCGACGTTGGCCTGCTCGTTCCACGCCGGGACGATGACCAGTACACGCCCGAGCGAGTCAATCATGATGGGGTCGAGCATATCAACGGCGCCCGGCTCATCCTGTGCACTGCCGGTCATTCGAGTCCTCCGCACGCCGTGATCTCGTACAGGCGGGCATCGCCGATCTCTCGCACGAGTCGCACCGAGTCGGAGGTCGCGAGGTCGTCGAAGCCCGTGAAGACGTGCTCGCCGCCGTGTACCTCGCGCGAGCCGAAGTCGAGCACGAACCCGACGTTCTCGGCGTCGAGCGCTGCGCAGAGGGCTGCGCCGGCATCGGCCTCGTCGAGTTCGTCGTTGATGATCTCGATGTCGTCGGAGATGTCCATGAGCGTGTGCGGCATGAGCACGCGCCGGTCGCTGATGGCGTACGCGAGTCCGGCGCCCGTCCACGGGCTTCCGGCGATCGCGACATCCTCCGGTACGAGGGCGGGCAGCTCTTCGAGCAGCCTGAGCTCGTCGGAGCTGATGAGCGCCGACTTCGGCGTGATGCGGTAGGACTTGCTCGCACCGTCGACGGCACCCGCAATGCTGCGGCCCTGCATCGAGAGACCGAGCAGCACGATCGCCAGCGCGGCGACGACGACGCGCAGCACCCGGCCGCGGCTCGCGACGAGGCGGTCGTAGACGCGGGACTCGGTGAGCTTCTGCCAGAGGCCCGCGACGCCGATCGCCGCGAGCGGAACCACGGCGATGACGACCAGCGCCGCGAGGCGGGGCGTGTTGTTGTACCAGGACGCCGTGATGAGGTTGCGGATCGTGGCGCTCGAGACGCCGGCGACGATGATGTACAGCGTGCCGGCGACCGCGAGCAGCGACATCGCGATCCAGTCGGCCGAGCGTCGGCGGATCGCGGCGAACACGACGCCCGTGATCATCGCGATCGCGACGACCTCGGCGATCGGCGTGTGGTACATCGAGACCGTGATGACCTCGCCGAGGGCCTGCCCGGCGAGTCCGATCGCCGGCCAGAGGGTCGCCTCGAGCGGGGGCCGCAGCACTCGGATCGCGACGAACCCGATCAGCAGATAGGCGGCGAAGCCGGCGACGGCGATGATCCTGCTGCGCGCGGCGGCGCCCGACCTGAGCAGGCGGATCAGCGCGATCACGGCGATCGGCAGCGAGAACGCCAGCCAGGCCATGAACGCGCCGGGGTGCGTGAGCGCGAGAGCGGGGAGCGCACCGGCGAGCGCGACCGCCGACCACACGGGATCGAGGCCGGTCGAGTCGCGCCCGAGCCGGAAGAGGGCGACCGTCGCGGCGACCGCCGCCGGCACGAGCGCGACTCCCGCCTGGTAGGGGTAGAGCACGCCGTAGTCGACGAGGAGGTACGGGAACGCCGGGATCGAAGCGGCGGCGAGACCCGCGCTGATGGCGACGGCCGGCTTCGAACCGCCGAGCACCCGCGCGAGCAGGACGATGCCGAGCGGCCAGGCGACCGCCGAGAAGACGATCCACGTGGTGTTCACCGCGACCGGGATCGTGACCCCGGTCAACTGCACCACGAGGGTCGCGACATCGTGCCAGCCGACGGGATAGAACCAGAGCCCCGCCGAGGTCATCGCACCGACATCGAGCGGCGAACCGCTGCCGGTGTCGAGGATAAAGCGCACCGCGTTCAGGTGGTAGATGTTGTCGAAGGTCTGGGAGATGCCTCCGGGTTCGCCGATGATCTGCACCGACCTGACCGCGATCATGGCGGCAGCGAGCAGCACGCCGACGGCGAAGGCCCACGAGCCGGCGGTGCGCGCGCCTGCGGTCACCGATCCGGATGCCGCGGCATCGGCGGAGGCGTCGACCGCACGGGCTCGGCGGGTCACCGTCAGCCACCGCGCACCCCAGAGCGCCGCGGCGAGCACCACCGTGAACAGCACGGCGGGGATCCACGACCAGGTGAGCCCGATGAACGGCGCGACGAGTGCGGCCAAGGCGATAGCCGTCACCGAGAACGGTGCGGAGAGCCCCCACATCCACACGCCGCGGAGCCCGACCGCTCGGGCGAGGAGCAATCCGGGGAGCACCACGATCGCCGCAGCGACGGTCGACGCCCACGCAAGATCGAGCCACGTCATCTCAGGTCGCATCCCTTCACACGCTTCCGGAGATCGGCGGCGTCGGTGTTCAAGGATACCGTCAGCCCCGTGAGCCTCGCCTCCACGCGACCGTCGACGTCCGGATGCCGCTGCGCAGGCCTCGGTGCGCGGTCGGGACGCCTGCCGGGCCATGGGACGATTGACGGGTGACTCTCGACATCATGATGCCGTTCTACGGTCGCATCGACCACTTCAAGCTCGCGGTCCAGAGCGTGCTGGCGCAGACCGATCCCGACTGGCGACTCGTCATCGTCGACGACGTCTACCCCGACCTCAGCGCCGGCGAATGGGCCTCCGCGATCGACGACCCGCGCGTCACCTACCTCCGCAACGAGGTGAACCTGCGCCCGAGCCGCAACTACCGCAAGTGCGTCGGGCTCATGCAGAACCCGTTTGCGGTGATCATGGGCTGCGACGACATCATGCTGCCCGGCTACGTCGCCCGTGTGAACTCGCTCGCCGCCCGGTTCCCGAGTGCGGCCGTGATCCAGCCCGGGGTCGAGGTCATCGACTCCGACGGTGCGCTGCACCGCCCCCTCGCCGACCGCGTCAAGGCGATGTACGAGCCGCGAGGCTCCGGCATCCGGGTCATCGAGGGCGAGACGATGGCCAAGAGCCTACTGCGTGGCAACTGGACCTACTTCCCTTCGCTCGCCTGGAACGTCGAGCGCCTCCGCAAGCACGAGTTCCGCACCGACCTCGACGTCGTGCAGGACCTCGCGATGCTCCTCGAACTCGCGAAGGACGGCGGATCGCTCGTCGTCGATGACGACGTGGTGTTCCAGTACCGCCGTCACTCCGAGAGCGTCTCGGCCGTGACCGCGCCCGACGGATCCAAGTTCGCACAGGAGCGCGTGGTGTTCGGCGAGGCCGCGCGCGATCTCTCGGCGCTCGGCTGGAATCACGCCGCACGTGCTGCGCGCCTGCACCTCACCTCTCGCCTCCACGCCGCGGCCGACCTCCCGAAGGCCGTGCTCGCAAAGGACGCCAAGGGGTTTCGCTCGCTCGCCCGCCACGCGTTCGGCGGCACGAAGGCCGACTGACCGGGCACCGGGCTCTGGTCGATCCGCGAACGGCCGCCCGCGGCATCCGGAACCGGATCGGGCCGGTCGCCCTTCAGAAGGACGACCGGCCCGGGCCGTGATCGAGGTCGGTCGGGTCAGCCGACGTCACCGCGGAGCGAGCGCGACCAGGTCTCGGCCGACGTGATCGCCGGCAGCTGCTCGCGGTACTGCTTGGACAGGGCGTCCCACTCGCGACGCGTGCGCAGGTTCAGCCGCACCGCGTCGAGCGCCATCTTGCGGAAGTGGCGGGGGTTGCGGATGTGCCAGGTCGCACCGGACCCCTCGGCGTTGCTGATGAGCACGCTGTCGTACTTGCTGACCTCGAACCAGCGGGCGTCCTGATACGGCAGGTGGGCTTCGGGGTGGAGCGCGGCGTCGGGTCGAGGGCGGCGCGTCGTGTGACGCCAGACGGTCTTCGCCAACCACGACACGAAGCGGATGCCGCGAGGCCCCGGGTTCGGTCGGCCGGTCGCGATCTCGGGCACGTCGCGCGCCGCGAACTTCGGCATCTCGGCCGTGTCGCGCAGGAGTTTGGACTCGGGGAACCCGGCGCCCAGCGCCCGCACCCTCGGCAACCGATCGAGCATGTCGGCGTGCAGCTGCGCCGGCCCCTCGAACACGTTGCGGATCGCCGCGTGCCGCATCGCGACCGTGTAGTAGTCCATCGTGAAGAGGTTCTTGATGTCGATCGCGAGGTTCGCACGCCAGAGCTTGCCGCCCTTCGCCATCGGCGAGTGCAGCAGGGCGGCGACGAGCCGGTTGCGGGCGTGGAAGAACGCCTGCCAGTCGTGGGAGTCGTCCTTGTCGACCCACGAGACGTGCCAGACTGCGGCGCCAGGCAGGCTCACCGTCGAGTGGCCGTTGGCCCGGGCGCGCAGGGCGTACTCGGCGTCGTCCCACTTGATGAACACGGGCAGCGAAAGACCGATCTCCTCGACGATCGAGATCGGGATCAACGACATCCACCAGCCGTTGTAGTCGACGTCGAATCGACGATGCAGCCAGTTGGTCTGCCGCAGGTTCGACTCCGCCAGGTCATGACGGGAGGGCGTGAACGGCCCCCACATGAACGGACCCCAGTGGATGCCCTCGGCGAACGCGTGCAGCTTCGACTTGTCGTACATGTCGAACATGTGCCCGCCCACGATGGTGGGCTTCGTGCAGTGGTTCGCGAACAGCACGGCCCGACGCAGGCTCTCGGGCTCGATCTCGACGTCGTCGTCGAGCAGGATGATGTAGTCGGACTCGCCGGCCTCGCTGGTCTCGAGCATGCCCCTCGAGAACCCGCCCGAACCGCCGACGTTGGCCTGCTCGATGACCGTCAGGCGGTCGCCGAGCCGCTCGGAGGCGAGGGCGAAGCCCTCGTTCTCGACGATCCTCTCGCTGCCCTGGTCGACCACGAGCACGCGGTCGATGTAGCGCATCGCGTCATCGTCGCCGCCGATCTCGGCGATGAGCTTCGTGCAGTACGCACCGCGGTTCAGCGTCGTGATCGAGACCGTCGCCGACCCGTCGGTGACCGGACCCTCGCCGTCGAGCGCGAGCCAGTCGGCCTGCACGAGCGAGAGCTGCTCGTCGCCCGCGATGAGGTCGAACCAGAGCCAGCCTCCGTCGAGGAAGGAGTTGAACGGGAGCACGAACTCGCTCGTGGTGGTGCCCGCGACCTCGATGCCGTCGACGCGCTGGATCACGCCGCGGGCGTTCGAGCGGAACACGACGACGCGGCCGGGGCCCTCGGTCTGCACGCGGAGGCGGGTGCCGGTCAGCGAGGTCCACGCGTTCCAGTAGCTCGCGGGGAACGCGTTGAAGTACGCCGCGAACGACACCGTCTCGGATGCCGGGAGCCGCAGCCCGCGTCGCCCGCTCAGCCAGCTCAGTCCGTTGCGGCTCGTGACCCGCGACGGGCGCCGGTCGTGTCCTTCGATGAAGAGGCCGCGCGCCTTGGCGAGCAGGTCGTCGTCGTTGTCGCCCGAGTAGGACCACGACCACGTCTCGGCGTCGAGGTAGAGCGGGAGCGCCTGCGGGTCGCCGTGCTCCGGAAAGATCACTCGTTGCAGGACGAGGGGATCGATGCTCATGGTTTCCTTCGAGGTCGGGATGCGGCGTGCGAGTGCTCGGGCGCTCGGCAGCTCAGCCGAAGGCCGGCTTCAGCTTGTTCTCGTACATGGAGAGCGCGGAGCCGATCGCCATGTGCATGTCGAGGTACTGGTACGTGCCGAGGCGTCCGCCGAAGTACACGTCGGACTCGCCCTTCGCCAGCTCGCGGTAGGCCAGCAGCTTCTCGCGGTCGCTCGGGGTGTTGACCGGGTAGTACGGCTCGTCGTCGCGCTCGGCGAAGCGCGAGTACTCGCGCATGATGATCGTCTTGTCGGCCGGGTGCTCCCGCTCGGGGTGGAAGTGGCGGAACTCGTGGATGCGCGTGTACGGCGTCTCGGAATCGGCGTAGTTCATCACCGATGTGCCCTGGTAGTCGCCGATCGGCAGCACCTCGCGCTCGAAGTCGAGCGTGCGCCATGCGAGCTCGCCCTCGGCGTAGTCGAAGTAGCGGTCGACCGGGCCGGTGTAGACGATCGGCACCTTGCCGACGAGCGCCTGCTTGTTGATCGGCTGCGACTCGTCGAAGAAGTCGGTCGACAGGCGCACCTCGATGAGCGGGTGGTCGGCCATGCGCTCGATCCACGCCGTGTAGCCGTCGACCGGCAGACCCTCGTGGTCGTCGTTGAAGTAGCGGTTGTCGTACGTGTAGCGCACGGGAAGGCGCGAGATGATCTCGGCCGGCAGCTCGCTCGGCGGGGTCTGCCACTGCTTCGCGGTGTAGTCGCGGATGAACGCCTCGTAGAGCGGGCGCCCGATGAGCGAGACGGCCTTCTCCTCGAGGTTCGCGACCTCGGCCGAGTCGACCTCGGCGGCCTGGGAGGCGACGAGCTCGCGCGCCGCGGCTGGGCCGTGCGCCGAGCGGAAGAACTGGTTGATCGTGCCGAGGTTGATCGGCAGCGGGAACACCTCGCCTCGGTGCGTCGTGTAGACCTTGTGCACGTACTCGGTGAACGCGGTGAACCGGTTGACGTACTCCCACACCGTCGGGTTCGAGGTGTGGAAGAGGTGGGCTCCGTAACGGTGCACCTCGATGCCCGTCTCGGGGTCGGCCTCGCTGTACGCGTTGCCGCCGATGTGGTCGCGGCGGTCGATGACCAGCACGCGCTTGCCCAGTTCTGCGGCGCACCGCTCGGCGACGGTCAGGCCGAAGAAGCCCGACCCGACCACTACGAGATCGACATCAGTCGTCACGGTTTCTCCTTGTTCATTCACTGCGGCCGCGCGGGGCGCGGCCGACCCCCGATTGTACCCGGACGCCTCTCGCGCAGTCTGCACGCGCGAGTCGCAGGCGGAGCCGCACTGCCGTGCGGCTGCACTGCCGGGCTGCGCTCCCGGACACCGCACCGCACCGCACGGCGCGGTGCTCAGCGCTCGGCGAGCAGCCGGGTGAGGTACGTGCCGTAGCCGCTCTTCACGAGCGGCGCGGCGAGCTCGGCGAGCTGCGCGTCGTCGATCCATCCGGCGCGCCAGGCGATCTCCTCGATGCAGCCGATCTTGAATCCCTGGCGCTCCTCGATGACCCGGACGTAGTCGCTCGCCTGCATCATCGACTCGAAGGTGCCGGTGTCGAGCCAGGCGGTGCCCCGATCGAGCACCTGCACCTGCAGACGCCCGCTCTCGAGGTAGCGCTCGTTGACCGTGCTGATCTCGAGCTCGCCGCGCGCGCTCGGCTCGACGTGCTTGGCGATCTCGACCACGGAGTTGTCGTAGAAGTAGAGGCCGGGCACGGCGTAGTTGCTCTTGGGGTGCTCGGGCTTCTCCTCGATGGAGACCGCGCGGAACTCGTCGTCGAACTCCACGACGCCGTAGGCGCGGGGATTGCTCACGTGGTACGCGAAGATCAGCGCGCCGTCGATGTCGGTGTTGCCGCGCAGCGCGGTGCCGAGGCCCGCGCCGTGGAAGATGTTGTCGCCGAGCACCAGGGCGACGGACTCGTCGTCGATGAACTCCTCGCCGATGATGAACGCCTGCGCGAGGCCGTCGGGCGAGGGCTGCACCGCGTAGTCGAGCCGCATGCCGAGGTTCGAGCCATCGCCGAGCAGCGCCTGGAACTGGTCGGAGTACTCGGGGGTCGTGATGATGAGCACTTCGTTGATGCCGGCCATCATCAGCGTCGACAGCGGGTAGTAGATCATCGGCTTGTCGTAGATGGGCATCAACTGCTTGGAGATGCCCTTCGTGATCGGCCACAAGCGGGTGCCCGAACCGCCCGCGAGGATGATGCCGCGCATCAGCTGGCTCCGCCGAGCGTCGCGTAGAACGCCTTCGCCTGCTCCCAGGTGGGCAGCAGGCCCGCGGCGGCGGCTTCTTCGAGGCCGGGGGCGACCTCGTCTTTCGGCGAGAGCAGCGGGGTGCCGGCCTCGGCCGGGAACTCCAGCGCGATCGCCGGGTCGAGCGGGTTGATGCCGTGCTCTCGCTCCGCATTGAACGGCGCGCTCACGAGGTAGCTCACGGTGGCGTCGTCGCTCAGGGCGACGAAGCAGTGGCCGAGGCCCTCCGAGATGAAGATCGCGCGACGGTCGACGTCGTCGAGCAGCACCGAGTCCCACTGGCCGTAGGTCGGCGAACCGACCCGGATGTCGATGACGAAGTCGAGCACGGCACCGCGCGTGGCGGTGACGTACTTCGCCTGGCTCGGGGCGATGTCGGCGAAGTGGATGCCGCGCACGACGCCGCGCTTGGAGACGGAGGTGTTCGACTGGGCGATCGGGAACCGGCGGCCGATGGCCTGCTCGAGATGATCGGCCCTGAACCACTCGAGGAACACGCCACGGTCGTCGCCGAACTGCTTCGGGGTGATCTCATAGCTGTCGGGGATCTTCAGTTCACGGATCTGCACCGCAGGAGTCTACCAAGCGGGCGCGCCGCGGCTCTTCGGCGATGTCGGCGCACCGCCCGAGCCGACGCGCGGTGGCTCGGGCTAGACTCTCGCAGGCAGCGGGCTTGCGCAGTCGCGCCCTCGATCACCAGGAACTAGCCCAAGGGAAGGCATCCATGAAGATCCTCGTCACCGGAGGCGCCGGGTTCATCGGCTCGAACTTCGTGCACTACGTGCTGGCGAACACCGATCACTCGGTGACCGTCCTCGACAAGCTCACCTACGCTGGCAACCTCAAGTCCCTCGACGGGCTCCCCGAGGACCGGTTCACGTTCGTGCAGGGCGACATCGCCGACGCGGCGCTCGTCTCCGAGCTCGTGCCGGCCCACGACGCGGTCGTGCACTACGCGGCCGAGAGCCACAACGACAACTCCCTCGACGACCCGCGCCCGTTCCTCGACACCAACATCATCGGCACGTACACGCTGATCGAGGCGGCACGTCGGCACGGCGTGCGCTTCCACCACATCTCGACCGACGAGGTCTACGGCGATCTTGAGCTCGACGACCCCGCCCGGTTCACCGAGCAGACGCCGTACAACCCGTCGAGCCCGTACTCGTCGACGAAGGCCGGCAGCGACCTGCTGGTGCGCGCCTGGGTTCGCTCGTTCGGGCTGCAGGCGACGATCTCGAACTGCTCGAACAACTACGGCCCGTACCAGCACGTCGAGAAGTTCATCCCGCGCCAGATCACGAACGTGCTCCGCGGCGAACGCCCCAAGCTCTACGGCACCGGCGAGAACGTCCGCGACTGGATCCACGCGAACGACCACTCGTCGGCGGTGCTCACGATCCTCGAGCACGGCCGCATCGGCGAGACCTACCTGATCGGCGCCGACGGCGAGAAGAACAACAAGGACGTCGTCGAGCTCATCCTCACCGAGCTCGGGCAGCCCGCCGACGCCTACGACCTGGTCACCGACCGCCCAGGCCACGACCTCCGATACGCGATCGACTCGACGAAGCTGCGCACCGAGCTCGGCTGGACCCCCTCGTTCTCCGACTTCGCCGCCGGCCTGGCCGACACCATCGCCTGGTACCGCGACCACGAGGACTGGTGGGTTCCGCAGAAGGATGCCACCGAGGCGCGCTACCTCGCGCAGGGCCAGTAGCCGTGGGCATCCTCATCACCGGCGCCGCCGGCATGCTCGGTCGCGACCTCCAGCTCGCCTTCGAGGGTCGCGACGTCACGGCCCTCGGCCGCTCCGATCTCGATGTGACGGATGCCGCGGCGGTGCTCGATGCGGTGGCCGGCCACGACATCGTGGTCAACGCCGCGGCGTACACGAAGGTCGACGACGCCGAGACGCACGAGGACGAGGCCTACGCGATCAACGCGACGGGCCCCGCGAACCTCGCGGCGGCTGCACGCGAACACGGTGCGAAGCTCGTCACCGTCTCCACGGACTACGTCTTCGACGGATTCGCGACCGAGCCCTATGCCGAGGACCGTCCGCTCGATCCGATCAACGCCTACGGTCGGACCAAGGCGGCCGGCGAGCAGCTCGCGCTCGCAGCCCACCCCGATGGCACCTACGTCGTGCGCACTGCATGGCTCTACGGCGAGCACGGACCGAACTTCGCCTCGACCATGCTCCGCATCGCCGCGCAGCGCGAGACGTGGACCGTCGTCGACGACCAGGTGGGCCAGCCGACCTGGACGCTCGACCTCGCGACCCGCATCCGCGAGATGCTCGACGCCGACGCCCCCGCCGGCATCTACCACGGCACGAACTCCGGGCGCACGAGCTGGTTCGGCTTCGCGCGCGCGGTGCTCGAGGAGGCCGGGCTCGACCCCGAGCGCATCCAGCCCACCACGAGCGCCGAGTTCGTGCGCCCCGCGCCGCGACCCGCGTTCAGCGTGCTCGGCCACGACGCCTGGCGTGCTGCCGGCCTCGAGCCGATGCGCGACTGGCGCGCAGCACTGACCGCCTCGGGAATCGCCGCGCCCGCGGCATCCTGAACCTCGAGGGACTCGACGGCACTCGACGTTCGGCGACGTCTCCGCACCCGACGCTCGACGGAGGGGCGGGTGTCGAACGTCAGTGCTCGGCGATCGCACCGCCGTTGGCGATGAACCGACGGTAGGCGACGCGGCGCACGCGCTCGGGCACGAACCGGTAGACACCGCGCACACTCACGTTGCGGAGGTACTGGCCGCGGGTCGTGAAGCGGATGTCGCGCAGGGCGCGCTGCAGTGCGAGCTCGCTGCGCCACTGCGCACGACCGCCGCGCCTGGCGTAGGCGCCCGCGCCCACGCGGTACATGACGAGCGGTTCGGGCACGTTGCCGACCGCGGCGCCGTCGGCGATCATGCGCGCGAAGAGCCAGTAGTCCTCCATGAGGCCCATGGGCTGGTAGCCGCCGACGCGGTCGACGGCCGACCGGCGGTAGACGACCGTCGGGTGGCTGAACGGGTCGTGGAAGCGCGAGTACGCGGCGATGTCGTCGGCGTCTGAGCGGGGCACGCGCTTGCCGACGATGGTGCCGTCGTCGTCGAGGAACTCGTACATGCCCGTGCCGACGAGATCGAGTCCGTCTTCGACGAGCGGCAGCTGCTTGGCGAATCGCTCGGGCAGCGAGATGTCGTCGGCGTCCATGCGCGCGACGATGTCGTGCTCGCTGAGCGCGAGACCCTCGGTGAGCGCGCGCGAGAGGCCCACGTTCTCGGGGATGCGGTGGTGCACCACGGCGACGTCGGACGCCGCGACCGCCGCCTCGATCGCCGCGGCGAGCTCGTCGCCCACAGGGCCGTCCTGGACCAGCACGACCTGCGCGGGCTTGAGGGTCTGCTGGGCGACGCTCGAGGCGAACGCCTTGGCGAAGTGCGCTGCGTGGTCGCCGCGGTAGACGGGCATGAGCAGCGAGAACGGCTCGGCCATCAGCCCTCCACCGCGCGAACGGCCTCGCTCGCGTCGCCGAGCCCGGCGAGCGCCATCGCGTTCGGCCGCGGCCTGGTGCGGGTGCCGTCGCGGTAGCCGCGCCGCCACCCGTCGCGGAGCACCGCACGGTCGTCGGAGCGCAGGAAGGTCCGGATCCAGCGGCGGATGCTCGACGCGCCGTAGACGGCCTTCTCGAACGGCGAGAGGCTCTGCGAGCGCCGGAACATCCACAGCTTGTTGCGCACCTCGTAGTAGAAGCGCGGCCCGGGGTCGGCGTCGGTGGAACCGAGCACCTTCGTCTTGTGCACGACGACGGATGCCGGGACGTGCAGCCCCCGGCGCCCGCGCAGCACGCGCGTCGAGTACTCGAAGTCGTCGTTCCAGATGAAGTAGTCGGCGATCGGGAGCCCGACCTCGCGGACGACGTCGGCGCGGACCAGCATGGAGACGAAGGAGGTGCTGCGCACCGCGATGCCGCCGGAGTGGGCTGCGGCGACACGCTCGGCCTTGCCGACGAACGGCTTCTGGCGCGGGGTGTTCATGGGATGCTCGGTGCCGTCGGTCCAGACGACCCGCGAACCCGCGGCGACGATCTCGGTGCCGTCGACGGCGGCGAGGAGCGCCGCGAGGGCGCCCTCGGTGGGAACGGTGTCGTCGTCCATGAGCCAGAGCCAGTCGGGTTCGTGCCGCTCGAGCGCGAGGGCCATGCCCGCAGCGAACCCGCCGGCCCCTCCGGTGTTCCGGTGCAGGGTCGTGAGGTCGACCAGATCGCCGGCAGCACGCGCGACCGCGATCGTGTCGTCGGTGGAGGCGTTGTCGACGACCACGACCTTCGCCACCGGCGTGCGCTGTGCGGCGAGGCCGTCGAGCACCTCGACGAGCAGGTCGCGGCGGTTGTAGGCGACCACGACCGCGACGACACGCGGGTGCAGCGGGGACTCGTTCATCTGACTCTCATGACGGGGTGCGGGTGACATTCCATCTTGCCCTGACTCGGGGTGCGCGGCCGACCATGGGGAGGGGTTCCCGTCGGATTCGCAGCGCCGGTGCGGGTAGATTGAACGGGTTGCCGCGCACCGACCGACAGGAGATGCATGCCCATCACGCTCCGGATGATCGTCGATCAGGTCGTGGCCCCGGTACCCGGGCCACTCGGCAGGTACACGCAGGCTCTCACCTCGGCCCTGATCACGAGCGCGCCGAGCGGATGCGAGGTCGAGGGCATCGTCTCATCGTCACCGCCGACGGAGTACGAGTTCGTCGAGGCCGCGTTCCCCGGCATCGCGCGTCTCTACAAGACCTCCCTCGCACGCCGGGAGCTCACCGCGGCGTGGCAGCTCGGGCTGACCACCTCCCCCGGCGGAGGCATGATCCACGCCCCGAGCCTGTTCGCCCCGTTGCGGCGGCACGACCGATCGGTCTCGGGCGACCAGGTCGTCGTCACGGTCCAGGACCTCGCCGCGTGGACGCATCCCGACTCGCTGACCTCGGCCTCCGTCGCGTGGCACCGCGCCATGCTGAAGCGCGCGCTCAAGCACGCCGACGCCGTGGTCGTTCCGACCCATGCGCTCGCCGAGCGGCTGGCGGGCATCGCCGACTTCGGCGAACGCGTGCGCGTGATCGGCACCGCGCCCCGGACCGGGCTCTCCGTCGAGGCGACCGAAGCCGCGCTGCGCCGTACGCGCCTGGGGCTGCCCTCCGAGTACCTGGTCGCCGCCGGCACGCTCGAGCCTCGCACCGGACTCGTCGACCTGCTCGATGCGCTCGGGCGCCCCGGCGTTCCGCAGATCCCGCTCGTCGTCCTCGGCCCCGACTCGTGGGGCGAGGTGCACCTGGCGAGCGTCGCCGAGGAGTCCGGCGTCGATCCCCGGCGCGTGCAGGCGCTGCAGGTCGACGATGCGGTCGACCTGGCCGCCGTGCTCTCCGGCGCGACCGCGGTGGTCGCCCCGAGCCACGAGGACGGCGCGGCGACCGACCTCATCGAGGCGTTCGCCATGGGCATCCCCGTGATCCACTCCGACACGTCGACGCATCTCGAGGTGGCGGCCGAGGCCGGCCTCTCGGTGACCGTCGGTTCGGGCGGGTACGCCGATCGGCTGGCCGCTGCCGTGACGTCGGTCGTCGAACACCCGTCTCTCGCCGACCGCCTCGCCGTGACCTCCGGCGATCGCTCCCGGGCGTTCAGCTGGCGCGATTCGGCCGAACGCATCTGGCAGCTGCACGCCGACCTCTGAGTCGAGCCGGTTCGCGCGGCCGAAGCGCCGCACGCTGCGCAGCGCGAGCGGCGGAGCCCACCGATGCCGATGCGGCTCCCGTCGCCTACCCTTCGGCGGGCTCCTCGGTCGGCGGGATCAGCGCCTGCGCGATGAGCTGGCGCACGTACTCGTAGTCGGGATCCTCGGCCGAGTCGACGCCGTTCTCGGGCGTCAGCGCCACCGAGATGATCGGCAGCTCCTTGGTCTTCATGCCGAGGTTCACGAAGTAGCCGAGCATCGACTGCGGGATGTCGGTCTTGACGGTGTCGGCGCCGGCGGAGGCGATCGCCTGGAACTGCGTGAGCACGTTCGCGGGCGTGAACTGCTGCAGGATCGCCGTCTGGAGGTTGTGCTGGCGCTGCATGCGCTCGTAGTCGCCGCCGGCGACGCCGTAGCGCGCACGGCCGTACCAGAGCGCGTGGTAGCCGTTGAGGTGCTGCTGCCCGGGCTCGATCCAGCCGTCGACGCCGTTGTTGTCCTCGTCGCCGCCGATCGGGATGCGCGTCTCGACGTTGATGTCGATGCCGCCGAGGGCGTCGATGAGCTGTTCGAAGCCCTGCATGTCGATGAGCACGTAGTACTGGATCGTCAGGCCAGTGATGCCCTCGACCGCGTCGCGCATGCCCTCGATGCCGGGCTCGCTCCCCTCGGCCACGGCGTTCGGGTACATGTCGGGCGACTTCAGCTCGACCTCGGTGTAGACCGAGTTGAGCTGGCAGACGTCGACCTCGCAGCCGTCGATCGAGCCGTACCCCTCGGGGTACACCTGGTACAGCGGCGAGTCCTCGTCGAACGGGAAGTCGACGAAGTCGCGCGGAAGCCCGATCGTCACGGCCTGCCCGGTCTCGGCGTCGATGCTGACCAGGCTCATGCTGTCGGGGCGCATGCCCTCGCGGTCGGGCCCGGAGTCGCCGCCCAGCAGGAGGATGTTGTACCGGCCGTCGATCGGGGGCTCGGTCGGACCGGCGACGAACACCGAGGAGATGAACCCGCTCGTCGTCGTCGCGAAGTACGCGCCGTACGCGGCGGTGCCGGAGACGGCGACCAGCGCGGCGATCGAGAGGAGCGCGACCCAGGGCCTGGCGGAGGGCGCCGTCTTCACCAGTCGCACGAGCCGGAGCGTGTCGAGGGTGAGCACGACCCAGAGCACGGCGTAGAACAGCGCGGCCGCGGCGAGGATCCAGAGGGTGATGCTCGTGGAGAGCACGGTGTAGAGCACGGTCGGCCAGAACAGCCAGACGACGAACGCGACGAGCGCGAGCGCCCAGAGCGTCAGCGTCGACCCGAGGCCGAATCGGCCGAGGCGGCGGTCGCCCGCGAGCACCTGCGCCGAGCCGGGCACCAGGAAGTTCAGCACGACGAGCCACCACGCGCGACGCGTCATGACCGGTCTGGATGCCGCGTCGGGAAACCGGATCGGACTTGCGGCGAGCGTCATAGCGTCGACTTCAGCCGTTCGTTCTTCTCCTCGACGAGCGCGGCGAGCGACTCGGCGTACGCGGCCAGCGCTTCGGTGAGCGCGGCATCGGAGGTCGCGAGGATCTTGGCGGCGATCAGGCCGGCGTTCTTCGCGCCGCCGATCGAGACGGTGGCGACGGGCACGCCGGCGGGCATCTGCACGATCGAGAGCAGCGAGTCGAGGCCGTCGAGGCGCGACAGCGGCACGGGCACGCCGACGACGGGCAGCGTGGTGACGGAGGCGAGCATGCCGGGCAGGTGGGCTGCACCGCCGGCGCCCGCGATGATGACCTTGAGGCCGCGCGAGGCCGCGCTCTTGCCGTACGCGATCATCTTCTCGGGGGTGCGGTGGGCCGAGAGCACCTCGACCTCGTGGGCGATGCCGAACTCGGTGAGCAGGGCGGATGCCTCGTGCATCACGTTCCAGTCGGAGTCGGATCCCATCACGACGCCCACGAGCGGGCAGTTTGCTGCAGTCACCCGACGATCTTAGGGTGCCCGGCTGGCAGATCGCCGCAGGGCGCGCACGCGAGGCGCCAGGCGACGCACGGGCGGGAGACGCACGACGCGCACGCGACGCTCACCGGCCGGCCACCGGCATCCGCTCAGTCCTGGAAGGCCGCCGCTGCCGCGCGCGCCTCGTAGACGACGGCGTCGAGGTCGTCGCCGATCGCCGTGACGTGGCCCACCTTGCGGCCGGGGCGCGGCGCCTTGCCGTAGTTGTGCAGCTTGACGGTGGGGTGCTGCTGAAGCGCGGCGACGTAGCGGTCGGCGAGCGAGCCCTCGACGGGCCCGCCGAGCACGTTGACCATGACCGACCAGTCGGCGTGGGTGCCGGTGCCGCCGAGCGGCAGGTCGAGCACCGCGCGCAGGTGCTGCTCGAACTGGCCGGTGGTGGAGCCGTCCATCGACCAGTGGCCGCTGTTGTGCGGGCGCATGGCCAGCTCGTTGACCAGGATGCGCTCGTCGGTGGTCTCGAAGAGCTCGACGGCCATGACGCCGGTGACCTCGAGGCCCTCGGCGACGGCGAACGCGATCTCGGCGGCGACGTCGGACATCTTGCCGGCCGAGTGCGGGGCGGGCGCGATGACCTCGCTGCAGACGCCCCCGACCTGCACGGTCTCGACGAGCGGCCAGGCGGCGATCTCGCCCGACGGGCGGCGGGCGACCAGCTGGGCGAGCTCGCGACGGAAGTCGACGAGTTCCTCGACGAGCAGCGCGCCGTCACGACCGTCTTCGGATGCCGCGGTGAACCACTCGGCGACCTCGGCCGCGGTGCGCACGACCCGGACGCCCTTGCCGTCGTAGCCACCGCGGGGGGTCTTCACGACGGCCGCGCCGCCGTGGGCCGCGATGAACTCGTCGAGCTCGGCGGGCGTCTCGATGCGGGCCCAGTCGGGCACGGGAAGGCCCAGCTCCGAGAGTCGCTCGCGCATGAGCAGCTTGTCTTGGGCGAAGCGCAGCGGGTCGGGCCCGGGGCGCACGGCGACCCCGGCGTCGACGAGCGCGCGCAGCACATCCTGCGGCACGTGCTCGTGGTCGAACGTGACCACGTCGACCTCGCGCGCGAACGCGAGCACCGTCTCGAGGTCGGTGTAGTCGCCGACCCGGTCGGCCGCGATCGCCGCCGACATGCCGTCGGCCTCGGCGAGCACGCGGATGTCGACGCCGAGCTCGATGGCCGCGGGGATCATCATCCGGGCGAGCTGTCCGCCGCCGATCACTCCGACTCGCACGCGGTCGCTCCTTCGGTTCAGGGGGTTCTGCTCACGGGGTTCGCGTGTCGCGGACACCCCGTCGGAGCCGTCTGCGCGGCACCCGTCCAGTCTAGGCGGCATGCCGTCGGCATAGGATGTGCCGGTGCCCGACCACGAGCCCGACCCCGAGCCCAGCCACGCGAACTTCCCCGCGCCCGCAGGTCTGCGGAGCGCCCTCGCCCGCGCGTGGGACGGCCTGCTCGCCTACCTCGTGAAGTTCGGCGTCGTCGGCCTGATCGGCCTCGTGATCGACGTCGCCCTCTTCAACCTGCTGCGCATCGGCGTGTTCGGCGACGACCACTGGGCGCAGTCGGCGATCGGCGCGAAGACCATCTCGACCAGTGTGGCGATCGTGTTCAACTGGCTCGGCAACCGGTACTGGACGTTCCGCAACCACCGCCGCAAGAACTACCTGCGCGAGTTCGGCGAGTACGTCGTGGTCTCGCTCGGCGGCATGGCGATCGCGCTCGGCTGCCTCTGGATCAGCCACCACTGGCTCGGGTACACGAGCCTCGTGGCCGACAACATCGCGACGAACGTCGTCGGGCTCGCGCTCGGCACGGCGTTCCGCTTCGTGCTCTACCGCTACTGGGTGTTCGGGCACCACCGCGCCGACGGGCTCTCGAACCGCGACCGGGTCGAGGAGGCGCAGCGCACGCTCTTCGAGGAGCCCCCGACCGGTGCCGGAACGGATGCCGCGGGCGGCCGCGGCGGGGGCGGCCCCGACGCCGCAGGCGGCCCCGGCCCCGCCGCGCTCAGCCCTCGCTGACCGCGCCGCCGCCGGGCTGGAAGTAGGGCGGGTGCACGGCGACCCGCGTGCGCAGGTCGAAGGTGTCGAGCACGGCTCGCACGCGGTCGCGCACACGGTCGTTGCCGACCGCGATGAGCAGCACGCGCTCGAGCGGCAGGGCGTCGTGCACGAGGAACTCCCCCGATGCGAGCTGGGCGCCCTCGTCGTCGCGGTGGATGCGCTGCAGCGCACGCAGGACGTCGGGCCAGGCCGAGTCGACGACCGAACCGGTGGCTGCGACATCCGTGCCGGTGACCGCGACCGCGCCGACCTGCTCGGTGCGTGCGCCGACGGCCTTCTCGATGGAGGTGACGAAGAGCACGTGGTCGGCTGCCGGACGCGAGGTCGCGTTGTCGGCCAGGCGGGGATCGGGCGACCCCGTGCGAAGCGACTCCCAGACGTGGGCGTCGGTCGAGAGCAGGAACGGCACGTAGTCGGCCACGACGTTGTCGGTGCCCTCGACGGGCGCGGAGCGACGGAACTCGCGCGCGGCGGGCGCGGAGAGGTCGACCTCGGGCTTCGCCCCCGTGGTGTCGGCGAGGATCGCGCCGGCGCCGAAGATCGACGCGAGGTTCTCGACGTGCGTCACGTGGTAGATGCGCACGGTCTTCGGGTCGATGGGCGTGAACGTCGCCGCGGCGCGCGTGCCGGGCACGCGTGCGGGCGGCCGGGTGGACGCGCGGGTCGTCGTGCCGCGCAGCGACGTCGTCGTCCGGGGTGCGCGAACCGGTGCGACCACGGGGCGCGGCGTCGGTTCGGGCGGCGGGAAGCACGTGGCGCACATGCCTGCTTCGAATCCGTGCCTGCATTCGTCCACGGGTGACCTCCATAGGGCGGCTCGCGCTCGGGGGCGCACGAGTCCGACCTTCTAGGGTAAGCCTTGAAACCGGATGCCGCGTGCGAGCCGTCTCGAGACGGGCCCGTCGAGGTCGTCGGCGGCACCCATCGGCCCGCTCGGCGGGGGCTCGGCGGGGCTCAGCGCCGGTGCCAGGCCACGGTGTCGCCGTCGGCGCCCGCCCGCATCGCACGCCGGTGCTCGAGCGCCGCGGGGCTCGACGGATCCATGAGCTCCTGGAGCGCGGCCTGCACGAGTTCGGGGCGCGGCACGTCCTTCAGCACGTAGGTGCGGTCGTGGGCGGTGTTGATGACGACGTCGCCCGAGCCGAACATCGACGCGAACCACCCGGCCCGCACGTCGACATCCGTGGCCCGGCTGTTCAGGATCTCCTGCCGCACGCGCGAGAACACGCCTCGGCGGAGGATCACGCGTCGGGTGGTGATGGTCGTGCGCCTCGTGAGCCAGGCGATGAGCGGCAGCAGGCAGCCGACGAGCACGACGAGCACGGCCGCGGCGAGGATGCCGAGCTGCGCCCACGGGTCGGCCAGCAGGCCGAGCGCGTACGTCGTGCCGCCCGCCACCGCGATGAGCAGCAGCGCCGACGGGATCAGCCGGCGCGCGTGCGATCGCACCCTGGCGACGACGCGCTCCGGTCGCAGCGAGGGCGAGACGCCGCTCGGCGGGAACCCGGTGGACCCGGTCGCCCCGGTCCACGCACCGGAGGCTCCGGCCGACCCGCCGCCCGTCGACGGCACCTGGCCGGTGCGCGCGTCGGCCGAGGGCGCCGAGGCGGTCGTCGACGCGCCGTCGGAGCGCGCGCCCGATCGCGCCGCCCGTTTCACGGCACGCGAACCGCTCCCCCTCGCCATACGCCCATTAATACCGCAGGTGGGTCACATCCCCGGCGGCGACAGCCTGCTCCTCGCCGTTCTCACGGTCGCGCACGATGAGACGGCCGTCGGCGTCGAGGCGCTCTGCGGTGCCGAGCAGCTCCTCGTCGCCCGGAAGTTCGACGCGCACCTCGGAGCCGAGCGTGCCGCAGCGCGAGGAGACCACCTCGGCGACCCCGCTCGCGACCGCATCACCGCCGGCCGCGACGAAGGCGTCGAACAGGCGGGCGAATCCGTCGAGGTAGTCGGCGAGCACGGCGTCGGCGTCGGGCGCCGCCCCCGTCGCGAGCAGCAGCGAGGTCGACGTGAGCGTCGGCAGGTCGTGCTCGTCGAGCGTGAGGTTCAGTCCGGCGCCCACGATCACCGCTCCAGACTCCGGCAGCAGCTCAGAGAGGATGCCGCACACCTTGTAGCCCGACACGAGCACGTCGTTCGGCCATTTCAGCGCGACCTCGAGGCCACCCGACCGGTCGTCGGGGTCGTCGAGCGGTGCGGATGCCGCGGCCGCCGCCCCGACGGCGCGCGAGACCGCCTCGGTCATCGCCGCACCGGCGATGAGCGGGATCCAGCCGTACGCGTCGGCCGGCAGCGGGCCGCCCTCGCTCTCCCTCGGACGCAGCAGCACCGAGATCGCGAGCGTCTTGCCGGTCGGTGCGAGCCACGTGCGCCCGAGGCGCCCGCGCCCCTGGGTCTGGTCGTCGGTGAGGAGCACGGAGCCGTGCGGCCAGGCCGCGGCATCCGCCCCCTCGACCGCCTCGCGGAGCACGTCGTTCGTCGACGTGGCGGTCTCGAGGAACTCCAGGCGGGGGGCGACGGCGCGAGACTTCGGAAGGTCCATGCCGACAGTCTCCCGCAGGCGGCAGGGCGGATCACACCATCACGGGCGTTCGATTTGTAGGAATCCGTCAACGAAGGCCGCCGGATGGGCGACGGTAGAGTGAATCGCGTGACCGAAGCGACTGACGGCCCCGACCTCTTCACCACGGCGGGCAAGCTCGCCGACCTGCGAGCCCGCTACCACGAGGCGGTGACCGCGAGCGGCGAGGCTGCCATCGAGAAGCAGCACGCCAAGGGCAAGATGACCGCCCGCGAGCGCATCGCCGAGCTGCTCGACCCCGGCTCGTTCGTCGAGCTCGACGAGTTCGTGCGCCACCGCACGCACGCGTTCGGCATGGAGGCCAAGCGCCCCTACGGCGACGCGGTCGTCACGGGCACCGGCACGATCCACGGCCGCCAGGTGGCCGTGTACTC
Organism: Agromyces allii; assembly: GCF_009749385.1. Classification (GTDB taxonomy): domain Bacteria; phylum Actinomycetota; class Actinomycetes; order Actinomycetales; family Microbacteriaceae; genus Agromyces; species Agromyces allii. Next base: position 207,249 of record NZ_WBIN01000006.1, on the reverse strand, counting down.
GCAGGACTTCACGATCTTCGGCGGTTCGCTCGGCGAGGTCGCCGGCGAGAAGATCATCAAGGTCATGGAGCTCGCGCTGAAGACCGGCGTGCCCATCATCGGCATCCTCGACTCCGGCGGAGCCCGCATCCAGGAGGGCGTCGTCGCCCTCGGCAAGTACGGCGAGATCTTCCGCCGCAACACCGCGGCCTCCGGCGTCATCCCCCAGATCTCGATCGTCTGCGGCCCCGCGGCCGGCGGCGCGGTCTACTCCCCCGCGCTGACCGACTTCGTCATCATGGTCGACAAGACCAGCCAGATGTTCGTCACCGGCCCCGACGTCATCAAGACCGTCACCGGCGAGGACGTCGGCATGGAGGAGCTCGGCGGCGCGCTCACGCACAACTCGGTCTCGGGCGTCGCGCACTACCTCGCGAGCGACGAGTCCGACGCGCTCGACTACGCGCGCACGCTCATCTCGTTCCTGCCCGACAACAACATGACCGACGCCCCGGTGTACGACACCGAGTCCGCGCTCGAGACCACCGACGAAGACCTGCGTCTCAACACGGTGATCCCCGACTCGCCGAACCAGCCGTACGACATGCACGCGGTCATCGAGGGCATCGTCGACCACGGCGACTTCCTCGAGGTGCAGCCCCTGTTCGCGCCGAACATCCTCATCGGCTTCGCCCGCATCGAGGGCCGCTCGGTCGGCATCATCGCGAACCAGCCCAGCCAGATGGCCGGCACGCTGAACATCGCGGCCGGCGAGAAGGCCAGCCGGTTCGTGCGCTTCTGCGACGCGTTCTCGATCCCGATCCTCACGCTCGTCGACGTGCCCGGCTACCTGCCCGGCACCGACCAGGAGTGGACCGGCGTCATCCGCCGCGGCGCGAAGCTGCTCTACGCGTACGCCGAGGCCACCGTGCCGCTGGTGACCGTGATCACGCGCAAGGCCTACGGCGGCGCGTACATCGTCATGGGCTCCAAGCAGCTCGGCGCCGACATCAACCTCGCCTGGCCGACCGCCGAGATCGCCGTCATGGGCGGTCAGGGCGCGGTCAACATCCTCTACCGCGGCGAGATCAAGCGGGCCGAGGAGGCCGGCGAAGACGTCGCCGCCGTGCGCACCAAGCTCGCGAACGAGTACACCTACAACGTCGCCTCGCCGTTCCTCGCGGCCGAGCGCGGTGAGCTCGACGGCGTCATCGAGCCCGCGGCCACGCGCGTCGCGGTGCTGAAGGCCCTGCGCTCGCTCCGCACCAAGCGTGCGAGCCTGCCGCCCAAGAAGCACGGCAACATCCCGCTGTAAGGGGCCGGTCGACATGAGCACACCAGACGAAGACTCCATCGAGGCGGATGCCGCGGCGCGCGCTGCGGCGATCCGGTTCACCACGCGCGGCGTCACCGACGAGGAGGCGGCGGCCGTGACCGCGGTCCTGCTGGCCGCCATCGACGCCGAGACCGAGACGCACGCCGTCGACGCCGGACGCAGCGCCTGGGCGCGCAGCTCGGGGTCGCTGCGGTCCGTCGACCCGCGCGGCACGCGGTGGAGCCGCAGCATCGGCTGACCCGGTCCCCCTCGGCTGTCCCCCGAAGTGCCGACTGTCGTGGACTGCACGGGTTTGTGAATATTGTTCTGCAGGCTCCCTCAGGGAGCTGCCGCCCTCGTCGGTCGGGTAACCGGCGAGTGGTTGGGGGCGAGTCAGGGCGATATTCGGGTTGTCGCCGTGACTCGGGCTTGTTGGGGGGTCGACCATCGGTCGGCCCCCCACCTTCATGTCCGGGGCCTCACTGCCGGCCAAGGCCCGGCCTGCGCGCACGCCGATGCGACGCGGCCCTCGGCCGGGCACGGCACGACCGGCCTCAGCCGCCGATGCGCCGCGGGATCTCGAGCCACAGCTCGACGTCGAGGTCGTCGGGGTCGACGGCCGGCGTTCCGGGCACCGGCTCGACGAGCCCGACCACGGTGACCGCCGCGGCCGACGTGTCCGCCGCGGTGCGCACCACGATCCGGTCGGCCTGCGAGCCGGCGATCGCCTCCGCCAGCTGCGCGAGCACGCGCTCCCGCTGCTCGACGCCGAGGTCGTCGATGCCGCCCTCGTCGAGCAGGGTGACGACGGCTCCGCGCTCGCGCGCCCGCTGCACCTGCACGCGCACGTCGTCGGTCAGCAGCATCCGGCCCCTGATCTCGTCCCTGATCGCCGCCTCGAGCATGCGGCACTCGCGGCGCTGGGGCTCGGTGAGCACCCCGCCCCGATCGGCGATGCGGCGGAGCATGGGCGCGGCGATGCGATTGGTCTGCACGAGGCGCGTCTGGCCGACGAAGAGGTGCGCGTCCTGGGCGGCCTGCCATTCGGCGGCCTCGCGCTCGGCATGGGCGTAGCGCCTCGTCTCCCTGGCTGCCGTGCCGAGCGCGGCCGACAGCATGTGCGCGATGGCGACCCAGGCGATGCTGCCGATGACGCCGAGCGTGCCGAGGGCCAGCGGCCCGGCCCAGATCACCGTCTGCACGGCGAGCGCGACGACGCCGAGCCAGGCGGCCACGAGCTGGCGGCGCGCGGCCGCGATGGTCATGAGCGTTCCGACGGCGGCGACGTACCAGGTGGCGTAGCCGTTGGCGTTCGCGGGGTCGAGCTGGCTCGTCACGAGCACCGGCAGTACGATGCAGACCGCGAGGTCGAACGCGGCGAGCCAGTCGGGCATCCGCACCCGCGACCCGACCGAGAGGCTCGCGATCGTCGCGGCCATGTAGAGGACGAGCGCGACGACCGTCGGCCACGGCGATGCCGGCACGTTCAGGGTCGAGAGCGCGAGCGCCACGTGGTAGGCCGAGAACAGCGCCGCCAGGACGAGCAGGAGTGAGCGCGGGATCGCGATCATCGGGTCCCCTCCATTCCGGCCGGCCAGACGAGGGACACCGTGGTGCCGACCCCGGGAGTGGAGTCGATCACGGCGGACCCTCCGACGTTGGCCATGCGCTCGATCACCGAGACGCGGACGCCGAGGCGCTCGGACGGCACGGTCGAGACGTCGAACCCGACCCCGTTGTCGGACACCTCGACCACGCACCCGCCCGTGCGGATGCCGCGCACCCTGAGCTCGCGCCGGACCGTGCGCCCCGGGTCGTCGGCGTGCTGCATGCTGTTGACCATCGCCTGCACGGATGCCGCGTACAGCGCCTCGCCCGCATCGGCCGGCAGGTCGACCCCGCCCGTGTTCACCACGCGCACCGTGAAGGGGGCCGCGAACGATGCCAGGGCCGCCCTGAGCCGTCGCACGAGCGCCGGGAGCCGCATGCGGTCGTCGGCGGGCGACTGCGCCGCACCGGCCTCGTCGAGCCGGTGCATCGCGTCCCTCGCCATGCGTGCGGCGAGCGCCTGCTCCTCCGGCGCATCGGCCGCCGCGGCGGAGAGCAGCGTGGTCAGCACGCTGTCGTGCACGAGGGCGTCGACCTTCGCGCGCTCGACCTCCGAGGCGTGCAGGCGCACGGCGTGCTCGTAGCGCTGCAGTGCGCCCTCCTGCGCGACGTCGACGGCCTTGGCCGCGTTGCGGAGCATGGTGACGATGATGAGCACGACTGCGCCGAGGATGAGCGCGTACATGGCGTCGAGCACCGCCACGAGGGGCGTCACGGCCCCGCCGGTCGGCAGCAGCCGCACCACGCAGTACAGGGCCGGCACGAGCACGGTGTAGGCGGCGGCCCACGGCATCGGCAGCGCGACGACCGCGGCGGTCGTCGCGACCGTGCAGAGGTAGTAGAGCCAGGGCGGCGACGACGAGACGATCCCGACGTCGTCGACGACGAACGGCCAGATCACGATCGACGCGGCGTAGAGCACCGCGAACGTGAGTGCTGCGCTTCGCACGGCCGTGCGGGTGAGCGCGGCGAGGGCGATCGCGAGGATCGCGCCGTAGAGGAACGCGATGATCGACGCGCCGGCACCGGGGAGGAGCCCCGCGGCCTGCGTGAGCGCGAGCGGCAGCGCCTGGAGTCCGAACACGACGCCGAAGATGCCGAGCGCGCGGCTCGCGACGGTCTCGACCTGCTCTCGGGTCACCGCCGTCCGGCGCCGCACCACTGCCCGTGATGCGCGCTCCTCAGCGGCGGGCATCCCCGCCGTCACCGTCGAGCCCCGGAAGGATGCCGTCTTCGACCGCCCGCCGAAGCAGGTCGACCTTGGTGGGCGCGGGGCGCCCGACCTCGACGTACTTCGCGCGGATGCGGTCGAGGTACTCGCGCGCCGTCGAGTGCGCGATGCCGAGCTGCGTGGCGACGAGCTTCAGCGGCAGCCCAGACGCGTACAGGTGCAGCACGTCGTGCTCGCGCCGCCCGAGCTGGGCCTTGGCGAAGTCGCGGTCGGCCTCGATCGCGCTCGCCCACTCGACGTTGGTGAGGGCCTCCCCACGCGCCACGGTCGCGATGGCGGCGATGACGGAGGCCATCGGCGAGGCCTTCGGGATGACGCCGGCCGCGCCGGCGGCGAGCGCCTCGCGGACCGCCGCGACCCGGTCGGCGATGCTGTGCACGAGCACGGCGCTGCCGGTCGCGAGCACGCTCCGCACGTTCTCGGTGACGCTCGATCCGTCGCCGAGCGAGAGGTCGAGCACGACGACGTCGCAGCGACCGCCCTCGCGTGCGGCGAGCGCGGCGAGGAGGGTCGGCACGTCGGCCGTCTCGGCGACGACGTCGTAGCCCGCGTCGCGGCACGCCGCACGGAGTCCGAGGCGGACCGCCTCGTGATCGTCGACGATGGCGACGGTCGCCTGCTCCCCCAGCACTGCACCCGACACGGATCCCCCTTCAGCCCGGTCGGTCGCACATTCGTGACCGGTCAGTCACACGATAGCGGCCAGCCGGGCCACCGCCTCGACGTGATGCGTGTTCGGGAACAGATCGAACGCCTGCAGCTCCTCGAGCTCGTACCCGTGGGCGCGGAGCAGGCCGATGTCCCTGGCGAGCGCCACCGGGTCGCACGCGACGTAGACGAGCTGGCGCGGCCGCAGTGCGGCGAGGCGGTCGACGACGTCGCGCCCGGCGCCCGAGCGCGGCGGGTCGAGCACGACGGTCGCGTCGCGGAGCCTGGCGCGCTCGCCCTGCCCGGCGTCGGCCTCGAGCGAGGCGAGGTAGCGGTCGACCCTGGCGGTCACGGCGCGCGCACCGACCCACTCGGCGAGGTTGTCGCCGGCGTGCATCGTGGCCCGCTCGTCGGACTCGACGCTCGTGATGCGCACGGTCTCGCCGAACCGGTCGCCGACGGCCGCGGCGAGCAGCCCGACACCGCCGTACAGGTCGAGGTTCGCGGCGCGGGGGTCGAAGCGATCGGCGTCGATGAGCTCCTGCACGGCCCTCGACAGCGTCGCCGCAGCCCCCCGGTGCACCTGCCAGAACCCGTCGCGATCGACGGCGAAGCGGCGGTCGCCGACGACCTCGGTCGTCACGGGGCGCTGGCCTCGCGGCATCCGCTCGCTCTCGTCGGTGACGATCACCTGCGGGTCGGCACCGCTCGGGGCGACGAGGTCGATCGTGCGTGCGCCCTGGAAGCGATCGGCGAGCGGCGCGAGATCGGCCAGCTCGTCGACGGCGAGCGGCAGGGATGCCACGGGCACCACGGTGTGGCTGCGTGCGGCGTACGGGCCGACGGCGCCGTCCTCGGCGACCTGCAGGCGCACGCGCGTGCGCCAGCCCGTGCCGTCGGCGCGGACGCCCGGGGCGAGCTCGGGATCGACCGCGCGCACCTCGACCTCGCGCTCGACGCCGCCCATGCGGCGCAGCGCGTCGGTCAGCACCTCGGCCTTCAGCGCGCGCTGGCGCTCGGGCGCGATGTGGCCGAACTCCGCGCCGCCCGCCCGGCGCTCCGGAGCGCGGTCGACGGAGGCCTCGGCCCACACGTGCGCCTGCCGGTCTGCCGACGCGGTGAGCACCTCGAGCGTGTCGGCGCGCCAGAAGCGCGTGTGCGCGGCATCCGTGACCCTGGCGCTGACCCGCTCGCCGGGGATCGCGTCGGCGACGAACACGACCCTGCCCTCGTGGTGCGCGACCGCGATGCCGCCGTGCGCGATGCGCTCGACGTCGAGCTCGAGCACGGGCCCGTCGGTGCTCACCGGGGTCGACGGGCGCCGGCCGCGGGTGGCGCGCCCGCCGGTGTCGGCCGGGCGGGCGCCGCGGCTGGCGGAGTTCTTGCGGACGGGGCGGTGCGGTCGAGGCATGCACCGAGCATTCCACAGCCCGCCTGTGAGCGGCAGGATGGGGGTATGCGCCTCTACCTCGCCTCGACCTCGCCCGCCCGCCTGCAGACGCTCCGCGCAGCCGGCATCGAGCCGATCGCGATCTCGCCGGGCGTCGACGAGGAGGCGCTCGTGGCGGCGCACGAGGCGGCGGCCGGGCGGGAGCTCACGGCGCCCGAGATGGTGCAGTTGCTCGCGCAGGCCAAGGCGGAGGCGGTCGTCGGCTCGCTCGTCGACGGCGAGCCGATCGACGGGCTCGTCCTCGGCGGCGACTCGGCGTTCCTCGTCGGCGGGCGCATCCACGGCAAGCCGCACCGGCCCGAGGTCGCGAAGGCGCGCTGGCTCGAGCAGAACGGCGCGCACGGCGACCTCTGGTCGGGGCACTGGCTCATCGACCACCGCGGCGGTCGCGTGCACGGCGCGGTCGGGCGGGCGGATGTCGCGACGGTGCGCTTCGCCGCGCTCGACGAGACCGAGATCGATGCCTACATCGCCACGGGCGAGCCCCTGCTCGTGGCCGGCGCCTTCACGGTCGACAGCCTCGGCGGACCCTTCATCCGCCGCGTGGAGGGCGACCCGTCGACCGTCGTCGGACTCTCGTTGTCGACCCTGCGCGACCTCGTGCGCGAGCTCGGGGCCGACTGGACCGGGCTCTGGAATCGCGCCTGACCCCGGCCCGATCGTCCCGGCCTTTGTCGACACCCGAAAGGGTCGAGCCGCTTTCTTGTGGGATCAACCCAAAGGCAATGCAACGCAGTTGAATAGGCTGAAAGGCATGCCGCGTATCACGAAGGTCCTCATCGCCAACCGCGGCGAGATCGCCGTCCGCATCATCCGCGCCGCCCGCGACGCCGGACTCGGTTCCGTCGCGATCTACGCCGACCAGGACCGCGACGCCAGGCACGCCAAGCTCGCCGACGAGGCCTACGCGCTCGAGGGCACCACGAGTGCCGGGACCTACCTCGTCATCGACAAGATCCTCTCGATCGCCCGCCGCTCGGGCGCCGACGCCGTGCACCCCGGCTACGGCTTCCTCGCCGAGAACCCCGACTTCGCCCGCGCCGTCATCGCCGCGGGGCTCACCTGGATCGGCCCGTCGCCCGAGGCCATCGAGCGCCTCGGCGACAAGGTCTCCGCGCGCCACGTCGCCGAGAAGGTCGGCGCCCCGCTCGCGCCGGGCACCCTGAACCCCGTCGCAGACGCCGCAGAGGTGCTCGAGTTCGTCGACGTCCACGGCCTGCCCGTGGCCATCAAGGCCGCGTTCGGCGGCGGCGGCCGCGGCCTCAAGGTCGCCCGCACCCGCGAAGAGGTGCCCGAGCTCTTCGAGTCCGCCACGCGCGAAGCCGTCGCCGCCTTCGGCCGCGGCGAGTGCTTCGTCGAGAAGTACCTCGACCAGCCGCGCCACGTCGAGACCCAGTGCCTCGCCGACGAGCACGGCAACGTCGTCGTCGTCTCGACCCGCGACTGCTCGCTCCAGCGCCGCCACCAGAAGCTCGTCGAGGAGGCGCCGGCACCCTTCCTCACCGAGGCGCAGACCACAGCCCTCTACGAGTCGTCCAAGGCCATCCTGAAGGAGGTCGGCTACGTCGGCGCCGGCACCTGCGAGTTCCTCATCGGCCAAGACGGCACGGTCTCCTTCCTCGAGGTGAACACGCGCCTCCAGGTCGAGCACCCCGTCTCCGAGGAGGTCACGGGCATCGACCTCGTGCGCGAGCAGTTCCGCCTCGCCGAGGGCGGCGTGCTCGACTACGCCGACCCGGTCGCGGTCGGCCACTCGATCGAGTTCCGCATCAACGGCGAAGACCCCGGTCGCGGCTTCCTCCCGGCCCCCGGTCCCGTGCACCAGCTGCGCTTCCCGGGCGGCCCCGGCATCCGCATCGACTCGGGCGTCACCTCGGGCGACGAGATCTCGGGCGCGTTCGACTCCCTCCTCGCGAAGCTCATCGTCACGGGCGCGACCCGCAAGGACGCGATCGAGCGGGCACGCCGCGCCCTCGACGAGTTCGAGGTCATCGGCCTGCCCACCGTGCTGCCGTTCCACCGCGACATCGTGCGCAACGAGGCCTTCGCCCCCGCGGGCGACGAGCCGTTCTCGGTGTACACGCGCTGGATCGAGACCGAGTACGACAACCAGCTCGAGCCGTGGTCCGGAGAGCTGGCCGCGCCGACCGCCGCGACCGCGCGCACGAGCCTCGTCGTCGAGGTCGGCGGACGCCGGATCGGCGTCACCCTGCCCGCGAAGCTCGCCGGCGGCACGTCGGCCTCCCCCACCGCCGGTGCAGCCCCCCGCCGCCGTACGACCTCGCACGTGACCGACACCGCCACCGGCGACGCCGTGAAGGCGCCCATGCAGGCGACCGTCGTCAAGGTCGCCGTCGCCGAGGGCGACAAGGTCGTCAAGGGCGACCTCGTGCTCGTGCTCGAGGCCATGAAGATGGAGCAGCCGATCGTCGCCCACAAGGACGGCATCGTCGGCCTCGTGAACGCCGAGCCCGGTGCGACGGTCTCGAGCGGCCACCTGCTGCTCTCGATCGCCGACGCCTGAGCGGTCGCCCGCTCGATCAGCGCTCGACGCCGCCCTGCGGGGTGGGCAGCTCGACCTCGCTGACGCCGCCGCCGGCGAGGCGCGAGTGGCGTCGGCCGTAGAGCAGGTAGACGACGATGCCGATCGCGAGCCAGACCAGGAACCGCACCCACGTGAGCGTCGTCAGGTTCAGCATGAGCCAGAAGCAGAGCACCGCCGAGAGGATCGGCAGCACGGGCGAGAACGGAACGCGGAACCCGCGCGGCAGGTCGGGGCGGGTGCGCCGGAGCACGACGATGCCGAGGCTGACCAGCACGAACGCCGAGAGGGTGCCGATGTTGATCATCTCCTCGAGCAGTCCGACATCCGTGAACGCCGCGACGAAGGCGACCGTCGCGCCGCCGATGATCTGGATGCGCGCCGGCGTCTTCGAGTGCGTCGTCGTCTTCGACAGCCAGCGCGGCAGCAGCCCGTCGCGGCTCAGCGCGAACACGATGCGCGAGAGGCCGAGCAGCAGCACCATGATGACGGTCGTGAGTCCGGCGAGCGCGCCCACCGAGATGACGGCCGACGCCCAGTCCTGACCGACCAGCCGGAACGCGGTCGCGAGCGACGGCGACTCCTCCTCGGCGAGTTCGGTGTACGAGACCATGCCCGTCATCACGATCGAGACGAGCACGTAGAGCACGGTCACGATGCCGAGGCCCAGGAAGATGCCTCGCGGCAGGCGCTTCTGCGGCTCGCGCACCTCCTCGGCGCTCGTGGCCACCACGTCGAAGCCGATGAAGGCGAAGAAGACGAGGGATGCCGCGGCGAGCAGCCCGAAGATGCCGTACTGCGCCGGCGCCGCACCCGTCGCCCATGAGACGAGCGACTGCGTCCAGACATCCGACGAGCCGCCCTCGGTCGGGACCGCCTCGGGGATGAACGGCACGTAGTTGGCCGCGTTGACGAAGAAGAACCCGACGACGATCACGAACAGCACGATCGCGACCTTGATGATCGTGAAGACCGCGCCGACGCGAGCCGTGAGCTTGGTACCCGCCACGAGCAGCGCCGTGAACACCGCCACGACGAGGAACGCCGGCCAACTCACCTCGACGCTGCCGATCGTGAACGTCGACGGGAACGGCAGCCCGAACGCGAGCAGCGCCTCGCCGAGGTAGACGCCCCAGTACTTCGCGATGACCGCGGCGGCGGTGAACATCTCGAGGATGAGGTCCCACCCGATGATCCAGGCGAGCAGCTCGCCCATCGTCGCGTAGGTGAACGTGTACGCGCTGCCCGCGACGGGCACGGTCGAGGCGAACTCGGCGTAGCACATGATCGCGAGCCCGCACGTGACGGCCGCGAGCACGAACGAGACGATCACGCTCGGGCCGGCGAAGTTCGCGGCAGCCTGCGCGCCGACCGAGAAGATGCCCGCGCCGACGGCGACCGCGATGCCCATGAGGGCGAGGTCCCACGTGCCGAGCGAGCGCTTGAGGCTGCGCTCGACGTCATCGGCATCGGCCAGCGACGCCTCGACGGACTTCACCCGCAGGTTCATGTCGTTCCCCCGAACCGCGCCGCCCCCGCGACGCTCGTGGGCCTAGCGTACGACGTGCATGGCCCGCGCGGCATCCGTCAGCGAACCTGTGAGCGACGGGTAGACCGGGAACGCCTCGGCGAACTGGTCGACCGTGAGCCGGTGCTCGACCGCGAGCGCGAGCGGGAAGATGAGCTCCGACGCCTTCGGAGCGACGATGACGCCGCCGATGATCGACCCCGACCCGTTCGACGCGAAGAGCTTCACGAACCCGTCGCGGATGCCCATCATCTTCGCGCGGGGGTTCGACGCGAGCGGCAGCTTGTAGACGACGCCGGGCACGACGCCCTCCTCGATGTCGCGCTGGGTCCAGCCGACGGTCGCGATCTCGGGCTGCGTGAAGATGTTCGACGTGATGTTGCGCAGCTCGGGCGGGTTCACGATGTCGCCCATGGCGTGGAACACGGCCGTGCGCCCCTGCATCGAGGCGACCGAGGCGAGCGGCGGGAACGTCGTGCAGTCGCCGGCGGCGTAGATGTTCGGCATCGACGTGCGCGCGACCCGGTTCACCCGGATGTGCCCGCCCTCTGCGAGCTGCACGCCGGCCTCGGCGAGGCCGAGGTCGGCCGTGTTCGGCACCGAGCCGACCGCCATGAGGCAGTGGCTGCCGCGCACCTCGCGACCGTCGGACAGGGTCGCGACGACCTCGTCGCCGTCGCGAACGACGGACTCGGCGCGGGACTTGTTGAGCACCTTCATGCCGTTGCGCGTGAAGACCTTCTCGATGACGGATGCCGCGTCGGCGTCTTCGCCCGGCAGCACCTGGTCTCGGCTCGAGATGAGCGTCACCTTCGCGCCGAGCGCGCGATACGCGGACGCGAACTCGGCGCCCGTGACGCCCGAGCCCACGACGATGAGGTGCTCGGGCACCTGCTGGAGGTTGTAGAGCTGGGTCCAGGTGAGGATGCGCTGGCCGTCGGGCACGGCGGAGGGCAGCACGCGCGGCGTCGCCCCCACCGAGATCACGATGGTGTCGGCCTCGATGCGGTCGAAGTCGGTGCCGCCCTTCGCGGTCGACACGATCACGCCGTTCGGCCCGTCGAGACGGCCCTCGCCGTGCACGAGGTGCACGCCGGCATCGAGCAGGTTGCGGCGCATGTCGTCGGACTGCTGGGCGGCGAGGCCCAGCAACCGCTTGTTCACGGCGGCGAGGTTGATCGCGACCTTCGGCTTCACGGCCTTGTCGGCGTCGCCCTTGGCGTAGAACTGCACGCCGAGGTCGGCGGCCTCCTTCACGGCGTTCGAGGCCTCGGCGGTCGCGATGAGCGACTTCGAGGGCACGACGTCGGTGAGCACGGCCGAGCCGCCGACGCCCGCCCGTTCGACGAGCGTGACCTCCGCCCCCAGCTGCGCGCCCGCGAGTGCGGCCTCGTACCCGCCGGGGCCACCTCCGAGTACGGCGATCCGTTGCGTGCGCTCGAACTCGTAGACCATGCTCATATTCTGCCAGTTCGCGCACCGCGGGCGACAAACGAGCAGCGCCCTGCCGCGGCATCCGCCCCCTGATTAGAGTGGTGGGATGACCGAAGCAAACGTGCTCGACGACCCCTCCGCAGATCCCTTCGCCGTCGCCGCCGACGCCGCGGCCCGCATCGCGGAGCTCACCGGGGTCGAACACCACGACATCGCCCTCACCCTCGGCAGCGGCTGGGGCCGCGCTGCCGAACTCATCGGCGAGACCACGCACACGCTCGCCGCCACCGACGTGCCCGGATTCTCGAAGCCCGCACTCGAGGGCCACGTCGGCACCCTGCGCTCCGTGCTGCTGCCGAGCGGCAAGCGCGCGCTCGTGATCGGCGCCCGCACCCACTACTACGAGGACCACGGCGTGCGCCGGGTCGTGCACTCGGTGCGCACCGCGGCCGCGACGGGCGCGAAGACGATGATCCTCACCAACGGCGCCGGCGGCATCAAGGAGCACTGGAAGCCCGGCACGCCCGTGCTCATCAGCGACCACATCAACCTCACGGCCGACTCGCCGCTCGAGGGTGCGACGTTCATCGACCTCACCGACCTCTACTCCAAGCGCCTGCGCGACCTCGCGCACACGATCGACCCGACGCTCGACGAGGGCGTCTACTGCCAGTTCCGCGGGCCGCACTACGAGACGCCCGCCGAGGTGCAGATGGCGAAGATCATCGGCGGCCACATCGTCGGCATGTCGACCGCGCTCGAAGCCATCGCCGCGCGTCAGGCCGGCATGGAGGTGCTCGGCATGTCGCTCATCACGAACCTCGCCGCCGGCATCCAGAAGACCCCGCTGAGCCACCAGGAGGTCATCGAGGCCGGCCAGGCCGCCGAGCCCGTCATCTCGTCGCTGCTCGCGAAGATCGTCGCAGAACTCTAGGAGCGCCGGATGTCGCAGACAGACGCCACCTCGCCCGCCGACGGCTCGTCGGCCGACGGGTCGACCCCCGCCGTCCCCGCCGTCCCCGCCGTCCCGTCCGCCGACGACGCGCGCCGCATCGCGCTCGCGCAGGCGTGGGTCGCCCAAGACCCCGACCCCGAGACGCGCGTCGAGCTCGACGACCTCGTCGCCCGGGTGCAGGGCGGCGACGCCGATGCATCCGCCGACCTGGCCGACCGGTTCGACCAGCGCCTCGCCTTCGGCACCGCGGGGCTCCGCGGCGAGATCGCGGCCGGCCCGAACCGCATGAACCGCGTGCTCGTGTCGCAGGCCGCGGCCGGGCTCGGGGCGTTCCTGCTCGAGCGCGCGCCCGGCACGACCCCGTCGGTCGTCATCGGCTACGACGGGCGCCGCAACTCTGCGGTGTTCGCGCGCGACTCGGCCGAGGTCCTCGCCGGCGCGGGCATCCGGGCGATCCTGCTGCCGCGACTGCTGCCGACCCCGGTGCTCGCGTTCGCCGTGCGTCACCTCGACGTCTCGGCCGGCATCATGGTCACGGCCTCGCACAACCCGCCGAACGACAACGGCTACAAGGTCTACCTCGGCGGCCCCGACCACGGCTCGCAGATCGTCTCGCCGTCCGACGCCGAGATCGCCGCGCACATCTCCGGCGTCGCCGCGACGCTGCTCGTGACCGACCTGCCCCGCGGCGAGTTCGAGACCGCCGACGAATCCCTCGTCGACGCCTACGTGCAGGCGACCGCGCACGAGGCGGGGTACGCTCCGCCGGCCCAGCCCAAGGTCGTCTACACCGCCATGCACGGTGTCGGGTGGGAGACCGCCTCGCGCGTGCTCACCGCCGCCGGGTTCGACGCCCCCGCGCTCGTCGAGGCGCAGATCGAGCCCGACGCCGCCTTCCCGACCGTGTCGTTCCCGAACCCCGAAGAGCCCGGCGCGATGGACCTCTCGTTCGCGCGGGCCCGCGAGGTCGGCGCCGAGCTCATCGTCGCGAACGACCCCGACGCCGACCGGCTCGCGATCGCGATCCCCGATGCAGGGGCGGCCGACGGCTACCGTCGCCTCACCGGCAACGAGGTCGGGCTGCTGCTCGGCTGGCGCGCCGCGCGCAAGGCCGCCGAAGAGACGGGCGACGGCGCCTCCGACGGCTCGCTCGCGTGCTCGATCGTCTCCTCCCCCGGGCTCGAGGCGATCGCCCAGGCGTACGACCTCGACTTCGAGGCGACGCTCACGGGCTTCAAGTGGATCTCGCGCGCGCCGAACCTGCTGTTCGGCTTCGAGGAGGCGCTGGGCTACCTCGTGAACCCCGGCACCGTGCGCGACAAAGACGGCATCTCGGCCGCCGTCGCGTTCCTGTCGCTCGCCGCAGACCTGCACGCGACCGGTCGCACCGTCGCCGACCACCTCGACGAGTTCGTCGAGCGATTCGGATGCCACGACTCCGGCCAGATCTCACTGCGCGTCACCGACCTCAGCCGCATCGGCGCGATCATGGCGCGCCTGCGCGCCGAGCCGCCGTCGGAGATCGGCGGCATCACGGTCGAGCGCATCGAAGACCTCTCCGACGGGTTCGGGGCTCTCGCCCCCAGCGACGTGCTGCGCATCTTCCTCGAGGGCGGGTCGCGCGTCATGGTGCGCCCGAGCGGCACCGAGCCGAAGCTCAAGGTCTACCTCGACGTCGTCGCCCACGAGGGCACGGTCGCCGAGCGCCGCGCCGCGGCATCCGACACGCTCGCCCGCCTCGAAGCGGGCATGCGCGAGCTCACCGCCTGAGCCGACGCCGGTTCGGGCGGCTCGCGATGCGGGCGGCCCGGGCCGGCTTCGGGCCGCCCGGCGAACAGGGCGGGCCCGAACGGAACGCGATTCAGCCGAGCGAGCGTTCGAGCTTCGAGCCGATCTCCTCGACGTCGAAGTAGTTCACGATCTCGATGATCTCGGCGAACGAGCGCCCGAGCTTCGCGCGAACGTCGGCGGCGAGCTCGGTCGACGTGAGCACGACCTGGGCGTCGGCCGCGGCATCCGCTACCGAGGCGAGGTCGCTCGCGTCGACCGAAGCGCTGAGTCCGAGCCGGTCGAGTGCGCGCTCGGCGTTGACCTTGAGGATGGCCGAGGTGCCGATGCCCTCGCCGCAGACCGCGATGATCCTCATGCCTCACCGCCGGCCGGAACGCCGAGGAGCACGCGCACCTCGTCGGCGTCGGTCGCCTGCGCGAGGCGATCGATGACGCCCAGGTCGTTGAACACGTTCGCGAGCCTCGCCACCGAGGCGACGTGCTCTTCAGCGTTCGCGACCGCCAGCCCGATCACCACGCGAACGGGATCGTTGTGCGGGTGTCCGAAGTCGACCGGGGTCGCGAGCGTCACGACCGAGAGGCCCTCGCCGAGCACGTCGGGCCCCGGGCGCGCGTGCGCGAGCGCGAGACCGGGGGCGATGACCACGTAGGCGCCGAACTCCTCGATCACCCCGATCATGCGCTCGGTGTACTCGGGCCTGGTCACCTTTGCCCGCGTGAGCGCGCGACCGGACTCGCGGACCGCGGTGCGCCAGTCGGGGACGTCGGCACCGAGGACGACCGCCGTGTCGGGCAGTGTCGTGGTCATGTGTGGTCGTTCCGTTTCAGCACGGGTTCGCGCGATGGCTGGAGGATCGGGTGTGCTCGTGACCGCGGCGCCGGGATGCGCCGCGACATCCGTTCAGGCTTCGTCGAAGCCCTCGCGGATGACCTCGGCGAGCTCCTCGCGGTCGTCGAGCGGGAGGAACGTCGCCGCAGCCGCGTTCAGCTGGAACGTCTCGAAGTCGTCGAGGTCGTACCCGAAGGCATCGGCGAGGAGGGCGAGTTCGCGCGTGAGGCTCGTGGCCGACTGCAGGCGGTTGTCGGTGTTGACCGTGACCCGGAAGCCGAGCTGGTAGAGCAGGTCGAAGGGGTGGTCGATGAGCTCATCGCCCCAGGCCTCGATCGCCCCCGTCTGCAGGTTGGACGACGGGCTCAGCTCGAGCGCGATCTCGCGGTCGCGCACCCACTGCGCGATCGGGCCGAGCGAGACGTACGTGTTCTCGTCGTCTTGGCGCTCGATCGTGAGGTCTTCGGCCAGGCGCACACCATGGCCGAGGCGAAGGGCGCGGCCGTCGAAGAGCGCGCTGCGGATGGACTCGAGGCCGTCGGCCTCGCCAGCGTGCACCGTGACGGGCAGGTACTGGCCGGCCAGGAAGTCGAAGGCCGTGCGGTGCCGGCTGGCCGGGAACCCCGCCTCTGCTCCGGCGATGTCGAAGCCGACGACGCCCCGGTCGCGGTGGCGCACGGCGAGCTCGGCGATCTCGAGACCCCGATCGGCGTGGCGCATGGCCGTGACGAGCTGGCCCGTGCGGATCGCGTGGCCCTGGCTGCGGGCGTCGTCGATGCCCTCGTCGAGGCCCGTCTGCACGGCCTCGACGACCTCGTCGAGGCTGAGGCCCCGCGCGAGGTGCTGCTCGGGCGCCCAGCGGACTTCGCCGTAGACGACGCCGTCGGCGGCGAGGTCCTGCACGAACTCGCGAGCGACCCTGGTGAGCCCCTCGCGCGTCTGCATGACGGCGGTCGTCAGGTCGAAGGTCTTCAGGTATTCGACGAGCGAGCCCGAATCGGCCTTCTCGGCGAACCACGAACCGAGCTCGTCGGCGTCGTGGACGGGAACGTCGACGCCTGCGGCGTCGGCGAGCTCGATGATGGTCTGCGGGCGCAGACCGCCGTCGAGGTGGTCGTGCAGGGACACCTTCGGCAATGCCTGGATGTTCGCGCCGTCGCCCTCGAGCCGGTACTCCGTCGGAATCGTGTTCACGAGTCCACGATAGCGGCGAGGCCGCCGCGAAGTCTCGGCAATCTCGAAGCTACGCCTGCCGAGGCTGCGGGAGGCACTCGGCAGGGCGTCGTCGGGAGGTCAGCCGCCGATGCGGTCGGCGATGAGCGGGCCGCCGTCGAGCACCGGCTCTCCGGCATCGCCGATGCGGTACGCGCCCTCGACCGCGGCGAGTGCACGGGCGAACCGGGCGGGCTCGTCGGCGAGGAGCGTGAAGAGCGGCTCGCCCTTGCGCACCGTGTCGCCGGGCTTCGCGTGCAGGTCGATGCCGGCCGCGTGGTGCACCGGGTCCTCCTTGCGCGCACGACCCGCGCCGAGGCGCCAGGCGGCGATGCCGAAGGGCAGCGCCTGCTGCTCGACGAGCACGCCGTCGCGGTCGGCGACGACCGTGTGGGTCTCGCGAGCGACTGGCAGGGCCGCGTCGGGGTCGCCGCCCTGGGCCACGACGAACGCGCGCCAGCTGTCCATGGCGCGACCGTCGTCGAGGGCCGCCTCGACGTCGGCGTCGCGCACCCCGGCGAGCTCGAGCATCTCCTTCGCGAGCGCGACGGTGAGCGCGCGCACGTCGGCCGGACCGCCGCCGGCGAGCACCTCGACCGACTCGCGAACCTCGTTCGCGTTGCCGATCGTGAGCCCGAGGGGGACGTTCATGTTGGTGATGAGGGCGGATGTCGCGACGCCGGCGTCTTCGCCGAGCGCGACCATCGTGCGGGCGAGCTCGCGCGAGCGGTCGATGTCCTGCAGGAACGCGCCGGAGCCGAACTTCACGTCGAGCACGAGCGCACCCGTGCCCTCCGCGATCTTCTTCGACATGATCGAGCTCGCGATCAGTGGGATCGCCTCGACCGTGCCCGTGATGTCGCGCAACGCGTAGAGCTTCTTGTCGGCCGGTGCGAGGCCGGACCCGGCGGCGCAGATGACGCCGCCCACCTCGCGGAGCTGCGCGAACATCTCCTCGTTCGTGAGGTCGGCGCGCCAGCCCGGGATCGACTCGAGCTTGTCGAGCGTGCCGCCGGTGTGTCCGAGACCCCGGCCGGAGAGCTGCGGCACCGCGACGCCGAAGCTCGCGACCAGCGGCATGAGCGGCAGGGTGATCTTGTCGCCGACGCCACCCGTGGAGTGCTTGTCGGACGTCGGCTTGCCCAGGCCGCCGAAGTCCATGCGCTCACCCGAGGCGATCATCGCCATGGTGAGGTCGCGGATCTCGCGGCGGCTCATGCCGTTCAGGAAGATCGCCATGGTCATGGCCGACATCTGCTCGTCGGCCACGTACCCGCGCGTGTAGGCGTCGACGAGCCACCCGATCTCAGGGGTCTCGAGTTCGTGCCCGTCGCGCTTCGCCCGGATCAGGTCGACCGCGTCGAATGCCTCGATGCCGCTCATGCTCCAGCTCCCTTGCTTTCGGCGCCCTTGTACTCGACGCCCTTGAATTCTGCGAGCTGCCTCGGTCCGAACGCGTCGGGCAGCACCTCGTCGATGGTCTTGATGCCCGAGACGGTCTCGAGCAGCATCCCCTCGGACGAGTGCTCGTAGAGCAGCTGACGGCAGCGCCCGCACGGCATGAGCACGTTGCCGTGCCCGTCGACGCACGAGAACGCCACGAGGCGCCCGCCGCCCGACATGATGAGCGCCGACACGAGCGAGCACTCGGCGCAGAGCGTCACGCCGTACGAGGCGTTCTCGACGTTGCAGCCGCTCACGATGCGGCCGTCGTCGACGATCGCCGCGGCCCCCACCGGGAACTCGGAGTACGGCACGTAGGCCTTGGCCATGGCTTCGCGTGCGCGCTCGCGAAGATCGGTCCAGTCGATCGCATCCGTTGCGGTCATGGTGCTCCCCCGTTCGTGGATGGGTGTTCCGCCGTGCTCGTGCGCGCCGACGCCGGCGCGCACGAGGTCAGGACTTGATGTACGGTTTGCCCGCCGCGGCCGGGCCGCGCACCTTGCCCACCAGCCCGGCGACGGCGAAGATCGTCACGACGTACGGGAGCATGAGCATGAACTCGCTCGGCACGGGCGACCCGATGACCGCAAGGGTGTTCTGCAGGTTCGACGCGAATCCGAAGAGCAGCGCCGCGAAGGTCGCCTTGATCGGATCCCACTGGCCGAAGATGACCGCGGCGAGGGCGATGAAGCCGGCTCCGGCCGTCATCTCCTTGTTGAACGCGATGCCTGACCCGATGGTGAAGAACGTGCCGCCGAGGCCGGCGATCGCGCCCGCGAGGGCGACGTTCCAGAACCGCGTGCGGTTGACCTTGATGCCGACGGTGTCGGCGGCCTGCGGGTGCTCGCCGACCGCTCGCAGGCGCAGTCCCCACTTGGTGTGGAAGAGGCCGATGTACACGAGCGCGACGGCCACGTACATGAGGTAGACCACGAGCGTCTGTCGGAAGAGCACCGGTCCGATGATCGGGATCTCGCTGAGCACCGGGATCGGCAGCCGGTCGAAGCGCGGCGGCGTGTTCAGCTGCGCGGCGTTCGGCACGAGCACCTGCGAGTAGAAGAAGCTCGTGAGGCCGAGGACCAGCACGTTGAGCACGACGCCGACGATGACCTGGTCGACGAAGTACTTGATGGAGAACGCCGCCAGCACGAACGAGACGAGCATGCCGGCGACCATCGCGGCGAAGAGCCCGGCGATGGGCTGGCCCGTGATGCTGGCCACGACCGCAGCCGTGAAGGCACCCGCGAGCAGCTGGCCCTCGATCGCGATGTTGATGACGCCGACCCGTTCGGAGAGCACGCCAGAGAGCGATCCGAAGATGAGCGGCACGGCGAGGCTCAGCGAGCCGAAGAGCAGTCCGACCACGGGGATCGTCGCACCCGCGGCCGCCCAGGTGAGGAAGCCGACCATGAACAGCACCGCGAAGACGACGATGAGCCAGAGCGGCACGCGACGCTTCGAGGCGACGATGAACACGGAGTACGCGGTCGCGAGGGCGAGCAGCACGATGACGACCCAGAGGGTGGGCATCGC
Organism: Agromyces allii; assembly: GCF_009749385.1. Classification (GTDB taxonomy): domain Bacteria; phylum Actinomycetota; class Actinomycetes; order Actinomycetales; family Microbacteriaceae; genus Agromyces; species Agromyces allii. The sequence continues at coordinate 187,752 of NZ_WBIN01000006.1, read as the reverse complement.
GGGCGTGGTGATCGTCGTGATCTGGATGACGTCCTTCGCCTCGGAGAGGCGGAACCCGGTCTCGCCCTCGCGCGGGGCGAACACCGCGAGCAGGAGGGCGATGAGCGTGAAGGCTGCGAAGGCGATGGGCGCCTTCCAGCTCGTGACGACGGTCGTCGCGAGGGCGGGGACGTCGGATGCAGGCGTCTGCTGCACGGTCGTGCTCATTTCGCCTTCACCTCCTTCGTGACGATCGGGCGAGGTCGCTTCGCGGCTCGGGACGGGTCTGGCAGGCGGAAGATCGTGCGCACGAGCGGCGGCGCGGCGATGAAGAGCACGATGAGCGACTGGACGACGAGCACGATCTCGACGGGCACGCCCTCTGCGGCCTGCATCGAGAAGCCGCCGGCCTTGAACGCGCCGAACAGGATGCCGGCCACGAAGATGCCCCACGGCGTCGAGCGCCCGAGCAGCGCGACGGTGATCGCGTCGAAGCCGATGCCCGCGTCGATGCCGGCCGTGAAGCCCGTGGTGACGGTGCCGAGCACCTGGCTGACGCCCGCGAGACCGAGCAGTGCACCCGCGATGAGCATCGCGTAGACGTACATCGACTTCACGTTGATGCCCGCCACGCGTGCCGCGTTCGGGTTCTCGCCGACGGCGCGGAACTTGAAGCCGAGGCTCGAGCGGCTGAGGATCCACCAGACGAGCACGGTCGCACCGACCACGAGGATGAAGCCGAAGTGCAGGTTGTACTGCGGCCCGAGGAGGGCCGGGAAGATCGCGGTCTCCTTCATGGCGGGCGTCTTCGGGTTGCTCGAACCCGGGGCCTGCAGCAGGCCGGGGGTGCGCAGCATCCATGACACGAGGTAGAACGCGACGTAGTTCAGCATGATCGTGACGATCACCTCGTGCGCCCCGGTGCGGGCCTTCAGGAGGCCCGCGATGCCGGCCCAGAGCGCGCCGCCGAGGAGTCCGCCGATGAGCGCGACGAGCATGTGCAGGCCCCACGGCAGATCGAAGCCGAAGCCGATCCAGCCCGCGACCGACGCCGCGATGAGCATCTGCCCGCGACCGCCGATGTTGAACATGCCGACGCGGAACGCCAGGCCGACGCCGAGGCCGCCCGCGATGAGCGGCGTCGCGAACGTGAGCGTCTCGGTGAGCGGGCGGATGCCGGCCGCGAACGTGTCGCGGTTGAAGTTGTAGACCGAGCCCTGGAAGAGCGCGGTGTAGGCGCCGGAGACCGACTGCCAGACCGCGACGACGGTGTCGCCGGGGCGGGCGAAGAAGTACACGCTCGCCTTCTGCACGTTCTCGTCGGTGAAGGCGATCATGATCGCACCCACGATGAGCGCGAGGATCACGGCGAGCACCGAGATGATCGCGTTGCCGGTCGCGATCTGGTGCAGCATCGTGTGCCAGCGCGACGGCGGCTCGACCTCGGGCGCTGCAGCCCGGGCGGCGGCGGTCGTCGTCGTGGTGGTGCTCGTGGCCGCGACGGAACCGGGCTCCTCGATCGCGACGTCGGCGTCGGGTTCGCGGGAGTCGGCTCCGCCGGAAGCGGGTTCGCGGGGGTCGCTCATGCGGCGGCTCCTTCGGTGGGGACTTCTCCGGCCATCATGAGGCCGAGGACTTCGCGGGGGGTGTCGCCGGGCACGATGCCGACGATGCGGCCCCGGTACATGACCATGATGCGGTCGGCGAGTGCGGCGACCTCGTCGAGCTCGGTCGAGACCACGACGACCGGCACGCCGGAGTCGCGCGTCTCGACGATGCGCTTGTGGATGAACTCGATCGAGCCGACGTCGACGCCTCTGGTGGGCTGTGCGGCGACGAGCAGCCGCAGGTCGCGGCTGAGCTCGCGGGCGAGCACGACCTTCTGCTGGTTGCCGCCCGAGAGCTGCCGCACCTTCGAGTCGATGCCCTGGGTGCGGACGTCGAACTCGGAGACCTTCTCGCGGGCGAACTGCTCGAGCGCGGCCCGCTGGATGTTGCCGGCCCGCACGAACGGCGCGCCGTTGCTGCGGTCGAGCATGAGGTTCTCGGTGATCGTGAACTCGCCGACCAGGCCGTCTTCGTTGCGGTCTTCGGGCACGAAGCCGACGCCCGCGTCGAGGATGCGCCGCGGGCTCGCCGAGCTGAGCTCGATGCCGTCGATCGCGATGGATCCGGTGATGCGCGGCTGGAGGCCGAGGAGCGCCTCGGTGAGCTCGGTCTGGCCGTTGCCCTGCACGCCCGCGACGGCGAGGATCTCGCCCCGGCGCACGGTGAAGCTGACGTCGTTGACGACGAGCTGGCCGATGGGATCGATGACCGTGAGGCCCTCGACCACGAGCGCGGCCTCGCCGAGGTTCGGCTCGTCCTTGTGCACCGTGAGCTCGACCGCACGGCCGACCATGAGCGATGCGAGCTCGGCGTTCGAGGCGGTGGGCGAGGCCTCGCCGACGACCTTGCCGAGGCGGATCACGGTGATGCGGTCGGCGACCTCGCGCACCTCGCGCAGCTTGTGCGTGATGAAGACGATCGACGTGCCGCTCTCTTTGAGCTGGCGCATGATGCCCATGAGCTCGTCGGTCTCCTGCGGGGTGAGCACCGCGGTGGGCTCGTCGAAGACGAGCACGCGGGCGTCGCGCGAGAGGGCCTTGATGATCTCGACGCGCTGCTGCACGCCGACCGGCAGGTCGTCGACGAGGGCGTCGGGGTCGACGTCGAACCCGAACCGGTCGGAGATCTCGCGCACCTTCGCGCGAGCGCTCGCCAGGTCGAGGATGCCGCCGGCCTTGGTCGACTCGTGGCCGAGCATGACGTTCTCGGCGACCGTGAACACGGGGATCAGCATGAAGTGCTGGTGCACCATGCCGATGCCGGCGGCCATCGCGTCGCCCGGGCCGGCGAAGTGCTGCACCTCGTCGTCGAGGAGCACCTCGCCCTCGTCGGCCTGGTACAGGCCGTAGAGCACGTTCATGAGTGTGGATTTTCCGGCGCCGTTCTCACCGAGCAGGCAGTGGATCTCCCCTGCCTCGACGGTGAGGTCGATGTGGTCGTTGGCGACCAAGCTGCCGAAGCGCTTCGTGATGCCGCGCAGTTCGAGCTTCATGTCCTGATCCTAGTGAAGATGGCGCATCTGCAGCAGATGTCGCTCGGATGTCGGAGCGAGCGGAGGCCGCATGCTCACGTGTTGGCCGAGGGCCGGACGTGCGCATCGGCAGCACCCGGTGAACGCGCGGCGGGGAGGTCGGCCGAAGCCGACCTCCCCGTCGCGCGTGTCGTGGATTACTCCGCGAGGTAGGACTTGACCTCGACGTCGCCCGCGATGATCGCGGCCTTGAGCTCGTCGAGCTGACCCTGCAGGTCGGCCGGGACCTTCGACTCGAAGTCGTGGAACGGCGCGATGCCGACGCCCTCGTTCTCGAGCGTGCCGACGAACGGGGTCGGGTCGAACTCGCCGTTGCCCGCCGCGAGCACGGCGTCGTACGTGCCGACGTCGATGCCCTTGAGGATCGAGGTGAGCATGAGGTCGGCGACCGACGGGTCGGTCTCGGTGAAGTCGGCGTCGACGCCGATCATGGCGATGTCCTTGCCGGAGTCGCGAATCGCGGCGGCAGCCGACTGGTAGATCGGGCCACCGACGGGCAGGAGCACGTCGACGTTCTGGTCGATGAGGCCCTGCGCCGTGTTGCGCGCGGTGTCGTTGGCCTCGAAGCCGCCCGTGAAGAGGCCGTCGGTGCCGTCCCAGCCGAGGACCTTGACCGCGGTGCCCTTTTCGCTGTTGTGGTAGTCGACGCCCTGCTTGAAGCCGTCCATGAAGATGGAGACGGTCGGGAAGTTCATGCCGCCGAAGGTGCCGACGACGCCGGTCTCGCTGTACGCGGCAGCCGCGTAGCCGGCGAGGAAGGCGGCCTGAGCCGTGTTGAACAGGATCGGCTTGATGTTCGGAGCATCGACGGTGCCGTCGAAGTCGTTGTCGGCCGCGTCGTCGATGATGACGTACTCGACGTCGGGGTTCGCCGTGGCGGACTCGACCGTGGCGGCCGAGAGCGCGAAGCCGACGGTGACGATGAGGTCGCAGCCCTGGTCGACGAGGTTCGTCAGGTTGGGCGCGTAGTCGGTCTCAGCCTCGGACTGGACGCTCTTGAGCTCGACGCCCAGTTCGTCGGCGGCCTTGGTGGCGCCCTCGAAGCCGAGCTGGTTGAACGACTTGTCGTCGAATCCGCCGGAGTCGGACACCATGCAGGGCTGGAAGTCGATGGCCTCGCCACCGTCGCCGCTGCCCGAATCCTCGGGAGCGGACGCGCAACCGGCGAGCAGTACGACGCTGCCGAGCAGCGCGAGGCCGGCGAATCCGGCCTTCTTGGTCGTGACCTTCACTGTGTCCTCCAAATAGTGCGCCCCTGGACGAGAGAGCGGGGCTGTGGGCACACGTTACCGAATGTTGCGCGCGCCGCCCCAGCACTTTGCGGACGCGCAATGCAATGGTTATGAAGACGCGACATTCTGCTCATATGAGCACGGGTCGACGCCCCCGCGCGGGGGTCGGCGTCGCTCCGACCGGTCGGATCAGGGCGCGCTCGGCGACTCCACGACGATCTCGCCGGCGATGATCGCCTGCCGCAGCCCCTCGATCTCGCCGTCGAGTTCGGGCGAGACGAGCGACGCGAGGTCGTGGTACGGCGCGATCTCGACGCCGCCGTTCTCGAGCGTGCCGATGTAGGGCTCGTTCGTGAACGTGCCTTGCTGCACCTCGTCGACGATCTGCACCATCGCGTCCTGGGTGTTCTTCAGCACGCTCGTGAGGATCACCGGCCGGAACGACGCCGAGAGCGTCTCGTAGCCGTCGCTGTCGACCCAGATGACCGAGACGCCGCCGCGCTCGACCGCGGCCGACGCCGCGCCCTCGCCGACCTGGCCGGCCACCGGGAGGATCACGTCGGCCCCCTGGTCGATGAACCCGTCGGTGAGCGTCTTGCCCTTGTTCACGTCTTCGAAGTCGCCCGTGAAGGCGCCGTCCTGCGCCTCCTTGCTCCACCCGAGCGCACGCACGCTCGTGCCGTGCACCTCGTTGTACTTGGCGACGCCGTCGACGAACCCGTCCATGAAGAGGGTCACGGGCGGCTGGTTGCCGCCGCCGAAGGTCGCCACGACCCCGGTCTTCGTGACGCCGGCCGCGAGATACCCGGCGAGGTACGACGCCTGCGCGGTGTCGAAGACGACGGGCTTGACGTTCTCGGCCTCCACCGTCTCGTCGACGATCGCGAACGCCGTCTCGGGGTTCGCGCCCGCCTGCTCGAGCGTCGGGTCGGCGAGCTCCCAACCGACCGTCACGACGAGCCCGCAGCCCGAGGCCACGGCCTGCTCGACGTTCGGCGCGAGGTCGGTCTCGCCGGTCGAGACGATCGCCTCGGCCTCGACGCCGAGTTCGGCCTCCGCCTGTTGCAGGCCCTCCCAGCTCGACTGGTTGAACGAGCGGTCCTCGAGGCCGCCCGAGTTCGTCACCATGCGCACGCAGCCCGCGCTCTCGGTCGGCTCCGCCTTCTCGGGCGCCGCCTGGCACCCCATCAGGACCACGGATGCCGCGACGAGCGCGATCCCGAATCCGAACCCCTTGCGCGACATCCGATGCTCCTTCGCGTTCTCGACCGCGTTCCGCGGCCGCTGATCTCGTTGCGCCGACCCGGGAGCGGCTAGAGCACGTCGCCGGAGCCGCCGAGCCGGAGGGCGTCGACGACGGCCTTCACGCGCTGCGCATGCTCGCTCGTGGTCACGAGCAGGGCGTCGGGCGTGTCGACCACGACGATGTCCTGCACGCCGATCAGGCTGATGACGCGCTTCGAGCGGCTGACCACGATGCCGCTGGATGCGTCGGCGAGCACGCGCGCGCCCTCGCCGAGGATCGCCAGCTCGCCCGACCGGCCCGACGAGTTCAGCTTCGCGAGCGAGGCGAAGTCGCCGACGTCGTCCCACTGGAAGTGGCCGCGCACGACGACCAGGCGGCCCGCGTCGGCCGCGGGCTCGGCCACCGAATAGTCGATGGCGATCTTCTCGAGCTTCGGCCAGATGCGGTCGACGGCCGGGCCGCGGGTGGACGTGTCGTCCCACGCCTCGGCGAGCTCGACGAGTCCGGCGTGCAGGTCGGGCTTGTTGCGCGCGATCTCGTCGAGCAGGGTCGACGCCTTGGCGATGAACATGCCCGCGTTCCAGAGGTGGGATCCGCCGTCGACGTACCGGCGCGCGGTGTCGAGGTCGGGCTTCTCGACGAAGCTCCGCACCTGCTCAACGCGCGACGCGCCCTCGACCTGGAGCTCGCTGCCGCACTCGATGTAGCCGAAGCCCACGGCGGGTTCTGTCGGGGTGATGCCGATGGTGGCGATGTAGCCCGCGCGGGCCGCGGCCACCGCGTCGGAGACCGCGGAGCGGAACAGCGCCGCCCCCGAGATGACGTGGTCTGCCGCGAACGAGCCGATGATGACCCCTGGCTCACGACGCTCGAGGATCGCGGCCGCGAGCCCGATGGCCGCCGTGGAGTCGCGGGGCTCGCTCTCGAGCACGACGTTCTCGTCGACGAGGTCGGGCAGCTGCGCCTCGACGGCGGCGCGGTGCGCACGACCCGTGACGACCATGATGCGCTGATCGCCCGAGAGCGGGGCCAGTCGGTCCCACGTGTCCTTCAGGAGCGTCTGCCCCGAACCCGTGAGGTCGTGCAGGAACTTCGGGGCGTCGGCGCGCGAGAGCGGCCAGAGCCGGGAGCCGACGCCTCCCGCGGGGATCACGCTGTAGAAGTCGTCGAGGGGTTCGGCGCGCGTAGACATGCCTCAGAGGATACCGGGAGGCATCGACATCCGTCCGGATGCGGCATCCGGCACTCGGACACCCCGCGCAGATATCTCGACATCGAGAGAGTTAGGCAGCCCTAAGCGGCGGCGCGACGGGCCCGGGTCTACAATCGCATCGGGCCGTCTGCCCGTTCGCGCCCTTCGAATCAGGGCTCTTCACACAGCCAGGGAGGGTTGTTCATGCCAGAGAACTCGGCAGGAACCCTGGCCGCACCCGCGAAGCCGGCGAAACAGAAGCCGGGTGGCACGCTGTATCGCGGCCGCGAGGGAATGTGGTCGTGGGTACTGCACCGGATCACCGGTGTCGCCATCTTCTTCTTCCTTCTGGTTCACATCCTCGACACCGCCCTGGTGCGCGTGAGCCCCGAAGCGTACAACGCCGTCATCGGCACCTACCAGACGCCCATCATGGGTCTCGGCGAGGTCGCCCTCGTCGGCGCGATCGTGTTCCACGCCTTCAACGGCATCCGCATCATCCTCGTCGACCTGTGGGCCTGGGCCACGCGCCACCAGAAGCTGCTCTTCTACATCGTCATCGCCCTCTGGGTCGTCACGATGCTCGGCTTCGCGCCCCGCCACCTCATGAACGTCTTCAGCCACTAAGGAGCCGCCGACATGTCCGTCATCGAAGCGCCTCGCAGCCAGGCACGACCCGCACGCAAGCGCGGGCTCAACCTGGAGAAGTGGGGCTGGATCTACATGCGCGCCAGCGGCGTCGTGCTGCTCGTGCTCATCTTCGGCCACCTGTTCGTGAACCTCCTGGTCGGCGAAGGCGTCAAGGCCATCGACTTCGGGTTCGTCGGCGGCAAGTGGGCCGACCCGTTCTGGCAGTGGTGGGACGTCGCGATGCTGTGGCTCGCGCTCATCCACGGCGCCAACGGCATGCGCACGATCGTCAACGACTACACGAACCCGGGCACCGCCCAGAAGGTACTGAAGGGCGCGCTGTTCCTCGCGGCCACCGTGCTCATCGTGCTCGGCACGCTCGTGGTGTTCACGTTCGACCCCTGCCCCGCCGGCTCCCCCGCCGACCTGCTTCCCTCGTTCTGCCCCGCTGTCTAGGAGAAACGTGACGTCCCAGAGCGCACCCGTCGAGACGAAGATCGTCGACGGAGTCCACTACCACCAGTACGACATCGTCATCGTCGGCGCCGGCGGCGCGGGCATGCGCGCGGCGATCGAGGCGGGCCCCGGCGCCCGCACGGCGGTCATCTCCAAGCTCTACCCGACGCGCTCACACACGGGCGCCGCGCAGGGCGGCATGGCCGCCGCCCTCGCGAACGTCGAGGAGGACAGCTGGGAGTGGCACACGTTCGACACCGTCAAGGGCGGCGACTACCTCGTCGACCAGGACGCGGCCGAGATCCTCGCGAAGGAGGCCATCGACGCGGTCATCGACCTCGAGAACATGGGCCTGCCGTTCAACCGCACGCCCGAGGGCAAGATCGACCAGCGCCGCTTCGGCGGCCACACCCGCGACCACGGCAAGGCGCCCGTGCGCCGCGCCTGCTACGCGGCCGACCGCACCGGCCACATGATCCTCCAGACGCTGTTCCAGAACTGCGTCAGGCTCGGCATCGAGTTCTACAACGAGTACTACGCGCTCGACCTCGTCATGACCGTGGTCGACGGCGTCGAGCAGCCCTCCGGCATCGTCGCGTACGAGCTCGCGACCGGCGAGCTGCACGTCTTCCAGGCCAAGGCGATCATCTTCGCCACCGGCGGCTTCGGCAAGATCTACAAGACCACCTCGAACGCGCACACCCTCACCGGCGACGGCGTGGGCATCATCTGGCGCAAGGGCCTGCCCCTCGAGGACATGGAGTTCTTCCAGTTCCACCCGACCGGCCTGGCCGGGCTCGGCATCCTCCTCACCGAGGGTGCGCGCGGCGAGGGCGCGATCCTCCGCAACGCCTCGGGCGAGCGCTTCATGGAACGCTACGCCCCCACCATCAAGGACCTCGCGCCCCGCGACATCGTCGCGCGCTGCATGGTGCAGGAGGTGGCCGAAGGCCGCGGCGCAGGTCCGCACAAGGACTACGTGCTGCTCGACTGCACGCACCTCGGCGCCGAGGTGCTCGAGACGAAGCTCCCCGACATCACCGAGTTCGCGCGCACCTACCTCGGCGTCGACCCGGTCTACGAGCCCGTTCCCGTGATGCCCACCGCGCACTACGCCATGGGCGGCATCCCGACCAACGTCTCGGCCGAGGTGCTGCGCAACAACGACACCGTCGTGCCCGGCCTCTACGCCGCCGGCGAGTGCGCGTGCGTCTCGGTGCACGGCTCCAACCGCCTCGGCACCAACTCGCTGCTCGACATCAACGTCTTCGGCAAGCGCGCCGGCCGCAACGCGGTCGAGTACGTCAACTCCGGCGTCGACTTCACGCCGCTGCCCGAAGACCCCGCCGCCGGCATCCGCGACATGCTCCAGCTGCTGCGCGACTCCAACGGCACCGAGCGCATCGCCGCGATCCGCAAGGAACTGCAGGACGAGATGGACAAGAACGCGCAGGTGTTCCGCACCGACGAGTCCCTCGCCCACGTCACGAACGTGATCGCCGGCCTCCGCGAGCGCTACAAGAACATCGCCGTCCAGGACAAGGGCAAGCGGTTCAACACCGACCTGCTCGAAGCCGTCGAACTCGGCTTCCTGCTCGACCTCGCCGAGGTCGTCGTCTACTCCGCGCGCAACCGACAGGAGAGCCGCGGCGGCCACATGCGCGACGACTTCCCGAAGCGCGACGACGAGAACTTCATGCAGCACACCATGGCCTACCTCTCGGGCGATGCGCACTCGGCCGACGCGGCCGATCACATCCGGCTCGACTGGAAACCCGTGACCATCACCCGGTACCAGCCGATGGAGAGGAAGTACTGATCGTGAGCACCACCACGCTCGAGCAGCCGCCGGCAGCAGAAGCCGCCATCCAGTCGTTCACCGTCACGTTCCTGATCCGCAGGTTCGACCCCGACGTCGACACCGAGCCGCGCTGGCAGGACTTCGACGTCGAGATGTACGCGACCGACCGCGTGCTCGACGCCCTGCACAAGATCAAGTGGGAGCAGGACGGCTCGCTCACGTTCCGTCGCTCCTGCGCGCACGGCATCTGCGGCTCCGACGCGATGCGCATCAACGGCCGCAACCGGCTCGCGTGCAAGACCCTGATCAAGGACCTCGACATCTCGAAGCCCATCTACGTGGAGGCCATCAAGGGCCTGCCGCTCGAGAAGGACCTCGTCGTCGACATGGAGCCGTTCTTCGCGAGCTACCGCGAGGTGCAGCCGTTCCTCATCGCCAACTCGAAGCCCGAGTCCGGCAAGGAGCGCGTGCAGTCGATCGCCAAGCGCGAGATCTTCGACGACACCACCAAGTGCATCCTCTGCGCCGCGTGCACCTCGTCGTGCCCCGTGTTCTGGACCGACGGACAGTACTTCGGCCCGGCCGCGATCGTGAACGCGCACCGCTTCATCTTCGACGACCGTGACGACGCGGCGAACGTCCGCCTCGACATCCTGAACGACAAGGAGGGCGTGTGGCGCTGCCGCACCACCTTCAACTGCACCGACGCGTGCCCCCGTGGCATCGAGGTGACCAAGGCCATCGCCGAGGTCAAGCAGGCGATCATGCGGGGCAAGCCCTGACGATCCCCCACGCGACCTCGTCGCACTGAAGAAGGGCCGATGCGATTCGCATCGGCCCTTCCTCGTTCCCGGTCGCGTTCCCCCTCGCAACCCGGGTGCCGGTCACGGCGGCCCGGCGGGTTCACCCACCGCCGGGCCGCCGCGGATCAGTCGGCGGCCGCCTCCCGACGCCGTCGGATCACGACCCAGGTCACGGCCAGGCTGCCCAGGATCAGGAGGCCTGCGGCCCCCCAGACCCACGGTCCGCCCGCGAACCCGGTGATGGCGGTCCCGCCCAGGAGCGTCACGGGAACCATGTCCTCCGCGCACTCCGTCGCCGGGTCGGGGTCGTCGGCCGTCTGCCAGCAGACCTCACCGGTGTTCTCGATCGTCGAGACCGTGGTGCCCTCCTTCACGTGCACCGCCAGGTCGATGACCGGCGCCGTCGTGAAGTTCGGTCCGAGCTGGCCGAGCAGGTCGCAGTGGAGCGTGCCACCGTATCCGCTCGAGTCCTTGCCGGTGACCTCGCAGTCCTCCCAGCGCGGGAACGCGGGAGCCGGGGCCGTCGTGATCGAGTCGACCCGGAGGTTCGCCGGGATCTCGTCGAACACCTCGGTCGGGTTGGTCGCACCCGTGCCGACCGACGTCACCTGCAGCGAGTAGCTGAAGTCGCCGCCCGCCTTCGTGCTGGTGACACTCGCGGTCTTGTCGATCTGGAGCTCGGCCGGACGGTCGATCGCACAGGTCGGAAGAGCCTGCGGGTAGACCGCCAGGACGCTCTGGCTCGGGTTCACCGAGAAGGTGATCGTCGCCCCGTTGTCCATGTCGCGCCACGGGTACGTGTCGACCGTCTCATCGAGGATCAGGTCGAGGAACCTGGTTCCGGGAACCACCGAACCGGGGTTCGCGAGATCCTCCTCGGTGATCGGACGCCATCCCGGGAACTGATACGGAATGCCGTTCGCGTCGACCGCGGCGCCCGGCCAGAGGAGCCGGCCGGTGCGAGCGTCCCACGGAATCGTCTGCACCTTGGTGAGCGTGCCGTCGGCCGACTTCCAGGTGACCGTGATGTCACCGGGGGTGACGTTGTCGGTCGCCTGCACGTCGAAGTACAGCCACGGGACGTCCGCGATGCATCGGACGTACACGCCCGCATCCACCCGCTTGACCGGCACCTCGGCATCAGCGCAGTCGTTCGTCACGTCGAGGTCGAGGAGGTCGGCGTCCACCGGCGCATCTCCGAGATCGACGGCGGCGGCGACCCGCTCCGGCGAATCCTCGATGCCGAGGATGGCGACGCACGCCTCGTTCGGAATCGGATCCGTGTTCAGCGGCGGCAGGACCGGCGCCGGGTCGTCGGGACCGACGGCCGGCGGGGCCTCGACCTCAACGGGCAGGACCTTCACCGGGATGCGGATCGTCGTGACCTGGCCGGCCGCGTAGATGCCGCTGTAGGTGGCACTGAAGGCGTTGCCCGTCGTGTCCTCCGTCCAGTTCTCAGCGGGATCGAACGTCGCCGGCCCGGTGATCTCGAGCTGGTCGTCGATCAGGTCGGTGACCTCGAGGTTCGCGACCGCACGGCCGTTGTTGGTGACCGTGAGCACCCAGTCGAAGGTGTTGTCCTCGGTGTCATCCACCGCGGTCACGCCCTCGGGCAGGTCGGCCTCCTTCTCGATGCCGACGTCGACCGGGAACACCGTGTTCGTGATCGTGCACGTCACGTCGTCACCGGCTACGAGCGTCACCGACGCCTCTGCGGCCTCGGTGGGCTCGCAGCTCCAGTCGGATGCCTCGTAGTAGTCGGGCACGAGCGGGCTCGACGGGTCGGCGATCGCCGCCTCGGAGAGGCTGTAGTCGCCGACCGAGACGATCGTCGACACACCGTCCTCGTTGCCGGCGACGTCGACCAGGGTCGTGGGTCCGTCCGCGGAGAGGTTCCAGTCGCTCGCCACGCCGCCGGTGATCGGCAGGTTGCCGAGCGCCGAGTTGTCGACGTGCTTGACGAGCGTCAGCTTCGCCACCGGGATGTCGACGCAGCCCTCGAGCGGCGTGACGATCGTCCCGGAGGTGAACTCGCCTCCGTTGTAGAAGCCGCGCCCGGTCTCACCCTTCACGCACTTCACGGTGTCGATGTCGGTGATGGTCGAGACATCCACCACGGCCGTGATCGTCCACGTCTCGACCGTCGGGTCGTCGCCGGCGGCCGGGATGAGCCGGCCCTCGGCGAGCACCGTGTCGGGGTCGACGCCGGTCCAGTCCGCGACGGGGTTGCCGTCGGGGTCCGTGGCCGTGGCCGTGAACGTCGTGCCGGCCGGGAACTCCGGGGTGTCGCTCAGGTCGTAGTAGAGGTCCTTTCCGCTGGCGTTGGTCACGGCGATCTCGTACTCGACCGTGAACGTGCCGTCGTTGTTGTCGACCGGCGAGCCGACGACGGACTTCAGGGCGTCGGCGCGGCCGGGCTCGTCACAGGCGGTGCGAACCGTGGGCAGGCCGTCGATCGTGACCGTGGCCACGTTCCGGAATCCGCCCTCGCCGAACATGTCCCCGGTCGTGCAGGCCGTGGTCTCCTCGGTCCAGGCGTCCTGGGTCACCGTCGCGACGACCTCCACCTCGAAGGTGTCGGTGTCTCCTGCGCCGAGCGGCTGGTCGGTCGCGAGCGTCTCCTCGAGCGTGTCGGGGAGTCCGTCCCACGTGCCGTCGTCGCCGTACGACGAGCTCCACGAGGCCTCATCGATGGTGATGCCCTCGCCGAAGTTGGAGAGGTCATCGGTCAGGTCGTACTCGAGGGGCGAGACGCCGCTCGTGTTCTCGACCGTGATCGTGTAGTCGATCAGCCACGTGCCGTCGGGCTGCTGCTCGGCCGAGTCGACGGTCTTGTCGACGACGTAGGTCGCCGGCTTGGCCGTGTTCGTGATCGAGCAGTAGACGTCCTGTCCGGGCTGCAGCGTCACTGCGTCGTCGTCGAGGATCACCGGTGCCGGCGGCTCCTGACTGTTGTCGACGCAGATCCAGTCGCCGGCCTCGAACTCGTCGGCTTCGGGGAAGTCGGCGGACTCCGCGAGGTCGTACGGGGTGTTGGACTTCACCTCGCCGCTCGCGCCGCCGTCGCCCTCGATGACCGCGGTCCCGTTGTCGCTCGCACTCAGGTGCCAGAGCGTCGGCGGGAAGTCCTCGGCCACCTCGTCGGGAGCGACGAACTTCTCGATCTCGAGGTTCGGCGCGATGTCCGAGTTCTCGATCTCGCAGTCGACGCTGGCGCCGTAGGTGTTCACCGTGAGCGTCGCGTTCACGGAACCGGGCGTGCTCACCAGGGTGAACGCGTCCTCGCCGCTCTCGGACTCACAGGTCCAGGTCGCCGTGACCTCGTACTGGACGCCGTTCACCCAGACGAGCGAGACCTCGTTGAGCGTGTAGCCGACGCCGACCTCGACCGGCCCGCTCGCGGTGCCGGGACCGCCGAAGCCGTCGTCCGTTCCGCTCACGGAGACCGTCCAGTCGGTCGCGACGCCATCGCCGCCGTTGGGGTTCTGCACGACCTTCGTGACCGTGACCGTCTGGGTGCACTCGACGATGTTCGTCACCGTGAAGGTGTTGTACGCGTCGACCAGCTCCTGGTCACCGGTTCCGGTCGTGTCCTCGAGCGTGCAACCCTCGGGGATCACGACGTCGCTCTCGTCGACGTTGACCTCGTCATGCAGCGCATAGGGGCCGTACGAGGTGTCCCACGCGACTGGCTCGCCGTCGAGGACCGCCTGGGCCGTGAAGCCGTCGGGCAGGTCATCGCTGTCCCAGGCGATCGGATCGCTCCCGTTGATCACCCAGTCCTTATGCAGCTCGACGACGATGGGGACGTCGTAGCAGGCGTCGTCGGTGTAGGAGTCGCCGGAGACGACCTCCGCCCCGTTCAGCAGACCCTTGCCGCCGTCGCCCTCGCAGAGCAGCTCATCGCTGCCGGCGACGTCGTCGACGGTGAACGAGACGACCACGGTGAACGTGTGCGTCGCGCCGCCGGGCAGCGTCTCGTCTTCGACGATGGTGTCCGTCGAGGGCGATGCGCCGTTCCAGGCCGGGTTCACCGTGACATCCGCACTGGAGACCTCACGATCGGTGATCGTCACGTCGCCCGCGAAGTCGGGGGTGTCGTTGAGGTCGTACACGAGGTCCTGATCGGCGCTGAGGTTCGAGACCGTGATCTCGTACGTCGCCTCCCAGTGGTCGCCGACCTTCGCGACGTCGCCGACGGTGCTCTTCTCGATCTCGGGTTCAGCGGGAAGCCCGCAACCCGTGTCGGTCGAGACGATGCCGTTCGACGTCAGTGCCGCCTCGTTGAGGAACCCGACGTTCGGGTCGTTCTCGGTGAACGAGCAGGTGTTCGTCGTCGGGTCCTCGAAGGCCGCGGCGTCGACCGTGGCCGTCACCGTCACCGTGTACGTGTGCACGGCGTCGATGCCGATCACCTTGTTCGTCGGAACGAGCTCTGCGGTCGGGTCGGCGGTCGGGTCGGCCCACGAGCCGCTCGTCTCGCCGGTCCACGAGGCCGACTGGATGTCGATCTCGGGGCCGAAGCGGAGCGTGTCCTTCAGCGTGTACCGCGACACGAACTCCGAGTTGCCGGTGACCGTGACGTCGTAGACGATCGTCCAGACGCCGTCACCGTCCTGGGTGACGGTCGGGTCGTCCTTGACGACCGTCGGCTCGCCGCCTCGGCTGATGTTCGTGCAGTCGTCGTCGGAGCGCGTGATCTCGCCCGACGTGACCGTTGCGTTGTTCAGGAATCCGACGCCGTCGGGGTTGTTCTCGGTCGCGCACTCCAGCTGCTCGGGCTCGATGTCGCCCACCGGGGCGTCGACGTTGAGCAGCACCGTGTAGACGTCCGAGGCGCCGGCGGCGATCGCCTTGTTCGAGGCGACCGTGAACGGCGACCCGTCGTACGGCGTCACCGGCGCGTTCGCGTCGATCTGGTAGCTGATGTAGGCGACACCCGCCGGGAAGGCCGGGTCGTCCGTCAGCGAGTAGTACGAAGCCTTGGCACCCGGGTCGGTGTTCGACACGGTCAGCTTGTACGAGACGTTCCACGTGCCGTCGAGCTGCTGCACCGAGGTCGCGTCGGACTTGACGATCTTCGGAGCGCTCGGCGAGTCGCAGGCCGACTTGTCGGTCGAGACGCCGGCGACCTTGAGGGTCGCGGTGTTGTTGAACGCGCCGTTCGAGCTGTCCGACGGACAGGCGGACTGCGCCGGCGTGAGGTCGGGCCCGACGAGCGCGATGCCCGCCACCGTGATGCGGTAGGTGGTCGCGGTGCCCGCGGCCAGATAGGCGTCGACCGCGAGGTTGCCGCTGCCGGCCCATGGCGTCACGTACGGTGCGCCGTCCTTGGTCACGACGTAGGTCGCGCCGCTCAGGTTCACACCCGTACCGAAGTGCAGCGAGTCGGCGAGCGAGTAGGTGCCGCCGACGGCGCCGCCGTTCGTGACGACGATGTCGTACGCGATCGTCCACTTGCCGTCGCTGCCCTGCACGACCGAACCGGGCACGACCGTCTTGGTGTGCGTGATGGTCGGCGGGTTGACGGTGACGCAACCGGTGGCGTCGGTCGTCTGGTTGCCCGAGACGAGGGTCGCCGTGTTGTTGAGGCCGTCGGGGTTCGGGCACGTGTAGGCCGGGTCGTCTGCGCCGAGGCGCACCTTCACCGAGATCTGGTACACGTGGGCCGCGGCGCCGCCCGCGAGGGCGATGTCGTTGGCGAGCAGGTCGTTCGGCACCGCACCGGTCCAGCCCGGCTCGGTCGTCACGCCGGCCGGCTTGGAGACGACCGTGGGCAGGCCGACCTGCTCGGCCGAGGCCGGGAGGTCGAGCGTGTCCTTGAGGTCGTACACGACGCCGGTCGTGGCGGACGGGTTCGTCACGGTGATCGTGTACGGGAGCGTCCACGTGCCGTCACCGTTGTCGACGGCCGTGCCGCCCACCTTGGCGATCGTCGGCTTCACCGGGACCGAGCAGTCCTGCGCGGGGTAGTCGACCCCGCTGACCGTCATGGTCGCGGTGTTGAGGAACCCGACGGTGCCCGGGGTGCCCGCGTCGCACGCGGTGGGGCTGGTGCCGCCGAAGTTCGCTCCCGGTGCGACCGTCGCGTTGACCGTCACGTGCCAGGTGTGCGTGGTGCCCTTGACGAGCAGGGGCTCATCGGCGAACGCCTGAACGTTCGCGAACGGCACGCTCCATGCCGTGCTCGCTCCGGGCGGGGCCGGGAGCGTGCGCTGGTAGGACGCGCTGTTCACCGTCACGTTGCTGCCGAACTTGAGCTGGTCGGTCAGGGAGTACGTGAGGTCGAGGAAGTTGCTCGGGTTCGTCACGACGATGTCGTATCCGACGGTCCACGAGCCGTTCGCGTTCGGCGTCGGGATCGCGGCCGTCTTCGTGATGGTCGGGACGACCGGCTTGAGCGTGTTGGTCACGACACAGGCGGCCTGATCGCCCGGCGCGAGCGCCGGCAGCAGCGGGCCCCCGATCGGTGCCCCGCCGTTGACGGTGCACTGCCAGGTTCCGGCCTGGAACTCACCCGAGTTCGGCAGTCCGGTGGTCTCCGCGAGGTTGAACGCGACGCCCGAGGGCACGTCCACGTACCCGCCGGTTCCGCCGGCTCCGCTCGCGACGACCGCGGCGTTGTCGGCTCGGCTCGCGCTCAGCGTCCACGACGTCTTGTTCGCGACGCCCGACGGCGACACGACCTTGTCGAGGGAGAGCTTCGGCAGCTTGGCGATGTTCGTGAACACGCAGATCGCCGAGTCGGTCGCGGGGAGGTTGACGCTGGTCGCGTCGACGTAGGTGTCGTTCGGACCCGTGTTGCACTGCAGCGACTTCTGGTCGTAGCCGGCAGGTCCGTTCAGCTCCGAGAGGTTGTACGTCGAGCCGGGGCGCAGGAAGACCGTCGTGCCGCTCTTCACGGTCGAGGTCACCTCGCCGTTCGACGTGCTGGCGGGGGTGGTGCGCAGATCCCAGTTGTTCGGGACGGCGCTGCCGCCGTTGCTCGGGTCGACGACCTTGTTCAGCTGCACCTGCGAGGTCTGGTTGACCGCAGTACAGCCGACCCAGGTGCCGAAGGGCACGCGCACGCCGCCGTTCAGGCCGCCCGCGTTGTTGCCGGCTCCGCCCGTGCCGCCGTTCGCGTTCAGGGTCACGCAGTTCCAGGTGCCGCTCGATCCGGGAACCCGCTGTGCGGGGTCGCCGTTGAAGGGCTGTACGTAGAGCGCGGTGTTGGCCGTGTTGCCCGTCTCGGTGAGCGGGTAGTAGGCCGTCGGCGTGACGTTCGCGACCACGCCGGAGCCGCTGTCGGCACCCGTCGGGCCCGGGAGGTACGGTCCGCCGGGGCCGTCGACCGGGGGCAGCGAGGTGAGCGTCCAGTCGCCCTTCGCGGCCGGGCCGCCCTGCACGGTCTTGAACAGGGTCAGCTTGGTCGGGCACGAGACCGTGTTCGTGATCTCGTAGGTGTTCAGACCTGCGATGAGCGTCGCGGCGTACGTCTTGCCCGCGGACACGTCGACGTTCTGGCCGACGCCGTTCGCCTTCGTCAGGATCTGGCTGGTGATCGTGCAGAGCAGGGGCAGCTGGCCGAGCGACTCGCCGACCGGCACGACCTGGCCCTGCGAGAAGCCGCCCTGCTGGTTGCCGAAGCCGACCTGTCCGCCGTTGATGGTCGAGATGCCGGTCAGGCTCGGGTCCTGCGACCCGTGCGGCACGGCGGGCGCGCCGTTCACGGCCCAGAGTTTGTTCACCACGACCTGTGCCGCGGGGTTCGGGGCCCGGTTGTAGAAGGTGCAGCTGATGGCGGCTGTCGCGGACACGGGTACCACGACGCCCGGCTGCCCATTGACGACCGGCGCGTTCGTGACCGCGACGTTCGTCGCCGGGTTCGTCGAGAGGTCCCGACAGACCGCGTTGAAGCCGCTCTGCTGCTCGTTCGTGTACCCGGCCTGCTGGGTCTCGCGGATGGTCACGGTGCCCGTGGTGCCGCCGGGGATGTTCAGCGGGTAGTTGATGGCGCCGGTGCCGTCGGTCTGGCCGTTGGCGGGGTTCGGGGCTCCGACCGTGATGCCGTTGGTCGGGTTGCTCGCGCCGATCGCCCAGCCGGCGGCCGGCTGCGCGTTGGCGATGGTGCCGCCCGGCGGGATGACCTGCTTGACGACGCTGACGCCGCCCTGGCAGTTGCCGAGGGCGAGTGCGCGGAGCGCTGCGGCGGCGGCCGTGTAGCTGGCCTCCTGGTAGTAGTCGGCCGTCGCCGAGTTCGACCCGTTGTACTTGGTCGGGCCCGAGATCGCCGCGAGGTTCAGCGCGGTCGAGGGCGCCGTGACACCGCTGCCGACGCCGAGGGCGATGACGCGCGTGCCCTCCTTCTTCACGGCGTTCGCCGAGAAGATGGCGTTCTCGACCTCGCGGATGCGGGTGAAGTCGCCGGGCGCGGTCTCGGTGCCGTAGACCGTCGGGTTTCCGTCGGTCAGGACGATGGCCACGTCGTAGGACGCGGCGCTCGTGGCGACCTGGTAGATGCCGCGGTCCCAGTTGGTGGAGCCGGTGGCGGTGAGGCCGTTGATCCAGCCGGAGACCGTGGAGACGCCGGCCGGCGTCGAGACCGCGGTGATCGGGCGGTTGATGTTGTTGGCGCCGGCCTGCGGGGCGGTTGGGCCGAACGTGAAGAGTCCGACGCGGGAGGGCGTGCCCTCGAGCGCCTGCACGAGGCTGACGCCGGCGGCGCGAGCCTGCACGATCGAGGGGCTCACCGAACCGGAGAGGTCCATGACGAGTGCGACGTCGAGGCCGCACTGCTGGGGAAGCGCGATGTTGTTGCGCGAGGTCTGCCACGTGCCGCCCGAGGCCGAGCGGTTCGAGTTGCCCGTGCCGACCATGAACTGCGAGGTGCTGTTGTAGGTGGTGTTGCCGCGCAGCTGGTAGGAGTTCGACGCGTTGCCGATGCGGAAGCTGTAGGGGGTCTGCTGGCTGCTGCCGCCGTCGGCGTCACCCGTGCGGATGAGGGTGTTCGCGAAGTAGCCGGACGGCGTGCCCACCTGACGGACCCAGAGCTCGCGGTCGCGGTTGGCGTTGTTCGGGGCCGTGCCCGTGTTCGGGATCTGGAACCAGCAGTCGCCCGCCGCGTCGGACACGCAGGTCGCCCACGCGTCGGCGAGCTGGGACCCGCCGGTCTGCGTCGGGAACAGCGCGAGCGTGACGCCCGCGAGCGGGTTGATCGTGCCGGCGTTTCCGAGGTCGCGGTCGTCGCCGACCTTGACGACGACCACCGAGTTGTTCGCGGAGTTCGCAGGCGGGGCCGCGAGGATCGCCGCAGCCTGCTGCTCGATCTGCGGGGCCGCGGCCTTCGCCGACTTGAGCGGGGGCTTGGTCGGCTCGGGCTCCTCACTCGGCGTCTCCTCGACGGGGGCCTCGCTCGGCTCCTCGCTCGGCGTCTCGGACGGAGTCTCGGACGGCTCCTCGCTCGGCGTCTCCGTCGCGGGGTCGGTCGCCGTCTCCGTCGCGGGGTCGGTCGACTCGGTCGCCGTCGTCGGATCGGTCGTCTCCGTCGTGACGCTCGGGTCAGCGGCCGGGTCGGTCGCCTCGGCGAACGCCATGGTCGGCAGTCCGACCACGAGCAGTGCGCCGACCGCGACCGACGCGATGAGGCCGCGCAGTGATCGAGAGCGTTCGGCTTCGCGTTGACGTCGGGAGCGGCGCGGGTGCTGTGCGCGGTCGTCGTCTCGGGTGCCGAACCAGTTGCTCTTCATCATTGAACCTTCGCGTCGGGTCAGACTGCTGAAAAATTGAGGAATACGCAGGTGTGCCGAGTCAAGCACTGCTGAGGGAAACTCCGACAGGGTCGGCGCGTAACCAAAACGGGGGGCACTTCGGGCGAAAACCCCGGGTTGATCGGGGACTCGCGCCCGGTGTCACCCGAAAGCGGGGTCGACTGAGGCACCCTCATTTCCATACGAACGCATCGCCACGTCCCGGCGCGGCCCGACCCGCTCGATACTGTTGGTGCGTGAACGCGCGCACCTCGAATGGCCGCGGTGCAGGGCGCCGCTCGGGCCGGAACGCGTCCGACGCGCCCGCTGTCGACGGGGCGCCGTCCGCGACATCCGCCGCTCCTCCGCTCGAGGACCCGACCCCGCTGACCGCGCGCGAGCGCTTCGACGAGCTCAGCAGCCCCATTCGCGACCGGTTCGAGGAGCCGATCAACCGGGTCACGCGCATCACGACCCGCACGATGGAACTGTTCCCCGTTCGCGTGTGGCGGTACTTCCTGGCGCAGAACGGGTTCATCCTCTCGTCGGGCATGAGCTACCAGGCGCTGTTCGGCATCTTCGCGGCGATCTACGTCGCGTTCGCGGTATTCGGGATCTGGCTGACCGGCAACCCCGACACGATGAAGGCGTTCGCGACGTTGCTGAACACCTACGCCCCCGGCCTCATCGGGCCCGACGGCATCATCACCCCCGATGACCTCGTCTCCATCACGACCTCGAGCACCAGCGCGCTCGGCATCACCGGCGGTGTCGCCCTGCTCGGCTTGGCCTGGACGGCGATCGGCTGGGTGACGTACACGCGCATCGGCGTGCGTGCGATGTTCGGGCTGCCGAAGGACGAGCGCTCCTACATCCTGCTCAAGGCGCGCGACCTGCTCGCGGGCCTCAGCTTCGGTCTCGTGCTCATCTTCGCGGCGGCGCTCTCGGTCGTCACCACTGGGTTCATGCAGTGGCTCATGGGGCTTATCGGGCTCGACCCGAACTCGAGCTGGACCGCCTTCTTCGTGCAGCTCGGCGCGATCATCGTCGTCTTCGTCATCGACACCGTCGCGCTCGCCGTGCTGTTCCGGTTCCTCTCGGGGGCCGCGATGCCGTGGCGGCGCATGGTCATCGGCTCACTGCTCGGGTCGGCGGCGCTCTCGGTCGCGCAGCTGCTCGGCGGGTTCCTCATCACGTTCGCGAGCGACAACCCGCTGCTCGCGACGTTCGCGGTCTTCATCGCCCTCCTCTTCTGGTTCCGCATCACGAGCATCGTGATCCTCGTGGCCGCGAGCTGGATCTCGGTCGAGGCCGCCGACTCGAACGAGAGCCTGCGCGAGCTCACGCCGGAGCAGCTCGAGGCGGAGCGCCGCGCGCTCGAGGCGCAGGCCGCGGTCACCGTCGCCCGGGTGCGCCTTCGCGAGGCGGAGGCGGATGCCGCGGCCGCGAGTTGGCTCAGCGGCTTCCGCGCCCGGCGGGCGGTGTCGCGCGCGCAGCTCGACCTCGACGAGGCCGAGGCCGCCGCAAGCCGGCTCGTCAGGCCGAAGCGCACGTTCGGCGCCTGAACGCCCGTGTCGGACGCCTCGAATAGGATCGAGGGCATGCCTTCGACCTCCCGTCTCCGTGTCGCCAGCGTCAACGTGAACGGAGTGCGAGCCGCGTATCGCCGCGGCATGGCCGAGTGGCTGAATGCCCGCGACGTCGACCTGCTGGCGCTGCAGGAGGTGCGCGCGTCGACCGAAGACCTGCAGGGCCTGCTCGGCGACGAGTGGAGCATCCTGCACGACCCCGCGACCGCGAAGGGCCGCGCCGGCGTGGCCATCGCGAGCCGGCGCAGGGCGACCATCCATCGGGTCGAGCTCGGCGCGCACGACTTCGACTCGGCGGGCCGCTGGCTCGAGGCCGACTACGAGGTCGGCGACCGCATCGTCACGCTCGTGAGCGCCTACGTGCACTCCGGCGAGGTCGACACCCCGAAGCAGGTCGAGAAGTACAAGTTCCTCGACGCCATGCAGGCGCGCCTGCCCGAGCTCGCGGCGCACTCCGAGCTCGCGCTCGTCGTCGGCGACCTCAACGTCGGGCACCGCACCCTCGACATCAAGAACTGGAAGGGCAACGTCAAGCGCGCCGGGTTCCTGCCCGAGGAGCGCGCGTACTTCGACCGGTTCGTGGGCGCCGAGGGCTCCGACGACCACGGCCTCGGCTGGGTCGACGTCGGGCGTCGGTTCGCGGGCGACGTCGACGGGCCCTACACCTGGTGGTCCTTCCGCGGCAAGGCGTTCGACAACGACAGCGGCTGGCGCATCGACTACCAGCTCGCCACCCCCGCACTCGCCGAACTCGTGACCGACTACACGGTCGACCGTGCGGCGACCTACGACGCGCGCTTCTCCGACCACTCCCCCGTGGTCGTCGACTACGCCGTCTGAGCGGTGCCGCGACGCGCCGCATCCCCACCCCCTCGACCTCTCCCCTGCTCGACGAAGGAACCTCGAACATGAACTCCGCCCGCCCCGTCATCTTCTCGGGCATGCAGCCCTCGGCCGGCTCGCTGCACCTCGGAAACTACCTCGGCGCGCTCGTGAACTGGGTCGCCCTCCAAGACGACCACGACCCCATCTACTGCGTGGTCGACCTGCACGCGATCACCGTGGCGCAAGACCCGAAGGAGCTCCGCGAGAACGTGCGCCGCACGGCCGCGCAGTACCTCGCCGCCGGGGTCGACCTCGAGCGCTCCACGCTCTTCGTGCAGTCGCACGTGCCCGCCCACGCCGAGCTCGCCTGGGTGCTGAGCACGATCACCGGCTTCGGCGAGGCCGGCCGCATGACGCAGTTCAAGGACAAGTCCGCGAAGCAGGGGGCCGACGCGACCACGGTCGGGCTCTTCACCTACCCGGTGCTGATGGCCGCCGACATCCTGCTCTACGGCACCGAGGCCGTGCCCGTCGGCGATGACCAGCGACAGCACCTCGAGCTCACGCGCGACCTGGCCGGCCGGTTCAACGCCCGGTACGGCGAGACCTTCGTCGTGCCAGAGGCGCTGATCCCGAAGGAGTCGGCGCGCATCTACGACCTGCAGGACCCGACGTCGAAGATGTCGAAGTCCGCTGCCTCGCCCGCCGGGCTGGTCAACCTGCTCGACGACCCCGCGATCACCGCGAAGAAGTTCAAGAGCGCGGTCACCGACACGGGTCGCGAGGTGCGCTACGACCGGGCAGAGAAGCCGGGCATCTCGAACCTGCTCGACATCTACTCGTCGATCTCCGGCCGGCCCGTCGCCGACATCGAGGCCGAGTACGACGGTCGCGGCTACGGCGACTTCAAGAAGGACCTCGCCGAGGTCGTCGTCGACCGGCTGGCGCCGATCCGCGCGCGCACGCTCGAACTGCTCGACGACCCCGCCGAGCTCGACCGGCTGCTCGGCATCGGCGCCGACAAGGCCGCCGAGCGCGCCGAGGTCGTGCTCCGCAAGGTCTACGACCGCGTCGGCTTCCTCCGCCGTCGCTGACCTGAGCTGAGCTGAGACCGCATGATCCCCGTCGAGATCGTCACCGAACGCCTGCTGCTCGACCTGCCGGTGCCGGGCGATGCCGACGTCGTGACCCGGTACTGCCAGGACCCCCTGTTCGAGCATCTCCTCACCACACCGTGGCCTTACACGCACGCGCACGCCGAATCATTCCTCTCCGCGTATGTACCGGCCGGGTGGGCATCGGGCTCCGAGCTCACGTGGGCGATCCGGGACGAGCGCGGCGGGCCGCTGCTCGGCATGATCAGCGTGCGCGAGGCGCAGAACGAGATCGGCTTCTGGATGGGCTCCGCCCATCGCGGCGCCGGACGCATGAGCGAGGCGGCGAACGCCGTGTGCGAGTGGGTGCTCGCGGGCGGCATCGTCGGAGCCACGACGGTGTTCTGGCGCGCCGTCGAGGGCAACCTCGGCTCGGCGAAGGTCGCCAGATCCTCGGGATTCCGGCGCATCGAGCCCGTGAACCCCACCGTGCCCACGCGCGACGGCGGCACGCTGCCGGCCTGGTACGGCGTGCGCGAGTCCGCGATCGACCCTCGCGCCGAGGCCAGTTGGAACGACCTCCTCGAGGTGCGGTCGTGAGTCGCGATCACGCCGCCGAGGTCGTGCTGTTCGACCTCGACGACACGCTCATGGCGCACCGCCAGGCGGTCGCCGCCGGCATCCGCCTGCACATGCACGAGCGCGCATACGAGGGCGACTTCGACGCCGCCCAGCTGCTCTGGCACGAGCTCGAGGAGCGGCACTACCACGCCTACCTCGCCGGCGACCTGACCTTCGAAGGACAGCGCCGGGCGCGCGCACGCGACTTCGCGCTGGCGCACGGCGAGACCCTCGACGAGCCGGGAGCGGGCGCGTGGTTCGACCGCTACTTCGAGCGGTACCGCGAGGGGTGGCGCCTGCACGACGACGCACTGCCCGCGCTCGACGCCCTCGAGGCCTCGTTGCCGGGGGTGCGTCTCGGCATCATCACGAACGGCGAACCCGACTTCCAGCGCGCCAAGCTCGAGCGCCTCGGCATCGTCGATCGCTTCGAGCACGTCATCGCATCCGGGGCGCTCGGCGTCACGAAGCCCGATCGCCGCATCTTCGACGTCGCGCTCGAGCGCTTCAGCGCCGACGGGCCGGTCTCACGCGCCGCCTACATCGGCGATCGCCTGCACACCGATGCGCTCGGCGCAGCGAGCGCCGGGCTGGCCGGCGTCTGGGTCGACCGTCACGGCACCACGCTCGACGACGGCGAAGCCGACGCCGTGCGTGCGGCCGGCGTCATCGTGATCCCGAGCCTCGCCGAGCTCGCCGGGCGGCTCGTCGAACGGTGGTCGGCGAAGGCGAACGAGAGCTGAGCCGACCTCTCGCCAGGTGCGTCCGCCCCGACTCGAGGCTTCGCCGGACGGCGAGGCGCGGCATCCGCCCGCCCACGTCGCGCTCAGCAGACGGGAATGGGCCGGTCGCACCCCCATGCGACCGGCCCGTCGCCCAACAGTAGCCTGCTGGGCGGGTTATGCGACGTCGCCGTCGACCCAGTCGAGGGTCTTGGTGACGGCCTTCTTCCAGCTGCGGTCGAGGCGCTCGCGCTCGGCCTCGTCCATCGACGGGGTCCAGCGCTTGTCCTCCTGCCAGTTCTTGGCGAGGTCGTCGAGGCCCGACCAGAAGCCGACCGCGAGGCCGGCCGCGTAGGCCGCACCGAGCGCGGTGGTCTCGGCGACCACGGGGCGCACCACCGGCACGCCCAGGATGTCGGCCTGGAACTGCAGCAGCGTGTCGTTCGACGTGGCACCGCCGTCGACGCGGAGCTCGGTGAGGTCGATGCCCGCGTCGGCGTTCACCGCCTCGACGACGTCGCGCGTCTGGAAGGCGATCGCCTCGAGTGCCGCACGCGCGATGTGTCCCTTGTTCACGTAGCGCGTGAGGCCCACGAGGGCGCCGCGGGCGTCCGGACGCCAGTACGGCGCGAACAGCCCGGAGAAGGCGGGCACGAAGTACGCGCCGCCGTTGTCGTCGACGCTCTTGGCGAGCTCCTCGACCTCGGAGGCCGACGAGATCAGGCCGAGGTTGTCGCGCAGCCACTGGATCAACGAACCCGTGACCGCGATCGAGCCCTCGAGCGCGTAGTGCACCGGCTGGTCGCCGAGCTTGTAGCCGACGGTGGTGAGCAGGCCGTTCTTCGAGTGGACGATCTCCTCGCCCGTGTTGAAGATAAGGAAGTTGCCCGTGCCGTACGTGTTCTTCGCCTCGCCGGCCTCGAACGCGGCCTGACCGAAGGTCGCCGCCTGCTGGTCGCCCAGGATGCCGGCGATCGGGGTCTCGCGCAGCAGCGAGTGCTCGTTGGCGATGCCGTAGACCTCGGACGACGAGCGGATCTCGGGCAGCATCGAGCGCGGCACGTCGAAGGCGGCGAGGATCTCGTCGTCCCACTGCAGCGTCTCGAGGTCCATGAACATGGTGCGGCTGGCGTTGGTCACGTCGGTCGCGTGCACGCCGCCG
This sequence comes from Agromyces allii, assembly GCF_009749385.1. GTDB lineage: Bacteria > Actinomycetota > Actinomycetes > Actinomycetales > Microbacteriaceae > Agromyces > Agromyces allii. The sequence continues at coordinate 161,533 of NZ_WBIN01000006.1, read as the reverse complement.
TCGACGCCGCCCGTGAGGTTCCAGAGGACCCAGCTGTCGGTCGTGCCGAAGAGCAGGTCGCCCGCTTCGGCCTTCTCACGTGCGCCCGGCACGTTCTCGAGGATCCACACGATCTTCGTGCCCGAGAAGTACGTCGCGAGCGGCAGCCCGACCTTTGCCTTGAAACGCTCGACGCCGCCGTCGGCCGCGAGGCGGTCGACGATCGACTGGGTGCGCGTGTCCTGCCAGACGATCGCGTTGTACACGGGCTCTCCCGTGTTCCTGTCCCAGACGACGGCGGTCTCGCGCTGGTTCGTGATGCCCACCGCGGCGATGTCGTGGCGGGTGAGGTTGACCTTGCCGAGGGCCTGGCCGATCACCTCGCCGGTGTTGCGCCAGATCTCGGCTGCGTCGTGCTCGACCCAGCCCGCCTTCGGGAAGATCTGCTCGTGCTCGAGCTGCCCGGTCGAGACGATCGATCCGGCCTTGTCGAAGATGATCGCGCGCGACGAGGTCGTGCCCTGGTCGATCGCGAGGATGTAGTCGGCCATCTGAGAACTCCGTTGCTGTCAGTGAATGGGTGTCTTATCTTGCTCGGGTTGCCCGAGAACGAGGTGAATCGGGCAACCCGGGGTCGTGCCGGTCCGGCTGAGGCGCCGGAGCGCTGTGATGCCGGAGCGCTGTGGTGTTGAAGCGCTGTGGGGCGGATACCGCGGTCAGCCGAGCAGCGGCAGCAGCGGGATCGCGGCGAAACCGGCGAGCACGCCGCCGATGATCGGGCCGACGACGGGGACCCACGAGTACGACCAGTCGCTGCCGCCCTTGCCCTTGATCGGCAGGAGCGCGTGGACGATGCGCGGTCCGAGGTCGCGCGCGGGGTTGATGGCGTAGCCCGTCGGTCCGCCGAGCGAGGCGCCGATCGCGATCACGAGGAAGGCGACGGGGATCGCACCGAGTTCGGCGGGGGTTCCGCCGTTCGTGAAGCCGATGATGACGAACACGAGCACGAACGTGCCGATGATCTCGGTGACGAGGTTCCAGCCGTACGAGCGGATCGCCGGGCCGGTCGAGAACACGCCGAGCTTCGTCGCGGCATCCGGTTCGGCGTCGAAGTGCTGCTTGTAGGCGAGCCAGCAGAAGACCGCGCCGAGCATCGCGCCGATCATCTGGGCGCCGATGTAGGTGAGCACCGAGAGACCGTTCACGGGGACGCCCTGGCCGAACTCGGTCGCGCCGTTCGCGACGAGGCCGAGGGTGACCGCCGGGTTCAGGTGCGCGCCGGAGGCGTACGAGACCACGACGCCGGCGAAGACCGCGAGGCCCCAGCCGATGTTGATCATGAGGGTGCCGCCGCCGAAGCCCTTCGTCTTGGCGAGGATGACGTTGGCGACCACGCCGCAGCCGAGGAGCACGAGCATCGCCGTGCCGACGAGTTCCGAGAGGAAGTCGATTCCGAGATTGTCCACGTTGACCTTTCTGGTGTGGTGCGAGCCGTACGGCCCATGCGAGCCGAACGGCCCCGATGAAACGTAACGGGCGAAATGCCCGATGCCGGGCGTTTCGGCGTGCACATCCGTGCAGATTCAGGGCCCCGGTCGGGGGCGCCGGTCTCGAGAAGCCGCGCTCCCCGACCGGCGAATCCCCCGCCGGTCGAGGAGCGCGGAGCGCATCTCGAGGCCTCGCTACGCGACGGGCGCGAGCTGCCCGAGCACGACGCCGTGACGATCGGCGAGCAGGGCCCGCGCGGCCTCGATCTCGGCGTGGCGGCGCCCGGAGTCCCACCCGAGCTCGTCGCCCGTGAGTGCCGCGAGCTCGTCGAGCAGCGGCGCGGTGAGCGTGCCCGTGAAGGCGATGCTCGTGCGGCGCAGCACCAGGTCGGTCAGGTGCACGACGCGCTCGTTGCGCACGAGCCACGTGATCTCGCCCTGGGTGTAGCCGTCGTGGTGCGCGAGCACGCGCTCCGTCTCGCCGTCGACCTCGTCGAGGTACGCCTCGGCGCGGGTTCCGTACCGCTCGAGCAGCGCCTCGGCGCGGGCGCGGCCGACCTCGTCGTCGTGCGACGTGAGCCAGACGAGCCGGGCGTCGTCGGTGGTCGGGTAGCCGGCGCCACCGCCGATCGCGAGGCCCTCGGTCGAGCGCACGCGGTCGTGGCCGAGGAGCTCGAGCACCTCGTTCGAGAGGTGCTCCGCAAGGGCGCGGAACGTGGTCCACTTGCCGCCGACGAGGCTCAGCATCGTGGTGCCAGGGCGGGCCGCGACATCCGACCGCTCGATGCGGTAGTCGCGGCTGACGAACCCGGGCTGCGTGTCGTCGTGGCGCGGCAGCGGGCGCACGCCCGAGAAGCGGTAGACGATCTGCGACCGGTCGACGGCGATGGCTGGGAAAACGTGCGCGATGAGTTCGAAGAAGTAGTCGACCTCCGCCTCGGTGCACACGGCGGGCTCGCGCATGTCGTGCTCGAGGTCGGTGGTGCCGACCATGACCCGGCCCTTGAGCGGGTAGATGAGCACGATGCGGCCGTCCTCGTGCTCGAAGAAGATCTCGCGTCCGCCGGTCGCGGCGAGCAGTTCGGGGTGGTCGAGCACGATGTGCGAGCCCTTGGTGCCGCCCATGAACCTCGTGTCGCGACCGAGGTCGGCGTTCGTGAGGTCGGTCCATGGGCCGGTGGTGTTCACGACCACGTCGGCGGCGATCGAGAACTCCTGGCCAGTGAGGCCGTCGCGCACGCGAACGCCGTCGGTGTCGAAGCCCACGGCACCGAGGTGGTTGACCGCGCGGGCGTGCGGTCCGGCGGCGAGGCCGTCGAAGAGCACGTCGAGGGCGAGGCGCTCGGGGTCGTGCATGCTCGCGTCGAAGTAGGTGGCGGTGTACTTGATCTTCGGGTCGAGCGCGGGCAGTTCGGCGAGCGAGCGCGTGCGACCGTGGAAGCGGTGACGCGGAACCGAGCCGCCGTCGCGCGAGAACGCGTCGTAGATCGTGAGGCCGGTCTTGATGAGCGCGGCTCCGCGCTCGGTGGGCTTGCCCTGCTTGTGGGTGAGGAAGCGCATGGGCGCCGAGAGGATGCCCGAGAAGGTCGAGTAGATCGGCACGGTGGTCTCGAGCGGCTTCACGTAGTGCGGCGCGATGCGGATGAGCGCGTTGCGCTCGGTGACCGACTCCTTGACGAGTCGGAACTCCCCGTTCTCGAGGTAGCGGATGCCGCCGTGGATCATGTGCGACGAGGCCGACGAGGCGCCCGACACGAAGTCGTCGCGCTCGACGAGCACGACGTCGACGCCCTGGAGGGCGAGGTCGCGGAACGTCGCGATGCCGTTGATGCCGGCGCCGATGATGACGACCGAGGCGTTCGGACGGGCGCGGAGCGCGGCGACCTCGGCCCGGGTCGCGGTCGCGGCCGCGGTGTTCGGCAGTGCTGCGTCCGGCTGTGCGCGGTTCGGCTGCGTGATCGGCGAGTGCGATGACATCGCTGTCCTCTCGTTCGTGCGAGGGGCTCGGCGTCGCGGTTTGCGCGACGGCGCCCCGATGTGGATGAATACATCGTCGAACCAAGCGCACGCACTTGCAAGCCGCGTGCACAAACGTGCAAGGTAGGGAACATGAACGAGAAGCACGGGCCGAACCCGGCCGAGGGGGCGGCGACCGTCTCGGACAAGACGCGCGAAGCGCTGCGAGCAGCGCACCTGTACTACATGCAGGACCTGACGATGGACGCCATCGCGCACGAGCTGCACACCTCGCGATCCTCGGTTTCGCGCCTCTTGAGCCACGCCCGCGCGAGCGGGCTCGTCGAGATCTCGATCCACTCGCCGCACGACCTGCCGAGCCGCATCGAGCAGGAGATCCTCACCAGGTTCGGCATCGTCGCGCACGTCGTGCCCGTGCCCGACCACGCGAGCGACGTCGACCGACTCGATCGGGTCGCCCTCTCGGCTGCACGGATTCTCGGTCGCTTCGTCGACTCGAACCAGGTGATCGGGGTCGCGTGGGGCTCGACCATGAGCGCCATGAGCCGCCATCTGGTGCCGAAGTCGACGCACAACACCGAGATCGTGCAGCTGAACGGAGCCGGAAACGGCCGGACGACCGGCATCGTCTACGCGAGCGAGCTGCTGCGCCGGTTCGGCGACGCGTTCGGTGCGCGCGTCCAGCAGTTCCCGGTGCCCGCGTTCTTCGACGACCCCGCGACCCGTCGCGCGTTCTGGCGCGAGCGCAGCACCCAGCGCCTGCTCGACCTCCAGGCCGGCATGGACGTCGCGATCTTCGGCCTCGGGTCGCCCTTCGCCGAGGTGCCGAGCCACGTCTACCAGGGCGGATACCTCGACCCCGCCGACTACGACGGCCTCAGCCGCGAGGGTGCCGTGGGCGACGTCGCGACCGTGTTCTACCGAGCCGACGGCAGCACCGACGGCATCGCCCTGAACGAACGTGCGACCGGCCCCGACTTCGCCGTGCTGCGCAGGGCACCCCGTCGCATCTGCGTCGTGTCGGGCCGCGCGAAGCTCGCGAGCCTGCGCGGCGCCCTGGCGGCCCACCTCATCACCGACCTCATCGTCGACGAGGGCACGGCGCGCGCACTCGTCGAGCACTGAGCAGGCGGGTCGCCGCGCACCGATCCGGCGGGCGGATGCCGCGGGCGGCCGCTGCGACGCCTCGGCCGCCCGCGGCATCCGCTCGTCCGTCGGCGCATCGTGACGCGGCGTGACGGGTGCGCGCATTGCGTCGAACGACGGGGAAAACGACGGGGAATACGTCGGCCCATGCGGCGTTGACTAGAATCGACACGAACAACGTGCTCCGGGGTCGGTGTAATTCCGAGCCGGCGGTGACAGTCCGCGAACTGCGGGTGCGAGGTCTTCGGCCTCACGCCCCTGGTTGATCCGGTGGAATTCCGGAACCGACGGTGAAAGTCCGGATGGGAGGCGGCACGTGTCGGCTGTGCTTCGTGCACGGTCGGCGTTCTCGGCGTTGCCGAACATCCCCGGAGCCTGACGACAGGACCACGGATGACGACGGCGGCGCACCACGACGACCGCACTGCGGGCGGGCACGCCTCCGTCGACCGCGCCGCGCGCGAGGCGTCGGCCATGCGCCGCGCCCTCGAGATCGCCGCGAACGGCCCGGCCCGGGGCGTGAACCCGCGGGTCGGATGCGTGCTGCTCACCGCCGACGGCGACGTGCTCGCCGAGGGGTGGCACCGCGGCGCGGGCACCGCGCACGCCGAGGTCGACGCGCTCAGCCACCTCGCCGCGGGCGAGGCCGCCGGAGCCACCGCGATCGTCACGCTCGAGCCCTGCAACCACACGGGCCGCACGGGCCCGTGCGCCGAGGCCCTCATCGCCGCGGGCGTCGCGCGCGTCGTGTACGCGGTCGCAGACCCGGGCGAGCACTCGTCGGGCGGCGCCGAGCGCCTGCGCGACGCGGGCGTCGACGTCGAGCGGGCGGACGCCGCGCTCGTCGACGAGGCCGAGGCATTCCTCGGCGACTGGCTCTTCACGGCCCGCACGCACCGCCCCCGCGTGATCGTCAAGTGGGCGTCGAGCCTCGACGGGCGCGCCGCAGCCGACGACGGCACGAGCCAGTGGATCACGGGCCCCGAGGCCCGCGCCGACGTGCACGTGCGCCGGGCGGCCGCCGACGCGATCGCGGTCGGCACGGGCACCGTGCTCGCCGACGATCCCTCGCTGACCGCGCGCGGCGCCGACGGCTCGCTGCTCGGCTCGCAGCCGATCCCGGTCGTCTTCGGCCGCCGACCGGTGCCCGCCGGCGCCGCGCTCGAGCGGCACCCGCACGCCGACGCGCTCGTGAGCCTCGCCGGTGCCGACCTCGCCGACGACCTCCGCGAGCTCGCGCACCGCGGCATCCGCTCGCTCTTCGTCGAGGGCGGACCGACCCTCGCGAGCGCGTTCATCGCGGCCGGCCTCGCCGACGAGGTGCTCGTCTACCTCGCGCCCGCACTGCTCGGCGGCGGGCGCCTCGCGCTCGGCGACCTCGGCGTGACCACCATCGGCGAGGCCCGCCGCTACGACTTCGCCGCCATCGAGCGGCTCGGCGACGACGTCCTGCTCGTCGCCCACCCGATCTCGAGCCGCGCCGCGCGCGACTCGGCCGGCTCCACGGAAGGGAACTGACATGTTCACCGGAATCATCGAAGACCTGGGCACCGTCACGGGCGTCGAGCACACGGCAGACGCCGCTCGCCTCACCGTGCGCGGACCCCTGGCGGTCACCGGCGCGAAGCACGGCGACTCGATCTCGGTCTCGGGCGTGTGCCTCACGGTCGTCGCGTTCGACGACGAGTCGTTCACGGCGGACGTGATGGCGCAGACGCTCGCGATGTCGACCCTCGACACCGTCGAGGCGGGCCGCCGCGTCAACCTCGAGCGCGCCGCCCTCGTCGGCGACCGCCTCGGCGGCCACATCGTGCAGGGCCACATCGACGGCACCGCGACGGTGCTCGAGGTGCGCCCGGGCGACGCGTGGCGCGTCATCCGCTTCTCGCTCGACGCCGCGCACGCCGCCCTCGTCGTCGACAAGGGCTCGATCGCGGTCGACGGCGTCTCGCTCACCGTGAGCGCGCTCGGCGACGAGGCCGACGGCTCGTGGTTCGAGGTCTCGCTCATCCCCGAGACGCTCACCGCGACGACCCTCGGCGGCCTCGTCGTGGGCGACCGCGTCAACATCGAGACCGACATCCTCGCCAGGCACGTGGAGCGGATGCTGCGCCTCGACGCGCACCGGTCGCTGCCGTCGTCACTCGCCGAACCCGCGACCGCCACGACAGGAGCAGCACGATGAGCCTCGCAACGATCCCCGAGGTGCTCGACGCGCTGCGCGCCGGCAAGCCCGTGATCGTGGCCGACGACGAGGGCCGCGAGAACGAGGGCGACGCGATCATGGCCGCCGAGTTCGCCACGCGCGAGTGGATCGCCTGGATGGTGCGCCACACGAGCGGCTACCTCTGCGCGCCCATGCCGAACGCGTTCGCCGACCGGCTCGAGCTGCCGCTCATGGTCGAGCGCAACGAAGACGCGCGCACCACGGCCTACACGATCTCGGTCGACGCGAGCGACCGCACCTCGACCGGCATCAGCGCGAGCGACCGGGCGCACACGCTGCGCGTGCTCGCCGACCCCGAGTCCGCGCCCGACCGGCTCGTGCGCCCCGGACACGTGATCCCGCTGCGCGCCGTCGAGGGCGGCGTGCGCGAGCGCGCCGGGCACACCGAGGCGGCCGTCGACCTCATGCGCCTCGCCGGGCTCTCGCCCGTGGGGGTCATCGGCGAGATCGTCACCGACGACGGCGACATGATGCGCCTTCCCGGCCTCATCGAGTTCGGCGAGCGCGAGGGCCTGCCCGTCACGACCGTCGCAGCTCTCATCGAGTGGCTGCAGACCTGGCACGCCGGGCACGACCTGGCCGACGGCCCGGTGCTGACCGCGGTGCCCGAGTCGTCGCGCGTGCGCTTCGAGGTCGAGACGGCCCTGCCGACCACCCACGGAGACTTCCGTGTGCGCGCCTACCGCGACCAGGAGACGGGCGCCGACCACGTCGCGATCATCGCCGGCGATCCGGCGACGGATGCCGCGGGCGCCGTCGTGCGCGTGCACTCCGAGTGCCTGACGGGCGAGGCGTTCGGCTCGCTGAAGTGCGAGTGCGGACCCCAGCTCGACGCGGCCCTCGAGGAGATCCAGCAGCTCGGCGGCGTCGTCGTCTACCTGCGCGGACACGAGGGGCGGGGCATCGGCCTCATCAACAAGCTGCGCGCCTACCGCCTGCAGGAGGACGGCCTCGACACGCTCGACGCGAACGTGGCGCTCGGCCTCCCGGCCGACGCCCGCGACTACCGCGCCGCGACCGCGATCCTCACCGACCTCGGCATCGAGCGCGTTCGACTGCTGACGAACAACCCCGAGAAGGTGCGCCAGCTCGAGGCCCACGGCATCGCGGTGGCCGAGCGCCTGCCGCTCGTCGTCGGCGTCGGCGCGGTCAACACCGGCTATCTCGAGACCAAGCGTCGCCGCATGGGCCACGCGATCGACGACGCCCAGCTCGCGGATGCCGCGGCTGAGGCCCTTCTGGAAGGACACGCATCATGAGCGGAGCCGGCTCCCCCACCCTCGACGTCGACGGCACCGGGCTCGAGGTGGTCATCGTCGCCGGCAGCTGGCACGACGTGATCACCGACGCGCTCATCGCCGGTGCGACCCGCACCCTCGAAGAGGCCGGCGCCTCGTTCTCGCTCGTGCGCGTGCCCGGCAGCTTCGAGCTGCCCGTGGTGTCGAAGGCGGCCCTCGAGGCCGGCGCCGACGCCGTGGTCGCGCTCGGCGTGATCATCCGCGGCGGCACGCCACACTTCGAGTACGTCTCGGCGGCCGCGACCGACGGCCTGACGCGCGTCGCGCTCGACACGGGCAAGCCCGTCGGCTTCGGCGTGCTCACCCTCGACGACGAGCAGCAGGGCCTCGACCGAGCGGGCCTGCCCGGCTCGAAGGAGGACAAGGGGCGAGAGGCGGCCGAGGCGGCCATCGCCACGGTGCGCGCACTGCGCGCCGTTCGCGGCTGAGTCGCCGCCCGGGCCGTTTCTCAATCCTTCGATGGTCGACTTCGACGAGTCGTAGAATCTAGACTCGCCACATGGAGACCCTGCGCCACATCGTCGTGTTCATCCACCTCATCGGGTTCGCCCTGCTCTTCGGGGCCTGGGCGGTCGAGGCGGTGAACCGCCGCTATCAGGTGACCCGTCTCATGAACTGGGGCCTGCTCATCGCCGGTGTCGCCGGCCTCGCGCTGGCCGCTCCGTGGGGCATCTCGTACGACCTCAACTACGCCAAGATCGGCACGAAGCTCGTCGTGCTGGTCATCATCGGCGCGTTCATCGGCATCGGTTCGGCACGACAGCGCCGCAACGAGGCCGTGCCCCGCTGGATGTTCTGGGCGATCGGCATCCTCACGGCACTGAACGCGGCGCTGGCGGTCATCTGGCGCTGACGCGCCTCACCGCGACGCGCCGCACCGCGACGCGCAGCACTGCACTGCGTCACGCACACCACCGAACGGTCGGATGCCTCGGCATCCGACCGTTCGTCGCAGCATCCGCACCGCTCATCGCTCGAGGCAGCCGCCGCCGGGGCGGCCCTCCGCGACGGAGCGTAGGCTTGTTCGGTTGCCACAAGCGACGATTCCCCGCCTGCCCCCGTGCCCAGCCAGACCGACACGCCTCGGGGCGCAGTGATCCTTCCTGAGCGCAGGTTCGAGCCTCGAACGCGCGCCGCACCACTGGAGTCCTCGCCCGCAATGTCAGCAACACCCGCGGCCACGGCCGCATCCGCACCGAACACCCCCGCCAATCCGCGCAGCCGCGTCGTGCTCGCGAGCCTCATCGGCACGACGATCGAGTTCTACGACTTCTACGTCTACGCGACGGCCGCGGTGCTCGTGTTCCCGCACCTGTTCTTCCCGACGGGCGACGCCACCACGGCGCTGCTCGCCTCGTTCGCCGTGTTCGGCGCGGCCATGGTCGCCCGCCCCCTGGGCGCGATCGTCTTCGGCCATCTCGGCGACAAGCACGGCCGCAAGGCGACGCTCGTCGGCGCGCTGCTCACCATGGGCATCGCGACCTTCCTCATCGGCGTGCTGCCGACCTACGCGCTCGTCGGCTGGCTCGCCCCGCTGCTCCTCGTGATCCTGCGCATCGCGCAGGGCTTCGCGCTCGGCGGCGAGTGGTCGGGGGCCGCGCTCGTCGCGACCGAGAACGCCCCGGCGGGCAAGCGCGCCTGGTACGGCACGTTCCCGCAGCTGGGTGCGCCGATCGGCTTCATCATCGCGAACGGCCTGTTCCTCGTCATCGCCGCGGTGCTGCCGAGCGACGACCCGTCGATGCCCTCGCAGGCGTTCCTCGACTGGGGCTGGCGCATCCCGTTCCTGTTCTCGGTCGTCATGGTCGTCGTCGGCCTCTGGGTGCGACTTCGCCTCGTCGAGTCGACGGCGTTCTCGAAGGCCTCCGAGCAGGGCAAGCTCAAGCGCCTGCCGCTCGCCACGGTCTTCAAGGACCACTGGCGCAAGCTCATCCTCGGCACGTTCTTCATGCTCGCGACCTACGTGCTCTTCTACCTCATGACGACGTTCTCGCTGAGCTACGGCCGTGCACCGGTCGAGGCCGCCGAGGGCGCCCTGCCCGGCCTCGGCTACTCGTACAGCACCTTCGTGCTCATGCTCATCGGCGGCGTGCTGTTCTTCGGCGTGTTCACGCTCATCTCTGGTCCGCTCGCCGACCGCTGGGGCCGTCGCAAGACGCTCATCTGGGTCACGCTCGGCATCATCGTGTTCGGCCTGGTCTGGGTTCCGCTGCTCTCCGCGGGCTTCGCGGGCGTCATGATCTGGCTCGTCGTGGGCTTCTCGCTCATGGGCCTCACGTTCGGACCGATGGGCGCGCTGCTGCCCGAGCTGTTCCCGACGAACGTGCGCTACACGGGCTCCGGCATCTCGTACAACGTGTCGTCGATCCTCGGCGCCGCGGTGGCCCCGTTCATCGCGGTCGCGCTCTGGCAGGCCGGCGGCGGCAGCCCGTTCTGGGTCGGCGTCTACCTGTCGGTCATGGCCGTGCTGACGCTCATCGCCCTGCTCGTCTCGAAGGAGACGAAGGACGTCGACATCGACGCGTAGGTGCGGTCGAACGGATGCCGCGGCATCCGTCATGCACGGCAGAGGGGCGGATGCTGCGGCATCCGCCCCTCTGCCGTTCGTTCACCCGGGACGCGAGGTACGGAGGTGAGGAACCGTTCACACGAACGTCACGGAGGGGTCTTCACGCCCGAACCGGCCGGACGTAACATGGCGTAACAGGGCAGCCGAGCCATCCGCCGCCATCCCCCGGCGCTCGAAGCCCGGAAGCGAGCGTGCAGCGATGAACATGACGATGGACATGATGAAGGGCGCGATGTCGTCGTCGGACATGCCGATGCAGGGCATGGACCCGATGATGATGCAGGAGTGTCTCGAGGCCCTCTCGGCCTGCATGCAGGCGTGCGTCATGTGCGCCGATGCCGACGCCGCCGAGGGCATGGGCCGCTGCGCCTCGATGTGCTCCAACTGCGCCGACATGTGCGACTCCATGATGAAGATGATGCTGCGCATGCACGGCTGGGACATGGGCGTGATGATGTCGATGATGCAGTCGACCACCATGATGGCGCGCGCCTGCTCGGCCGAGTGCATGATGCACGCCGACATGAGCGAGCACTGCCGCATGTGCGCGATGGCCTGCGATCAGCTCGTCATGACCATGGAGAAGATGATGGGCATGATGAGCGAGGCCATGCCGATGGCGTGAGCCGGTCGACCGCCCGCGATCGAGCTCGGAGGCGTCGACGCTCAGGCGTCGGCGACGCTGAACCGCTGCGCGCCCGCCACGAGCACGCCGTAGACCCCGTGCAGCGCGACCGGGTCGCCGGCGGCGAGCGCGCCGCCGAAGGCCTCGTGCTGCCAGACGCGCCGGATGCCGCCGTCGAGCGTCGCGAGCCAGGCGAACCCGCTCGCGTCGACCGAGGTGACGAACGCGTCGATCCACTTGCTCGCGGTCACCGCGGCGAGGCGCTCCTGCACGGCGTTGAGGCCGTGCCCGGGGCGGTCGCTCGAGCACTCCGCCGCGTGCTCGCAGCCGCGCATGCCCATGACCTCGCCCGTGCGGGGCGTGGTGACGGCGTGCGGCTCGCGATGCGACATGAGGGCTCCTCGGGGTTCTCCGGGTTCGATGCGGCCACGTTACGCTCGCGATCCGCGGATGTCGCCTGCCCGCGTCACACGCGGAAACACGCCGCACGGCGGGCCGCCGGGCCCCTCGCGCCGGGCCGCGCCCTACGATGACGCTCATGCAGACACCCGCCCCCGGCATCCGCATCGGCGACGAGGTCCGTGACGCGCTCGCGGCCGGCCGGCCGGTGCTGGCGCTCGAGTCGACGATCCTCACCCACGGGCTGCCGAGCCCGCGCAACCTCGAGGTCGGGCTGGCCTCCGAGCAGCAGGTGCGCGACGCGGGCGTGACGCCCGCCACGATCGGCGTCGTCGACGGCACGCCCGTCGTCGGCCTCTCCTCCGCCGAGATCGAGCGGCTGTGCGGGGCGTCCGGCGACGAGGGAGACGGGCGAACCGTCGTGAAGGCGAGTCTGCGCGACCTGCCGATCGCCCGCGCCAAGCGCCTCGACGCCGGAACAACCGTCGCGGCGACGGCGTGGCTCGCGCATCGCGCCGGCATCCGGGTGATGTCGACGGGCGGACTCGGCGGGGTGCACCGCGGCGCGAGCGAGACCTTCGACGAGTCGGCCGACCTCGGCACCCTCGCGACCACGCCGATCACGCTCGTGAGCGCGGGCGTCAAGTCCATCCTCGACATCGGCGCGACGCTCGAGCGCCTCGAGACCCTGAACATCCCCGTCGTCGGCTACCGCACCTCGCGCTACCCGGCGTTCTACGTGACCGACTCCGGCTTCGCCCTCGACTACCGCATCGAGAGCCCGGCGGATGCCGCGGCGCTGGCGCTCGCGCGCGACGAGCTCGGGTTGCCACAGGCCGTGCTCGTGGCCAACCCGGTGGATGCGGCGAAGCAGCTCGACCCCGCCTTCCACGACCGGGTGCTCGCCGAGGCGCTGGCCGCGGCATCCGCGCAGGGCGTGACCGGGCACGACACGACGCCGTTCCTGCTCGACCACGTGCAGCGCGCGACCGGCGGCGCGAGCCTCGAGGTCAACCTCGAGGTGTATCGCGGCAACGTCGCGCTCGGGGCGGAGATCGCGCGTGCCGTCGCGGGGTGAGGCGGCCGGCGCGGACGGCGCGGCGGGCGACTCGGGTGCGACGGGCGTGCTCGCCGTCGCGGGCGACCTCGTCGAGGACATCGTGGTGTGGGCGAGCGAGCCCGTGCACCACGCGACCGACACCGCGGCGCGCGTCCACCGCGCCAGGGGCGGCAGCGCGGCGAACGTCGCGGCCCTCGCGGCGCGGCTCGTGCCGACCCGGTTCATCGGCCGGGTGGGAGCGGATGCCGCGGGCGACGCGCTCGAGGCAGCCCTCGCCGCGAGCGGGGTCGACGTGCGCGTGCAGCACGCCGGACGCACCGGCACCGTGGTGCTCCTCGTCGACGTCGACGGCGAACGCACGATGTACCCCGATCGCGGCGCCTCGGCCGAACTGTCGGCCGTCGAGGCGGCGTGGCTCGACGACGTCGCATGGCTTCACCTGCCCGCCTACGGGTTCGAGCGGGAACCCATGCGGAGCGAGCTGGTGCGGCTGGCCGCCCTCGCCAGGGACGACCGTGCCGGCGACGCGACCACCGGCGTCTCGATCGACGCATCGTCGACGGGCCTGCTCGAAGGACTCGGCGTCGGGTTCGCGCTCGACCTCGTGCGCGGCATCCGCCCCGACGTGCTCTTCGCCAACGAGGACGAGGCGGCACTGCTCGGGCTGACGGGCGGCGGCCCGCTCGCGGCATCGGTCGCGCCCACCGTCGTCGTCAAGCACGGCGCGCTGCCGACCGACGTCATCGTCGACGGCCGCCTCGCGGCGCGCGTCGACGTCGAGCCGGTCGCCGGCATCCGCGACCTCACGGGTGCGGGCGACGCGTTCGCGGCCGGCTTCCTCGCGGCGACCCTGCGCGGTGCGGATGCCGCGACGGCGGCCCTCGCCGGGCATCGCGCCGCGGCATCCGTGCTCACGCAGCCGGGCGCACACACGGCGTCGTCGAGCGACTCGAAGACGGCTCCGTCGACGGCGCAATCACCGACGTCAATCTGAGTTGACGATCCACCCATCGTCAATTACGGTTGACGACATGGACGACACGACCCTCCGCACCGCGATCGCCGCAGCCGACGGCGACGACCCCTACCGGGCACTCCGCGACCTGCACCACGCGCGCATCGAGGTCACGCGCGAGCTCGACCGCGCCGAGGCGATCGCCGTGCGCCGGGCGAGAGCGGCCGGGTCGAGCTGGCAGCTCATCGCGCTCGCGCTCGAGGTCTCCAAGCAGGCGGTGCACAAGAAGTACGGGCGCAGCTGAGCGACGTAGGCTGTTCGGGGCGAACCGTGCGGAATCCGATCGATGCGACATCCGCGGCCGCCCAGGAAGAGACGATGAGCCAGACGCAGAACCGTACCGCCCCCCGCCGCAATCCCTTCGCCCGCCCGACCAAGACCGACGGCCCGCGCGCATCCTTCAGGCAACTGCTGCCCTTCATCTTCGAGCACCGCCCCGTGCTCATCTGGGTCGCCGTGCTCTCGATCATCGGTGCGCTCGCGAGCCTCGCCCAGCCGCTGCTCGTCAGCCAGGTGATCACGATCGTCGAGGCCGGCGACCCGCTCGGCACCATCGTCTGGGCGCTCATCGCGCTCGTCGTCGTGAGCGGCGTCATCTCGGGCTACCAGCACTACCTGCTGCAGCGCACCGGCGAGGGCATCGTGCTCTCGAGCCGCAAGCGCCTCGTCGCGAAGCTGCTGAACCTGCCGATCTCCGAGTTCGACACGCGCCGCACCGGCGACCTCGTCTCACGCGTCGGCAGCGACACGACCATGCTGCGGGCCGTGCTCACGCAGGGCCTCGTCGAGGCCATCGGCGGCACCGTCACGTTCATCGGCGCGCTCATCGCCATGCTCGTCATCGATCCCGTGCTGCTCGGCCTCACGCTGCTCGTGGTCCTCGTCGCGATCACCACCGTGACCCTGCTCTCGCGCAAGGTGCGCGACGCCTCGCACGCCGCGCAGTCCAAGGTCGGCGACGTCGCGGCATCCGTCGAGCGCGCGATCAGCGCCGTGCGCACCATCCGCGCCGCCGGCGCGACCGAGCGCGAGACGCGCACCATCGACGGCGAGGCCGAGGGCGCCTGGCAGATGGGCGTCAACGTCGCGAAGATCTCGGCGCTCATCGTGCCCGTCGCGGGCATCGCGATGCAGGTGTCGTTCCTCGTCGTGCTCGGCGTCGGCGGGTACCGCGTGGCCTCCAACGCGATCACCGTCGCCGACCTCGTGGCGTTCATCCTCTTCCTGTTCATGATGATCATGCCGCTCGGCCTCTTCTTCGGCGCGATCACGTCGGTCAACCAGGCGCTCGGCGCCCTCGGCCGCATCCAGGAGATCCTCGACCTGCCCGACGAAGACGCGCACGACCGCGACCTCGCTCCCCTCGCGCTCATGGTCGGCGAGGCCAACGCCGGCGTGCTCCCCGACGCCTCGGCCATCAGCTTCGACGACGTGCACTTCGCATACGCCTCGACGCGCAGCGACCCCGCCGACCCGGCGAACGACTCGGCCGACTCCGTGGCGGTCGAGCCGTCGGTCACCGACCGGCAGCCCGTGCTGCGCGGCGTCTCGTTCGAGGTCCCCCGCGGGCAGCGCATCGCCCTCGTCGGCCCCTCGGGCGCCGGCAAGTCGACGATCCTCGCGCTCATCGAGCGGTTCTACGACCCCTCGGTCGGCGCCGTGCGCATGGGCGGGCTCGACCTGCGCTCGCTCGACCGAGCCGAACTGCGCGCGCAGATCGGCTACGTCGAGCAGGACGCCCCCGTGCTCGCCGGAACCCTGCGCGACAACCTGCTGCTCGGCAGCCCCGACGCGACCGACGAGGAGTGCGAGCACGTGCTGCGCGCCGTCAACCTCGGCTCGGTGCTCGACCGCGACTCGCGCGGGCTCTCCGCCGCCGTGGGCGAAGACGGCATCATGCTCTCGGGCGGTGAGCGCCAGCGCCTCGCGATCGCCCGCGCACTGCTCGCGGCCCCGCCGATCCTGCTGCTCGACGAGTCGACCTCCTCGCTCGACGGCGTCAACGAGCGCATGATGCGCGAGGCCATCGACCAGGTCTCGGCCGGGCGCACGCTCATCGTCATCGCGCACCGCCTGTCGACCGTCATCGACTCCGACCGCATCGTCGTGCTCGACGGCGGCCGGGTCATCGGCGAGGGCACGCACGGCGAGCTCGTCTCCTCCGTGCCGCTCTACCGCGAGCTCGCCGAGCACCAGTTGCTCGTCTGAGAGGCCCCAGCAGGGCGGATGCCGCGGCGCGGGCGATGCGCCGCGGCATCCGTGTCTTCCGGGCCGTGTCGGGCCGGCACCGAGGTCGGAGCTCGAGCGGATCTCGGGGCTGACCCGAGAAAACCTCAGGGCTCACTCGGATGGATCGTCGGCCGAGCCTTCGTAGCGTGTGGTTCTGCGTCCGGAACTCGGATGCCCAGAGCCACCCGCACCGAAGGAAACCCCATCATGAGCATCGCCCCCGTGACCGACCTGCGCGACGTGCGCGACGCACGCGCCGCCTCCACCCCCGGCCGCCCGGCCGCCGATCCGGCCGTCGACCTGGCCGTCGCCCTGCCGGTCGGCCTCATCGAGGACCTGCCGAACGCCGTCGCCGAAGACTCCGTCGCCCGCCGCGGACACGGCGACTCGTTCGACCGCGTGCAGTCCAGCCTGCAGTCGTGGCTGCGCACCTGGCAGCCGCAGCGCCTGCCGGCCTTCACCCCCGTGCGCGACGTGTCGCCGACCGGCGAGGCGGGCGCATCCGGCCTCAAGGCCTCGCCCGCCGCGCCCGACGGCGCGGTGCGCGTGACCGCCGCACTCTACGACCCGCCCACCCGCGGCGACGGCGCACTCGCGTGGTCGCGCAACTGGGCGAGCACGGTCGTGCTGCCCCCGGCCCGCGAATCGGGCCGCCTGTTCTACCGCTTCCGCGTCTCGAGCCGCCTCGTGCTCGACGGCCAGGCCGACCTCGGCCTCGTCTCGACGAGCGTGAACTTCGGGATCGTCGCGGATGCCGCGAAGGCCAGCCCGTTCGAGACGGCCGGGTTCCCGACGCCCATCGCGCGCCCGCTCGTCGGCGTGACGTGCAAGGCCGACCAGGATGCCTCGGCGTCGCAGGTGTTCGAGGGATCGATCGCCGTTCGCCAGGGCGAGTCCCCCGCCATGGCCTTCGTCGTCGGCACCGAGCTGCTCTTCGAGAACGGCTGGGTGCGCGTGCACGAGGGCACCAGCACCTGGATCGGGCCCGTCGAGCCCGGCGCGACCGGCACCGTGGAGTACCGCTACGCACCCACGTCGCTGCTGCGCGTGCTCGGCCACCTCGACTGAGGCGGGCCACGGCGCCTCGCCCCGGCGACGGCGCGACTGACGCGCCGTGCGCAACTCCGGAGCGCCCGCGCGACGCGCCGTCGATCATCGGCGACTCGCCGCCGAAAGCGCCCGGAGTCCGGAGTTGCGCCGTCGGGCGGCGGACGTGGCGTCAGGCCGTGGTCGGGCGGACTGCCGGCGCCTCGGCGGCGTCAGGGTCGGCGTCGGCTGCGTCGGCGCCCGCGTCGGCTGCGTCGGCGCCCGCGTCGTCAGCGGCGACGCGCTTCTGCCAGGGCCAGCGGCCCGAGATCTCCAGCTCGAGCGACCAGCTGAGGAACGTCCGGATGAGCACGATGATCGCGAGCACGCCGACCGACTCGAGCGTCGGGGTGACCGCGACGGTCTTGATGATGTCGGCCGCGACGAGCAGCTCGAGGCCGAGCAGGATCGCCCTGCCGAGCACGCGGCGGAACCGCGTGTAGATCGGGCTGCGGCGTCGCAGGCCGCGAAGCGCTGCGTCGACGCTCGCGTAGAGCACGCCGACGACGATCGCGACGACGCCGAGCACGTCGATGATCTCGCCGACCGATTCGATGAGCCTGCCGAACTCCATTCCGCCCCCTCTGCGCCACACGCTAGCGGGGTCGGCGGGAAGTCGACGCACGACGTGCCGGGGCGGCGCGTGGCAGGCGACGCGGAGCGGGGCGGGCGACGCATCTCGGCGTCGGCCGCGGCGGAACGAACGGATGCCGCGAGCCGGCGCACCTTCCCGTGCGCGCCGGCCCGCGGCATCCGCTCACCGCATGGGCGATGCGCCCCGCTTCGCGACGGGGCGCATCACCACGGTCGACCGCTACGCCTGCTGGTGCTCCAGGTGGTAGCGCAGGCTCGCGAGCTCGGCGCGCAGGGCGGCCGGCACGCGGTCGCCGAACTGTTCGAAGTACTCCTCGGTCAGGGCGCACTCGGCGAGCCACGAGGCGGGGTCGACGTCGAACAGGTGCTCGAGCGCCTCGTCGGTGATGTCGAGGCCGTCGAGGTTCAGCGCGCCGGATGCCGGGAGCAGGCCGATCGGCGTCTCCTCGACGTCTGCGGTTCCCTCGAGGCGGCCGACGATCCACTCGAGCACGCGGGCGTTCTCGCCGAACCCGGGCCAGAGGAACGAGCCGTCGTTCGCCTTGCGGAACCAGTTCACCTGGAAGATGCGCGGCGCGTTCGTGCCGAGCGTGCGGCCCATCCTGACCCAGTGGCTCCAGTAGTCGGCCATGTTGTAGCCGCAGAACGGGAGCATCGCGAACGGATCGCGGCGCAGTTCGCCGACGGTGCCCTCGGCGGCCGCGGTCTTCTCGCTCGAGATGGTCGCGCCCATGAAGACGCCGTGCTTCCAGCTGCGGGCCTCGGCCACGAGCGGCACGTTCGTCGCACGGCGGCCGCCGAAGAGGATCGCGTCGATCGGCACGCCGTCGTGCGCGTCCCAGTCGTCGGCGAGCTGCGGGCACTGGGCCGCGGCCACCGTGAAGCGCGAGTTCGGGTGCGCTGCCGGGCGGCCGGACGCGGGCGTCCAGGGGTTGCCCTCCCAGTCGGTGAGCTCGGCCGGCGCGGTGTCGGTGAGGCCCTCCCACCAGACGTCGCCGTCGGGGCGCAGCGCCACGTTCGTGAAGATCGTGTTGCCCCAGAGCGTGTCGACCGCGGTCGGGTTCGTCGACGCGCCCGTGCCGGGGGCGACGCCGAAGAAGCCGGCCTCGGGGTTGATCGCGTACAGGCGGCCGTCGGCGCCGGGACGCATCCAGGCGATGTCGTCGCCGATGGTCTCGACCTTCCAGCCGGGGATCGTCGGCTGGAGCATGGCGAGGTTCGTCTTGCCGCACGCCGACGGGAACGCCGCCGCCACGTGGTAGACGCCGCCCTCGGGCGAGGTGATCTTGATGAGCAGCATGTGCTCGGCGAGCCAGCCCTCGTCGCGCGCCATGACGCTCGCGATGCGGAGCGCGAAGCACTTCTTCGCGAGCAGCGCGTTGCCCCCGTAGCCCGAACCGTACGACCAGATCTCACGCGAGTCGGGGAACTGCACGATGTACTTCGTCTCGTTGCAGGGCCACTCGGCCTCGGCGACGCGGTGGCCGACGCCGTCGACGAGCGGGTGCCCGACGGAGTGCACGGTGCGCACCCAGGGCTCGCCCGCCTCGATGAGGCGGTAGACCTGCTCGCCCATGCGGGTCATGATGCCCATCGAGAGCACGACGTACGGCGAGTCGGTGATCTCGACGCCGAGCTGGCTGATCGGTCCGCCGAGCGGGCCCATCGAGAAGGGCACGACGTACATCGTGCGGCCCTTCATCGAACCGTCGAACACGTCGTCGAGCTCGCCGCGCATGGCCTTCGGGTCGCGCCAGTTGTTCGTGGGGCCGGCGTCCTCCTCGTAGGTCGAGCAGATGAACGTGCGGTCCTCGACCCGGGCGACGTCGCGCGGGTCGGTGCGTGCGAGATAGCTGTTCGGGCGCCACTCGGGGTTCAGTTTGATCAGCTTGCCCTCGGCCACGAGCTGCTTGGTGAGCAGGTCGGCCTCGTGCTTCGAGCCGTCGCACCAGACGATCTCGTCGGGCTTGGTGAGCGCGGCGACCTCGGCGACCCAGGCGCGCAGGTCGGCGTCGGTCGTGCCGTGTGCGACGGCGGCAGTGGTCGTGGCGGATGCTTCGACGGATGCCTCGGTGCCGGGCGTGAACTCGGAGATGGTCATCGTCGTCCCTTCTGTGGTGCCGGTTTCGCCTCGCAGCGGCCCCGGAATCGGTTCGTGTTTCCAGAATGCGGCGGATTGCGACATCCGAAGCACCAATTCGGCAGTTAAGAATGAGTGTTCTTTCGATAGGCTTAAGGCATGAAGGCCGGAACCACCGATCTCGCGACCCTGGGTCAGCGCATCCGACACTTCCGCGGCGAGCGCGGCATGACCCTCGACCAGGCGGGCGAGGCCGTCGGGCTCGCGGGGTCGCAGCTCTCGCTCATCGAGAACGGCAAGCGCGAGCCCAAGCTGTCGACGCTCGACGCGCTCGCGACGGCGTTCGGCGTGGGGCTCGAAGACCTGCTCTCCCGCGAGGCGCCGAGCCCGCGGGCGGCCCTCGAGCTCGAGCTCGGGCGCGCGCAGGCGAGCCCGCTCTACGCGAGCCTCGGGCTGCCGGCGATCCGCGCGGGCCGCGGCATCGGCGACGAGACCCTCGAGGCGATCGTCGGCCTGCATCGCGAGCTGCAACGGCGCGCGAGCCAGGCCATCGCGACCCCTGAAGAGGCCCGCCGGGCCAACACCGACCTGCGCGAGCGCATGCGCGAACGCGCCAACCACCTGCCCGACATCGAGCAACTCGCCGAGGAGCAGGTGCGCGCGGCCGGCCACCGCACGGGTGCCGTCACGCACCGCGAGGTGAGCGTCATGGCCGAACGCCTCGGGTTCCAGCTCATCTACGTCAACGACCTGCCCGACTCCACGCGGTCGATCACCGACCTCTCGAACGGCCGCATCTACCTGCCGCCCGCGTCGATCCCGGGCGGGCACGGCCTGCGCTCGATGGCGCTCCAGGCCATGGCGCACCGACTGCTCGGCCACCAGCCGCCCGCGAGCTACGACGAGTTCCTCTGGCAGCGGCTCGAGATCAACTACTTCGCCGCGGCCTGCCTCATGCCGCGCGACGCGTCGGTCGCCTTCCTCCAGCAGGCCAAGAAGGAGAAGCGCCTCGCCATCGAGGACTTCCGCGACGCGTTCGGCGTCACGCACGAGGCCGCGGCACTGCGCTTCACGAACCTCGGCACGACCTACCTCGACATGACCGTGCACTTCCTGCGCGTAGCCGGCGACGGCGCCCTGCTCAAGGGCTACGAGAACGACGGGCTGCCGCTGCCCACCGACGTCACGGGCTCGATCGAGGGCCAGTGGGTCTGCAAGAAGTGGAGCGCACGCACCGCGTTCGAGCACACCAACCGCACGACCGAGAACTACCAGTACACCGACACCCCCGCCGGCACGTTCTGGTGCGCCACGCAGACCGGTCGAACGGATGCCGCGGAGTTCTCGATCTCGGTCGGCGTGCCGTTCGCGCAGGCCAAGTGGTTCCGCGGTCGCGAGACCACGCTGCGCGCGGTCTCCACGTGCCCCGACGAGGCGTGCTGCCGCCGGGCGCCCGACGGGCTCGCCGAGCGCTGGGCCGGGCGCGCCTGGCCGAGCGCGCGCCTGCACGCGCATGTGCTCTCGCCGCTGCCGTCGGGCACGTTCCCGGGCGTCGACGACGCCGAGGTGTACGCGTTCCTCGAGGCGCACGCCGAGCAGTAGGCGGGGCTCGCCGCCGCCGAGCGTCGGGTGCCGCGTCGGAACTCCGGATGCGGACGTCGACCCACCGCCGCGGTCGCGCGACACACCGGACGCGGGACCGCGACATCCGGAGTTCGGCCGCGCACGTGGCGGCAGAGCGCCGCCGCGACATCCGTCACGATGAAGTGACCGTTGCAATAGTGTGTGTCACACAGTATCGTGTGACACATGAACCCCGATGAGACGACCACCGCGCACCTGCAGGAGCTGCGCCGCGGCACCGTCGTGCTCGCGTGCCTCGTGCGGCTGCGCACGCCCGACTACGGGTACGCGCTGCTCGAGTCGCTGAACGGCCTCGGCATCCTCGTCGACGCGAACACCCTGTATCCGCTGCTCCGGCGCCTCGAGAAGCAGGCGCTGCTCACGAGCGAGTGGAACACCGACGAGGCCAGGCCCCGCAAGTTCTACCGCACGAGCCCCACCGGCGACGCGCTCGCGATCGCCCTCATGTCCGACTGGCGACGCATCGACGACGCCCTCGGCGGACTCACGACCGACCAGGCCGGCAGTACCGGCCCGGACACCACTGGAGACGCATCATGACCGAGCTCACCGACCGCTACCTGTTCGCGGCCACGCGCAGCCTTCCCGCAGCGCAGCGCGAAGACCTCTCCCGCGACCTCGCCGAGCGCATCGCCGACACGATCGACGCCCGCATCGAGTCGGGCGCCTCGACGCCCGAGACCGCCGAGCGCGACGCCCTCGTCGAACTCGGCCACCCCGCATCGCTCGCGGCGACGTACAGCGACCGCCCGCTCGTGCTCATCGGGCCGCGGTACTTCCTCATCTGGAAGCGGCTCCTGCTCTTCCTCGAGTCGTTCGTGCCCGCGACCGTCGCGGCGGCCGCCGCCCTCGGACTCGTGATCTCGGGCGGCGGGTGGGAGGTCATCGGCGCGGCGATCGGCATCGGCATCAACGTCGCCGTGCAGCTCGCGTTCTGGACGACCGCCGTGTTCGCCATGATCGAGCGGTTCGGCACGGGCACCGACGCCGAGCTCGGCTGGACGCCCGAGCACCTTCCGCAACTGCCCGAGGTGCGGCGCCCGCACCGCCGCGCCGACCTCATCGCGAGCCTGGTCTGGCTCGCGATCGCCGCCGGATTCCTCGTGTGGCAGCAGTTCGGCGTGGTGTGGATCGACGGCGAGCGCGCCGCGGTGCCGCTGCTCGCACCCGACCTGTGGTCGTTCTGGCTGCCGTACGTGTTCGCGCTCATCGCGCTCGAGGCCGCGTTCGCCGTCTGGATCTACCGCAGCGACTGGAACTGGGCGAACGCGCTCGTCAACGTCGTGCTGAACGCCGCGTTCGCGATTCCGGCCGTCTGGCTCTTCGTCGAGGGGCGCCTGGTCAGCGCCGAGTTCCTCGCGGTGATCGAGCCGCACCTCGACGCCGACGCGGAGTGGGTGCTGTCGGTGATCTTCGTCGCGGGCGTCGTCGCCGCCTGCGTCTGGGACTCGATCGACGGCATCGTCAAGGCCGCGCGCGGCGGCGGCCGCGGCACGCTCGACTTCCCGGGCAACCGCAGCCCGCGTCCGGCCGAGCGCAGCACCGGGCGCTGAGGGCCGACCGCCGGCCTCGGACACCGGCATGCGACGAGGGGCGGATGCCGCGGCATCCGCCCCTCGTCGTGTTCGCCGTGCGTGCGGCGGGCGCAGGTTCGACCCGCTACTTCGGCCCCATGCGGATCGCCCCGTCGAGCCGGATCGTCTCGCCGTTCAGCAGCGGGTTCTCGACGATGTGCCGCACGAGGGCCGCGTACTCGGCGGGCGTGCCCATGCGCGACGGGTGCGGGATCTGCTCCTCGAGGGAGGCCTGCACCTCGGGCGGCATGCCCGCCATCATCGGCGTCTGCATGATGCCCGGCGCGATCGTGACGACCCGGATGAGCAGCTTCGAGAGGTCGCGCGCGAGCGGGAGGGTCATGGCTGATACGCCGCCCTTCGAGGCCGAGTAGGCGGCCTGGCCGATCTGGCCGTCGAACGCGGCCACCGAGGCGGTGTTGACGATGACCCCGCGCTCGGCGGTCTCGGGCACCCCCGGCAGGGCCTGCACGGCGACGGGCTCGTTGGCCGACATCGCGGCCGCCGCGAGCCGCGCGACGTTGAACGTGCCGATGAGGTTGATGCGGATGGTCCGCTCGAACGCGTCGAGCGCGAGCGGACCGTCGCGCCCGACGGTGCGGCCCGCCGTCGCGACACCCGCGCAGCTCACCGCCACGCGGAGCGGCGCACGCTCCTGCACGAGGTCGATCGCGGCCTGCACGGAGGCCTCGTCGGTGACGTCCGCCGGAGCGAAGCGCACGCGATCGCCGAGTTCTCGAGCGGTCTGCTCGCCGGGCGAGCCCGGGAGGTCGAGGATGACGACCTCGGCGCCGGCGGCGGCGAGCACGGCGGCCGTGCCCCGCCCGAGCCCGGAGGCGCCTCCGGTGACGATCGCGCCTGCGTCGGTGAGCTGCATGGGTTCGGGGTCCTTTCGTTCGTTCGTTCGGTCGCATGTGGTCGGAATACGCCCATCATTCCGACCACATGCGACCGATCGAGGGGTGGTGCGGGTCGGATCGGGTGGGTCGGCGTTCGCTAGAGCCGTTCGATGATCGTCGCGTTGGCCATGCCGCCGCCCTCGCACATGGTCTGCAGCCCGTAGCGCCCGCCGGTGGCCTCGAGCTGGTTCACGAGGGTCGTGAGCAGGCGCGTGCCCGAGGAGCCGAGCGCGTGGCCGAGGGCGATCGCGCCGCCGCGGGGGTTGAGCTTCGCTGGGTCGGCGCCGGTCTCGGCGAGCCAGGCGAGCGGCACCGACGCGAACGCCTCGTTGACCTCGTAGGCGTCGATGTCGTCGTGGCCGAGGCCCGCTCGCGCGAGCACCCGCGCGGTCGCCGGGATCACGCCCGTGAGCATGTACAGCGGGTCGCTGCCGACGACGGCGAACGACCGGAACCTCGCCCGGGGCTCCAAGCCCAGCTTCGACGCGGCGTCGGCGCTCATGATGAGCGCGGCCGAGGCTCCGTCGGTGAGCGGCGAGGAGTTGCCCGGCGTGATGCGCCAGTCGAGGTCGGGGAACCGCTCGGCGAGCGCGTCGGTGCGGAACGCCGGGTTGAGGCCCGCGAGCCCGTCGGCGGTCGTGCCGGGGCGCACGGTCTCGTCGGCGAGGCCGTCGACGCCGGGCACGGGCACGACCTCGGTCGCGAAGGCACCCGATGCGCCGGCGGCTGCGGCGAGCGCGTGCGAGCGAGCCGCGTAGGCGTCGAGTTCGGCGCGCGAGAGACCCCACTTCGCGGCGATGAGCTCGGCCGAGACGCCCTGGTTCACGAGGCCGTCGGGATAGCGCGAGCGGATGCGGCTGCCGTACGGGTCGGCGCCCGCCGCACTCGAGCCGAGCGGCACGCGGCTCATCGACTCGACGCCGCACGCGATGACGATGTCGGCCTGTCCGGCGAGCACGGCCTGCGCGGCGAACGTCGCGGCCTGCTGGCTCGATCCGCACTGGCGGTCGATCGTCGTGCCCGGCACGTGTTCGGGGAACCCCGCGGCCAGCACGGCGTTGCGGGTCACGTTGTACGACTGCTCGGCGACCTGGCTGACGCATCCGCCGATCACGTCGTCGACGAGCCCCGGATCGAGGTCGTTGCGGTTCACGAGCGTGTCGAGCACACCCGCCAGCAGGTCGACCGGATGCACGCCCGAGAGCCGGCCGCCCGGCTTGCCGCGCCCCACTGGGGTGCGGATCACATCGACGATGACGGCTTCGGCGCTCATGCGCCAAGCCTACGTCGGCGGGTGCGGCGCCCATCCCGAACTCAGGGCTGCTCCTGATCCCGCTCCCCGGGTCGCACCGGAGGATCGGCGCATGACCAAGCCCACGAAACTCGCCGTCATCAGGGCCCGCCACGAGAGTGCCGCTCCCCCGGTCGACGACCGCCCGTTCATCGACCTGTTCATGGTCGGCTCCAACTCGGTCCTCCGCTACTGGGAGGACACCACCCGCAAGCACCTCGACTTCGTCGACTCGGCGCTCATGCCGTGGGTCGTCGTGAGCCTCGGCGACGACGTCTCGCGCGCGAAGCAGGCCGAGCTCGCGATCGACGCGCTGCGCGCGAAGTTCCCCGGAAGCGACCCCCTGGCCGGGTTCCAGGGCGTCGTCGTGCTCATGTACCCCGGCACCCGCCAGATCCCGAACCCGAAGGCGGGGCTGCCAGGCGAACCCGCCACCATCGCGCAGAACTTCGATGCCGGCGCCACGACCGTGCGCGGGTTCCCGGTCGCGGTGATCGCGGCCGCCACCGGTAACCACACGTTCATGTGCCACGAGGTCGGTCACGTGCTCGGGTTCGAGCACAGCTACGGCCTGCTGAACAACGGCGCCGACTGGGATCCGAAGGATGCGACCATCGTCGCCGACCCCGTGTACGGTTCCCCCTTCGACCTCATGTCGTCGGCCTCGTTCGGCTCGAGGTGGCTCGGCACCGGCCCGCTCTGGCGGTCGACGCCGACACGCAGCATCCCGGCCGTGACCGGATGGCCGACACCCGGCGCGTTCGGTTCGGCCGGCCCGAACCTCTCGCGCGCGCACCTGCACCGGCAGTTGCCCGACGCGATGGCCGGTTCGGTCGTCGAGCGCCCGTTCCCGACGTCGGGCCCCGTCTCGGTGCGGCTGCGCAGCGCTTCGGCGGATGTCGCGCGCCAGGGCTCCGGTCGCCAGCCGACGCTGCTCATCCTCCACCCCGCGGGCGAGCCGGCGAGCGGACTGGGCCGCATCTACGTCGAGTTCCGCACGGCCACCGGATGGGACGCCGGCCTCGACCCCGTGGGCACCGACCTGTCGCGCGAGGGCGTGGTGGTGCATTCGCTGACGGATGTCCCGGGCACGGGTCCGCGCATCTGGTACCGCGGCGTCGTGCCGCTCAACTCGATCGACACCGACGTGGCGGTCGACTCGAGCAACCTCACCGTCACGATCGTGGGCGTGGATCCCGACCGGACGTGGGTCGACCTGCGCGTCTCGAACGGGCCGGCGAACCGCACCGTGACCGTGGCGTCGCGCCTCCGCTCCGAGGACACGCTCGGCGTCGTCGGCACCGAGACCACCGAGCAGACGCCGTGCGGCGACACGGTCCGCCGCGGCACGTATGCGACCTCCACGCTCGAGATCTTCACGGTCTCGACGGTCGGCTTCGGCGGGATCGGGCAACCCGCCGCGACCGCGCCGACGGCGACCTGGACGGTCGGTGGCGTCCCCGTAACCGGCGGGAGCGGCGTCGTGCAGGTGCCCTTCGACGGGTCGACGTTCGCGGTCGACTACACGATCGACCCGGTCACGTTCGAGCTCGGGCTGACCTCGCCAGGGGGCATCCGCCTGGGCGCCGACGTGGTGTGCACGGTCGCGGACCAGATCGGCGCGGCGATCGGTCAGACGCGCTTCGAGGCCGAGGGCTGGTTCGAGGGGTACAACGGCGACGACTTCCCGAAGGTCATCGCCTGCTGGACCCGGCGCATCAAGGATCTCGACATCCGCGTGAAGCCCGGGGAGTTCGAGAAGCCGACGCCCGATCCGAAGTTCGACCCGCGCGACATCACGCGCCTCCAGATCGAGTTCGGCGACGCGGTCGTGCTCGAGCGTGCTGCGGCCGCCGAGGCGCTCCAGCGGGCCGAGACCCTCAAGGTGACCGAGGGCCTGCGGATCGCGGAGCAGCTGCGGGCGGCGGAGGCGCTCAAGACGGCCGAGACCCTCAAGGTGCAGGAGGGGCTGCGGGTCGGAGAGTCCGTCGCGACGAGGCCGTTCGACGCGACGAAGGTCACGACCGTGGGCCGTCTGCGGCTCGAGAACCTGGGCGTGTTCAACCGCTGAGCACGAGACGACGGATGCCGCGGACCGAACGCCGACCCGCGGCATCCGTCGCAGAACCCCTTCAGCCGTATTGCATGCAATACGGCTGAACGCATGCAATACTGAGCCCATGACCGTGTACGCGGCACTCCGACGCCTCGTCGTCGACGGCGAGATCCCCACCGACCGCCGGGTCTCGGAGGCCGAGCTCTCGGCGCGGCTGCAGGTCTCGCGCACCCCCGTGCGCGAGGCGCTCTCGCGGCTCGAGGGCGACGGGCTCGTCGACGCGCAGGGCCGGGGCGTGCGCGTACGCGTGCTGCCGCCCGCCGAACTCGAAGCCGTGCTCGAGGCGCGGGCGGCACTCGAGAGCTGGGCGGCCGGTCGGCTCGCCGAGCGGGTCGGCGACGGCGAGATCGCCCCCGCCAGACTCGCCGAGCTCGACGCGCTCGCCGACGCGAGCGATGCGGCCACCCGGGCCGGCGACCTCTCGACGGCCACGCACGCGAACCGCGAGTTCCACGAGGCCGTCGCGCGCCTCGCCGGCAACCCGGTCGTCGA
The DNA here is from genome assembly GCF_009749385.1 of Agromyces allii. Lineage (GTDB taxonomy): Bacteria > Actinomycetota > Actinomycetes > Actinomycetales > Microbacteriaceae > Agromyces > Agromyces allii. Next base: position 133,746 of record NZ_WBIN01000006.1, on the reverse strand, counting down.
GCAGACGCTCGCCACCTGGTGGGATCGCCTCGTGGTCGCCACCCGCAGCGGTCTGCGCGAGCCTGCGCGCGTCGAGCAGGTCGACGCCGAGCACCGCGCGATCCTCGCGGCGATCCGCGCCGGCGACGCCGACGCGGCGCGCCGAGCGACCGTCGCGCACGCGCAGCACACCATCGACACCGTGAGAGGAACGCCCGAATGACCAGGGAGCACCACTACGACCTGACGCTGCGCTGGACCGGCGACCTCGGCCGCGGCACCGCCGGCTACCGCGCCTACTCTCGCGACCACCTCGTCGGCCACGCGACCGCAGGCGAGCTCGCCGGATCGAGCGACCCGGCCTTCCGCGGCGACCCGACGAGATGGAACCCCGAGCAGCTCCTCGTCGCCTCGATCGCCCAGTGCCACATGCTCTGGTACCTGCACCTCGCGACCGAGGCGGGCATCGTCGTCACGGGCTACGAAGACGCACCCGGCGGCACGATGCTCGAAGAGGCGAGCGGCGCGGGCCGCTTCGCCGAGGTCGTGCTGCGGCCGGTCGTCACGATCGCCGCCGGCGACCCAGCCGTCGCCGAGGCCCTGCACGAGCGCGTCGGCGAGTTCTGCTTCATCGCCCGATCCGTGAACGTGCCGATCCGGCACGAGCCGACGATCGTGCCGGCGCCGTCCGCCGCTGCGGAACCGTCGGCCGCCCCCGAACCGTCCGCCCTCGAACCGAAGGTCCCCGCCGATGCTTGAACTCCGCCCGAACTGCGAATGCTGCGACCGCGACCTCGCCGTCGACGACCCCGAGGTCTACATCTGCACCTTCGAGTGCACCTGGTGCGCCGACTGCGCCGCGACGTTCCCCGAGCGCCGGTGCCCCAACTGCCGCGGCAACCTCGCGGTGCGGCCCATCCGACCCGAGCGCGCCCTCGCGAAGAACCCGGCGTCGACCGTGCGGGTCGTCACGCCCGACTGCCGCGAGAAGGTCGCCGCCTCGCGGGCCTGACGGCCGGCACGGGCGACAGCCACGGACGAACGGATGCCGCGGGCCGCACGTCGGCCCGCGGCATCCGCGATGCTCGAGCCGGGCGAGGTCAGCCGGCGACAAGCTCCGCCGGGGCGTCGACGTCGTCGAGCACGACGGAGGCGAGCACGACCGGCTCGCGCGCGGGCAGCACCACGGGGTGCGTGCCGGCCATGGCCTCGATGACGCGCACGACCTGGCACGAGTAGCCGTACTCGTTGTCGTACCAGACGTAGAGCACGGCGTCGGTGCCGTCGGCGATGGTCGCGAGGCCGTCGACGATGCCCGCGCGGCTCGAGCCCACGAAGTCGGTCGAGACGACCTCGGCCGACTCGATGTAGTCCACCTGCTGGCGCAGCGGCGAGGTGAGCGAGACCTGGCGCAGGTACCGGTTGATCTCGTCCTTCGAGGCCGGGCGCTCGAGCTGCAGGTTGAGGATGGCGAGCGACACGTCGGGCGTGGGCACGCGGATCGCGCTGCCCGTGAGCTTGCCGGCGAACGACGGCAGCGCCTTCGCGACGGCCTTGGCCGCACCGGTCTCGGTGATCACCATGTTCAGGGCCGCCGAGCGCCCGCGGCGGTCGCCCGCGTGGAAGTTGTCGATGAGGTTCTGGTCGTTCGTGAACGAGTGCACGGTCTCGACGTGCCCGCGCACCACGCCGTAGGCGTCTTCGACGGCCTTCAGCACGGGGGTGATCGCGTTCGTCGTGCACGAGGCGGCCGAGAGGATGCGATCGGACGCCGCGATGTCGCCGTCGTTGATGCCGTGCACGATGTTCTTGATCGCGCCCTTGCCCGGCGCCGTGAGCAGCACGCGCGCGACGCCCGTGGAGCGCAGGTGCTGCGAGAGCCCCTCCTCGTCGCGCCAGCGGCCGGTGTTGTCGACGACGATCGCGTCGCTGATGCCGTACGCCGTGTAGTCGATCGCGGCGGGGTCGTTCGCGTGGATCACCTGGATCAGCGTGCCGTTCGCGAGGATCGTGTTGGCCTGCTCGTCGACCTCGATGGTGCCCGCGAACGGGCCGTGCACCGAGTCGCGGCGCAGCAGGCTCGCGCGCTTGACGAGGTCGTTCGCCGAACCCTTGCGCACGACGATGGCCCGCAGCCGCAGGCCGGTGGCGTCGCCCGCGTGCGCGATGAGGATGCGCGCGAGCAGGCGTCCGATGCGGCCGAAGCCGTAGAGCACGACGTCGGTGCCCTCGCGCACCGGGCGGGCCGTGCCGTCGGCGGTGTCGGGCGCGAGCACGGGGGCGAGTTCGAGACGCAGGAGGTCGGCCAGCGGCATCCGCTCGCCCTCGCCGGTCGCACCGGATGCCGCGTACCGCGCCACGAGACGGGCCACGTCGATCGAGGCCGGGCCGGGCGCGATCTCGCGCAGCGCCTCGAGCACGCGCATCGTGTCGGCGGGGTCGAGCTCGACCTCGCCGGCCTGGCGTGCGAACCGGTGCGCCTTCAGCAGCTCGATCGGCGAGCGGTTGATGAGCCGGCGGCCGTGGATCGAGGTGACCACCCCGTGCTCACGGTAGAGGCCGCCGATGAGCGGGATCATCCGCTCGGCGAGCTCCTCTCGGGCGATCCATCGGGCACGGCTGGCGTCGAATTCGAGGCTCACGGTCTTCTCTCTCGGTCGCGAGGCGTGCGAAGGGCGTCGTCGACCTGGTCAGTCGCAGCCGAAGCCTGCCGGTGGGCAGCGTCGGCCACAGTCACTTCCGGGGGATGCCTCGATCGTACGATGCCCGAGGCTGGGCGCGTGCTGTACGGCGTGTCACGCACAGCGTGCAGGAACCGACGCGTCGGCGAGTGGCCGCGGGCACGGTCGGGCGACCGGCGGACCGGACGCGCGCGAGCGATGGACGCCGCGACGCGGCATCCGATCAGGCGGTCTGAACCGGCGTGACGTCGTCGACGAAGTGCGTCTGCGAGACGGCGACGCGCTGCGGCACGCCCTCGAACGCGGCGGCGCGCCCGGGCGAGACCAGGTAGGTCGCCTCGAGCGCGAGGAACGCGTCGCGGTCGCCCTCGGCGCTCACGGCCCACACGAACTCGTTCGTCTCGCGCACGCCGTAGGCGAACTCGATCGCGAATCCGGCCGCGGGCCGGACGGTCGGCATGGTGGACTCCCACCAGGCGACGAAGGCGTCGAACTCTCCGTCGACGAGCGTGTAGCGGCGCAGCTGGATGGTCTTCACCCGATCCATGATGCCGCACAACCCTCGTGGCGCCCGTCGTGTGACGGTCGACCCGGGCCGAGCGGCGCCGGCCGGCTTCGGTCGTATACTCGTCTCGTTCAGGCGCAAGAGCGCGCCGGTGCTCGCAAAAGGGGCACGAAGCCCGGTCGGTCACCGCCGGTCGCGCGAGACACATACGGAATCCGCATCCGTTCACCGTCTCCCGAAGGACTTCGCCATGCCCACGACCACCACCGTCTCCGCCCACGTCGCCGCCGCACTCTCGGCCCACCTCGACCACGTCTTCGGGGTCATGGGCAACGGCAACGCGTACTTCCTCGACGCCCTCGAACGCGCGACCGAGGTGCGCTTCACGGCCGTGCGGCACGAGGCCGGCGGCGTGGTCGCGGCCGACGCGCACTTCCGGGCTTCCGGGCGCATCGCGGCGGCGACCGCGACGTACGGCGCCGGGTTCACGAACACGCTGACCGCCCTCGCCGAGGCCGCGCAGGCGCATGTGCCGATCGTGCTCGTGGTCGGCGACGAGCCGACGTCGGGCCCGCGCCCGTGGGACGTCGACCAGATCGCGCTGGCCTCGGCCGTGGGCGCGCGCACCTACACGGTCGGGCGAACGGATGCCGCGGCCACGACGATCCTGGCGATCGAGCACGCCCTCTCGTACCGCGTGCCCGTCGTGCTCGCGATCCCCTACGACGTCGCCGCCCTCGACGCGGGCGCCGTGCAGCCCGCCCCCGAGCTGCGCCTGCCGACGCCGCTCGCGCCTCGTGGACCGTTCTCGGGCGGCGTCGTCGCCGAGATCGCGGCGGCCCTGGCGGGTGCGAGCCGCCCGTTCCTGCTCGCCGGCCGCGGCGCCTGGCTGGCGGGCGCGGGCGACGCGCTCGGCGAGCTCGCCGACGCGACGGGCGCCGTGACCGCGTCGACGGCACTCGGCCGCGGCGTGTTCCCCGACCCGCGCTTCGACCTCGGCGTGACGGGCGGATTCGGCGCCGACGGCGCCATGGAGCTCGTGCGCGAGGCCGATGTCGCCGTCGTGTTCGGCGCCTCGCTCAACCAGTTCACGATGCGCTTCGGCGACCTCTTCGCACCAGGCACGCGGGTGTTCCAGGTCGACATCCTGCCGGCGTCCACCCACCCCCACGTCGGCGGGTTCGTGCGGGGCGACGCGGGGCTCGTCGCCCGCGCGATCGTCGAGGAGCTCGATGCACGGGGCGCGGAGGCATCCGGATGGCGCGAGAGCGTCGACCTCACCGCACTCCGCGAGCAGCCCGTCTCGCCGGGTGCCGACGGCCTCGCCGACGACGGGCGGCTCGACCCGCGAGCCGTCGCCCGGCGCATCGGCGAGCTGCTGCCCGAGGACCGGGTCGTCGTCAGCGACGGCGGGCACTTCATCGGCTGGGCGAACATGTACTGGCCCGTGGCCTCGCCCGACCGCATGATCATGGTCGGCACGGCGTTCCAGTCGATCGGGTTGGGATTCGCGAGCGTGCCCGGCGCCGCCGCGGCGAAGCCCGACTCGGCGATCGTGCTCACCACGGGCGACGGCGGCGGGCTCATGGCGCTCGCCGACCTCGAGTCCGCGGTGCGCACCGCGGGCGGCCGAGGCATCGCCGTCGTCTGGAACGACGCCGCCTACGGTGCCGAGATCAACCTCTACGGGCTCAAGGGCCTCGCCCGCGAACCCATGCTCATCCCCGAGGTCGACTTCGCCGGACTCGCGGCGGCCGTCGGGGCCGAGGGTGTCGTCGTACGCTCGCTCGACGACCTCGACGCGCTCGCGGCATGGACGTCGTGGCCCGTCGCCGAGCGCCCGTTCCTGCTGCTCGACTGCCGCATCTCGGGCACGGTCGTCGCGCCGTACCAGGAGGAGATCATCCGCGTGAACAGCTGAGCGGATGCCGCGGGCGGCCGCCTGCGCCCACGCGCACCGCTCGGCATCGCCCGTGCGCGACATCCGCGGATCGTATACGATCTACTCGGAACCCCGAGGAAGTGGAGTCGACGTGCTCGAACCAACCCGCATCGAGGCGATCGCCGACGAGCTGCTCGTCGCCGATCGCGAGCGATCCGTCGTGCCGCTGCTCACGGCCCGCAACCCCGGCATGGACGTCGACGACGCCTACGCCGTGCAGAAGCTCTGGGCCGACCGACGCGAGGCGAGCGGGGCGCGCCGGGTCGGTCGCAAGATCGGGCTCACCTCGAAGGTCATGCAGGTCGCGACCGGCATCACCGAGCCCGACTACGGCGTGATCTTCGACGACATGGTCGTCGAGTCGGGCGCCTCGGTCGAGTTCGACCGGTTCTCGAACGTGCGCATCGAGGTCGAGCTCGCGTTCGTGCTCGCCAAGCCGCTCGCGGGCCCGAACGTCACGATCTTCGACGTGCTCGACGCCACGGCGCACGTCGTGCCGGCACTCGAGATCCTGAACTCGCATGTCGAGATGCCGGGGCGCACGATCGTCGACACGATCAGCGACAACGCGGCGATGGGCGCCATGGTCATCGGCGGCCGACCCGTGAAGGTCGACCAGGTCGACCTCAGGTGGGTCTCGGCGCTGCTGTTCCGCAACCAGACCATCGAGGAGTCGGGCGTCGCCGCGGCGGTGCTCGGGCACCCGGCCATGGGCGTCGCCTGGCTCGCGAACAAGCTCGCCCAGCACGACCAGTCGCTCGAGGCGGGCGAGATCATCCTCGCCGGGTCGTTCACGCGGCCCATGTGGGTCGAGCGCGGCGACACCGTGCACGCCGACTACCGAGAGCTGGGAACCGTCTCATGCCGATTCGAATGACCCTCCCGCCGACGCTCGGCGCCCGCATCGCCGTATCCGACCGCCCCCTGTTCGGCGCGTGGTCGTGCGCGGGCAGCGCGACGAACGCCGAGATCGTGGCCGGCTCGGGCCTCGACCTCGTGCTCATCGACGCCGAGCACTCCCCCGCTGGACTCGAGTCGATCCTCGCCCAACTGCAGGCGGTGGCCGCCTACCCCGTCACGGCGCTCGTGCGCCCGCCGTCGGGCGACACGGTCGCGCTGAAGCAGGTGCTCGACCTCGGCGCGCAGAACCTCGTCGTGCCCATGGTCGACACCGCCGAGCAGGCCGCCGAGATCGTGCGCGCCGTGCACTACCCGCCGGTCGGCGTTCGCGGCGTGGGCAGCGCATTGGCCCGGTCGTCGCGCTGGAACCGGGTCGAGGGCTACCTCGCCGACGCGTCGTCGACCATCTCGCTGTTCGTGCAGATCGAGTCGGCCGCGGCGATCGCGAACCTCGAGCAGATCCTCGCCGTCGACGGCGTCGACGGCGTGTTCTTCGGCCCGGCCGATCTCGCCGCGTCGATGGGGCTGCTCGGTCAGCAGGAGCACCCCGACGTCGTCGGCGCCGTGCTCGCGGGCATCGCGTCGGCCGCCGCGGCGGGCAAGCCGTCCGCCGTGAACGCGTTCGCACCGGCCGCCGCAGATCGCTATGTGCAGGCCGGGGCCGCGCTCGTCATCGTCGGGGCGGATGTCGCACTCCTCGCCCGCGCGACCGAGGCCCTGGCCGACCGGTTCATCGGTTCGCACCCGGGCGGGCCGGATGCGTCGGGCGCGACCCTGCGCGCGAGCTACTGACGCCGGAACGCGACCCGACCTCTTGCACACCCATCCAGATCGTATATGATTTCAAATATCACGAGACGAGGACGTCAATGACCACCGATGCCATCGCCACCCCCGGCAAGATCATCGCCGTGCACCTCAACTACCCGTCGAGGGCCGCCCAGCGCGGCCGCACGCCGGCCCAGCCGAGCTACTTCCTCAAGCCCGCGTCGTCGGTCTCGGGCACGGGCTGCACGATCGAGCGCCCCGCCGGCACCGAACTGCTCGCCTTCGAGGGCGAGATCGCGATCGTCATCGGCGAGCGCGCGCGCCACGTCTCCCCCGCCGACGGCTGGCGGCACGTGGCCTCCGTGACCGCAGCCAACGACTTCGGCGTCTACGACCTCCGCGTCGCCGACAAGGGCTCGAACGTGCGCAACAAGGGCGGCGACGGCTTCACGCCGCTCGGCCCGGCGCTCATCCCCGCGAGCGCCGCCGGCGAAGACGGCTGGCGCGTGCGCACCTGGGTCAACGGCGAGCTCGTGCAGCAGGACACGAGCGACACCCTGCTCTTCCCGTTCGGGCGCCTCGTCGCCGACCTCTCGCAGCACCTCACCCTCGAACCCGGCGACGTGATCCTCACCGGTACGCCCGCCGGCTCCTCGGTCGTGGTGCCCGGCGACGTCGTCGAGGTCGAGGTCGACGCTCCGGATGCCGCGGGCGCGCCGTCCACCGGCCGCCTCGTCACGACCGTGACGCAGGGCGCCGTGCCGTTCGGCGACTTCGGCACGAAGCCCGCCATCGACGACGACCAGCGCCTCGAGGCCTGGGGTTCCGAGGCCGAGCTCGCCGCGGCCGTCGCCGCAGGGCGCGCGACCCCCGCAGCGCAGACGGCCGACGCCGCGCAGCACGCCGCGACATCCGCCCCCTCCGTGCTCACCGACGAACTCCGCGCCGCGATCGGCGGAGTCGCCGTCGCGACGCTCTCGGTCGCGCTGCGCAAGCGCGGCTACCACGACGTGTTCATCGAGGGCGTCCACGCGAACCACCCCGGCGACCGCATCGTGGGGCTCGCGAAGACGCTGCGGTTCATCCCGTTCCGGCCCGACCTGTTCGCCTCGCACGGCGGTGGGTTCAACGCGCAGAAGGTCGCCTTCGACACCGTCGAGCCCGGCGAGGTGCTCGTGGTCGAGGCCCGCGGCGAGCGCGGCACCGGAACCGTGGGCGACGTGCTCGCCCTGCGCGCCCAGGTGCGCGGCGCGGCCGGCATCGTGACCGACGGCGGCGTGCGCGACTTCGACGCGGTCGCCGGGTTCGAGATCCCCGTCTTCTCGCAGGGACCGCACCCCAGCGTGCTCGGCCGCCGGCACGTGCCCTGGGAGGTCGACGTCACGATCGCCTGCGGCGGTGCGGCGGTGCAGCCCGGCGACGTCGTCGTGGGCGACGGCGACGGCGTCATCGTGATCCCGCCGCAGCTCCTGGCCGAGGTCGTGGCCGAGGCGGTCGCGCAGGAGGCCGAGGAGGCGTGGGTGGCCGAGCAGGTCGCCGGCGGGGCATCCGTCGACGGACTGTTCCCGATGAACGCCCACTGGCGGGCGCGCTACGAGGCGGAGGCCCGCGGCGCCGGCGCCGAGGCATCCGTCGTCGAGGGAGGCGCCCGGTGAGCGCCGCCGCAGCGTCGGCCTCCGCAGCACCGAGCGCACCCCCGGCCGAACCGGTCGAGTCGAAGTCTCAGCGCGCCTACCGGTTCGTGCGCGACCGCATCGACGACGGCCGCTACGTGCCCGGCTACCGGCTCGTGCTCGGCACGATCGCCGGCGAGCTCGACGTGAGCGTCGTGCCCGTGCGCGAGGCGATCCGCCGCCTCGAGGCCGAGGGACTCGTCACGTTCGAGCGCAACGTCGGCGCGCAGGTGGCCCTCATCAAGGAGACCGAGTACCTGCACACCATGCAGACCCTCGCGCTCGTCGAGGGCGCCGCGACCGCCCTGTCTGCGCCCACGCTCACGCCCGAGCACCTGCGACGCGCCCGCGAGGTCAACGAGCGGATGCGCCGCACCCTCGACGACTTCGAACCGCACCGCTTCACCGAGCTCAACCTCGAGTTCCACGCCGTGCTGTTCGAGGAGTGCCCGAACCCGCACATCCTCGACCTCGTGCACCGAGGCTGGAACCGCATGAAGGTGCTGCGCGACTCCTCGTTCAGCTTCGTTCCGGGCCGCGCCCACGAGTCCGTCGCCGAGCACGACCGCATCCTCGACCTCATCGAGTCGGGTGCCGATGCGCTCGACATCGAGCTCGCCGCTCGAGCACATCGCACCGCCACGCTCGACGCCGTGCTGGCGTACCAGTCCGAGCACAAGCATCCGCACAACGGCTGACCCGCCGCCGCTCGCGTCCGCACATCTCAGAACGGGAGAACCAGCATGACCGACACCATCACCACCGGGCACGTGCCCGAGGGGCTGCCCGACCGCATCCGCCACTACATCGACGGCGAGTTCGTCGACTCGATCGACGGCGACACGTTCGAGGTGCTGAACCCCGTCACGAACGAGACCTACGTGCACGCCGCCGCCGGCAAGAAGGCCGACGTCGACCTCGCGGTCGCGGCCGCCCGGCGGGCGTTCACCGAGGGGCCATGGCCGCGCATGCTCCCCCGGGAGCGTTCGCGCGTGCTGCACCGCATCGCCGACATCGTCGAGTCGCGCGACGCCCGCCTCGCCGAGCTCGAGAGCTTCGACTCGGGTCTGCCCATCACCCAGGCGCTCGGGCAGGCCCGCCGCGCGGCCGAGAACTTCCGCTTCTTCGCCGACCTCATCGTCGCCCAGGCCGACGACGCCTTCAAGGTGCCCGGCAAGCAGATGAACTACGTGAACCGCAAGCCGATCGGCGTCGCCGGACTCATCACGCCGTGGAACACCCCGTTCATGCTCGAGTCGTGGAAGCTCGGCCCCGCGCTCGCGACCGGCAACACCGTCGTGCTGAAGCCCGCCGAGTTCACCCCGCTCTCGGCCTCGCTCTGGGCCGGCATCTTCGAGGAGGCGGGCCTGCCGAACGGCGTCTTCAACCTCGTCAACGGCCTCGGCGAAGACGCGGGCGACGCGCTCGTGAAGCACCCCGACGTTCCGCTCATCTCCTTCACGGGCGAGAGCTCGACCGGGCAGCTGATCTTCGCCAATGCGGCCCCGTACCTCAAGGGCCTCTCGATGGAGCTCGGCGGCAAGAGCCCCGCCGTGGTGTTCGCCGACGCCGACCTCGACACGGCGATCGACGCGACGATCTTCGGCGTGTTCTCGCTGAACGGCGAACGCTGCACCGCGGGCAGCCGCATCCTCGTGCAGCGCGAGGTCTACGACGAGTTCGTCGAGCGCTACGCCGCGCAGGCCTCGCGCGTCGTCGTCGGCCACCCGCACGACCCGAAGACCGAGGTCGGCGCGCTCGTGCACCCCGAGCACTACGACAAGGTCATGAGCTACGTCGAGCTCGGCACGTCGGAGGGCCGCCTCGTCGCCGGCGGCGGTCGACCCGACGGCTTCCCGACGGGCAACTACGTGGCCCCGACCGTGTTCGCGGATGTCGCGCCCGACGCCCGCATCTTCCAGGAGGAGATCTTCGGGCCGGTCGTCGCGATCACCCCCTTCGACACCGACGAAGAGGCGCTCGCGCTCGCGAACGACACGAAGTACGGCCTCGCCGCCTACATCTGGACCAACGACCTCACGCGCGCGCACAACTTCTCGCAGGCCGTCGAGGCGGGCATGGTCTGGCTCAACTCGAACAACGTGCGCGACCTGCGCACGCCGTTCGGCGGCGTCAAGGCCTCGGGTCTCGGACACGAGGGCGGCTACCGCTCGATCGACTTCTACACCGACCAGCAGAGCGTGCACATCACGCTCGGCGCCCCGCACAACCCGACCTTCGGCAAGGCGTGAGCCGCGGCATCCGCCCCGCTCCCGCTTCGCCGAACCCGCACACCCGCACCGCCGCACGACTCACGCAAGGACGCTGACATGACCCAACGCGACGACATGACCCTCACCTCGTCGGGCTTCTACGTCTCACAGGAGGCGCCGATCCACTCGAGCAACCCGGTGCCGACGCCGTCGGCGCCCGCCCCCGACATCCTCCGCTGCGCGTACATGGAGCTCGTCGTGACCGACCTCGCCGCGTCGCGCGAGTTCTACGTCGACGTGCTCGGCCTGTACGTGACCGAGGAGGACGAGACGGCGATCTACCTGCGCTCGACCGAGGAGTTCATCCACCACAACCTCGTGCTGCGGCAGGGCGCCGTCGCCGCGGTCGCGGCCTTCTCGTACCGGGTGCGCACCCCTGAAGACCTCGACCGGGCGGTCGCGTTCTACTCGGAACTCGGATGCCGCATCGAACGCCGACCCGACGGCTTCACCAAGGGCATCGGCGACTCGGTGCGCGTCGAGGACCCGCTCGGGTTCCCGTACGAGTTCTTCTTCCAGGCCGAGCACGTCGAGCGCCTCTCCTGGCGCTACGACCTGCACACGCCCGGCGAGCTCGTGCGCCTCGACCACTTCAACCAGGTCACGCCCGACGTGCCGCGCGCCGTGAACTTCATGCAGTCGCTCGGGTTCCGCGTGACCGAGGACATCCAAGACGAGGAGGGCGTCGTCTACGCCGCGTGGATGCGCCGCAAGCCCACCGTGCACGACACCGCCATGACCGGCGGCGATGGCCCCCGCATGCACCACGTCGCGTTCGCGACGCACGAGAAGCACAACATCCTCGCGATCTGCGACAAGCTCGGCGCGCTGCGGCGATCGGACGCGATCGAGCGCGGCCCCGGACGCCACGGCGTCTCGAACGCCTTCTACCTGTACCTGCGCGACCCCGACGGCCACCGCGTCGAGATCTACACGCAGGACTACTACACGGGCGACCCCGACAACCCCGTCGTCACGTGGGACGTGCACGACAACCAGCGCCGCGACTGGTGGGGCAACCCCGTCGTGCCCTCCTGGTACACCGAGGCGTCGCTCGTGCTCGACCTCGACGGCAACCCGAAGCCCGTCGTCGCCCGCACCGACTCGTCGGAGATGGCCGTCACGATCGGCGCCGACGGCTTCTCGTACACGCGCTCGGGCGACCAGGAGCAGGGCTTCAAGCTCGGCCACACCCTCTAGGCGTCCGGGCGCCGCCCGTGCCCGCGCGCTCCCTGCGCGCACGGTCAAGCGCGCCGCACGCACGGACAAGGCCCCACGCACCCACCCTGCCTACCGTGGAACCCCGACTCAACGTGGAGGAACCATGGACAGCCCGACCCCCGTGCTCGAACCGACGCACGACGACCTGCTCGCCGAGATCCAGTCGTTCGACGGCGAGCGACGCGAGATCCTCGACCCGGCGACCGGCGAGGTCGTCGGCCACGCACCCGTGCACACGGTCGACGACCTCGAAGCCGCGGTCGCCCGGGCGAAGGCGGCCCAGCCGGCGTGGGCCGCGCTCGGCCACGAGCGGCGCAGCGAGCTGCTCATGCAGGCCGCCGACGCGATCGACGCCGAGGCCGAGGGGCTCGCGCGCATCCTCTCTCGCGAGCAGGGCAAGCCGCTGAACGGGCCGAACGCCCGGTTCGAGGTGGGCGGGGCATCCGGCTGGCTGCGCGCGGCCGCGGCGACCCCGCTCGAGACCGAGGTCGTCTTCGACGACGGCCAGGTGCACGCCGAGCTGGCGTACCGCCCGATCGGCGTGGTCGGCGCGATCGGCCCGTGGAACTGGCCGCAGATGATCACGGTCTGGCAGGTCGGACCCGCCCTGCGCATGGGCAACACGGTGGTCGTGAAGCCCTCGGAGTACACGCCGCTCAGCGTGCTCGCGCTCATCGCGGTGATCAACCGCGTGCTGCCGGAGGGCGTCGTCGAGATCGTCTCGGGCGGCCGTGAGATCGGCGCCGCGCTCTCGTCGCATCCGGCCGTCGGCAAGGTCATGTTCACGGGATCGACGGCGACGGGCAAGGCGATCATCCGCAGCTCGGCCGACACCGTCAAGCGGCTCACGCTCGAGCTCGGCGGCAACGACGCGGGCATCGTGCTGCCCGACGTCGACCCGAAGGCGATCGCCGAGGGGCTGTTCTGGGGTGCGTTCATCAACACGGGCCAGACCTGCGCGGCGCTGAAGCGCCTCTACGTGCACGACAGCGTCTACGACGCGGTGTGCGATGCACTCGTCGCGGTAGCCGGCGCGATGCCGATGGGCGTCGGGCTCGACGAGGCGAACGTGCTCGGCCCGCTGCAGAACCGCCAGCAGTTCGACATCGTCGACCGGCTCGTCGAGTCGGCGAAGTCGTCGGGCGCCCGCGTGCTGCTCGGCGGCGAGCCCGACCGAGGCCGGCCCGGCCACTTCTATCCGACGACGCTCGTCGCCGACATCGAGAACGCGAACCCTCTCGTGCAGGAGGAGCAGTTCGGCCCGGCGCTGCCGATCATCCGCTACCACGACGTCGACGAGGCGATCGCCCTCGCGAACGGCGTCGAGGTCGGCCTGGGCGCCTCGGTGTGGGGCGCCGATCGCGACGAGGCACGACGCGTCGCCGCGCGCATCGAGGCCGGCACCGTGTGGATCAACTCGCACGGCACGATCCACCCGATGGTGCCGTTCGGCGGTGCGAAGCAGTCGGGCTACGGGCTCGAGTTCGGCGTCGAGGGCCTGAAGGCGCTCGGCGTGCCGCAGGTCATCAACGGCTGACCCGCGAGCTCCGCGAGCACCGAGAACCACAGAACAGCACGAACAGCACGAACAGCAACCTCGGCGGGCCGGGAGCACACGTCGCTCCCGGCCCGTCAGCGTGCCACCCCGTCGTCCGACGTCGCACGCGTATCGTGGACGGCGACCGCGACGGCACGGCCTCCGGTCGCGAGAGGGGACCATGCCGAAGATCGTCGACCACGACGAGCGCCGACTCGAGATCGTGCGCGCGACCTGGCGCCTCATCGCCGAGAAGGGGTTCCGCGCGACGACGATGCGCGAGATCGCGAAGTCGGCCGGCGTCGCCAACGGCGGGCTCTTCCCGTACTTCCGCAACAAGGAAGAGCTGATCGGGGCGACGTTCGAGCACGTCTACTCGGCGACGAACGCCAGGTTCGCGGCCGTGCGCGCCGACCTCGAGGGCATGGCCGCGCTGCGCGCGCTGATGCTGCAGATCTTCCCGCTCGACGAGGAGCGCATCCTCGAGGCGCGCATCGTGATCCCGTTCTGGGAGTACGCGGCGAACGACCCCGCCCTGCTCGCCCTGCACGAGCGCACGATGGACGAGTGGCGGGTCGAGATCGCCGACCACCTCGAGCGGGCGAAGCAGCTCGGCGAGGCGCGCGCCGACCTCGACGTCGCGGTCGCCACCGACCACCTCATGGCCTTCGTCGACGGCGTGCAGGTGATCGCCGTCGTCTCCCCCGCGAGCGCCGCGCCCGCCCGCCTCACCCGGCTCCTCGAGGGCTACCTCGACCTGCTGCGCTAGCTCTGCCGAGACCGGCCGACCGCGATCTGCGTGCGGCGTCGTCGTCCTGCCGCCCGATCGACGGCGAGAGGGCCGGATGCCGCGGCTGCGACATCCGGCCCTCTGACGCGTCAGTGCGTGGTCAGTGCCCGTGCCCCGGCGCAGGTGCACGCCCCGGCCTCGCACCGGCATCCGCCCGCCGCGTGAGCCGCGTGACCTTCGTGGGCTGCGCGACCCTCGTGCCCGCCCGCGCCATGCGCGCCGTGAGCCGACCCGGTGTGGCAGGCCATGCCGAGCGAGGCCGACGAAGGCACGTTCAGGGTGGGGTTGCGGCCGAAGAAGCCGTAGGGCTTGAGGGTGAACTTGGCGGTGTCGACGGGCATGACGGGCCAGTCCTCGACGCGCGGGAAGTGCGTCGGGCCGAAGGTGTGCCAGAGCACGATGTCGTCGCCGTCGATCGAGCGGTCGGCTGCGGTGTAGCGCGGCAGGCCGTCGCCGCCGGGGCCCTGGTTCACGAGGTCTCCGGCGGGGTACCGCTCCGCCTGGTCGTACTGCGTGACCCAGAGGTGCTTGCGCGTGAAGCCGGCGCGCTTGGCGATGACCGATTCGGGGTCGGCCAGCAGCGTGGGCGAGCCCTGGGCGATGAGCTCGTAGCCGACCGGACGGCCCAGGCGGTTCGTCTTCTCGGTGTTGACGATGTGCCAGGTGCGTCCGGCGACGGGATCGGCGTCGCGCGCACCCTCGGCCTCGGTGCGCAGGCGCGTGCTCCGCTTCGTGAAGGCGTTGCCGTAGGCGTTGCCCTCGCCCATCGGCACGCGCGCGGCATCGACCTCGTCGACCGCGTTGGCGAGGCCGTCGACCATCATGTCGAGGCGGGCGCTGAAGAGGTGCTGGTGGTACGGCGCACCGAGGCCGGGCGCGACCTCGCTGGCGTGATCGCCGGCCGCGGCATCGAACGCCGAGGTGAAGAGCACGCCCGTGAGCTTGGCCTCGCACTCGATGGTGCCGTCGAGGTAGAGGTACCAGTAGAAGCCGTAGTCGTAGTTGCCGACGGTCGTGAAGAAGCTGATCACGAGGCGGCGCTGGCGACGCACCTCGTTCGAGCCCGTGTAGATGTCGGTGTGCTTCCAGAGGGTGCCGTAGTCCTCCTCGTGCATGCAGATGGCGTTCGGGATGACCTGCGGGTGCCCGAACTCGTCGGCGATCGTCGCGTCGAAGTAGCGGATCTCGCCGAGGCAGTCGCATCCGAGCTGCAGCGAGTTCGCGTAGCGGCCGAAGACGTACTCGCCCGTGTCGAAGTAGTTCTGCCAGAAGCGCGCGGGCGAGGGGTCGCCGTAGGGCACGACCATCTCGGCGATCGAGGCTCGGTAGACGATGTCGCGCTCCTCGCCGCCCTGGTCGGCGTCGACGTAGCGGATGCGGCGCAGCACGAGCCCCTCGCGCGCGTCGAAGGCGAGCGAGAAGCGCCAGTTCGCCCAGCTCACCCGATCGCCGTCGACCGTGAAGCTCGGCCCATCGGGCTGACTGATCTCGATCGGCTTCAGGGTGTCGAGCGGCGCGCCCTGCACCGCGGGGTCGTCGAAGTTGCCGCCCTCTGCCGGAATGTCGTAGACGCGATGGTCGACGAGCTCGAACATGCGCCCCTCGATCATGTCGACGTAGGCGCAGAGGCCGTCGACGGGGTGGGCCCAGCAGTGGTCCTGCTCGTTCTCGCGCATGAAGGCGAGCACGCGGATGACGCGGCGACCCGCTTCGGCCTCGAAGCCGTAGTTGCCGGCCGAGAGCGGCGCGAGGGCGACCTGCTCGTGCGTGATGCCGCGCTTGGCGAGGGCGTCGTGCCATTCCTGCTCGGCGCCGAGCAGGTCGTAGATCGCCTCGAACTCGACGTCGAGGATCGGCACATGGCCGTTCGCGCCGTCGATCGGCTCGTTCGAGAGCACCGCGCGGTCGGTGACCGAGACGCGGAGGTCGGCGGAGGCGCCCGTCGACCGGTCGAGCACCAGCGCACGCACGATGCGGGGCAGCTCGACGCCCGCGAGCACCTCGGCCTTGGCCGGTTCGTCGAGTCCGACGTACACGAATCGCGTGTGCTCGCCGATGAGGGCGGCCTCGTGCAGGATGTCGCGGGCCGCGTCGATCTCGTCGACCGAGAGTCCGCGCAGCGGGTCGTTCGCGCTGCCCGGTGCGCCGCCGGGCGCCTCGTCAGGCCGCCGGCCGATCGAGTGGAGGGTGGACGTCGTCGTCATGTTGCACCTTTTTTCTCTACGTATGTCGAGTAATATAACCGCACGCACCGGAACAGGGAAGATTCGGAAGACGAATGGTCGAGATCGCGCACGGCGTCATGCTCCTCGGGGCACTGGCCGGAACGGCCGCTGCCCTCGTGCCCGGCCGCGTGCGGGCCCTCGACGCCACGGCCGCCCTCGTCATGGCCGCCGCGATGGTCGACACGGTCTTCACCCGCCTGCTGCCAGGGCTCGCCTGGTCGGGGCTGCTCGTCGCCGCGGGCCTCGCCATCGGCATCCGGGCTCGCCGCGGCATCCGTCGCCCCGACCCGACCGCGCGATGCGGCCGACCGCTCGCCGACCTGCACCACGCCCTCGCCCTGATCGCCACCGGATGGCTGCTCGCCGGCGTCGGGGCGGCCGCGACGGCGTCGGGTGCGGCCGCCGTGCACCATGCCGGCCCCGTGCTGCCGCTCCAGTGGCCCGCCCTGATCGCCGTGATCGTGCTCGGCGCATGCGTGGCGGCCAGGGCTGTGCGGTCGGGGCGGGCGGCGCTGCGGCACGGGGCGATGGCGGCGGGCATGACCGTCATGCTCGCCGCCATGGCCGCCCCGGCCGCCGTCGCCGCCCTCGGCTCGTAGCCGCGGGCGGCGACGGGCAGTCCGAGCCGCCCGCCCCGCCCGAGGCACCCCGACCGACACGGCTACAGTCCGCGGTGCCCCTCGCCGTCGATCAGCTCGACCTCGGCCTCCTCGATGCCGTGCCCGATGCGGGCGTACAGCTCGGGGTTCCTCCGGCGAATGGCGAAGCCCCAGATCACGCCCACCACGCCGGGAACGATGAGCAGCGCAGGCAGCACGAAGGTCACCGGCGTCGTCTCGGCCTGACCGAGCAGCACGTTGAAGTTCGCGACGATGAGCACGAACACCGTGAAGAGCACGACGGCCGAGATGAGCGGCGCGATGAGCGTCGACCACAGGCCGAGTCCGCGCCGATCGCGCCGGAAGAACCCGATGACCGACACGGCGATGATGCACATGAGCAGCACGAGCCCCATGGCGCCCGTGTTGGTGAGCCAGGTGAACATCGTGAGCACCGGGTAGAGGAACTCCGTCGGCGCGAAGTCGTTCTTCAGCCCCATGACCTCGCCCGCGAAGACGAAGCCGAGGGTGACGACGAGCGCGATGATCGTCTGCGCGAGCGAGCCGGCCCACGGCGCACGCGAGACCGCGCGGACGGAGCCGAGTCCGCGGTGCAGCACGCCCTCGCGTCCGAGCGAGTACAGGTAGCGTGCGACCGCGTTGTGGAACGACTGGAGCGCCGCGAACAGGCTCGTGAGGAACAGCACCTGCATGAGGTCGCTGATGATGACCGGCGCGTGCTCGCCCATGAAGACGAACATGAGATCTGGGCCGTACGTCGCCGAGGCCTCGGCGATCTGCGACGGGCCGATGCCCACGGTGAAGGCCCAGGCGCTGAACGCGTAGAAGACGCCGATGATCGCCACGGCCGCATACGTGGCTCGGGCGACGGTGCGCTTGGGGTCCTTCGACTCCTCGCCGTAGATCGCGGCAGACTCGAAGCCCATGAAGGCGGCGATGCCGAACGAGAGCACGGCGCCGACCCCCGGCACGAAGAGGTTCGAGAGCTGGAGGCCCGCCGTGCTCACGCCTTCGGGCGCCACCTGGAACGAGACGATGTCGAAGACGATGACGGCCACGAACTCGAGCGCCACGAGGATGCCCAGCACCTTGGCCGACAGGTCGACGCGGTTCACGCCGAGCACGGCCACCACGCCGATGCAGACGAGGATCCAGAGCCACCACGGGGTCGCGATGCCGAGCTTCGCCTCGAGGAACATCGACATCTGGAACCCGAAGAGCCCGTAGATGCCGACCTGCATGGCGTTGTACGCGACGAGCGCCACGAGCGAGGCGCCGACGCCGAACGGCCGGCCGATGCCCTGGGCGATGTAGGCGTAGAAGGCGCCCGCGTTGGTCACGTACCGGCTCATCGCGGCGTAGCCGACGGCGAACACGGCGAGCGCCGCGGCGAGCACGATGAAGCCGATCGGCACGCCGATCACGCCCGTGACCGCGAACGTGGTCGTGACGCCGCCGGCGACGACCGTGAGCGGGGCGGACGCCGCGATGATCATGAGGGTGACGGATGGCACGCCCAGGCGGCGGTGGCCGAGGCCGCCGCTCTGCTTCGGCGGGGAGGTCGTCGTGGAGGTCATGGCTGGGGGTTCCTTATCCGACGGGAGCGAGAGCGAGCCATGGCGGCGTCGCCCGGTTCCGGCTCATGATTCCGCGCGCGCGGCGGCTCGCCTTGTCGCACAGCGAAGGGCGGTTGACCCCGAACGCAGGCTCGCACTGTCGGTTTTGTCTCGACAGGCGTAGAGTCTCCCCACTCGGACGTCGACGTCCGTTCCCCCAGAGATGAGGTGCATGCCCGTGCCCGGCGAACCCATGCGCTCCGCCCCGCTCGACACGGCGGCGCTGCCGCTCGGATTCGGCGAGTTCAGCGCACTCGTCTCGCAGTCGTTCGTGCCGCTGCAGGTGCGTTCCGACCGTCAGGACTCCTTCCGGGGCGACATCCGCGCCTCGACCAACGACGACGTGCACGTCTCGGTCGTCACCGCCGACGGCCACGAGATCCACCGTACGCCCGAACTCGTCGCCCGATCGAGCCACCGGTGCTTCAAGGTGGGCCTGCAGCTGGCCGGCACCGGCCTCCTCATCCAGGACAACCGCGAGGCGGTGCTCCGCCCGGGCGACCTCACGGTCTACGACACCGACTCGCCGTACACACTCGTGTTCGAGGAGGGCTTCAGCACGCTCGTGCTCATGGTGCCCCACCGGGTGCTCGAACTGCCGACCGACGCGGTACGCGGCATGACCGCGGCCACCATCGACGGCACCGGCGGCCTCGCACGCGTCGTCGCCCGCTTCCTCGGCGAGCTCGCGGGCGACCTCCAGCAGCTCGACGGCCCGATCGGCGGCCGGCTCGCCCGCAACGCCGTCGATCTCGTCACCACGCTCTACGCACGCGAACTCGACGTCGCCCGCGACGCCGACCGGCCGCACCGCGCGATGCTCCGGCGCGTGCAGGCCTACATCGACGAGCATCTCGGCGACCCCGACCTCACGCCCGGCAGCATCGCGGCGGCCGCGTTCATCTCGACCAGGCACCTGCACGCGCTCTTCCACGAGGAGGGGCTCACCGTCTCGACGTTCATCCGCGCCCGCCGCCTCGACCGGTGCCGGCGCGAGCTCGGCGACCCGCTGATCGCGCACCGGCCGATCGGGCAGGTCGCCACCCGATGGGGCTTCGCGGATGCCGCGCACTTCAGCCGCGCGTTCCGAGCCGAGTTCGGCGAGCCGCCGAGCGCGTTCCGCGCCCGCACGATCGCCGCCTGACCTCAGGCCCGGTCGGCGTCGCCCGCCACGAGCTCGGCGCCCGCGTGCCCGAGCTCGGCGAGTGCGGCGGCCGACGACTCGGGGGCGACGCCCGCGACGAGCGAGGTGAGCACGCGCACGTGCTGCCCGTGCTCGAGGGCGTCGAGGGCGCTCGCGCGCACGCAGTAGTCGGTCGCGATGCCGACCACGTCGATCTCGGTGACCCCGTGCGCGGTGAGCACCTCGCCGATGCTCGCGCCCGCGTCATCCGTGCCCTCGAAGATCGAGTAGGCGGGCACGCCCTGGCCCTTGCGGATGTGCACGTCGATCACGTCGACCGCGAGTGCGGGGTGGTACTCGGCGCCGGGCGTGCCGGCGACGCAGTGCGACGGCCAGGTGTCGACGAAGTCGGGTTCGGCGTCGGTCGCGAAGTGCCCGCCGTTGTCGTTCTCGCCCGAGTGCCAGTCGCGGGATGCCACGACGAGCGCGTAGTCGTCGCGGTGCGCCTCGAGGTGGCGGGTGATGCCCGCGGCGACCGCGGCTCCCCCGTCGACGCCGAGCGCACCGCCCTCGGTGAAGTCGTTCTGCACGTCGATGATGAACAGGGCCCGGGTCATGGCTGCCTCCTGCGTCGGTGTTCGCCTGCATCCATTCTCGCCGCAGGCGGCGGCATCCGCTCGCCCTCGTCGAACTGCGCGGTTCGGATGCCGCGGGCGGGCGTCAGCTGTTCGAGAGGTCGTCGCCGCAGAGGAAGAAGCCCGTGGTGAGCGTGTCGATGGCCTGCTTGGCCTCGTCGGTCACGTCGCCGAGCGCGTAGATCGCGAACGTCAGCGTCGAGCCGTCTTGGGCGCGGATCACGCCCGAGAGCGTGTAGCCGCTGTTGATCCAGCCGGTCTTGGCCGACACCGCGCCGGCGGCCACGGCGTTGTCGCCGGCGAAGCGGTCGCTGTAGGAGAGCGAGCCGCGCTGGCCCGACACCGGGAGCCCGTCCATGAGCACGCCGAGGTTGCCCTCGCGCGCGTTGATCTTGATGAACAGCTGGGTCAGGTACGACGGCGGCACCGCGTTGTCGTCGCTGAGGCCCGAGCCGTCGACGATCGTGATGCCGGTGGTGTCGATGCCGTAGGCCTGCAGCCCCTGCAGCACGCCCGCGTTGATCGCGTCGAACGTGTTGCCCGAGCCGGTCTGGATCGCGACGAGTCGCGCGAGCATCTCGGCGACCGTGTTGTCGGAGACGACGAGCGCCTTGTCGACGAGCTGCGCGACGGTCGGCGAGCTCACGGCGCCCAGTTGCTGCGCACCGGCCGGTGCCGTGCCGCGCTCGATCACCGCGATGCCGCCGAGCTGGTCGGCGAACGCCTGGCCAGCACGCCCGACCGGATCGGTGCTGCGCCACGAGGTGTTCGCGCCCGGGTCGTCGCGGTCGCCGTCGACCTGGAGGGCCGTGATGTTCGACATGTAGCCGTCGTCGCGCTCGACCGTGTCCCAGCTGGCCTGGTACTCGTCGCCGCCGAAGTAGCCCGCATCGAGGATCAGCTTCGTGAGCGGCGGGTTCGACGGATCGGCGTTCCAGGCGGCCTGCACCTGCGCGGCCAGGTCGTCGAGATGCGCCGCGCCCGGATACACCGTCTCGGTGCCGCTCGGCGTGCGCGAGAGCGTCACGTCGCCGCCGCCCACGAGCACGGCGGAACCCGGCTCGGATCCCTTCACGACCGTCGTCGTCGCCCGGTAGTCGGGCCCGAGCACGTCGAGCGCCGCGGCCGACGTCAACACCTTCATGACGCTGGCGGTGCGCGACGGCGTGTCTCCGCCGCGGTCGTAGAGCACCTCGCCGGTGGACGCGTTGCGCACCTGCGCCTGCAGGTTCGCGAGCCGCGGGTCGGCGGCACGGTCGGCGACCGAGCACGTGCGGATCTTCGTGTCGATCGCGCTCGGCGCGGCGACGGTCTCGGGCTTCGGACGCCCCGGGTCGACGGTCGGCGTCGGGGTCGGCGTCTCGGTCACGAACGCGACCGGCTCGGCGCGCGGTGCGTTCATCGCCGCGCCCGCGAAGACGGCGCCGGCCCCGAGCAGGGCGAACGCCACGACGCCCGCGGTCACCGACAGGGCGGTCTTGTGCTTCTGGGCGAAGGCTCGAAGGGAGGCGCCGCGGCCGGTGGACGCCGCGGAGGCCGCAGTGACGGATGCCGGTGCGTCGGCGTCGTTCGGCGCGTCGCCGTCACCCGCGGGCACGTCGCCGGCCGCGCCGTCCGCGGCCACGAGCAGTTCGGTCTCGACGGAGTCGCCGGGCACCGGGCCGGATGCCGACGCAGCGTCGCCCGCGACATCCGTCGTCTCGAGGAGCTCGGTCTGGGCGACCTCGGGCTCGGCGACCTGCTCGACCTCGGCGGCAGAGCCGGTCTCCGCAGCAGGCTCGACGCCACCGGTCGAGCCGGTCTCGGCGACCTGCTCGGCCGCGCCGTCGGGCGCGGATTCGGGGGTCTCGCCGGCCTCGGGCTCGCCGACGGATTCGGGCTCGCCCGTGGCATCCGTCTCGTCGGTCATCCGGGCAGCCTACGGGGCGCACCACACCGAAGCCTGATCACAGCCCGAAAATCTCCTGAACGGACCGTCGGGTGAGCGCGGCCGGATGCCGCGGTCGGCGCTCACTCGCCCGGGTAGCGCAGCCCGATCTGCTCGCGGATGGTGTCGAGCGTGCCCATGATCGCGACGGTCTCGTCGAGCGTGAGCAGGTCGCCGCCGAGCGTGCCGGCGGCCACGAGACGTTCGACCGCCTCGGCCTGGAAGTGCATGCCTCGCCCCACGACCTCGGACTCGTACGACTCGAGCACGTCGCCGTCGGGCGTCACGACGCGGAACGTCGTCGGGGTGTACCAGACCGGATCGATGTCGATGCGGGCCTCGGTGCCGAGGATGGTCGCGGTGTTGGGCCCGCGGGTGTCGCTCGCCGAGACGGTCGTCGCGATGCGGCCGCCGTCGTAGCCGAACACGGCCGCCACCTGCGCGTCGGCGCCGGTCTCCTTGAAGGTCGCGGTGCTCTGGATCGTGCGCGGTTCGCCGAACAGGTCCCACGAGAACGAGACGGGGTAGATGCCGAGGTCGAGCAGCGCTCCGCCGCCGAGCTCGAGCGCGTTGATGCGGTGCGCGGGGTCGTCGGAGAGCTTCTGCGTGTGATCGGCGATGAGCGAGCGCACCTCGCCGAGCGTGCCGGCCGCGATGATCTCGCGGATGCGCACCATGTGCGGCAGGTAGCGGGTCCACATCGCCTCGAGCGCGAGCAGGCCCTTCTCCTCGGCGAGCGTGGCGATCTCGCGCGCCTCGCCGGCGTTCAGCGTGAACGGCTTCTCGACGAGCACGTGCTTGCCCGCCTCGAGCACGAGCCTGGCGTTCTCGGCGTGCACCGGATGCGGCGTCGAGACGTAGATCACGTCGACCTCGGGGTCGTTGACGAGCGCCTCGTAGCTGGCGTGCGCGGTCGGGATGTCGAACTCGGCCGCGAACGCGTCGGCGCCGGCCTGCGAGCGCGACCCGACCGCCTGCACGGTGAAGCCGTTGAGCTTCAGGTCGTTGGTGAAGGAGTGGGCGATGCCACCCGTCGCGAGAATGCCCCAGCGCAGTCGTTCCGTCATGCGCCAAGCCTAGCGACGCGGGCCTCCGGCCGAACAACGGATGCCGCGGGTAGGCGCAGACGTCACGAGGTCCGCCCCGCGGCATCCGCTCGCCCTGCACCGCCCTGCCGACCGCGGCCGCGGTCAGTGCCCCGGCGTGCCGAGCTCGATGAGCAGCACGCCGCCGACGATGAGCGCGACGCCGGCGCCCATGACCCACGTGAACGGCTCGCGGAACAGGAACCGGCCGGCGAGCGCGGTGAGCACGACGCCGACGGCGGTCCACACGCCGTAGGCCACGCCCACCTGCATGCCCTGCGCGAGCGTCGCCGCGAGCAGCACGAACGACGCCAGGTAGCCCACGACGACCGGGATGATCCAGACCCACCGCCGCTTCTCGGCGTGCGTGGCCATGCGCAGCGACAGCGTCGCCCCGACCTCGCTGAGGATCGCGAACGCCAGCAGCACCCAGCTCATGCGCCCGCCCCGTCCGTGGTGTCGGATGCGCCCGCTGCGGCAGCGGCATCCGTGCCGGTCACGATGCGGGAGGCCTCCGCGCGCCGCGCAGCCCGCTGCGATCCGAGTTCGATGAGCAGCACGCCGGCCGCGATGAGGCCGATGCCCGCGAGCATCGTCGGCGTGAGCGGGTCGCCGAAGAGCGCCCACGCGAGCACGGCCGTGAGTGCGACCCCGGTCGCTCCCCAGATGCCGTACGCGACGCCGAGCGGCATGCCCATGCGCAGCACCTGCGAGAGCAGCACGAACGATCCGGCGTATCCCACGATCACGACCGCGTAGAGCCACGGATGCCGCTGGGCGGCGTCGAGGCTGAGGGTCGCCGTGACCTCGAGCGCGATCGTCGCGGCGAGCACGGCCCAGGCGCCGGTGCGCGGCATCCGCTCTCCTTCGGTTGAGGGAACTGTTCGGTGGGGCGCCCTCGCGTGGCGGGTCGGGGGGTCAGTCGAGCGTGACGCGCAGCATGACGTCGGGGGCGGCATCCTTGCCGCGGGGCCGGATGATCGCGTGCGCGAGCGTGTACATGAAGCCGTAGCGGCGTCGCAGGAGCCCCTGCAGGCGCGTGGCCTCGGCGGCATCCGTGACGATCTCGGCCGTACCGGCCTGCTCGGGCGCTCCGGCGGGCACGCGCCCGCGCATGTCGCAGGGCGCGATGACCACGCGGGTGTCGCGGCGCAGGCGCTTCAGCTTGCCGGTGCCCGCGGGGGTCTGCACGACGACGCGGCTCCCGTCGAGCGCGAACCACACGGGGGTCGGCACGGGCGTGCCGTCCTTGCGGAACGTCGTCAGGGCGACGTACTTGCCCGCCGTGATGGCCTCGGACGTCGTCATGTGCAGCTCCCGTTCGTGTGATGCCGGCCCGAGCCTCGTTCGGACCACGGTTCAGGCTAGTCGACGCTTCGGGACCGGTTCACGCCGCGAGCCGGGTTCAGAACGGGTACCTCCCCGGCCCGCTGCTCACGGTCGTGAGCCTCAGCTCGGTGAAGTCCTCGACGGAGTACAGGCCCGATCGGCCCCAGCCGCTGTCCTTCACGCCGCCGACCGGCAGGGCCGCCTCGCTGGCCATCGAGCGCATCGCGGACCCGCTCCTCGATCTGCTCGACGACGTGACCGCCTGAGACCGGGTGTCCGCCGCTGGGTGCCGGTGGAAACACGAAGGGCCCGGATCTCTCCGGGCCCTTCGTGTGTCGGAGCCGCCTGTGGGAATCGAACCCACGACCTTCTCATTACGAGTGAGATGCTCTGCCGACTGAGCTAAGGCGGCGTGCGTGACCGATGCTTTCAGCACCGATCGGCACGAGAGTCAATGTTAGCGGATGTCTGAGCCTCCGTTGACCACTCTCAGCAGGTGGTGCCGTCGGTCGGCACGGTTCCGTCGATGAAGTACTGCTCGACGGCGCCCGCGACGCAGTCGTTGGACTTGTTGTACGCCGTGTGGCCCTCGCCCTCGTAGGTCACGAGCACGCCGCTGTCGAGCTGGTCGGCGAGCGAGACCGCCCAGGCGTAGGGCGTGGCGGGGTCGTTCGTCGTGCCGATGACGACGATCGGCGCCGCTCCCTCGGCGGCGATCGGGGCCCGCTCGACGTCGGACTGGAACGGCCACGAGATGCAGCCGAGGTCGCCGTAGCCGAAGTACGGGCCGATCACGGGGGCGGCCTCGGTGATCTCGGCCGCCTTGGCGCGCATGACGGCGACGTCGGACTGGTAGCTGTAGTCGAGGCAGTTGATCGCGAGGAACGACTCGGTCGAGTTGTCGAGGTACGTGCCGTCGGCATTGCGGCCGTAGTAGCCGTCGGCGAACTGCAGGGCCGCGTCGGCGTCTCCGAGCATGACGGCATCGAACATCTGGCTGAGGTAGGGCCACGAGTCGGCGCTGTAGAGCGGGTAGACGATGGCCGTCACGAGGGTGTCGGCCCCGACCTCGCGACCGTCGGTGCCGCGCATGGGGCTGGCGTCGACGGAGGCCAGCAGCCGGCTGATCTCATCCATCGCCGCGTCGACGCTGCCCGTGAACGGGCAGTCGGTGCCCGCGAGGCAGTCGGCGAGGTACGCACGCAGGGCGGACTCGAAGCCGACGGCCTGCTCACGCGAGACGTCTTCTTCTTGCGCCGCGGGGTCGATCGCGCCGTCGAGCACGAGCCGGCCGACCTTGTCGGGGAACAGCCCGGCGTAGGTGGCGCCGAGGAACGTGCCGTACGAGTAGCCGAGGTAGTTGAGCTGCTCGTCGCCGACGGCGGCACGGAGCATGTCGAGGTCACGGGCTGCACTCGTCGTGTCGACCTCGCCGAGCAGGGCTCCGGTGTTCTCGCCGCATGCGGCGCCGAAGTCGGCCTTGACCTTGCCGACGTTCTCGATCCACTCGTCGCTGCCGCGTTCGCCCGGCACGATGTCGAACAGGAAGGAATCCATGCCAGCGGAGTCGTAGCAGGCGACCGCCGACGAGCGCCCGACTCCGCGGGGGTCGAAGCCGATGACGTCGAAGCTCTGCTGCAACGGCTCGCCGACGGCGTAGTCGAGCGAGTCCTTGACGAAGTCGTAGCCCGACCCGCCGGGGCCGCCCGGGTTCACGAGCAGCGAGCCGATGCGATCGCCCGTCGCGCGGTGGCGCACGAGCGCGAGCTCGATCTCGCCGTCGCCCGGCGCCTCCCAGTCGAGCGGGGCCTTCGCGGTGGCGCAGTCGAACTCCCCGCCGCAGTTCTCCCAAGCCAGCACCTGCCCGTAGAACGGCTGCAGGTCGGCTGCGACGTCTTCACCGGTGGGCGTCGACTCGGAGGTCTGCGGCTTCAGGAACGACGGGACGCACCCGGTCATCACGAGCAGGGCGACGAGCGCTCCGGCGAGCGCTGCGGCGCGGACTGCTCGGCGGCGCGGGCGCCGCATCGACATCGGGTCTGGTGTCGCGATCATGCGGCCCCTCGTTCGGAATCGGGTCGTCGGATGGCTGAGACGAGCATCGCCTCGAGCGCGAGTGCGGGCGCGACGTTGCCCTCGATGCGCTCGCGCGCCTCTTGGATCGCGTCGAGCGTCGCGAGCGTGCGCATCGGGGCGACGGATGCCGCGGCGCGCCGCAGTTCGTCGACGAGCTCGCGGTTGACGAGCTCGACCTCGGCGCCGAGCTGGAGCAGCAGCACGTCGCGGTAGAGCGAGGTGAGGTCGACGAGGATGCGGTCGATGCCGTCGCGCAGGCTGCGCGTGGCCCGACGCTTCTGGTCGTCTTCGAGGGCCTTGATCTGGGGTCGCAGCGCGGCGGGAACGGCCTGCCCCGGCGCGATGCCGAGCGAGTGCAGGGCGTGCTCGCGCTCTTCGGCGTCGCGCAGCTCGGTGATCGCCTTGGCGTCGTCGCCCGCGATCGCGAGGAATCGCGCGGCCGTCGAGACCGCGGTCGCCGCCGAGCGCACCTGCAGCGCGAGCCGCAGCGTCTCTTCACGGCGACGACGGGCGTCTTCGCTGGTGGCGAGGCGGTGCGCCATGCCGATGTGGCTCTGCGCCTCGCGCGCGGAGCGCTCGGCGAGCACCGGATCGACGCCGTCGCGCCGCTCGAGGAGCGCCGCGACATCCGCGATGCTGGGCATGAGCAGCCGCACCGAACGCACGCGCGAGCGGATCGTCGGGATCAGGTCGGCCTCGCTGGGTGCGCAGAGGATCCAGACGGTGCGCTCTGGCGGCTCTTCGAGCTCCTTCAGCAGGAAGTTCGAGGTCTGCTCGGTCATGCGGTCGGCGTCTTCGACGATGATCACGCGGTGCCGGCCGATCGACGGCGCGTAGTGCGAGCGCTTCACGATGTCGCGCACGTCGTCGCGCTTGATGATGACGCCCTCGGTCGCAAGCACGTGCAGGTCGGGGTGGCTGCGCGCCTCGACCTGGATGCGGGTCGGCTCGTCGCCGTCGGGGTCGCCCGAGATGAGCGCCACGGCGAACGCGTAGGCGAGGTTCGACCGCCCCGAGCCCGGCGGCCCGGTGACGAGCCACGAGTGCGTCATCTGCTGCGACGGCTGCGCACCCTGCGACGAGCGGGCCCGGGATGCCTCGGCCGCCGCCCGGAAGACGGCGATCGCCTGCTCCTGGCCGGTCAACTCGCTCCACACGCTCACGGAATCACGCTACCTTCCACGGGCGACATCCGCCCGACGGGCCGAAGCCCCTCGAACACGCCCCTGCACGGGATCAGACGAGGCTGGAGATCCGCGCGCGGATCTGCGCCTGGATCTCGTCGACGGGCGCCGACGCGTCGAGCACGAGGAACCGCTCGGGCTCGCGACCGGCGAGCGCGAGATACGCCTCGCGCACGCGGTCGTGGAACTCGGATGCCTCGGCCTCGAGCCGGTCGTACCGCGTGCGCGCGCTGTCGAGGCGCGCCCTGGCCGACGCGGCGTCGAGGTCGAGCAGCACCGTGAGGTCGGGCTGCAGGCCCTCGGTCGCCCACTCGGACAGCCCGCGCACGGCCTCGGGGTCGAGCACGCGCCCGGCGCCCTGGTAGGCGACCGACGAGTCGATGTAGCGGTCCTGGATCACGACGTCGCCGCGCTCGAGCGCGGGGCGCACGAGCGTGGCGATGTGGTGCGCACGGTCGGCCGCGTAGAGCAGCGCCTCGGCGCGCGGCGCGATGTCGCCGCGGTGGTGCAGCACGATCTCGCGCACCTCGACGCCGACGTCGGTGCCGCCGGGCTCGCGCGTGCGCACGACCTGTCGGCCCTGTTCGCCGAGCCAGGCCGCGAGCAACTCGGACTGCGTGGTCTTGCCGGTGCCGTCACCGCCCTCGAGGGTGATGAAGACGCCGCGGGTCACGCCTCGCTCGGCTTCGTCGCGGTCTTGCGCACGGCGGGCTTCCTCGCAGCCGCGGTCGTCGACGTCGTCGCAGCGCTCTTCGCCGCCGTGGTCTTCGCCGCGGTCGTCGTCTTCTTGGCCGCAGCGCTCGTCTTCGCCGCCGGCTTCTTGGCGGCGGGCTTCTTCGCGGCCGGGGCCTTCTTCGCCCGCGGCGCAGCCGGACCCTTGTCGCGCTTGATCTGCAGCAGCTCGACGGCGCGCTCGAAGGTGATCTCCTCGACCGTCTCGGCGCGAGGGATCGTCGCGTTCGTCGTGCCGTCGGTGACGTACGGGCCGAAGCGGCCGTCCTTCACCTTGATCGGCTTGCCGCTCACCGGGTCTTCGGCGAACTCCTTGAGCGCGCTCGAAGCGCGGCGGGCGCCGTACTTCGGCTGGGCGAGCAGTTCGAGCGCGCCGGGCAGGTCGATGTCGAAGATCGCGTCCTCGCTGGGAAGCGTGCGGGTCTCGGCACCCTTCTTGAGGTACGGACCGTAGCGCCCGTTCTGCGCGGTGATCTCGTCGCCCGACTCGGGGTCGAGCCCGACGATGCGCGGCAGGTCGAGCAGCTTCAGTGCGGTGTCGAGGTCGATCTCCTCGATCTGCATGCTCTTGAAGAGCGAGGCGGTGCGCGGCTTGACCGCGACCGGCTTCTTGGCGCCGCGCTTGGGCTTCGGCGCTTCGATGACCTCGCCGGTCTTCGGGTCGACGGATGCCGCGGCATCCGCCTCGGGCTCGGGCTCGAGTTCGGTCACGTACGGGCCGAAGCGGCCGTCCTTGACGACGACCTGCTTGCCGTTCTCGGGGTTCACGCCGAGCACGCGGTCGGTCTGCACGGGGGCGTCGATGAGTTCGCGCGCCTTGGCGGGCGTGAGCTCGTCGGGCGCGAGGTCCTGCGGCAGGTTCACGCGTCGGGGCGTGGCGTCGGGCCCGGCCTCGGGATCGACGGTCTCGAGGTAGGGGCCGTAGCGGCCGATGCGCAGGGTCACGCCCTCGCTGATCGGCATCGAGTTGATCTCTCGCGCGTCGATGTCGCCGAGGTTGTCGACGACCTGACGGAGGCCGCGGTGAGTCTCGTTGCCGAAGTAGAACCCGTTCAACCAGTCGACCCGGTCGGCCTCGCCCGAGGCGATGCGGTCGAGGTCGTCCTCCATCTCTGCGGTGAAGTCGAACTGCACGAGGTCGCCGAAGTGCTCCTCGAGGAGGCGCACGACCGAGAACGCGATCCAGCTGGGCACGAGGGCCTGGCCCCGCTGGGTGACGTACCCGCGGTCGAGGATCGTCGAGATGATCGAGGCGAACGTCGACGGGCGACCGATGCCGAGCTCTTCGAGCCGCTTCACGAGGCTCGCCTCGGTGTAGCGCGGCAGCGGGGAGGTCTCGTGGCCCTTGGCCTCGAGCTCCTCGAGCGTGATCTCCTGGCCCTCCTTGAGCGGCGGCAGCTTCGCCTCGCCCGATGCGTCGTCGGCGTTGCGCTCCTCGTCGCGGCTCTCCTCGTAGGCGGCGCGGAAGCCGGGGAAGGTGATGACCGTGCCGCTCGCGGTGAACTCGGCGATCGTGCCGCCGATCGCGGCGGTCGCGGACTCGGGGGCCGCCGCGTCGGCCGCCGTCGGGCCGACCTCGATGGTCACGGTGGCCGTCTGGCCCTTGGCGTCGGCCATCTGCGAGGCGACGGTGCGCTTCCAGATCAGGTCGTAGAGGTCGAACTCGCGTCCGCGCAGCGAACCCTTGAGCGACGACGGGGTGCGGAACTCCTCGCCCGACGGGCGGATCGCCTCGTGCGCCTCCTGGGCGTTCTTCGACTTGCCCGCGTAGGTGCGGGGGGCGTCGGGCACCGAGTCGGCGCCGTACAGGGCCGTCGCCTGCGCACGGGCCGCGTCGATCGCCTGCTTCGAGAGCGAGACCGAGTCGGTTCGCATATAGGTGATGTAGCCGTTCTCGTAGAGCGACTGCGCCACGCGCATGGTGTCCTTCGCCGAGAGGCGCAGCTTGCGGCCGGCCTCCTGCTGCAGGGTCGACGTCGTGAACGGCGCCGACGGGCGGCGGGTCCAGGGCTTCTGCT
Source organism: Agromyces allii (assembly GCF_009749385.1). GTDB lineage: Bacteria > Actinomycetota > Actinomycetes > Actinomycetales > Microbacteriaceae > Agromyces > Agromyces allii. Next base: position 102,907 of record NZ_WBIN01000006.1, on the reverse strand, counting down.
CGACCTTGGAGACGACGCGGCGCACGCCGGGCGCCTGCAGCGCCTCGACGAGGGCGCGTGCGGTCGCCTCGTCGAGCACGGCGGCCTTCGACTTCAGCTTGCCGAGGTCGTCGAAGTCGCGACCCGTGGCGATGCGGTCGCCGCCGAGGCGCACGAGCTTCGCATCGAACGCCGAGCCGGATGTCACGGGCGCGAAGCGCCCCAGGAGGTCCCAGTACTCGGCCGAGACGAATGCGAGTCGCTCGCGCTCTCGCTCGACGACGAGGCGGGTCGCGGCCGACTGAACGCGGCCCGCGGAGAGTCCGGGGCCGACCTTGCGCCAGAGCACGGGCGAGACCTCGTAGCCGTAGAGCCGGTCGAGGATGCGTCGGGTCTCCTGCGCGTCGACGAGCGCGGTGTCGAGCTCGCGGGTGTTGTCCTTGGCTTTCTGGATCGCGTCCTTGGTGATCTCGTGGAAGACCATGCGGCGCACGGGGATCTTGGGCTTGAGTTCCTGCAGCAGGTGCCACGCGATGGCCTCGCCCTCGCGGTCCTCATCTGTTGCGAGCAGGAGTTCGTCGGCGTTCTTCAGGGCGCGCTTGAGTTCGGCGACCGTCTTCTTCTTCGAGTCGGAGACTACGTAGTAGGGCTCGAACCCGTTGTCGACGTCGACCGAGAACTTGCCGAGGCCGCCCTTCTTGAGCTCGGGCGGCAGGTTCTTCGGCTCGATGAGGTCGCGGATGTGGCCGACCGACGAGAGCACCTCGTAGCCGTCGCCCAGGTACTGGGCGATCGACTTCATCTTGGTCGGCGACTCGACGATGACCAGTTTCTTCGCGCCTGACACCAGACTCCTCTTATATGTTCCGTGATGGAGATCGCACGCGGACCGCGCCCCCGAGCGGTGTGCCGCCGAACGGCTTCGATCGCCGTCCGACAAGCCACACCATACACACACAGACCGGGAGCGGACCGAATTCTCCCCCGCACGATCAGGCTCGGGATGCCGCGTGGCAGCCCTTGCGATCCTGCGGCACGAGAGGAGAATCGAAGCATGGAAACCTCTACCACGAGCTCGTACACCGCGAAACTGATCGACGGTCCGCTCGAGGGCAAGACGGTAGCGACCGCCTTCCTCGAGACGGGCGAACCACGCCCTCGACTCGAGTTGAGCGGTGAGCACGGCAAGCGATACGTCTACAGCCGCGCGGGCGGTCTGGAGTTCTCCTCCGAGAACGACGACCGGCCGTCGGCGGTCGAGTACCGCTTCCTCGAAACCGTCTTCGACTGATCGACGGACCGCTCTCGACTCGTCCTCGGGGGCGGTCCCCGCGGCGCCCACGGTTGTCGGCCGCGGGCTCGGCGCCCGGGCGTAGGCTCGCGCCATGACCGTACTGCGCCTTGACAACGTCGCCATCGTGGTCGCCGATCTCGACGCCGCGATCGCCTTCTTCACCGAGCTCGGCCTCGAGTTCGAGGATCGCGCCGAGATCGAGGGCGTCTGGGCGGATCGCACGGTCGGGCTCGACGGCGTGCGGAGCGAGATCGCGATGATGCGAACGCCCGACGGCCGTAGCCGACTCGAGTTGACGCAGTACCACCGCCCGGCGGCATCCGCCCCTGAGCCCGCGATCCCACCGTCGAACACGCTGGGCCTGCACCGCCTGATGTTCGCCGTCGACGACATCGACGACACGATCGCCCGCCTTCGCACGCACGGCGCCGAGGTGCTCGACGAGGTCGTCGACTACGAGGACGTCTATCGGCTCTGCTACCTGCGCGGCCCCAGCGGCATCATCCTCGCCCTGGCCGAGCAGCTCGGCTGAGCCGGACGGCGTGCCTTCCGGCCGTCGCCCCGGCACTCCGCCTCCCGTCACCCCGGCCACGGCCGCGCGCTTCGGCGTCACGTGCTGCCCGGCGGCCCGGCTCGGGCGGAGGCCTCGGCATCCAGCCCCGGGAGCCGACCCGGCACCACGACGGCCACCCGGCTGATGGCCTCGTCGTCGATGCTGCACGAGACGAGACGGGCGCCGTTCCGAGCCGCGACCTGGTCGGCGACCTCGCACGGCAGCCCTGAGACGGCTCCGGTGGCCGCATCAGTTGCGGCGAGCGCGGCCGCGTCGGCCGCGGCCGCCGCCCGCCTGGCGTCGACGTACACCGCGACGACGCCGAGCGTGAGCGTCGTGAGCAGCACGATCGCCGCGATGAGGCCGACGGAGACCACGGATGCCGCGCCGCGCTCGCCCGATCGCCGCATCAGTGCCCGCCCGACATCGCGCACGCTTCGCTCGTGAGCCGGATCGACGCGAGCAGGCCGCCGCCCGATGCGGTGAGGGTCACGCAGGTGAACATGCCGTCGTCGGTGTGCGACAGGTCGGCCGGGCCCGCGATGCGGCCGACGATGCCCGCCGCGGCATCGGCACCCTCGCCGCGGCCGAGTGCACGCGCGGCGGCGGCCGCGGCATCCGTGAGCCGCACCTGCACTGTCACGAGATGCACCGACGCGAGGCAGATCGCGAGCACGAGCATGATCGCGGGCAGCGCGACGGCGAACTCGGCCGTCACGCTGCCCCGCTCGGCGTCAGCCGACCGTGAGGGCATTCCGCACGAGGTCGGTGAGGATGCCGCGCACCTCGTCGCCGCGCAGGATGACGACGAGCAGGCCGGCGAAGCCGACGGCGGCCATCGTGGCCACCGCGTACTCGGCGGTCGCGGCGCCGCGCTCGCCCGCGAGGGCGACGGCCACTCGGCGGATGGTTCGACGCCGCGCCGGGACGGCGGCCGTGGCGACGATGGGCACGGCTGCGCCGGCTCCGGCGTCGGAGGCTCCGTCGGCGAGACGGTCGGTGGTGGAGACGGGCATGGGTGGTTCCTTCCGGTGGGGCCGGGAATCCGGCGGTTGGCGGCACGACTGGGCGGGATCACGCGGCACCGCCGAGGGTGCCCGTGACGACCGAGATGAGGAGGGGCGCGACGCCGAGCAGCACGAAGGCGGGCAGCACGCACAGGCCGAGCGGCAGCATGAGCCGCACGCCGAGCGCGGCTCCGCGCGTCGCGGCGTCGGTGCGCGCGATGCGGCGTCCGCGCTGCGCCTCGGCGCGGAGCAGCTCGACCAGCGGAGCACCGGCGCGTTCGGCCAGGCGCACGGTCTCGTCGAGGCGAGCGGAGGCCGCGGCCCGGCGTTCGCCGTCGCCCGCGGACCCATTCCCTGCGGGTCCGTGCCCGTGCCCCGCGAGTCCGTTCCCCGCGAGTCCGTGGGCTTCGAGCGCCGACGCGACCACGGCGCGCGCCCGTTCGACCGATGCGCCGCCAGCCATGCCGATCGCGAGGAGCTCGAGCTCGAGTCCGGCTCCCTCGTCGAAGTCCGCGGCGCGCGCGGCCAGGGTCCGGCTCCAGCGGAACGCGACCCAGAGGAAGAGGAGTCCGAGCAGCAGGCACCCGATGCCGATCGGGTTGCCGAGCAGCACACCCGCGGTGTCGAAGCCCAGCACGGATCCGAAGCCGAGGGCGACGAGCGGCAGCGCGAGCACGAGGCGCGCACTCGCGGCGGGCCCGGCGAGCGACGTGCGTACCTCGCGCCGCACCTGCGCCTCGTCGCGCATGGCGCCGGCCAGGTCGCGGAGGCTCGTCGTGAGCGGCGCGCCCGCCTCGCTCGCCACCTGCCAGGCCGCGCCGAGCACCGCCCAGCCTGCGCCGTCGAGCCGGGCGGGGCCCGAACCTGTTGCCCCGGCTCGGGCGGTGGCGGCGGGAGCCGCGGCAGCGGCAGCCCCGGCGATCGCTGCCGCGATCGGCTCGCCGCGATCGCCGGCCACCGCTGCGGCGACGAGCATCGGGTCGGGCTCGCCGGACTCCGAGAGGTGCCGCCAGGCCACCGACGCGGGAACACCCGCCGAGAGCAGCACGGCGAGCCGTTCGACGACGCCGGCGACGTGGTCGACGCCGGCGGCGGCATCCGGAGCCCTCCGGAGCATCGGCACGTGCGAACGCACGAACTCGATGCATCGACCGATCATGCGGCGGCCTCGACGGGCCCGACCGAGAGCGCGCCGTCGATGAGCCGGAACGCGCCGATGCCCGCGACCCGGCGGCGGCCGTCGACCCGTTCGAGGTGCACCACGAGGTCGAAGGCGCTCGAGGCCTGCCGCGCGACGGCCTCGGGCGAGAGGCCGGCCGACGAGCCGAGGGCCTCGAGCCGCGCGACGACGTCGTCGAGGGAGTTCGCGTGCAGGGTGCCGGCTCCACCGTCGTGGCCGGTGTTCAGCGCCGAGAGCAGTTCGCGCAGCTCGGGCCCTCGGCACTCGCCGACCACGAGCCGGTCGGGCCGCATGCGCAGGGCCTCGCGCAGGAGCGCGTCGAGCCCGATGCGACCGGACCCCTCGATGTTCGGCTGCCTGGCCTCGAGCGAGACCACGTGCGGATGCGCGATCTGCAGCTCGGCCACGTCTTCGATGACGACGATGCGCTCGGCGGCAGGAGCCTCGGCGAGCAGCGCTGAGAGGAGCGTGGTCTTGCCGGTTCCTCCGGCGCCCGTGACGAGCAGGTTCCTGCGCGAGCGCACGGCGTCGCGGAGGACCCGTTCGTGGTCGCCGGAGAGCATGCCCGTGCGAGCGAGCGCGTCGAGTCGCAGACGGGCGGCCCGCGGGATGCGGATGGACAGCAGCGTGCCCGTGGTCGACACGGGCGGAAGCACGGCGTGAACGCGGATGCCGCGACCGAGCCGCACGTCGACGGCGGGCGTCGCCTCGTCGAAACGCGCAAAATTACATATTTCCGACCAGGGGTTTCCATCGATTTGGTTCGAGCATGGACGAAGAAGTCATCGCATACTTCATTGCACGTCAAGCAGCCGTCGACCCGTGTGCCGTCAGCCGCTACAGCGTGTACCTCAACAACTTGAAGGTCCAGGTGACGATTCATGATTACGGCGAATCTGCAGGCGCCACTCGGTTCATGGCTGAAGCGCGATACGTCGAGCAGCCAGACGAGCGCGAGATCGAGATGAACACATGGGGGCTCAGCCTGGGCAATGCCGACTCCACGGTTCGTGGCGCTCTCGACAATGTGCATTGGAACGTGTTCCGGCCACTCGACTGACGAGTGGGCAGGCGGGGCTATGTTCTTCCCATGACCATCCTCGACGAGATCATCGACGCCAGCACCGATTCGTCAGTCGCTGTGTCCGATCTTCTCCGGAAGGTCCAGATTGCAGCGCACCGTCTTCATGCGAACGACCTCACATTCTGGGCGAAGCAGGAGCTGTCCGGGTATGGAGGCGGTCTAGACGTTCCCGCATATCGCGTCATCCCCGCGCCTGTGGAAGGTATCTTCGCTGGTCCGATGCAGTCCTTCCGACCTGTGATGCTCACCGTGCCACTCCCCTCGATCGAGGCTTGGTGGGAGGCGGAACTGCGTCAGCCGATTGTGGAACTTCAAGCTCTCGCGAATGGACTTGGTGATCGGGATCCTGTTCGTGAATGGCCCGCGTACATCGTCGACGAATACGAGAAGTCCGGGATCTTGCGGCTCGAGTACCACCGGTTGTACTCGGCGCGGAACGTCATCTCCCGACAGAGCCTGCATGGCGTTCTCGACGTGATCCGAAGCAAGGCGCTCGAGTTCGCGCTCGACTTGCAAAGCGCCGACCCGGACGCAGGCTCATTTGGGGGCCCGACGCTCTCAACTGAACCTCAACTTGCAAGCGTCGTCTACAACGTCACCAACAACATCTACGGCGACGGCGCCAACGTTGCTTCCGGGTCGCACATCAATCAGCGCTCACGGGTGATTAAAGGCGACGCCGCAGCGCTGAAGCGTGCCGTTGAATCGTTGGGACTTTCTCCGCGCGATGCAGATCAGGTCGTCGCGGCGTTGAAGGACGAGAAGAGTGTCGACAAGCCCAAGTTCAAGCAACTGCTGCACAAGGTGCGCACGGGCTCGATCGTGCTCGCAGGCGGCCTGGCAACGGACGTCGCGGCTGGCGCACTGATCGAGCTCGGGAAGGAATTCCTCGGGCTGTAGGACTCACCAGTCCCCGTGGAACAGGAGCGCCTGCAGTGCCGGGATGCTCATGTGCGCCCAGCGCGTAGCCGAGGGCCGCTCGCGGGTGTCGGCCCACGCGACCACGCCGGTCAGGTGCGGCTCGTGCGGGCGCTTGCGGCGTGCGAGCTGGTCGGGGTCGGCCACGTCGCAGACCGAGCGTTCGAGCTGGCTGGGACCGATCGAGCCGAACTGGTCGAGCAGGCGGGCGTCGTCCGTGCAGACATGCCCACGCGTGTACTTCTTCCCGAGGTGCCGCCCGCGCCACCCCCGGTGGCCACGTCCTCGATCGCGGCCCACGCCTCCGACTCGCGCCGGGCCGTTACCGTCTCGATGCCGCAGGCCACGCAGCCTGCCCAGCGGCTGGTGCGCGGCGTGGGCCACGCCTTCGGCGGCATCCGGTCCCGCAAGTGCTTGGCGGCCTGACGCTTCTAGTGCGAACGACTCGGTGGGACGGATGGAACCAGTGAGACGCATGCAACGAGCCCACAGCGAGGAACCCGACGCCGGAATCATCACCTCAACATGGGAGGCATCCTCGTCTCTCCCGCGAACTTCACCCAGTTCGATAGCTCCTGCGACCACTTGCACGTCGACGTCGCCGGCTAGCTCGGATTCTCGCGCGCGGCGGCGATCGCCGCCCGCAGGGCAAACATGGCTGGCGCGAGAACCACCAAGAACATGAGCCCCACGATGACCGCTATAGCTAGAAACTTGGGGGTTTCCAGGTCGAGCCACGGGGACGGCAGATCGGCAAGGTAAGCGAGACCCACTACCTCGGCCGCGGCAGCATTGACGATCAGAACAAAGAACCCGACGAACCCGGCCAGGACGAAGACTGGGAATCTTCGCGAGCTTGCGACCAGGTCAAGGACGAGGTTGAGCCACGTCTTGTACTCAAGCGCCAGGGCGAGCAACAGCACGGGGATGATCTGCACTACCGCAGACCAGTACGCGCGATCGTCTTCCGACACGAGGCCGAGCCTAGCGACGGCCTTCACACCAGCAACAGAATCACAAAGCACATTCGAACACGTGTTCTAAACTCGGACTGTGAACCACCATCGAGGAAAGGCGTCGCCAGGTGCGTTACTGGCAGCCGAAGCTCCGCTCGGTCGAACGAGGCACATGGCTGCAGTTCGACGGCTCGCGTCGCATCGCGATCATCGAGCGGGTGGAGAAGAGCCACCCGCCCCGACAGCTGCTCCGCGCGCAGACCTGGGCTCAGGACGCCGCACAGCGCGAACTGATCGGATACTTCCCCGTCGACGAGCTAAGGCTCGCCGCAGAATGCGTCTGGGACGAATACCAGGCAGCGACCGCGGCCACCGACCAGAATCCCGAGCCAGCGATGCCTGAGCAGAAGAAGGCCGGCAGCTGGCATCCACTACTCGCCACCGACGAACGACAACCTGGCGTGTGGTTCCTCGTCGACGCGCAGGGCCGCGACTACGGCCGCGTCAGGATCGTCCGCGATGCTCAGGCTGTGCTGTACGTCGCCGAGCGTCCCGGAGAGCGCGTCGGCCGGTACTCCACGCTGCGCGCGGCGGTAGAGGCGGTGCATACGGCTTTCATCGCCGCGCACACTCCTGGCCTCAGAAGATGAACGCTCGGAGAATGGATAAGTCGCCTCATCCTACGAAACCGGCGCTATGCTTGAGTGTATTGAAACGTAGGGACGAGTGGAAGTATGCCAGATGTAGCTCAACGACCCGCCACCGATGTGGAGCGTATTCAGGAATCGCTCACGCATCTCTCTGGTGTTGATCTAGAGCCACTGCAGGGGGTGCTCCAGCAGCTCGGATTTCAGCATTCGCCCGCTGATGCGGCCCGCATCGTTCAGGTCGCCCTAGTGCGGAGCACGATCAGGGATTACGCAGCCGTACTGGCGAAATTCGACGCCGACGTTCCGCCAGCTATGGCTCGTGCCCTCCAGGCCACCGAGAACGCTACGCGGGCGATCCGCGACGAGTTCGAACTACTTGATGCTCCGAACGTCGCCCGTCTTCTCGGTCACCGAGGTAGCTCGCATCGGGCCTTCATGGCGGACCTGAGGAAGAAGGGGGAGGTCCTGTATCTGCGTCGATTGAACGCATTCGTCTACCCCGGATTTCAGTTTGATCCGTCCCGCCGCCGAGTGAAGCCTGTCGTGACGAAAGTGATCGAGACAGCCAACGAGGCTGGCTGGGATATAGAAGACGTGACCGACTGGCTCTGTTCACCAACGACCTACTTGCAGGGCGACCGTCCAGTCGACCATCTTGATTTCGGTGACGATGTGGTCGAAGTTGCGCGCAAGGCCTGGTTCGTCGAGTGGTAGCGGCCACGCCCCCGGATCCGTTCGAAGCGGGGGAGCTCGTGCTCGATGCGGGGCACGAGCTCTTCCGCGTTCATAGCCTCATGCGTGGCGGCGACGAGTTCAATCCCGGGGTGGGCTCGCCGACGCGCTTTGCTTTCTTCGGTGACCCCAAGGTCCCCGTACTCTACGGGGCCGACACCGAACGCGCCGCGATATGCGAGTCGCTGCTTCATGACATGCCGCTTTCCGGTGGCACTCTCGCGCCTTCCGCGTACAACAGGCATCGCATGTCTCGTCTGGTTGTGGGCCGAGACCTTCGCCTGGCTGAGCTATTCGGCACCGGTCTGCGACGTCTTGGTGCGCGCCCCTCAGAGGTCACCGATACCGATGCGTCGGAGTACCAGACGACTGTCCTATGGGCGGAGGCGGCTCATCGCGCCGGCTTCGACGGAATTGCCTACATGAGTCGTCAGTGCAACAGCGACCGAGCGTATGTGTTCTTCGGTGACCGAGTGATGCCGGGAGATATCACGAGCGATACCGCATACGACTGGGCCTTCGGCGACGAGGACAGTGGCCTGCAAAAACTCATCGTCTTCTGCGAGGTCCTCAAAGTCGACGTTCACGTGCGCTGAGGCCTCGGCGCTCAGTGCACACATATCCGATCACCCGTATGGAGGCTCGGCGTCAGAGTCCGCGCCCGCCGCTGAACAGTCGGATCAGTGACACGAGTCCATATACGCTCAGGAACGGTCGTAAGTCGAGTCGGTCCTAGCACCGGGCCATCATTCAAATCGCATAACCGCCGAGCGTGGCATCCGGGCGCTCCTCGCGATCAATTGAGGAGCTTAGGCGACTCCGAACGGGGTCCTCACCGCTATCGTCCAAGTGTGAGGAAATGGGTCGCGGGGGGATCGTCAGAGCGCGTGTTGTTCCGGCTGGGGGAAGCTTTTGACCAAGTGAGTTCAGGAGCGCCATGCTCCCGCGTGCTGGCGCTGCGCGGCAGAACTGGCTCGGGGCTGACAGGGTCGTTGCAAGCATTTTACGAGTACGCAGCCGCCCGCCAGAGCGGTCAGTCGTACTGGCCACCCGAATTGGCGCCAGGCATGTTCAACGCCGCGAATTCGACGACGCTGCGTGATGTAATCGTGCCCGACGGGTTCGAGGTGAAGGGTGGCGCGCGTCTCCCATGGTTGTGGTGGGGTCTAGACGGCCACGATGAACTGGCCGTAGCGGAGGCGGATGCGCAGTTATCCCGCCACGCCGGCCCGTTCGGCGCCGCGCTCGAGAGCATGGACGCACTGACGGCCCAACGGGTGGCATTCGCGGTGGATTCAACCTTGCTGTTGGCGGGACTCTCCGCGGTACTGGCGCCTGCAGCGACAATACTCTCCGCAGCCCGGCTGGCCAGTCAGGCCCCCCGCGTCTTCCAATCCAAACGCTCACGACTCCATGCGGCATTACGCGTCGATGCGAAGAGACGATTCTCTGCGAGAGACGACGCCATCTCGGCTGCTGCGTCTGACGGGCGTTTGTTGGCGCAACTGACGCGGTGGGTGCCGCTGGTGGCCGTCGTTGACCACGCCGAGAGCCTCGATCCCACGACGCTCGCACTGCTAGGTGGACTGGTGCGTTCCTCGGCGTCCAGGGTCCTTGTTGTGTTCGCGACCGACATCGACCGTGCCGAGAACAGCGCCTTGGACAAGTTCCTGGAAGGGTTGGACGACCGCGTCGTCGAGAGGGTCGAGATCGACCCGTTCACTGACGCCCAACTCGCAAGCATTTGCGCTGCAACGTTCGATCAGCTCCAGCCAGGCTGCGACCTGGATTCCGCAGGGGCGTCGGCGGTGGTGTCGACTGCCGACGGCGCGCCTGGAGCTTTGGCAAATTTGCTCTCCCATAGATCAGTGCTGGAAGCGCTTTCTAGCCGCGCCAGCCTCCCGCCGAACCTGCGAACGCTTGCGATACGAAGTCGCGAGGAGGACTCGTGGGCGGCTCTGCCAACTCCGGCACGCGTCGCTCTAGCCGCGCTGGCCATCCACGGCCCACGGACGCTCGCCGCCCTGGTGGATCCAGCGATCGCGAGGTTCGCGCTCGAGACGGGGTGGGTAGCCTCACTTACGGGTGGGTCAACCACGGGTGGTGAGCTCGCATTCCGCGGGCCAGTCCTATTCGAGACCACGCGCGGGCATATCGACGACACGCTCAGCCACGAAGAGCGGACTGCCGAGTCACGTCGGGTCGAAGCCGGTCTGATGGCCATCGCCGAAACGGGGATGTGGGACGAGGTACCGGTGGATGTTGCTCTAGACCTGCTACAGCATATGGCCGACACCGATGCCGCAATGCCCCCCACGCTGCAGGCGGCATTGCTTCGGTTGCGTCGCGCCGCCGGTCTCCGCGAGGTTGACCGGGCTCGGTTAGAGGAGATCCTCGAACGTGGGGCAAACGGGGAACTACTCCTTGCCACCGCCGAGGCCCTGGCGGATGCAGGGTGGGCGCACCGCAGCGTCGACCTCTACACCCGAGAACTCGCCCGCGCTGAGGAGAACTATGGGCGCGGAGACCCGCGCACCCTGTCGCCGCTCCATAATCTCGCAGCCTCCACCGCCGCCTACGCTCGATCACTCTCGCCAACCGAACGGACTGCCGCGTACGAGCAGGCATTCCAGCTTTACGTGAGACTCATATACGGATACCAACAGCACGCCACTACCAGCCGTCGTCTCCCCGACACGCGAGCGGAGCTCGCGGCGCTCTACCAGTCGGTCGGGAGGTTCGCAGACGGGTATACGACCTTGTTGCCCGCGATCGCCGAATACAGTCAGGCTCTAGGCCCGGACCGTCCTGACACCCTGGCCAGCCGGAGTAACCTCGCCATGTTGCACGCTCGCGCTGGCGACTTGGGCGCGGCACTGGCGGAGATGAAGGAATTGGCGCCCACGATGGCTCGGGTCTTGGGGCGCGAGCACCCGGGCACCCTCACCAATCGGAGCAACCTCGCCGCCGCTCTGGCGCTTGCTGGCGACCCTGGCGGCGCGCTGGCAGATCTGAAGGAACTAGTCCCAGTTAAGGCGCGGGTCTTGGGCGTCGAACACCCGGACACTCTCACCACCCGGATGAAGCTCGCCGCCACGCTGGCGCTGACTCGCGACTCCGACAGTGCACTGACCATCCTCGAGGAACTGATTCCAGTGATGGTGCGAGTGCTGGGTGCCGACGACCTGGACACCCTGCTGGCTCGGAACAACCGAGCCGGTGCGCGTGTGTATTCGGGTGATGCTGTCGGCGCGGTGGCGGAACTCGAGGAACTGATTCCAGTGATGGTGCGCGTACTGGGTGCCGAGTACCCACAAGTCCTGACCGCTCGTAACAACATCGCCAATGCCCGAACGATAGTCGGCGACGCGACTGGCGCGTTGGCGGAGCTGAGGGAACTGATCCCAGTGATGGTGCGAGTGTTGGGCGCGGAACACCCGGACACTGTGACTGCCCGAATCAACCTCACCACCGCCCGTAACGCTGCGGGCGACGCGACCGGTGCACTTACAGACTTGGATGCGTTGATCCCTACCGCGATCCGGGTGCTGGGTGCCGAACATCCGAACACCCGCGTCGCCTGGAGCAATCTCGCGACCGCGCGTAGGGCTCTAGACGAGTCAGGATGCTGATGCCGCTAGCGGCTAGGGGTGTGGACCTCTACAACACAGGCGCCACCCCGCAATCGGTGCCACGCCCCTCAGTGAATCAACAATCTAGCTGGACACGACACCGAGAAACTTCGAGATGAGCTAGGTGTGGCATCGAACCGCGTGACGCCGCAGTTTAGGGAGCCGGCATTGCGCACGGTGAACGAGTCGGGCAAACGGATTGCTTTGTGGAGCGTACTACGTCACGCGTTCTGACCAGTTCGTTGGCGTATCCATCGATTGTTGCTCCCAAAAAGCCTGCTGCAGGCAGCTCCAGGAGCCTGTCATTCTGCTACAGGACCTGGTGGCAGGATCCTTGCACGCGTACGATTCCCGCCATGGCGACCACTACCCCTGTCGCTGCTCACCGCTCACGAGGGGCGCGGCCGGACGTGACTTCCCGCCTCCTCGCAGGCGGACGCGACCTCCGTGCCACGGACCCGCGAAGTGACCAGCGTCGAGTGCAACGGGCCGGCTATGAGCCCGTCAGCCTCGCTCTGCGCCCGGCACGCCGAGGCTCTGGCCTCCGATCGGCATACTTCCGCGGCCGGGTGGGAGCGGGGCCGTGCGGCCGAGCAGCGTCGGGCCGAGCGCCTCGCGCGGTTCAACGGCAGCCGGGCTCGCGCTGGCGCGTGAGCGTCGCCCTGGAGAAGCGGGACACCGAGAAGCACCCGCACACGATGAAGGAGATCATCATGAGCACGACCGGCACTACCTCGAGCCCGCCCACACCCGCCGGAGGTTCGCCCGCTGCGCTCTCTATCTCAGTCACCGCCTCGGGCGCTCCGGCGAGCGTGACGATCGACCTGACGGCGTACCGGCCAGCGGGGCGGCTGCCGCGCTCGCCCCTCGACGCGAACGGTCTGTTCGACTTCGAGGCCTACCGACTCGCTCGCCAGGGCTCTCCTCGACGGTTCTGATGCATGGTCTCAACCGCTTAACCCACCCGACCGGTCGAGGTCCTCCTGCACGCTGAGATCACCGCGCGCTCCTATGTTTCGGATGAGTTCGCTGTTTCGGGTGAGTCCGCCGCAGTAGCGGTGATCTATTTCTCTTGGTAGAGATACTCAGCGATCTTCAACCATTAGTCACTTTCGGTTGGCGCTTCGGCGGTGAAGCGAGACTGCACCTTTGCCCCAGGTGCTCGATCTTCAGCCGATACAGAAACCACCAAGCACGTGCCGCCTGCACTGGATCACAACTCTTGGCGGCATAGAGGACCGTCCCCGTCGCCTTTCCAAATCAGCCACGTTGATGCGGATTTGAGGCCCTCAATCAAGTTGCAAGTGCCATCAGCTGGCGAGTTTCGCTGCAGTTAACGCGAGTCGTCGACCGGCGCGCACGTGGTCAGCAAGACGGCGGATAATCGAGGACGCCGAGGCTACGGCTACTAAAGACCCGGGGACCGTCACTAGACCCGGGGACCGTCATCGCTGCGTTCTTGGTTGACGGCGAGGATCTCTACTTCGCGCTTCGCGATCCCTGTCAAGCGCTTGGAGCTCCGCGTAGATCCCACCGCCGACGAGGCCGAGCAGCGCGCCCAAGACAAGCAACATCGCCTCCTTTTCCTCTTGATAGCCCGTTCGTTCCCAGACCGCGTAGGAGGCGGGAACGGAGAAATCTATCTCCGACTCGATAGCTGTGTCTTGTGTTCCAGTAATTGCACAGTCCCAATTTGAGACAACGCTTGACGTGTCCTTCGAGACACACGTGCTGCCCGACGACGGAAAAAGGGTTGCCTTCCGCAATGAGAAGGCGTCGCGCGTCTTTAGAAGATAGCTAAGTCGCAGCTCGTCAAGATCAAGACTGTAGGCGGTCGTCATTATCACGGGCGACCGCTCCGGTAGCTCTTCGAATTTGCCGTCAACGATGACACGTCGGTCCACCGAGATGAAGGTAGGAGGGCTATACGACCACGCGTATGGACCTGCCGTACCCAGGTTGTGAGCTGGCCAACTGAGCCGGATTTCATTCGAGTTCGCGCACTCGGAGTCTTGTGAGCGTTCGAGGACCGGCCATCGCGAGGCTGTCTGGTAGATCGACCAACAGGCGTCATCCGTCAGGTTGTTCCCAGACCAGACGTCGGGGATGTCACTGCTGGGCACAATTCTCATCACGAGCGAGGTGTTCAATGAGAACGAGAGCTCCTCGACGTCTGCGCCAACAGTCAAGACGACGGCATGGCGCGGGCCTTGCACGCGGTATTCAATCGCCTTTACATTCCCGACGATGTGGAAGAAGCCGAGTCCGACGGGGGGAGGCCCCGGCGGCGCGGGCGGGAAGACAAACAACGCGAGCGGGATGATCGCAACTACCGATGCGATCAGTAGCAGCCAACGCCCCATGCGTACAACGAGCCGACCTCGACCACTTCGCGGTGAAGGTGCACTAGACCTCGGTCGGCGCACGCGAGTCCATGCTGACGCTCTTAGTCGGATTCGCGCGGCGGGCACGGAGTAAATGTATCGGCCGCGCGGGCGACGTACCTTCGAGACACTCTCACTCGTGGGGCGTTCAGAACGTGTTCTCGTGGTACCTGCGGGCGGGCGACCCAGTGCGCTATGCTCGCTCGCCGACCAGCAGTCCGCCGTCCTGCCGGGCATTGACAAGACAACCTGTGTAGCGATCGGCAAGATTCGCCAGCGACCGAGCACGGAACCCGATTTACTTATCAGTCATGAGCACCAAGAAATCAAATGCGGTACTGCTAAAGCCCTCCGGTGAAGCCCCGGTATGGGGCAAGGAACTTGGGTCGTCAACATCAGTCGACGAAGAGATTGCATCAGCTCGCGACGCCACGCTTGATGAACAGAAAAGACTGTTCCGTCGGCTCGTCCGTGCGTTGTACGACCAGCAGTTTCGCGTGCCGGCGGAGGACCGAGATGACCCGTCCGACATCCCTGAATGGATCGCAACCCTGGCGCACTGGTTTGGATGGAGTGACGAGCTCCGCGATCGCGAGCATGAAAAGGCACGGGCAGATGCAGCAGAAGTCTCCGAGCATGAGATCAAGGACGCCCTAAGGAAAAACGAGGCGAATTCCGCGAGGTAGCGCATGCGTCTTCCAGCATCAGGGGCAGGTGCTTCCGTAGCGTCAAAGTACGCGGCTGGGCCAGGCGTGTTTCTCAAGATTTGGAGATCATGGAGGAGGTCACGCGGTCGCGGGACCGGACGACTCCAGCCGCCGTTCGCGACTCGCTCCCCTGTGATCCTGGGTGGTGCGTGGATCGGTAGAGACCATCGTTCCCGTTCCCGTTCGTAGATATTCATGATGGGAATGGATGAAGGTGGGAGCTGAGGTGGAGAAGAAGCCGTGGGCGAGCGCATTACGCATTAATGGGAGCCTGCCGTTCCTTTCCCATTCCCGTTCCCATGTCGATATAGGGAACGGGAACGGGAGGTTCATTGGGCGGCTCCGAGGTCCACGCTCAGCCACGCGTCTGGGTCCTTCAGCCGGTAAAAGACCTGCTTCCCCTGCTTACGCCACTCCAACTGGTCGGCGTTCACCATGTCGGCACGCGCCTGCACGTGCCACTCCGAGCGCCCGCCGCACTGGTTCCTCAAGGTGCTCGCGCTCAACTCGCCCTTCTCCTTCAGGACCTCGACGATCTTCGTGCGCGCCTTGAGCAGGTGCTCGGCCTCCGACTGGTCCTGATCGGTGGGAGCGATCAGCTTGAAGCCATGCGGGCCCATGTTGAATCGGGCGACCACCTCCCCCTCGCGGTAGTAGGCGCGCTGATCCTTCGTGCACGTGATGGTGGAGTATCCGTCGGTGTCCACGCTCGACGGGACTACCTTCTTCACGAGGTACTGCGCACCCTGCACTGCGTTGTACTTCGCGGCGCTGCCGGTCGGCATCAGCGCCTCAGGCGCGCCCTTTGCGATGTGATCGAGCATGTTCGCGGCGACCATCGGCCAGGCCTCCGTCACCAGGTCGGCGCTGCTGGCGAGTGCGGCGATCACGTCTGCGGTGTCATTCGGGTTCAACCCCTGCATGATCTTGTTGAGCGCGTCGAACATCGCGAAGGTGAGCGGCACTCCGAGGCCAGCGATGTGCCTCTTCATCGCCAGCAGGTCCTTTGCGGGATTCCCGGACGGCCGGAAGTAGACCGACCGCACAAGCTCGTCGTCGGTCGCGCCGAACAGGCGCAGCCGCCGCTTGAACTCGGACTTGCTGAGCTCGCGGTTGTAATCGAGGAAGGCGTTGGCCTTCCTCGCCTCCTGCAGACCGATGAACAGACCGATATTGGTCTTCATGGCCCCGCCACGGGCATGCATGCCGTTCAGCGCGCCTCCGTAGAAGAGGTGGCAGGGCCTGCCCTGCTCGTCGAGCTTGCCCTCGATCAACCCGATGCTCGGGATCTCGACGGTCTCGTCCTCGATATCGCTCGCCGACAGGATCTCCGGCTCGCCACCCGCCTCGAGGTTGAGGTCGGCGCGCACCAGTATCCTCGTCCGCTCCTGGTTCCTCACGTTCCGGTAGGCGGTGCTTGCGCGCAGCTCCTCGTCTGTTGGCTCAGGGTTGTTCGACGTCGGACTGAAGTCCCAGACGTTGCCTCCGCCTCCGCTCCAGTCGGCGTTCAAGAGGCCTCCCGGTCTGGGCCCGCGCGGAACACGTCGCGCCGAGCCTGCGCCATCGCACTCTCGACCGTGCGGCCTACCTCGGAGACGTCGAGCCCGCAGGCGTGCCCGGCCTCCTCGAGGTCGGCCCTGACGGACTCCTCCGACGGCCGCGAACTCGGTCGGGTGGTG
The DNA here is from genome assembly GCF_009749385.1 of Agromyces allii. Classification (GTDB taxonomy): domain Bacteria; phylum Actinomycetota; class Actinomycetes; order Actinomycetales; family Microbacteriaceae; genus Agromyces; species Agromyces allii. The sequence goes on along the minus strand of NZ_WBIN01000006.1, from coordinate 86,152 downwards.
AGCCAGCAGCCCCACGTGACCCGTGCACCCCACCAGAGCATGCTGTTGCGCTTGTGGCTGTCCTCCGGCGTGGTGGCGATCCGGCGCAGCAGCGCGTCGTACCGGCTCGCCGTCATCGGTCGACCGGCGCTAGCCAGCTGACGCTCGATGTACCCCGCGCTCCGACCACGCGGCGAAGCATCAGCGCGCCACTGGACCAGCCACGCGGGCTCGGCGGGGATCAGTCGACCCTGCAGGCTCCGACGCTCCCCGAACGCCTGCACCAGGCCTCCCCGGCCGCGCCAGTCGACCGGAAGGTCGTGCAGCCGGACGTTGTTGCGGTCGGCGTCCGGATCGGCCGGCGAGCGGTAGTAGACGTGCCACCCTCCCCTCGGCGTGCGACCCACCAACTGCTCGGGCCTCGGGAACCGGTCGTCGGCTTCTGCCGCGAGGTCGACCATCGCGTCGAACGCTGCCGGGCCGTCGAGGTCGAGCACCGAGACCACCTCGCCGGTGAGCAGGCCGAGCCCGCCGTAGCGGCCAGCCGCCTCCTCCACCTGTGCGACGAGCGTGGACAGGTCTGCCGTGGCGGAGTCCTGCCAGCCGGTGAAGCACGGGCGCTTGTCGGCGCGGGTGGGGAACGCACGCACGCCACGGCGCATTAGCGGCAGGAGACCCTCGGGAGCGATGACCTGGCGCTCGCCAGCGGTCACGATCTCAACCATGGTCGGCCTCCTGCTCCGCGATGGGCGGCTTCGGGGGTACGAGGCTGAGCAGCGCGGCGACCCTGATGCACTGCGCATCGGTGAGGACGATCGTCGGCGCGCTCATCAGTCGACAATCTCGACGATCCGGACATTGCCCGAGGTCTTCCGGCCGTCGCGCATCTTTGTGCGACCGAATCGGATGAACGCGCCCTCGAGTTCATCGAGGTCGACCAGCAGCTCACGGCTGTTCTGACGCCGGTACGCCTTGATGAAGCGCTTGGAAACCCAGTTCTCGATGGAGCGGGGAGAGACCTCGCAGTAGGCGGCTGCCTCAGCGAAGGTGGCAAGCTTCCGGCGCTCGCCGATGACGTTGGACATGGTGATCCTGACTCTGAAGAGTGGATCACACGCCCGCATTTGGTCTCGTGACGGCGCCTTGTCCGCTACGTGTCCGGCCTTTGCCGTCGTCTGCGGTGGTCTTACCGTCCGGCCCCGTTGGCGGGGTCCGGCTGCGCTTGCTCATGTGATGAGAATGGCCCGCTCGCGCGTGCTGTTCCCAGTCTCAATTCTACCGCCTGGGACGCTCTACGCGCCCGTCTGAGGCGGCAATTGCACGGCTGTTCGCGGCTGCACCCACAGAGCACATTCCGAGTTTCGAAACCGAAGTGCGCGTAGTCCCAGATATGGTCATCTCGCAGGCACACGAGTGGAGAGCGGTAGGCACGTGGAGTGGTTCTTCGATGGGCTCGGGACGATGCTGCTGGGCCTCATGCTCGGCGCAGCAGGCGGAAGCGTGATCACCTGGCGCGTGATGGTCAAGAAGACCAAGGTCGTTCAGAAGCAGAAGGCTGGCGACAACTCGACCCAGATCCAGGCTGGGCGTGACGTGAACGGCCTCGAGAAATGATCGGCGACCGCCAGGTGCAGCGCGCCGGTTCGGGTTCGACGCAGGTCCAGGGCGACATCAACGTGACCTACACGGGGATGACCGTCGCAGAGGTCTGGAGCCTCATGACCGTGTTCGACCAGCAGGTCATCCAGGCTCGCGAGCACGAACAGCAAGCACGAGCGACGCTCGAGCTCCGGCTGCAGGCCTTCGAGGGCCGTCTGATCCCGTCCCTCGCCGAGCATGGTCTGCTCGATGCGTTCGCAGATCCTGCCTTCATACGCGCGCTCAAGAAGGCGCAGGAGGCGGCGGCTTCGACCGAGCGGGAGGCGGACTATGACATGCTCACCGCGCTCCTGAAGGACCGCGCAGAGCACCCGCGTGATCGCCCCAAGCTCGCCGGAATCGAGCGCTCCATCGAGATCGTGGATCGAGTGGACGACGAAGCCTTACGCGGCTTGACTGTGTTTGTCGCACTGACCGGGTGGCGGCCGGGATTCGACATCTCAGGCGGGCTCGACGCATACGACAAAGCGCTCGCCTCACTCTTGGACGGGCCTCTTCCAATGGGCTCAGACTGGCTCGATCACCTCGACATTCTCGACGCCGTGCGTCTGAACACGCTATCGAGCATGAAGGACTTCGATACATACGTCGCGGAACGAATGCCGGGATTCCTGGCGCCAGGCGCTGATGCCGCCGCCGCGCCGACCACGATCGGCGGCGCATTTCCCGACATGAGGTGGGGGGAACTGATCGGGCCGCATGATCTGATTCCCGGCAAGATCCGAGTACGTACGCTCGACGAAGAGAGCCTGCGCGTCCAATTCGCTGGCCAACCGCAAGACCTGATCGACGCAATCGTCGAAGGCGCGAAGCGAGACTTCGGCCTTGGGCAGCAGGACGCCGATGCGCACGCCGAACTCATGCGGCGAATCCGGGCAATGCCCGCCCTCGGTCCAATCGCGGAGTGGTGGGGCCAGATTCCGTCCGCGTTCGGCCTGACAGTCGTCGGTCGGACGCTCGCTCGAGCGAACCTGTATCGCATCGACGAGAGCGAGGCGTTCCCTCGTCCGTAGTCAGAGGACGATGGTGAGCGCAACCCGGCGGTGAGCGCGGACAGCGCGCAATGACCGTCAGAATGGCGAATGTGATTTTGACGCTGCAGGTTGCCACCGAGCCGACCACCTTCGACTGGTGGGTGGGCGTGTGGATTCCGATCATCGCGGGCGCGGCGTCGATCCTGCTCGCTGTGCTCGCGCTCGTGTTCGCGGTCGCCGCGAACAACCAGGCGAAGGCGGCCAACACTACGGCGCAGACGGCGCTCAAGCTGTCGAAAGATATCGCCGACATGGAACAACGCGAACGCGAACGCGATCGCGTCGCGGTGCTGCGCGAGCGACGGCATCGGATTGCACTCCAGACCAATCAGGCCTTCCAAGCCTCGGTAACCGCGAATACCCCGCCGACGACCTACAACGACGCCCTGTACGCGATGGCCCGCATAACGGATGCCCTTCGAAATGCGTCCATCAGCGAGGGCCTGCCGCTGGAGGACCACGCAGATATTGCCGACTGGCTTGTCCGCGCGGGCGACGAGGTTATCGTGCAGATCGTCGCAGAGAGCCAACCTGACCGGGCTTCGGGTCCGCACCCATGGACACAAACGGGTTGGCTGGAGATGGGCGCGGCGCTGGCATTCCAACTGCACTTCTGGCAACAAACGGGCGAGATCAGGCGCGATTTGAACATCGCACGCTTCATGGATCCGGACACGCGCGCAGAGGAGTTCGTCAGGATGAATATCTTCCTAAGAGGAGATCGAGAGCGTCAATCAAACGACGATGGTCAAGCCTGACGGGATCGCCTCCACGCGCTCGATCTGGTCGGGCGTCAGACCGGTGTCCACAGCGAGCACGAGATCGTAGTCCGGCGCGAGCAGCGTGCGGGGCACGTCCTCGAAGCGCGCTGGGATCAGGCGACGCACGCCGGGGTGCTTGCGCACGAGGGCGTTCAACATGGCTTGGCTGGGGTCGATGCCGGTGTAGCGGCCCGGCGTCGTGAGCCCGAGGTCGAGTACTCGGCCGGTGCCGCAGCCGATGTCGAGGGTGCGCGGAGGGCGCGCGCCGAACTCGCTCCGCACTGCGTCGATCAGCGCCTGGTCGAAGTCGTCGTCGGCCGGCGTGCGTCTGGCGGTCTGCGCGGCATCGTAGGTGGTGCCGAGGGCGTCGTGCTCGACCCAGCCGCCATGGAAGGTGCGAGGGGCGTCCTGCACGCCATAGACGCGATCGTTCACCGCTCGGTTGATCAGGTCGGTGTCGTCGAGGTCGGCGTCCATCGTCCAGTACCGGTGCGGGCCGACCACGAGGTAGGTGTTGGTCGAGCGCCAGAACCGGCCCGGCTCCCCGAACGTGTGGATCACGTGCGCCGCGCGCTGGAAGCCCTCCCGAGTGAGGCCCGGCGTGCGCGGATGCACCACGTACTCGTGCGGGGCGCTCTGCGCGTAGGTCTTGGCGCACGTCCACGGCATCGCCGGATTCGTCATGCGGCGGATGAACCATTCCAGATCACTGGGGCTCATCCGCCGGGGCCTCATCGGTCGGTCACCGCTCCCCCGCCGACAGGCTCGAGTCGTATCCGGTCCGAGGACCACGCTCGGCCCCGACCGACGGTCTGTGGCGTCACGGTCACGCGCACCACCGACGCGAGCACAGCGCGCTGGATATCGACCGGCGCATCGAGGAAGGCCTGCCCGGGGTCAGGTGCGCCGAGGATCGGGTTCGAGGCGCTCCGATGGGCCGCGTCGGCCAGCTTCTTGTCGATCGCGGCGAGCTCGGCGTTCAGCTTGGTCGTCTTCTCCCGGTGCCGTCGCGCGTCGATCAGGTCTTCGTCGTAGTCGTGATCCGTGCGCTTCAGTCGAGCCAGGAGCACTGCGCGAGCGTCGCGCTCAGGTTGGACGTCGACGGCGGTGGTGGGGCTCAGCCCGGCGACGATCCGCGGGTCGCGCACCAGTTCGGCGACCTGCCCGAGCACATACGCATCGGTGGACTCCTGAGCGACGGTCAGGTGCGCGCGCTCGGAGCAGCGGTACAGCATCCGGCGCGGTCCCTTCCTCGAGCCGGTCCCGCCATGCGGCGCAGTGCGCAGCTTGCCGCCGCACACCTCACCCTCGGGGGCGTCGGTGTTCTCGCGAGTGAGTGGCACGCCGCAGCGGTAGATGCCGGTCCCGAGCCAGCGCACGTCGCTGTTCACATTGGTGCGGCGACTCTGTTCGGTCAGCACCGCCTTGAGCGCCCGCCATACGTCCTCATCGAGAACCGCGGGCCATGCTGCAGGGCCGATCTCCTTGTACTTCTTCGTGCTGTTGTTCGTGGTGGCATTCCGGTTCGGGAGTCCATGCGCGAGGATGCCCGCGTTGCGAGGTCGGAGCAGCATGTCCCGGAGATTCCCGGCCTTCCACCTCGGAGGCGTCTTCTTCAGGTCGCGGTCCTTGCGGTTCGTCGACGCCGGCCGAATCCCGCGCTCGTTCAGCTCCCGCGCGACCGCAGCGAGCGACCGACCCTCCAGCACAGCGGAGGCGGCATACGCGATCGCCTCGGCCTCCTTCGGCCGCACCTTCATGCCGCCGTTCTCGTAGCCGAACGGCCGCGGGCCGCCGCGGTACTCCCCCTTAAGGACGTTCTCCGCCTTGGCCCGCCTGACGCGCTCGCTGGTGCGCTCAGCCTCGGCGGTGGCCTCACCCGCGAGGAAGCGCGCCATGCGCCGACCGTCGGCCGTGGAGAGGTCGAACGAGCCTGACGCCACGGTGTGGAACTGGATCCCCGTGCGCTCGTGCAAGTCGATCAGATCTTCGAACTCACGAGGTCGCCGGGTGAGGCGGCTGTTGCTATACGAGAGGATCGCCTCGAACGCTCCGGCCCGGGCTGCGTCGAGCATCGCGTCGTAAGCCGGGCGGGGCTTCGTGCTCTTCGTCGAAGCCGAGATGTCGTTGTCGCGGTAGACCTGCACGACCTCGAACTCGTGACGCTTCGCGAGCGCCCGGCAGTCGTCCTCCTGCCTCGCCACACCCTGCGCGTCGCCCTCCTTGTCGGCCGAGATACGGCTGTAGATCACACAGCGACGTGGCCCGATGCGCCCGGTGCCCTTGAACCTGGCCGGAGCCTTAGAGGCGCTCATGCTCGCTCCCGACGCTCCACCTCTGCCCGCACCTTCTCGCCGAATGCATCGAGCGTACTGGCCCCGACCTTGTGGAGGTTCGCTCCTAGCCAGCCGAGCACGTCGTCGGCAGTAATGCTCGCCACCGTCGGGTGCGCGGCAATGATCCGGTCGACCTGCTCCTCGAGCTCGTCGACGGTCAGCGTCGGGCCGGCGATCAGCGCGTCCCGGTGACTTGCCACACCCCGCGCCGTGTAAGTGGCCAAGCGCATGGCGGGTCCGATCGACCGGACCGTGGGCCGGCCCGCGACGCTCGCAATGGCCCATGCAGCGGCCCGCTGCGTTACTGCTATGTGCGTGATCCTCGTCCCGCCAGAGACCACCGAGGTGCGCATCGCGTTTGCGTGCTCCTCTGGCTGCGTGAGCTCGTCGAACCGCTGGTCCGCCAGCGCCCGGGTGGTTTGCTCGGCGAAGATCTTCGCTGCCTCGTTCCGCGGAGCGCCGGTCAGCCGGCCAACCGCCTCGAAGGCGATCCGGCACCGCTCTAGCGTGATCTCACGGTCGTCGTCGCCGTTGGCGTTCACGTACTCCGTGATCAGGTCCATCAGCGGAACTCCACGTACCGGCGGCCGTTCCACTGCCAAATGCGGCATTCGCCAGCCGCGGCGCGGCGGCGCATCTTGTGGCCGAACGTCTGCCGCGGGGTGGTGGGCTCGGTGGACCGGTGGTATTCACTGAGCAGGAACACGCCGGGGCTGTCGACGCTGTCATAGCTGGTCATCTCGTCCTCTCCTTCGGCACTCTTCCTCATGTGTCTATTTTACAGTTTCGACTCGTCGATGTGCCGACCGCCGCGGGCGATGAGCCGCACGGCGAGCGCGCGCACCGCTGCCTCGTCGGCGGTCCAGCTCGGCTCGTGCTCGGGCCCGGAGCCGCGGTCGACCCAGAGTCCGGCGGACCCGTTGAGGAAGAGGTCCGTGACGTCTGCGGTCGCGAACGCGGCGAGCGGCCCGAGCACGCCGAGGTCGTGCCCGATCGGGTCGGCGGTCTCGACACCAGCGGGCCGCCCGACGACCGACGCGGGCAGCAGGCCCGGCCGTACGGCCGATCCGACCGATCCGACCGGCACGGCACGCGGCGGAGCTCCGGGAGCGAGCGCGGGCAGACGCGGGGGCTCCCACGACGGGGTGGCGACGAACGGTGCGACGGGCATGACGCCGACGCTACGAACCGCGGCGGCCCCGGCGGCATCCGCCCGGCTGCAGAAATGGAAAGAGCCTCCCCCACACCGTTGTGGAGGAGGACTCGATCTTGCAGCACCGCTCGAGAGCGGTACCCCCTAACGAAAGGGGGCGGCACCCATTGGGGGGAACAGGTGCCGCCTCGGCAGCACAAGGATTGGGGGGAATCACGAGTGCTGCAGGCCACGAAAACGAATGTTCGGGCGGTATTCAGCATAGAGCCTGCGAATACATTCGCAAGTACTTTTTGTCCTCATTTGTGCGGACACACAGATTTCTCTGCGCAAAGGCACAGTAACCCTCGGTTCTCCACAAGCCAAGGCCCGCTGACGCACATCGTCATGCACGAGTCGTCGGTCCCTCATGCGGCGGGTAGGGTGCTCTTGGGGCAGGCGACCCACCGATGATCCATATCGCGAAGGAGCGACTGAAGAACCATGACCGTTCAGATCGATCACGCGCTCGAGGAGATCAGGCGATTCCGCCCGAGCCCCGAGTTCGCCGCCAATGCCGTTGCCGACAGCGCCCTCTACGAGGCCGCGCAGGCCGACCGGGTCGGGTTCTGGGCCGACCAGTCGCGCGACCTGCTGCACTGGGACAAGCCCTTCACCAAGACCCTCGACTGGACCAACCCGCCGTTCGCGAAGTGGTTCGAGGACGGCGATCTCAACGTCGCCGTCAACTGCCTCGACCGCCACGTCGAAGCCGGCAACGGCGACCGCGTCGCGCTGCACTGGGTCGGCGAACCGGGCGACACCCGCGACATCACCTACGCCGAGCTGACCGACGAGGTCAAGCGCGCCGCGAACGTGCTGACCGACCTCGGCGTCGGCTCGGGCGACCGCGTCGCCATCTACCTGCCCATGATCCCCGAGGCCGTCGTCTCGATGCTGGCCGTCGCCCGCATCGGCGCGATCCACTCGGTGGTGTTCGGCGGGTTCAGCGCCGACAGCCTCGCCTCGCGCATCGACGACGCCGAGGCATCCCTCGTGATCACCGCCGACGGCGGCTACCGCAAGGGCAAGGTGTTCGCGCTGAAGCCCGTCGTCGACGACGCCCTGACGAAGTCGGTCGGCGACAGCGTGCGCAACGTGCTCGTCGTCAAGCGCGGCGAGAACGAGGTCGAGTGGACTGAGGGGCGCGACCTCTGGTGGCACGAGACGGTGGCCACCGCGTCGTCCGAGCACGAGGCGCAGGCGTTCGAGGCCGAGCACCCGCTGTTCATCCTCTACACGTCGGGCACCACCGGAAAACCCAAGGGCATCCTGCACACGAGCGGCGGCTACCTCACGCAGGCCGCGTTCACGCACAAGAACGTGTTCGACCTGCACCCCGAGACCGACGTCTACTGGTGCACGGCCGACGTCGGCTGGATCACCGGCCACTCCTACGTCGTCTACGGCCCCCTCGCGAACGGCGCCACCCAGGTGCTCTACGAGGGCACGCCCGACACGCCGCACCCCGGCCGCTGGTGGGAGATCGTCGAGCAGTACAAGGTCTCGATCCTCTACACGGCGCCGACCGCCATCCGCTCGTTCATGAAGCTCGGCCGGCAGATCCCGCACGCGTTCAACCTGCGCTCGCTGCGTCTGCTGGGCTCGGTCGGCGAGCCCATCAACCCCGAGGCCTGGATCTGGTACCGCCACGTCATCGGGGGCGGTTCGATCCCCGTGGTCGACACGTGGTGGCAGACCGAGACCGGCGCGATCATGATCTCGGCGCTGCCCGGCGTGACCGACCTGAAGCCCGGCAGCGCGCAGGTCGCGGTGCCCGGCATCTCGATCGACATCCTCGCCGACGACGGCACGCCCGTCGAGGGCGAAGACGGCGGACTGCTCGTCATCACCGAGCCGTGGCCGTCGATGCTCCGCGGCATCTGGGGCGACCCCGAGCGCTTCAAGGAGACGTACTGGGAGAAGTTCGGCGACAAGTACTTCGCCGGCGACGGTGCACGGCGTGACGCCGACGGCGACATCTGGCTGCTCGGCCGCGTCGACGACGTCATGAACGTGTCGGGGCACCGCCTCTCGACCGCCGAGATCGAGTCCTCGCTCGTCGCCCACCCCTGGACCGCCGAGGCCGCCGTCGTCGGCGCCGCCGACGAGACCACGGGCCAGGCGGTCGTCGCGTTCGTCATCCTGAAGGCCAGCCAGGCCGCACAGGTCACCGACGTCGCCGCCGCGAGCGAAGAGCTGCGCAAGCACGTCGCAGGCCAGATCGGCGCCATCGCGCGCCCCCGCCAGGTGTTCATCGTGAACGAGCTGCCGAAGACGCGCTCGGGCAAGATCATGCGTCGCCTGCTGCGCGACCTCGCCGAGGGCCGCGAGGTCGGCGACACCACGACGCTCGCCGACACCTCGATCATGCAGGTCATCAGCGACCAGGTGAAGTAGGCGTCAGCCACGAACGACGGATGCCGCGGCGGGAACGATCCCGACGCGGCATCCGTCGTTCGGGCGAGGGGCCGACGCCGAGGTCGGCGGCGACGTGGGCGACAGCGCCCTCAGCCGCCCGACAGCTCCGCGCGGATCTCGACCCCGAGGTCGGGCTGGTCGACGAAGACCCCGTCGACGCCCGTGGCCAACACCGCGCCGAACGCGCCCTGCCAGTCGCCCCACGCGGACTTGCCCTTGCCCCGGCGGAACCGGGCGGCCAGGAACTTGTTCTCGGGGCGCAGGGTCCACGTGAACACGGTGAGTCCTACGGCGTGGGCGGCATCGACGAGCGCGGCCCCGCGCAGGGGTGCGTCGGCGGGCGCCCCGCCCCCACGCGCAGCCGACGCGCCGCGCGCGGCCGCGCCATCCGCGTCGAGGAGTCTCGGTACCCCGACGCTCACCCCGTCGAACCGGCCCACGAGCGCCCGCAGACCGGCATCCGTCACGAAGGAGTCGTACGAGGGGGCGCCCGACCCGCCGGAGCGCACGAGGTCGGCCGGCGACCCGGCCCCCTCGACGAGCAGGACCTTCGGGCCCCCCACGCCGCGTGCGGCGAGTTCGTCGAGCACCGTGGGCTCGAAGGCCTCCGAGATGAGCCGCTCGCCGCCGTCGCCCCACCCCGCCGCGTCGAGCTCCGCGGCGAAGAGCTCGTCGAGCGGCAGTCCGATGCCCGCGAAGTAGGACGCGTGCTTGAACTCGGCGACCAAGCGCAGCAGGCGGCCGCGCTCGTCGGCGGCACGGTCGACGATGTCGAAGAGGTCGCGTAACCGGATCACCGGGTAGCGACCGTCGAAGCTCGCACTCGTGTGACGCAGCGCGCCGAGGCGCTCCGTCGCCCGGAGCGTCGAGAGCTCGGCCCACGTGAAGTCCTCGGTGAACCACCCGGTGAGCGCCACGCCGTCGATCTCGCGCGTCGTGCGGCGCCCGGCGAACTCGGTGCGATGCGCGACATCCGTCGTTCCCGAGATCTCGTTCTCGTGCCGCAGCACGAGCACGCCGTCGCGCGTGGCGACCAGGTCGGGTTCGACCGCGTCGGCGCCGAGGGCGAACGCCAACTCGTAGGCCGAGCGGGTGTGCTCGGGGCGATAACCCGAGGCGCCTCGGTGGCCGATCACGAGCGGATGATGCGTCCGGGGGTGCGACATGCGCCTCAGCGTAACCGTCGAACCCTTCGCTCTCGGCGGAAATCCGCGTGAACTCACGGCGTCGTCACGGAAATCTCCGGTTAGATTGGTAGCAGCACCGGATCCAGCATCCGACCCCTTCCCCCGCACCGACGACAGCCGAAAGCAGAGGAACACCCCATGGCTCTCGACAATCCCGCCTTCTCGCGGAACGACGCCTTCTCTTCCAAGCAGGGAGCCGTGGCCGTCGCGCAAGACATGTCCGCGCAGCAGCTGCAGGAGATCTACAACCAGCCCGCGACGCTGCCCGACCGCGAGGTCATGCAGATCGAGACCACCATCCAGAAGTCGGTCGTCGGGTTCGGCCTCCTGCTCGTGGGTGCCGCGCTCGGTTGGGTGACCGTCGACAGCGTCCCCTTCCTCTGGATCGGCGCCGGCCTCGTCGGCTTCGTGCTCGCCCTGGTCAACATCTTCAAGAAGCAGCCCTCCCCCGCACTGGTCCTCGCCTACGCGGGCGTGCAGGGCGTCTTCGTCGGCGGCATCTCGGCCTGGTACGAGCTCATGTACGGCGGCGGCATCGTCGCGCAGGCCGTCATCGCGACGCTCGTCGTGTTCGGCGTGACGCTCGCGCTCTTCGCCTCGGGCAAGATCCGCGCATCGAAGAAGGCGACGAAGGTCTTCCTCATCGCGATGGTCGGCTACCTCGTGTTCTCGGTCATCAACATGATCCTCATGTGGACCGGCGTCAACAACGACCCGTGGGGCCTTCGCGGCGCCGAGATCGCCGGCATCCCGTTCGGTCTCATCCTCGGTGTGCTCGTCGTGATCATGGCCGCGTACTCGCTCGTGCTCGACTTCGACTTCATCCAGCAGGGCGTTCGCAACCGCGCTCCCAAGAAGTACGAATGGACCGGCGTGTTCGGCATCATGGTCACCGTCATCTGGCTGTACCTCGAGATCCTGCGCATGATCGCGATCACCCGCGACTAGCACTCGACTCGCTCGACGAACGGGGTCGCCTTCGGGCGGCCCCGTCCGTCGTTTCGCCGGGCGCACGATGAAACGGCAGAGGGGCGGATGCCGCGGCCACGCGGCATCCGCCCCTCACCGGTCGTGCGACCGAGGCCCGTCAGAACCCGAGCGAGGCGAGCGACGTGCGGATCACCTCGGCCGAGGTCTCGAGCTGGACCCCCTCGAGCTCGGACATCGGCGCCTCGGCGAGCGGGAACGCCCCCTCGCCGCCGACGATGCTCGGCAGCGACAGCGCGATGCCGTCGAGGCCGCGGATGCCGCTCAGCACCGTGCTGACCGGCAGCACCGCCCGCTCGTTGTTCACGATCGCCTCGACGATGCGGGCGCCCGCGAGGCCGATGGCGTAGTTCGTCGCACCCTTGCCCCGGATGACCGTGTAGGCGGCGTTGCGCACCTCGTCGGCGATCCGGTCGAGCTCTGGGAGGGTGAACGGCTCGCTGCCGCGCCACTCGAGGATCGGCACGGGGCCGATACCCGCCTGCGACCAGAGGGGGAACTCGGTGTCGCCGTGCTCGCCGACGATGGCCGCGTGCACGCTCGAGGTCGAGACGCCCGCACGCTTCGCGAGCAGCCACCGCAGCCGCGAGGTGTCGAGCACCGTGCCCGACCCGAAGATGCGGTTGGCCGGCAGACCGGAGATGCGCTGCGCGGCGACCGTCATGACGTCGACGGGGTTCGTGACGAGCACGTAGATCGCGTCGGGTGCGCGCTCGAGCAGGTTCGGGAGCAGCTTCTCGAGGATTCGCACGTTCGTGCCCGCGAGGTCGAGCCTCGTCTGGCCCGGCTGCTGCTTCGCGCCCGCCGTGATGACGACGACGTGCGAGCCCTCGACGACCGCGAGATCGGCGCCGCCGCTCACGCTCGCGCCGGTGAACTGGGTGCCGTGCGCGAGGTCGAGCACCTCGGCTTCGACCTTCTCACGGGCGATGTCGTAGAGCGCGACCTCGCTCGCGGCTCCCCTGATGAGCGTGGCGTAGGCGAGGCTCGTGCCCACGCTTCCGGCTCCGACGACGGTGACCTTGGCATTCTCGACGACATTCACCTTTCCCATCCTGCCGTGCGCGGCGTCGGATGTCAGGAGCACCCACCGGAATGCCCGGTGAACGACGAACGGCCGCCCGAGGGCGGCCGTTCGCTTCGCGTCAGTACGCGATCACTCCCACTCGATGGTTCCCGGTGGCTTCGACGTGACGTCGAGCACGACGCGGTTGACATCGGCGACCTCGTTGGTGATGCGGTTCGAGATGCGCGCGAGCACGTCGTACGGGAGGCGGGTCCAGTCGGCGGTCATCGCGTCTTCGGACGAGACCGGGCGCAGCACGATCGGGTGGCCGTAGGTGCGGCCGTCGCCCTGAACGCCCACCGAGCGCACGTCGGCGAGGAGCACGACGGGGCACTGCCAGATCTCCTGGTCGAGACCCGCCGCAGTCAGTTCTTCGCGCGCGATCGCATCGGCCTGGCGGAGCAGATCGAGACGATCACGGGTGACCTCGCCCACGATGCGGATGCCGAGGCCTGGCCCCGGAAACGGCTGACGCCCCACGATCTCTTCGGGCAGGCCGAGTTCGCGGCCGATGGCGCGCACCTCGTCCTTGAAGAGCGTGCGCAGCGGCTCGACCAGTTCGAACTGCAGGTCTTCGGGCAGGCCGCCCACGTTGTGGTGACTCTTGATGTTCGCCGTGCCCGTGCCGCCGCCCGACTCGACGACGTCGGGGTAGAGCGTGCCCTGCACGAGGAACTTGATCGGCTGGCCATCGGCAGCCGCCTCGGCGATGAGGTCCCGCTCGGCCTGCTCGAACGCGCGGATGAACTCGCGGCCGATGATCTTGCGCTTCTCCTCGGGGTCGGTCACGCCTGCGAGCGCATCGAGGAAGGTGTCGACCGCGTCGATGGTGACGAGGCGGACGCCCGTCGCGGCGACGTAGTCGTTCTGCACCTGCTCGCGCTCGCCCTGGCGGAGCAGCCCGTGGTCGACGAACACCGCGGTCAGCTGGTCGCCGACGGCCTGCTGCACGAGCGCGGTCGAGACCGCGGAGTCGACTCCGCCCGACAGCGCGGAGATGACGCGAGCCGAACCGACCTGCTCCCGGATGCGGGCGACCTGCTCGGCGATGACGTTGCCGGAGTTCCAGTCGGCGGGGATGCCGGCGGCGCGGTGCAGGAAGTTCTCGATGACGCCCTGGCCGTACTCGGAGTGCTTGACCTCGGGGTGCCACTGCACGCCGTAGAAGCCCTGCTCGTCGTTCGCGAACGCGGCGACGGGCGTGGTCGCGGTCGACGCGAGCACCTCGAAGCCCTCGGGCGCGACCGCGACGGAGTCGCCGTGGCTCATCCACGTGATCTGGTGCTCGGGCTGCCCGCCGAGGAGCTGGTTGTCGTCGGTGCGCAGCGTGGTCTCGGTCGAGCCGTACTCACGGTGGCCGGTGTGCGCGACCTCGCCGCCGAGCTGCTGCGCCATGACCTGGAAGCCGTAGCAGATGCCGAGCGTGGGCACGCCGAGCTGCAGGATGCCCTCGTCGAGCGACGGCGCGCCCTCTTCGTAGACCGACGACGGCCCGCCGGAGAGCACGATGCCGATCGGGTTGCGGGCGCGCACCTCATCGGCGGTGATCGTGTGCGGCACGATCTCCGAGTACACGGATGCCTCGCGCACGCGTCGGGCGATCAGCTGCGCGTACTGCGCGCCGAAGTCGACGACGAGGACTGGGCGCTGCTCGGTGGGCTGGTCGGTCACGGCTGGGCCTCCACGGGGTCGGCGTCGGATGCGGGAACGGGCTGCGCTGCGGCCTCACGGGCTTCGCGCGAGTCGAGGTACCCGGTCACCTCGCGGGCGATGCGCACCTCGAGGAAGAACGAGAGGAACGGGATGATGCCGCCGAGCGCGATGAGCACGAACCGCGTGAACGGCCAGCGCATGAGGCTCCAGAGGCGGAAGTCGCTGAACAGGTAGAGCACGTAGAACCAGCCGTGGGCGATGAGGATGCCCGTGGAGAGGTTCACGCCCTCGCCCGTGGAGACGAGCCCTGCGGGCGTCTCGACGACGGGCGCCAGGGTGAGGAAGCCGGCCGGGCCGAACCCGAAGAGCTCGTAGTGGAACACGTACTTCAGCAGCATCTCGGCGCAGAGCAGCAACAGCATCACGCCGGTGATGACCGACGTGACCTTGTAGAGCTTCAGCGCCCCGCGAATGCGCGGCAGATCGGCGGATTTCGGCTCGAGGGGCATGGGCCCAGTCTACTTCGCCTCGGCAGCGGCGGAGTCCGCGGGGTCGCCGGCGGAGTCCGCAGCAGCGCCGGGCGCCGCGTCGGCCGCTGCCGCGGCGGCGGCCTCCTCGGCCTCCTGCTGCTCGCGCTCGACCGCGTCGCGTACGAGGCGGTACCAGAGGTACACCGCGAAGCCCGCGAACACGGCCCACTCGACCGCGTAGAAGACGTTCAGCCAGTTGAGTTCGAACGTGTGCTCGGGCGGCGGCGAGGCGATCGCCTCGAGGCCCGGCGCGGCATCCGTCGTCGTGATGTAGCCGAAGTACACCGGGCGGTCGTCGTAGTCGGCCCACACGTTGATGAGCTGCGCCACGGCGACCGTCGTCATGGCGAACGGGTCGCCGTCTTCGTCGGGCGCGACGGGGGCCTCGCTCGGGAGGAAGCGTCCGACGACCTGCGTCTCGGCGCCGACGCCCGCAGCGTCGGCCCCGACCTCCTCGACGACCGAGGCGTCGAAGGCATCTGCTGCATCCTGCGCGGTCTCGCGGTCGGCCGCCCAGCCGAGGGCGACGGGCAGGCCGCCGGCCGCGGCATCCGTCACCTCGAGGTGCGCGACCACCCAGTAGCCGGCGACGCCGTCGTTGAGCCGGCCCTCGACGAGCACGGTGTCGCCGGGCACGTACACGCCCTCGACCTCGACGCGCTGCGCCGTGGCGACCTGCTCGGTCGCCGTGTCGGGTTGAACCAGATCGCCGAGCGGCAGCACGTCTTCGGTGGGCCGCTCGATGGTCGTCGACTGCTCGACGGCGCGCTCGATCTGCCATTGTCCGAGCAGCGCGAAGGCCGCGGCGACCGCGAGGGCGAAGAGGAGCGCGAGCACCCATCGGGGGCGCAGCATCATCTGCAGCATCAGACCCCGATGCCTCGCGCGTGGGCGGCGGACAGGGCTTCGGGCATGCCGACAAGTCTACTTCGCGAACCCTGAGCGCCAGGACGGCAGGGCCCGGGCGACCGGCGGTGCGGCGCCCGCCACGGGCGCCGCACCGGAGTCAGTCGACCTTGACGATGTCGGGCGCCCCGAGCCGCACTCGGTCGGCCGATTCGTCGTCGGGCTGCAGCTGCGAGTCGCGCTCGGCGGCGACGCGCTCGAGGTAGCGCTCGACCTCGAGCTGCTCGCGCTCGGCGTCCCAGCCGAGCACGTCGGCCATGAGCCGCGCCGCGACGGGCGCCGCGGAGACGCCGCGGTCCCACGCCTCGATCGAGATGCGCGTGCGGCGCGCGAGCACGTCGTCGAGGTGCAGCGCGCCCTCGTGGGACGCCGCGTACACGACCTCGGCCGCAAGGTAGTCGTCGGCCCCGGGCAGGGGCTCGCCGAGCGAGGCATCCGCCTTGATGAGGTCGAGCAGTTCGTCGGTCAGGGTGCCGTACCGGTTCAGCAGGTGCTCGATGCGCACCTTGTGCACGTCGAACGCCCTGGCGATCTTGGCGCGCTTGTTCCACGCGGCCTGGTAGCCCTCGGCGCCGAGGAGCGCGATGTCCTGCGTCGTCGAGACCGGCACGCGCCCGTCGAGCGCATCGGCGGCGGCGTCGATCGCGTCTTTCGCCATGATGCGGTACGTGGTCCACTTGCCGCCCGCGACGACCACGAGCCCCGGCACCGTGTGCGCGACGATGTGCTCGCGCGAGAGCTTCGAGGTCTGGTCGCTCTCGCCGGCGAGCAGCGGCCGCAGGCCCGCGAACACGCCCTCGACGTCTTCGCGCGTCAGGGGGATGGCGAGCAGCGCGTTCACGTGCTCGAGCAGGTAGTCGATGTCGGCGGCCGTCGCGGCCGGGTGCGCCTTGTCGAGGTTCCAGTCGGTGTCGGTCGTGCCGATGAGCCAGTGCCGGCCCCACGGGATGATGAACAGCACGCTCTTCTCGGTGCGGAAGATCATGCCCATCGCCGACTGGATGCGGTCGCGCGGCACCACGAGGTGGATGCCCTTCGATGCGCGCACCTTGAACGTGCCCCGCTCGCCCACCATGCGCTGCGTGTCGTCGGTCCAGACCCCGGTGGCGTTCACGACCTGCTTGGCGCGGATCTCGAAGTGCTCGTCGGTCTGGAGGTCGTGCGCCTTGACGCCGACCACGCGCTCGCCGACCTTGATGAAGCCCTCGACCTTGACCCGCGAGGCGACGTGCGCGCCGTACGACGAGGCGGTCCGGGCGAGGGAGGCCACGTAGCGGGCGTCGTCGACCTGCGCGTCGTAGTACGTGAGGCCGCCGACGAGCGCGTCGTTCGAGAGCGACGGGATCGCCCGCATGACCTGGCGCTTCGAGAGGTGGCGGTGGTGCGGAACCCCAGGCGGCCGGCCGCCCGTGTAGCTGAAGACGTCGTACAGCAGCATGCCCGCACCGATGTAGATGCGCTCGAACACGCGCTTCTTCAACGGGTAGAGGAACCGCACTGGCTTGACCAGGTGCGGCGCGATGCGCTGGAGCAGGAGTCCGCGCTCGATGAGCGCCTCGCGCACGAGCCGGAAGTCGAGCTGCTCGAGATAGCGGATGCCGCCGTGCACGAGTTTCGACGAGCGGCTCGACGTGCCCGACGCCCAGTCGCGCGCCTCGAGCAGGCCGGTCGAGAGCCCTCGTGTGACGGCGTCGAGCGCCGCACCCGTGCCGACGATGCCGCCGCCGACCACGAGGATGTCGAGTTCCTTCTCCTTCAGCCGCGCGATCGCTGCCGAGCGCTCCTCAGGACCGAGTTTCGTCGAGCGGGCCACGGATGCCGGGGCACCCGCTCCCGCCTTCGTCGTCGATCCGGACCTCTGTGTCGCCATCGTCGTCCCCATCCTCGCGATCGCAGACGGCGACCGCGTGATCCGACTTCAACGCTACCCGAGCGGGGGCCGGATCAGGAGGGTGAGGGCGACCGAGTTCAGAACGACTGGTACGGCGCGACGACGACCTCGACGCGCTGGAACTCCTTGAGGTCGGAGTAGCCCGTCGTCGCCATCGAGCGACGCAGCGCACCCACGAGGTTCGCGCTGCCGTCGGCGGCGGGAGCCGGGCCGTAGAGCACCTGCTCGAGCTCGCCGATCTGGCCGACGTGCACGCGGCGACCGCGCGGGAGCTTCGAGTGGTGCGCCTCGGCGCCCCAGTGGTAGCCGCCGCCGGGCGCATCGGTCGCCCGCGCGAGCGCCGCGCCGAGCATCACGGCGTCGGCGCCGCAGGCGATGGCCTTCACGATGTCGCCCGAGGTGCCGAGGCCGCCGTCGGCGATGACGTGCACGTAACGGCCGCCCGACTCGTCGAGGTAGTCGCGACGCGCGCCCGCGACATCCGCCACCGCCGTGGCCATGGGCGCGTGGATGCCGAGCGTCGCGCGCGTGGTCGAGGCCGCGCCGCCGCCGAAGCCGACGAGCACGCCCGCCGCGCCCGTGCGCATGAGGTGCAGGGCGGCCGTGTAGGTCGAGGCGCCGCCGACGATGACCGGCACGTCGAGCTCGTAGATGAAGCGCTTGAGGTTCAGCGGCTCCTGGTTCTTCGACACGTGCTCGGCCGACACCGTGGTGCCGCGGATCACGAACAGGTCGACGCCCGCGGCGACGACGGTCTCGTAGAGCTCCTGCGTGCGCTGCGGCGACAGCGCACCCGCGACCGTGACGCCCGAGGCGCGGATCTCGGCGAGGCGCTGCGTGACGAGCTCGGGCTTGATCGGCTCGGAGTACAGCTGCTGCATGCGCTGCGTCGCCGCTTCGGGCGCGAGGTTGCGGATCTCGGCGAGCACGGGCTCGGGGTCTTCGTACCTGGTCCAGAGGCCCTCGAGGTCGAGCACGCCGAGGCCGCCCAGCTGGCCCATCATGATCGCGGTCTGCGGCGACACGACGGAGTCCATCGGGGCCGCGAGGAACGGGATGTCGAACTGGTACGCGTCGATCGACCAGGCGACCGAGACATCCTCTGGATCGCGCGTGCGCCGGCTCGGCACGATGGCGATGTCGTCGAATGCGTAGACACGACGGCCCCGCTTGGAACGGCCGATCTCGATCTCCTGAGTCACCATGCCAGCCTATCGAACGGATGCCGCGGGCCGAACGGACGCGGCGGCCGGGCACCCCTGGGGTACCCGGCCGCCGGCCCGCCCGGGTCAGCGCACCCGGTCGACCCGCGCCTCGTCCCACACCGGGGCATCGGTCTCGACGACCTGCCCGTCGGAGCGGAACACGACGAACCGGTCGAAGCTGCGCGTGAACCAGCGGTCGTGCGTGACCGCGAGCACGGTGCCGTCGAAGCGCGACAGGGCGTCCTCGAGCGCCTCGGCCGAGACGAGGTCGAGGTTGTCGGTGGGTTCGTCGAGGAGCAGCAGGGTCGCCCCCGAGAGCTCGAGGAGGAGGATCTGCAGCCGCGCCTGCTGCCCGCCCGAGAGCTCGTCGAAGCGCTGCAGTGCGGCGCCCGCGAGCCCGTAGCGGTCGAGCGCCGAGCTCGCGGCCTCGCGCGCCATGCCGTCGCGGTTCGCGTCGCCGCGGTGCAGGATGTCGAGCAGCGTGCGTCCGCGGAACTCGGGGTGCTGGTGGTTCTGCGCGAACCAGCCGGGCACGACCCTCGCGCCGAGGACGGCGCGCCCCTCGTGCGGCACGCGCGCGAGCGTCTCCCCCACGCTCGTGACGTGCCCGAGCGTGCGGTCGGGCACGGTGCCGCCGCCCGCGAGCAGGCGCAGGAAGTGCGACTTGCCCGACCCGTTCGACCCGAGCACGGCGACGCGGTCGCCGTACCAGACCTCGAGGTCGAACGGCTTCATGAGCCCGCTGAGCTCGAGCTGCTCGCACACCACGGAGCGTTTGCCCGTGCGCGAGCCGCGCAGCCGCATCGACACCGCCTGAGCCGGTGGGCGCTCCTCCGGCGGGCCGGCGTCCTCGAAGCGGCGCAGTCGCGTCAGGGCCGCCTGGTACCGCGAGGCCATGCCGTCGTTGTACGTCGCCTTGACCTTGAGCGTGTTCACGAGGGTCTTCAGCGCGAGATGCTGCTCGTCCCACCGGCGACGCAACTCGTCGAGGCGCTCGAAGCGCTCCTCGCGCGCGGCGTGGTACCCGCTGAAGTTGCCGCCGTGCACCCACGCCGTACTCCCCGCGGCCCCCGCCTCGAGCGTCACGATGCGGTCGGCCGCGCGCGCGAGCAGCTCGCGGTCGTGCGAGACGAGCAGCACGGTCTTGGGGGTCGCGCGCAGCGCCCCCTCGAGCCAGCGCTTGCCCGGCACGTCGAGCGAGTTGTCTGGCTCGTCGAGCAGCAGGACCTGCTCCGGTCCGCGCAGCAGCGCCTCGAGCGCGAGCCGCTTCTGCTCGCCGCCCGAGAGCGTCGACAGGTCGCGCCACCGCGCCTGCTCGAACGGGATGCCGAGCGCGGCCGACGTGCAGTGGTCCCACACGACCTCCTGCTCGTAGCCGCCGGCTTCGGCGTACTCGGCGAGCGCGGTCGCGTACCGCATCTGGTTCGTCGTGTCATCCGCCTCGATCAGCGCGTTCTCGGATGCCTCGAGCTCGCGAGCGGCGCTCCGGATGCGCGTCGGCGCGACCGACACGAGCAGACCCGCGACCGTCGTCGGCGCGGAGGCCGCGGCATCCGTCGACGCGTCGACCTCGGACGGCTGTCGACCGACGAACTGGTCCATGACGCCGAGGCCGCCGTCGACCTGCACGCTGCCCTCGTCGGGGCGCAGGTCGCCGCGGATGATGCGCAGCAGCGTCGACTTGCCGGCGCCGTTCGCGCCGATGAGCGCGGTCGTGCGGCCGTCGACGACGCGGAACGCGAGGTCGGCGAGCAGTGGCCTGCCGTCGGGCAGGGAGAAGGAGACGCCGTTGACGTCGATGAAACCCATGGGTGATCCGTTTCACTTCACGACGCGCGTGGTTGTCGCACGCGTCGCGGCGCTGAGGCAGCCGATCAGGATACATGCCCGGTGAGCAGGCCGCGAGCCGCGAGCCGACGGCCCCCGCACGTTCCGGGTGCCGCCGAGCCGGCGATGCAGCATGCTGGAGGCATGCACGGCTTGCATCGCATCGAAGCGGACCCCATCGACCTGCTGCGCGCGCGCACGAGCGCGAAGTGGCGGCTCTACGACGAAGACGTGCTGCCGCTGCCCGTCGCCGAGATGGACTACCCGCTCGCCGAACCCATCGCCGCGGCGCTGCACCGGGCGATCGACCGCTCCGACACCGGATACAACGCCGGTCCCGAGGCCGTCGCGCACGCGTTCCAGGGGTTCGCGGCCGCCCGCCTCGGCTGGGAGCTCGACCCGAGCCGCGTGACCTGCACGGCCGACGTGTCGATGGGCCTCGTCGAGGTGCTCCGGCGTGCCATCGCGCCCGGCGACCGCGTCATCGCGACCTCGCCCATCTATCCGCCGTTCTTCGACCTCGTGACCGAGGCGGGCGGCGTCGTCGAGGAGATCCCGTTGCAGGGCGGCATCCGCGACGGATGGTCGCTCGACCTGCTCGGCATCGAGGCCGCGTTCGCCTCGGGGGTGCGCGCGATGCTCCTCTGCAACCCGCACAACCCGACCGGGTGGGTGCCCGCGCGCGACGACCTCGTGCACCTCGCCGACCTGGCGGCCGGTTTCGGCGCGACGATCGTGAGCGACGAGGTGCACGGCCCCCTCGCACAGCCCACGACCCCGTACACGCCGTTCCTCACGGTGTCGGATGCCGCGCGCGAACACGGCGTCGCCGTCACCGCCGCGACCAAGGCGTTCAACATCGCCGGGCTGAAGGCCGCGCTCATCGTCACCGCGAGCGAACGCGGCGACCGCCTGCGCGACGCGATGCCCTACGAGGTGTCGTGGCGCATGAGCCAGTTCGGCTCGATCGCCACGGTCGCCGCCTTCACCGACGGCGGGCCGTGGCTCGACGGAGTGCTCGGCAGCCTCGACGACAACCGGCGCCTGCTCGCCGACCTGCTCGCCGAGGAACTGCCCGGCGTCGGCTACCGCATTCCGGATGCCACCTACCTCGCGTGGCTCGACCTGACGGCGCTCGGTTGGGGCGACGACCCCGCGGCCGTCGCCCTCGAGCGCGCGAAGGTCGCGCTCATGAGCGGACCCGCGTTCGGCGCCGAGGTCGGTCGCGGCCACGCGCGCCTGAACTTCGCGTGCTCGCCCGAGGTGCTCGGGGAGGCGGTCACGCGGCTCGCTGACGCGCGGTGACCCGGGCTACCTCTTGTAGTTCGGCGCCTCGACCACGATCTGCACGTCGTGCGGGTGGGACTCCTTGAGCCCGGCCGCCGTGATGCGCACGAACTTGCCCTTCGCCTTCAGCTCGGCGATGGTGCGGCCGCCGACGTAGAACATCGACTGACGCAGCCCGCCGATGAGCTGGTGCGTCACCGCCGCGACCGAACCGCGATACGCGACCTGGCCCTCGATGCCCTCGGGGATCAGCTTGTCGTCGCTCGGCACGTCGGCCTGGAAGTAGCGGTCCTTGGAGTACGAGGTGTTCTTGCCGCGCGTCTGCATGGCGCCGAGCGAGCCCATGCCGCGGTACAGCTTGAACTGCTTGCCGCCCTGGAACACGACGTCGCCGGGCGACTCGTCGGTGCCGGCGAGCAGCGAACCGATCATGACGGTGTCGGCGCCGGCGACCAGCGCCTTCGCGATGTCGCCCGAGTACTGCAGGCCGCCGTCGGCGATGATCGGCACGCCGGCCTCGCGCGCCGCGAGGTACGACTCGTAGATCGCCGTGATCTGCGGCACGCCGACGCCGGCGACGATGCGGGTCGTGCAGATCGAACCCGGGCCGACGCCGACCTTGACCGCGTCGACACCCGCGTCGATGAGCGCCTGCGCGCCCTCGCGGGTGGCCGCCTGGCCGCCGATCACGTCGATGTGCTCGAACGTCGGGTCGGACTTGATGCGACGCACCATCTCGATGACGCCCGCGGAGTGGCCGTTGGCCGTGTCGACGACGATCACGTCGACGCCCGCATCGCGCAGTGCCTCGGCGCGCTCCCAGGCGTCGCCGAAGAAGCCGATCGCGGCGCCCACGCGCAGGCGGCCCTCGGAGTCCTTCGTGGCGTTCGGGTACTGCTCGGACTTGTCGAAGTCCTTGACCGTGATGAGACCGGTGAGACGGCCCGCGTCGTCGACGAGGGGCAGCTTCTCGACCTTGTGCTTCGCGAAGATCGCCAGCGCCTCGTCGGGGTTCATGCCCACGCGGCCCGTGATGAGCGGCGCCTTCGTCATGACGTCGGCGACGCTGGTGGTCGACTTCTCGAACTCGGAGACGAACCGCATGTCGCGATTCGAGATGATGCCGACGAGGATGCCGTCGGCGTCGACGACCGGCAGACCGCTGACGCGGTAGGTCGCGCACAGCGCGTCGACCTCGGCCACGGTCGCATCGGGCGTCGTCGTGACCGGGTTGGAGACCATGCCCGACTCGCTGCGCTTCACCCGGTCGACCATCTCGGCCTGGTCGGCGATGGACAGGTTGCGGTGCAGGATGCCGATGCCGCCCTGCCTGGCCATGGCGATCGCCATGCGCGCCTCGGTCACGGTGTCCATCGCAGCGGAGAGCAGCGGCGTCGCGACGGTGATGCGACGCGTCAGCCGGGAGCTCGTGTCGGCCTCGCTCGGGATGACGTCGGTGGGCCCGGGGAGCAGCAGCACGTCGTCGTACGTGAGTCCGATGAATCCGAACGGGTCGTGCTGGTCCATTGGGGCGCCCCTTTTATCGCGTGGTCGGCATCGAGTGCACCGCCGCCGGCGCGAAGGGCCTTGCACGGTGTCTACCGAGTCTAATCGAGGCGGCGCTGGGAGTATTCCCCGTGCGCGTCGTGCGCGCCGCGCGGGCGCGCGCACGCCCGCGAGGCCGCCGCGCACATCCCGTGCGCGAGAGCGCGCCCACCTGCAGGTGCGTTGCGTTTCTCACGATTCGGCAGCGGTTCCCGAACGTGGGGGATGCGAAACACGGACGACACACTACGCTCATAACGTCTCCTTCACGGCCGATGGGACTCCTATCGCCGTGGTGTCCCAACCTGGAGGTTTCGTGAGATCCCCATCCCCTGCCGTCGCGTACCCACCCGGTCGCATGATCAGGCTGTTCGGCGTCATCCTCGCCATCACAGCCGCCATGCTCGGCGTCTTCGCACTCTCCGCATCCCCGGCCATGGCCGCCGAGGGCGATCCGTACCGCATCAGCGGAAACGTCCAACTCGACGGCGAACCGCTCGAAGGCGTCCGGCTCGTGATCGACGGACCGGGGGGTGAACAAGAGGTCGAGACCGACGAGAACGGCCAGTGGCGCGTGAGCGTGCCCGAGAAGGACGACTACACCGTCACGCTCGACGAGGAGACCCTTCCCGAGGGCATCGCGGTCGTCGACCCCGAAGACGACAGCCCCAACGAGAAGGACGTCACGGTCGGCGCCGGCGGGCGCGTGACCGTAAACTTCTTCATCGGCGAGGGCGAACGCAACGTCACCAGCCTCTGGGACCAGTTCATCCAGCGCTTCGTGCAGGGCCTGAACTTCGGCCTGATGCTCGCACTCGCGGCGGTCGGCCTGTCGCTCGTGTTCGGCACGACCGGCATCTCGAACTTCGCGCACGGCGAGATGGTCACGTTCGGCGCGGTCGCGGCCTCCTTCCTGGTGAGCGCAGGGTCGATGGCGCTCCCGCTCTGGATCGGCCTCCCGCTCGCCGTGGTGCTGAGCGCGGGCCTCGGACTCCTGCTCGACGTGATCCTCTGGCGACCACTGCGGCGCAAGCGCGTCGGCGTCGTGCAGCTCATGATCGTGAGCATCGGCCTCTCGCTGGCGATGCGCTACATCTTCCAGTTCTTCATCGGCGGCGGCACCACGCAGCTCCCGTACGCGACGGCACCGAAGCTGTCGTTCGGCCCGATCCAGCTGAGCGGCATCGACATCGCCTCGATCGTGATCTCGATCGTCGTGATCGTGGCCTTCGCCATCTGGCTCACGCGTTCGCGTCTCGGCAAGGCCACCCGCGCCATCAGCGACAACCCGTCGCTCGCCTCGGCCTCCGGCATCGACGTCGACCACGTCGTGCGCGTCGTGTGGATCATCGCCGGCGCCCTCGCGGGCCTCGCGGGCATCCTGTACGCGTACTACCGACCCGGCATCAAGTGGGACATGGGCGCGCAGGTGCTGCTGCTGATGTTCGCCGCGGTCACCCTCGGCGGTCTCGGCACGGCCTACGGCGCACTCATCGGCTCGCTCATCGTGGGCGTGATCGTCGAGGTGTCCGGCCTCTGGATCCCCGACGACCTCAAGTACGCGGGTGCTCTCGTCATCCTCATCGTCATCCTGCTGTTCCGGCCACAGGGCATCCTGGGCCGACGAGAGAGAATCGGTTAGGCGCGCATCATGGACTGGATTCAGATCTTCTCCAATACGGCATCGTCGATCCTCAGCCCGGCGACGATCGGCTACGCACTGGCCGCCCTCGGCCTGGCCGTGCACTTCGGCTACGCGGGCCTGCTCAACATGGGCATCGCCGGCTTCATGGCCATCGGCGCCTACGGCTACGCGATCTCGATTCTGACGTTCGACCTGCCGTGGTGGCTTGCGGCCATCATCGGCCTCACGGCAGCCTCGATCTTCGCCCTCATCCTCGGTGTCCCGACCCTGCGGTTGCGAGGCGACTACCTCGCGATCGTGACGATCGCGGCCGCCGAGGTCGTCAGGCTCCTCTTCCTGACGACGGCGTTCGACGAGGTCACCGGCTCGGCCGACGGCCTCAGCGGCTACCACGCGAGCTTCCGCGCCTCGAACCCGATCCCCGAGGGCACGTACGGCTTCGGACCGTGGGTCTACAACGCGAACGACTGGTGGGTCCGCATCCTCGGCCTCATCACGCTCGCGATCGCCGTGCTCGTGGTCTGGCTGCTCATGCGCAGCCCCTGGGGCCGCGTGCTCAAGGGCATCCGCGAAGACGAGGACGCCGTGCGCGCCCTCGGCAAGAACGCGTTCGCGTACAAGCTGCAGGCCCTCGTGCTCGGTGGCGTGATCGCCGCGGCCGGCGGCATCATCTACGCACTGCCCTCGGCGGTCAGCCCCGGCGTCTACGTGACCTCGCTCACGTTCTTCGTCTGGACGGCCCTCCTGCTCGGCGGCGCGGCGACGGTCTTCGGACCGCTGCTCGGCTCGCTGATCTTCTGGGTGCTGCAGACCTTCCTCAGCAACTTCCTGCCCGCACTCGTGCAGGCCGGCGTGCTGCCGTTCATGACGCAGATCCAGGCGGGCACGCTGCGCTTCATCCTCGTGGGTGTCGCGCTCATGCTGCTCGTGATCTTCATGCCGCAGGGCCTCCTCGGCAACAAGAAGGAGCTGACCTTTGTCAAGTGAGATCCCGGCTCCCACCGAGCCCACGACGGATGCGACGGTCGACACTTCGACCGGTGCCGCACCCGTCCCCCGCCCCAAGACGACGGGTCTGCACGTCGGCGACGCCAAGCCGGGCGTCGCCAAGGTCGACCCGATCATCGTCGCCGACGGCGTGCGTCGCACGTTCGGCGGCCTCACCGCCGTCGACGTCGAGCACCTCGAGATCCCGCGTGGCGCCATCACGGCCCTCATCGGACCGAACGGCGCCGGCAAGACCACGCTGTTCAACCTGCTGACCGGGTTCGACAAGCCCAACGAGGGCACGTGGACCTTCGAGGGCCGCTCGCTCTCGGGCGTTCCGGCCTTCAAGGTCGCCCGCATGGGCCAGGTGCGCACGTTCCAGCTCACCAAGGCGCTCGGCCTGCTCACCGTGCTCGACAACATGAAGCTCGGTGCCAAGGGCCAGCGCGGCGAGCGCTTCTGGCAGAGCCTGATCCCCGCCGCCTGGCGCGGTCAGGACGCCGAGATCGAGAAGCGCGCCATGGGCCTGCTCGCCAAGTTCAAGCTCGACACCAAAGCGAGCGACTTCGCCGCCAGCCTGTCGGGCGGTCAGCGCAAGCTCCTCGAGATGGCCCGCGCGCTCATGAGCGAGCCCAAGCTCGTCATGCTCGACGAGCCGATGGCCGGCGTCAACCCGGCGCTCACGCAGTCGCTGCTCGACCACATCCTCGACCTGAAGGACGAGGGCATGACCGTGCTCTTCGTCGAGCACGACATGCACATGGTCCGCCACATCGCGGACTGGGTGGTCGTCATGGCCGAGGGCCGCGTGGTCGCCGAGGGCGATCCGTACACCGTCATGCAGGATCCCGCCGTCATCGACGCCTACCTCGGCGCGCACCAGGAGCTCGACCTCGGTGTCGTGACCGGGCGCGTGACCGCCGAAGAGGCCGACCCGACGACGGATGCCTCGGCATCCGAGGCGGTCGACGCCGCCGAACTCGCGAGCCAGGGCACGGCCGAGGCCGAAGCCGAGTTCGGAGCAGACAGCAAGGAGAAGGACCAGTGAGCAACGCGACTGCGACCAGCACGCCCGTCGTCTTCATCGACGACGTGCACGCCGGCTACCTGCCGGGCGTCAACATCCTGAACGGATGCTCCCTCGTCGCCGAACAGGGCGAGCTCATCGGCATCATCGGCCCGAACGGCGCCGGCAAGTCGACGCTGCTGAAGGCGATCTTCGGCCAGGTCAACATCCGACAGGGCACGGTCTCGCTCCAGGGCGAGGACATCACGGGCCTCAAGGCGAACAAGCTCGTGGCACGCGGCGTCGGGTTCATCCCCCAGACGAACAACGTGTTCCCGAGCCTGACCATCGAGGAGAACCTGCAGATGGGGCTCTTCCAGGCCCCGGGCATGTACAAGGAGCGCCTCGAGTTCGTCACGGGCATCTTCTCGGAGCTCGGCAAGCGCCTGAAGCAGCGCGCCGGTTCGCTCTCGGGCGGCGAGCGCCAGATGGTCGCCATGAGCCGTGCGCTCATGATGGACCCGAAGGTGCTGCTGCTCGACGAGCCGTCGGCCGGCCTCTCCCCTGTTCGTCAAGACGAGGCGTTCATCCGCGTCTCCGAGATCAACAAGGCGGGCGTGACCTGCATCATGGTCGAGCAGAACGCCAGGCGCTGCCTGCAGATCTGCGACCGCGGCTACGTGCTCGACCAGGGCCGCGACGCCTACACGGGCACCGGCCGCGAGCTGCTGAACGACCCGAAGGTCACCGAGCTGTACCTCGGCACGCTCGGCACCTGACCGGGCACGACCCCGTCACGAAGGGCGGGTCCTCGCGAGAGCGAGGGCCCGCCCTTCTTCGTGCTCGCCGCGAGCTGCACCACCGGCACCGCCGCCTGACGCGGAAGCGTGTCCACGCGTCCCCCCTCTATCCGAGTGCATCCGGGAAGGCTCGCAGGACAGCCCAGCAGCCCTCTGGGACGCCCCATCGTGCGCCGAGGGGACACGGTCTGCTGTGTCACGCCGGACTCCGGCAGATCGTGCTCTCTCGGTGCACGGCGGCGGCGTGTCCTCCCGCGAACCGCCACGATGCGGTTCGGGACCGACTCGGTGCCCTCAGGCGCATCTCGAGTCCGGGAGACACCGGGACGAGTCCGGGAGGCATCTGCACGATTCCGGCAGGCACCTGCACGGCGCGGGGCGCGTCGCGCGTACAGGCGCGCGTGCGGAGCCAGGAGGAACGCCCGCGGCGATGTGGACGCGAGCGTCGATGAGGATGCGAGCGTCGCGCGAAGACGTTGACGCTGCGCGCCCGCGGGCCGCGCGGGCCCACCTTCGTGCGGGAAGCCCTTCCACGGCAGGCGACCGCCCCCGGGCGCGCAGAAGGGCCCCGGTCCGAAGACCGGGGCCCCTCCGCTGATTACGTTGGGATCAACCCTCGTAGGCGGCGTAGTTGTTGTCGTCGCCGTACTGGTAGATGCCGATCGACGCCTCGGTCGGGTCGCCGACCTCGTCGAACGTGATCGGGCCCGAGATGCCGTCGTAGTCGGCCGTGCCGCCACCGACGATGATGTCGGCGCACTCGGCGAACGTGGAGCACTTCTCGCCGTCGCCCGAGCCTCCGGAGACCTCGATCAGCTTCGCTGCGATGTCGGCCGGGTCGGTCGAGTTCGCGGCCAGCGATGCGAGGGCGAGGAGGACGGTGGCGTCGAACGACTCAGCCGCGTAGCTGTAGTCCTCGAGTGCCGGGGTGCCTTCTTCTTCGAGGAACGCGTCGAGCTCACCCGTGAAGTCGGAGATCGAGTCGATCGTCAGACCGGGCAGGGTGCCCTTGGCGCCCGTGAGGGAGCCGGTGGGGAACGCGTCGGCGAAGTTCTTCAGGTTGCCGTCGACGAAGTACAGCTTGTCGGCGGGGAACTGCCCGAAGAGGCTGGGGAGGATGGTCGAGACCTCGTCGAACGTCACCAGGGCGATGGCGTCGGGGTCGGCCGCGAGGACCTCGCTGACCTGTGCGTCGAACGTCGTGTCACCCGTGTTGTACGTGGGTGCTGCGACGACCTCGCCACCGGCGGCCTCGAAGGCCTCGGTGATGTACTTCGCGAGGCCGGTGCCGTACGAGTCGTTCAGCACGATGAGGCCGAGCGTCTGGTTGCCGTCTTCGGCGATCAGGTTGCCGAGGACCTCACCCTGGAGCACGTCGGACGGAGCCGTACGGAAGTACAGGCCGTTGTCGTCGTACGTGGTGAACGCGTCGGACGTGTTGGCCGGCGAGAACTGGATGACGCCCGCACCGACGACCTGGTCGATGAACTGGAGCGAGGTGCCCGAGGACGCGGCGCCGATGATGGCCGAGACGTCTTCGCCGAGGAGGCGGGGGATCTCGGTCTCGTACGCCTTGTTGTCGGTGTCGCCCGAGTCGCCGTAGACGACGTCGAGGGTCAGCCCGGTGTCGGCCGTGGCCGCGTTGATCTGCGACGTCGCGTAGGCGACGCCGGCCTCTTCGGGCGGGCCGAGGAAGGCCAGGTTGCCGGTCTGCGGCAGGGCCGTGCCGATGGTGAGGGCCAGCTCGTCGCGCTGGCCCGAGCTGTCGCCCGATCCGGAATCGGTCTCGCCGCTCGCGCAGGCGGACAGGAGGAGGGCGCTCGTCGCGGCGACCGCGACCCCTGCCCAGACCTTGCCGCGCGAACGAGCGGGTCGGGACGTGCCGAATACGCTCATGTTGCTCCTTGGGACTGAAGGAAATGTGGTTCAAACCAGCGGGCTGAGGCTCGCCGTTCTGTCACAGTATTCGGCGAGCGCCCCACTGCAAAGGAATCCCGGTCACAACCCGATAACACTGTCTGAAGTGTTACCTCACCGTCACATTCCGACCGTCTCGAGGGCGTTTCACGCACGATTCCACCGTTTGCGCACCGTTCGACCACCCCGATTCGGGGGTGGACCGGACGTCGGGATGACGCAGGGTGACGATGCGCTCACGGCGGCACCGCGGCATCCGTCGCTCAGGTGAGCTCGACGACCTGTCGTCGGGCCGCCCGCGCCCCGCGGAGGAGGTCGAACGTCAGCACGATGAGCGCGACCCAGACCAGGCCGAAGCCGACCCACCGCTCCGGCGGCATCGGCTCCTGCAGCACGACGACGCCCACGAGGAACTGGATGAACGGTGCGAAGTACTGGATGAACCCCATGTAGATGAGCGGCAGGCGACGCGCCGCCGCCGCGAACAGCAGCAGGGGGATCGCGGTGATCGCCCCGGCGCTGAGGAGCAGCACGGTGTGCCACGGGCCGTGGGCTCCGAGCGACAGGCCCGACGTCGAGCCGACGACGACGAGGATGACCACGGCGATCGGCGTGAGCCACGCCGTCTCGAGCGTGAGGCCCGACACGGCATCGACCTTGGGGCCGACGCGCTTCTTGATGAGGCCGTAGGTGCCGAACGAGAACGCCAGCACGAGCGCGATCCACGGCGGCTGGCCGTAGCCGACCGCGAGCACGACGACCGCGAGGATGGAGATGCCGACCGCGACCCACTGCGTGACGTTCAGTCGCTCGCGCAGCACCAGGACGCCGAGGAACACGGTCACGATCGGGTTGATGAAGTACCCGAGGGCGGCCTCGACGACCTGCCCCGACACCGTCGCGTAGACGTAGGTCTGCCAGTTGACGTAGATGAGCGCGCCCGCGAGCCCCATGGTGAGCACGATGCGGCGATCGCGCAGGAGCGCCGCGAACGGGCGCCACGCGCGCGTGACGGTGAGCAGGAGCGCGCAGAACACGAGCGAGAGCACGACCCGCCAGCCGACGATCTCGAACGGCCCCGACGGTGCGAGCGCGATGAAGTAGATCGGCAGGAATCCCCAGAGGACGTACGACCCGATCGCGAAGGCGAGACCCGGGCGGCTGACCTCGCCGCCCTTCGAAGCGGTGCCGGCGTTCGTTCGGTCGGTGCTCGTGGGGTCGGTGCTGGAGGTCACCGGTCAACCGTACGCCCGCCCGGAGACACGGCGTCGCCGTCGGGCTGCCGTCCTTCGACGACTTCCGGCCGCGGTCGCGGCGAGCCGCGGTCGCGGCGGCCCGGACACCACCGGCCCGGACACGACGAGGCCCGGATGCTCCCCGTGCCACTCCTCACATCGCTGCGCGATGCGCGGAGCCTCCGGCACGTGGGCCCAGCATCCGAGCCTCGGAAGGTGCGGGGTCGGCCTTAGCGGACGACGACCGCGAGCACGTCGCGAGCCGACAGCACGAGGAAGTCCTCGCCCGCGAACTTGACCTCGGTGCCGCCGTACTTCGAGTAGATCACCTTGTCGCCGACGGCCACGTCGAGCGGAACACGGTTGCCGTTGTCATCGATGCGACCGGGGCCCACGGCCACGACCTCGCCCTCCTGGGGCTTCTCCTTGGCGGTGTCGGGGATGACCAGACCGGACGCGGTGGTCTGCTCTGCCTCGACCTGCTTGATGACGATGCGATCCTCGAGCGGCTTGATGGAAACCGACACGGTTCACCCCTTCTGTTGATGAGAAACTGTCTCGATGAAGACTGGTTAGCAGCCTCAGAGCGAGAGTGCTAAAACGAGTCTAGGCGCGATTTGGCACTCGTGCAACGTGAGTGCCAACTGCGTCGGGCAGGGTGCTAGCGTGGCCGGGTGGACCGCTCCGAGCTCGTCGAACTGCTCTCTCCCGAAGGCCTGCGACTGCTCGACTCGCTGCCCGAATGGCACGCGAAGACCGACATCGTCGCCGCGGTCTCCGACCTCCGCCGACAGGGCCACTCCCCCTCGCTCGTGGCCGCCGTGCTCACGCAGTCGAAGCTGCGCGCCAAGGCGCGCGCGAAGTTCGGCGAGTTCGCTCCGAGCATGCTCTTCACCGAGGCCGGACTCGAGCAGGCCACGCGCCTGCGCGTCGCGGCGCTGCACGCGGGCCGCTTCGCACGAGCGGGCATCCGCCACGTCGCCGACCTCGGCTGCGGCATCGGCGGCGACTCGCTCGCCCTCGCGGCCGTCGACCTCGAGGTCACCGCGGCCGAGGCCGACGAGGTGACCGCGGCGATCGCCGCCTTCAACCTCACCCCGTTCGAGCACGCACGCGTGCTGCACACGACCGCCGAAGAGGTGCACCTCGGCGGCATCGGCGGCGCCTGGCTCGACCCCGCGCGCCGCGTCACGAGCGGCGGGCGCACGAGACGGCTCGCGGATGCCGCGGACTACACGCCGAGCCTCGACTTCGCGTTCGGCCTGGCCGACCGCATGGCCGTCGGCGTGAAGCTCGGCCCGGGCACCGATCGCGGCGTCATCCCGGCCGACGCCGAGGCCCAGTGGATCTCGGTCGGCGGCGACGTCGTCGAGCTCGGCGTCTGGTTCGGCGCCGTCGCCCGCCCCGGCATCCGTCGCGCGGCCCTCGTGGTCGGCGATCAGGGCGCCGACGAGCTCACGGCGGCGGCCGACAGCGAGGACGCCCCCGTCGGGCCCCTCGGCGACTACCTCTACGAGCCCGACGGCTCGGTGATCCGCGCTCGGCTCATCGGCGACCTGGCCCGGGCGCACGGCGCGTGGATGCTCTCCGACGGCATCGCCTACCTCACGGGCGACACGGCGTTCCAGTCGCCGTTCGCGCAGGGCTTCCGAGTCATCGAACGCCTGCCGGTCGACGAACGTCAACTGCGGCAGGCGCTGCGCGCCCGCGACATCGGCACGCTCGAGATCAAGAAGCGCGGCATCGACATCGACCCCGCGGTGCTGCGCACGAAGCTCAAGCTGCAGGGCGCGGCATCCGCGACGCTCGTCATGACCCGTGAAGAGGGCCGTCACGTCGCGCTGCTCGTCGAGCGCTTGCCCCGCGATCCTGCTCAGACCTGAAGCGTGCCGAACACGATCGCGTAGTACCCGATCCACACGGCCGAGAACACGAGCCCGCCGACGCCCGTGCCGATCGCGACGAAGGCGAGCGTGCGGCCGGTCTCCTCACGGCGGAGGCCGAGCACGCCGAAGATGATCGCCACGATCGAGAGCGGCAGCATCCAGCCGACGAAGAGCGACGCCGCGGCGCCGATGACGCCGAAGACGGCGCCGACCCAGCTGTAGACCCGTCGCTGCGTCTCCTCCTCTTCGACCTCGTCGGATGCCTCGGCATACGCCTCTGGCCGGTGCACGATGAGCAGCTGCCCGGTCGGCACCGTGCGCAGCTCGCCCGTGTCGAGCGGCATGTCCCACTTGCGCGGCGCGACGGCCATCGGAACGGGCGCCCCCTCGGCCGACGGAGCCGCCGCGCGGAGCGCCGACTCGTCGATCGGCCGCGTCGCCTCGCCGGCCCCGGACGCCTCGGTCGAGGCATCCGGAACCGGACGAGGTCGCGGCGGGTCCGCGGGGGGAATCGTCATGCGATCAGTAGTAGTACGAGTTCGACGCCGACGCGAAGATCAGCGCCCAGAACAGCAGCGAGATCAGGCCGATCGCGACGCCCACGAACCCGAGGATGATGCCGGTGAGCCACATGCCCTTGGCCGCGGGCTCGCGCTTGCGGCCGATGAAGCCGAGCACGACCGCGGCGGCGGGGATGAAGATCTGCATGATGCCGCCCACGAACGGGATGAACACCACGAAGAATCCCACGAGGCCGACGATGCCCGCGATGAGCGAGATCAGGCTGTACACGGGCGTGGCCTTGGCGGGCGCCGCAGGTGCATACGGCGAACCGGCCGCAGCGACCGGCGCTCCGTACGCGGGCGGTGCGGGCGGCGGCACCGGGGCGCCGTAGGCCGGCGCTGCGGGCGGCTGCGTTCCGTAGGGCTGCGGCGCCTCGGCGGCCGGAGGAACCGGCGCCGAGTACGCGGGCGGCTCGGGAGCGGCCGGGGGCTCCGGCGCTGCCGGGGGCTCCGGCGCCGCGGGAGGCGTCGGCGCGCCCGGAACCTCGGGCACGGACGGAACGTCGGGCGCCGCGGGGATGTCGGGCGTCGACACCTCGGGCGCGGCGGCCGACGCGGCCTCGGGGATCGACGCAGCCGGATCGGTGCCGTCGGCGGGAGTCTTCGGATCGCTCATGGTTCGACCTTCCGTGATGTGAGGTGGATCAGTACGTGTACGTGCTGCCGCCGTACGACGCCGCGATCGCGAAGATGACGATGAACACGATCGTCAGGATGATCGAGATCACGAGGCCGATGTACCCGATGACCAGGCCGGCGATGGCCATGCCGCGGCCCTGCTCGGCGGTCTTCTTGATCTGGCTGAGCGAGATGTGGCCGCACACGATGCCGACCAGGAAACCGATGCCCGTGAAGAAGCCCACGAGGGATGCCACGAGCGACACGATGGCGAGCACGTTGGTCTTCGCGGGGGTCGGCGCGCCGTACGCGGGAGCCGAGGCGTCGTAGGCCGGAGCGGTCGCGCCGTAGGTCGGTGCAGCCGGCGCGGCGGGCGCAGCCGGAGGTGCCGAGTAGGCGGGCGGTGCCGGCGGTGCGGGCGGCACGGGTGCGGCCGGCGCGGCGGGGATGTCGGGCGTGTCGCCGGACGGGTTGGGAACGTTGGGGTCGGTCACGGTGGTCTCCTCGATGCTGTACCGAACACGATGGGACGACCGTGTCGGATCGAATGCGTGCAGGAGCGATTTCCACCCCCGTTCGCCACTTTAGCGCGGCAGCAGTACCGAGCACACCTCCCGCGCAGGGCGGGTCAGGCCACCTGCACCTCGGTCGCGGGAAGGGTCGAATCCGCGCCGAACGACAGCCCGGACGGCGCGTGTCCGGCCATGATGAGCTGGGCGCCGAGCGCGGCGATCATCGCGCCGTTGTCGGTGCAGAGCGACAGCGGCGGAACGCGCAGCGCCACGCCCGCGGCATCCGCCCGCTCCTGTGCGAGCTCGCGCAGTCTCGCGTTCGCGACGACGCCTCCGCCGAGCAGCAGGCGCGGCACGCCGAGATCGGTGCACGCGGCGATGGCCTTCGTCACGAGCACGTCGGCGACGGCCTCGCGGAAGCTCGCCGCGACATCCGCGATCGGAACGGGCTCGCCGGCCGCCTCGCGCTGCTCGACCCAGCGGGCGACCGCGGTCTTCAGGCCCGAGAAGCTGAAGTCGTAGCGGTGGGCCGCCTGGTCTTTGGGCTGCGTGAGGCCCCGCGGGAAGCGGATGGCCCTCGGGTCGCCGCCGATCGCCGCGCGATCGATCTCGGGTCCGCCCGGGTAGGGCAGACCGAGCACGCGCGCGACCTTGTCGAAGGCCTCGCCCGCCGCGTCGTCGATGGTCTCGCCGAGCAGTTCGACGTCGGAGACGAGGTCGCGCACGACGAGCAGCGACGTGTGCCCGCCCGAGACGAGCAGCGCGATCGTCGGCGTCTCGAGCGGCGCGTCGGCGTCGAGCAGGTCGGCGCCGACGTGCCCGACGAGGTGGTTCACGGCGTAGATCGGCTTCTCGATCGAGAGCGCGAGCGCCTTGGCCGCGCCGACGCCGACCATGAGCGCACCGGCGAGACCCGGCCCGCTCGTGACGGCGACCGCGTCGAGGTCGTCGAGCGAGACTCCGGATGCCGCGAGCGCGGCGTCGATCGACGGCCCGAGCGCTTCGAGGTGGGCGCGGGCCGCGACCTCGGGCACGACGCCGCCGTAGCGCGCGTGCTCGTCCATCGACGAGGCGATGACGTTCGCCAGCAGCTCGGTGCCGCGGACGATGCCGACGCCGGTCTCGTCGCACGAGGTCTCGATGCCGAGCACGAGCGGGGCTTCGCGGTTCATCTCGTCGCTCCGGGGGTCGAGGCGCCGGGCCGCGAGGATGGCGCTCCGGCACGCGGCGCGGTCGTGCCGGCCGTGCCGGCCCCGCCGGCCGGCTGCGCGACGGCCTCGGGCACGTCGAGGCGCATGCTGACGGCGTCGACGTTGTCGGGCTGGTAGTAGCCGCGACGGATGCCGATCTCGACGAAGCCGAGCGAGTCGTAGAGCGCCTTGGCGATGGGGTTGTCGGCGCGCACCTCGAGGAAGATGCGGGAGACGTGCTTGCGACGCGCGTAGGTGATGAGCGCGTGCATGAGCCCGCGCCCGAGGCCGATGCCGCGCGTGAACGGGGCGACCGCGATCGTCTGCACGTCGGCGTCGCCCGCGCCGGCGGGCGCGTAGAGGCCCGCGTAGCCCAGGAGCCGCCGCTCGGGCTCGGCCTCGTCGTCGACCGCCACGAGGTAGTAGCCGTGCTCGCTCGCGAGCTCCGAGCGCATGAGGTCTTCGGACCAGGCGTCGGTCACGAACGTGTCGCGCTCGAGGCCCATGATCGCCTCGAGGTCGGCGGGCTTCGCCCGCCGCATGAGCACGCTCATCGCAGCACCTTCTTGCCGGCGGAGGGGGTGACGTCGGGCGCGCGCAGGTAGAGGGGCGCGTCGCCCGTGAGCGGAAGCCGGCCGCCCGCGAAGGCGTACTCGGCGATCATGCCGATGCCGCCGGCCGAGACGAGGGTCGCATCGAGACGCGTGCCCGTGCGCTCGGGCACCTCGTCGCGCGGCACGAGCACCGGGCCGTGCACGCGGATCGGCAGCCCGTCGGCGTCGATGCCGTCGTAGTCGGAGACCGCGAACTCCCGGCGCCGCGCATCGGTCACGACCTGCATCGGGCCCGATCCGCCGTCGCGGTACCACGTGAACGCCACCGCGTCGTGGCTCACGACGGGCACGAAGGGCTTGCGGATGCCGAGCGCGAAGGCGTGGGCCGCGGCGATGCCGACCCGCAGACCGGTGAACGGCCCAGGCCCCATGCCCGCGGCCACGCCCGACAGACGGGCGGGCGGGACGTGCGCGGACTCGAGCGCCTCGCGGATGAGTTCTCCGACGACCTCGGCGTGACGCATGGTGTCGGACGTGCCGACCTCGGCGATCACGCCGGCGTCGTGGTCGACCACGGCGACGCTCGTGCCCGTCGAGGTGTCGATCGCGAGCAGCATGCCTCAACCCTACCGAGCGTCGGCGTACGCGGTGCCCGCCCAGCGCGGGCCGAACCCGCGCAGGGTGACCACGCGCGGCTCGTCGGCGCCGAGCAGTTCGGCGTCGGCGGGGTCTGCGCCCGACCCCGTCGCGACATCCGTCGCCGTGGAGCCGCTCGCCGCAGCACCCTGCGGACGCTCGATCTCGACCTCGAGCCACGACTCGCTCACGTCGTCGAGGAGCCCAGCGCCCCACTCGACCACGACGACCGAGCGGGCGAAGTCGAGGTCGAGGTCCTCGACGAGTTCGGCGCTGCCGAGGCGGTACGCGTCGACGTGCACGAGCGGGGCGCCGCCGACGAGGCTCGGGTGCGTTCGGGCGAGCACGAAGGTCGGCGACTGCACGGGTCCGCGCACGCCGAGGCCCGCCCCGAGCCCGCGCGTGAGGGTCGTCTTGCCCGCGCCGAGCGGTCCGGTGAGGATGAGCAGGTCGCCGGCGACGAGCCGGGCGCCGAGGTCGCGGCCGAACTCCTCCATGGCCGCGGCATCGGCGACCTCCGTGCGGATCACGCGCCGCCCCCGTAGGTGCGTGGCACGCGGTGGCCGATGCGCGTGACGATCTCGTAGCCGATCGTGTCGGCGGCGTCGGCCCAGTCATCGGCCGACGGGGCGCCCGTCGCGGGGTCTCCGAAGAGCACGACCTCGTCGCCGACCGCGACCTCGTCGTCGCCGACGTCGACGACGAACTGGTCCATGGCGATGCGCCCGACGACCGGTCGACGGCGACCGGCGAGCAGCACCTCGGCGCGGCTCGAGGCATGGCGCGGGATGCCGTCGGCGTAGCCGAGCGGCACCAGCGCGAGTGTGGTCGCGCGTTCGGCGCGCCAGGTGTGGCTGTACGAGACACCGACGCCCGCCTCGACGCGTCGGACCGCGGCGACGCACGCGCGCAGCGTCATCACGGGGCGGAGCCCGAGGTCGGCCGCGGTCGTGCCGTCGCCGTAGGGCGGGATGCCGTACGTGCCGATGCCGAGCCGCACGAGATCGAAGCGCGACGCGGGCAGGCGCACGGCGGCGGCGGTCGACGCGAGGTGGCGCACCTCGGGTTCGAGCCCGGCGGCGGATGCCTCGGCGAGCGCCTCGTCGAACGCCGCGAGCTGCGCGCGGTCGGCCTCGTCGTCGGTGTTGGCGAGGTGGCTGAACACGCCCCGCACGCGGATGCGGCCCTGCTCCTCGAGCATCGCGGCGAACGCGACGGCTTCGATCCACTCCTCGGGCGGCACGCCGTTGCGGCTGAGTCCGGTGTCGATCTTCAGGTGCACGAAGGCCGGGCCGGAGGTCGCGGACGCCCCGCCGGAGCCGGCGGCCGAGGCCGCGACGTGCGCCGCGGCATCCGAGACCCGCCTGAGCTGGTCGATCGACGAGATGCCGAGGTCGATGCCGCGCACGATCGCGTCGGCGAACGGCGCGTCGGGGCCGTGCAGCCAGGCGAGCACCGGGGCCGTGACGCCCGCGTCGCGGAGTTCGAACGCCTCGTCGAGGTCGGCGACGCCGAGCCAGGTCGCGCCGCCGTCGAGGGCGGCATGCGCGACCGGCACGGCGCCGTGCCCGTAGGCGTTCGCCTTCACGACGGCCATGACCGCGGCCGGTGCGACCTGCGCGGCGAGCGCGGCGACGTTCGCGCGCACGGCGTCGAGGTCGACGACGGCCTCGCGGAAGGGAGGGGTCGGCACAGCTTGAGGGATCCGTGCGGCCGCCGCGCTCATCGCGCTCCCCCGCTCGACTCGAGGATCACGAACGCGCTCGCGATGCCGGCGTCGTGGCTCATCGAGAGGTGCACGCGGTCGATGCCGAGCGCGCGCACGTGGTCGGCGAGGCCGCCGCTGAGCTCGAAGTCGGGGTTGCCGTCGGCATCCTGCACGATCGTCATCTCGTGCCAGCGCACGACGGCGTGGCCGCCGAGCGCCTTGATGAGCGACTCCTTGGCCGCGAACCGCGCAGCCAGGGAACGGGCGGGGCGTCCGCGTTCGCTCTCAGCGAACAGGCGCTCGACGAGCGCCGGCGTCCGCGCGATCGACCGCTCGAACCGAGCGATGTCGACCACGTCGATGCCGATGCCCGCGATCACGCGAACGCCCCCGACCGAGTCACTCCACCGTCACCGACTTGGCGAGGTTGCGCGGCTGATCGACGTCGAGGCCCTTCGCCTGCGACAGCTCCATCGCGAACACCTGCAGCGGCACCACCGCGAGGAGCGGCTCGAAGAGCGGCGCGGCGAGCGGAATGCGGATCACCTCGTCGGCGTACGGCAGCACCGCGGCATCGCCGTCCTCGGCGATCGCGATGACGCGCGCACCGCGAGCGCGGATCTCCTGGATGTTCGAGACCACCTTCGAGTGCAGGTTCGCCGAGCCGCGCGGGCTCGGCACCACGACGAACACCGGCTGGCCGGGCTCGATGAGCGCGATCGGGCCGTGCTTCAGCTCGCCGGCGGCGAACCCCTCGGCGTGGATGTACGCGAGCTCCTTGAGCTTCAGCGCACCCTCCATCGCGATCGGGTAGCCCACGTGGCGACCGAGGAAGAGCACCGAACGCGTGTCGGCCATCCAGTGCGCGAGCTCGGCGACGCGCTCGGACTGCCCCAGGGCCGTCTGCAGCTTCGCGGGGATCGCCTGGAGCTCGGCGAGCGCCTCGGCGAGCACCTCGGGTGCGAGCGTGCCGCGCACCCGTGCCAGGTGCAGGCCGAAGAGGTAGAGCGCCGTGA
Source organism: Agromyces allii (assembly GCF_009749385.1). Lineage (GTDB taxonomy): Bacteria > Actinomycetota > Actinomycetes > Actinomycetales > Microbacteriaceae > Agromyces > Agromyces allii. Next base: position 46,413 of record NZ_WBIN01000006.1, on the reverse strand, counting down.
TCTGCGCCACGAACGCCTTCGTCGACGCAACCGCGACCTCGGGCCCCGCGTGCGTGTAGACGACCGCGTCGGACTCCCGCGGGATCGTCGCCCCCTGCGTGTTGCAGATCGAGATCGTGCGCGCACCCTGCTCGCGCGCGTACTTCACGGCCATCAGGGTGTCCATGGTCTCGCCCGACTGGCTGATCGAGAGCACCAGCGTGCCGTCGTCGATCACCGGTTCGCGGTAGCGGAACTCGTGGCTGAGCTCGATCTCGACGGGCACGCGCGCCCACTGCTCGATCGCGTACTTCGCCACCTGGCCGGCGTACGACGCCGTGCCGCACGCCACGACCGTGATGCGACGGACGCCGCGCAGTTCGTCGTCGCCGAAGGACTCGAGCTCGGGGATGCGCACCTCGCCGTCGACGATGCGACCGCGGATCGTGTTCGCGACCGCGTCGGGCTGCTCGGCGACCTCCTTGCGCATGAACGAGGACCACCCGCCCTTCTCGGCGGCGGAGGCGTCCCACGCCACCTCGAACGGCTCGACCTCGACGGGCGCGCCGTCGAAGTCGGTGACCGTGACCTCGTCGGCGGTGATCGCCACGATCTGGTCCTGGCCGATCGCCACGGCGCGCTTCGTGTACTCGACGAAGGCCGCGACATCCGAACCGAAGAAGTTCTCTCCCTCGCCCAGCCCGATCACGAGCGGCGAGTTGCGGCGTGCGCCGACCACGAGGCCGGGGGCGTCGCGGTGCACGGCGAGGAGCGTGAACGCCCCCTCGAGCCGGTTGACGACGCGCAGGAAGGCCTCGCGGAGGTCGCCCGTGCGGCGCACCTCGCGCCCGAGGAGCACCGCGGCGACCTCGGTGTCGGTCTCCGACTCGAACGTGAAGCCCTCGTCGAGGAGCTCCTGCTTGAGCTCGGCGAAGTTCTCGATGATGCCGTTGTGGATGAGGGCCAGGCGACCCTCGTCGCCGAGGTGCGGGTGCGCGTTGCGATCGGTCGGACCGCCGTGCGTCGCCCAGCGCGTGTGGCCGATGCCCGTGCGCCCGACGTGCAGCGGGTGCGCCTGGAGTTCGTCGGCGAGCACCTGGAGCTTGCCCGCGCGCTTGGCGGTCTCGATCGCGCCGTCGTCGTCGACGATCGCCACTCCCGCCGAGTCGTAACCGCGATATTCGAGGCGCTTCAGGCCTCCCATGAGCACGTCGACGCTGCTGCGCTGCCCGACGTAACCGACAATTCCACACATGGGGTCGATTCTACGTCGGCACGCTCGACGCCCGCCCCGCAGCGCAGGACGACGGATGCCGCCGCCCGGCGCGGCGTCGAGGTGCACGACCCGGCCGCCACAGCACCCCGTGCCGCCGACAGTAGACTGTCGAGGTGCCGGACCCGCAGACCTCGTCGACTCCGATCGCGCAGATCTCACCGTTCATGGAGCTCCCACGAGCCGACTGGTCGGAGCTCGCACCGTCGGTGCCGGCCCCGCTCAGCGAGACCGAGATCGTGCAGCTCCGCGGCCTCGGCGAACCCCTCGACATGCGCGAGCTCGCCGAGGTGTACCTGCCGCTCAGCCGCCTGCTGAACCTCTACGTCGGCGGCACCAAGGCCCTGCGCAGCGCGACGGGCGAATTCCTGCGCGAACGCGTCGAGTCGACGCCCTTCGTCATCGGCGTCGCCGGCTCGGTGGCAGTCGGCAAGTCGACGATCGCCCGCGTGCTGCGCGAGCTCCTCGCGCGGTGGGAGCACACCCCCCGTGTCGAGCTCATCACGACCGACGGGTTCCTCTTCCCCAACGCCGAGCTCGAACGGCGCGGACTCATGGCGCGCAAGGGCTTCCCCGAGTCCTACGACCGACGCGCGCTGCTGCGGTTCGTCAGCGAGGTCAAGGCCGGCGCCCCCGAAGTGCGCGCGCCGTTCTACTCGCACCTGGCGTACGACATCGTGCCCGACGCGCAGATCACGGTGCGGCGGCCGGACGTGCTCATCGTCGAGGGCCTGAACGTGCTGCAGCCGCCCGGCCCCGGGCACCGGCTCGCCGTGAGCGACCTCTTCGACTTCTCGATCTACGTCGACGCCCGCACGAGCGACATCGCCCGCTGGTACGAGGAGCGCTTCCTCAAGCTGCAGCGCGGTGCCTTCACGAACCCGCGCTCGTACTTCCACCGCTACGCCAGCCTCACCGAGGAGCAGGCCCGTGCGCGCGCCGGTGAGATCTGGCGCAGCATCAACGAGCCGAACCTGCTCCAGAACGTGCGCCCGACCCGGTCGCGGGCCTCACTCGTGCTCCGCAAGAGCGCCGACCACAGCGTGTCGACGGTGCTGCTGCGCAAGCTCTGACTCGCTCGTCCACGCTGACGGCACGGATGCTGGAGCAGCTGCATGCGCCGGGGCCGATGTCGGCGTCGGCATCGGCATCGGTGTCGGCTTCGGCGTCGGCGTCGGATGCGACGAACGGATGCCGCGGCGACCGCACCGTCATCGGTGGGGCCGCACGCGGCATCCGTTCGTCGTGGTGGTTCAGCCCTCGAGGGCGAGCTGCGACCTGACGGTCTCCGCGAGGGATGCGGCGTGGCGCTCAGCGTCGTCCTGGCTGCGCGCCTCGACCATGACGCGGACCATCGGCTCGGTGCCCGACGGGCGCAGGAGCACCCGACCCGTATCACCGAGCTCGGCCTCGACCGCGGCGACCGCGGCCGCGATCGTCTCGTCGTCTGCGAGGGCGTGGTGGTCGACGCCGCGCACGTTCACGAGCACCTGCGGGTAGACCGTCATGACCGACGCGAGCTCGGCGAGCGACTTGCCGGTCCGCGCCATCTCGGCCACGAGGTGGAGGCCGGTCAGCACGCCGTCGCCGGTGGTCGCGAACTCGCTCATGATGACGTGGCCGGACTGCTCGCCGCCCAGCGCGAGCTTCTCGGCGGCGAGGGCCTCGAGCACGTATCGGTCGCCGACCTTGGTCTCGACCACGCGGATGCCGCGGTCGGCCATGGCCCGGCGCAGGCCGAGGTTCGACATGACCGTCACGACGAGCGTGTCGTCGGTGAGCGCGCCGCGTTCGTGCATGGCCACGGCGAGGATCGCCATGATCATGTCGCCGTCGACGATGTTGCCGTCGGCGTCGACGGCGAGGCACCGGTCGGCGTCGCCGTCGTGGGCGATGCCGAGATCGGCCCCGTGCTCGAGCACGGCCGCGGCCAGGTGGTCGAGGTGCGTCGAGCCGACGCCGTCGTTGATGTTCATGCCGTCGGGGTCGGCCCCGATGACGGTGACCTTGGCGCCCGCATCGCGGAAGGTCTCCGGCGACACGCCGGCGGCCGCGCCATGGGCGCAGTCGAGCACGACGTGGATGCCGTCGAGACGGTTCGGCAGCGTGCCGAGCAGGTGCACGACGTAGCGGTCTTCGGCGTCGGCGAACCGGCGGATCCGGCCGACGCCGCCTCCGATGGGCGCGAGCTTCTGCCGGCCGAGGTAGGACTCGATGCGGTCCTCGACCTCGTCAGGGAGCTTCGTGCCGCCGTACGAGAAGAACTTGATGCCGTTGTCGGGCGCCGGGTTGTGCGACGCCGAGATCATGACGCCGAAGTCGGCGCCGATCGAGTCGATGAGGAAGGCCGTTGCGGGAGTCGGGATGACCCCGGCGTCGAGGACGTCGACGCCCGAGCTCGCGAGGCCGGCCGAGACGGCGGCGGTGAGGAATTCACCCGAGACGCGCGGATCGCGCGCCACGACGGCGACGGGTCGTCGACCCGCCGCGCGGAGTTCGTCGGCGTGCCTGCCCTGCGTGAGCACGGCGGCAGCCGCCTGGGCGAGGCCCAGGGCCAGGTCAGCCGTGAGTTCACGGTTGGCCAGGCCCCGGACCCCGTCAGTTCCGAAGAGCCGAGGCATTCGGAGTTCCGGAGCGCTGGATCAGCGCTTCGAGAACTGGGGAGCCTTGCGGGCCTTCTTGAGACCGGCCTTCTTGCGCTCGATGACGCGGGCGTCACGCGTGAGGAAGCCGGCCTTCTTGAGGGCCGGACGGTTGTTCTCACGGTCGATCTCGTTGAGCGCACGGGCGATCGCGAGGCGCAGCGCGCCCGCCTGGCCCGAGGGGCCGCCGCCGGTGATCTTGCCGATCACGTCGTACGAGCCGGTGAGCTCGAGCACCGTGAACGGGTCGGTGATGAGCTGCTGGTGCAGCTTGTTCGGGAAGTAGGCGGCGAACTCACGGCCGTTGACCGTGATGTTGCCGGCGCCCGGAACGACGCGCACGCGTGCGATGGCCTGCTTGCGACGGCCGACGGCTGCGCCGGACACGTTGAGCACGGCACGGGGGGTGGTGGGAGCCGCCGCGGGGGCGCTCTCGGTGGTGTAGCTCTCCGGAGCCGCGTCGAGCTGGTCTGCGATCTTCGCCATGGTGGTGTGAATCCTTTTCGAGAACGTCGAGGGTGCCGGAATTACTGGGCGACCTGGGTGAGGGTGTACGGCGTGGGCTGCTGCGCCGCGTGCGGGTGCTCCGCGCCTGCGTAGACCTTCAGCTTCTTGAGCTGGGCACGACCGAGCGAGTTCTTGGGGAGCATGCCGCGGATCGCCTTCTCGACGGCGCGGACGGGGTTCTTCTCGAGGAGCTCGGCGTAGCCGACCGCCTTGAGGCCGCCCGGGTAGCCCGAGTGGCGGTAGGCCTTCTTCTGGAGGAGCTTCTGGCCGGTGAGGGCCACCTTCTCGGCGTTGACGATGATGACGAAGTCACCGGTGTCCATGTGGTTCGCGAAGGTCGGCTTGTGCTTGCCGCGCAGCAGGGCTGCGGTGTGGCTCGCGAGACGGCCGAGAACGATGTCGGTGGCGTCGATGATGACCCAGTCGCGCTGGATCTCGTTCGCCTTGGGGGTGTAGGTGCGCGTCACTATCGTGCTGCTTTCTGATCGAGTGAGGGGTTCGTGAATCCCACTCCGTGGGTGTTCGACCGCGATGCGGCCGAGCGGCCCGGTGGAGGGCTCAACTTCGGGTGCCGGCGCAGAGGGCGGCACCAAAGAGACAGCCTAGCCGATGACCCCGTGAACGTGCAATTCGCGCCGCGCCCTGGTCAGGGTCGCACGGGCGGCGAGCTCGTCGTCGTCGGGGTACCCGACCTCGGTGAGCACGAGCCCCTTCGCGGGCATCACCTTGAACGCACTCGTGCGCTCCGTGGCCCGCAGCAGCGCCAGGGGGTCGGATGCCTCGAGCCGCCCCTCCCCCACGGCCACGCACGCGCCGACGAGCGCCCGCACCATCGAGTGGCAGAACGCGTCGGCCTGCAGGGACGCGACGAGGACGCCGTCGGCCCGCCGGTGCCATCCGTAGTGCTGGAGGGTGCGGATCGTCGTGGCCTCCGCGCGGGGCTTGCAGAACGACGCGAAGTCGTGGAGGCCGAGGAGCGAGCCTGCGGCGGCGTTCATCGCCTCGACGTCGAGCGTTCGCGGATACGCGACCGTCGTGCGCCTGGTGAGCGGATCGCGCAGCGCCGCGAGGTCGGCGACGAGGTACTCGTACCGGCGCCAGATCGCCGAGAAGCGGGCGTCGAACCCCTCGGGAGCGAGGTCGGCGCCGGTGATCACCACGTCGGCGTCGGCCCCGATGATGCCCGTGAGTCGGCGTGCGAGCACCGCGGCGGGGCCGGTCTGCTGTCCGGGATGGCCTCGTCGCGGCCGGACGACCGCCATGAGCGCGGCTCTGGGCACGTCGAGGTGGGCGACCTGGCCGCGCGCGTGCACGCCCGCGTCGGTCCGCCCTGCGACCGTGAGCCGCGGCACGGCGCCCGTGCGCCGGAAGAGCGTTCCGAGGGCCTCCTCGAGGACCCCCTGCACCGTGCGCTGGGTCGGCTGCCGACTCCACCCGTTGAACTCGGTGCCGTCGTAGGCGATGCCGAGCCGGATGCGGACGACGGATGCCTCGGCCGCGGCATCCGCGACCGCACCCGTCTGCTCGTCGGCCGCACTCATGCCGACAAGCCTAGAACGACGCAGGAGGGCCTCCGTGCCGCCGACGGCCGGTTGCGCCCCGCACTGGGGACGCCGAAGGGCCCCGGTGCAGATGCACCGGGGCCCTTCGAACAACAGCGTCGACTACTTGGCGTCGGCGGACTCCTCGGCGGGAGCCTCGTCGGCGGCCTCAGGCGTCTCCTCGACCTCGGCGACCTCGACGGTCTCCTCGGCCTCGACGACGGGCGCCTCTTCGGCGACCGGCGCGGCGGCGGCCGGCTTGGCGGCGCGCACCTTCGGGGTCACGGGCTCGAGGACGAGCTCGATGACCGCCATGGGCGCGTTGTCGCCCTTGCGGTTGCCGATCTTCGTGATGCGGGTGTAGCCGCCCTCACGGTCGGCGACCTGGGGAGCGATGATCGTGAACAGCTCGTGGACGACGGCCTTGTCGCCGATCACAGCGAGGACGCGACGGCGGGCGTGCAGGTCGCCGCGCTTGGCGAACGTGATGAGACGCTCGGCGAGCGGACGAAGGCGCTTCGCCTTGGTCTCGGTCGTGGTGATCGACTTGTGCGTGTAGAGCGCAGCCGCGAGGTTGGCGAGCATGAGCCGCTCGTGCGAAGGTCCGCCTCCGAGGCGGGGGCCCTTGGTGGGCTTCGGCATGGTTCGTTATCTCCAGTAGTGGGGGTCGGTACGGCGGGCGAGAAGGACTAGTTGTTCTCTTCTTCGAAGCCCGTGTAGAAGTGGGCCCCGTCGAATCCGGGGACGGAGTCCTTCAGCGAAAGACCCATCTCGGTGAGCTTGTCCTTGACCTCATCCACCGACTTCTGACCGAAGTTGCGGATGTTCATGAGCTGCGACTCCGAGAGGGCGACGAGCTCGGACACGGTGTTGATGCCCTCGCGCTTGAGGCAGTTGTAGCTGCGCACCGAAAGGTCGAGGTCCTCGATCGGGATCGAGAGCTCGCTCGAGAGCACGGCGTCGACCGGCGCGGGGCCGATCTCGATGCCCTCGGCGGCCACGTTGAGCTCACGGGCGAGACCGAACAGCTCGGTGAGCGTACGGCCGGCCGACGCGATGGCGTCACGCGGGCTGATGGCGGGCTTCGACTCGACGTCGACCACGAGGCGGTCGAAGTCGGTGCGCTCGCCGGCACGGGTGGCCTCGACGCGGTAGGTGACCTTCAGGACCGGCGAGTAGATCGAGTCGACCGGGATCTGGCCGGCCTCGGAGTACTCGTTGCGGTTCTGGCTCGCCGAGACGTAGCCGCGGCCGCGCTCGATCGTCAGCTCGAGCTCGAACTTCGCCGACTCGTTGAGCGTGGCGATGACGAGCTCGGGGTTGTGCACCTCGACGCCTGCCGGAGCGGAGATGTCCGCAGCGGTGACCTCACCGGCACCCTGCTTGCGCAGGTACGCCGTGATGGGCTCGTCGTGCTCGCTCGAGACGACCAGGTTCTTGATGTTCAGGATGATCTCGGTGACGTCTTCACGCACACCGGGAACGGTCGAGAACTCGTGCAGCACGCCGTCGATGCGGATGCTGGTGACAGCCGCACCGGGGATGGACGAGAGGAGCGTACGCCGGAGCGAGTTGCCCAGGGTGTAACCGAAGCCCGGCTCGAGGGGCTCGATCACGAAACGCGAACGGAACTCCGAGATGTTCTCTTCGGTGAGCGTCGGACGCTGTGCGATCAGCACTGTGGATTCCTTTCGGCAGGGTGTCCGCTATATGACACCTGCGAGTTCGAGGATCTTGAGTTGTAGAACGTGCGTGTCGCCGGTCGAGGAGGCCCATCGGGACCGTATCGAGGCCCGCGGATGTCGCGGGGCCCCGATACGGGCGGCGGGCGCCCTCCTCGACCGACGAGGAGTGCTTAGACGCGGCGGCGCTTGGGCGGGCGGCAACCGTTGTGAGCCTGGGGCGTCACGTCGTTGATGCTGCCGACCTCGAGGCCTGCGGCCTGGAGCGAGCGGATCGCGGTCTCACGGCCCGAGCCGGGGCCCTTGACGAAGACGTCGACCTTCTTCATGCCGTGCTCCTGCGCCTGGCGTGCTGCCGACTCTGCGGCGAGCTGCGCGGCGAACGGGGTCGACTTGCGCGAACCCTTGAAGCCGACGCCACCGGAGGAGGCCCAGCTGATCACGGCACCGGTGGTGTCGGTGATCGAGACGATCGTGTTGTTGAACGTCGACTTGATGTGGGCCTGGCCCACGGCGATGTTCTTCTTTTCCTTCTTGCGCGGCTTGCGAGTAGCCGCCTTGGATGCTGCCATGTGTGAAATCTCCTAGATCTGGCGACGAGCGGTTACTTGCGGCCGGGCTTCTTCTTGCCGGCGACGGTGCGCTTCGGGCCCTTGCGGGTACGAGCGTTGGTCTTGGTGCGCTGACCGCGGACCGGGAGACCACGACGGTGGCGGATGCCCTCGTAGGAACCGATCTCGACCTTGCGGCGGATGTCGGCGGCGACCTCGCGGCGGAGGTCACCCTCAACCTTGTAGTTGCCCTCGATGTAGTCGCGCAGCGCGACGAGCTGGTCGTCGCTGAGGTCCTTGACGCGGATGTTCCCGTCGATACCGGTCTCCGCGAGCGTCTCCAGCGCGCGAGTGCGGCCGACGCCGTAGATGTAGGTGAGTGCGATCTCCACGCGCTTCTCGCGCGGGATGTCGACTCCTGCAAGACGTGCCATGTTCGGCTTCTCCTGTTTTCGAAGTGGAGGTGTGGAGCAACACCGGTGCTCGGGCCTCCGCCCCGAGGTGTCCCCACGGCATCCGGGATGCCGTGGTTCTGGTGTTGCCGATATGCAGTGTTCAGTTATGAGGACGAACCGCGCCCGAGGGAGGGTTCGAAAGTCTTCTGACTAGCCCTGGCGCTGCTTGTGGCGCGGGTTCTCGCAGATCACCATGACGTTGCCGTGGCGGCGGATGACCTTGCACTTGTCGCAGATGGGCTTGACGGAGGGGTTGACCTTCATGAGTGTTTCCTTGGATTCGCTGTCTTCGTGCCCGTGGGGTGCCTCGGGCCGTTACTTTCCAGCAGCGCTTACTTGTAGCGGTAGACGATGCGTCCGCGCGTCAGGTCGTAGGGGCTCAGCTCCACGATCACGCGGTCCTCGGGGAGGATTCGGATGTAGTGCTGGCGCATCTTGCCTGAGATGTGTGCGAGAACCTTGTGCCCGTTCGTGAGCTCAACCCGGAACATCGCGTTCGGGAGAGCCTCGATGACCGAGCCCTCGATCTCGATGACGCCGTCTTTCTTGGCCATAGCCTCACTATCGCTTGGAGTTTGGGATGCTGGTCGTGCGATGATGCTCAGTGTCGACCCGGCACGCGAGACGAGACGTCGGGCATGCCAAGGCGCACGTGCAGAGCACCAAGGGTCAACTTTACGACATTCCGCACGATTAAGCGAACCGAGGCCGCACCCGCCTCACCGCGCCTCAGCCGCGGCCCGCGCCGCCTGTCTGGCTTCGGTCGCCCCCTCGGCGGCGAGTGCCGCTCGGGCGATGCGCGCGGCATCCGCCAGGTCGTAGCCGCGCAGCGATGCGCGCACGTCCGCGATGGCCGACGGCGACATCGACAGGGACGTCACGCCGAGACCGACGAGCACCACGGCGAGCAGCGGGTCGGCCGCCGCCTCGCCGCAGACGCCGACGGGCTTCCCCGACGTCGCGCCCGCCGCACCGACCTCGCCGATGAGCCGCAGCACGGCCGGATGCCACGGATCCTGCAGCGCGGCCACCGACCCGAGCAGCCGATCGGCGGCCATCGTGTACTGCGTGAGGTCGTTCGTGCCGATCGAGGCGAACTCGGCGACTCCGAGCACCCGGTCGGCGATCAGCGCCGCCGCCGGCGTCTCGATCATCACGCCCGCGACCCGGATGCCGAGCTCGTGCGCGAGCTCGGTGAAGTAGCGCGTCTCCTCGACGGTCGCGATCATCGGGGCCATGACCTGCAGTTCGGCCTCGGTCTCGGCCTCCGCCTGTGCGAGCGCGGTGAGCTGATCGCGCAGCACCGGCTCCGCGGCGCGGAGTGCCCGGATGCCGCGCAGCCCGAGCGCGGGATTCGGCTCGGCGTCGTCGTTCACGAACGAGAGCGGCTTGTCGGCTCCGGCGTCGAGCACCCTGACCACGACCTTGCGCCCCGGGAACGCCTCGAGCAGGCGCACGTACTCCGCACGCTGCTCGTCGATGCCGGGCGCGCGCTCGGCGTCGAGGAACAGGAACTCGGTGCGGAACAGCCCGACCCCCTCGGCCCCGAGTCGCACGGCTGCGGCGGCACCGTCGGCCGAGCCGAGGTTCGCGAGCAGGGGCACCGCCGTTCCGTCGGCGAGGCGGCCCGGCTCGATCGGAGCCGTGGCGATGGCCGCGCGCTCGGCGATACGGTGTTCGGCGGCGGCGAGCTCGTCGGGCGTGGGTCCGACCGTGACGGTGTCGGCGCCCGCATCGACGATGACCGAGTCGCCGTCGAGGAGCGACGACGCACCCGCGACGCCCACGATCGCGACGATCGACTTCTCGCGCGCCAGGATCGCCGTGTGCGAGGTCGGCCCCCCGTCGACGGTCACGACCGCGCTGACCTGATCGAGGTCGAGTGTCGCGGTGTCGGCCGGCGAGAGGTCGCGGGCGACCAGGACGAACGGATGCCCCGGCGACGGCACTCCGGGCGCGGGCACACCCGCGAGATGCGCTCGCACCCGCTGCGAGATGTCGTCGAGGTCGGCGGCCCGTTCGGCCAGGTAACCGCCCATGCCGGCGAGCATGTCCCGATATCCGACAAACGCGTCAAACACCGCGCGTTCGGCCGTGGCGCCCGCCTGCACCCGATTCTCGACCTCGGTACCGAGCGACGGATCCGCGGCCATGAGCGCCTGCGCCTCGAGCACGTCCTTCGCGGTGCCGCCGGCCGTGAGCCCTCGTGCGGCGAGATCGGCCGCGGTGGCGGTGAGCGCGCTCGTGGCCCGTTCGGACTCGACATCGGGCGCGAGCTCGCTGACGCGGTCGGGCGGCTCCGGCAGCGGGTCCGCCATGCGGATCACCGAGCCGATCGCGACGCCGACGCCGACACCGGTTCCCCTGAGCTGCATGCGATGCCCCTCCCCGTCGCGGTCCGCCCTCGTCGCGAGCGACTCTGCTCCCCCGACTTCACCCTACCCAGCGGGCTCCGGCGTATGAAGCCCCGGCCGGCGAAGTTCGAGCAGGTCGGATCAGGAGATCGGCGCCGGCACGATGCCGTACGGCGCGAGCCCCTCGGCGCCGCCGTCTTCAGCCGTGAGGACCCAGATGCCGCCGTCATGCACGGCCACCGAGTGCTCCCAGTGCGCGGAATCGGCGCCGTCGGAGGTGGTGACGGTCCAGCCGTCGTCGCGGACGAAGGTCTCGATGGACCCCGCGACCACCATGGGCTCGATGGCCACGACGAGTCCAGGACGCACGGCGGGGCCGCGCCGATCGACGCGGTAGTTGAACACGGGCGGCTCCTCGTGCATGGACCGCCCGATGCCGTGGCCGACGAAGTCGGTCAGGATGCCGTACTCGCCGGCATCCTCGATGTACTCCTCGATCGCGTCGCCCACCTCGTTGAGCCGGCGGGCGGTCGCCAGCGCGGCGATGCCGCGCCACAGCGACCCCTCGGTCACCTCGCTGAGCCGGGTGCGGGAGGCGATGAGCTCCGGCCGTTCCGGATCGGGGATCACGACGGTGAATGCGGCGTCGCCGTTCCAGCCGTCGACCTCGGCTCCCCCGTCGACCGAGACGATGCCGCCCGCACGGAACGGCCGATCGGTCGGCACGCCGTGCACCACGTCGTCGTCGATCGAGACGCAGAGCGTGTGGTGGTAGCCGGGTTCGAGCTTGAAGTTCGATCGCCCGCCGAACTCCGCCACGACGCGTTCGGCCGCGGAGTCCAGATCGAGACCGGTCGAGCCCGGGGCGATGAGGCGGCGAGCCTCGGCCAGCGCAGCCGCGGTGGCGGCGCCGGCCGGGCGCATCGCCCGCAGCTCAGCCGCGGACTTGTAGATCGAACGCCGGAACACGCCGGTTCAGGCAGCCGCGCCGTTGCCGCCGGAGCGCTGTGCGACGAAGCCGCGGGCCGCGAGCGCGTCGAAGATGCGCTGCGTGACCTCGTCGAGCGAGCCGACGCCGTCGATCGCCAGCACGAGGCCCTGGCCGCGGTAGACGTCGAGGATCGGCGCGGTCTCACGCTCGTAGATGGCCAGGCGGTTCGCGATGACCTCTTCGGTGTCGTCGGTACGCCCCTGCTTGACCGCGCGGTCGTGGAGCCTGGTGATGCTCTCTTCGCGGGGCACCTCGAGCTCGATGACGGCGTCGAGGCCCTCACCGCGACCGCTCAGGAAGTCGGCGAGGTCGTCGACCTGCCCGCGGTTGCGCGGGTAGCCGTCGAGGAGGAAGCCCGCAGCCGCGTCGGGCTGCGCGAGACGGTCGCGCACGAGCTCGCTCGTGAGGGCGTCGGGAACCAGGTCACCGGCCTCGATGATCGCCTGCACCCGCTTGCCGAGCTCGGTGCCGCCCGACACGTTCGCGCGGAAGATGTCGCCGGTCGCGACCTGCGGGACGCCGAACGCCTCGGCGACGAGGACGCCCTGGGTGCCCTTGCCGGAGCCCTGCGGGCCCACGATCAGGAAGCGTGCGGAGGCGGTCGAACTGGCCGTCATCGGAGGAGCCCTTCGTAGTGGCGCTGCTGCAGCTGTGCGTCGATCTGCTTCACGGTCTCGAGACCGACGCCCACGATGATGAGGATCGATGCGCCGCCGAACGGGAAGTTCGCGTTGGCGCCGACCATGCTCAGGGCGATGAGCGGGATCAGGGCGATCAGACCGAGGTACAGCGAGCCGGGCAGCGTGACGCGGGTCAGCACGTAGTCGAGGTACTCGGCCGTCGGGCGGCCTGCGCGGATGCCGGGGATGAAGCCGCCGTACTTCTTCATGTTCTCGGCCACCTCGTCGGGGTTGAAGGTGATCGCCACGTAGAAGTACGTGAACCCGACGATGAGCAGGAAGTACAGGAGCATGTAGAGCGGGTGGTCGCCCTTGGTCAGGTAGTTCGTGATCCACACGACCCAGGCCTGCGGCTCCTCGCCTGCGGCGGGCTGGTTGAACTGCGCGATGAGCGCGGGCAGGTACAGCAGCGAGGAGGCGAAGATGACGGGCACGACGCCGGCCATGTTGACCTTGATCGGGATGTAGGTGTTGTTGCCGCCGTACGTGCGGCGTCCCACCATGCGCTTGGCGTACTGCACTGGGACGCGCCGCTGCGACTGTTCGACGAAGACGACGGCGACCACGATCAGCAGGCCGACCGCGAGGACGACGAAGAAGGTGTCGAGGCCGCGGGCCTGGGCGATCGACCAGAGCGAACCCGGGAACGTCGAGGCGATCGACGTGAAGATCAGGAGCGACATGCCGTTGCCGATGCCGCGCTCGGTGATGAGCTCGCCCATCCACATGATGAGGCCGGTACCGGCGGTCATGGTGATGACCATGAGCAGGATCGCGTACCAGGCGTCGTTCGTGATGAGCTGCGAGCACGAGGGGTCACCCGACGGGAACAGGGCACCCGAGCGGGCCACCGTGATCAGCGTCGTCGACTGCAGGACGCCGAGGGCGATGGTCAGGTAGCGGGTGTACTGCGTGAGCTTGCCCTGGCCCGACTGGCCCTCCTTGTAGAGGGTCTCGAAGTGGGGGATGACCACGCGCAGCAGCTGCACGATGATCGAGGCCGTGATGTACGGCATGATGCCCAGCGCGAAGATCGACAACTGGAGCAGCGCGCCGCCCGAGAACAGGTTGACGAGCTCGTAGAGGCCCGTGGTGCTCTGGCTCGCCGCGAGGCAGGCCTGCACGTTGCCGAAATCCACGAACGGCGCCGGGATGAACGAGCCGAGTCGGAACAGGGCGACGATGCCCAGCGTGAACCCGAGCTTGCGGCGAAGATCCGGCGTGCGGAAGATCCGCCCGATGGCGTTGAACACTCGTCCTCCTGTTGCTCCGTCATGGAGTCAGTTCCAAATATGGCTCGAGCCTGTCGAGACCCCCGTGAATCATACGCGAGGTCCCGACAGGCTCTGACCGGATGTGGTGCTTTGGTACTACTTGACCGAACCGCCGGCGGCGACGATCTTCTGCTCGGCCGAGCCGGAGACCTTGTCGACGACGACGTTCAGCTTCACCTGGAGGTCGCCGTTGCCGAGGACCTTCACGCGCTCGTTCTTGCGGACAGCGCCCTTCTCGACGAGATCGGCGATGGTGACATCGCCGCCCTTCGGGTAGAGCTCGGCCAGCTTGTCCAGGTTCACGACCTGGTACTCCACGCGGAACGGGTTCTTGAAGCCGCGCAGCTTCGGCGCACGCATGTGGTACGGAAGCTGTCCACCCTCGAAACCGGGGCGGATGTTGTTGCGGGCCTTCGAGCCCTTGGTGCCACGACCTGCCGTCTTGCCCTTGGAACCCTCACCGCGTCCGACGCGGGTCTTGTCCTTCTTGGCACCGGGAGCGGGACGAAGGTGGTGCACCTTCAGAACCTGCTCGCGCTTCTCGGCGACGTCCGCCTTGGGGGCGGCCTTCTTGGCAGGGGCCTTCTTCGCGGGAGCCTTCTCGGCAGCCGCGTCGTCGGCCTTCGCAGCAGCGGCCTTGGCCGGTGCCTTCTTCGCGGCGGCAGCCTTGGGAGCTGCAGCCTTCTCGGCGGCGGGCTTGGCCGCAGCCTTCTTCGCGGGAGCCTTCTTGGGGGCTTCTGCGGCGGCGTCGATCTTCTCGTCAGCCATTAGTCAATCTCCTCAACCTTCACGAGGTGAGCGACGGTGTTGACATACCCGCGGTTCTGCGGGTTGTCCTCACGCACGACCGACTGGCCGATTCGCTTGAGACCGAGGCTGCGCAGCGTGTCACGCTGGTACTGCTTCTCGCTCACCTTGGACTTGATCTGCGTCACCTTGAGCTGCTTGGCCATCAGGCACCTGCCTTCGCTGCTGCGGCGGCCTCGGCCGCCTGAGCCTCGGCACGCAGCAGACGAGCCGGTGCGACCTCGTCGTAGGCGAGGCCACGACGTGCGGCGACTGCGCGCGGCTCTTCGAGCTGCTTCAGGGCCTCGACCGTTGCGTGCACGATGTTGATCGTGTTCGACGAGCCGAGCGACTTGCTCAGCACGTCGTGGATGCCGGCGCACTCGAGCACGGCGCGCACGGGACCACCGGCGATGACACCGGTACCGGGCGATGCCGGACGAAGGAGCACGACGCCGGCCGCAGCCTCACCCTGGACGGGGTGGGGAATGGTCGCGCCGATGCGCGGGACGCGGAAGAAGTTCTTCTTCGCCTCCTCGACGCCCTTCGAGATCGCGGTCGGAACTTCGCGGGCCTTGCCGTAGCCGACGCCCACGAGGCCGTTGCCATCGCCCACGACGACGAGCGCCGTGAAGCTGAAGCGACGACCGCCCTTGACGACCTTCGACACGCGGTTGATGGTCACGACGCGCTCGAGGAACTGGCTCTTCTCGGCGTCGCGGCCACCGCGGTCGCGGCCACCCTGGTTGCGGTCACGACCGCCACCACGACGGTTGTCGCGCTCGTTGCGAGCCGGCTCAGAGGCAGCAGCCGTCTCGACGGGTGCCTCTGCAGTCACCTCGGTCTCCTTAACGGTGTTCTCACTCACAGGTTGAGCCCTGCCTCTCGCGCTCCATCGGCGATCGCTGCGACACGACCGGCGTACTTGTTGCCGCCGCGGTCGAAGACGACCGACTCGACGCCGGCCTTCTTCGCGCGCTCTGCGACGAGCTCGCCGACCTTCTTGGCCTTGGCGGTCTTGTCACCGTCGAACGCACGGAGGTCGGCCTCCATGGTCGAGGCGCTGGCCACGGTCAGGCCCTTGCTGTCGTCGACGACCTGCACGAACACGTGACGGGCCGAACGGGTGACGACGAGGCGCGGGCGCAGCTCGGTGCCGACGACCTTCTTGCGAAGGCGGGTGTGGCGGCGCGAACGCGCAGCCGTCTTGGTCTTCACAGCCATGATTACTTACCTGACTTTCCGGCCTTGCGACGCACGACCTCGCCGGCGTAGCGGATGCCCTTGCCCTTGTAGGGCTCGGGCTTCTTGATCTTGCGGATGTTCGCGGCGGTCTCGCCGACGGCCTGCTTGTCGATACCAGCGACCGTGAGCTTGTTGTTGCCCTCGACGGTCAGCGTGATGCCGGCAGGCGCCTCGACGGTGACGGGGTGCGAGAAACCGAGCGCGAACTCGATCGCAGTGCCCTTCTGCGCGACGCGGTAACCGGTACCGACGATCTCGAGGCCCTTGGAGTAGCCCTCGGTGACGCCGATGATCTGGTTCGCGATGAGCGTGCGGGTCAGGCCGTGCAGCGAACGCGATGCGCGCTCGTCGTCGGGACGCGTGACCAGGACCTGGTTCGCCTCGACCTTTGCCTCGATGGGCGAAGCCACGGTGAGCGAGAGCTCGCCCTTGGGGCCCTTGACGTTGACGGCGGAGCCGTCGACCTTGACCTCGACACCTGCGGGGATGTCGATGGGGAGTCGTCCGATTCGTGACATGGAATTACCACACGTAGGCGAGGACTTCCCCACCCACGCCCTTCTTCTCGGCCTGGCGGTCGGTCAGCAGACCGCTGGAGGTGGACAGGATCGCGACGCCGAGGCCGCCGAGCACCTTGGGGATCTCGGTCGACTTCGCGTAGACGCGGAGGCCGGGCTTCGAGACGCGCTTGATGCCCACGATCGAGCGCTCGCGGTTCGGGCCGAACTTGAGGGTCAGCGTGAGCTCGGTGCCGACGCGGGCGTCGGTCACCTCGAAGCCGGCGATGAATCCCTCTTTGGTGAGGATGTCGGCGATGTGCGACTTCAGCTTGGAGTTCGGCATCGTCACGGAGTCGTGGTGCGCCGAGTTCGCATTGCGAAGGCGGGTCAGCATGTCAGCGACCGGGTCGGTCATCGTCATGACAGATGTTTCCTTACGTTCACCAGGTTTCAGCACCCGTTACACGGAGGCTGACCTGTGGTGGTGGCGGTTCGCGGTTGCGTACCGCCGATATGCCGGTGCCGGCGGGGCCTCGGAAAGCTCCGAGACCCGCCGGCGCTGGCACAAACTCGTTGAGTCTACTACGAATTACTGAGCGGACTCAGCCGACTTGAACGGGAAGCCCAGCTGCTTGAGCAGCGAGCGGCCCTCTGCGTCGGTCTTGGCGGTGGTCACCACAGTGATGTCCATGCCACGGACGCGGTCGATCTTGTCCTGGTCGATCTCGTGGAACACGGACTGCTCCGTGAGACCGAAGGTGTAGTTGCCGGTGCCGTCGAACTGCGCGTCCGAGAGACCGCGGAAGTCGCGGATTCGGGGCAGTGCGAGCGACAGCAGGCGGTCGAGGAACTCCCACATGCGGTCGCCGCGCAGCGTGACGTGCGTGCCGATCGCCTGGCCCTCGCGCAGCTTGAACTGCGCGATGGACTTGCGGGCCTTGGTGACCTGCGGCTTCTGACCGGTGATCTTGGTGAGATCGGCGATCGCACCGTCGATGACCTTGCCATCGCGCGCGGCCTCGCCGACACCCATGTTCACGACGATCTTCACGAGACCCGGAACCTGGTGCACGTTGGTGTAGCCGTGCTCCTCGGTGAGGGCCTTGGCGATCTCGGTGCGGTACTTGGTCTTCAGGCGCGGCTGGATTTTGCCAGCCTGCGTAGCCGTTTCGGTCATCAGATGTCCTTGCCTGACTTCTTTGCGTAACGAACGCGGACCGTCTTGGTGACGCCGTCCTTCGTGATCTGCTCTTCGCGGAAGCCGACGCGGGTCGGCTTCTTCGTCTCGGGGTCGACGATCGCGACGTTCGAGACGTGGATCGGTGCCTCGTGGGTCTCGATGCCGCCGGTCTTCGAACCGCGCTGCGTCTGGCCGACGCGCACGTGCTTGGTGACGAAGTTCACACCCTGCACGACGACGCGGTTCTCGGCGACGAGCACCTCGATGACCTTGCCCTGCTTGCCGCGGTCTCCGCCGCGAGCCTGGCTGCGGCCCGAGATGACCTGAACGAGGTCACCCTTCTTGATGTTGGCCATGACTTAGATAACCTCCGGTGCCAGCGAGATGATCTTCATGAACTTCTTGTCGCGAAGCTCGCGACCGACCGGTCCGAAGATACGGGTGCCGCGAGGGTCACCATCGTTCTTCAGGATCACCGCGGCGTTCTCGTCGAACTTGATGTAGGAACCGTCGGGACGACGGGTCTCCTTGACGGTGCGGACGATGACGGCCTTGACCACATCGCCCTTCTTGACGTTGCCGCCGGGGATCGCGTCCTTGACCGTGGCGACGATGACGTCACCCAGGCCGGCGTAGCGACGCTTCGACCCGCCGAGCACGCGAATGGTGAGCAGCTCCTTGGCGCCGGTGTTGTCGGCGACCTTGACTCGTGATTCCTGCTGAAGCACTTCTGTCTCCTTCTTTCAAGCAAGCCAGAGGCTTACTTGGCCTTCTCGGCGATCTCGACGAGGCGCCAGCGCTTCGTGGCGGAGAGCGGACGGGTCTCGGAGATCACGACGAGGTCGCCGATGCCGGCGGAGTTCTGCTCGTCGTGGGCCTTGATCTTCGAGGTGCGGCGGATGACCTTGCCGTACAGCGGGTGCTTCACGCGGTCTTCGACCTCGACGACGATGGTCTTGTCCATCTTGTCGCTGACGACGTACCCACGACGAACCTTGCGGTACCCGCGAACGAGTTCGGCCGACTCGGCGACCTCGGCTGCAGCAGCCTTCTTGGTCTCAGCCATGATCAGGCCTCCTTCGTCTCTGCGACCTCGGCAGGGGCTTCCGCCTCGGCCTTGGCCTTCTTCGTCTTCTTCTCAGCCTTGGCCGGAGCCTCGACCGGTGCGGGAGTGGCACGGATGCCGAGCTCACGCTCACGGATGACCGTGTAGATGCGAGCGATGTCGCGCTTGACCGCACGCAGGCGGCCGTGGCTCTCGAGCTGGCCGGTGGCCGACTGGAAGCGCAGGTTGAACAGCTCTTCCTTGGCCTTCTTCAGCTCGTCGACGAGTCGCTCGTCTTCAAAGGTGTCGAGCTCGACAGTGGCGAGCTCCTTCGTTCCGACGGACATTATGCGTCGCCCTCCTCGCGCTTGATGATGCGTGCCTTGAGGGGCAGCTTGTGGATGGCACGGGTCATGGCCTCGCGAGCGAGTTCCTCGGAGACGCCCGAGACCTCGAAGAGGACGCGACCCGGCTTGACGTTGGCGACCCACCACTCGGGCGAACCCTTACCGGAACCCATGCGGGTTTCGGCCGGCTTCTTCGTGAGCGGACGGTCGGGGTAGATGTTGATCCACACCTTGCCGCCACGCTTGATGTGACGCGTCATGGCGATACGAGCGGACTCGATCTGACGGTTGGTCACGTAAGCGGGCGTCAGCGCCTGGATGCCGAACTCACCGAACGACACCTTGGTGCCACCGGTGGCCTGGCCCGAACGGCCGGGGTGGTGCTGCTTGCGGTACTTGACTCGACGGGGAATCAACATGGTTATGCCTCAACTCCTGCTGCCACCGGCTCCTGCGCCTTGGGCGCACGGCGGGGACGGTCATTGCGGTCGCCACGCGAGGGCTTCTGCGAAGCCTGCTCCCGTGCGAGCTCCTTGTTGGTGATGTCGCCCTTGTAGATCCAGACCTTCACGCCGATGCGGCCGAAGGTGGTCTTCGCCTCGTAGAAGCCGTAGTCGATGTTCGCGCGGAGCGTGTGCAGGGGCACACGGCCTTCGCGGTAGAACTCCGAGCGGCTCATCTCGGCGCCGCCGAGGCGGCCGGAGACCTGGATGCGGACACCCTTGGCGCCGGCGCGCTGAGCGCCCTGCAGGCCCTTGCGCATCGCGCGGCGGAAGGCCACACGTGCGGAGAGCTGCTCGGCGATGCCCTGCGCGACGAGCTGGGCGTCGGCCTCGGGGTTCTTGACCTCGAGGATGTTGAGCTGGATCTGCTTGCCGGAGAGCTTCTCGAGGTCGGCGCGGATGCGCTCGGCCTCGGCGCCGCGGCGGCCGATCACGATGCCGGGACGCGCGGTGTGGATGTCCACACGAACGCGGTCACGGGTGCGCTCGATCTCGATGCGCGAGACTCCCGCGCGGTCGAGCGAGGTCTGGAGCAGGCGACGGATCTTGACGTCCTCGGCGAGGTAGTCGGCGTAGCGCTGTCCGGGCTTGGTCGAGTCGGAGAACCACCGCGACACATGGTCGGTGGTGATGCCGAGACGGAAGCCGTACGGGTTTACTTTCTGACCCATTACTTCGTACCCTCCTCGGGCGTGGCGAGCACGACGGTGATGTGGCTCGTTCGCTTGTTGATGCGGAAGGCACGACCCTGCGCGCGCGGCTGGAATCGCTTGAGGGTGGTGCCCTCATCGACGAATGCGCGGCTGATGTAGAGGTCCTGCTCGTCCAGATAGGTGTTCGTTGCATCGGCCTTGACGCGAGCATTCGCGATGGCCGAGGCGACGAGCTTGTACACCGGCTCGCTCGCACTCTGGGGTGCGAACTTCAGGATGGCGAGTGCCTCCTGTGCCTGCTTGCCGCGGATCAGGTTGACGACGCGACGGGCCTTCATGGGGGTCACGCGGATGTGACGCACGCGTGCGATCGACTCCACCATTTCTCTCCTCCTTTTCGCCTCCGCGTTAGCGGCGGCGACCCTTCTTGTCGTCCTTCACGTGTCCACGGAAGGTGCGGGTGGGGGCGAACTCTCCGAGCTTGTGACCCACCATGGTCTCGGTGACGAACACCGGGATGTGCTTGCGGCCGTCGTGCACGGCGATCGTGTGCCCGAGCATGGCCGGGATGATCATCGAGCGACGGGACCACGTCTTGATGACGTTCTTGGAACCGGCTTCGTTTGCGACGACGACCTTGCGAAGCAGGTGCTCGTCGACGAAGGGGCCCTTCTTAAGACTGCGAGGCATCTTCTCTTACTCCTACTTGCGCTTCTTGCCGACGGTGCGACGACGGACGATGAGCTTGTCGCTTTCCTTGTTGGGGCGACGAGTGCGTCCCTCGGACTTGCCCCAGGGGCTGACCGGGTGACGACCACCGGAGGTCTTGCCCTCACCACCACCGTGCGGGTGGTCGACCGGGTTCATCGCGACACCACGCACGGTCGGGCGGACGCCCTTCCAGCGCTTGCGGCCGGCCTTGCCCCAGTTGATGTTCGACTGCTCGGCGTTGCCGACCTCGCCGATGGTCGCGCGGCAGCGCGCATCGACGTTGCGGATCTCGCCCGACGGCAGACGGAGCTGCGCGTAGGGGCCGTCCTTGGCGACCAGACGAACCGAGACGCCGGCCGAGCGGGCGAGCTTGGCGCCGCCACCGGGACGGAGCTCGATCGCGTGGATGACGGTACCCGTCGGGATGTTCTTCAGCGGCAGGTTGTTGCCCGGCTTGATGTCGGCGCCTGCGCCCGACTCGATCGGGTCGCCCTGCTGCAGCTTGTTCGGCGCGAGGATGTAGCGCTTCGTGCCGTCCACGAAGTGGAGCAGCGCGATGCGGGCGGTGCGGTTGGGGTCGTACTCGATGTGAGCGACCTTGGCCGGCACGCCGTCCTTGTCGTTGCGACGGAAGTCGATCACACGGTACTGGCGCTTGTGGCCACCACCGATGTGACGGGTCGTGATGCGACCCTGGTTGTTGCGACCACCGGTCTTCGAGAGCGGCTTGAGCAGCGACTTCTCGGGCGTCGAACGCGTGATCTCCGCGAAATCGGCGACGGAGGAACCGCGACGACCCGGGGTCGTGGGCTTGTACTTACGAATAGCCATGTTCTTCCTCTGCTCCTTAGCCGACAGCCGTGAAGATGTCGATCGAGCCGGACTTGAGGGTGACGATCGCGCGCTTGGTGTCCTTGCGCTTGCCCTGGCCGA
This sequence comes from Agromyces allii, assembly GCF_009749385.1. Classification (GTDB taxonomy): domain Bacteria; phylum Actinomycetota; class Actinomycetes; order Actinomycetales; family Microbacteriaceae; genus Agromyces; species Agromyces allii. The sequence goes on along the minus strand of NZ_WBIN01000006.1, from coordinate 24,581 downwards.
ACCGGGTGCGGCGGGTCTTGCCCTGACGGTTCAGCGTGTTGATCGACGCCACCTGGACGTTGAAGATCTTCTCGATGGCGAGCTTGATCTCGGTCTTGTTCGAGCGGGGGTCCACGGTGAACGTGTACTTGCCCTCGTCGATCAGGCCGTAGCTCTTCTCCGAGACGACCGGCGCGATGATGATGTCGCGCGGGTCCTTGTTGTGTGCGGCACTCATGCGGAGACCTCTTCCTTCTTCGCCGTCTTCGCGGCGATGAACGCCTCGAGCGCAGCGGTGCTGAAGACGATGTCGTCCGAGACGAGCACGTCGTAGGCGTTCAGCTGGTCGACCGGCAGCGTGTGCACGGTCGGGATGTTGCGGACGGCGCGCTCTGCGAGCTCCTCGCCACGGGCCAGCACCACGAGGTAGTGCTTCGCCGGGGCGATCGACGTCAGGAGCGCCAGGGCGTCCTTCGTCTTCGCGACATCGCCGGCCACGAAGGCGTCGACGGCGTGGATGCGGCCGCCGCGGGCGCGGTCGGAGAGAGCGCCGAGCAGAGCAGCGGCGATCATCTTCTTGGGGGTGCGCTGCGAGTAGTCACGCGGCTGCGGTCCGTGGACGATGCCACCACCGGTCATCTGAGGAGCGCGGATCGAGCCCTGACGAGCGCGGCCGGTGCCCTTCTGCTTGAACGGCTTGCGGCCGGCGCCGGAGACCTCACCACGGGTCTTGGTCTTGTGGGTGCCCTGACGCGCTGCGGCGAGCTGGGCGACGACGACCTGGTGGATCAGCGGCACGTTGGTCTGCACGTCGAAGAGCTCGGCGGGGAGCTCAACGGTGCCGGACTTCTTGCCGGTGACGTCGAGGGTGTCGATGGTGTTGGTCGCGGTAGCCATGGACTACGCCCCCTTCACTGCGTTGCGGACGAAAACGAGACGGCCACGCGCACCGGGGACGGCGCCCTTGACGAGCAGCAGACCCTTCTCGGCGTCGACGGCGTGCACGCGGAGGTTGAGCACGGTCACGCGCTCGCCACCCATGCGGCCGGCCATGCGCATGCCCTTGAAGACGCGGCTGGGCGTCGACGAGGCACCGATGGAGCCGGGCTTGCGGTGGTTGCGGTGCGAACCGTGCGAAGCGGAGACGCCCTTGAAGTTGTGGCGCTTCATGACACCGGCGAAGCCCTTGCCCTTGCTCGTGCCGACGACGTCGACGAGCTGGCCGGCCTCGAAGGCACCCTCGACGGGGAGCTCCTGGCCGAGCGCGTACGACGCGGCGTCCGCGGTGCGGACCTCGGTCACGTGGCGGCGGGGGGTCACGCCTGCGGCGGCGAAGTGGCCGGTCGCGGGCTGGTTGACCTTGCGGGGGTCGATGGCGCCAGCGGCGATCTGCACAGCCTCGTAGCCGTCCTTCTCGACGGTGCGGAGCTGGGTGACCACGTTGGGGGCGATCTCGATGACGGTCACGGGCACGAGCTTGTTGTTCTCGTCCCACACCTGGGTCATGCCGAGCTTCGTGCCGAGCAGACCCTTCACGTTCTTGGTAGCGGAAGACATCTGTTACCTCAGAGCTTGATCTCGATGTTGACGTCTGCCGGCAGGTCGAGACGCATGAGCGAGTCGACGGCCTTGGGCGTCGGGTCCACGATGTCGATGAGGCGCTTGTGGGTGCGCATCTCGAAGTGCTCGCGGCTGTCCTTGTACTTGTGGGGCGAACGGATGACGCACACCACGTTCTTCTCGGTCGGAAGCGGCACGGGGCCGACGACCGTGGCGCCCGCGCGGGTCACCGTGTCGACGATCTTGCGCGCCGAGGTGTCGATGACCTCGTGGTCATACGACTTCAGTCGAATGCGGATCTTCTGTCCCGCCATGTCGAGCTCTCTCTCTGTCAAGGCGCCATACCCCTTCCGAGGGCATCGGGCGCCGCGTAGCGACTTCTGATGAAGCAACCACTGTTCTTCTGTCAAAGGCTGTGATCGAGCCTGCCGAACCCACCGCATGGCGGTGACCTCGGCACGCTCGACCACGAGCCGTATCCCCGAATCCCTCGCTCGGACCCCTGCATTCCTCGCGGAAGACATGGTTTGCCCAAGGCTGTGTTGGTTTCGGTTCAGTCGTGTTCTGCTGCCCGCGGCCTAACCTGACCCCTGGCGCACTCCGACTCGAGGAGCCGAAGCCCTTCGGTGCTGGTGCACGGGTGGTTATGCACTGCCTGGCAGTGATCCGGACGCACGCACAGCGCACGCCCGAAATGTTGAACTCACCAAGTTTGCCATATTCGGGGCATTGCTGCAACCCGGGCGTGTCGCGCGTGATTCCGGGCGAAACCCGGGACGACTGCCAGAGCCGAGCGCTGCGGCCGAGCCGTCGCAACTTCGGTGTGATCCGATTGTCCCACGGGGGCCTGTGAGCACGCCGGGCATCCCTCCCCCACTACCCGGCGACGCCCGGCAGCGGCGAGGATGTCGGTATGACGAAGACTCCGGCCACCGGCATCCACCACCGCGAGAGCGCGAACGCGAGCGAGGGCAGCGTCTCCGCCGCCCGAACCGGTGAACGCACGTTCGAAGGGCGCAACGCGTCGGGCGCGACGGTCGCGATCGGCCCGCTCGGCACTCCCGGGCACTTCTCCCCCGGCGAGCTGCTCAAGCTCGCCCTCGCCGCCTGCTCGGGCATGAGCGCCGACCGGGTGATCTCGCGGCGCCTCGGCGACGACGTGGCGTTCACCGTCTGGGCCCACGGCACCTCGGAGCCCGACAACCGCTACGACCGCATCGAGGAGGAGCTGCTCATCCCGCTCTCGGCCCTGACGGACGCCGAGCGGGAGAAGCTCGCCCAGCTCGTCTCGGCCTCGATCGCACGCAGCTGCACGGTGGGGCGCAGCGTCGAGGAGGACATCGACGTCTCGCACGAGATCGTCGACGTCGGCGAGTGAGCCGCACGCGGCATCGGCACCCCGGCGACGGGCCGGAGCCGCGGCATCCGCTCGGCTAGTCCCCGTGGTTGCGTCGGTCGCAGGCGAGCTCCTCGGCGGCGATGCCGGGCGCCACCGAGCCGATCGCGAGCACGCCGGCGAGCGTGAACGCGAGCGCTCCCGCGAGCACGCGCGGATGCGAGCCGATCGGGCCGCCACGACGGCGGAACGGATCCTCGATGTACCGCTTCGACGCCCAGGCCACGAGCAGCGAGACGCCGACGAGCGCGACCATCAGCGCCGGCGGGCTCGGAACCCCCGTGATCATCGGCACGAACATGAAGATCGGCCAGTGCCAGAGGTAGAGCGAGTACGACACGTCCCCGACCCACTGCACCGGGCGCAGACCGACCACGCCGGCCGTCGACCAGCGGGTCGCGGGCATCCCGGCCCAGATGATCGCGAGCGTTCCCGACACCGGCAGCAGCACCCAGAGCCCCGGGAATGCCTCGGTGTCGACGAACGTGACGATCGGGACGATGATCAGCGCGAGCCCGAGCCACGAGACGAGGCTGCGGCCCGCCCTCCACCGATCCGCCATGAGCCCGGGCACGGCGTTCACGAGCAGCGCGAGCAGGCCGCCGACGCCGAACTCCCAGCCCCTGCCGAAGGTCGAGAAGTACGCGAGGTTGTGATCGCTCGCCGTCAGCACGAGCGACCACGCGAACGACAGCGCGGTGACCGCGCCGAGCACGATGGCGAGCGTGCGCTTCAACGATGCGCTCCGGCGGTGCACGAACCAGAGCGCCGCGATGACGAGCAGCGGCCACAGCAGGTAGAACTGCTCCTCGACCGACAGCGACCAGAAGTGCTGCACCGGCGTCGATTCGAGATCTGCGGATGCCGGCAGCTGCGAGTCCGCGGCCAGGCGCCAGTTCTCGACGTAGAACGCGCTCGCGACGATCTCGCGGAAGAACGGGTTCCACTCGCGATAGGGCGCGAACGCGAGCGTCGCCGCGGAGACGGCCAGCAGCACGGCCATCGCGGCCGGAAGAATGCGTCGGGCCCGCCGGAGGTAGAAGGCGCCGAGCGAGATGCGGCCGGTGCGGTCGACCTCCCGCAGCAGCAGCGCCGTGATGAGGTAGCCCGATACGACGAAGAAGACGTCGACGCCCATGTAGCCGGCGGGGGCGACCGCGGGCCACCCGTGGTGCAGCACGACCGCACCGACGGCGACGGCCCGGAGCGCTTGGATCTCGGGCCGCACGGTGGTCGTGCTCGGAGCCGTTGCGGGTACTGCCATCCGTCCCAGCGTAACCCGCTCGGGGGGAGACCGACATGTCGACGGGGTTACGGCCACCCGTGCATCCGGTGTGCGCTGAACACCCCGGGAACGACAGAACGGGGCCGGACCCGAAGGTCCGACCCCGCTCAAGGTCGCTGTCGCGAAGGAATTACTTGATGACCTTCGTGACGGTACCGGCGCCGACGGTGCGGCCACCCTCGCGGATGGCGAAGCCGAGGCCCTCTTCCATGGCGATCGGCTGGATCAGCGCGACCGTCATGTCGGTGGTGTCGCCGGGCATGACCATCTCGGTGCCCTCGGGCAGCGTGATGACGCCGGTGACGTCGGTGGTGCGGAAGTAGAACTGCGGACGGTAGTTCGCGTAGAACGGGTTGTGACGCCCACCCTCATCCTTGGACAGGATGTACGCGGTGCCCTCGAAGTCCGTGTGCGGGGTGACCGAGCCGGGGGCCACGACGACCTGGCCGCGCTCGACGTCTTCACGCTTGGTACCACGGAGGAGCAGACCGCAGTTCTCGCCGGCCCAGGCCTCGTCGAGCTGCTTGTGGAACATCTCGATACCCGTGACCGTGGTCTTCTGCGTCGGGCGGATGCCGACGATCTCGACCTCGGAGTTGATCTTCAGGGTGCCACGCTCGGCGCGGCCCGTGACGACGGTGCCACGACCGGTGATCGTGAACACGTCTTCGACCGGCATGAGGAACGGCTTGTCGCGGTCGCGCACGGGGTCCGGCACGGAGTCGTCGACAGCGGTCATGAGCTCGAGAACCGAGTCGACCCACTTCTCGTCGCCCTCGAGAGCCTTGAGGCCCGAGACGCGCACGACGGGAGCGTCGTCGCCGTCGAAGCCCTGGCTCGAGAGCAGCTCGCGAACCTCGAGCTCGACGAGCTCCAGGATCTCCTCGTCGTCGACCATGTCGGACTTGTTCAGCGCGACGAGCAGGTAGGGAACGCCGACCTGCTTGGCGAGCAGCACGTGCTCACGCGTCTGAGCCATCGGGCCGTCGGTGGCGGCGACCACGAGGATCGCGCCGTCCATCTGAGCCGCACCGGTGATCATGTTCTTGATGTAGTCGGCGTGACCGGGAGCGTCGACGTGCGCGTAGTGGCGCTTCGGCGTCTCGTACTCGACGTGCGAGATGTTGATCGTGATGCCGCGCTGACGCTCTTCGGGAGCCGAGTCGATCGACGCGAAGTCGCGCTGAACGTTGGTCGCCGACGGGTACTTGTCGGCAAGCACCTTCGAGATCGCTGCGGTGAGCGTGGTCTTGCCGTGGTCGACGTGACCGATCGTTCCGATGTTGACGTGCGGCTTGGTCCGCTCGAACTTGGCCTTAGCCACTGTGGGTCCTCCTCAGGACTCGTGTAGAACCTCCGGGCGCTGGATTGCGACCGGCGTGCTACGGGGTTTGTAGATATGTTACGCGAACCGGCTGGCTCGTGCGTCGGAGAGGGCCAAGGCCCCCGCCAGGGAGGTTATTCGCCCTTGTTCTTCTGGACGATCTCGTCGGCGACAGCCTTCGGGACCTCCGCGTAGCTGTCGAACGTCATCGAGTAGACGGCGCGGCCCGAGGTCTTGGACCGCAGGTCGCCGATGTATCCGAACATCTCCGACAGGGGCACGTTGGCGCGAATGACCTTCACGCCGCTCGCGTCCTCCATGGACTGGATCTGACCGCGGCGCGAGTTCAGGTCGCCGATGACGTCACCCATGTATTCCTCAGGGGTGCGCACCTCGACGGCCATCAGCGGCTCGAGCAGAACCGGGTTCGCCTTCCGAGCGGCTTCCTTGAAGCCCATCGAGCCGGCGATCTTGAACGCCATCTCCGAGGAGTCGACGTCGTGTGCGGCGCCGTCAAGCAGGCTTGCCTTGACGCCGACCATCGGGTATCCGGCCAGGATGCCGTACTGCATGGCGTCCTGGAATCCGGCATCGACCGAGGGGATGTACTCGCGGGGAACGCGTCCGCCGGAGGTCTTGTTCTCGAACAGGTAGGTCTGCTCGGCCGTGACCTCGAGGGGCTCCAGCGCGAACTGGATCTTCGCGAACTGGCCGGATCCACCCGTCTGCTTCTTGTGGGTGTAGTCGTGCTTCTCGACCGAGCGCTTGATGGTCTCGCGGTACGCGACCTGGGGCTTGCCCACGTTGGCCTCGACGTTGAACTCGCGCTTCATGCGGTCGACCAGGATGTCGAGGTGGAGCTCGCCCATTCCCTTGATGACCGTCTGACCGGTCTCCTGGTTCTGCTCGGTGCGGAAGGTCGGGTCCTCTTCGGCGAGCTTCTGGATCGCCGTGCCGAGCTTCTCCTGGTCGGCCTTGGTCTTCGGCTCGATGGCGACCTCGATGACGGGCTCGGGGAAGGTCATCGACTCGAGGACGACCTGGTTGTTCGGGTCGCTCAGGGTGTCACCGGTGGTGGTGTCCTTCAGACCGATGACGGCGTAGATGTTGCCGGCGGTCACCGAGTCGATCGGGATCTCCTTGTTGGCGTGCATCTGGAAGATCTTGCCGATGCGCTCCTTCTTGCCCTTGGTCGAGTTGATGACCTGGGCACCGCTGTCGAGGCGGCCGGAGTAGACGCGCACGTAGGTGAGGCGACCGAAGAACGGGTGCACTGCGACCTTGAACGCGAGCGCGGTGAACGGCTCGTCGGCGTCGGCGTGACGCATGACGACCTTCTCCTCGTCGCGCGCGTCGTGGGCCTCGATGGCCGGGACGTCGAGCGGCGACGGAAGGAAGTCGATGACGGCGTCGAGCATCGGCTGCACGCCACGGTTCTTGAACGCCGAACCGCAGAGGACCGGGTAGATCTCGGAGTTGACGGTGAGCTTGCGGATCGCAGCCTTGATCTCGGCGACCGTGAGCTCTTCGCCGCCGAAGTACTTCTCCATGAGGTCGTCGCTCGTCTCGGCGACGACTTCGAGCAGGGCCGTGCGGTACTCCGCGGCCTTCTCGACGAGGTCGGCGGGGATCTCCTCGATGGCGTACTTGGCGCCCATCTCGACGTCACCCTTTGCATCGCCGCGCCACGTGAGTGCGCGCATCTCGATGAGGTCGACGACGCCCTCGAACTGCGACTCCGAACCGATCGGGAGCTGCAGCACCAGGGGCTTGGCGCCCAGGCGGCTGACGATCGTGTCGACCGTGTAGTAGAAGTCGGCGCCGAGCTTGTCCATCTTGTTGACGAAGCAGATGCGCGGGACGTTGTACTTGTCGGCCTGACGCCACACCGTCTCGGACTGGGGCTCGACGCCCTCCTTGCCGTCGAAGACGGCGACGGCACCGTCGAGCACGCGGAGCGAACGCTCGACCTCGACCGTGAAGTCCACGTGGCCGGGGGTGTCGATGATGTTGATCTGGTTCTTGTTCCAGTAGCAGGTCACGGCGGCAGACGTGATCGTGATGCCGCGCTCCTTCTCCTGCTCCATCCAGTCGGTGGTCGAGGCACCGTCGTGCGTCTCACCGATCTTGTGGTTGACGCCCGTGTAGAACAGGATGCGCTCGGTGGTGGTGGTCTTGCCGGCATCGATGTGGGCCATGATGCCGATGTTGCGGACCTTGCTCAGGTCGGTGAGCACGTCTTGTGCCACGAGGGTTCCTCCGGGAAGTCAAGAAGGGAAAGAAAGGGGGGAGCGGATGCCACGAGCCGAGGCCGCGGCATCCGCTCGGCCTGCTACCAGCGGTAGTGGGCGAATGCGCGGTTCGACTCGGCCATCTTGTGCGTGTCTTCACGACGCTTGACGGCTGCACCGAGGCTGTTGGACGCGTCGAGGATCTCGTTGGTGAGACGCTCGGTCATCGTCTTCTCGCGACGGGCCTTCGCGTAGCTCGTGAGCCAGCGGAGGGCGAGGGTGTTGGCGCGGTGCGGCTTGACCTCGACGGGGACCTGGTAGGTCGATCCGCCGACGCGGCGCGAACGCACCTCGAGGGTCGGGCGCACGTTGTCGAGCGCCTTCTTGAGCACCGTGACGGCGTCCTGGCCGGACTTGGTGGCCACGTTCTCGAGCGCTTCGTAGACGATGCGCTGAGCGAGGTCCTTCTTGCCGTCGACGAGGATCTTGTTGACGAGCTGGCTGACGACCGGCGAGCCGTAGACGGGGTCTGCGACGACGGGGCGCTTCGGAGCGGGTCCCTTGCGAGGCATTACTTCTTCTCCATCTTCGCGCCGTAGCGGCTGCGAGCCTGCTTGCGGTTCTTCACGGCCTGCGTGTCGAGGGCGCCGCGGATGATCTTGTAACGGACACCCGGGAGGTCCTTCACACGACCGCCGCGAACGAGCACCATCGAGTGCTCCTGCAGGTTGTGGCCCTCACCGGGGATGTAGGCCGTGACCTCGGTGCCGTTCGAGAGCTTCACACGAGCGACCTTGCGGAGCGCGGAGTTCGGCTTCTTCGGGGTGGTGGTGTACACACGCGTGCACACGCCGCGCTGCTGGGGGTTGGCCTTCAGGGCGGGAGCCTTGGTCTTGGTGACCTTCGGCGAGCGACCCTTGCGGACCAACTGCTGAATGGTTGGCACTGCTTCTCCTTGTTGGTGCTGCACGGTGACAGCGTTTGATGGATTTCACATCACGACCCACCATCCGCTCGAGGTCGAGCGGACGTAGTGTGGTGGGTATGCCGTGGGGGCGAGACGCCCTGAATGCGCACGCCGAAGCGCGCACACCCGATCTATGGTAATGCCGCGTAACCTTGCGGTCAAATGGGGGCGGATGCCGCGGGCGGCTGCCCAGCGGTCTCGCAGGTGCCGCTCAGGCGGGCCGGGCTCAACCAGGCCAGCCCGGGGCGTCGAGCTCGCGGTCGAGGTCGGCGAGCATGTCGGCGACCTGCGGCTCGACGAGGCGTTCGATCGCGTTGCCGATGCGGTAGCGGTGCTGGGCCAGCTCGACGCAGATGCGCCGACCGAGCTGCTTCGCGAACTCGTCGGCGAGACGCACCTCCTCGCGGAGGGCCTCCTTCTCCTCGGGCGTGAACGGCCGCGGCGCGGGCTCGGCGGCCTCGGCGGCGGTCTCCTGCTCGAGCCCGCCGAGCGTGAAGAGGAACGGCTGGTCGGCCACCGGCTCTGGGTCGACCTCGAGGCCGGCGAACTCGGGGTCCAGCCCCTCGCCCGCGCGGTACGGACGACGTGCCTTGCGCTCCTCGGCGAGCCGGATCTCGCGGTGCAGCATCGGCAGGTTGCGGGCCGTGTAGTCGTCGACGGCGAGGTCGATGACGCCCTTCATTCGCATCGAGAAGGAGTGCTGCACCGGATGCGGCACGTCGACGTCGAGCCCCGCAGCGGCGAGGATCGGCGAGCCGAAGCAGCGCTGGCAGAGCCGCACCCTGGATCGATGCGTGCCGGGTCGCCACCGCGGCAGCCACTGCAGCCAGCGGTCGACCTCGTGGCTCACGCGCGCCTCGACCGAACCCTCCACGAGGATCACGATAGCGCCGCAGCCGCCCGACGGCGCGCGATGCGCCGCGCCCGGCCTGCCGCTGACCGCGTTCGGCCCCACGAACGCGGCTCCGGGAGAATGGACGCATGGCCGCGGCATCCGGAACGTACACGACCGTCGCGGCACGCGTTCGGACCGAGATCGAGATCGAGCGCTCGCGGTTCATCTGCGTGCTCGACCGCGTCGACGACGAGGATGCCGCGCGCGAGGTCATCGCGGCGGTGCGGGCCGCCGAGCCCAAGGCCCGTCACCACTGCACGGCGTTCGTCATCGGCGCACGCGGCGAGCTCGCGCGCTCGAGCGACGACGGCGAGCCGTCCGGCACGGCCGGACAGCCGATGCTCGAGGCGCTGCGCGGCGAGGGGCTCTCCGACGTCGTGGCCGTGGTGAGCCGCTACTTCGGCGGGGTGCTGCTCGGCACGGGCGGGCTCGTACGCGCCTACACCGCCTCCGTGCAGGAGTCGGCGCGGGCCGCGACCCGGGTGACCCGCAGCCTCAGGACCACGGTCGAGGTGCGTTCGGACTACGAGCGCGGCCCATCGCTCGAAGCAGAGCTGCGGCGCCTCGGGCACACCCCGCTCCACGTCGAGTACGGCGCCGACATGCGCATCGACGTCGGCGTGCCGACGGCCGACACCGACGGCTTCGCCGCGCGCATCGCGGAGCTCACGGGCGGTGCGGCGCGGGTCGCGGTCGCCGGAACGGTCTACGTCGACGATCCGGCCTGACGCGGCATCCGTCGAACGACCGGCACGTCACTCGTCTTCGTCGCGCTCCCACGGCCAGCGCGGGCGCCGCATGCCGTGGTCGCGGCCGCGCGCGACGAGCACCGCGAAGACCGCGACGATCGCCGCCGCGATCGGCACGAGCAGGCCGAACCAGCCGAGACCGAACAGGATGCCGAACGCGAAGCTCGCGGCCACGCTACCCGTCGAGCCGACCAGGTGACCGATGATCGCCGCGATCACGAGCGTCAGCCAGCTGCCGAGCGCCGTGAGCGCGACCGTGCCGGCCATGCGCTCGGGTCGCGCGAGGCGCAGCCCGAGCGTGAGCAGCACCGCCAGCGCGGATGCGCCGACCGCGACCGGCACGACGAGCACGCCCACCGAGGAGTCGGCCACGACCTCGACGTCGGCCAGCAGGCTCACGAACCCATAAGCGCACACCACGATCGCGAGATCGAGCGCCGTCGCGAACCCCGCGACGACCCAGGCCGTGCGACGAGGATCCATGCCTTCGAGCGTACGCCGACCGCTCGGCCCGCCGACCCTCGTCGCGGCGACCGCCGCGGACTCCGGTGTGCGCGGGTCAGCTGCGCGAGGCCGTGAGCTCGTCGCGCAGCGTCGGCGCGGCACGCCATTCGGCGGCCGCGACGATGCGGTCGAACAGCTCGAGCATGAGCGGCTCGAGCGCGGCGAGCACGCTCGAAAGGCTCACGAGCACGACCTCTGCACTGCCGGGCACCGTGATCCAGTAGTCGACGGTGATCGACTCGGCGGTCTCGTCGGAGGCCGCGGAGCCGGCGATGCCGGCATCGTCGGCGCGGTCGGCGACCTGTCGCGCGATGCGGCGCAGCACGATCGACTCGCCCTTGGCGAAGGCCACGCCGCCCTCTGCCGCGAACGCCGACCACGGGTCGTCCGCCGCGGCGCCCGCGCCCGCCGCGCCGCTCGTCAGCGCGCCGACGACGCGTTCGGCCAGCAGCGCGGGCTCGGCGCTCGTGCCGAACGCCGAGGGCAGGGCGTACTCGGTGATCGTCGTGGCGAAGGCGATGCCGCCGTCGTTGGACTCGGAGTGGTGCATCTGCACGGCGCCCGCTCGCACCGCCTCGTCGATCGAGCGTCCGAGGCGCGCGCGATGGTCGGCACGCGAGCGGGCGAGGTCGTCGCGCCGGCCGTAACGGGCTCCCACGAACTCCGCGATCGCCGCCGATCGGGTCTCGGCGTCGGCTTCGAGCGGCGCGCGCCACCAGGTGCCGGGCAGCACGAGGTCGAGCCTCGGTCGGCGGACGGTCTCGGTCATGGATCAGGCCTTCTTCACGATGTCGTGCGGTGTTCGACGGGGCAGTTCAGCGCTCGCCCGCGAACGACCTGATCGCGCTCGCGGGGATGTACGCCATGCGCGGGTTCACCATGAAGGTCTCGCTGAAGCCGATCGACTCGAGCACGACGTCGACGTCGAGCCGCTCGCCCGAGGCGGTGCTCGCGGCCACATGCACGCTGTCGTAGGCCTCGGGCAGCGCGCCGCCGACGGCCTGGAGCGTCGCGGTCACGCTCTCGGCCGGGAGTTCGTCGCCGGATGCGACCAGGTGGAGGAGCACGTGCCTCGAGAGGCCGTCCTTGCCCTCATCGACGCGAACCTCGTCGAGCCCGGCGGGCACGTCGCTCACCGCCGCCTCGACGGCCTCGAGCGGACGCTGCGAGGCCGGAGCGGCGCACCCCGCCGTCACTGCGAGCAGGCCGAGCGTGATGCAGCCCAGGATCATCGTGCCGAACGGCTTCTTCATGAATCGAACTCTCACTCCTTGAACGCGTACTGCTCATTCGACACGATATCTCCGTAGAACTGCGAGAAGCCGTCGTCGACCGTTCCGTCTTCTGCCTGCAACCGCAGTGCCGTCTGGCGGTACGCCTCGTTGTCGTGCGCCTGCGGGTACGGCTTTCCGGTGATCGGGTCGATCGGGACCGGCTCGGAGTACGTCGACCAGGTGTCGGTGTCGGGCGGACTCGGCGTGAGATCGAGCGTGTGCACGACATCGTCGTGGTGCTGCATCGAGACGACCTCGGTCTTCGGCGGGATCGCCATGTCGTCGATCGGGGCGCCGTAGGCGAGCACGCCCTGGAAGTTGAACTCGTCGGACCGGTTGGCCGCGAGGTGCCCGGCCAGGATGCCGCCCTGGCTGAACCCGACGAGCAGCACCGGGTCGGTCGGCTGGATGCCGGCCTGGCGCATGGCCTCGAGGACGGCGCGCTCGTACTGGGTGCGCACCTCGGGGAAGAGGCGGAGCACGATGTTCGTGTCGAGGTCGTTGACGGCTCCGTCGCCGTTCATGTCCTCGCCGAAGAAGACGCCGGCGACCTGCCAGTCCTGGGTGCTCGGCAACGTCACGATGTACCGCGGCGGATCGCCCTCGACGCGCATGATGTCGACCACCGTCTGCGACGAGCCGCCCATCTTGTCGGAGTACCCCTCGAGGGCGACGAGGTCGTCCATGCTGTCGATCCGGTCGACCGCCTCCGCGTCCTGCCAGGCGAGGTAGGACTCGTCGTTCGCCGGGTCGGGCGCGAACTCGTCCACCTCGGGGGTGGGGGCGAAGATCTCGATGGCCACGCGCCACGCCAGCACGACCCCGATGAAGGCGACCGTGGCGAACACGAGCGCCCAGAACAGCGGGCTGCTGAGGATGAGCACCGCGAGGCCCACGACCGCGGCGAGGATCACGCCGATCGCCGCCGCCACGAGGAGCACGAGCGCCGCGGTGACGAGCAGGAGTCCGACGACCAACGCGATCGCCACGAATGCGAGCAGCGCCGCCGCCACGACGACGATGAGCAGCGCGGCGATCGCGAGCGCCGCGACGATGAGCGCCGCGACGACCGCGAGGCCGAGCAGCACGATCGCGGCGACCACCACGAGCACCGCCGCGACCAGCACGATGACCGCCGCGACGATGGCCATGACGGCCGCGACGACGGCGCCCGCGATCGCCCGGATCGCATCGCCGATCGCGTCGAACACCGCGCCGATGGCTCCGCCCACGTCGTCCCAGAACGAGTCGTTCAGATCGCTCCCGTCGACGACGCCCCGGATGCGGTCGATCGCGACGCGCGCGGCACGATCGCGATCCGCGACCGCCTCCTCCCAGCGCTGACGGGCCGATTCGGCGGCGCCCTCGCTGCGATCGAGATCCGCGCCGACCGACGTGATCGATCGCTGGAGCGTGCGGATGTCGGCCGCCGACGTGTCGTCGGGCATCGCACGGAGCTTCGAGCGAAGCGTGCGCTCCCGCGCCTGGAGGGCCGCCGCGTCGCCGTCGGCGTCGTGGGCGTCGCGGATCGCGCGGTCCGCGTCGTCCTGTGCGCGATCGAGTGCCGCCGCGTAGTCGACGAGCGCGTCGCCGGTCTCGCCGTAGCGACGCTCGGCGGCTGCGATGTCGCGGGAGAGTCGCTCGGCATCCGCTCGCACCCGGTCGACGGCGACGCTCACCATCGCGGAGGGCTCGGCGATGCGATCGAGGGTCGCGACGGCGTCGCGGATGGCGGAGGCGGTCTCCGCGTAGCGCTGGCCCGTGCGGCGCAGCACCACGGGATCACCGGGAAGCGGGTGCATCAGTTCTCCTCACGGGTGGCCAGCGAGCGGTCGAGTTCGGTGAAGGCGCGGTCGATCTCGGTGAGCACGCCCGCGAGCTTGCCCAGGTTCTCGGCGAAGTCGCGTCGGCGGTCGTCCCAGGTCGACGCGAAACGCTCGATCGCGTCGGCGAGCTCCGGATGCCCCGCGGCGTCGGCTGCGGCCTGCGCGGTGTGCTCGCTCTGTTCGAACACCCGCTTGATCGCGCGGGCGTCGCTCGCGGCCCCGCCGATCGCACTCAGGTCGAGGGACACGAGGTCTGCCATGCGGACTCGCCTTCCATGTTCGGGGATCCTGGTCGAGCACCGGGACTCTGACGACCCTACGAGATCGGCGGCGCCCACGGGAATGGGGAGCACTCCCCTGCCGTGGTGCCGGGCGAGGACGTCTCAGGTCCAGTCGGCACGCGAGCGCACTCGCTGCAGCGCCTGATCGAACTGCGATGCCGTCAGCGTTCCGCGATCGCGGAGCACGGCGACGGCCGCTTCTTCGGCGGCGACCAGTGCCGCCCGTTCGGACTGGGTGCTCACCGAGAACACGTGCCTGCGCCACGTCACGACCCCGTCTTCGACAGCGGCTCGGAACTCGGGCAGTCCGGCGATCTCGGGCGGCACGCCGAGCCGGGGCTTGCGGCCCCCCGCCCACGTCGGGCGCTCACGATCGTGTCGGAAGGCGAACACGGCCAGGACGACGCTGCCGAGCGCGGAGAGGATCTGCAGCACGAGGCCCACCGCGGCCTCGGGAGAGACGTCGTACCGCGGTGCGGACCCGAGGACGATGAACGCGCCGATCGCCCAGAGGACCGCGGTGACCACGAAGAGCGGCGCGCCGAAGTCGCCGCCCCGATAGAGCGGGCTCGACGTCCGCCTCGGTTCGAGCCAGATGAACAGCACGAGCGAGAGTGCCATCAGGATGCCGGAGGGGAGCGCGCCGACCTCGGGCTCGAACGCCCTTCCGTTGCGGCCGGTCATGATCAGGGCGGGCGCGACGAGCGCGAGCACGAGGGCGGTGACGCTCAGCCAGAGGTACCCTCGCGACACCGTGCGCGGTCGTTCGTCGGGCGTGGTCGGGTGCAGGCGACCGAACTCGGCCATCTCGAGCCCGCGGCGCACGTTGGGGTAGGCCGCTGCCGCCTCTGGGTGAGCGGCGAGGATCGCGATCTGGGGCACGGCGGCCAGCGCCGCCTCGGCGGTCGCATCGGCCGGCAGGGCTTCGACGGCCGACGTCACCGCGGCCCGCACCTCGGGCGTCATCGCCGACGACGCGGTCATGCGTCGACCTCGGATGGCCCGACGAACGATGCCGGATCGAGGTCGCGGCGAAGCCGTTCTCGGGTGCTCACAAGGAGACGTCGTACCGCACCGCGGCGAGGTCCTTGCCGCGCAGCGCACGGACGACCTGCGGCACGAGCACACCGCGGGCGATCACCGCGCTCACGCCCTCCGCGACGGCCGCGTCGAACGCGGCGCGAGCGTCGGGGTCGAGCTCGTCGAAGTGGGCGCCCGTCTCGGCGCTCGACGCATGCTGCTCGACGCGCAGCCGCGCGCGGAGGTCGCCGTTCGAACGCGAGTCCGTCGCGCCGCCCGCGACCGCATCGCGATACTCGCGCGCGTCGGCGGCTCGCCCGAACCAGAGCAGGACCGCCGCGATCGCCACGAGCGCCGCCACCACGACCGACGGCACCAGGAGGTCGAGGGAAGCGCCACCGGCCTCGCGCAGCAGCAGACCCCCGGCGCTGATCACCGAGAATCCGGAGGTGAAGAGCAGGATCATGCGCCCCTGCGCCGCGGTGCTGCCCGGCTTCCGTGCCAGGAGCCCGTTGACCGCGTGGGCGAGGAGGGCGAGCACGAGGAGGCCGGCGACGAACGGGGCGAGCACTTCGGACCGCTGCATCCACCCGTCGGATTGGATACCGGCGTCGATGGACGTCGCCATCGCCCCGGCCGCGAGGAGCCCGCCGAGGGCGTCGAGCAGGAAACGCTGCTTGATGCGCACCGGTTCGGCCGGGGCCGTCTGCCGCGACGCAGCCGCCTCGATGCGGAGATCGCGGGCGAACTTGTCGAACCGCACGTCGACCGCGCGCACGCCGTCGGCGATCTCGCGATCGAGCTTCACGAGCGCGGCATCCTGGATGATCCGGATGACGGCGCTCGCGGTGTCGGCACGGTCGAGCGGCATCGTGCGTGCCCGCTCGATCGCGGCCGTCGTCGCCTCGGTCATGACGTCTCCTCGATTCGAATGCCGTCGACGAGGCGCTCCACGAACGGAAGGAGCACGGATGCCTCGGGCAGGCGGTCGGCGCTCGCGCTCACGACGACCACGCAGCCCGCGTGCTCGAACGCGTAGTTGATGCGACCGCCCACCGAACCGGGGGCGCTCGACGGCACCACGACGGCTGCGCGCCGGCCGGCACCGAGATGCTTCGCGTGCACGTCGTCGACGGTGGGCGTGAGCACGGCGCGATCGTCGATCGCGACCGCGCCATCGAGGTCGAGCGGAGTGGACGGGTCGCTCGGGGCCACGTGCACGGCGGCGATGCCGAGCACGGGGATGGACCTCGGGCAGAACAGGAGGAACTCGGTCGCCAAGGGCGAACGCTCGGCGCGCGCGAACGCGGCGAACTCGCGCAGCGTCTCGCGAGCGGTCTCGTCGAGCTCGCCGAGATCGCGCTCGTACTCCTCGACGAAGGCGTCGAGCCAATCGCCCTCGGATGCGAAAGCCGCGGTCGGGAACTCCGCCGGCGCGGGGAACCAGACCGCCGTGCTGTAGTCGATCGTGTACTGCATCAGTCGATGGGGTCCCACTCGAAGGTGCTGATGACGAGATCGCTGAGGTCGACGAGGGCGGCCGCCACCTGCTCGTCTTCGGCATCGGGATTCGCGGGCAACGGGATGCTGGTCGTGAACTGCAGCGCCCGACGGCGACCGGAACCGGGAATCGGGATGAGGTAGTCGAGCACCTTCGAGGATGCGCCGCGCAGGTCTCCCTTGCCGGCGACCTCGACCTCCCAGCGGACGACCGTCTGGTCGTCGCGGAGGAACTGCGCACCGTTCTCGCGGAAGAGCGCGCCGACCTGCCGGTCGAGCGTGCCGCCCAGCTGCCCCTCGACGACCGAGGCGGTGATCG
Source organism: Agromyces allii (assembly GCF_009749385.1). Lineage (GTDB taxonomy): Bacteria > Actinomycetota > Actinomycetes > Actinomycetales > Microbacteriaceae > Agromyces > Agromyces allii. The sequence goes on along the minus strand of NZ_WBIN01000006.1, from coordinate 7,471 downwards.
ACATCGGCATCGGGAACGCGTCGGAATCGGCGGTCTCGGTCTGCAGGTAGATCGCGAAGGCCCGTGCCGCCTGCATCTTCTTCGCCGACGACTCGAGCAGATTGCGCATCTCGACATCGAGATCGGGCCGGTGGCCGGCGCGGAGGACGGCGCTCGTTCGCTTGATGAGCTCGCCGACCCCCTCACGATCGGCCGGCAGCTCCTCCCACCCCTGCGGCAGGATCAGCCGGTACGCAGGCACGCCGAACTTGGTTGCGGATGACGACACCTCAGCACCCTACCCGGCGAGCTGGGCTCGCCACGCATCGACGGGGTCGCCACCGAAGAGCGAGCCGAGGACGGTTGCGGCGTCCTTGCCACTGGCGCCGGTCTTCACGGACACGTCGGCGAAGTTGATCGCCTGCTGGATGCGCGGGAGCGCAGCGGCCCCGTCGTCGAGGATGGCGCCGAGGGAACCGACCGAGCCGAGCTGCCCGCGGATGATGCCCTGGTGGTGGGCGGAGAAGTCGGCGAACTCCGTGGCGAGACGGCTCGACCACGCACCGCTCGTGCCGTTCAGGAGGTTCAGCCGGATGCCGGAAGCACCGTAGCCCTGCCACCGCAGTCCCTCGAAGAGCGACCCGACACGCGACGCGAGGCCGGCGCGAGCGGCCGAGCCGAGTCCGCTCCCGGTACCGAGCTCGTCGATGTTGCGCACCAGCCCCCGGAGGCCGCGGATCTGACCGACGGACTCGACGATGTCGCCCACCGGCCCCTTGAAGAACGCGAGGGCCTGCATGCGCTCGCCTGCCTTGAACAGCTTGCCGAGCTTTCCGAAGGGCAGCACGCCGACGATGGCCCAGGCCAGGTCGTCTCCGCCCTTTCGGCCCTTCGCGTAGAGGTAGGCCGTGCCGATCAGCGCGATGACGCCGATGACCGCGCCGATGAGCGCCAGGATCGGCCCGCCGATGATGATCGCCGCGATCGCGACGATGATGCCGACCACGGAGAGCACGTCGACCACGACCTCGACGACGCCCGCCAGGTTGTCGGTCCAGTCGTCGGTCACGTTGCCATGGGTGGCGTCGTTGATCGCCCGCAGCGCGTCGTCGTATGCGTCGTCCCAGCGGATCCACTGCGCATCGAACTCGTCGAGCTGTTCGTCGAGGTGTCGTCGGGCGGTGGTCACGTCGCCCGCCGCGTCGGAGGCGGCGGCTTCGAGTCGTCGTTTGCGCGACTCGGCGGCGTCATCGACCGGGACGCCGTCGGGCAGCGCGTCGACGCTGTGCTGCGCGGAGGCGGCCGCGGAGGTCTTCTGGTCGAGCGTGGCCTTGGCCTGCTCGGCCTCCGAGACGATGCCGCGCATCGCGGACTGGATCGACTCGAGGCGGCTGCCGTACCGCTTCATCGCGGTGCCGGTCGGCGCGTACCGGTCGCCGGCCTTCGAGAGCTCCTCATGGGCCTCGCCGACCTCGTCGCGGATCTTCTCGATCGAGCGGCCCTTCTCCTCCGACGCGCCACCGCTGATGGCGCGGAGGATCTCTGCCGCCGACCTCATCTGCTCGCCGAGGTCTTCGATCTCGGTGCCGCGCTGTTGGATGCCGCGCGCATCGCCCTCGATGACGTGCACGTCATGCCCGTGCTTCGTTTGCATGTTCTGCGCCTACCTGGTCGGCAGCGAGGCGTCGCTCGCGCTGAGTTTGAGGCTCTTCGCAGCCTCGAGGTCGAAGTCCTGCCAGCCGGTGCACGTCGACTCCACTGCGGCCTGGATGCCCTGCAGCTTGGCGACCAGCGCGTTGCGCCGGTCGTCCCAGCCGCCTTCGAAGTCGTGCGTGCGATCGCGCAGGCCGCCGCGGCCGTCTGGTCTGCCGATCATGTCCTGGAGGCGATCGGTGCGCCTGTCGGCCTCGTCGAACTCGACCAGGATCTGCTTGAGCGATCCGTTGAGTCGGTTGAGGTGCTCGACCTTCACGTAGACGTCAGCCAACGACGTTCCTCTCAGGAGATGGGGCCTGGCCGGCCGGTGTGGCGGGTGCGCTCATGAGCGCACCGAGGGGAGGACCGACGGCCCTCCCCTGTCGTGCGTCGCCCTTCGGGCGACGCCGCACGATCAGTTGCCGGCGAGTGCCTGGTCGGTGTCCTTGATCGCCTGCATCATCTTGCGGAGCGAGTCGCCCATGTCGCTGATGCCCTCGATCGCCTTCTCGAGGCCGGTGGTGAGTTCGGTGTAGCCCTCGCCGAACTTGCCCGACGCGTGCTGCGTCTTGAAGTCGTCGCCCAGGAGACGGTCGACGTCGTCCTTCAGGCGGCGGAGCACGTCGCCGATGTCCTCGCGCCCGCTGTCGAGCTTGCCGGCCATCGATTCCATCTCGCCGTAAGACGCCTTGAAGTCTGCCATCTTGCTACCTTTCCTTGATGTCTCGGCCCGCCGCAGCGTGCCCTGCCTCCCCCAAGATAGGCGCATCCCGCTGACGCACCCAATGGGGAGGACTACCCACCGAGCGGCTGCTCGCCGACGAGCGGCAGCTGCACGGTCACGAATGCGCCGTTCTCGACGAAGATGCCCCGGCCCTCGGGGTACTCGTGGCGGGCGACCTTCGGGAAGGGCACCTTGAACAGCGAGTCGCCGTCGTAGGTCTCGGGCCGAAGCGCGATGCCGCGCCGGCCGGCCTTCAGCTCGCCGACGAGGCCGTAGCCGGAGCTCAGCTGCGACACGTCGCCGTCGCCGACCAGGAAGTGGTCGCTCCGGTTGATCGCCTGGAAGAGCTCCTTGAGGGGGCGCTCGGCGTCGGTGTCGCCGAACTCGGTGACGTTCTCGACGACGATCATGATGCGCCCCGGGATCGACTCGTCGCCCACGATGCCGACGAGCTCCTTCGCGAGCGCCCTGGCGTCGTCGATGCTCGTCGCCGAGCGGCGCCACGGCGCGAACTCGCGCAGCACCGCTCGCCGACCGCCGAAGTGGAACAGCTCGACCGACGGGTCGAAACGCCGGATCGAGGTGACGAGCGCCCGCACGGCGTTCGACTTGCCGCTCTTCGGCGGCCCCGCGATGACGAACGTGCCGATCGGCTCGAACCCCTTGGGGCCGAGCACGTCGTCGGCGACGCCGATGACGGGTTGCCCGTCGAGCTGGTCGGGCAGCTCGGTCACGGCGAGCGAGGTCGGCAGCGCGCCGATCTCGGAGGCCTCGACCGCTCCGCGCGCGCGAAGGGCGTCGGCGAACTCCTGCATCGCGCTCGTCTGCTCGGCGACGTTCGCGGTGCCGCCGATGGCCGCGATCTGCGTCTCGAAGCCGTCGACGATGGCGCGCCCCGGGGCGCTGCGTTCGTTGAGCACGTCTTTCGGGGCGCCGAGGATCGCGTACGCACCGTCATCCGACATGCGCAGGATGATGCGCTTGCTGACGTTCGCGCTGACCGCGGTCGGCACGGCGCCGTAGCGGTCGGCGGTGACGACGGCGTGGATGCCGAGCGGGCGGCCCTCGCCGAGCAGCCGCATGAAGATCGCGTAGAACGGGGACCGCGCCGAGGTGGTCTCCCACTCCTGCTTGAACGTGCCGAAGCCGTCGATGAGCAGCAGGATGCGCGACTCGTCGGTGCGGCCGGTGATCGTGCGGTACTCCGACAGGGTCGCCGCGTTCACGGCCGAGAACCGCTTCGCGCGTTCGTCGAGCACGGAGCGGATGTTGCGGAGCAGGCGCTGCACGCGCTCCGCGTCGTCGCCGGGCACGATCGAGCCGACGTGCGGCAGGCCCTCGATCGCGCGCAGGGACCCGGTGCCGAAGTCGAGACCGTAGACCACGGCGCGCGAGAGGTCGGGCCGCGCGCCGGCGGCGATCGCGATCGAGCGCAGCGCGGTGGACTTGCCGGCGCCGCTCGTGCCGTAGACGAGCATGTGGCCGTCGGTGTCTGGCACGAAGTACATCGGCTCCTGGAGCTGGCGCTCGGGGATGTCGGCGAGGCCCAGCGGGATGCGCGAGTCGCCGTCTTGAGGCAGGCTGCGCAGGTCGACGGTGGTCGCCAGGTCGTCGAGCCACGGGCGGCGGGGCGCTGGGATGCGGGCCTCGGATGCCGCGGCGATGAGGTTCTTGACGAGACGCTTCTGGTCGTTCGGGCCCAGGTCCTCGTCGTGCGTGTCGGACTCGGCGTCGGCGTCGTTCTCCCACACGATCGCGCCGCCGAAGCGGAGCTCGGCGACCTTGGCCTGTGCGACGTCGGGCACGTCGCTCGTCCACCCGCCGGCGTAGCCGGACTGGAACGGCACGAGGCGTCCGGGCCCGGTCTTGGCGATGCCGCGTCCGGGGATCGACGGGTCGAAGGTGCCCGCGACGGGGTCGCCGACGACGTCGTTCGAGTCGGAGACATCCGCCATGCGCAGTGCGACGCGGAGGTTCGTGTTCGCGCGCAGGTTGTCCTTGATGACGCCGGCGGGGCGCTGGGTGGCCATGATCAGGTGGATGCCGAGCGAGCGGCCGCGCTGGGCGATGTCGACGACGCCGTCGACGAACTCGGGGACCTCGCCGGCGAGCGCCGCGAACTCGTCGATGACGAGCACGAGCGCCGGCGGGGTCTCTGGGTCCTGGCGCTTCTCGAGCTCGAGGAGGTCCTTCGCCTTCTTGCGGTTGAACAGGTGTTCGCGGTGGTGCAGCTCGGCGCGGAGGCTCGTGAGGGCGCGGCGCACGAGGTGCGGGCTCAGGTCGGTGACGAGCCCGACGCAGTGCGGCAGCTCGACGCAGTCGGCGAACGCCGACCCGCCCTTGTAGTCGACGAAGAGGAACGTGACCCGGTCGGGGCTGTACTCGGCCGCCATGCCGAGCACCCACGCCTGGAGGAACTCGGACTTGCCCGAGCCGGTGGTGCCGCCGACGAGCGCGTGCGGGCCCTGCGTGCGCAGGTCGAGCGACATCGCATCGGGGCTGCCCTGGCCGATGAACGCCTTGAGCGTGCCGGCGCGCTTCAGACGCGGACGCGTGCCGCGCGTGCGGTCGAGGATCGAGTTGTTCTGCCGCCAGCGCTCGACCGCGGTCGAGGGCTGGGCCGCGAGGTCGGTGCCGAGCAGGCGCAGCAGCGAGACGCTGCGGGGCAGGTCGGTGGAGTCGGCCGTGACCGAGCTCGAGTCGACGACGGGGGCGAGGCGCTTCGCGAACACCTCGGCGTACTGGTTCGAGACGCCCTCGATGACGGCCTCGCGGTAGTCCTCGCCGGCGCGCACGTAGCCGACGCGGGCCTTGTCGAGTCCGTCGGTCGCATCGATGAAGGTGCGGCACGCGGCGGGCAGCGACTCGACGGTGGGCGCGAGGAAGATCGTGAAGATCCCGGCATCCGCCCCTCGCTCGATGACCTGCGTGAGGCGCGGGCGGTCGACGGGCGCGTCGTTGGTGACGATGAGCACGAGAGCGAGGTCGCCGTCGAGTTCGCCGGCCGATCCGCTGGAGCCGCCGACGCGCGCGCCGAGCGACATGGTCGAGTCGTCGGTGCTGAGCGGTCCGCGGCGGGTCGCGGTGCCCGAGAGCCGGCCGAGGATCGTCTCTTCGAGGGCGTTCAGGAGCGCCGTGCCGGCCGACTGGCTGTCGGCGAGGGCGAGGTCGGCGAACGGGGACCGCGGGCTCGTGGTGTGCGGGAGCCACTTCATCCACTCGATCTCGCGCGCCCAGGCGGGGTCGACGATGGCGGCGGTGACGAGCTCGTTGGGCGCGTGCAGGCCGAACAGCTGCACGCCGAGGCCGCGCAGCACGTCGGCGGCGAGGTGGCGAGGGCCGGCGATGCCGATCGCGCCCGAGCTCGGGAGCATCTCGACGAGCGGCACGTCGTCGATGTACTCGTGGCGGTCGCGCAGCACGTCGACCTGACGTGCGAAGCGCGCGATGCCCTTCAGCTCGTTCGACTCGGCGACGGTGTTGCGGCTGCGGGCGCGGCCGACGCCGAGCCGCAGCGCGAGGAAGTTCCAGTGCTCGGGGCGCCTGGTCCAGAGCAGCGGACCGAGGCGCATGGCCTGCTCGTACACCGAGGCGACCGAGGGCGACTCCTCGTGGCGACGCGCACGCTCGACGACGGTCTGCTTGGCGAGCCGCTCCTCGAGGTCTTCGATCTGGGTCTCGAACGTGTCGATCTCGAGCCGCAGCTTCTTGCCCTGCTGGGTGCGCTGGCCGATGAAGTTGCCGAGCATCATGAGGGGCGACATCGCGACGATGATCAGCGACGTCGCACGCCCGGTGATGACGAACATCGCGAAGCCCAGCATGACCGGCGCGACGATCATGGGCCACGGGAACAGTCGCGGCTCGGCTTCGTTCGGAACGGTCGGATGCCGGTGCTCCATGCCCGGGTAGCGCTCCTCGACGCGCGGCGAGCGGTTGAACATCAGCGACCCGCCGCGTTCGAGCACGGGGTCGGCCGCGGGCACCGCGTCGCTCGCGGCGACGAGCGAGAACGAGATGTCGGTGTCGCCGATCGTGATCTTCTGGCCCGGGATCACGCGCACGCGCTGCACGAGGCCGCCGTCGACGAGGAGTCCGTTGGCCGAGTTCAGGTCGACGAGCTCGATCGAGGACTGGTCGACCTCGACGCGCGCGTGGCGCTTCGACGCGAGGGCGTCGACGAGCACGATGTCGGCGCCGGCTGCGCGGCCGATGATGCTCGCACCTCGCGGCAGCCCGAACTCGCGGCCCGCGTCGGGGCCGTTGTGCACGCGCATCACGGCGGCGACGGCCGACTGGCCGCCCTGCCCGCCCGCGGTGTGGCCGGCCACGACGGCCGCGTTGAAGCCCGAGCCGATGGCGGCGTCGCCGATGAGCACCTGCGGGTCGAGCACGACGGGCTCGCTCGAGGTCGGCGGCGCGACCGCGAGGCTGAGCCCCGTCGCCCCGCGGAGGCCGGGCGACGCGGGGTCGTTGTGCGCGATGGCCGAGGCGACGTCGCCGACGGTGGCCGTGGCATCCGTCGTGATGACGAGGTCGACGGGGGCGCCCTGCTGGCGGCGGAGACCGACTTTGAGCTTCATGCGTTACCTTCCGGGCTCGGTGACGATCGTGAAGCTGCGGCCGCCGACGGTGACCACGCTGCCGACCGCGACCGGCGTGCGCACGCCGGCGCGCAGGGTCTCGACGCGACCGTCGGGATGCCGCAGGTCGGTGCCGTTCGTCGACCCGCGGTCGGCGATCCAGAAGCCCGACGCGTCGGCGCCGAACTCGGCGTGCACCTTCGAGATGAGCATCGACGGGTCGTCGACCGGCACGAGCTGGACGTGCTCGCCGTGCGCGGCGACGGGCGCGCGGCCGAGCAGGCCGTACTCGGCGGGAACGAGGCGCGAGCCGTCGTCGAACGCGAGCACGAGGCGCGGCGCGTTGGTCGCGGGCTGCGGTGCCGGTGGGGCGGATGCCCGCGCAGGGGCGGCAACGGGTGCGGCCTCGGGGGCGGCCGGCGGCAGCGGCGCGGTGTGCGCCGGGGGCGCCCAGGTCTGGGTGGCCGGCGACAGCGGCGCGGGGACGGTC
>NZ_WBIN01000005.1 GCF_009749385.1 Agromyces allii | reverse complement strand
GGGGGCGGGGGGGGCGCCCCCCCCCCCGGCCACTCTTCGGAAGGAGACAGTTCATGGCTGATCCCGCACGCGCCCGCAAGATGGCGGACCGCATCAAGGAGATCGTCGCCCGACGACTCGACAAGGGCCTCCGCGACCCGCGACTCGGCTTCGTCACGATCACCGACGTCCGCGTCACCGGTGACCTGCAGCACGCGAGCATCTTCTACACGGTGTACGGCACCGACGAGGAGCGTCGCGATTCGGCGCTCGCGCTGAAGGCCGCCACCGGCATGCTCCGCACCGAGGTCGGTCGCAACATCACGGCACGGCTCACGCCGTCGCTCGAGTTCATCCTCGACGCGATCCCCGAGAACGCCGACCACATCGCCGCGCTCCTCCGTGAGGCGCGCGAACGCGATGCGGAGACCGAGGCGTTCGCGAGCACGGCCGAGTACGCCGGCGACGCCGACCCGTACGTGAAGCCGCGCGAGTTCGAAGCGGACGACGAGTCCGAAGACGACGAGTCCCAGAGCGCGTAGGTTCGCTGAACCGATGCGGAAGGCACGCCCGTGAGGGCGTGCCTTCCGTCGTTCACGCCGCGCACGACGCGCGACGACGGTCGGGCCCGGACGACGGGCGCGAGCATACTCGGCGTCAGGCGTCAGGCGTCAGGCGTCAGGCGTCAGGCGTCAGGCGTCAGGCGTCGGGCAGTGCGAACCCTTCGGGGCCCTGCACGGCCAGCCCGTCGGCTACGAGCGACTCGACGGCGCGATCGAGCTTGGCGGCGTCGGTCCAGACGACGGCGAGCTCGGCTCGGGACACCGGGCGGTGGGCGGCGCGGAGCTCGCGCATCACGAGCCCTCGCACCTGACGGTCGGAGCCCTCGAAACGGGCCTGCTTCGCCGAGCGGGGTCCGTCGTACTCGGGGCTTCCGGCGAGCCGCCACGCACACCGATCCGCGATCGGGCACACGTCGCACTGCGGTGCGCGGGCGGTGCACACGGTCGCCCCGAGCTCCATCGCGGCCGCGTTGAACACGCGCGCCGCGGCATCCGGCTCGGGCAGCAGGGCGTCCATCGCGGCGAGGTCGCGCGCGGTCGACGGCGGCCCCGGATGCCCCTGGCCCAGCACGGCCCGCGCGATCACGCGTCGGGTGTTCGTGTCGACGACCGGATGCCGCGCGCCGAACGCGAACGCCGCCACCGCGCGTGCGGTGTAGGGCCCGACGCCGGGCAACGCGAGCAGGTCGTCGAGTTCGCGCGGCACCTCGCCGCCGTGATGCTCGACGATCGCGGTCGCCGCGCGATGCAGCCACAGCGCCCGGCGCGGATACCCGAGCCGGTCCCAGGCGCGCACCGCCTCCGACGGGGGAGCCGCGGCCATCGCCGCCGGCGTCGGCCAGCGCTCGATCCACGCCTCCCACCGGGGGATCACGCGCGCGACCTGCGTCTGCTGCAGCATGAACTCGCTCACCAGCACGGCCCACGGCGACACGTCGGCCGCACGCCACGGCAGTGGGCGCGCGGCATCCGCGAACCAGTCGTTGACGGCCTCGGCGAGGTCGGGGGCTGCAGGCATCCTCCAAGCCTAGGCAACCGAGCAGATGCCCGCGGGCGGTGGTGCTCGCTAGCATTGGCCCATGGAACTCGTGACGACGCCGCGCGTGACGTTCCTGCGGCAGCTCTCCGACGAGATCCTGCGGCACTACGGGCGCGGGCGCATGATCGTGGCGATCGACGGCCCGGTGCGCAGCGGCAAGACGCAGTTCGGCGACGACCTCGCCGACGTGATCCGCGAGCGCGGGCACCGGGTGTTCCGCGCCAGCATGGAGGGCTTCCACCGGTCGCGCGCCGCGCAGGATGCCTTCGGCGACGACACCCCCGAGCGGTACTTCCGATACGGATTCGACGAGTCGGCGCTGCGCCGCGTGCTCGTCGAGCCGTTCCGCATGGGCGGGTCGACGGCGTTCGTGACGGCCGTGCTCGATCCGGCCCGCGATGCCTGGGTCGAGCCGAAGTGGATCACCGGGCCCGCCGACGCGATCCTCGTGCTCGACGGCCGGTTCGTGCTGCGCCCGCGCCTCGCCGAGCTCTGGGATGTGCCGATCGTGCTCGACGGCGACCCCGTCGACCCCGCCGACGTGCTCGCCTACGCCGAAGCCGACCCGCGTCTCGGCGACGCCGTCGTGGTCGACGATCGCGACCCCGCCCACCCGCGACTCGCAACGACGCGAACCGGCTGATCAGCGGCATCCGACCGACCCGTTCGGGCCATCGGGACGTGCCCTGAACGACCGGGCGCGAGCATGCCCCCAGTTTGCGGGGGATATCGTCGAACTCGTGCGGGGATCGGTGGACGCCGACCTTCGCGAGGCACCATACTGAAGGTTCACAGCCCTTGCCCCCGGCTGTGCGATCCCTCACGCACCACCCGAAGACCCGAATCCCCGTGTGCGCCTGCCCAAGGCTCCTCGGTCCATGCCGTGCTGTCGCGCGCGCCCTCGGCCTTCGCAAGGGTTCGCAGCTGCCGGTTCGATCGATGGAGAACCCCGAATGCCCAACCCCAGCGGTTCGGTACGCGGTGCCCTGCGCACCTGGCGCACCCGCACCCGGCCTGAATCACCGAGCTTGTGGCGTCGCGCCGCGGCTGTCCTCACGACTCTCGCGCTTGCGGGCGGCCTCGCCGTCGTCGGCGCCGTCGCGCCCGCGAGCGCGCACACCGGCGACCTCAAGGCGAACGCCGTCTGCAACACCACGACCGGTCAGTACGACGTCACGTACACGCTCTCGCTGACGCAGGTCGACAAGAACCTGACCGGCACCACGAAGTGGCGCATCGGCACGACGTCGTTCGACGGCACTCCGTCCAGTGACAAGAACATGGACCGCGGCCCGCTGACCTCGACGGGCAACGCGACGATCACGCTCGGCACGCAGTCGCTGCCCGGCACGACCACCACCGCGCCGTGGGTCTACGCCTTCACGACCTGGAGCGACAAGTTCTCCAAGGGCTCCGACGGCCGTGTCGAGGGCCTCAAGGGCGATTGCGTCACCGACTCGAAGATCACCTACTGTCACGCGACGTCGAGCGAGCAGAACCCGTACAACTCGGTGACGACCTCGATCAGCAGCTTCGTGACGTCGGGTCACATCGACCACAAGAAGGACATCTGGCCCGCGTTCAGCTACAAGAAGAACGGCAACACGGTCAACGTCCCGGCTCAGGGCGACCAGAGCCTGCTCCAGTACGCGGACTGCGTGAAGCCGTTCGACTGGAACTGGGAGTACGCGGCCCCCACCTGCAAGGTGCTCACGGTCGTCTACCCCTCGAACATCCCCTCCGGCCAGGCCAACGACGTCAACGTCAAGGTCGTCGCCGACGGCAAGGAGCTCACGCTCAACTTCCACCTCGACAAGGGCACGTGGTCGGGCACCAAGGAGTTCGTCTTCGCCGATCACGCGAAGTGGCCGAACCCGAAGAGCTGGACGGTGACCTGGGTGCAGGTCGCCGGCACCAACTACCACTGGACCGGATCGGTCACCTGTGGCGAGAAGGTCATCGACGTCTGCCACTGGGACAGCGCCAAGAGCACGTACACGAAGCTCTCGCTCGCCGGCAGCACCTTCCGTGAGGGTCACGACTCGCACGCCAAGGACATCCACCCGTCGTACACCTACACGACCTACCCGTGGTGGGACGTCTTCAAGACGAGCCCGAGCACGGCGACCGAGCCCGCGCAGGGCGACCAGTCGCTGCTGCAGTACCCCGACTGCACCAAGCCGCCGACGGTGATCGAGATCCCCGCAGCGCCGAAGGCACAGGACAAGTGCGGCACCGCCGACGACAAGGTGCTCGAGCCTGCAGTCACCGAAGGCGTGACCTGGGAGATCAGCAAGGTCGTCGACGGCAAGGCGACCGCGGTCGCGAAGGCCAAGTCCGGCTACACGTTCGCCGGCGGCAAGACGACGTCCGACCCCTTCACCTTCACGTTCACGAACGAGCCGTGCCCGATCGTGATCGAGATCCCGGCGAAGCCGGCATCGCAGGACAAGTGCGGCACGGCCGATGACAAGGTGCTCGCGCCGGCCGCGGCAACTGGCATCGTCTGGGACATCAGCCCGGTCGTCGACGGCAAGGCGACGGCGATCGCGAAGACGACCGGTGTCTACACCTTCGCGGGTGGCAAGACCGAGTCGGCTCCGTTCACGTTCGAATTCACCGACGTGCCCTGCCCGATCGTGATCGAGATCCCGGCGAAGCCGGCATCGCAGGACAAGTGCGGCACGGCCGATGACTCGGTGCTCGCGCCGGTTGCGGCCACGGGCATCGTCTGGGACATCAGCCCGGTCGTCGACGGCAAGGCCACGGCGATCGCGAAGACGACCGGCGTCTACACCTTCGCCGGTGGACAGACCGAGTCGGCTCCGTTCGCGTTCTACTTCACCGACGAGCCGTGCCCGATCGTGATCGAGATCCCGGCGAAGCCCGGCGCACAGGACGCCTGCGGCGTCGCCAACGACAAGGTGCTCGAGCCGACTGCGGCAACGGGCATCGTCTGGGACATCAGCGCGGTCGTCGACGGCAAGGCCACGGCCGTCGCGAAGACGACCGGTGTCTACGTCTTCCCGGGTGGTGCGACGACGTCCGAGACGTTCACGTTCGACTTCACGAATGTGGACTGCCCGCCGACCGTCGTGACGATCGACGTGGTGCCGACCGGCTCCGACACGTGCGGACCCGACAACGGCAAGCTCGTCCTGCCCTTGACCGAAGGCAAGCACTACCGCTTCGAGCAGACGGGCACCGAGGCCGACGGACAGATCGTCGTCACGGCGATCGCCGAGAAGGGCTACGCCTTCGACGAGGCACAGCAGACCGAGTGGACGTTCGACTACGTCAACACGGCGTGCATCGACCTGTCGGCCGCGCCGAAGCCCACCGACGTGTGCGGTGTCGATCTCGACGCGATCGTGCTGCCCGAAGAGGTCAAGTTCGTGAGCTGGACGATCGACGGTGACCCGCGCACCGGCAAGGCGACCGCGATCGCGACGACCGACAAGGGCCACTTCTTCGCAGACGGCACCACGACGAAGTCGTTCGACTTCACGTTCGCCGGCGTCGAGTGCATCCAGCCGACGCTCGACGGATCGTTCGCGACCGGGAAGTGCATCGCCGACGCACCGTGGATCTTCTACGACGTCGAGTTGACCGACCCCGACAAGCAGTCGACGAGCAACACCGTGTCGCTCGTGCTGAGCGACGGCACCAACACCGAGACGATCGAGCTCGGCGAGCTCGTCGACGGCAAGCTCTCCGGTCAGCACCTCTGGCCCGGCGCCTCCGTTGCGGCCGACGGCGTGACCCCGACCGGATGGCCGGGCTGGGAGCAGCTCGCCGACGGAACGTGGCAGGAGACCGACGGCAACTTCGCGTGGACGCGTTCGGTGACCTCGGCGACGCTCGTCGTGAACCCCGAGATGTCGGTCGAGCTGAGCTACCCGCCGGCGACGCCGAACTGCGCGAGCGGTCCGACGATCGTTCCGACCGATGACGGCGACGGCGACGGCGGCGGAGACGGCGAGTCGACGACCGCCGGTGGCGGCACCGGCCTTGCGAGCACCGGCTTCGCCGGTACGGGCATCGCCATCGTCGCTGGCATCATCGTGCTGGCAGGCGCAGCGTTCCTCGTGATCGCCCGCGTTCGCCGCAAGCGCGCGTAGCGACATCCGCTAGACGAGAGGAGGGGGTCCGGTTCGCCGGGCCCCCTCTTCCGCGTTTCGGCCCGGGCGGGGCCTCGCTGCCCGATGCTCGAGCGGCGACCCGTCGTTCAGCGCAGGTCGAGCGTGGCGAGGGCGTCGCCCACGCGCCCCGCCGGCAGCGGCCGACCGAGCGCCTCCGCCTCGTGCACGAGCGCGGTGAGCGCCGCGTTCACGGGCGCGTCGATGCCGGCTGCGGATGCCTCGCGCACGACGGCGCCGTTCAGGAAGTCGATCTCGGTCGGCTGCCCCCGGCGGAGGCTCTGCTGGGTCGAGCCTCGATTCGACTCCCAGCCCATGCGCGCCACCAGGGCGGCCGGCACGGCCGTGCCCTCCGCGAGCGGGAGGCCGGCGAAGGTGCGCAGCGACGCATCGTCGAGGCCGTTCAGGCTGCCGAAGCGCACCCCGCGCGCGATGCCGACGCGAACGCATTCGCGCATCGACGCGGTCAGCGCTCGGAGCAGCTCGGGTGAGGCGACGACCTCGCCGAGCGTGCATCCGACGACGGCGGGCACGGCATTGACCATGTTCACCACGAGCTTGGTCCACTGGGCTCCGCGGAAGTCGTCGAGCGCACGCACGGGCACCGCGTCGGAGAGCACGGCCGCGATGCGCACGGATTCGGCGTCGGCGGGCCCGTCGCCGCGGCCGAGTCGGCTCTCGGCGGTCGCCGTCACGTGCACGACACCGGGTTCGGAGTGGTCGGCGGCAATGAGCGACAGCAGGCCGAAGCAGTCCGAGCGGGGGAGGAGACGCGCGGCGGTGTCGACGCCCTCGAGCCCGTTCTGCACGACGACGACGGGCACGCCGTCGATGAGGTCGCGGTTCGCGGCGATCGCGGCCTCGGCATCCTGCGCCTTGGTGCACACGAGCACGAGGTCGGGGCGAAGCGTCAGGCGCTCCGCGACGGCGACCTCGGCGATCACGTCGCCGAACCCGCCGCTGAGACGGATGCCGTGGTCGCGGATCGCCGCGAGCACCGAACCCCGCGCGGCGACCTCGACCTCGTGGCCGGCCTGCGAGAGCAGTGCCGCGAACGTTCCGCCGAGCGCGCCGGCGCCGATGATCCCGATCCTCACGCGTCAAGCGTAGGGCGAGCGGATGCCGCGACGGCCCGCTCCTGGCATCCGGGCCCGCCCGCGAGGTCGCGCAACCGCCGACTGTTAGCCTGTAGGGCGTGAACAGCGGCATCCTCCTCGTCGACAAGCCGCAGGGCATCACCAGCCACGACGTGGTCGCGCGCACGCGTCGCCTCGCCGGAACCCGCCGGGTCGGGCACGCCGGAACGCTCGATCCCATGGCGACCGGCCTCCTCGTGCTCGGGGTCAACGGGTCGACCCGCCTCCTCACCTACCTCGTCGGCCTCGACAAGGAGTACGTCGCGACGATCCGCCTCGGCGCGGGTTCGAGCACCGACGACGCCGAGGGCGAACTGTTCGACACGGCATCCGAAGACCTCGTCGCCGCCGTCGACGAGGCCCGCGTGGCCGAGGGCATCGCGAAGCTCACGGGCGTGATCGAGCAGGTGCCGAGTGCCGTGAGCGCGATCAAGGTCGACGGCAAACGCGCGTACCAGCGTGTGCGCGACGGCGAGCAGGTCGAGCTCAAGGCTCGCACCGTCACGATCTCGGCGTTCGAGGTGCTCGAGATGCGCCGGGTCGACGGGTTCGTCGATCTCGACGTCCGGGTCGAGTGCTCGTCGGGCACGTACATCCGTGCACTCGCGCGCGATCTGGGCGCCGACCTCGGCGTCGGGGGGCATCTCACGGCGCTCCGGCGCACGCGCATCGGCCGCTTCAGCGTGGCCGAGGCATCCGTGCTCGAAGAGCTCGACGTCGCGTCGGCGCTCATCGGCGCCGCGGATGCAGCGGAGCTGGCGCTTCCCGTCGTGCACGTCACCCCGCAGCAGGCGATCGACCTCGGCCACGGCAAGCGCATCGACGCGGCCGGAGCGCCCGAGACCGCGAAGGGCGCGCCGATCGCGGCCGTGGCGGACGCCGCAGACGGCGGCGCAGCCCGTCGCCTCGTCGCGATCGTCGAGCGCCGCGGCGAGACCTTGAAGGTCGTCGTCGGCTTCCCGGTCGAGGACGCCTCATGATCGAGTGGTTCATGTGGGTGCAGCTCGCGGTCGCGGTCGCGGCGGGGCTGCTCTGCATCGTGCTCGGGTTCGCGGGGCGCCCGCCGAGCGATCTGTCGAACGGGTCGCTCGTGCTCGTCGAACTGCTCCTCATCGTGCAGGTGGTCGTCTCGATCGCGGCACCGGCGTTCGGCAACCTGCCGACCGGCAACGCGCTCGAGTTCGGCGTGTACCTGTTCGCGGCGCTGCTCGTGCCGCCCGCCGCGATCTTCTGGGCGCTGCTCGACCGCAGCAGGTGGAGCACGGTCGTGCTCGGCGTCGGTGCGCTCGCGGTCGCGGTCATGCTCTACCGGATGTTCCAGATCTGGACCGTGCAGTCGGCGTGACCCGCGTCTGAGAGAATCGAACGACATGTCTGACTCGCACGTGAACACCGCCGACTCCGCCGAATCCGCCACCTCCTCTCCGAAGCGCCCCCGCATGAGCGGCGTCGGGCGAGTGCTCGTGGCGGTCTACGCCGTGCTCGCGCTCGCGGCGACGGGACGTTCGTTCCTGCAGATCGCCACGAAGTACGACGAGGCGCCGCTGGCGTACACGTTGTCGGCGCTCGCGGCGGTCGTCTACATCGTCGCGACGATCGCGTTGATCCGTCAGGGCCGCGTCTGGTACCGCGTGGCCTGGGCGACGCTCGCGTTCGAGTTCACGGGCGTGCTCGTGGTCGGCGTGCTGAGCGTGCTCGACCCCGAGCTCTTCCCGCACGACACCGTGTGGTCGTGGTTCGGCCGGGGCTACGTGTTCATCCCGCTGGTGCTGCCGGCGCTCGGCATGTGGTGGCTCGCGAAGCATCGGCCCGACGCGTCGGCCGCGACATCCGGCGACCTCACGAGAACGGATGCCGCGTGAAGACCTTCAAGGGCGTCGACGGGGTTCCGGCCGGCTTCGGTCCGAGCGCGGTCACGATCGGCAAGTTCGACGGCGTGCACCAGGGCCACCGGGCGCTGATCGAGCGCATCCGCACGCTCGCCGACGAGCGAGGGCTCGTGACGGCCGCGGTCACGTTCGACCGCAACCCGCTCGCGCTGCTCGCACCCGACAAGTGCCCCGAACCGCTCGTCAGCGTTCGGCAGAAGCTCGAGCTGCTCGCGACCACGGGCGTCGACGCGACCCTGCTGCTGCCGTTCGACCGCGCGCTCGCGTCGGTACCGGCGGCCGAGTTCGTCGAGCGCGTGCTCGTGCGGGCGCTCGACGCGAAGGTCGTGCTCGTGGGCAAGGACTTCCGCTACGGCGCCAGGGGCGCGGGCGACGTCGACCTGCTCATCGAGCTCGGCCGCGAGTTCGGCTTCGAGGTCGAGGTCGTCGACGACGTGCGCCCCGAGGGCGAGCGTCGGGTGTCGTCGACGTGGATCCGCGAGATCCTCGCCGAGGGCGACGTCCGGCACGCCACCGCGCTGCTCGGCCACACGCCGACGGTGTCCGGCATCGTCGTGCACGGCGCGAAGCGCGGCCGCGAGCTCGGCTTCCCGACCGCGAACCTCACGCCCGAGTCCGAGGGCCTCGTGCCCGCCGACGGCGTCTACGCGGGCTGGCTCACCGACGCGGGCACCCGGTACCCGGCGGCGATCTCGGTGGGCGACAACCCGACCTTCGAGGGTGTCGCGCCGAAGCAGGTCGAGGCCTACGTGCTCGATCGCGACCTCGACCTCTACGACCACGTCGTCGACGTCGAGTTCGTCGACCGCATCCGCGGCATGGTCGCGTTCACGAGCATCCCCGATCTCATCGACACGATGCGCGGCGACGTCGAACGCGCGAAGCAGATCCTCGCGTGACCGGAGCCATCCCGGCGATCCCGTCGGGTGAGCCGGCGAGGCCGCTGTGGGCGGGGCGCACGCTGGCGCTCCTCGGCATCCTGCTCGTTGCGTCGAGCCTGCGCACGGGGGTCGCATCGCTCTCGCCGATCATCGCCGAGATCGACGTCGACATCCCGTTGCCGCCGGCCCTGGTCGGCCTGCTCGGCATGCTTCCGCCGCTGTGCTTCGCCGTGTTCGCCATCCTCACCCCGATCATCGCGAAGCGGCTCGGGCTCGAGCGCACGGTCGTCGTGGCGCTCGGCGTGCTCGCAGTGGGGCTGGCCGGGCGGGGTCTCGCGCCCGAGGCCGTCTCGCTGATCGCCGCGAGCGTGCTGGTCTTCGCCGCCGTGGGCGTGGGCAACGTGCTGCTGCCGCCCCTCGTGAAGCGCTACTTCTCCGATCGCGTGGGGCTCGTGACGACGCTCTACGTGTCGATCATCTCGGTGAGCACGTTCGTTCCGCCGCTCATCGCGGTGCCCGTGGCGGATGCCGCGGGCTGGCGCGTCTCGCTGGGGGAGTGGGCGCTCATCGCGCTCATCGCGCTCGTCCCGTGGATCGCCCTGCTCGTGCACCCGCGCGCGACGGCGTCCGCCGCCCTGCCCGAGGAGGCGGCGGGCGGCCAGGTGCGGCGCGCGCTGCGATCCCCGATCGCGTGGGCCCTCGCGACGATCTTCGCGGTGTCGTCGGTCAACGCGTACGTCATGTTCGCGTGGCTGCCGAGCATCGTCACCGACATCGCCGGTGTCACGAGCGGTCAGGCGGGTGCGCTGCTCTCGCTGTTCGCCGCGATGGGCCTGCCGGCGGCGCTGCTCGTGCCGATCGTCGCTGCGCGCTACGACCGGGTGCGCACGCTGGTCGTGGTCTCGGTGCTCGCGTTCGTGCTCGGCTACGGCGGGCTGCTGCTGGCCCCCGAGGCCGCGATCTGGCTGTGGGTCGCGTTGATCGGCACCGGGCCGCTGCTGTTCCCCCTCGCCCTCGTGCTCATCAACCTGCGCTCGCGCACCCATGAAGGGTCGATCGCGCTGAGCGGCGTGGTGCAGTCGGCGGGCTACCTCATCGCGGCCGTGGCGCCCATCGGCATCGGGCTCGTGCACGCGGCGACCGACGGGTGGACGGTGCCGCTCGTGATCCTCGCGGCGACCGCGGTTCCGGCCGCGATCGCCGGGTTCCTCGCGGCGCGACCCGGCTACCTCGAAGACGAGCGCCACCCGCACCGGGTGTAGCCGCAGGCCGGCGCGAGCAGCGCCCCGCGGGCGGCCGAGGGCGCGAGCGGCCGAGCGGCCCAGACCGTTCGGGTCAGGCGACGAGCTCGGGCCGGTGCACGAGTGCGGCCGCGCCGACGAGCGGGCCCTCGTCGGAGAGTGCGGACGGTTCGATGCGCGTGCGCGTGACGAACCCGAACGCGACGCGCTCGGCGAGTGCGGCTCGCGCGTGCTCGAACAGCGCGGGGGAGACCCGGCTGAACCCGCCGCCGATCGCGACGACGTCGAGATCCAGCAGGCTCGAGGCGGATGCCGCGGCGCGGCCGATCGCGGTTCCGGCGCGTTCGACGGCCGCGAGTGCGACGGGGTCGCCCGCGGCGTGCGCGGCGGCGAGGTCTTCGCCCGTGGTGCCCTCGAAGCCCTGCGTGCGAGCCCACGCCACGGTGCGCGGACCCGAGGCGACGGCCTCGAGGCATCCGCGACCCCCGCAGGGGCACGGGTCTTCGAAGCCGGCGATCTCGATGTGGCCGATGTGGCCGCCGTTGCCGGTGGGGCTCGGCACGGCGCGGTCGCCGAGCACGAGCCCGCCCCCGACGCCCGTCGAGACGATCATGCCGAGCAGGTTGTGGGCGCCGCGGCCCGCGCCGATCCAGTGCTCGGCGAGGGTGATGCAGACGCCGTCGATGCGGAGTACCACGGGCACGCCGGGAACGAGGCCCGAGACGAGGTCGGCGAGGGGGTAGTCGCGCCAGGCGGGCACGTTGAGCGGCGACACCGTGCCGTCGGCCACGCCGATGGGCCCGGCCGCGCCGATGCCCACGCCGACGAGGATCGCGTCGTCGGGCAGGGCGGCGAGGGTCGCGAGCACGACGTCGCGAACGGCCTGCTCGAGCTCGGCGCTCGTGGCGGTCGGCCCGGTGGGGCGGCGGTGCCGCGAGGCGGGGAGCACGGAGCCCAGGTCGTCGACGAGCGCGGCTTCGACCTTGGTGCCGCCGAGGTCGACGGCGATGGCGAGGGGGCGGGTCACGAAGCCAGCATAGGGTGCGCGCACATCCGGCATCCGTGCTCATGTGAGCACGAATGCACGCGAGTGTTGCCGATGAGCGGCGACCTGCCTACGCTGGAGGGTGAGCGGAAGGACTGGTGTGGACGAGATCGACGAACTCCTCTCGATCCGAGCGGCTGAGCTCTACTACGAGGAGAACAAGACGCAAGACGAGATCGGGCAGGCGCTGCGCCTCACCCGGTGGAAGGTCGGGCGTCTCCTCGCACAGGCCAAGCAGGAGGGCTTCATCCGCATCGAGATCCTGCACCCTCGTGCGCGGCGACTGCCCATCGAACGTCGCCTGCGCGACGAACGCGGGCTCGCCGACGCCGTCGTGGTCTCCTCGGCCGGCGTCGCGTCGGCCGAAGAGCTGCAGGCCCGCACCGCACAGGCCGCGGCCGACTACCTCACCTCGCTCCGCCCCGTTCCGCGAACGCTCGGCGTCAGCTGGGGCCGGACGCTCTTCGAGATCTCGCAGCACCTGCGCAACGGCTGGGCGACCGGCGTCAACGTCGTGCAGATCAACGGCGGCGTGAGCCTCAACCGCCGCCCGGGCACGGCCGCGGCGACTGCAGTGGGCATCGCGCAGAAGGGCGGCGGCAGCGCCACGCTGCTGCCGAGCCCCGCGATCCTCGAACGCCTCGAGACCAAGCACGCCATCGAGGCCGACCGCGTCGTCGCCGGCGTCATCGACCTCGCCCGCTCGGCCGACGCCTACGTGTTCAGCGCCGGCGCGGCCGACCACAGCTCCGTGCACGTCGAGAGCGGCTACCTCTCCGAGACCGACGTCGACCTGCTCGTGGCCAAGGGCGCCGTGGGCGACGTCGTCGGCCGCTACATCGACTCCGACGGCAACATCGTCGATCCCGCCCTCGACGCGCGAACGGTCGGGCTCACGCTCGACGAGCTGCGCGCGGCATCCCTCGGCATCGCCGTGATCGCCGGCCGTGCGAAGCACGCGGTCGCCGACGCGGTCGTGCGCAGCGGCCTCTGCTCGGTGCTCGTCACCGACGAGGCCACCGCCCTCCACCTCCTCGACGGCTGACGCGCGCCCACGCCGCGCCGCCGCCCCTCCTCGCTCACCGAAACACCGAAAGCCAGGTCCTCACCATGACAGGCACATCCCTCATCACCGCCAGGGAGCGCGCACTCGCCGTGCTCGGCGGCGAACCCGACGACGCGACGCTGCGCAGGTACCTGCACGGCATCCCGGGCGTCGACGCGGTCGGCCTCGAGCAGCGCGCCGCCGGCCTCGGCACGCGCAGCATCAAGACCACGTCGAAGCAGTGGGCGCTCGACCGCATCATCGAGCTCATCGACCTCACCACGCTCGAGGGCGCCGACACGCCCGGCAAGGTGCGCTCGCTCGTCGCGAAGGCGATCACGCCCGACCCCGCCGACCCCACGACGCCGCGCGTCGCGGCCGTCTGTGTCTACGGCGACATGGTGCCCTACGCGGTCGACGCGCTCGGCGCCGCGCACGGCGACCCCGACGACGGGCTCATCTCGGTCGCGGCCGTGGCCACGGCGTTCCCGAGCGGCCGCGCCTCGCTCGAGATCAAGCTCGCCGACACGGCCGAGGCCGTCGCCGCCGGAGCCGACGAGATCGACATGGTCATCGACCGCGGTGCGTTCCTCTCGGGCCGCTACGGCCTGGTCTTCGACCAGATCGCGGCCGTGAAGGAGGCCTGCCGTCGGCCCGACGGCACGAGCGCGAGCCTCAAGGTGATCCTCGAGACCGGCGAGCTCGTGACCTACGACAACGTGCGTCGCGCGTCGTGGCTCTCGATCCTCGCGGGCGGCGACTTCATCAAGACCTCCACCGGCAAGGTGCCGTCGGCGGCGACCCTGCCCGTGACCCTCCTCATGCTCGAGGTGGTCCGCGACTGGCACCTGGCGACCGGCCAGCGCATCGGGGTGAAGCCCGCGGGCGGCATCCGCACGTCGAAAGACGCGATCAAGTACCTCGTGACGGTCGCCGAGACCGTCGGCGAAGACTGGCTGCAGCCGCACCTGTTCCGCTTCGGCGCCTCGAGCCTGCTGAACGACGTGCTGCTGCAGCGTCAGAAGCTGAGCACGTCGCACTACTCCGGCCCCGACTACGTCACGATCGACTGAGACGAGCACCAGCATGAGCTTCCTCGAATACGCACCCGCCCCTGAGTCGACGTCGGTCCTGAACCTGCGCGACCAGTACGGCCTCTTCATCGACGGCGAGTTCGTCGACGGCCGCGGCACGCCGTTCCAGACCATCTCGCCCGCCACCGAGGCGCGCATCGCGACGATCGCGAACGCGAACGAGGCCGACGTCGACCTCGCCGTCGCCGCCGCCCGTCGCGCCTACGACCGCACCTGGTCGCGCATGAGCGGCCGCGACCGCGGCAAGTACCTGTTCCGCATCGCACGACTCGTGCAGGAGCGCGCCCGCGAGCTCGCCGTCGCCGAGTCGCTCGACAACGGCAAGCCGATCAAGGAGTCGCGCGACGTCGACGTGCCCCTCGTGGCCGCCTGGTTCTTCTACTACGCGGGATGGGCCGACAAGCTCGACCACGCGGGCCTCGGCGCGAACCCCCGCTCGCTCGGCGTCGCGGCCCAGGTCATCCCGTGGAACTTCCCGCTGCTCATGCTCGCGTGGAAGATCGCACCCGCCCTCGCGGCCGGCAACACGGTCGTGCTGAAGCCGGCCGAGACCACGCCGCTCACGGCGCTCATCTTCGCCGAGATCCTCCAGCAGGCCGACCTGCCCGCGGGTGTCGTGAACATCATCACGGGCGCCGGCGACACGGGTGCCGCGCTCGTCGCCCACGAGGGCGTCGACAAGGTCGCCTTCACGGGTTCGACCGGCGTCGGCCGGGCCATCGCACGTCAGGTCGCGGGCACCGACAAGAAGGTCACGCTCGAGCTCGGCGGCAAGGCCGCGAACATCGTGTTCGACGACGCCCCCATCGATCAGGCGATCGAGGGCATCGTGAACGGCATCTTCTTCAACCAGGGGCACGTGTGCTGCGCCGGTTCGCGGCTGCTCGTGCAGGAGAACATCCACGACGAGGTCGTCGACCGGCTGAAGAACCGCCTGTCGACGCTGCGCCTCGGCGACCCGCTCGACAAGAACACCGACATCGGCGCCATCAACTCGCGCGAGCAGCTCGACCGCATCCGCGAACTCTCCGACATCGGCGAGGCCGAGGGCGCAGAGCGTTGGACCGCGCCGTGCGAGATCCCCGAGAACGGCTTCTGGTTCGCACCCACGATCTTCACGGGCGTGCAGACCTCGAGCCGCATCGCGCGCGACGAGATCTTCGGCCCGGTGCTCTCGGTGCTCACGTTCCGCACACCCGCCGAGGCGATCGCCAAGGCGAACAACACGCCCTACGGCCTCTCGGCCGGCATCTGGAGCGACAAGGGCAGCCGCATCCTCGCGGTCGCCGACCAGCTGCGCGCCGGCGTGATCTGGGCGAACACCTTCAACCGGTTCGACCCGGCGTCGCCGTTCGGCGGCTACAAGGAGTCCGGCTACGGACGCGAGGGCGGCCGGCACGGCCTCGCTGCGTACCTCGCGCCGGCCCCCGTCGGCGGCCAGGCCGCGATCACGCGCTCGTCGCGCGCCGCGGTCGAGGCGGCCGGCTCCGATGCCGCAGCCGCCGCCGAGCCGAAGCCGCGCCGCACGCGCGCGCCACGAACGCCCAAGGCCACCACGAAGGGATCGAAGCGATGAGCCGCCTCGCCGTGCCGAAGACCTACAAGCTCTACATCGGCGGCGCGTTCCCGCGCAGCGAGTCGGGGCGCACCTATGAGGTGCGTTCGGCCACCGGCGCGTTCCTCGCGAACGCCGCGAAGGGCTCCCGCAAGGACGCCCGCGACGCGGTCGTCGCCGCGCGATCCGCGGTGGGCGGCTGGGCCGGCGCGACGGCCTACAACCGCGGGCAGGTGCTCTACCGCATCGCCGAGCTGCTCGAAGGCCGTCGTGCCCAGTTCGTCGCCGAGATCGAGGAGGCCGAGGGCGTGACGCGCGCCGCGGCATCCGCCCAGGTCGACGAGGCGATCGACCGCTGGGTCTGGTACGCCGGCTGGGCCGATAAGTTCGCCCAGGTCGCGGGCAATGCGAACCCCGTCGCGGGCCCCTACTTCAACATCTCGGTACCCGAGCCCACCGGTGTCGTCGCGATCGTCGCGCCGCAGGACTCGTCGCTGCTCGGGTTCGTCTCCGCGGTCGCTCCGGCGCTCGTCGCGGGCAACTCGGTCGTGGTCATCGCGAGCGAGCGGTTCCCGCTCTCGGCGATCAGCCTCGCCGAGGTGCTCGCCACGAGCGATGTGCCCAAGGGCGTCGTCAACGTGCTCACGGGCTCGCCCGCCGAGATCGCCCCGTGGCTCGCGAGTCACGCCGACGTCAACGCGCTCGACCTCGTCGGCGCGGGCGACCTCGACTGGATCGACCTCGAGTTCGCCGCGGCCGACACGCTGAAGCGCGTGCTGCGCCCCGAGCAGGGTCCCGATGCCGCGGCGCCGGCGCTCGGCCGCATCGCGGCGTTCACCGAGACGAAGACGGTCTGGCACACGAAGAGCATGAAGTAGCGATTCCCGTGTCCGGTCGCAACGGGGCTTCCGACGAACGGGGCCGGCTCGAGTCGGACCCGTTCGACTACCGGCTCACGGGCCGCGGCGGCGTGATCGTGTATCGCGGCGGCCGGCCCGTGATGACGGTGGGCGGCGGTGACGCCGCACGCCTGATCGACGCACTGCAACGTGCAGACGATTCACGGGTGCAGCACCTGTTGGCGAGGGCGAGCGGCAACTATCGTCGGGGCAACGAGCGCGGCTGACCGTCGCTCGTCTCGACGCGAGGGGGCGACGTGCGAATCCTCGTGACGGGTGCGACCGGGTACATCGGCGGCCGGCTCGTGCCGCGCCTGCTCGCCGCCGGACACCAGGTGCGCGTGCTCGTGCGGCGGCCCGAGCGTCTGCGCGACGTGCCGTGGGCGGCTTCGGCCGAGGTCGTCGCGGGCGACCTCGCCGATGCGCATGCGGTCGACGCGGCGATGGAGGGCGTCGAGGCCGTCTACTACCTGGTGCACTCGATGGGCGCGAAGGGCGACTTCGAGGCGACCGAGCTCGAGATCGCGCGCACCGTGGGCGATGCCGCGTTCCGCCACGGCGTGCGTCGCATCGTGTACCTCGGGGGGCTGCACCCGGAGGGCCGGCCGCTGTCGCGGCACCTCAGGTCGCGGGCGGCCGTCGGCGAGGTGCTGCTCGGTTCGGGCGTGCCGACGATCGTGCTGCAGGCGGGCGTCGTGATCGGCTCGGGATCGACCTCGTTCGAGATGATCCGCCATCTCACCGAGGTGCTGCCGTACATGCCGGCGCCGCGATGGGTGCGCAGCTTCATCCAGCCGATCGCGGTGCGCGACGTGCTGCACTACCTCATCGCAGCGATCGACGTTCCGTCCGACGTGAACCGGGCGTTCGACATCGGCGGACCCGACATCCACCGCTACGGCCAGCTCATGAACGGCTACGCAGTCGAGGCCGGCCTGCCGCAGCGGCCGATCGCCGCGCTGCCCGTGCTGACGCCCTGGCTCGCGGGCCAGTGGGTGAACCTCGTCACGCCGATCCCGCGCCGACTCGCGGTGCCCATCATCGAGTCGTTGCAGTTCGACTGCGTGATGCACGACCACGACATCGACGCCGTGATCCCGCCGCCGGCCGAGGGGCTGCTGCCGTACCGCACCGCCGTGCGGCTCGCGCTCGATCGCGAGCGCGCCGGAGAGGTCGAGACGAGCTGGCGCAACGCCGAGGTCGCGGGTGCGCCGAGCGATCCGCTGCCGAGCGACCCCGAGTGGTCGGGGCACACGGTCTACGTCGACGAGCGCGAGCGGATGTCGCGGGCGACGCCCGGTGCCTTGTGGCGCGTCATCGAGGGCGTCGGCGGCGAGAACGGCTGGTACTCGTTCCCGCTCGCGTGGGCGCTGCGCGGGTGGATCGACAAGCTCACGGGAGGGGTCGGCCTGCGTCGGGGGCGCCTCGACCCCGACACGCTGCACGTCGGCGATGCGGTCGACTTCTGGCGGGTCGAGGCCATCGAGCGGGGCGCCTTCCTGCGCCTCCGAGCCGAGATGCGGGTTCCGGGTCGGGCCTGGCTCGAGTTGTCGGCGTCGGAGGCGCCCGGGGGCTCGCGCTACCGGCAACGCGCCGTGTTCTTCCCCAAGGGTCTGGCGGGGCGGTTGTACTGGTGGGGCATCCTCCCGTTCCACGGCGTCATCTTCTCGGGCATGGCGAACCGCATCACGGCCGAGGCCGAGGCCGAGGAACGCGCGTGATGCGGCATCCGCGGTGCATCGAAATCGCGGTGAAGAAAAGGTAACGAAACGGTAACGCTCTTTGCTAGAGTGACGGGCACCGCCGCGCAACGCCGCGCGAACGGTGGAAAGGCCCGAACCCGTGACTCGCACCATCCGTGCGATCGCCCCGACGATCGCGCTGCTCCCGGACGCCCCGAACGCCCCGGACGCACCCCGGCAGGACACCCGTCAGAACCCCACGACGAGCACGCCGCCGAGCGCCCAGCGGCGCAGGCGCCCGAGCGCACGCATCCTGCACCGGCTCGCCCATCCGCCCCGCCGGTCGGTGCGCGTGCTCCTCGGCGCGGTGGGCGTCGCGAGCGTCTCGGTGATGCTGATCGTCACCGGCATCCCGACGAGCGCGACGGCCCGTGACGTGTTCGGTGCGCTCCGAGCCCCAGGGGAGCCCGCCTTCATCGTCGGGCACCGCGGCGACCGGGCCTCGGCTCCCGAGAACACCATGACGTCGCTCGAGCTCGCCATGGACCGGCTCGCCTACGTCGAGACCGACGTGCAGCTCAGCCGCGACGGCGTGCCCATGCTCTTCCACGACACCGACCTCGAGCGCATCACGGGCGATCACCGCTCGGTCGGCGACCTCGACGAGGCGGCCCTCCGCAAGCTCGACGTGGGCGCCTGGTACGGAGACGAGTTCGCGGGCGAGCGGATGCCGACGCTCGACGAGTTCCTCTCCGCCCTCGCCGAGCGGCCCGACGCCCGAGCGCTCGTCGAACTGAAGGCCGACTGGACGGCCGACGAGGCGCGCACGGTCGTGGATCGCATCGAACGCCACGGACTCCGCGGGCGCGTGGTGCTGCAGAGCTTCAGCCTCGAGACGCTCTTCGCCCTGCAGCGGGTGGCGCCGTCGACACCGCGCATCATGCTGATCCGCGAACTGCCCGCCGATCCGGTGCCGCTCGCGCAGCGGCTCGGCCTCGTCGGCTTCGGCACGACCGCGAAATCGGTGGTCGCGCAGCCGCAGGCGCTCGAGGCGCTGCACGCGGCCGAGATCGCGGTGCTCTGCTACACGCTGAACTCGCACGAGAAGTGGGAGGAGGTCGGCGCGCTCGGCGTCGACGGCATCATCACCGACGAGCCGAGCGAGCTCGACGAGTGGCTGGCGGTGACGGCGCCGGGGACCTAGCGGCAGCCGGTCAGGCGAGCGCGGCGGCGATCGCCGCGATGTCGGCGGGCCCGGTGCGGCAGCATCCGCCGATGAGGCCGGCGCCCGCGTCGCGCCAGGCGCGAACGAGCTCGGCGTCGAAGCCGGGCGTGCCGTGCCACGTGCGCCCGACCGCATCCCACGTCTCGCCGCTGTTCGGGTAGGCGACGACCGGCTTCTCGGTCACCGAGCGGGCGATCTCGACGGCGCCGAGCACCTGCTCGGGCGGGCAGCAGTTGACCCCCACGGCGATCACCTGGGCGGATGCCGCGGCGAGCCCGAACGCGTCGGCGAGCGGCTCGCCGGTGCGCAGGCGCTCGCCGTCGGGCGTGACGGCGATCCAGGCGCAGATTCCGACGCCCTCGAGCTCGAGCACGAGCGCCTCGACCTCGCGGAGCGACGGGATCGTCTCGACGGCGACGAGGTCGGCGCCCGAGTCGGCGAGCAGGCGGAGCCGGTCGTGGTGCCAGGCGCGCAGTTCGGCGACGCTCAGGCCGTCGTCGCCGCGGTACTCGGAGCCGTCGGCGAGCGAGGCGCCGTAGGGCCCGACCGAGGCGGCCACCCAGCCGCGACCGGCCTCATCACGGGCACGGGCGGCGAGCTCGACGCTTCGGGCGAGCATGCGCCCGGCCTCGCGGGCGTCGCGCCCGGCCGACGCGAATCCCGTCGCGGAGACCTGGTACGACGCCGTGACGGCGACGTCGGCGCCGGCGGCGAAGTAGTCGCGGTGCGCGGCGAGGATCGCATCGGGCTGCTCGATCAGCGTCTGCGCGCTCCAGAGCGGCGCCGCGACATCCGCCCCTCGATCGGTGAGCAGCGTGCCGAGACCGCCGTCGACGACCAGCGGGCGGCTCGCGAGCGCGCTCAGCAGTGCATCGGCGGGGGAGTCGCGGCCGTCACCCACGGTTGTTCGACAGCTCGAAGATGCGGATCAGCTCGGCGACCGCGGCCTCGCGCTGGTCGCCGCCGGCCTCGTACATCTCGGTCACGTGCGTGCGCAGGTGGTTCTCGACGAGGAGCTTGTTGAGCGAGCCGAGTGACTTCTGCACCGCGAGCGAGAGCGTGATGATGTCGACGCAGTAGTCCTCGTTCTCGATCATCTTCTCGATGCCGCGCAGCTGGCCCTCGATGATCTTCGTGCGGTGCAGGGCGCGCTTCTTGATGTCCTCGATCACCCCTCCATCGTAATCCCGCATCGAAGGTACCCCCGGGGGTACCTCTCCCGATCCGCCAGGAGGCGCTAGCGTTGGCGCATGGCGACCAGACTCCTGCGCGGTGCGGCGGCCGCGCTGTTCGCGCTGCTCGTCGCGGTCGCACCCGCCGTGGCGGCAACGGCCGCACCCGCGCCGGCCGCGGCATCCGGAACCTCGCCGGTGACCGTCGTGCCCGCGGGCGTCGACGACTTCACCTTCGCGTCCTTCGACGCGGTCTACGTGCTCGGCCGCGACGAGGGCGGCCGTTCCGTGCTCGACACGACCGAGACGCTCGTCGCGCTCTTTCCCGAGTACGACCAGAACCGCGGCATCCGGCGGGCGATCCCGCTCGACTACAACGGCCACCCGGTCGACATCCAGGTGCAGTCGGTGACGGACGCCGCGGGCCAGCCGCGTGCGTTCAGCACCGAGACCGACGACGACGACGAGTTCCTGCTCGTGACGATCGCCGGCGATGCGTACGTGCACGGCGAGCAGACCTACGTCATCACGTACCGGCAGCACAACGTGACCCTGCAGCCCGACGACGCCCAGCTCGACGAGTTCTACTGGGACGTCAACGGCACGGGCTGGGCGCAGCCCTTCGGGGTCGTGCGCGCCGAACTGCGGGTCGACGAGGCGCTCGGCGCCGCGTTCACCGGGCAGGCCGCGTGCTACCGCGGCGGATCGGGCTCGGGAACGCCGTGCGAGACGCTGCAGCTCGGGGAGACCTCCGAGCAGCCGCTGCTCGTCGCGCAGGCGAACGCGATCGGCCCCTACGAGAACCTGACGATCGCCGCCGCGTTCGAGCCGGGCACGTTCGTGCCGCGCGACGAGGCGTTCACGTCGTCGCCAGCGGCGGTGACCTCCGCAGTGTTCGCCGTCATCGCGTTCGCGATGTTCGTGCTCGCGCTCGTCCTGCGGCTGACGAGCTGGCGCAGCGCGCCGCGCGGCACGATCATCGCGCAGTACGAGCCGCCCGAGGGGGTCAGCGCGCTCATGGCCGCCGACCTCGTCGACCAGTCGTCGCGCGGGGTCACCGCGACGATCCTCGAACGCGCCGTCGCCCGCGAGGTGCGCATCCTCGACCGGGGCGGCAAGAAGTACTCGGTGCAGTTCATGGGCGGACCGCTCGGCGACCTCGACGCCCAGTCCGTCGTGCGGGCGCTCTTCAGCGACTACCCGACCGTCGGCCAGGAGCGCGCGCTGGACTCGAAGTCGACGGCGCTCGGCCAGCGCCTGCTCGCGATCCGCAAGGCCGTCGCCGCGCGCGCCGCGACCTCGGGGCTGCGACGACGACCGGCGATCGGCGGCCGCATCGCCATCGCGGCCGTCGCGATCATCTCGGCGGTGATCGCCTTCATCGGCGCCGTCATCGCGCTCGAGACGGTCATGGGCGGCGGATGGCCCTTCCTCGCACTGTTCGTCGGCGGCCTCTCGGCCATGGCCGCGATCGTCACCGTCGCCGGGGTGCGGCCGCTCACCGCCGAGGGACGACGCCTGCGCGATCACCTCGAGGGCCTGCGCCTGTTCATCCGGCTCGCCGAGGCCGATCGCATCCGCATGCTGCAGAGCCCGAGCGGGGCGCTCCGCGACCCGGTGCGCGAGGGCGTCCAGCCGGGTCAGGCGTCGCCGTACGGTGGGGCGGATGCCGCGGCATCCGTCACCCCGACCGCGGCCGACCCCGCCGAGGTGCTGCGCCTGACCGAACGGCTGCTGCCGTACGCGGCGCTGTTCGGCCTCGAGAAGCAGTGGCTGCGCGAACTCGCCGACCTCTACGAGGTGAACGGACAGGAGCCGGGCTGGTACGCCGGCACCTCTGCGTTCGATGCGGCCCGATTCTCGGTCGCCGTGGCCGCGTTCACGTCGGTGTCGACCACGTCGTGGTCGGGTTCGTCGTCGAGTTCGTCGTCGTCGGGCTCCGGCGGCGGCGGGTCGTCGGGCGGCGGCGGCGGCGGTGGCGGCGGCGGCGGGGTCTGATCTCATGGGGGACTGGTTCTGGGCGGCCCTGGCCGGACTCGGCGCGGGCGCCGCGCTGCTCGTCGGCGCGGTGATCGCGTGGACGGTCAAGGTGCCGACCACGATCGTCGCCTCCGTCATGGCGTTCGGCTCGGGCGTGCTCATCTCCGCCCTCGCGTTCGACCTCGTGCTCGAGGCGCAGGACGAGGGCGGGTTCTGGCCGACCGTCGGCGGCTTCGCGGTCGGCGCGATCGTCTACGTGCTCGCGAACAACCTGCTCGACCGGCTCGACCAGCGCAATCGGCGCGGCACGGGCGAGAACTCCGGAACGGGCATCGGCATCGCGCTTGGCGCCCTGCTCGACGGCATCCCCGAATCGGCGGTGCTCGGGCTCAGCATGGTCGGCGGCCAGGGCGTCAGCGTGCCCGTGCTCGTGGCCATCGTCATCTCCAACGTGCCCGAGGGGCTCTCGAGCACCGCCGCGCTCAAGGACGAAGGGCGATCGGCCCGCTACGTGTTCCTCCTCTGGACCGGCATCGCGCTCGCGAGCGGGCTCGCCTCCCTGCTCGGCTTCGTGCTGCTCGACGGCGCGAACGGCGGCACGACGGCGTTCATCACGGCGCTCGCCGCAGGGGCGATCCTCGCCATGATCTGCGACACGATGATCCCCGAGGCGTTCCGCACGACGCACGCGTACACGGGCCTGCTCGCGACCTCGGGGTTCCTGCTCAGCTACGCCGTGCACGTCGCCGGCTGAGCACGACTCGAGCGCTTCTGCGCGTGTTTTCGCGGCATCCGGCCCTCTGCGGCTAGAATGGAACCTGCGCCCAGGCGAACCCGTTCTTCGTTCGACCATGCGAGCCCCGCCCGCATGCTGCTCGAACAGTGTTCGATTCGAACAACGTTCATCTCGAACAGCGTTCAACCTCCAGCAGTGTTCCTCCTCGAGCAGTCTTCGCTCGAGCAGGGGTTCGCCCGTTCCGCACCCGGCCGCATCCGTCGATGCGCCGAGCGGTGCCGGCCGCCGAGATCGGTGACGGGCAGGCGCCCAGAGACGAGCCCCGATACCCCGGAGGATCATGGCCCAGACGAGGCAGCGTCAGCGAACGCGTTCACGCGACGACGACGCACCCATCATCCCGATCCTCGCGCGCAAGGTGCGCGAGGTCGAGCAGAAGGCCCAGAAGGGCAAGCTCGGGCCGACGAACCGCACCAAGTTCCAGGTCATCGCGCTCCTCATGCGCGAGGAGCGTGCGCGCGTCAAGTCCGACCCCGACGTGCCCGACAGCTCGCGCCCCGAGCTGTTGAAGCGCCTCGACGGCATCGCGCAGATCCTCGCGAAGACCGCGGCGCGCGACACGAGCCTCATCACCCTGCTCGAACCGGATGCCTCGATCTCGACGGTCGCCCAGCGGTTCCGTCGTGACTGGCTGCTCGAGTCGGGCGCAGAGCTCAGCCCCGACGAGCTCATCATCACGCGCGAGGCCGAGGCCAAGCCCGTGCTCGCCGAGAACCAGGTGATCCCCGCCTCGGTGAAGTCGCGACAGCTCGCGAACCCGTTCCTCGCGCCCGACCTCTCGACGCCTCCTCCGCCCCCCGCGCCCGTGCGCCGGCTCGCGAACTGGGAGCTGCTCGGCCCGCTGTTCAAGGCGTTCGAGCAGGGCTCCGGCGGCCAGGCCGCCACCATGGAACTTCCCGAGGCCCCCAAGCTCGACCGGCTCGCGCCGCGCGGCCTCGAGCTCATGAAGCACCAGGCGCGCTTCATCGAAGCCGCCCGCGAGGGCCACCGCACGTTCCTGCTCGCCGACGAGCCCGGACTCGGCAAGACCGCGCAGTCGGTGCTCGCGGCATCCGTCTCCGACGCGTACCCCCTCCTCGCGGTCGTGCCCAACGTCGTCAAGATGAACTGGGCGCGCGAGGTCGAACGCTGGACCCCGCACCGTCGCGCGACCGTCATCCACGGCGACGGCGACACGCTCGACGCCTTCGCCGACGTGGTCGTCGTCAACTACGACGTGCTCGACCGGCACATGGCCTGGCTGTCGACCCTCGGGTTCCGCGGCATGGTCGTCGACGAGGCGCACTTCATCAAGAACCTGCAGTCGCAGCGCTCCAAGAACGTGCTCGCCCTCGCCGAGCGCATCCGTCGCGCGACGCCCGGCGGCGACCCGCTGCTCCTCGCCCTCACTGGCACGCCGCTCATCAACGACGTCGACGACTTCCGCGCGATCTGGCAGTTCCTCGGCTGGATCGAGGGCGACAAGCCGTCGCCGCGCCTGCTCGGCCTGCTCGAGGAGAACGGGCTCACGCCCGCCGAGGCCGGCTTCTACGCCGCCGCACGCCGCACGGTCATCGACCTCGGCATCGTGCGTCGCCGCAAGGTCGACGTCGCGGCCGACCTGCCCGCCAAGCGCATCGCCGACCTGCCCGTCGAACTCGACGACGAGCTCGGCCGTTCGGTGCGCGCCGCCGAGCGCGAACTCGGCAACCGCCTCGTCGGTCGGTTCCGCGCGCTCGTCGAGGCCCGCAACCTGCGCGTCGGCGACCTCGACGACGACCAGCGCGACCAGTACATCCGCGCCGTCGCGAGCGCCGAGCTCGAGGAGTCGAAGTCCGCGAAGTCGGGCGAGAACGTCTTCACGATGGTGCGCCGCATCGGCCAGGCCAAGGCCGGTCTCGCGGCCGACTACGCCGCCCAGCTCGCCCGCTCGGTCGGCAAGGTCGTCTTCTTCGCCAAGCACATCGACGTCATGGACCAGGCCGAGTCCGCGCTCGCCGCGCGCGACCTGCGCACCGTGTCGCTCCGCGGCGACCAGACCGCGCTGCAGCGCCAGGCGGCCATCGACGCGTTCAACAACGACCCGGATGTCGCGGTCGCGGTCTGCTCGCTCACGGCCGCCGGCGTCGGCGTCAACCTCCAGGCCGCGTCGAACGTCGTGCTCGCCGAGCTCAGCTGGACCGCAGCGGAGCAGACGCAGGCGATCGACCGCGTGCACCGCATCGGCCAGGACGAGCCGGTCACCGCGTGGCGCATCATCGCCGCGCACACGATCGACGCGCGCATCGCCGAGCTCATCGACTCCAAGCAGGGCCTCGCCGCCCGCGCGCTCGACGGGCAGGACGTCGAGCCCGGCTCGGCCGACTCGGTGCAGCTCGACGCGCTGCAGCACCTCCTGCGCGCCGCGCTCGACGGGGCGCTGTAGGCGCACGAGGCCGCCCGGGCGACGACACCGGGTCCGCGCACTGCCTTCGACCGGTCCATCCGTCATCCGTCGATCCTCGCCCCTCGCCCGAGCCGAAGGGGCGGGGATCGACGGATCAGCCACCGGCTCGGCCGGGCGATCCGCGGCTCGCGCGAGGCAGTGTGGCGAGAACCTTGCGGATCTTGGCGACCTTGCCTCGCGAAGGCCGTTCAGCCGCGTTCGGAGAGTCGAGGTTCGCTAGACTTCCGAACGTCGTGCCCCGATGAAGCGGCTCCAGCGACGTTTTCCCAATACCAAGGAGTCCCAGGCGTCATGAAGATCGGAATCCTCACCTCGGGCGGCGATTGCCCCGGACTGAACGCGGTGATCCGCGGCTCCGTGTTGAAGGGCGTCATCTCGTACGACACCGAGTTCGTCGGGTTCCGCAACGGCTGGCGCGGCGTCGTCGAAGAAGACCTCGTGCCGATCGTGCGTCACGACGTGCGCGGCCTCGCCAAGCAGGGCGGCACCATCCTGGGCTCCAGCCGCACCAACCCGTTCGAGGGCGAGGGCGGCGGTCCCGAGAAGATCCAGGAGATGCTCGACCGCAACGGCATCGACGCCATCATGGCGATCGGCGGCGAGGGCACCCTCACGGCCGCTCGTCGCCTGTGGGACGAAGGCGGCATCAAGGTCATCGGCGTGCCGAAGACCATCGACAACGACCTCGCGGCCACCGACTACTCGTTCGGCTTCGACACGGCCGTGCAGATCGCGACCGAGGCGATCGACCGCCTGCGCACCACCGCCGACTCGCACGGCCGCTGCATGGTGCTCGAGGTCATGGGCCGCCACGTCGGCTGGATCGCCCTGCACTCCGGCATGGCCGGCGGCGCGCACGCGATCCTCATCCCCGAGCAGCCGCAGACCATCGAGCAGATCACCGAGTGGGTCGAGTCGGTGCGCGACCGCGGCCGTGCGCCGCTCGTCGTCGTCGCCGAGGGCTTCAAGTTCGAGGGCATGGAGGAGGCGCACTCGCACAAGGGCCTCGACGCATTCAACCGCCCCCGCCTCGGCGGCATCGCCGAGCTCATCGCCCCCATGATCGAGGAACGCACGGGCATCGAGTCGCGTGCGACGGTGCTCGGCCACATCCAGCGCGGCGGCGAGCCGACCGCGTTCGACCGCGTGCTCGCGACGCGCCTCGGCATGGCCGCGGTCGACGCGGTCTACGACGGCGCCTGGGGTTCCATGGTCACCCTCCGGGGCACCGACATCGAGACGGTGTCGATCGCCGACGCCGTCGGATCGCTCAACCAGGTGCCCCAGTCGCGCTACGACGAGGCGAAGATCCTCTTCGGCTGAGCCGTCCGGGTCCGGTCGAGGCGAATCGAGGCGAACGGATGCCGCTGCCACAGGTCTGCGTCTGCTACCTGCTGCGCGAGCACGACGGCCGCACCGAGGTGCTGCTGGGCCGCAAGCGCCACGGCCTCGGCGTCGGCAATCTCGTCGGCCCCGGCGGCAAGCTCGAGCCGGGGGAGTCGGCGACGGATGCCGCGGCGCGCGAGGTGCTCGAAGAGACGGGCATCCGCGTCGCGGCGTCCGACCTCGAGCCGCGCGGCCTCCTGACCTACCTGTTCCCGCACCGCGAGGCATGGAGCCAGGAGTCCAGCGTGTTCGTGGCGCGTCGCTGGAGCGGCGAGCCCGCGGCATCCGACGAGCTCGAGCCCGAGTGGTTCGCGCTCGACGCGGTGCCCTACGCGCGCATGTGGGACGACGCCCGGTTCTGGCTGCCCGGGGTGCTCGACGGGGGCACGGTCCGCCGCACGTTCGTCTTCGGTGCCGACCTCGCGAGCGTGGTAGAGGAGCGCAACGGCGTCGCGTAGGATTTACCCGGCGTTCGCCGTCTGTTCAACGTTGTCGGCGTCTGCCACGTTCATCCGGTGATTCTTCGACACCGATCCAAAGTCCGATCCAAGAAAGACGCCGGTGGATCTCACCCTCATCGTCGTGCTGGTCATCGCACTGGCCCTGTTCTTCGACTTCACCAACGGCTTCCACGACACTGCGAACGCGATGGCCACGCCCATCGCGACCGGTGCCCTGCGGCCCAAGGTGGCGGTCGCCCTCGCCGCGATCCTCAACCTCGTCGGCGCGTTCCTCTCGACCGAGGTGGCCAAGACCATCTCGGGCGGCATCATCAAAGAGGGCGACGGGGGCGTGCTGATCACGCCCCAGCTCATCTTCGCGGGCCTCATCGGCGCCGTCGTCTGGAACATGGTGACGTGGCTGCTCGGCCTGCCCTCGTCGTCGAGCCACGCCCTCTTCGGCGGCCTCATCGGCGCCGCGATCGTGGGCGCCGGCCTCGGCGCCGTCGACTTCGCGGTGGTCGTCTCGAAGGTCATCCTGCCCGCGATCCTCGCGCCGCTCACCGCCGGCCTCATCGCCTACCTGGCGACGAAGCTCGCCTACGCGATCACCCGCCGCTACGACGGCAAGCCCGACGGCCGCTCGGGCTTCCGGTTCGCGCAGATCTTCTCGTCGTCGCTCGTCGCGCTCGCGCACGGCACCAACGACGCGCAGAAGACCATGGGCGTCATCACGCTCACGCTCGTCGCCGCGGGCCTGCAGTCCTCGGGCAGCGAGGTGCAGACGTGGGTCATCGTCACGTGTGCGATCGCGATCGCCCTCGGCACCTACATGGGCGGATGGCGCATCATCCGCACCCTCGGCACCGGGCTCACCGACGTCAAGCCCGCGCAGGGCTTCGCCGCTGAGACCGCGACCGCCGCGACGATCCTCGCGTCGAGCCACGTCGGCTTCGCGCTCTCGACCACCCAGGTCGCCTCGGGATCGGTGATCGGCTCCGGCCTCGGCCGCCGGGGCTCCAAGGTGCGCTGGCGCACCGCGGGCCGCATCGGCATCGGCTGGCTGCTGACCCTGCCCGCCGCAGGCGCCGTCGGCGCGATCGCCGCGGCCATCGCGCTGCTCGGCCCGGTCGGCGTCATCCTCGACGCCGTCGTGGGCGCCGGCGTGATCATCGGCATCTTCATGCTCTCCCAGCGCAGCGAGGTCTCGGCCTCGAACGTCACGAGCGAGGTCGCCGACTCCGGTCGCGCGGTGAAGATCAAGCGCAACCCCAAGCCGAAGGGCAAGGTGTCCAAGTGATCGACTGGTTCGCATTCGTGCTCGTGCTCGTGTCGGCGCTCGTCGGCGCATGCGTCGTGGTCTCGGCGTACTCCCTCGGCATCCGACTGCTGACGATCTCGGGGCGCACGCCGGTCGTCACCCCGGCCGAGTTCACCGACGCCATCACCATCGTGACCCCCGCTGAGATCCGCAAAGCCGAGAAGCAGGCCGCCAAGGCCGCTCGCAAGAGCCCGCTCACCGACGGCCAGAAGCGCCTCGCGCTCGTCGGCGCCTATGCGAGCTTCGCCCTGAGCGCCATCGCCGTGCTCGTCGGCGTCTATCTCATCATCGGCGAGCACCTCTTCAAGATCTTCAGCTGACCAGCCCTTCTGCCGGGCCGCTCGCTCCTGCTATAACTCAATTCCCGCCAGTCCAACCGTCGGGCGCACCCGAATGCGCCCGTCCCTCATCGAAGGTTCCCGGATGACCACTGAAACAGCCCCCGCCACCCGCCCCGAGGGCGCGAAGCCCGTCGGCGCATTCGACCGCTTCTTCCAGATCACCGAACGCGGTTCGACCGTCGGCACCGAGGTGCGCGGCGGCCTGGTGACGTTCATCACGATGGCGTACATCGTCGTCCTCAACCCGATCATCCTGTCGGCCGGCACCGATGTCGCGGGCAACAACCTCGCCTTCCCGGCCGTCGCGGCGGTGACCGCCCTCACCGCCGGCGTGATGACGATCCTCTTCGGCCTCGTCGCCCGCCTGCCGTTCGCCTTCGCCGCCGGCCTCGGCATCAACTCGTTCCTCGCGTTCAGCGTCGTCGGCCAGGTCACCTGGCCCGAGGCGATGGGCCTCGTGGTCATCAACGGCCTCATCATCGTGCTGCTCGCCGCCACCGGCCTGCGGCGACTGATCTTCGACGCCGTGCCGTACGAGCTCAAGATCGCGATCACGGTCGGCATCGGCCTCTTCATCGCGTTCATCGGCTTCGTCGACGCGGGCCTCGTGACGGCGACCGGCCAGAACTCCCCGCCCGTCGGGCTCGGCATCGGCGGCTCGATCGCGACCGTGCCCACGCTCGTCTTCATCGTCACGCTGCTGCTGACCGGCGT
This sequence comes from Agromyces allii, assembly GCF_009749385.1. Taxonomy (GTDB): domain Bacteria; phylum Actinomycetota; class Actinomycetes; order Actinomycetales; family Microbacteriaceae; genus Agromyces; species Agromyces allii. The sequence continues at coordinate 144,660 of NZ_WBIN01000005.1, read as the reverse complement.
GCTCGTCGCCCGCAAGGTCAAGGGCGCGCTCCTCATCGGCCTCGTCACCGGCACGGTGCTCGCGGTCGTCATCGAGGCGATCTGGCACCTCGGCTCGAGCGTCGACAACGACGGCGGCTGGGGCCTCTCGGTTCCCGCGCTGAACGGCAGCCTGTTCGCGGTGCCCGACCTCAGCCTCGTCGGCGACGTGAGCTTCGACTTCAGCAAGGTCGGCTTCCTGACGGTCATCATGCTCGTCTTCACGCTCGTCTTCACGAACTTCTTCGACGCCATGGGCACGATGACGGGCCTGTCGAAGGAGGCCGGCCTGGCCGACGCGAAGGGCAACTTCCCGCGACTGAAGAGCGCGCTCATCGTCGAGGGCGTCGGCGCGGTCGCCGGTGGCTTCACCTCCGGCTCGTCGAACACGGTCTTCATCGAGTCGGGTTCCGGCATCGGCGAGGGTGCCCGCACGGGCTTCGCGAACGTCGTCACCGGCGTGCTGTTCCTGCTCGCGATGTTCCTCACGCCGCTCGCGCAGATCGTGCCGAGCGAGGTCGCCGCGGCGGCCCTGGTCATCGTCGGTGCCATGATGATGTCGCAGATCCGCGACCTCGACCTGAGCCAGTTCTCGGTGCTCCTGCCCGTGTTCCTCACGGTCGTGATCATGCCGCTCACCTACTCGATCGCGAACGGCATCGGTGCGGGCTTCGTCGCCTGGGTCGTCGTGCGTTCGCTGTCGGGCAAGGCGAAGACCATCAGCCCGCTGCTCTGGATCGTCGCAGCAGGCTTCGTGCTCTACTTCGCGCGCGGTCCGATCGAGGCGCTCTTCGGCGCCTGAGCACCGCTTCGAACGACGGATGCCCCGCGGCCGGCCGGCCGCGGGGCATCCGTCGTTCGTGCTGCCCGGCGCGGTCAGCCGGCGCGGTCGGCGCCTTCGGTGCCCTCGGGGTGCGACGTGTCGCGCACGTCGTCGGTGCCGCGCGCCCGGCCGATGGCCGACATCAGGTGGAAGATCACGATCGCCGCGATCGTGCCGAGCGCGATGCCGTTGAACGAGACCCCGCCGATCGCGAACGTGAAGTCCGCGATGCCGATGATGAGCGCGGTCGCGGCCGTGAACTGGTTCACGGGCCGTGAGAAGTCGACCTTGTTGTCGACCCAGATCTTCACGCCGATGATGCCGATCAGGCCGTAGAGCGCCGTCGTCACGCCGCCGAGCACGCCCGGCGGGATCGTGTTGATGACGGCGCCGAACTTGGGGGAGAGGCCGAGCAGGATCGCCACGACGCCCGCGACCCAGTACGCCGCGGTCGAGTACACGCGCGTCGCGGCCATCACGCCGATGTTCTCGCCGTACGTGGTCGTGCCCGAGCCGCCGAAGAACCCCGCGATGGTCGTCGCGAGCCCGTCGGAGAACAGCGCGCGACCGGTCGAGCGGTTGATCGAGGCATCCGTCATCTGCGCGACGCCCTTGATGTGGCCGACGTTCTCGGCGACGAGTACGAGCACGACGGGCAGGAACGCGGGCAGGTAGCCCCAGATCGAGGCGTCGGCGAACGGGTTCGACGGCAGGTGGAAGGTCGGCAGGCCGACCCATGCGGCCGCCTCGATCGGTGCGTAGTCGACCTGGCCGAGCAGCGCCGCGACGACGTAGCCCAGCACGACGCCCACGAGGATCGACATGCGGCCGAGCAGGCCTCGGAACAGCACGCTCGAGATGATCACCGCCGCGAGCGTGACGAACGCGGTGAGCGGCTCCTGCATGAAGTTGTCGCGGGCCGCGGGGGCGAGGTTGAAGCCGATGAGCGCGACGATCGCACCGGCGACGACGGGCGGCATGAGCGCGTCGATCCATCCGGTGCCGAGCCACTGCACGATGAGGCCGATCGCCGCGAGCAGCACACCGACGACGACGATGCCGAAGAGCGCCGCACCCATGGGGTCCGCGACGTTCTCGGCGGCCAGTGCGGCCGTGATCGGGGCGATGAAGGCGAAGGACGAGCCGAGGTAGCTCGGCACCTTGTTCTGCGTGATGACGAGGAACAGGATCGTGCCGATGCCGGAGAAGAACACGGTCGTCGCGGGCGGGAACCCGGTGAGGATCGGCACGAGGAAGGTCGCGCCGAACATCGCGATCACGTGCTGTGCGCCGAGTCCGATCGTGCGGGGCCAGCTGAGCCGTTCGCCGGGGGCGACCACCTGCCCCGGCAGCACGTGCTTGCCGTCGCCGTGCAGGGTCCAGGTGAAGTTCATCTCGCTCCGTTCGATCGCGACCCCTGGGGGATCCCTCAGAGCGTATCGGGGGGTTTGCCCCATATCTCGGAGCGGGCGCGGCTCGTAGCGTTGAAGCAACACCACGAACAGGAGCATTCCCATGACCACCACTGCCACGACCACCGCACCGGCCTCGTACGGCCAGGTTCCCTCGGCGTCCGCCGTCGCGACGGAGTCGAACGGCTTCAGCATCTCGAGCCTCGTGCTCGGCATCGTCTCGATCTTCGCGAGCTTCACGTTCTTCGTGCCCGCCGTCGGCCTCGTGCTCGGCGTCATGGCGCTGAAGCGCGAGCCGGCCTCGCGCACCATGGCCATCTGGGGCATCGTGCTGAACGCGGTCATGCTCGCAGGCACCGTGCTCGTCACCCTCGGCGCGCTCGTGTTCGGCCTCGTGATGCTGCCGTTCGCGTTCATCTGATCCGCCGCTCCGCCAAGCGGCTGCGGCCCGAGCGGCCGGTCGATCCGACCGGCCGATCGGCGCGTCCGGACGATCGATCGGGATCGACGGCGCACTCAGGATCCGGTCGGGATGCCGCGGGTAGGCTCGATCACGAACCGACCCGGAGGTGTTCGTGACGACGTCGTCAGACAATCCAACCGCTACCCGAACCGAGACCGACTCGCTCGGCACGGTCGAGGTTCCCGCCGAGGCCTACTGGGGCGTGCACACGCTCCGGGCCCTCGAGAACTTCCCGATCTCGAAGCGACCGATCTCGGTCTATCCCGAACTCGTGATCGCGCTCGCCGCCGTCAAGCAGGCCGCGGCACGCGCCAACCACGACGTCGGCGTGCTGAACGATCGGAAGGCCGCGTACATCGACGAGGCCTGTCAGCGCATCATCGACGGCGCGTACCACGAGCAGTTCGTCGTCGGCGTGATCCAGGGCGGTGCGGGCACCTCGACGAACATGAACGCGAACGAGGTCATCGCGAACGTCGCGCTCGAACTCGCGGGGTACGCCAAGGGGCGCTACGACATCCTGCACCCCATCGACGACGTGAACCGCAGCCAGTCGACGAACGACACGTACCCGACCGCGCTCAAGGTCGCGATGACGTACTCGCTCACGACCATGCTCGACGAGCTCGAGCTGCTGCGCCGCTCGTTCAGCGCCAAGGGGCGCGAGTTCCACGAGGTGCTGAAGGTCGGCCGCACCCAGTTGCAGGATGCCGTGCCAATGACGCTCGGCCAGGAGTTCCACGGGTTCGCGACGACGCTCGGCGAAGACCTCGAACGCCTCCGCGAGACGATCAAGCTGCTCGGCGAGGTCAACCTGGGCGCCACCGCCATCGGAACCGGCATCACCGCCGACCCCGGCTACGCCGGACGAGCGGTCGCCCACCTCAGCACCATCACCGGGCACCAGCTCGTCACCGCGCCCGACCTCATCGAGGCGACGAGCGACACGGGCGTGTTCATGACCTTCTCGAGCGCGCTGAAGCGCAGCGCGATCAAGCTCTCGAAGATCTGCAACGACCTGCGCCTGCTCTCGTCGGGCCCGCAGGCGGGCTTCGGCGAGATCAACCTGCCGCCCAAGCAGGCCGGATCCTCGATCATGCCCGGCAAGGTCAACCCGGTGATCCCCGAGGCCGTGAGCCAGGTCGCCTACGCGATCGCGGGCGCCGACCTCACCGTGACCATGGCCGCCGAGAGCGGGCAGCTCCAGCTCAACGCCTTCGAGCCGGTCATCGCGCACTCGCTGCTGCAGTCGATCACGTGGATGCGCCAGGCCTGCTGGACTCTGCGCGTCAACTGCGTCGACGGCATCACGGCCAACACCGAGCGCCTCGCCGGCATGGTCGCGTCGAGCGTGGGCGTCATCACGGCGCTCATCCCGTTCATCGGGTACGGCGAGGCATCCGCACTGGCGAAGCTCGCGCTCGCGACCGGCCGACCCGTCGCCGACCTCGTGGTCGAGGCCGGGCTCATGACGCGCGAGGCCGTCGAGGCGCAGCTCGTGCCCGCGAAGCTGTCGGGCATCGGCCCGATCACGCAGGCGATCCCGGTGATCGAATTGCAGGGCGAACCCTCGGAGTGAGGTTCGCGTCGCGGCGGCCCTGCGGGGTCGCCGCGTGCGCCGGTCGGGCGCGGTTCAGTGGTCGGGCCCGGTTCGACCTCCGGGTCAGATGACGCGGCAGTGGGTCGTGAGCGAACCGATGCCCTCGACGCTCACCGTGACCGTCGAGCCGTCGCGGAGGAAGACCGGAGGCTTGCGAGAGTAGCCCGCACCGCCGGGGCTGCCCGTCGAGATGAGCGTGCCCGCGGGGATCGTCGCCGAGCGCGACAGCAACGAGATGATCTCGGCGACGCTGCGCACCATCTCGGCGGTCGAGGCGTCCTGCATGATGCTGCCGTCGAGGTTGGTCGTGAGCCACAGGTTCTGCGGGTCGGGGATCTCGTCGGCCGTGACGACGACCGGGCCGGTGGGGGTGAAGCCGTCGAACGACTTGCAGCGCGACCACTGCGCCTCGCTGAACTGGATGTCGCGGGCCGTGATGTCGTTGACGACGGTGTAGCCCCACACGTAGTCGAGGGCGTCGCGCGTGTGCACGCCGCGTGCCGGTCGGCCGATGATGACGCCGAGCTCGGCCTCGTAGTCGACCTGCTGGGTCAGGTCGGCCGGCCACGTGGTCGTGGCGCCGTGGGCGGTCAGCGAGTTCGGCCACAGCGAGAAGATCGTCATCGCGGTCTCGGAGCGGAGCTTCAGCTCGGAGGCGTGGGCCGCGTAGTTCGCGCCGATCGCGATGACCTGCGCGGGACGCAGCACGGCCGAGGAGTGCCGCAGATCGGCGACTCGGTGGCGGGGGAGCGCGCCGGCGGAGGGTGCGTCGGCGCCGGGCTCGGGGGCGAGCTCGTCGACCGATGGGCCCCGCGGGTCGTCAGCGGTGCCCGCGGCCGTGGACGGGTCTGCTTCGCCGACGGCGGCGCGAACCCGGGCGAGGCCCTCGGGCCCCTGCTCGATGAGGTCCTGGAGATCGCGCGGCGCACGCCGCATGATCTCGTCGAGGAAGATCGCGGACTCGCCGTCGACCACCGCGAGTCGGGGAATCGTCTGGCCGTCGACTCTGAGGTGCGCAAATCTCACCTGTCTAGGCTAACGGGCCGAATCGGGCTGAACCTGTGCGAGATGTACAAGATCCGATGAAGCAGACGACACGATGTCGATGTGGCACGGCCGCGACCCTGCGCTCGCTGCATCCGATCGGGTCACCGCGAACATCCGAACTCTCTTGGGTGTTTCGAAGGATTTCGACACATAATCGGCCTCGAAGAACTCTTGACGTCAGAGACATCGGATGTTTATGCTCATTGAGCCCACGAAAGGACCTCATGAGCACGATCGTCAACGTTGACACCACGGACATCCGCTTCCCGACCTCGCTCCAGCTCGACGGGTCGGACGCGATGAACCCCGATCCCGACTACTCGGCGGCCTATCTCACGATCGCCACCGACGCGGGCGACGGCCTCGAGGGGCACGCCTTCGTGTTCACGATCGGCCGGGGCAACGACGTGCAGGTCGCCGCACTCGATGCGCTCCGCGGCCACCTGCTCGGGCAGGACGTCGACACCCTCCTCGACGACATGGGCGCGACATGGCGGCTGCTCGCGCACGACTCGCAGCTGCGCTGGCTCGGCCCCGAGAAGGGCGTCATGCACATGGCCATCGGTGCGGCCATCGACGCGCTCTGGGACCTCAAGGCCAAGCGCGCCGGCCTGCCCCTCTGGCGGCTGCTCTCGCGCATGACGCCCGAGCAGCTCGTCGACGTGGTCGACTTCCGCTACCTCTCCGACGCGCTCACCCGTGATGACGCGCTCGAGATCCTCCGTGCCGCAGAACCGGGTCGGGCCGCCCGCGAGGCCGAACTGCTCGCGGTGGGGTACCCCGCCTACACGACGAGCCCCGGCTGGCTCGGGTACTCCGACGAGAAGCTCGAGCGGCTCTGCCGCGAGGCCGTGGCCGACGGCTTCCCGCAGATCAAGCTGAAGGTCGGCAGCGACCTGGCCGACGACCGCCGTCGGCTCGCGATCGCCCGCGCCGCGGTCGGCCCCGAGTTCCCGATCGCCATCGACGCCAACCAGCGATGGGACGTCGCCGACGCGATCGCCTGGGTCACGGCGCTCGCCGAGTTCGACGTGGCGTGGATCGAGGAGCCGACGAGTCCCGACGACATCCTCGGCCACGCCGCCATCGCGCGCGGCGTCGCACCGGTCCGCGTCGCGACCGGGGAGCACGTGGCCAACCGCGTCGTCTTCAAGCAGCTGCTGCAGGCCGGCGGCATGGCCGTCATGCAGATCGACGCGACCCGCGTCGGCGGCGTGAACGAGAACATCGCCAATCTGCTGCTCGCCGCGAAGTTCGGCGTGCCGGTGTGCCCGCATGCGGGCGGCGTCGGCCTCTGCGAGGCCGTGCAGCACCTCTCGATGTTCGACTTCGTCGCCGTCTCGGGGACGATGGACGGCCGCATGGTCGAGTTCGTCGACCATCTGCACGAGCACTTCGTGACTCCCGTCATCGTCGAGCGCGGGCGCTACCTGGTGCCCGAGGCACCTGGCGCCGGCACCGAGATGCACCGCGCGTCGATCGAGGAGTACACGTGGCGCGGCATCCGCGTCGGCGAGGTGCCGGCATGACTTCCGCCGAGACATCCGTGCCCCTGCTCGACCTGCGAGGGGTGAGCAAGGGGTTCCCGGGCGTGCAGGCGCTCGACGACGTGCACCTCGAGCTGCATCGCGGCGAGGTGCTCGCGCTCGTCGGCGAGAACGGCGCCGGCAAGTCGACGCTCATGAAGCTCCTCGCCGGCATCTACATCCCCGACGCCGGCAGCTTCCGGCTGAACGGCCGGGAGATCGTCATCGAGGGGCCGAAGCATGCGCAGGAGCTCGGCATCTCGATCATCCACCAGGAGTTCAACCTCATGCCCGACCTCACGGTCGCGCAGAACATCTACATCGGCCGGGAGCAGCGTGCCGCCGGCTTCTTCCTCGACGAGCGAAGCCTCAACCGTCGCGCGCGGAAGCTGTTCGAAGGGCTCGGCCTCGCGCTGGACCCCACCGAACGCGTCGAGCAGCTCACGGTCGCGAAGCAGCAGATGGTCGAGATCGCGAAAGCGCTCTCGTTCGACGCGAAGGTGCTCATCATGGACGAGCCGACCGCGGCGCTGAACGACGCCGAGGTCGACGTGCTGTTCGAGCTCATCGGCCGCTTCAAGCGTCCCGACACGGGCGTGATCTACATCTCGCACCGCATGGAGGAGCTCACGCGCATCTCCGACCGCATCACGGTGCTCCGCGACGGGCGCAACGCCGGCACCCGCATCACCGCCGAGACCGACCAGCGCGAGGTCATCTCGCTCATGGTCGGCCGCGAGATCTCGGGCGAGCAGCGCCCGGTGCCACGGGCCATCGACGGCGAGCCCGTGCTCGCGGTCTCGGGCCTCTCGACCCGCTCGCTGCTCCGCGACGTGAGCTTCGAGGTGCACGCCGGCGAGATCCTCGGGTTCGCGGGGCTCATGGGTGCCGGGCGCACCGAGGTCGCGCGAGCGATCGTGGGCGCCGATCCGCGCGAGTCCGGCGAGATCCGCATGCACGGCCGACCGGTCTCGATCGGCAACCCCGCCGAGGCGTCACGGCACGGCATCGGCTACCTCTCCGAGGACCGCAAGCACCTGGGCGTGCTGCTCGAACGCAGCGTGCGGGAGAACATCGTGCTCTCCGCGCTGCGCGACTACACCTCGACCCTCGGATTCGTGAACGACACCCGCATCGAGGCGACCGGTCGCGACTACATCGAGAAGCTCCGCATCAAGACCCCGTCGAGCGCCCAGCTCGTGCGGAACCTCTCTGGCGGCAACCAGCAGAAGGTCGTCATCGCGAAGTGGCTGGCGAAGGACTGCGACGTGCTCATCTTCGACGAACCGACGCGCGGCATCGACGTCGGTGCGAAGGAGGAGATCTACGCGCTGCTCAAGGGCCTCGCCGAGCAGGGCAAGGCCATCGTCATGATCTCCTCCGAACTGCCCGAGGTGCTGCGCCTCTCCGATCGCATCGCGGTCATGGCCGAGGGCCGGCTCACGGCGATCCTCGACAACGCGGATGCCACGCAGGAGAACCTCATGGACTACGCAACCCGATTCTCGAGTGAAGGAACGATCGCATGACCAGCCCCACCGTGACCCCGCCGAAGCCCGACCGGGATCCGTCGACGACGGCCTTCGCCGCGATCGACAAGGGTGCGACGCCTCGGTTCGCGCGCATCCGAGGTTCCCTGCAGCAGCTCCTCGCGTTCGCGAGCCTCATCCTGATCGTGCTCGTCTTCTCGCTCGCGAGCCCGCACTTCTTCACGACGAACAACCTCGTCTCGATCCTCACGGCGGCGACCGTCACGGGCATCCTCGCGCTCGGCACGACGTTCGTCATCATCACGGGCGGCATCGACCTCTCGATCGGCACCGGCATGGTGCTCTCGGGGGTCATGGCGGGCGTGTTCCTCACCTACCTCGGGTGGCCGCTCTGGGCCGGCGTACTGGCGACGATCCTGTTCGGCGGGCTCATCGGCCTCATCAACGGCGTGAACATCTCGGTGCTCGGCATCCCGCCGTTCATCGCGACGCTCGGCATGATGCTGATCGCGGCCGGCCTCTCGCTCGTGATCTCGGGAACCAAGCCGATCTACTTCAAGGACCACCCCGACTTCCAGTCGATCATGAACCTGTCGATCATCCCCGGCATCCGGTTCCCGCTCGGCGTCGCGATCTTCATCGTGATGATCGTGGTCGCCGCCGTGCTGCTCTCGAAGACGATCCTCGGCCGCTACACGTTCTCGATCGGTTCGAACGAGGCGGCGACGGCGCTGTCGGGCGTCAACGTCCGCCGCTGGAAGATCATCATCTACACGCTCGCCGGGCTCTTCGTCGGCCTGGCCGGCGTGCTCAGTGCCTCGCGACTCTCGTCGGCGCAGCCCACCGGCGGCATGGGCCTGGAACTCGAGGCGATCGCCGCGGTCGTCATCGGCGGCACGTCGCTGCAGGGCGGCAAGGGCTCCATCGTCGGCACCGTCATCGGCGCGCTCATCATGGCCGTGCTCACCAACGGCCTGCGCATCATCTCGGTGCCGCAGGAATGGCAGTCCGTCGCCGTCGGCGTGGTGATCCTCGTCGCGGTGTACCTCGACATGCTGCGCCGCCGACGCGCCTGACCGAAACGACCGTCGCCCGAGACATCCGGGCGACGGGAGCACAGACCGCACCACCCCTCACCACCACACCCCGCACCATCCGCACCACCACCACACCACACACATCCGAACACCAAGGAGTGATCATGTTCAAGAAGCGCACGATCGGCACCGTCGCCGGTCTCATCGCTGCAGCCCTGGTTCTCGCGGGCTGCGCCGACAGCGGTTCGTCGGGCGGCGATGGCGCAAGCGGCGACAAGCCGTACATCGCCCTCGTCTCGAAGGGATTCCAGCACCAGTTCTGGCAGGCCGTGAAGTCGGGCGCCGAGCAGGCGGCCGAGGAGTTCGACGTCGAGATCACCTTCGAGGGCCCCGACACCGAGGCCGACGTCGACCAGCAGATCCAGATGCTGCAGACGGCGCTCGACAAGAGCCCCGCGGCGATCGGCTTCGCCGCACTCGACAGCCAGGCCGCCGGGCCGCTGCTCCAGCAGGCGAAGGACGGCAACATCCCGGTCATCGCGTTCGACTCCGGCGTCGACAGCGACATCCCCGTGACCACCGCCGCGACCGACAACCTCGCCGCCGCCGCCGAGGCCGCGAAGCACATGGCCGACGCGATCGACCACGAAGGCAAGGTCGCACTCGTCGTGCACGACCAGACCTCGGTCACCGGTCAGGAGCGCCGCGACGGCTTCGTGCAGTACATGGAGGAGAACGAGCCCGACATCGAGATCGTCGACATCCAGTACGGCGGCGGCGACCAGGCCAAGTCGGCCGACCTCGCCAAGGCGATCATCGCCGCGAACCCCGACCTGAAGGGCATCTACGGCTCGAACGAGGGTTCTGCGATCGGCGTCGTGCAGGCCGTCAAGGAGCTCGGCATCGACCCCGCGACGCTCGCGGTCGTCGGCTTCGACTCGGGCAAGGCGCAGATGGACGCGATCCGCGACGGGCTCATGATCGGCGCGATCACACAGAACCCGGTCGGCATCGGCTACGAGACCGTGAAGGCGGCCGTCGAGGCGATCGACGGCAAGGACCTGCCGAAGACCATCGACACGGGCTTCTACTGGTACGACGTCTCGAACATCGACGACGACGAGATCCAGGCCGTGCTCTACGAGTAGGCCGGCTCTCAACGAGGGGGCGTCGACGAGAGTCGGCGCCCCCTTCGGCGTGCCGGCGGTCGAGTTCCCGGCGCGGCATCGGGCGGGGCGGGGCGTCGCGGTCCTGATCCGAGCGAGCGGATGCCGCGGGCCGCCGCAGCCCCGAGCGTCGCCGTTCTGCCGTTCAGCCGCGGCTGTCGTCGACGTCGGGGCTCAGAGTGCCGAGCGCAGCCACTGCTCGACGCCGCTGACGTGCACGACCGTGAGCGCCTGTGCAAGGTCTGCGTCGCCGGCGGCGATCGCATCGAGGATCGCGTGGTGCTCGTGGAGTGTGCGGTCGACGGCGCTCTCCTCGGTGATGCCGCGCCAGACGCGGGCGCGCACCGTGTGCCCCGAGAGGGAATCGATCAGGCTCGCCAGGTAGGCGTTGCCGGTGGCCTCGGCGATGCCGCGGTGGAACTCGAGGTCGTGCGTCACGAGGCCCTCGACGTCGGTCGCCTCGTCGACGCTCGTCACGACCGTGCGCAGGCGCTCGATCGTCTCGGCGTCGGCGTTGCGGGCGGCGAGCGATGCCGCCGCGGGCTCGAGGATGCGGCGCACCGCGAAGATCTCGAGCACCGACTGGTCGTCGTGCAGGTCGATCACGAACGACATCGCCTCGAGGAGCAGGCGCGGTTCGAGACTCGTCACGTAGGTGCCGTCGCCGCGGCGCACATCGAGCACGCGGATCACCTCGAGCGCCTTGACCGCCTCGCGGAGCGAGGAGCGGGAGAGCCCGAGTCGATCGCTCAGCTCCTTCTCGGGTGGGAGTCGATCTCCGGGAGCGAGCTCGCCGGTGAGGATCATCTCCTTGATCTTCAGGATCGCTTCGTCGGTGACCGCCATTCGTGCATCGTAACGCGGGGCCGCCCAGAAATCCGTGCAGACATCGGATCTTTACCTCTGGCGCGCCGCCGAGGTCAGGCTGAGCGCCAGAGGTGCATCGACGCGTAGCTGCGCCAAGGGGCCCAGCGGGCCCCGTATGCGGCGAGATCGCGCGGTTCGCTAGGGAGTCCGAGGTTCGCAGCGCCGTTGCGCAGGGCGAGATCGCCCGTGAGCAGCACGTCGGGCGCCCCGGTGACGCGCATGGCGACGTAGCCGGCGGTCCACGGACCGATGCCGGGGATCTCGAGCAGCCGCGCCTCGAGGTCGTGCCGCTCGCGGTCGGATGAGACGACGAGGTCTCCGTCGGCGAGACGGGCGGCGACGTCGACGATCGTGCGGATGCGGGCGGCCGGCCCCCGCAGCACCTCGGCACCGTGCTCGGCGATGGCCGCCGCGGTCGGGAAGAGCGCGTTCAGCTCCTCGTCGCCGGCGACGTGCTCGCCGAGCTCGGCCGCCAGGCGGCTGAGCGCCGTGCGCGCCGCAGCCACCGAGATCTGCTGCCCGATGAGGGCGCGGAACACGAGTTCGTGCGGGTCGAGGCATCCGGGAACGCGGATGCCGGGCACGGCGGCGACGGATGCCGCGAACGCGGGCTCGGCGGCGAGCGCGGCGTCGATCGCGAGCGCGTCGGCGTCGAGGTCGAAGAGGCGGCGCACGCGTGCCACGAGCGGTGGGAGGTCGCCGAGTCCGGTGAGGCGCGCCTCGATCTCGATGCTGGGGGAGTGCGCGTCGCCGCCGGGGGCGAAGGCCACGAGCGCGGGGCCGCCCGGTAGCCGAAGCGTGCGGCGGAACCGCGGCGAGCCATCGGCGGACACCGTCGACGACTCGACGCCCGCGACCGTGCGCGCGGCGAGCCAACCGAAGACGCCCGCCGCGTCGAACGGCGCGCGGGCCGGCAACCTCAGGCGAACGACGCCCGCGCCGGGGTCGGCTGCCGCATCGGTCGTGGTCTCGAGCGCGACGCCCGACGAACGTACGGTGACCAGGTCGACCGGCGCCCCGCCAAGCCCCGACGACGGACTGGCGGATGCTCCGGTCGAGAGGCCGCCCACCCGCTCGTGCACGCGGGCGGCCGCGCGGACCTCGAGCGGACTGCGCTCGTAGACCTCGCGGATCGTGTCGTTGAACTGGCGGATGCTGCCGAAGCCCGAGGCGAACGCGACATCCGCCACGGGAAGGGCCGTCGAGGTCAGCAGTGCCCGGGCGGTCTGCGCCCGGTGCGCACGTGCGAGCGCGAGCGGCCCGGCCCCGAGCTCGGCGGTGAGCACGCGCGTGAGGTGACGCGGCGTGTAGCCGAGACGTGCGGCGAGCCCGGGAACGCCCTCGCGCTCGACGACGCCGTCGGCGATGAGGCGCATGGCGCGTGCTGCGAGGTCGTCGCGCAGGTTCCACTCGGGGGAGCCCGGCACGGCGTCGGGCAGGCAGCGCTTGCACGCGCGCAGCCCGGCCTCGTGCGCGGCGGCCGCAGTGAGGTAGAAGGTCACATTCGACGGCTTGGGGGAGACCGCCGGGCAGCTCGGGCGGCAGTAGATGCCCGTCGAGTGCACGCCCGTGATGAACTGCCCGTCGAAGCGGGCGTCGCGCGCCTGCATGGCGCGGTAGCGCTCGGCGAACACGGGGTCGTCGACGGTCGTGTCGCTGAGCACGCGTCGTGCGGTGGTCGGGCTGGGCATGACACCACCCTCGCATGCGCCACCGACATCGATCAGCGGGAATCGGACATCAGCGCCGGGCCAATAGGCTGGGCCGCATGCCATCCGATGTGCTCTCCCGACTCGCGGCCGCACTCGGCGCGCGCGTCTCGACGGCGCCCGCCGAGCTCGAGGCCGTGCGCGAAGACCGGTCGGGCTGGCGCGGCGCGCACCGCCCGCTCGCGGTCGTGCACGCGGCATCCGTCGACGAGGTGCAGGCGGTCATGCGCATCGCCCACGAGACGTCGACGCCCGTCGTCGTGCGCGGCGCCGGCACCGGGCTCGCGGGCGGCGCCATCGCGAGCGCCGGTTGCCTCGTGCTCGACCTCTCTGGTCTGAACCGCATCCTCGAGATCTCCGAGGCCGACGAGCTCGCGGTCGTCGAGGCGGGCGTGCTGAACGGCGATCTCGCCGACGCGGTCGCGCCGCTCGGCCTCTGGTACGCGCCCGACCCCGCGAGCCGTGCGATCTCGTCGATCGGCGGCAACATCGCCACGAACGCCGGGGGCCTGCTCTGCGCCAAGTACGGCGTCACGCGCGAGTCGGTGCTCGCGCTCGCCGTGGTGCTCGCCGACGGGCGCCTGCTGCGCACGGGCCACCGCACGGTCAAGGGGGTCACGGGGTACGACCTGACGGCGCTGATGACCGGCTCGGAGGGCACGCTCGGCATCATCGTCGAGGCCACCGTGCGCCTGCGGCCGCTGCCGTCGGGCGAGGTCGTCACGATCGCGGCGGCGTTCCCCGACGTCGAGGCGGCCGCCGCGGCATCCGCTGCCGTCACCGCCTCGCGCGTGCGGCCCGCGATGCTCGAACTCATGGATGCCGCGGGCATCGCGCGCGTGGCCGCCCACCTCGGATCCGACGCCCTCGCCGGCACCCCGCTCGCGACGCTCGCCACGGGCGAGGCGTTCCTGCTCGCGCAGACCGACCAGGCCGGCGCGGTCGCCGAGGCCGACTCGATCGTCGAGACCTTCGCCGCCGCCGGCGGTCGCGTGAGCCGGTCGACGGATGCCGCGTCGGGCGAGCGGCTCGTCGCGATCCGTCGGGCGTGGCACGGCGCGCTCGCTGCGCGCGGGCAGGTGCTCATCGAGGACGTGGCGGTGCCGCGCTCGCGGCTGCCCGAGATGTTCCGCGCGATCGAGCGCATCGGCGCCGAGCACCGGCTCGAGATCCCGACGCTCGCGCACGCGGGCGACGGCAACCTGCACCCGAACTTCGTGTTCGAGGGCGACCCGGGCGAGGCGCCCGAGCACGTGTGGGCCGCGGCCGATGCGATGTTCCGCGAGGCGGTCGCGCTCGGCGGCACGCTCACGGGCGAGCACGGCGTCGGCGTGCTCAAGCGCCGATGGTTGGCCGACGAGCTCGGCGACGACCAGTACGACCTGCAGCGCGGGATCAAGGCGCTCTTCGACCCGACCGGCATCCTGAATCCGGGCGTGATGTTCGCGGAGACCGGAATGCCCGAACAGCCCAGAACCCCAGAAGAGCCCCGAATGCCCGAACAGCCCCGAACGCCCGAGGAGAACCGATGACCGGACCCGTTCCCGGCGAGTACCGATCCGGACCGGCGGTGAACCCCGGGCCGTCGCCGCAGGCGTTCATGCCGCCTCCGCCGCCGGCCTCGGTCGTCGTGCCGCTACGCCGAGGGGCGGGCGTGTTCGCGCCCATCGGCATCACGGTCGCGGTGATCGTCGGTCTGCTGGTCGTCGCGTACTTCGCCGTCGCGCTCGGGGTCTCGACGCTCCTGATCGGCAGCCTCCTCGCGCTCGTGCCCCTCACGATCGTGCTGCTCGCCGTGCGCTGGATCGACCGCTGGGAGCCCGAGCCGCGCTGGGCGCTCTGGTTCGCGTTCCTGTGGGGTGCGGCGGTGTCGGTCGCGATCGCCCTCCTCGTCGACACGGGCGTGCAGCTCGCCATGGCCTTCGCGCTCTCGACCGGGCCCGACGAGGCGATGCAGGCGGTCGTGCAGGCGCCGCTCGTGGAGGAGGTCGCGAAGGGCCTCGGCGTGCTGCTGCTCTTCACGTTCTCGCGCAGCCACTTCGACGGCCCGGTCGACGGGCTCGTCTACGCCGCGACCGTCGCAGCAGGGTTCGCGTTCACCGAGAACATCCTCTACTTCGGGTCGGCGCTCATCGAGGGCGGCGGCGCGGCGCTCGGCGCGACCTTCGTCGTGCGCGGACTGTTCTCCCCGTTCGCCCATGTGCTCTTCACGGCGTGCACGGGCCTCGCGATCGGTCTGGGGGCGCGACGCACGCGCGGCCCCGGCATCCTGATCTGGTTCCTCGGCGGGCTGGCCTGCGCGATCGCGCTGCACGCGCTCTGGAACGGGTCGCTCACGTTCGCCTCCGACGCGGTCGCGCTCTACCTGCTCGTGCAGGTGCCCATCTTCGTCGCGGCCATCGTGCTCACGGTGCTGCTGCGCCGTCAGGAGCGCCGCATCACGCGCGACCGGCTGCTCGAGTACGCCGCCGCCGGCTGGTTCAATCCCGACGAGGTCGAGGGGCTCGCCTCGCCCGCGGGTCGCAGCGCCGCGCTCGCCTGGGCGCGGTCGCAGACCCCGCCTCGCACGTCCCAGGTCAAGGCGTTCATCGCGGATGCCACGCGCCTGGCGTTCACGCGACAGGCCATCGTCACCGGCCGGGCCGATGCCCGACGCCTCGCCGACGAGCGGGAGCTGCTCGACCTCGTCGCGGCCGACCGGCGCGCGATCTCCGGGCCCGGACGCTGACGGCCCGGGCGACGACGACCCTGCCACTGCCGCTCCAGGGCACCGCGACGTAGGATTGCCGCATCCTGATTGACGGCGATCGGAGTCGGCATGCCCGTGCCGCAGTACCCGCAGAGTTCGATGCTGCGCGATCGGCTGCTGCATCTGCAGGAAGACGCGATCGCGGCGGGCTCCGTGTCGCCCGTGCTGCGGCCCGTCGTGCGCGAGTCGTGGGAGCGCGCGATCCGCGGGGCCATCGATCCCGACCGGGCGCTGCCGCGCATCGACCTCGACGAGGGTGCGTTCCGCGACTACCGCGCGGCACACGCGCTCGCACCGGTCATGCCCGTCATCCGTCGCCTGCTCGTCGAGGGCGCCGACGAGTCGGGCCTCGTCGTGGCGATCGGCGACGCCCACGGGCGCCTGCTCTGGGTCGAGGGCGACGCCGGCCTTCGCCGTCGGGCCGAGGACATGCTCTTCGTCGCCGGCGCCGACTGGTCGGAGGCGAGCGTCGGCACGAGCGCCCCGGGCACCGCCCTCGCGCTCGATCGGGCCGTGCAGATCCGCGGGGCCGAGCACTACAACCGCATCGTGCACCCCTGGAGCTGCACCGCAGCCCCCGTGCACGACCCGGCGACCGGCGAGTTGCTCGGCGTCATCGACATCACGGGCACCGATCTCGCGGTCGCGCCCCACACGCTCTCGCTCGTGTCGGCGACGGTCGCCGCGGTCGAGGCCGAGCTGCGCATCGCCCGGCTCGAGTCGAGCGTCAAGGCGACGATCCGCCGTTCCCGCGTGCGCGCGGTCGCCGCGCCGAAGACGACCCCGACCGCCCTCACGGTGCTCGGCGAGCGACGTCCCCGGCTCGGGTCGACCGAGCTCAGCCCGCGTCACGCCGAGATCCTCACGCTGCTGGCGTGGCATCCGCGCGGGCTCGGCGCCGAGCGCCTCGCCACGCTGCTGTCGGAGCGCGACGTGTCGCCCGTCACGGTGCGCGCCGAACTCGTGCGCCTCCGCCGCGTGCTCGAGTCCGCCGGCGAACCGCAGCTCGAGTCCCGGCCATACCGCCTCGCCCGTGAGGTCGACCTCGACGCCACCGCCGTCGCGAACCTGCTCGCGCGCGGGTCGCTGCGCCGCGCCGCCGAACGCTACGCCGGGCCGGTGCTGCCCGCCTCGACGGCGCCCGGGATCGTCGAGATCCGCGACGAGCTCGCCGGTCGCCTGCGCGAGTCCATGCTGTCGGATGCCGCGGCCGACGTGCTCGCCACCTACGCCGACCGCGACGAGAACCGCCAGGACGCCGACGTCTGGCGGGCGCTCCTGGGCGTGCTGCCTCCGCGCTCCCCGCGCCGGGCCTCGGTCGTGGCGCACCTCGAGCGCCTCGAGGCCGCACAGCGCTGAGGCGAGGCATCCGCTCGTTTGAGCGGGCTTTGGCCGCCGAATTCAGGAGATTCGGCTCACCAGGCGCTCTCAGAGGCCCGGCACCCGGGATCTCCTGAATTTCGCATCGGACTCGCCGCCTCATCACGCGCGCCGCCCCGCGGCATCCGCGACCCTGAGCAGACTCCTGCGCGACGTCGTTGCAACGCACCTGCAACCCTCGGGCAACCCGGTCGCAACGGGCGCGCGCCTACCGTGACTGGCAACCCCCGCACCGAGCGCCTGCCCGGTGCGGGGGAACCAGACAACAGGGCAACCCGCAACTGGGCAACCAGACAATGACGTCACGAGGAGACACGATGACCGTGTACGCCGCGCCAGGCACCGCCGGCGCTTTGATCGAGTTCAAGCCGCGCTACGAGCACTTCATCGGCGGCGAGTGGGTCAAGCCAAAGGAGGGTGCCTACTTCGAGAACATCTCGCCCGTGAACGGCCGGCCGTTCACCGAGGTCGCCCGCGGCACGGCCGCCGACATCGACGCGGCGCTGGACGCCGCGCACAAGGCCGCGCCGGCATGGGGTCGCACGAGTGCCGCGAAGCGCGCCGCGGTGCTCAACGCCATCGCCGACCGCATCGACGCGAACCTCGAGCTGCTCGCGGTCGCCGAGACGTGGGACAACGGCAAGTCGATCCGCGAACCGCTGAACGCCGACCTGCCGCTCGCGAGCGACCACTTCCGCTACTTCGCGAGCCTCATCCGCGCGCAGGAGGGCAGCTTCACGCAACTCGACGAGGACACCGTGGCGTACCACTTCCACGAGCCGCTCGGCGTGGTCGGCCAGATCATCCCGTGGAACTTCCCGCTGCTCATGGCCGTGTGGAAGCTCGCTCCCGCGCTCGCCGCGGGCAACGCGGTCGTGCTGAAGCCCGCCGAGCAGACGCCCACGTCGATCCTCGTGCTCATGGAGCTCATCGCCGACATCCTGCCGCCGGGCGTCGTCAACGTCGTGAACGGCTTCGGCGTCGAGGCGGGCAAGCCGCTCGCGTCGTCGAACCGGATCCGCAAGATCGCGTTCACGGGGGAGACCACGACCGGCCGCCTCATCCTGCAGTACGCGTCGAACAACATCATCCCGTCGACCGTCGAGCTCGGCGGCAAGAGCCCGAACATCGTCTTCGAGTCGGTCGCCGACCAGCGCGACACGTTCTACGACAAGGCGCTCGAGGGCTTCAGCCTGTTCGCGTTCAACCAGGGCGAGGTCTGCACCTGCCCGAGCCGCTCGCTGATCCAGAAGTCGATCTACGACACGTTCCTCGACGACGCGATCGAGCGCACGAAGCTCGCCAAGCAGGGCAACCCGCTCGACACCGAGACCCAGGTCGGCGCGCAGGCGTCGAACGACCAGCTCGAGAAGATCCTCAGCTACATCGACATCGGCAAGCAGGAGGGGGCCAAGCTGCTGCTCGGCGGCGAGCGCGCCGACCTCGGGGGCGACCTCAGCGAGGGCTACTACGTGCAGCCCACGATCTTCGAGGGCCAGAACCGCATGCGGCTCTTCCAAGAGGAGATCTTCGGCCCCGTCGTCGCCGTCACGAGCTTCACCGACTACGCCGACGCCATCGAGATCGCGAACGACACCCTCTACGGGCTCGGCGCGGGCGTCTGGAGCCGCAACGGCAACGAGGCGTACCGGGCCGGCCGCGACATCCAGGCCGGTCGCGTGTGGGTGAACAACTACCACGCGTACCCCGCCGGCGCGGCCTTCGGCGGCTACAAGTCGTCGGGCATCGGCCGCGAGAACAACAAGGCCGCGCTCGACCACTACCAGCAGACGAAGAACCTCCTGGTCAGCTACAACGAGAACCCGCTCGGGTTCTTCTGAGCCGCCGAGCCCGTCGAATGGGTGCCGCGATGAGTGCTGACACGCCGGGGATCGGGTCCCTCGGCAGGATCGTCGCCTCGATCACGGTGGCAGGGGAGCGGATGCCGCGGGTGGAACTCTCGCCCGCGGCATCCGACCTGCTCGTGATGCTCTGGGGCAAGTACGGCCCGCTCATGTTCCACCAGTCGGGCGGATGCTGCGACGGCAGTTCGCCCATGTGCTACCCGGCCGGCGACTTCATCACGAGCGACGCCGACGTGCTGCTCGGCGAGCTCGACCTCGGGGCGGATCCGTCGGGGCCGCCCGACGCCGCACCGCGCGTCGTGCCGTTCTGGATGTCGGCCGAGCAGTTCGCCTACTGGCGGCACACCTACCTCACCGTCGACGTCGTGAAGGGGCGCGGCAGCGGGTTCTCGGTCGAGGCGCCGGAGGGCGTGCGCTTCCTGATCCGGTCGCGGCTCATGGAGGAGTGACGCAGGTTCGCGGATGTCGCTGCTCGCCGGAGATGGAGAAACCGAGCCGAGCCGAACCGGACATAGAGAAACTCGCCGCCCTGCGGTGTGGCATAGCCGACGACTCTGCGGGGCGACGAGTTCTCAGGCATCCAGAGTGCGACATGTTCGCAGTCAGCGCAAGAGGGGAGTGGACGCTTGTCCGGACCGGGTGCCTCCGATTGGATGGATGCATGACTGACACGAACAGCAAGCCCGAGATCGACGCTCCCGAGGGCCCCGCCCCCGTAGACCTCGTCATCGAGGACATCGTCGTCGGCGACGGAGCCGAGGCGACCCCCGGCTCCACGGTCGACGTGCACTACCTCGGTGTCGAGTACGACACCGGTGACGAGTTCGACTCCTCGTGGAGCCGCAACCAGTCGATCAACTTCCCCCTGCAGGCGCTCATCGCCGGCTGGCAGGAGGGCATCCCCGGCATGAAGGTCGGCGGCCGCCGCAAGCTCATCGTGCCGCCGCACAAGGCCTACGGCCCCGCCGGCGGCGGACACCGCCTCTCGGGCCAGACCCTGATCTTCGTGATCGACCTGCTCGGCGTGAGCTGAGCCGAGCGCACCGCATCACCTGAATCGCACGAAGGCCGACGCGCATCGCCCGTCGGCCTTCGTCGTATCCCACAGTCCGTTCGGCCTGCGGCACCCGCCCGGCTACGATCGGCGGGTGCCGATGACGTTCACTCCCTACCTCGTGCTGTGCGCCGTTCACCTCGTGCTCCTCGAGACGGGTCCGGACTGGTCGGTGACCGCCACCAAGGCGCTGCTCATGCCGCTGCTCGCGCTGGGCGTGGTGCTCGCGACTCGGGGCTCGGGCCTGAAGACCCCCTGGCTGCTGCTCGTCGTGATCGGGCTCTCGTGGGCCGGCGACGTCGCGCTGTCGTTCGACGGCATGTTCGTCGTCGGTCTCGGCGCGTTCCTGCTCGCCCATGTGGCGTACATCACGGTGTTCGTGCGGATGCCGGGTGGCGGGCCCTCGGACGGAGCGCCCTCGGGCGGCCGCATCCGTCCGCCGCTCTGGGCCCTCGTCTACGTCGCCTGGTTCGCCGGATTCCTCGCGCTGCTCGGCCCGCACACGGGCGTGCTGTTCGTACCCGTCGCGCTCTACGGACTCGTGCTGGGGCTCATGGCGGCATTCGCAGCGAGTCGCGGCCCGGTCATGGCGATCGGCGGTGCGCTCTTCGTCGTCTCGGACTCGGTGCTCGGGCTCGGCCGGTTCCTGCCGGGCTACGAGTTCGCCGTCTCCGGGTTCGACCTGCACGACCTCACGGTCATGTCGACCTACCTCGCGGCGCAGCTGCTCATCTCGATCGGGGTGCTCGCGGCGCTTCGCGCTGCGGCTCCGTCGTCTCGCGAACCCGGTCGACGAGCTGTCGCCACGGCCCCGTGAGCTGACGTTCGGCGAGGGTCGCCTCGGTGGCCTTCGGCTCAGCGCCTTTCGGCCCTGCGGGGTTCGGTTCAGCGGCCGTCGGATCGGTCGTGCCGGCCGCGGGGTGCCGGGCTTCGGCGGGCTCGCACCGGATGTCCCATGTGAAGCGGTCAGGCTCGGCCGGGGCCGCCGGCACGTCGTCCCAGGGGATCTCCTCGATCAGCACGAACCAGTCGTCGGCGTCGGGCTGGTCGTCGACCTTCACATGCCAGGTCAGGCGGATGCCGGCAAGGCCGCCGCTGCGGGCCACGAAGACGTCCATGCGACGAAGGCTACCCCTGCCCGGCCTCGGCCAGCACCCCCACCTGCTGCCACCCGTCGCGCACGGCCTCGGCTTCGCGGGACTGCGCGCCGAACCGGCGTTCGGCCTGCCGCACGGTCTCGTCGGCGAACTGCGCGAACGTCGCGTCTTCGCCGAGCTCGCCCGACGTGAGCGTGTCGAACCAGATACGGCCGACGTGCTCCCACGCGAACCCGCCGAGCCGCCGCGCCGCGAGCGCGAACGCGCGGTTCGGGATGCCCGAGTTCAGGTGCACGCCGCCGTTGTCCTCGACGGTCTCGATGTAGTCGCGCATGTGCCCGGGCTGCGGGTCGCGGCCGAGCACGTCGTCGTCGTAGGCGGTGCCGGGTTCGAGCATCGAACGGAGTGCCCGACCCTGCACCTCGGCCGTGAAGATGCCCTCGCCGATGAGCCAGGTGGCGGCCTCGGCGTCCTGGCCGAGGGCGTACTGCTCGACGAGCGCGCCGAACGCGTCGGACACGTGCTCGTTGAGCGCGCCCGACTGGCCCTGGTACCGCAGCTTCGCCGTGTGCTCGGTGATGCCGTGCGAGAGCTCGTGGCCGATGACGCTCAGCGAGTCGGTGAAGCCGCGGAAGATCTCGCCGTCTCCGTCGCCGAACACCATGCGCTCACCGTCCCAGAAGGCGTTGTCGTAATTGTCGCCGAAGTGCACGGTGGCCTCGAGCGGCATGCCCAGCCCGTCGATCGAGTCGCGGCCGAAGACGCGGTCGAACATGCGGTGCGTGTCGCCGAGGCCGTCGTAGGCGTCGTCGACGGCCTCGTCGCCCGTGGCGCGCTCGCCCTCGCGGCGCACGAGCCGGCCGGGCAGCCGCTCGGTGCCCTGCGCGTCGGAGATGCGCCGATCGGGGGTCGACGGGGCGTCGGGCAGTGCGCTCGGCAGCCCGTACGCGTCGGTCAGCGGAAGCCCGGGCGAGGACGGCCCGAGGCGCGCGGGCGGCTCGCGCAGGAGCGCCCGGCGGGCGGCCTCGGCGGCGAGCGGGTACCGCGTGCCCGCGGTCTCGGCGATGCGGTCGAGCAGGTAGGGCGGAACGATCGTCGGCATGCGTCGATGCTCGCACCTGCCTGCGACATCCGGGTGGACGGCGCGCTGGGCGAGGCGTGCGCAGCGTGGAGCGCTCGGAGCGCACCGGGCTCGGAGCGCGCCGGGCGGCGCCCGCCTAGGCTGGACGCGTGACCACGCCCCTCGCCAAGTCCCCGATCGCGACCCCGCTCCTCGGACTCCTGCTCGACGTCGACGGCCCGATCGCCAGCCCCGTGACGCGCACGATCGCGATCCCGTCGATCGCGCGCGACCTCGCCGCGCTCGCGAATGCCGGCATCCCGGTGGTCTTCAACACGGGCCGATCCGACGCCTTCATCGCCGCGCAGGTCGTGCCGCCGATGCTCGCCGCGGGCATCGAGCCGGGCGCGCCGATCTGGGCGATCTGCGAGAAGGGCGCGGTCTGGGCGGCGATCGACCAGGACGGCCTCGGCGAGGTGCACGTCGACCACGAGCTCGCGACGCCCCCAGAGTTCTCCGACGCGATGCGCGACTTCGTCGGCACCTTCTTCGACGACTTCGGGTTCTTCGACGAGACCAAGCGGGCCATGGTCTCGGTCGAGCAGCACGTGCACGTCGAGAACGCCGATTACCTCGCGGCGCAGCCCGGCTTCGACGACCACGCGCACGAGGTGCTCGCGGCGCACGGGTTCGGCACGGTCCGCGAGGGCCACGAGCGGCCGGATGCCGCGGGGCGCGTGCAGTGGCGCATCGACCCCACGATCATCTCGACCGACGTCGAGTCGGTGCGCCTCGGCAAGGACCTCGGTGCCGAGCGCGCCGTCGCACTGCTCGAGGAGCGCGGCATCCGCCCGCAGCACTGGCGCACCATGGGCGATTCGCGCACCGACTACGCCATGTCCGAGTGGCTGCAGGACCGCGGGGAGTCGGTGCGGCACGTCGACGTGCGCCCGGCCGACGGCGTGCCCGCGACCCGATATCCCGTGCTCACGGCGGGCGCGCTCATCCACGACGAGGCCGGCGCGGTCTACCTCGCGAAGTGGGTCGAGGCCGTGCGCCGCGGAACGCTCGCCGACGACGAATGACCGCCACGGCGACGCAAGACCCGACCGCCCTGCGGACGCATCCGTTCGCCCTGATTCCGGCGTTGCTCGTGTGCGGCGCCGCGGTGCTGCTGTTCGGGTTCCTGCTGCCGATCGCGGGCTACGCGATGCTCGCCGCCGGCCTCGTGGGCGCGTGGCTCTGCGATCGCTCCGGGCGCACCGAGCGACTGCTCGCCGACCTCGCGCTCATCGCCGTCGGTCAGGTCATCATCTCGACGGCGTCGATGAAGGCCGACCTCAGCGATGCGGGCATGGTGCGCTTCGCGGTCGTGCTCGGCCTCGCGGTGCTCGTCCCGTTCCTCATCTCGCGGTTCCTCTACCGCGAGCGCACGATCCGCTTCCCGTGGCGAACGGGCAACCGCTGGAACCGCACCCAGTGGCTCTACCTGATCTTCGTGACGCTCGCGGGCTGGCTGATCCTGCCGTTCTACTTCATCACCTCGGGCGTCTACCAGAACTGGCCGACGGTGACCGAGCCCGACGAGATCGGCCGCCTGCTCATCGGCGTCATCGCCGTCGGCACGTGGGACGAGCTGTTCTTCATCTGCACGGTGTTCGTGCTGCTGCGCCGCCACTTCCCGACCTGGCAGGCGAACCTGCTGCAGACGATCGTGTTCGTGTCGTTCCTCTGGGAGCTCGGCTACCAGTCGTGGGGGCCGCTGCTCACCATCCCGTTCGCGCTCATCCAGGGCTACACGTTCAAGCTCACGAAGTCGCTCGGCTACGTGTTCACGGTGCACATGCTCTTCGACGCGGTCGTCTTCGCGGTCATCGTGTACGCGCACACGGGCTGGCCGGCGATCTTCCTGCTCGCGCCGTAGCGCTGACCCGGCAGCGCGCTCAGGCGGCGGATGTCGCCGGCGCGCCGAGCTCGGCGACGATCCGTCGCACCGCCTCGCGTCCGGCCCGGTTCGCCCCGACGGTCGACTGCGACGGGCCGTAGCCGATGAGGAACAGCCGCGGATCGTCGAGCGAACGCGTGTCGGCGACCCGGAACCCGCCCTGCGGGGTGCGCAGCCCGAGCGGGGCGAGGTGGGAGACCGCGGGCCGGAACCCGGTCGCCCAGAGGATGACGTCGGCCGGCTCGAACGTGTCGTCGGGCATCCGCACGCCGTGCTCCTCGATCGCCGCGAACATCTGGTGCCGCACGAGCACCCCGCGTGCCTCCGCCGCGCGTGCCCACGGCGTCCAGTGCATGCCGGTGACCGAGATGACGCTGCCCGGCGGCAGGCCCATGCGCACCCGCGCCTCGACGCCCGCGATCGCGGCGGTGCGGGCGGGCAGGTCGAAGTCCTCCTCCACCCACTCGGGTTCCCGGCGCGTGACCCAGAAGGTGTCGGCGACGTGGGAGATCTCGTCGAGGAGCTGCACGGCCGAGACGCCGGCCCCGACGATGACGACCCGCTGCCCGGAGAAGGCGTCGGCCGAGACGTAGTCGGCGACGTGGAGCTGCCTTCCGGTGAAGCGGTCGGCTCCCGGAACCCACGGCAGGAACGGGCGGGTCCAGGTGCCCGTCGCGTTGACCACGTACCGGGCGGTCCAGGTGCGCGCGCCGCTCGGCGTCTCCGTCTCGACCAGCAGTCGGCCGTTCGGGTCGTCGTCGGCCCGGCGGACGGCGCTGACGCGCACCGGGCGCTCGATCCGCAGGTCGAAGCGCCGTTCGTACTCGGCGAAGTAGGACGGCAGCACGTCCTTGGCGGAGGCCTCGGGGTCGGCCGGTGGAACGGCGAATCCCGGCAGCTCGTGGATGCCGTTGACCGTGGCCATGCGCAGCGACGCCCAGCGGTGCTGCCACGCACCGCCGGGTGCGGATTCGCCATCGAGCACGACGAACGTCCTGGCAGATGTCTCGGGGGAGTCCGCGGTGGGGTCGGACGCAGTGGGCAGACTCGCGGCGAGGGCGTGCGCGGCCCCGACGGGCGAGAACCCGCGCCGCCGGAGGTGGTATCCGGCGGACAGTCCGGCCTGGCCCGCGCCGATCACGACGACGTCGACCGGGATCGCGAACTCATGCACACGTATGCAAACGACGTGGCGCAGGGGTGTATTCCGGCGGAGCAGCGTTCCGAACCGACGTGCGGCAGGGCGGGCGCGGCGCCTCCGTCGAGGGACGGATGCTCCGGCGCCGCCGCGTGCTGAATCCGTCGCACGAGGGACGCGCCCGTGCGTCCGCGTCTGATGGCATGGAGGCATGACCGAGCCGTCCACCCCGATCGTTCCCGCAGCCGCTCCGGGCACCCCGGTGCCCGTGCCGATCGAAGCGCCCCCCGCACCCGAAAACGCCGCCGCGCCGATGCGTGCCGTTGCCCACGCGAACTCCGCTGCGGCGACCGCAGGGGCCAGCGCGTTTCCCTCGCGGCGCGAGGAGGCCGCGAACCGGCAACGCGCGAAGAACGCCGCCGCCGCCCCGATCGTGCCGACGCGCGTGCCGTGGATCGCCGTCGGCGTGTTCGTCGCGATCGCGTTCGTCGGGGCCTGGCTCGTCGCGCTGCCGCTCTGGACCTCGGGCGAGGGGCTCGCGCACCCGCTGTTCGGCCTGCTCGCGCCCGCGATGATGTTCACGCCGGCGCTCGCGACCCTCGTGGTCGTGCTCTGGGTGCGGCGTCCGGCGAGCATCCCGCGCTCGCTCGGCCTCTCGCCGATCCGTCCCGCCGGGCGCACCTGGCTCTTCATCGCGCTCGCCTTCGTGTTCTTCACGGCGCTGCCGTTCCTTGCGATGCTGCTCGGACACGCGCTCGGGCTGATCCGCGTCGACCTCGTCGGCCTCAGCGGCGTGCAGGCCGTGATCGACGCACTCAACGAGACTGCGGGCGGGCAGACGGTGCCCATCGACGCATCCGTCGTCGTGGTGATGACGCTCATCTCGCTGCCGTTCCTCACGGCGCTCAACAGCGTCGCCGCATTCGGCGAGGAGATCGGCTGGCGCGGATGGCTGCTGCCCGCGATGCGTCCGCTCGGCACCGTGTGGGCGCTGCTGGCCTCCGGCGCGATCTGGGGTCTCTGGCACGCGCCGCTGATCCTGCTCGGCTACAACTACCAGCGCACCGACCTGCTGGGGCTCGCGAGCATGGTCGCGTTCTGCGTGCTCACGGGCGTCGTCATCGGCTGGATGCGGCTGCGCTCGGCTTCGGTCTGGCCCGCCGTCATCGCGCACGGCGCGATCAACACGGCGACGACGCAGTTCCTGATCTTCGCCGACGCCGACTCGCTCGCCGACGACGACGGCATCTGGGGAAGCGTGCTCGGCTGGCCGGGCTGGATCCTGCTCGGCGCGACGATCCTCGTGCTCGTCGTCACGCGCCAGCTCTGGAAGCAGCCAGAGCCCGGCCTGACGCTCGCGGAGTCGCGCGCCTAGGTCTCGTTGGTCTCGGCGTCGCCCTGCGCGTCGCGGTCGACGGATGCTCCGTGCGCGGCCAGCCAGTCGAGCAGCACGATTGCGTGGTTGGCGTGCTCGTCGCGCGCGCCGAAGACGAGCGTCACACGGTCGTGCTCGCGGCCGAGCGCGAGCAACGTCTCTGCCGCAGCGTTCTCGTCGAGCTCGTGCCGGTACCGGGCGGCGAAGTCGTCGAACGTCGCCTCACGGTCGGGCGAGTGATGCCATTCGCTGCGCAGCTCGGGCGACGGAGCGACATCCTTCGCCCACTCGTCGAGCTCGGCGCGCTCCTTGCTCACACCGCGCGGCCACAGCCGGTCGACGAGTACTCGGTATCCGTCGGATGCCTCGGGCGGGTCGTAGACGCGCTTGGTGGTGAACGCCATGGGGCCAGTCTGGCACTCAGCCCACTTTGTGCCACTCTCCGCAGCGCTGCGACTGGAAGTCCTGGCCGGGGCTGACGGTCACCCTGAGTACGCCCGCCTTGCCGAGGTCGTTCTCGACGATGTCGGAGTAGTTCGTTCCGCTCGTCGTGATCTTCCAGTAGCACGTCGATCCGGTGGCGTTGGCCTCGTAGACGCCGGGTTCCATGGTGAGCCCAACCGTGTACGCGTATCCGTCCTTCAGCGTGGTTGCAGCGATGTGTTCCTCAGTCGCCTTTACCGCCTTCTCGCGCTCCTCCACCTCGTCTTCGAGTTTCGACACTGCGATCTCGCGCTCGGAGACCTTGGTCGAGGCGTCGCGATATTGGTCCCGTGACGTTGTCATGAGTTCGAGATCGCCCTCGAACTCGTCCGACTGGGTTTGAATGGCGGCAGCGTGGGCCTCACTCTCAGCCAGCGCGGCGTTCGTGTTCACGAGGTTTGTCATCGTGATGCCGAGCGCGATCACGAGCACCGCGATGACGGCCGCGAGGATGAGCGTCGAACGACGGATGCGACCAATACCGCGAGGCGTCTTCGCTGAAGGCGCCGTGCTCTCGGAGGCCCTGTCGTTGCTCATCTGCGCCGTCTCGTCACCGGACGGTGTGTTGCTCTCGGGTTCGGGGTTCTGCGTGTCGGACATCATCGTCTCCTGGGCGCACGCCCGCTGTGTGGCATCCGGATCTCGAGACCGTGATGACCGCCGACCGTGCGCTCGGCAAGTGGATCAGGATGCACCCGGCCACCGACATTCGACGTCCGGGCAAGCCCTGAAATGCGCCGACCGCCCCCGAAGTGGGGGAGAACGCCTTCCGGAGGCCTCGCGACATCCGACCCTCTGCGAAGATCGAGGTTGCGTGCCACGACGGCACGCGAACACGAAGGGGCGGCGACGCGCGCAATGGTCACTGGTGAGCTCAGGCCGAAGGTCGACAAGGTCTGGGAAGCGTTCTGGTCGGGCGGCATCGCGAACCCCGTCGAGGTGATCGAGCAGATCACGTATCTGCTGTTCATCCGTCGGCTCGACGAGATCCAGACGCGCGAGGAGCGCAAGGCGAACCGCACCGGAAAGCCGATTGAGCGGCGCGTCTTCCCCGAGGGCATCGATGACACCGGGCGAACCCCGCGTCCCTACGACGACCTGCGGTGGAGCGTGTTCTCGAACCGCTCGCCGCAGGAGATGTACGACATCGTCGGCGAGCACGTGTTTCCGTTCCTGCGCCGCATGGGCGTCGAGGGTTCGAGCTACGCGCGCAACATGAAGGACGCGCGGTTCACGATTCCGAACGCGAACCTGCTTGCGAAGGTCGTCGACCTGCTCGCCGACATCCCCATGGAGAATCGCGACACCAAGGGTGACATCTACGAGTACATGCTCGGCAAGCTCGCAACCTCGGGCACCAACGGCCAATTCCGCACGAGCCGGCACATCATCAAGCTCATGGTCGACATGTCGGCGCCGACCCCCTACGACCGCATCATCGACCCCGCCTCCGGCACCGCGGGCTTCCTCGTCATGGCCGAGGAGTACCTGCGCGAGCACCATGAAGACGAGATCTTCGCGGATGCCGCGAAGCGCGACTTCTTCAACACGCAGGCGTTCACCGGCTACGACTCCGACGCCGCCATGGCGCGGATCGGCAGCATGAACATGCTGTTGCACGGCGTCGAAGACCCCGTGATCGAACGCGCGGATTCGCTTGCCGAGGGCCATCCGGCATCCGAGGACTTCACGCTCGTGCTCGCGAACCCGCCGTTCGCCGGATCGCTCGATTACGAGACGACCGCGAAGGACCTGCTGCAGGTCGTCAAGACGAAGAAGACCGAGCTGCTCTTTCTCGCGCTCATGGTCAAGCTGCTGAAGAATGGCGGACGCGCGGCCGTGATCGTGCCCGACGGCGTGCTCTTCGGCTCGTCGAACGCGCACAAGGCGCTGCGAAAGCTGCTCATCGAGGACCACAAGCTCGATGCCGTCGTGAAGCTGCCCAGCGGAACATTCAAGCCGTACACCGGCGTCTCAACCGCCATCCTGTTCTTCACGAAGACCTCGTCTGGCGGAACCGACCACGTCTGGTTCTACGACGTGCGTGCCGACGGCTTCACGCTCGACGACAAGCGCACGCCAATCGAGGCGAACGACCTGCCCGATGTGCTTACACGCTGGCTGTCGCTTTCGGGGCCGGACGTCTCGCCCGAGGCCGACCGCCCGCGAACCGCGCAGAGCTTCCTCGTGCCCAAGCAGGAGATCGTCGACAACGGCTACGACCTCTCGATCAACCGGTACAAGGAGATCGAGCATGAGGAAGTCGAGCATCGGAGTCCGGAGGAGATCCTCGACGAGCTGGATGCACTCGAGGTAGAGATCGCCGCGGGGCTCACGCGGCTGCGGGGGATGTTGGCAAGCAAGGCGGATGTCGCGTGACGACGGTTCGGCTGGACGACCTGATCAAGTCCGCTGGTTCCCGTGCAGGCAACCGGCTTGCTCCCGTCTACTCCGTGACGAAGCACCGCGGTTTCGTCCGAAGTGACGAGTACTTCACGAAACAGGTTCATAGCAAGGACCTCTCGACGTACAAGCTTGTCGAGCAGGGGGACTTCGCGTACGCCACTATCCACCTCGATGAAGGTTCCATCGGGCGGGCTACCGAGCGCTCGTTGATCAGTCCCATGTACACGGTTTTCTCGATCGATGAGCAGCGGGTCGACCCCGAGTACCTGTACCGATTCCTCAAGAGCCCGACTGCACTTGCGCAGTACGCGACGATGGGGAACGGGACGGCAGAGCGGCGCAAATCGATTTCACTTGCGACGCTGGGCCGGATGTCGTTCGCCCTCCCACCCCTCCCCGAACAACGCCGCATCGCCGCCATCCTCGACGAGGCCGACGCCCTCCGTGGTCGACAGGCTCGATCTGTGAAGGTCCACGATGAGGCCGCGGACGCTGTCTATCGAGAGCTGTTCGCGAAGCGCGAAGGCCGTGTACTGCCTCTTTCCGAGATCGCTGACGTGTCGTCCGGCATCACGAAGGGGCGAAAGACCAACGGTGCCGCGATGCGTGAAGTTCCGTTTATGGCAGTCGTGAATGTCCAGGACAAGCGGATCGATCTCACCAATGTGAAGCGTATCGAGGCGACAGCGACGGAGATCGAGCGATACCGGCTGCGAGCGGGGGACTTGCTGCTCACCGAGGGCGGCGACCCGGACAAGCTCGGGCGCGGAGTGCTCTGGAACGATGAACTTCCGGAGTCGATTCACCAGAACCACATCTTCCGGGTTCGGCTGAAATCTGGTGACGTCGACCCGCTGTACCTGAACTGGCATGTCGGCAGCGAGTACGGCAAGGCGTACTTCCTACGTATGGCCAAGCAAACCACCGGAATCGCGTCAATCAATTCCACGCAGCTCAAGGCATTCCCAGCTGTCGTGCCGAGCCGTGTCAAGCAGAATCGGTTTGTCGAGAGCGTGAGACGGATCGAAGCGTCAAAACGTACAGCGGAGCGCGTCCTTCGAGAACTCGACGCCTTGTTCGCCTCCCTCCAACACCGCGCGTTCCGCGGGGAGCTCTGATGTTCGGGTTCGGCAAGTCGAGCGGCTCGTCGGATGCCGGAATCGTGCGCGCGATCAACGCGAACTCCGTGAGTTCAGAAGACCTCATGAGTCGCGACGGCTGGCAGCACATCTGCCGGGTGCGGGCCCGCAACATGAGCCGAGTCGACGAGCTCGCCTGGCAGCGCCTCTGCGCTCGTCGCGGATACCTCCAGCAGCGCCAGAATCCGCGCGGTTTCTAGCCGCGCGCAGACGAACCACCCACCCCGAGGGCAGCCATGTCGTACCCGCGACATCTCTGCTTCCGTGAACCCGAACGGACATCGATGACCGAAGCCCCACGCCCCACGGCTGACGCCGCCGAGACGGACAGCCCGGACGACCTGTCAGCGCCGACGACGTCGGAGAGGACCTGCCGCCATTGTGGTGCGGCGTTCACGGGCGACGTGAAGCCCGGATTCGCCGGCATGCGTCGCTTCACGTGCACGGAATGCGGCAGGCGCTCGTATGGCCCGCTGACCCGGGGATGGCGCATCTTCTGGTGGGTGGTCGCCGGATTCACCTCCGTAGGCCTAGTCGCGTCGAACATCCTGCTCATCGATGGCTACTCCTGGATTCCCGGAGCGCTCGGGCTGCTGTCCTTCGTGGTGTTGTGCATCGACGTCTCCCTGAGACGACGCACCGACGGGCGTGGATTCGCTCCGGCGTATGTGGCGGTGCTCACCGTCGCCATCACCGTTTCCGCAGTGTCGAGCATCCTCGGGGTGCTCGTGGTCGTGGGACTGAACAACGGTTACTCGTACGACGTGGTGTTGCAGGAGTCGAAGCCCGCGACGGAGTCGCAAGGGTACGGGGCGGCGCTGAGTTTGACGCGGGAACCATCGTGGGGCGGCGGGGCCGGCCAGATCTGCGGTGACGGTGACGATTACCGTGCGTGCGTGAGCATGCACATCGCGATGTACAACTCGGTGTGCCTCGGCGAGCTGACCGTCTCAGCGCGCAGCACGTGCGACTCGCTCTCGACGTTCATCGATGACGTCAAGGCGCGCTTGGCGGACTGCGGCTCCGGCTGCACAACCCGGGCCGGCGACGACGGAATTTGGGGCTGGGCCTACCTCCGACCTGCCCCAGAACAGACCTCGATCACGAACAAGGACTGGAAGTCCGAGATCTCGTACGTCGAGTACTGCGACTTCAGCCTCGGACCCATCCAGATCGGCAGTTGCCCCGTGGAAAAGGCACCCGAGACCGAATGACACGTCGCTCGTCGAGCTGAATGAACGTGCACTCAACACCCGAATGGAGAATCCCGAATGACTGATGCGACCGTGATCGACGACGCCCCGGCGAAGCAAGGTCTGACGCTTGCGCTGCTCGATAAGGCGCTCACGTTCCAGGCGCCGATGACCGATCGGCACATCGCCCGCATTCGGGTGAACCGCCCGGACGCGACACCCGAGCAGGTCGTCAAGCGGCTCAACGTCGAACTGCGTGCCGCCACGATCGCGGGTGGCGTCGGCGTCGGCGCTGCTGCGGCGGCGCCCGCTGTCGGCACCGGCGTCGCACTCGCGATCTCGGGTGGTGAAGCCATCGCATTCCTCAACGCGACCGTGCTCTACATTCTCGCGCGAGCCGAGGTGCAGGGCATCCGGGTCGACGACATCGAACGCCGTCGCACTCTGGTGATGGCGATCCTGCTCGGCGACCTCGGAGCCAAGAGCGTCACGCAGGTCGCCGAACGCACCGGACAGCACTGGGCGCGACAGCTCGTCTCGAAGATTCCGATGAGCCAGATCAAGGCGGCCAACAAGGTGCTCGGGCACAACTTCATCACCAAGTACGGCACGAAGCAGGGCATCATCGTACTTGGCAAGGTGGTGCCGTTCGGCATCGGCGCCGTCATCGGCGGCGCAGCCAACGCGCTCGCCAGCCAAGGAGTCATCACGGCATCGAACCTCGCGTTCGGCGACATCCGCCTCTCATGGGATGACTCGGCCGAAGCAGACACAGGTCCTGAGTCCAAGGCGCCGCGCGCAGAGCTCAGCGAGGAACTTTGATGGAGGGCTTCAGTGGGTCAGTTCGGTTCGATCTCCTCCCGAGCGTCAGGGTCCCGACCGGGCCGGGCGTGTACGTGGTGGTCCGTGAGAGTGATGCCCCGCCCGCCTTCCTCGAGACGAATCCGGCAGGATGGTTCAAGGGGAAGAACCCGACACTGCCGGTCGGTGAACTCGAGCGGGCCTGGGTGCCCGCGGCATCCGTCATCTACATCGGCAAGGCGACCAATCTGCGCAGGCGGCTCTCGGAGTACCGGCGCCATGGTGCGGGCCAGTTGGTCGGCCATTGGGGCGGGCGCATGATCTGGCAGTTGGCCGACAGCGCCGACCTGCGCGTCTCATGGCGGGAGACGCCCGATGTAGATCCCGAGTCCGTCGAATCTGGCCTGCTGGCCGACTTCGCGGCGGAGCACGGCACCTTGCCATTCGCGAACCGCAAGGGTGGAAAGGCACAGAACACTCGTCTTCCCGAACAGCGAGAGAAGCTACTCCGTCTCCACCTCGAGTCATGCCAACGGGACGCGCAGCGAGCATGGGACGCCGGTCGCCCGTTCTTCACCACTCGGATCCCGCTGGACGATGCCGTCGTGGCACCTGGTCTGGCACGCGAGCACGATCTTGCGGACTCCAGCGTCGCATTGATGGCACTGCAATTGATCAGCTCGATCGGATGGCAGATTCACACTTGGGCCGTCACCGAACCGATGACGGCGGCCCATTCCGGGAGGCTGATCGACGTGTCGGTACGGCACCGCGCGAGTGCCTACCCCTTGTTCACGCGCGGGCAGCCATAAGAATTTGCCCGTCCAGTCCATTCTTCGCATACCGCGTTTGCCGCTCGGTTCGAGTGGGGGCCCCACCGGCCGCTCGGGCAACGTGCGCAGCACCTTACCGTCCGGCGACGTCCAGCGCATGACGCCTCCCGGCGATGAATACCCAGTGACGATCGGGCGACCTAGGGCGACGAGCACGCACCCCGCGAACGGGGGTGATCGCCGCGTCGTGGCATCCGCTCACCGGTGCGAATCGCTACGCTCGGAGGCACTGCGCCGACCTCGCTGATCGACACTGTCGTTCGTCTCCGCCCGGCGCCCCGAGAGAGGACCTGCCGACGTGGGCAACTTCGACTTCGTGGCGCCCGACTGGCCCGAGATCGCGAGCGAGGCCGCCCGCGCCGAGTTCTACACCTACGGCGACCCGCGCTCGAGCCTCTTCTACGCTCGCCGCACGGTCGAACTCAGCGTCTACTGGCTCTATCGGGCGGATGCCTCGCTGAAGCGCCCGTACAAGGACGACCTGTCGAGCCTGCTGCACGAACCGACCTTCAAACGGCTCGTCGGCGATGCGGTGCTCACGAAGATGAACCTCATCCGCAAGCGCGGCAACGACGCCGTGCACAAGACCTACGCACTCACCAATCAGGACAGCCTCGCGATCGTGCGCGAGCTGTTCCACACGCTGCACTGGCTCGCGACCCGGTATGCGAGCACGCCCGAGCATCGACCGATGCGAGGCAAGCCGTTCGACGCGGCCTCGATTCCGAAGCCCCAGCCTGGCCTCATCTCCAAGACCAAGGCCGAGCTCGCGAAGGCGCTCGACGAGAACGCCGTCAAAGACGCCGCGCTCGCCGCGAAGGAGGCCGAGAGCGAGCAGTTGCGCGCCGAGAACGCCGCACTCAAGGCGCAGGTCGCCCTCGTCAAGGCAGCGAACGCGGCCGTGCCCGACACGCACGACTACAACGAGGCCGAGACCCGCGACCAGTTCATCGACCAGTTGTTGCGCGAAGCGGGCTGGGATCCGCGCGATGAGCACGCGATCGAGTTCGAGGTGGGCGACCTCGAGGGAACGCCGAGCGGCGTCGGGCGCGTGGATTACGTGCTGTGGGGCGACGACGGCCGCCCGCTCGGGCTCATCGAGGCCAAGCGCACGAAACGCGACCCCCGCAGCGGACAGCAGCAGGCGAAGCTCTACGCCGACGCCCTCGAGCGCCGCTTCGGCATGCGGCCCGTCATCTTCACGAGCAATGGCTACGAGCACTGGATCTGGGACGACGCACCCGCCGGTACCGGCCACCCGCCGCGCGAGGTGCAGGGCTTCTACACGAAGGATGAGCTGACACGTCTGCAGCAACGTCGACAGCCCGGCGTGCGGCACCCGCTCGCCTCGATCGACATCGATGCGCAGATCGTCGAACGCACCTATCAGCACCAGGCGATCCGCGCGGTGACCGAAGCATTCGAACGCGACCGCGAACGACACGCGCTGCTCGTCATGGCCACCGGATCGGGCAAGACCCGCACGGTCATCGGCCTCGTCGACCTGCTCACCCGCGCGAACCACGTGAAGACCGTGCTGTTCCTCGCCGACCGCAAGGCGCTCGTCACGCAGGCCGCGAACGCGTTCAAGGAGCACCTGCCCGGCAGCCCGACCGTGAACCTGCTCGACGCGCGCGACGTCGAAGGGCGCGTGTACGTGTCGACGTACCCGACGATGCTGGGGCTGCTGAACCGCGGGGGAGACACCGCAGGCGACGGCACCGCCGAGCTGCGCCGCTTCGGGCCCGGATTCTTCGACCTCATCGTCATCGACGAGGCGCACCGCTCGGTGTACCAGAAGTACGGCGCGATCTTCGACTACTTCGACGCCCCTCTTGTCGGCCTCACCGCGACCCCGAAAGACGAGGTCGACCACAACACCTACCGTCTGTTCCGCCTCGAGGACGGCGTTCCGACGTTCTCGTACGAGCTCGGCACCGCGATCGACGAGGGGTACCTCGTGCCGCCCGTCGCGCACCGCATCGAATCGAAGTTCGTGCGCAGCGGCATCCGTTACGACGATCTCACCGATGAGCAGAAGGAGGACTGGGACCTCACCGAGTGGGGCGAAGACGGGGTGATCCCCGACCGTATCGAAGCCGAATCGGTCAACCGCTGGCTTTTCAACGAAGACACCGTCGACCGCGTGCTCGGCATTCTCATGACCGAGGGGCGCACCGTCGCCGCGGGCGACCGGCTCGGCAAGACGATCGTGTTCGCGAAGAACATCGACCATGCGCGCTTCATCCAACAGCGCTTCGACGAGAACTACCCCGAGTACGCGGGGCACTTCGCCCAGGTCATCGTCTCGAGCGACGACCGCGCCCAGAACCTCATCGAACAGTTCGGCCGGCCGGACGCAGCACCGCACATCGCGATCTCGGTCGACATGCTCGACACCGGCATCGACGTGCCCGAGATCGTCAACCTCGTCTTCTTCAAGGCCGTCTTCTCGAAGTCGAAGTACTGGCAGATGATCGGTCGCGGCACACGCCTGCGTCGCGACATCTACGGGCCCGGCGAAGACAAGCGCGACTTCATCGTCTTCGACGTCGGCGGCAACATCGAGTACTTCAATCAAGACGTGCCCGAGGCGGCAGGCTCGAGCGCGCGGTCGCTGCACGGTCGACTCTTCGACGCTCGGCTCGCGCTCATCACCGAGATCGATCGGGCGGATGTCGGCGGCGGTGCCGGCACCTTCGTGGGCACCGCCGATCGTGAATTGCGCACCGGCCTCGCCGAGCGCCTGCAACGCGTGGTCGCCGAGATGAGCGAGCACAACGTGCTCGTGCGCCCGCACCGACGACTCGTCGAGCGGTTCGCACGCGGAGACGCATGGCAGGGGGATGCCGCGGCGCTCGCCGAGGCATCCGCACTGGCCGAACTGCCGTCGGCAGCGCTCGTTGCCGACACCGACGAACGTGCCAAGCGATTCGACCTGCTCGTGCTGCGCGCCCAACTCGGCGTGCTCACCGCGGATGCCGGATTCGCCCAGGCGCGCGACCGCATCCGTGCGCTCGCTTCGGCGCTCGGTGAGCAGCGGTCGATCCCTGCCGTGGCGAAGCACCTCGACCTCATCGACGCGGTCGCGGGGGAGGAATGGTGGCAGGACGTGACGCTGCCCCTGCTCGAGCTCGTGCGCACTCGGCTGCGCGAGCTCGTCAAGCTCATCGATGTATCGCGTCAAGCCCCCGTCTACACCGATTTCGACGACGAGGTGCGCTCCGAGGCGGGGGAGTTCGTGTTCGCCGCACCGGGAGTCGACTCCGCACGATTCCGGGCGAAGCTCTACGCCTACCTCGTCGCCCACGAGAACCACGTCGTCCTACGCAAGCTCCGCACCGGCAAACAGCTCACCGCGACCGATGTCGAGGAGCTCGAGCGCATGTTGCGAGAGGGCGGGGAGTTCGGGGCATCCGACCTCGCCGACCTCGACGCTGCGGCCGCGGCCGCGAAGGGTCTCGGTCGATTCATCCGCTCGATCGTCGGACTCGAACGATCGGCCGCGCAGGAGGCACTCGCCGAGTTCGTGTCGCACCAGCGCCTCGGCGCCCGACAGATCTCGTTCGTCGACCTCATCGTCGACCGGCTCGCGCACGACGGATCGGTGCCGATCGACGCGTTGTACGAGGACCAGCGGTATCGCCGCATCGCGGAGACCGGCCCCGAGGAACTCTTCGGCGATTCCGGGGTCGATGAACTCGTGGCGGTGCTGCGGTCGATCGAGATCGCCGCCGACCCGGTCGAGTCCCTGCGGAGCGCCTGAACGCGCGTCGCCGTCCCTAGCGGGCCGACGTGTGGAACGAATCCTCGTACCCGAGGTCGACCAGCCAGGTTCCGGCGTCGAGGGTCGAGTCGGGGAGGACGAACACGAGGTTGCCGGTGGCGCTCTCGCCCGACTTCAGCTCGGGGAGCATGAAGAACGGGTCGGGGATCACCGCGTAGTCCTCGTCGATGCGCCCGCCGTCGCCCGTCGTGAACGAGACGCGGATGTCGAAGGCCGGCGAGCCGAGCGCGTCGGGGTCTTCCGCATCTCCGTGGAACTCGACGGTCACCGGCACGAGGACGTACGAGGAGCCTTCGGGAGCGACGTCGTTGTACGGATTCTCTTCGGCGACGAGCGCGTCGGCATCGGGGTTCGGCGCGCCGACGGTGATCGAGTAGTACGGCTCACCGTGGTTCGTGACCTCGACCGTCTCGCCGATGGGGAACGGGTCGTCGAGGTCGCCCGTCGCCGTGCCGCCGACGACCTGGAACTCGGACGGCACGTACTCGTCGGCGGCATCGGGGTCGTTCAGCGCTTCGTCGAGCAGCCCCGAACTGAAGTCACCGGTCGACCCGCCGATCGGTGCGGACGCCGACCAGAACAGGGCGGCGACGCTCACGACGATCGCGAGGAGGAACGCGACGACGCCGAGGATCAGGCCGGCCAGCCCGTGCCCCTTTCGCGTGACCCCCTTCGATGCGAGGGCCGCGATGCCGAGGCCGACGGCGACGAGGGCCGGAAGCCAGGCGACGACGACGGCGGCCGGGATCACCGCGGTCACGACGGCGACGAGGCCGACGACGAGGGCCGCGAGCCCGAACGGGTCGCGCGAGCCGACGGGCGGGGCAGCCGGGGGATGCGTCGAAGCGGGTGCGGCGCCGTAGGGCGAGACCGACGCCGCAGCCCCGTACTCCGGAGCGGGAGCGGGAGCGGGAGTAGGAGCAGGTGCGGGTGCGGCGCCGACCGCGGTCGTCGGGGAGGGCCCGTACGGCGACACCGGACGGTCGGAACGCGCCTCATCGGACTCGATCGGCGTCTCGGGCATGGCGGGGCTCCCTTCCGGGCGCCGCGAGGGCCCGGGTGTGCAGGTGTCGATGGCGGTGCGCCCGCGCCGAACGCGGGTGCGGATGAGCGGCGGGTGCCGTGCGGCACATCGTATGCGGATCCTCGGCGGTGGGATCGGCGCTGTGCACAGCGTGCCGGTGCGCATCGGCCGTTCCGCGCACCGGCGGCCACGCGGCATCCGCTCTGGTAGACTCTTCAGGTTGCCGTGAAACGGCCGCGCATCAAGAGAGCCCAGGCATTCGGCCTCGGGCAGCGCGCAACGAATGAGAAAGGGGATCCCATCTATGGCACTCGAAGCAGACGTCAAGAAGGCGATCATCGAAGAGTACGCGACGCACCCCGGTGACACTGGATCCCCCGAGGTCCAGATCGCGCTCCTCACGAAGCGAATCAAGGACCTCACCGAGCACCTGAAGGAGCACAAGCACGACCACCACTCGCGTCGTGGCCTGCTCCTCCTCGTCGGTCAGCGCCGTCGTCTCCTCGGCTACCTCGCCGATGTCGAGATCAACCGCTACCGCAAGCTCATCGAGCGTCTCGGCCTGCGCCGCTAAGCAGCACCCAGCCGCATTCGTGCGGCGCTGCGGCTCTCGTTGATACCGCGAGCTTCTTGCGAAAGCCCCCCGCCAGTTCTTCGGAACCGGCCGGGGGCTTTCGTCATTCCCGGGCGATGGATGCCGCGGGGCGACGTGTCGCGCAGGCCACGGGGGTTCGACGCATCCGGCGCCTGACGAAGTGCCCGTGATCCGGCAAGACCCCGTGGCGAGCGATTCCGCGGCTGATGCCGCGCGAACCCGGGGCTGCCGGCGTGTCATCCGGTGTCTCCGGGGCACGCCAGAATGATCGGATGCCCTCTCGCCGCCGTTCCCGCCGCACCCGCCGGATCTCCCTCCCGACCCTCCTCGTCATCGTGCTCGCCGTCGCCATCTGGGTGTACCTCTACGGGCCGGAGGGCACGAGCTCGGAGGCGGGCGACGGCTGGTTCCCGCCGGGGCCGTCGGCCGCGGCATCCGACGCCCCGGTCCACCGCGCCCCGATCGACCCGGCGACGCTCGACCCCGACCTCGCGGCACTCGTGGTGGCGGGCCCGTCCTCGACGTCGCCGTACGACCGCGAACTGTTCGGCGCGGCCTGGGCCGACGTCGACGGCAACGGCTGCGACACGCGCAACGACGTGCTGATCCGCGACCTCGTCGACCTCGTGTTCCGCGCCGACAGCAACGGCTGCATCGTGCGCACGGGCACGCTGCACGACCCGTACACGGGCGCCGTGATCTCGTTCACGCGGGGCCCCGACACGTCAGAGGCCGTGCAGATCGACCACATGGTGCCGCTCTCGTACGCGTGGCAGCACGGCGCCTCGACGTGGACCGACGCGCAGCGCGCCGCGTTCGCGAACGACCCGGCGAACCTCTCGGCGGTCGACGGGCCGGCGAACCAGTCGAAATCCGACTCGGGGCCGGCCGAATGGATGCCGCCGCGGGGCGAGTACGCCTGCACGTACGTCGACCGGTTCGCGGGCGTGCTGCTCGCCTACGGGCTCACGATCGCGCCGGAGGACCTCGACGCGATCGCGGCGGTCGATGCGGGCTGTCCGGCCTAGCTCGACGCGCACGGTGCGCGGCGCAACTCCGGATCGCGACGGCGACACGCCGTGCGAAACCTGGAAGGATCGGCGCGTCGTCCGCGGCATCCGGAGTTCGGCTGCGGTCGAGCGTCAGGCCTCGGCGCGGGCCCGGTAGGCGCGCACGGCCATGCGGTTGCCGCAGCGCGTGGTGCAGAAGCGGCGCGAGCCGTTCTTCGAGAGGTCGACGTAGAGGCTCTCGCAGTCGTCGGCGTCGCACACGCGCAGGCGCTCCATCTGGTCGGAGCGGATGACGTCGACGAACGCCATGGCCGCCTCGACGAGGATGCGCGTGGCGAGCGGCTCGTCGAGCGCGGTCGCGTGGATGTGCCAGTCGAGGTCGTCGTGGCGCACGAGCCGGGGGAGGGCGTGCGCGTCGGCGAGCAGCTCGTTCACGGCGTCGGCCGCGGCGTCGCGGTCGAGGAGCCAGAGCGCGCGGAGGCGTTCGCGCGCGTCGCGCACCTCGCCGAGTTCGCGGGCGTCGCGGTCGTGCCGCCCGGAGTACTTCCAGGTCACGAGCAGCGCGTCGAGCTGGCCGATCGTGCGCAGCTCGTCGTCGCCCGAATCGGAGGCCGAGGGCACCGTGTCGGTGAGCGCGCCCACGAACTGCAGCGCCGACTCCGTGTCATGGGTGAAAAACATTTGACTCCTGACTTCCTGCCCGAGTACTGTCACGAGCATAACGAGTTTCGGGCATGACATGGCCGCGGCTCGCGAACGATCTCATGCGAATCACGAACCAACGGAACGGCAGCGCAATGCGGGCTTCACGCGGCATCCTCGGCATCATGCTCGGCCTCGGCTCGGGCCTCGCGTTCGGCGCGGGCGGGGCCGTCGTGAAACCCCTGCTCGAGTCGGGCTGGTCGCCCGGCGCGGCGGTGTTCTTCCGCGTGCTCGTGGGCGCCCTGCTGCTGCTCGTGCCCGGCCTGATCGCGCTGAAGTTCGACCTCCGGCCGCTCTGGCGCGCGAAGTGGACCGTGCTGGTCTACTCCGTCATCGCGGTCGCGGGCGTGCAGCTCGCGTTCTACATGTCGATCTCGCGCATTCCCGTGAGCACGGCGCTGCTCATCGAGTACCTCGCGCCCGTGGCCCTGGTCGCCCTCGCCTGGGTGCGCACCCGCCACGTGCCGCAGTTCGTCGTGCTCGCCGGGTCGGTCGTCGCGATCGTGGGCCTCGTGCTCGTCATCGGCCCGGCCGGCGGCGCCCTCGACCCGCTCGGCATCGCCTTCGCGGCGATCGCGATGATCGGCGTGGCCGTCTACTACGTGCTCGGCGAGCGGACCGACACCGGCATCCCGCCGATCTCGCTCGCCGCAGTCGGCCTGTTCATCGGATGCCTCGTGCTCGGCGCCTCGCTCCTCGTCGGCCTCGTGCCGTTCGAGGCGAACTTCGCGTCCATGCCGTACTTCGGCACGACGGCCCCGTGGTGGGTGCCGGTGCTGACGGTCGGCGCCGTGTCGACGGCGTTCGCGTACGTCGCGGGCATCCAGGCCATCCAGATCCTCGGCACGCGCCTCGCGTCGTTCCTCGGGCTCTCCGAGGTCGTCTTCGCGGGCATCGTCGCGTGGATCCTCCTCGGCGAGGCGATCGGCCCGGTGCAGCTGCTCGGCGGCCTGCTCATCCTCGGCGGCATCGTGCTCGTGCGCTTCGAGCGCCCGGCGCTCGCGACGGCCCCCGACATCGTGCCCGGCGCGGCGACGGCCATGGAGCCCGACCTGTCGTTCGAGCCCGACCCACTGCCGGTCGACCAGCCCGTCGGTACCGGCCGCCCGGTCGATCGCCCCGCGACCTAGCCCGCGCCCGTAGGCTTCGATCATGCGTTTCGGCATCTGCATCCTGCCCCAGTCCGACTGGCCGGAGGCCGCCGAGCTCTGGCGCGGCGCCGAGGAGTACGGCTTCGACCACGCGTGGACCTACGACCACCTCTCGTGGCGCGGTCTCGCAGGCGAGCGCTGGCACGCGACCGTGCCGACGCTGACGGCCGCCGCCATGGTCACCGAGCGCATCGAGCTCGGCACCTTCGTCGCCTCGCCGAACTACCGGCATCCGGTGCCCTTCGCGAAGGACATCGCGACCGTCGACCAGATCTCGGGCGGCCGGGTGCTGCTCGGCGTCGGGTCGGGCGGCACGGGCTTCGACGCGACGGTGCTCGGCGAGCCCCTGCTCACGCCCACCGAGCGGTTCGAGCGGTTCGCCGAGTTCACCGAGGCCCTCGACCTCCTGCTGCGGTTCGAGGGCGACCCGACGGCGACGGATGCCGCGGCATCCGATGACGCCGGAATCTCGTACGACGGGCAGTGGTACCGCGCCGTGAACGCGCGCATGGTGGGTGCACCGCCGCAGCACCCGCGCACGCCGCTGCACATCGCGGCCGACGGCCCGAAGGCCATGGCGCTCGCCGTGCGCCTCGGCGACGGCTGGGTCACGACGGCCGGCTCGATCGACGACACCGAGGAGTGGTGGGCCTACGCCGCGAAGCTCTCGCGACGGCTCGACGACACGTGCGCGGCCGCAGGGCGCGACGCCTCGACCATGCCGAGAACGCTACTGCTCGACTCGTCGGCGCGGTACGCGCTCGAGAGCGTCGACGCCTTCGAGGAGGCCGTGGGGCGCGCCGCCGAGCTCGGCTTCACCGACGTCGTCGCGCACTGGCCGCGCGAGGACGGCATCTACGCCGGCAGTCGTGCGGTGCTCGACGAGGTGGCGTCGCGCCTGCCGGGGCTCCGGTAGCCCGGCGCTTCGGCCGCCCGGCGCTCGGGTAGCCCGGCGCTTCGGTCGCCCGGCGCTCGGGTAGCCTGAAACGCATGCCAGCACCCCGCTCGAAGCCCCTGCTCGCGTGGGAGCCGACCCCGTACCTGCTCGTGCTCGTGCTGCTCATCCTCACGGGCATCGTGCGCCCGAACTCGCCCGCGTGGCTGTACTGGCCGTTCCTGATCGCGCTCGTCGCCTCGCTCGTCTGGCTGCTCGTGGTGCTCCTGCGCGCCGGGCACACGCGCACGAATCCCGACCAGTGGGGCGGTCTGTCGACGCTCGACGGACTCGAGATCCTCGACGCGCCAGCCCGCTCGCGCGAGGTGCGCAGCGTCATCCCGGTCACCGACGTGCACCGCCATCAGGCCGCGATCGAGCTCGCGCGCATCCACGGCGGCGCCGACCAGCACGCCGTGCTCGTGCCGCGCGCGAGCCACTGGCTCTCGATGCGATACCGCGTCGGCGTGCAGCTCGTGGGCGGTGACCGCCCACGCCACGCGGGCTTCCTCTCGGATGCCGCGACCGAGCCGTGGCTCGAACAGCTCGATGCGCTGCGGCTGCGGGGCGCGTTCGTGCGCGTGCCGGCCCGCATCACGGGCGACGCGCGCCCGTTCGGGGTCGACCTCGACGCGAGCGGACTCGCGGAGGCGCTGACGCCCGCGAACGCCTAGGCGATCGCCCGCGGCATCCGCTCGCAGGCACGACCGCTCAGCCGATCAGGCGACGGGGGTCTCGGCGCCCTCGGCCGACTGCTCGGCCGCGATCTGCTCGCGCACCTTCTCCATGTCGAGCTCGCGCACCTGGGACACCAGGTCGTCGAAGACGGGGCGGGGGAGCGCGCCGGCCTGGGCGAAGACGCCGACGCCGTCTTTGAAGGCCATGATCGTCGGGATCGACGTGATGTTCATCGCGGCGGCGAGCTGCTGCTGGTCTTCGGTGTCGACCTTCGCGAACACGAGGTCGGGGTTCGCCTCGGAGGCGGCCTCGTAGTTGGGTGCGAACTGCATGCAGGGGCCGCACCAGCCGGCCCAGAAGTCGACGAAGACGGTGCCGCCCTCGAGGATCGTCTTCTCGAAGGTCTCAAGCGTCAGGGGAACGGTAGCCATGGTTCCAGCGTACGGTCTGCCGCTGGACGGACGCCCGGTGTTCGCTGCGAGCGACGCGAGCCTCATCCGGGGGGGCGATGTCAAGTCTGTTGCGCAGGCGCCACGGCGGATAGCCTCGGGCCTCAAGCGCCGTCAACGAAGACGGCCTCGCCTGTGAGGAGTGACATGTCAAGAACGACAAGGCAATCCCGTCGGGCCGGAGCGCTCGCGACCGCGATATCCGCGGTCGCCGCCCT
Source organism: Agromyces allii (assembly GCF_009749385.1). Classification (GTDB taxonomy): domain Bacteria; phylum Actinomycetota; class Actinomycetes; order Actinomycetales; family Microbacteriaceae; genus Agromyces; species Agromyces allii. The sequence goes on along the minus strand of NZ_WBIN01000005.1, from coordinate 100,436 downwards.
GGCCCTCGTCCCCGCAGGAGCAGCACTGGCCGCACCCGGCGGCAACTCGTGCGAGAACCGCAACAACAACACGATCGCGAAACTCGTCGAATGCGTCGACGCCGATGCGGTGGTCGGCCATCTGGAAGCGCTCCAGGCGATCGCCGACGCGAACGGCGGCAACCGTGCGGCAGGTCTGCCCGGCTACGACGCGAGCGTCGAGTACGTGAAGGAGCAACTCTCCGCCGCCGGCTGGAAGGTGACGACCGACGAGTTCGACTACACCTTCGTCGGACCAGCCAGCCTGCAGCAGTTGACGCCGACCTCGACCGCCAGGGCGACCGAGTCGATGACCGGCACCGGCTACGGCACCGTGACCGGCACCGTCATCCCCGTCGACGTCGTCCTCGGGCAGCCGAACGGACTCACCGTCACGAGCGGATGCGAGGCATCCGACTTCACGGGCCTCGGATTCGACGCACCCGGCACCCAGATCGCGCTCATCCAGCGCGGCACGTGCGAGTTCGGCGTCAAGGCGCGGAACGCGCAGAACGCGGGCGCCGAGGCGGTCATCGAGTTCAACCAGGGCAACACGCCCGAGCGCTCGGTGCTCCTCCTGGGCACGCTCTTCGGGATCAACACCCAGCCGCTGGACGTTCCGGTGGTCGGGATCAGCTACGCCGACGGTGCGGCGCTCGCCGTGCCAGGCTCGACGGCGACGGTCACCGTGCCGAGCCCCGAGCAGCGTCCGCAGGTCAACGTGATCGCAGAGCTCCCGGGCAAGAACACGCACAATGTCGTCATGGCGGGCGCGCACCTCGACTCCGTCTCCGCCGGCCCCGGCATCAACGACAACGGCAGTGGCAGCGCTTCGCTCATCGCGGTGGCCGAGAAGCTGTCCAAGCTCAAGCCGGCCAACACCGTCCGCTTCGCATGGTGGGGAGCCGAGGAGGACGGCCTGCTCGGGTCGCAGGCGTACGTCGACGGCCTGAGCCAGGCGCAGAAGGACGACATCGCCCTGTACATGAACTTCGACATGGTCGGATCGCCGAACTACATCCAGATGGTGTACGACGCCGACGAGTCCAGCTGGCCGGCCCCGGTCGCGGTGCCCGCGGGCTCCGAAGCGATCGAGGACCTCTTCGAGAGCTTCTACACCGGCAACGCGATCCCGTACGACGACGCCGAGTTCAGCGGGCGCAGCGACTATGAGGCGTTCATCCTCGCCGGCATCCCGTCGGGCGGCCTGTTCACGGGCGCCGAGGTCGTGAAGACGGCCGAGCAGGCGGCGATCTGGGGCGGTACCGCGGGGGCGCAGTACGACCCGTGCTACCACCAGGCGTGCGACACGATCGACAACGTGAACCGCACCGCGCTCGACCAGAACGTCGACGCGATCGCCACCGCGGTGCTCGCCTACGCGTACTCCACCCAGTCGGTGAACGGGGTCAAGGGCGCGAACGTGCCCGGGGGCCTCTCGCTGCCGGCACCCGCCGGTCCCGAGCTGACCGTCAACAACCCGGGCGGCGGCGGTCTGGCACCCGGCCACGACCACGGTCAGGGCCACGCCGACGCGAGCTGATCCGGTCGGAACGCGAACGCGGGGCGGGGCCCGTCGCTTCGGCGGCGAGCCCCGCTTCCGCGTGCGGGCGCCCGGCCGGACGGCATGCGAGCGTCGCGCGGAGGCCGCGTCGGGGGCATCCGGCGAAGAAGTCCGAATTCGCGGGAATAAGGTGCATGGAGGTCCCGTTGGAGCAGATGTATGCAAATGCATACGATGGGATCGTCAGAAGGAACACCCAGGAGGGGCATCATGCAATTCGGAATCTTCACGGTCAGCGACATCACCCAGGACCCGACCACCGGACGCACCCCGACCGAGGCCGAGCGCATCCAGGCCACCCTGACGATCGCCAAGCACGCCGAAGAGGTCGGCCTCGACGTCTTCGCGCTCGGTGAGCACCACAACCCGCCGTTCTGGTCGAGCTCGCCCACCACGACCCTCGCCTACATCGCGGGCCAGACCTCGACCCTGCAGCTCACGACCTCGACGACGCTCATCACCACGAACGACCCGGTGAAGATCGCCGAGGACTTCGCGATGCTGCAGCACGTGTCGGGCGGTCGCGTCGACATCATGCTCGGCCGCGGCAACACCGGCCCGGTCTACCCCTGGTTCGGCAAGGACATCCGTCAGGGCCTGCCCCTCGCGCAGGAGAACTACGAGCTGCTGCACCGCCTCTGGCGTGAAGACGTCGTCGACTGGCAGGGCCGGTTCCGCACGCCGCTCCAGGGCTTCACCTCGACGCCGCGCCCCCTCGATGGCGTGCCGCCGTTCGTCTGGCACGGCTCGATCCGCACCCCAGAGGTCGCCGAGCAGGCCGCGTCGTACGGCGACGGCTTCTTCGCCAACCACATCTTCTGGCCGGCATCGCACACCCAGCGCATGATCGCCCTCTACCGCCAGCGCTTCGAGCACCACGGCCACGGCACCGCCGCACAGGCGATCGTCGGCCTCGGCGGGCAGGTGTTCATGCGCAAGAACTCGCAGGACGCGGTGCGCGACTTCCGCCCCTACTTCGACAACGCGCCCGTCTACGGGCACGGCCCGAGCCTCGAGGACTTCACGCAGCAGACCCCGCTCACCGTGGGCAGCCCGCAGGAGGTCATCGACAAGACGCTCGGATTCCGCGACTACGTCGGCGACTACCAGCGTCAGCTGTGGCTCCTCGACCACGCGGGCCTGCCCATGAAGACCGTGCTCGAGCAGCTCGACCTGCTCGGTGAAGAGGTCGTGCCGGTGCTGCGCCGCGAGTTCGCCGCGAACCGCCCCGCCGAGGTTCCGGATGCCCCGACCCACGCCTCGCTCGTCGCCGCCACGTACGGCGGCGAGGCGCCCCGCCAGGCGACGCCGAACGCGAACCGCGGCGACAACCTCGCCGGCCCGTCGCCCTACCAGGACGCGCAGGCCACCGCCGCCGCACCCGCACCCGTCAAGACCGGCTCGGCCTTCGGCCCCGCCGCCACGCGATAAGGAGCACGACCATGACCGACACCACCGCCGTCAAGCGCATCGTCGTCATCTCGTCGGGCCTGTCGACCCCGAGCTCGACGCGTCAGCTCGCCGACCGGCTCTCGGCCGATGCCGCGAGCATCCTGCGCGAGCGCGGCGTCGAGGTCGAGGTGCAGACCTTCGAGCTGCGCGACCTCGCGCACGACATCACGAACAACCTGCTGCTCGGCTTCGCGCCGCCGAAGCTCGAGGCGGCCCTCGAGGCCGTCGCCTCGGCCGACGGGCTCATCGCCGTCTCGCCGATCTTCACGACGAGCTACGCGGGCCTGTTCAAGTCGTTCATCGACGTGATCGACACGCAGGCGCTCACCGACCTGCCCGTGCTGCTCGGCGCGACCGGCGGCACGCCGCGGCACTCGCTCGCGATCGACTACGCGATGCGTCCGCTGTTCACCTACCTGCACGCGATCCCGGTGACCACCGGCGTCTACGCGGCCACCAGCGACTGGGGCGACGGCGGCGACGGCGTGCGCTCGCTGCCCGACCGCATCTTCCGCGGCGCGAAGGAGTTCGCCGACCTCGTCGAGCGCACCGACCGTGCGAACCTCGTGAACGACCCGTTCGCGCTCGACCGCCCCACCGGCCACCTCATCGGCGGTCTCGCGGGGGAGTGAACCCGTCCGAAGGCCCCTGCGTCGAACCCGGCGCCGGGGCCTTCGTCGTGCCCGGCGTCGAACCAGGGGAATCCGCCCTGGCCGAGCGCCCGGCATCCACGCGTGCGATGAGCCGGTCGACGCCGAGCCCGAGCACGATCGCCACGGGAATCGACACGAGCGTCGCGAGGAGCGGCTGATCGCCGAAGGCGGCACCGATGAGCGCACCGATGCCCACGTTGTAGCAGGCCCAGGCGACGCCGGCCGCGAGCGAGAGCGGCAGGTAGCGGCGCAGCGGCACCCCGCCCGCCCCCGCCGCGAGGTTCACGGCGATGCGCGCGAACGGCACGTACCTGGCCGTGAACACGAGCACGGCCGTGCGCCGGTGCACGGTGTCGCGTGCGCGCTCGAGCGCCCGGCCCACGCCCCCGCGCCGCTGCCACGCCCAGCGGTCGAGGCCCACGCGCCGCCCGATCAGGTAGCAGCACAGGTCGCCGACGACGGCCCCCGCCGCGGCGACCGGCACCACCGCCCAGAGCGACGGCGACCCCGTCGAGGCGGCCAGTGCGCCGAGCGCGACCACGAGCGTCTCGCTCGGCAGCACCACGAGGAACGCATCGCCCACCACGAACGCGAACAGCACGGGCAGCACCCACGATGAGGCGGCGATCGCATCGAGATCCACACGGGTGTTCTACCCGACCGAGGTGAACGGCAGGGGCGGATGCCGCGGGCGGCCGCCCGCGGCATCCGTCACCGTCGGGTTCGCTCCGCGTCGACGAGCGAGCCGGGCACGAGGTCCCACACCGCGTCGGTCGGCGGCGTCGCCGCCATGTCGAACCCGCGGAACCACGGCGCCCACCAGAGCACCGTGCCGACGGCCCACGCCGTGATGAGGTAGGCCGCCCAGCCCTGCGCCGCCGTGATGCCGGCGGCGATCGCGATCGCGAGGGGATCGTCGCCGCCGGCCGTGTCGTCGATCGCGGCGAGCAGCGTCGTCGCCGTGACCGCGATCACCATCGTGACCTCCGCGGCGAGCAGCACGACGAACAGGTGCCGCACGCGCATGGTCGTGGCGAACAGCGTGACCGTGATGCCCGCGACCACGACGGCTGCCGCGATCAGGCGCCACGCCAGCGAGCCCCACACGCCGTCGGAGACGAACGCCAGCGGCGATCGCGCCTGCTCGGCGATGCCATCGAGCCACTGCGGCAGCAGCGACGTCACGATCAGCGCGACCACGGTGAAGCCGACGAGGACCACCCACCGCAGCGGTCTGCGGCGGCGGGCGACGGCGACGGTCTGCAGCTGGCGATGCGTGAGCTCGGTGACGCCGATGAGCGTGACGAGCGCGATCCAGAACGGAAGCGTCCAGAGGCCGAACCTCAGCGAGACGACGAAGAACGCCGCCAGCAGCGCGATCGTGACAACGACGAGCGCGATGCGCGGAAGACGGGCGCGGCCCTCGGCGGTCGAGACCACCTGCTGCGCGCGGGTCGCATCGGCGAGGCGGTTCGCCGTGTCGTCGCCCAGATGCGCGTCGATGCGCCTCCGTCGCGCGCCGGCCGCACGCGCGGCCGTGACGAGTCGCACGAGCACGATGATCGCGGCCACGACGAGGGCCGCGCTCGCACCGAAGAGGCTCCGCGACACCGCCGCCGACTCGTCGAGCTGGCCGGTCAGCTGCCGCACCGAGAGCATCAGCCCGCAGGCGAACACGACGAGTGCGAGGATCAGCCGCGGCGTCGACAGCAGCAGCGGGGCGAGCACGAGCAGTGGGCGCATCAGCCACTGCCCCACCCGGACGGGCGAGAGCTTCCGCGACCCGCGCACCGTGGCCGCCGACAACGAGCGGACGACGCGGGTCGCGAGTGCGATGCGATACCCCGACCGGAGCGACTCCAGGTCCTGCGTGCCGCGCACCACCTCGGCGCGGATCGTCGTCGGATCCGACGTGACGGCCTTCGCGTACGGCCGCTCGGCGCTCGCGTTCATCTCGCGGAGGAGCGCGGCCTGCACACCGCCGAGCTCGGAGCCCGCGACGGCGGAGATGTTCGGGGCGACGTCCATCGACTCGAGGAACGACACGATGCCCGCCGACGCGTCGAGGCGGCCCCACCACCAGTCGTTCCGCCGCCAGTCGGTGCTGAGGAACCCGGCGAAGTTCGCGATCCGGAGCCCTGCGAGCTTCGACGACGAGTACAGCACGCGATCGTCGATCAGCCGGCGCAGCAGGTCGGCGTCGGCGAGGTCCTCGACGGGCTTGGCGAGTGCCGCCTTGTATCCGTCGAGCACCTGCGCATCGAGCAGGGTGCGGTACTCCGACACGGCTGCGGGCTGCGTGTCGGAACCGATCACGTGGAACCGCACCGGCGACGACGCCGTCGGCATTCCGCTGCCGCCGAAGATCAGCGGGAGTTCGGATGCCGGCAGCGGCGTGCCCTGCGTCGGCATGCGGTGCCACGGACTCTCGGCCCACTCCTCCTGACCCGGTTGCGCGGCGAGCACGGCGTTGGCGCGCTGGAGCCACCGGACGATTCCGTCGAGTCCCTGCCAGAGCGTCGTGCGGGTCGCCGAATCGTCGCCGTTCGCTGCGATCCACGTGCGCGCGACCGACTCGGCGCCCGCGGCCGAGAGCGGGGAGTCGGCGGGCGCGATCGCATCGACGCGGTCGAGCGCGGCGGCGATGCTCCCGTCGCGGAGATCCCGTGCATCGCGCAGCACGTCGTAGAGCGTCTCGCGGACGGCGGCGCGCGTTCGGCCGCGGTTGCCGTACGCGTCGTCGTCGGCCGCCCTGAGCGCGTCGTCGAACGCGTGCAGCCCCGTCGTGTTGCGGCCGTCGGCGTGGAGCCCGGACGTGTGGAACGTCTGGTCCTCGAGGGCGCGGATCCAGTCGAGCACGCAGAACGCGGTGTCGACGAGCGTCTGCGAGCCGAGCGAGATCGCGTCGTCGGCGATCGGCGGAAGGTCGGGCTCGCCGGGCATGGGCGCCACCTCGCCGCTGCGGCTCAGCTGGTCGAGCACGCGGCGCAATGCTGCGCCGACGCGCTGGATGCTGAGCCGGTCGAGCGCGCGCCGCTGCGGCCGGGACTCCAGGTTCGTGCCGAGCGTCCACTCGCCCGGCCGGGCGAACACCGTGCCGAGCAGATCGGCGTCGGTCGTCGAACGCATGCGCGTGTACGCGGCGAGCGAGCGGTCTGCCGGCTCCTCGTCGGCCGTCGGCGTGGGGTCGAGTCGCACGGCGAGCAGCTCGTCGCGGCCCTTGCGCACGATCGCGGCGGTGCGGTCGGCGTAGACCTGGTCGATCTCGTCTTCACCGGACTCGCTCGTGCGCTTGCGGAGCGCAGTGGGCACGGCGTACAGGAAGCGCGAGAGCCGGTCGTCGCGCACCTTCGGCTCGGGCGGCGGACGCATCGGGCCCTCGCCGTCGTACTCGGTGGCCCGCACGAGCGCCTTGGTGCGTTCCTTCGGCGACGGGTCGAGGTAGATGAGCGCCCGGTTGACGTGCTCGTTCGCGGGAACGTTGCGGACGGCGCGCAGCGCCCGGTCGATCGGGATGTTGTCGAGCACGCCGCCGTCGACGACGCGGAACGGATGCTTCGCGATCTCCGCACGATGCGCGCTGAACACGTTGCGCATGTCGGGCGTGTTCAGCTCGCCCGACGGCCGCAGGGGCTCGGTGCCCGAGTAGATGAGGGCCGGTTCGAACGCACCCGGGAACGACGACGTCGATCGGGCTGCATAGGCGAGGCGCGACCAGGCGATCGGCGCGTCGGTGTCGGCATCGGCGCTGCGGCCGGGGATGCCCCGGTCGGGCACCGGGTCGGTGTCGTCGCCGACGAAGCGGAAGTGCGCCCGCCCCTCGGCGGTTCCGCGCTCGGTCGTGTCGGTCGCGTCGATGAGCGTCGCCGAGAGGTCGACCACCACGTGCGGCGACGCGAGCGCGGCGCGGGCCGCGTCGGTCTCGGCGCGCATCGGTGCGGCGGCGCCGATCCCGTCGAGGTCGGATGCGGCATCCGCATCGCCCGTGCCACGCCGGTCGGTCGGATCGCCGGGCGCCGTCGCGCTGCTCGTCGCGCCTCCGACGTCGCCCGCGGCGATGCGCCCGAGCGCTCCCGCGAGCTCGGGCCAGAAGTAGGTGTCGCCGCGCAGTACCGAGTCGAACTGCGCCGGATCACCGGTCTGCAGGAGGCCCCACGCCGACCCGGTCGTGAGCCAGGTGCCGAGGATCCCGTCGAGGCCGACGCCGGCACGTTGCGCGACCGAGTACATGACCGCGTTCAGGCCGCCGGCGCTCGCCCCGGCGAGCACGTCGAACTCGACCCGGTCGTAGCCGTGGCGATGCAGCACGCGCGCGTAGGCGTCGGCCCGCAGCAGCAGCTCCTCGTCGGGGGCGGCGACGGGAGCGGCACCGGGAGCGCGCACGGCGGTGGGCGCCGGGCGGATCAGGAGCGCCTGCGCCGGGCCGTCGCCGATCTGGAACACGCGGATGCGGCGCAGCACGTCGAGCTCGGCGACGGCGCCGCCGATCCAGACGGCGAGGCTCACGCCGCCCTTCATCGCCAGCGCGACACGAAGCCCGCGTGCCGCGTACGGGCGCCCGCCCTTCGGCAGGAAGATCCGCGGATTGACGTCGCCGGCGAACTCGGGCGCCGGATCGGTGCCCTCCGGTTCGGGGAACGTGCCGTAGATGCGCGGCACGGCCCGCGCGTCGACCTGGTCGTTCGCGGCGGCATCCAGCCGCAGCATCACGTAGTCGTGCGGTACCCGTGCTGGGGTCGCTTCCGGATCTGGCATCGCTCGCTCCCTCGCGAAGACCCGTGTCGGTCGGCGACATGCTAGCGATCGGCGAGCACCGCCGGCATCAGGGCGCGCACCGAGTCACGAGGAGCGGATGCCGCGGACGGCCGCGGCCCGGCTCACCCGCCGCTCTTGCGGCGGAACTCCTGCTTCGTCGCGGCGTTGCCCTGCGCGTGGTCGACGGCACCGCGCCCGTCGAGGTGCGCCTCGCCGCCGCGCTGCTGCTTGTTCTTGCGCTCGAGGGCCTCGCGGAACTTGCGCTTGACGTCGTCGGAGGGGCCCGTGGTGGTCTTGTCGTCGTCGGCACTCATGGTTCGAGTCTAGGCGCGTGCGATCGGACGCCGGCCCCGTTCACGCCTGCGTGAGGTCGCGCGCCCGGAATCGCAGCAGCCCGAGCGCCCAGAACGCGAGCGCGACGAGCGAGAGCACGACGAGCGGCATGGCCTGGAGCTCGACGCCGGGAACCCGGGGCGTCGCGGCGAGGGGCGTGGCGTCGATGACCTCGTCGGGCAGGGAGAACAGCGGTCCGAACATGGCGATGATCACGCTCGCGCCGTAGACGATCCACGAGACGAGGATCGCCTGGTGCGGCAGCCACCCGGTGAGCAGCACCGTCACCCCGACGAGCACGAGCAGGCTCGGGATGTAGGCGGTCGAGGCCGCGAGGATGCGGGGCACCTGGTCGGGGTCGGACTGGCTCGCGGCGAACGCGAGGCCGAACACGAGCCCCGAGGCGACGAGGATCACGATGCCCCACCCGGCGGCCACGAGGTAGTGCGTGAGCGCCCACCTGGTGCGGGAGACCGCCCCCGCCAGCTGCGGCTCGAGCCGGCCGGAAGCCTCCTCGAGGCGCACCGAGGTGGCGGACTGCACGGCGAACGCGGCGGCGACCATCGCCGTCGCCATGACGAAGAGCCCGACGATGCCGTCGAGCACGGAGTCGGCCTGCCCCATGAACGCCTTCGCGTACGCGTTGCCCGAGTCGAGCAGGTCGGACATCGCCGAGGCGACGCCGCCGTAGAACAGGCCGCCGGCGAGGCCGCCGAGCAGCCATCCGATCATGGGCCCGCGCTCGAGGCGCACGGCGAGGCCGAGCACGCTCGCCAGAGAACCGGTGGCACGCGCGGGGCCGGGCCGGTCGGGCAGCACGCCGGCGCCGACGTCGCGCCGGGACTCGATGACGCCGGCCACGAGGCATCCGCCGATGCCGAGGCCGACGAGCAGCAGCAACGGCCACCACACGTTCTCGCCGAAGGAGCGCATGTTCTGCGCCCAGCCGATGGGGGAGGCCCAGCTGAGCGGGCTCGGGGTGTCGCCCTCGGCCTGCACATCGGCGATCGCCCGCACGAGGTACGAGACGCCGAGCACGATCGAGGCGAGCGAGTTGGCGGCCCGGCTCGTGGACGTGAGCTGCCCGGCCAGTGCGGCGATGCCGAGGAACGCGATGCCGACGCCCGCGATCGACGCGCCCATCGCGAGCGAACCCTCGGCGGGCAGGCCGAGGCCGATGCACGTCAGCCCGATGAGCAGGCCGATCGCGACGCTGAGCCCGCCGACGACGAGCTGGTTCGCGAGGCTGTAGGCGTGGTGCCCGACGGCGCCCGCCCGGATGAGCTCGGTGCGCCCGTTCTCCTCCTCGGCGCGCCCGTTGCGGGTGAGCAGGAAGATCGACGCGAACCCGATCGAGACGGCGAGCGTCATCCAGATCTTGATGTTCAGGATGCCGCCGAGCGTGCCTGCGCCGTAGGGCAGACCCGTGAGCGCGGCCACCGCCGGGGTGTTCGCGACGGCCGCGTAGGCGTCGCGCGACTCCTGGGTCGGGAAGGCGACCCGCTGCGACTCGTAGACCATCGCGACCATGCCGACGAGCACGATCACCCAGATCGCGAGCCGAAGCCAGTTGCGGCGCAGGACGAACCGGGTGAGGTCGGGGAACGCGGTGAAGGCGGCGACGGGGGGCGTGTGCCCGGGCGTCGCAGGCGTCGGTCGCGACGGCGCCGGTGCGAGCGCGGTCATGACGCGCTCGCCTTCGAGGCGACCGCGGCACCGGCCGCATCGTCGGTGGCGGGGAGCTCGACGCCGTAGTGACGCAGGAACAGCTCCTCGAGGGAGGGCGGGGTCGACACGAGCGAGCGCGGCGATCGCGCTGCGAGGTCGGCGAGCACGCCGCCGAGCTCGGCGTCGTCGACCGTGAAGCTCACGCGCTCGCCGTCGACGGCGAGGTCGTGCAGATCGGCGCGCCGGGCGAGCGTGCCCGCGCCGCCGGGCAGCACGACCGAGACCGACGTGCGGTGCAGGTGCCGGAGGTCGGCGAGGGTGCCGGCCTCGACGGTGCGGCCCGCGCGGATGATCGTGACCGAGTCGCAGAGCTTCTCGACCTCGGCGAAGATGTGGCTCGAGAGCAGCACGCTGCGCCCCTGGTGCGCGAGCTCGCGCACGACGTCGGTGAACACGCCCTCCATGAGCGGGTCGAGCCCCGACGTGGGCTCGTCGAGGATCAGCAGCTCGGCGTCGGAGGCGAGCGCAGCCACGAGCGCGACCTTCTGCCGGTTGCCCTTCGAGTAGGTGCGCGCCTTCTTGCCCGGATCGAGGTCGAAACGCTCGACGAGCTCGTCGCGTCGGGTGCGGTCGACTCCGCCGCGCAGGCGCGACAGGATGTCGATCGCCTGCCCGCCCGTGAGGTTCGGCCAGAGGTTCACGTCGCCCGGAACGTAGGCGATGCGGCGGTGGAGCTCGACCGCCTCGCGCCATGGATCGCCGCCGAGCAGGCGCGCGGCACCGGCATCCGCGCGTGCGATGCCGAGCAGGATGCGGATCGTCGTGGACTTGCCCGACCCGTTCGGCCCCAGGAAGCCCATGACCTGCCCCTGCTCGACGCGCAGGTCGAGGCCGTCGAGGGCCGTGACGGCGCCGAAGCGCTTGACGAGTCCGGCGACCTCGATCGCCGGGGTGGATGCTGCGTTCATGACTGCTCCGTTCGTGACTGCGCGTTCGGTGACTGCGCCTCGACGTACGCGAGGTACTGGTCGAGATAGGTCGAATCGGCGAAGACGCCGTTCGTGTAGAGCTCGATCGACGGCAGGGCGATCTGCTCGAAGGTCTTGGCGAGCACGGTCTTGAAGTCGGTCAGGTCGATCTCGGGGTGCAGCGAGAGCATCACGATGAGCCCGCCGACCGATTGGGTGACCATGAGCCGGGCACGCCCGACGGGGTCGAGACTCGGGCGCAGGATGCCGGAGGCGACCGCCTGCTCGGAGTACGCGGCCGCATCGGCGATGAGGTGCTCGATGAACGAGGCGCCCGCCGGGCTGCCGTCCTGCACGCTGCGGAGGATGTAGACGAGCATCGCGCCGTGCTCGTCGGCCTCGGCGAGCTGCGCCATGGCGTTCGCGGGGGACTCGAGCCCCTCGGTCTTGAGCGTGCGGTGGCGCTCGAGCACGGCGTCGTCGCACTCGGCCCGCAGCGCGTCCTTCGAGCCGAAGTGGTGGCGGATGAGGCCGGCGCTGACCCCGGCGCGGGCCGCGATCGTGCGGACCGATGCGCCGAACCCCTCGGCGGCGAAGCACTCGATCGCGGCGTCGCGCAGGCGCGCACGGGTCGTGAGGTCGCTCGGCGCGGGGTCGGGCACGGCGGCCGTCTCACTCGTGGGATCCGCCTCGGCTATACGCATGTATCGGATGCTACACGCGTGTATAGCAATCGTCCAGAGGGACGGAGGCCCAACCGTCGGCGACCAGCAGGTGAACCTTCGACGAAGCGGGGCGCGAACGGGCGAAACGACGGCTCATCAGGCCCCACGCTGGTGGTGTGAAGGTCGCACTCCTCGCAGAATCGTTCCTCCCGCACATGAACGGCGTGACGCACTCCCTGCTCCAGGTGCTCCGCCACCTCGAGCGACGCGGACACGACGCCCTCGTGATCGCCCCGCGATCCGGGCCGGGCGGCGCACCGCGCGACGGGTCGTTCGACGACCTGCACGGCGCCCGAACCGTGCTGCTGCCCTCCATGCCGCTGCCGACCTACCCCGACGTCCGCGTGACGCTCGCCGGCTCGCACAAGCTCGCCGCGCTCCTGCGCGAGCACGAGGCCGACGTCGTGCACCTCGCATCGCCCTTCGTGCTCGGCTGGCGAGGGGTCGTCGCGGCCCAGTCGCTCGGCATCCCGACCGTCGCGGTCTACCAGACCGACATCCCGTCGTACGCCGAGCGCTACGGGGTGCCCGGCGCGGCGCCCGCGCTCGCACGGCACATGGCGAAGCTGCACCAGCGCGCCACGATCACGCTCGCGCCCTCGAGCTCGGCCGTCGACCGGCTGACGGGGCTCGACGTCGACCCCGACCGCATCGCGCTCTGGCGGCGCGGCGTCGACACCGACCGGTTCGCGCCCTCGCGACTCAGCGACGACTGGCGCAGGCGGGTCGCCGGCGCGACGGACGACGAGGTCGTCATCGGCTACGTCGGCCGGCTCGCACCCGAGAAGCAGGTCGAGGACCTGCGCGCGATCGCCGACCTGCCGCGCACCCGACTCGTCGTCGTCGGCGACGGCCCGTCGCGGCCCGTGCTCGAACGGATGCTGCCGAGCGCCGTCTTCACCGGCTTCCTCGGCGGCGACGCGCTCGCCGAGGCCATGGCCGGCTTCGACGTGTTCGTGCACCCCGGCGAGAGCGAGACGTTCTGCCAGACGATCCAGGAGGCGCTCGCGAGCGGCGTGCCGGTCGTCGCCACCGGACGCGGCGGCCCGCTCGACCTCGTCGAGAACAGCGTCGACGGCTGGCTCTACCGCCCCGGCGACCTCGTGGAGTTCCGCGAACGCGTGCGCGACCTCGTCGGCGACGACGCCAAGCGCCGGGCGTTCGCCGTCCGGGCGCGCGAGGCCGTGCACGGGCGCGGGTGGGACGTGCTCGGCGACGAGCTGCTGGGGCACTACGAACGCGCGGTCGCAGGTTCCGGACGGGTCGCGACGCCGGTCACGACGCGCGAGCGCCGTGCCGCGGCATCCGCCCCACAGGCGCCGCCCCGCTGGACCCGCTACGTCGCCGTGGGCGACTCGCTCAGCGAAGGGCTCTGCGACACGTCGCGCATGGCAGCGGGGGAGTACCGCGGCTGGGCCGACCGCCTCGCGATGCTGCTCGCCCTCGCGAGCCCCGAGGGCGACCGCGTGTCGTACGCGAACGTCGCCGTGCGCAGCCGCAAGGTCGCCGACGCCGTCGAGACGCAGCTGCCCGAGGCGGCCGCGCTCGGCGCCGACCTCGTGAGCGTGCTCATCGGCGCCAACGACCTCGTCGGCCCGCGACCCGACGTGCACGCGCTCGCCGACCGGCTCGCCGCATCGGTCGCCGCCGTGCGTGCGACGGGCGCCGACGTGCTGCTCGTCACCCCGTTCATGCCGCAGCGCCCCGCCTCCCGCCTCTACGAGGCGCGCTTCGCCGCATTCGCCGACCGCATCGTCGGCATCGGCCACGACACGGGGTCGATCGTGCTCGACGTCGCCGCGATGCCCGCCCTCACGGTCAAGGGCATGTGGGCCGAGGACCGCGTGCACCTGAACTCGGCCGGGCACCGTGCGCTCGCCTACGAGGCGGCCAGGGCGCTCGGGGTTCCGGATGCCGCGGCCCTCGGCGCCCTCGAGCAGGCCGCGCACGAGCTCGACGCCGACGCCGCGGCCGACGACGCGTCCGCGCGCGACGGCCACATCGGCGACGCGGAGTGGCTCGTGCGGCACGCCGCGCCATGGGTCGCGAGGCGCCTGCGCGGCCGCACGGCGGGGGACGGACGCGACGCGAAGCGCCCCGAACTGCAGCCCGTGCTCGACGTCGCCGGGGCGACATCCGCTGTTCACGGGTGAAAAACCGCCCCTCTGCTAGGCTGTTCGAGGTTGCCGAACGGTCGCCGTGCAGGTGCACGGTGCCGAGAGGCGGCTGACGGAGCAGGCCGGCAGGAAGCTGGTCCCCTGTGGTGGATCACCAATCGACGACACGATCGAATGGTGGACTTCTACTGGTGGCCAGCGTGAACCCATCGTCCTGATGCGATTCGTATTGCCTGTTCCTGCTCCTGACGTACGAGTCGCGCCCATACGGGGTGCGACGAAAAACAAAGGAGAGAGACCTCTTGGAAGGTCCTGAAATCACGTTCGCCGAAGCCGTCATCGACAATGGCAAGTTCGGCACCCGCACCATCCGGTTCGAGACCGGCCGCCTTGCGCAGCAGGCGCAGGGCTCGGCAGTCGCCTACATCGACGAAGAGACCATGCTGCTCTCGGCGACCTCCGTCTCGAAGCAGCCGAAGGACCACTTCGACTTCTTCCCGCTGACCATCGACGTCGAAGAGCGCATGTACGCCGCGGGCCGCATCCCGGGCTCGTTCTTCCGTCGCGAGGGCCGCCCCTCCACCGAGGCGATCCTCACCTGCCGTCTCATCGACCGCCCCCTGCGCCCCTCGTTCGTCGAGGGCCTGCGCAACGAGGTCCAGGTCGTCGTGACCGTGCTCGCCATCGAGCCCGACGAGCTCTACGACGTGCTCGCCATCAACGCCGCGTCGCTCTCGACGCAGCTCTCGGGCCTGCCGTTCTCCGGCCCCGTCGCCGGTGTGCGCGTCGCGCTCATCGACGGCCAGTGGGTCGCGTTCCCGAAGCACTCGCAGCTTGAAGACGCCGTGTTCAGCATGGTCGTCGCGGGTCGCGTCATCACCGAGAACGACGGTTCGCAGGACGTCGCGATCATGATGATCGAGGCCGAGGCCACCGACAACGCGTGGAACCTCATCCAGGCCGGCGCCGTCAAGCCGAACGAAGAGGTCATCGCGCAGGGCATCGAGGCGTCGAAGCCCTTCATCAAGCAGCTCGTCGAGGCGCAGCAGCAGGTCGCGAAGACCGCCGCCAAGCCCACCGCCGACTACCCGACCTTCCCGCCCTACCAGGCCGAGGTCAAGGCCGCCGTCGAGGCGTTCGCGAGCGCCGAGCTCAAGGACGTCTACAAGATCGCCGGCAAGGTCGAGCGTCAAGACGCCGACGACGCGCTCAAGTCGCGCGTCAAGGAGCACGTCGCGGCCAAGGTCGAAGCGGGCGAACTGCCCGAGTCGGCCAACGCCGAGGTCTCCGCGGCCTACAAGTCGGTCACCAAGAAGGTCATGCGCACGCGCGTGCTCGAAGAGGGCGTCCGCATCGACGGCCGCGGCCTCGCCGACATCCGCCCGCTCGACGCCGAGGTGCAGGTCGTGCCCCGCGTCCACGGCTCGGCCATCTTCCAGCGCGGCGAGACCCAGATCCTGGGCATCACCACGCTGAACATGCTGAAGCTCGAGCAGTCGATCGACTCGCTGAGCCCGGTCACCAAGAAGCGCTACATGCACAACTACAACTTCCCGCCCTACTCGACCGGTGAGACCGGTCGCGTCGGGTCGCCGAAGCGTCGCGAGATCGGGCACGGCGCACTCGCCGAGCGCGCCCTCGTGCCCGTGCTGCCCACGCGCGAGGAGTTCCCCTACGCGATCCGTCAGGTCTCCGAGGCCCTCGGCTCCAACGGCTCCACCTCGATGGGCTCGGTCTGCGCCTCGACGCTGTCGCTGCTCAACGCCGGTGTGCCGCTGCGCGCACCCGTCGCGGGCATCGCGATGGGCCTCATCTCCGACACCGTCGACGGCGAGACCCGCTACGCGGCGCTCACCGACATCCTCGGTGCCGAAGACGCCCTCGGCGACATGGACTTCAAGGTCGCCGGCACGTCGGAGTTCGTCACCGCGATCCAGCTCGACACGAAGCTCGACGGCATCCCCGCCTCGGTGCTCGCCGGCGCGCTGACGCAGGCGAAGGAGGCTCGCACGACGATCCTCGCCGTGCTGAACGCCGCGATCGACGCTCCCGACGAGATGGCCCCGACCGCGCCCCGCGTGATCTCGGTGCAGATCCCCGTCGACAAGATCGGCGAGCTGATCGGCCCGAAGGGCAAGACGATCAACGCGATCCAGGACGAGACCGGCGCCGACATCTCCATCGAGGAGGACGGCACCGTCTACATCGGCGCCGTCGACGGCCCGTCGGCCGAGGCCGCCCGTGCCCAGGTCAACGCGATCGCCAACCCGACCAACCCCGAGGTCGGCGAGCAGTTCCTCGGCACCGTCGTGAAGATCGCCGCCTTCGGCGCGTTCGTCTCGCTGCTGCCCGGCAAGGACGGCCTGCTCCACATCAGCGAGGTGCGCAAGCTCGCCGGTGGCAAGCGCGTCGAGAACGTCGAAGACGTGCTCGGCGTCGGCCAGAAGATCCTCGTCGAGATCACGAAGATCGACGACCGTGGCAAGCTCTCGCTCGCTCCGGTCGTGGCCGAAGACGCCGATACCGAGGGTCGCGAGACCTCCGGCACGCACGCCGAGGCGCCCGCAGAGGGTGCTGACGCGTAGTCACCGCCTCTGACGCAGACCGATGCCCCGCCCGACTCGTTCGGGCGGGGCATCCGTCGTCTGCCACGCGAAGTGGGGCTGCCTGCCGTCGACGGCGGGGAGTATGGTGCGCCCCATGATGAAGAATGCTCGCTTAAGAAGGGGGCTTCCGTCTCGTCTCGGCGCCCTCGCGCTGATCTCCACGGCGCTGGTCGCCGGCCTCGCCGCCACGCCGGCAGCCGCACTGCCGACCACGGGCGCATCCGGCGCCGCATCCGCCGTCGCGACCGGATGGTCGCCCCCCGCAGCGCGCGCGTACGTCGCGCTCGGCGACTCGTACACGGCGGGTCAGGGCGCACCGCCCTATCGTTCCGAGGACTGCAAGCAGAGCAGGTACACGAGCTACCCGACCGTCGCGGCGCTCTTCAGCCTCTATCGACTGACCGAGAACAAGGCGTGCTCGGGCGCGACGGTCGCCGCCACCGGCGCGCAGCTGGTCGGCGTGAGCCAGAGCACCAAGCTCGTCACCCTCACGGTCGGCGGGATCGACGCCGGGTCGAACGAGGTGCTCGCGGCCTGCGCCGTGAACCCCGATCCGACCGTGGAGCCGTGCAAGAGCGCCCTCGCGCTCAGCGCTGCGAAGCTCGCCGCGCTCGGGCCCCAGCTCGTCGGCCTGTACTCCACGATCGCCGCGACGCTGCCGAACGCGAAGGTCGTCGTGCTGAACTACCCGCGGCTGTTCAATCCCGGCGTGGCGCCGCTCGGCGACCTCGTCAACCAGTCGAGCGATGCGCTGAACGCCGTGATCGCGGGCGCCGTCGCAGCGACCGCCAATCCGCGCGTCACGCTCGTCGACGTGACCCAGGAGTTCGCCGGGCACGGCATCGGCGCGAAGCTGCCGTACATCTCGTTCGATCCGGCCGACGTGCTGGCGACGGCGAACTTCCACCCGAACGCGCTCGGCAACGCGTTCGGCTACGCACGGGCGCTCGCGAACGACCGGGTGCTCAGCCGCTGAGGCGTCGGCTGCGGCCCGAACAGACGGATGCCCCGCCCGAGTCGTTCGGGCGGGGCATCCGTCGTGTGCGAGGGCACGCGGCAGGCTCGCGAGCGAGCGGATGCCGCGGGCGGGCGTCAGTACAGCTGCTGCACGCTGCTGCGGATCATCGCGTCGCGCTCGGCGAGTGCGGCGGCGGCCGTCGCCCGCGCCTCGAGCCTCGCGGCCAGGCGGTCGCGGTCGTTGCGCCGGGCGGCGCGTCGGAGGCCCCACTCGGCGATGCCGAGGCCGCTGCGGACGGCGAGCGAGGCGAGCGCGCCCGAGCCGGGGGAGAGGGTGGCGGTGGTCATCTCAGGGCTCCTTCGTGGTGGCGGCGGTGTCGGCGGAGTCGGCGGACTCCGCGGTCGGCTCCCCGCGCATGAGCGGGAAGGCGTTGATGTGGATCTGCACCGGGCGGGACCCCGGCGTCGGGGTGCGCTTGTAGGCGTCGATGTAGGTTTTCAGCACGACGTCGATGTCGGCGACGAGGGCGCCGAGCTGGTCGGGCGTGAGGCGCAGGTTGATGGTGTCGCTCGTCGCGATGTCGAGCCATTCGTCGCCGAAGACCTGGTCTCCCTCGAGCACGAACTCGCGGAAGTTCGTCTCGCGGGAGCGGAACCACTCGTCTTCGACGAGCTTCACGGCGAGGCGCTCGGCGCTGCCGGCGGGCAGGGATCGGGCGTCGGGGATCGCGATCGAGCCCGGCGTGCGCTCCCACCAGCGTTCGCGGCCCTTGCCGCGCGTGGTGTCCTCGCGCACGAGGCCCGCGCGTTCGAGCTGGCGCAGGTGGTAGCTCGTGGAGCCGCTCGACTCGCCGAGGCGTTCGCCCAGGCCGCTCGCGGTCATCGGGCCGTATGACGAGAGCTCGTCGTAGATGCGCACGCGCAACGGGTGGGCGAGCGACTTGAGACTCGACGACGGCAGCACGTGATCGATGCCGGGGTGCCGTGAGCTGCTGGGCTGCGAGCTGAGGTCTGCGGGTCCGTTGGTTGCCATGGTGCAAAGGTACCTCTGCAAAGACAGTATTGCAAACATTTCTTTGCAAGATGTTCTTTGCATCGCGATCCGATGTCGCGCGCCGGCTTCGCGACGGCGGCTCAGGCTCGCTCGAGACGGGCGATCGTCGCGTCGGCGAGGCGTCCGGCGCTGCCGGGTTCGCGGTCGAGGTAGAGCATGGGTTCCACGAGTTCGAGCTCCAGCACGGCCAGGCGCCCGTCGAGGCGCACCACGTCGAACCGGGCGTAGAGCAGGTCGAACGGCAGGCGGGCGAGCATCGACGCGATCTGCGCGACGTCGTCGGCCGCGGCATCCGCTCGCTCGACCGTGCCGCCGTAGATTCCGTGCGCGCGGAAGTCGCCCGCCGCCGGCCGCTTGCGCAGCGCATGGCTCAGCGAGCCGCCGACGATGACGAACGACAGCTCGCCCTCGTCGAGGATCGCGTTCGCGAAGGGCTGCACCATCACCTCGGCACCGGGCGGCCTCCCGCGCAGCACGGCGGCCAGCCCCGCGGCATCCGTTCGCTCGACGCCCGAGCCGCCGACGCCCACGGCCGGCTTCACCACGAGCTCGGACCAACCCGCCAGATCGACCGCGGCCAGGAGGCGCCGCGCGTCGGCCGGCGTTCCCCGGACGACGGGCACGACCGGAACGCCGAGGTGCTCGAGGTCGTCGAGGTAGCGCTTGTCGAGGTTCCAGCCGACCGCGTCGAGCGGATTCAGCAACGTGCACGTGGAACGGTCGACCCGCGTCAGGACCTCGACGAACTCGGCCGGCCGATCGACGTAGTCCCAGGTGCTGCGCAGCACGGCCCCGTCGAACCCGCGCCAGTCGACGCCGTGCGCCGACCAGGCGACGGGCTCGGCGTCGACGCCGCGTTCGCGGAGCGCCTCGATCAGCCGCCGATCGTCGTCGAACAGCGCCTCGACGTCGTCGATCTCCCACGTGACGAAGCTCGGGAGCCGTTCGCACCGCAGCACCGCGACGCGCATGGCGGACTCAGCTCGGCCGCTCGAGGAGCGGGCCGAGGCGGTAGGGGATCAGCTCGCCCATCGCGAGGGACGTCTCGGTGCGCTCGACGCCGCCGATCGCGAGGATCTCGCCGTCGATGCGGAACAGGTCGTGCGCGTCGCGGCACACCACGCGCACGAGCAGGTCGACCGACCCGGAGAGGCCGTGCGCCTGGATCACCTCGGGGATCTCGGAGATCGCGGCGACCACCTCGGTCAGCCGCTTCTGCTGGAGGTGCACCGAGACGAACGCCTCGAGCGGGTAGCCGATCGGCACCGGGTCGATGCTGCGTTCGAACGAGAGGAAGGCTCCGGATGTCTCGAGCCGCGCCATGCGCGCCTGCACGGTGTTGCGCGAGAGGCCGAGCCGATCGGCGAGGGCGACCACCGTCGCGCGCGGGTCACCGCCGAGGGCTCCGAGGAGCGCGCGGTCGACGTCGTCGTAGCCGGTCATACCGCCAGACGTTAGCACCCGATCGGGGCCTCCGGTTGAGCAACATGCTCAACCGAACTTCGAATGCTTGAGCGCAGTGCCATCTCGACGTACGCTCGCGGTATCCGGCAGTGTCGCCGGGTACGGCTGCTCACGAGGCGGTCGTCGAGAGCGAGGATCCACCCATGACCCCATCCGACCGCATCGCCACCGGGTTGCTGACCCGGCCAGACGGTTTCGCCCAGCTCATCACCCCCGAGGGTGAACGCCGCGCCGACCCCGACCTCGATCGCTGGGTCGTCGACATCGACACCGAGGCCCTTCGCGGCCTCTACCGCGACATGTCGGTGCTGCGTCGCATCGACTCCGAGGGCATCGCGCTGCAGCGTCAGGGCGAGGTCGGACTCTGGCCGCCGCTGCTCGGACAGGAGGCGGCCCAGGTCGGCTCCGCTCGGGCGCTCCGCTCCGACGACTTCGTGTTCGGCAGCTACCGCGAGCACGGCGTGGCCTGGGTCCGCGGCATCGACCCCGCCGACGTGCTCCGCGTCTGGCGCGGCGCCGCGTCGTCCGGCTGGAACCCGTACGACTACGGCATGGCCGTTCCGCAGATCATCATCGGCGCCCAGTCGCTGCACGCGACGGGCTGGGCGATGGGCGCGAAGTGGGACGGCTCGGATGCCGCGGCCGTCGCGTACTTCGGCGACGGCGCCACGAGCGAGGGCGACGTGAACGAGGCGCTCGTCTTCGCCGCGAGCTTCGAGGCGCCCGTCGTGTTCTTCTGCCAGAACAACGGCTGGGCGATCTCCGAACCGGTCGGCCTGCAGTCCAAGCAGCCGCTCGCGCAGCGCGCCGACGGCTTCGGGGTGCCCGGCATCCGCGTCGACGGCAACGATGTGCTCGCCGTGCTCGCGGCGACCCGCGTCGCCCTCGACCGCGCCCGGCGCGGCGGAGGCCCGACCTTCATCGAGGCCGTGACCTACCGCATGGGCCCGCACACGACGGCCGACGACCCGAAGCGCTACCGCACCGACGATGAGCTCGCCGACTGGCGCGCCCGCGACCCCATCTCCCGGGTCGGGGCGCTGCTCGCGGCATCCGGACTCGACCTCGAGACCCTCGAGCGCGAGGTCGAGGTCGAGGCCGCGCGCGCGGCCGGCGAGCTCCGCGCCTCGATCGCGACCATGGCCGACCCCGAGCCGATGACGGTGTTCGACCACGTCTACGCCGAACCGCATTCGCACCTCGACCGCCAGCGCGAGCAGTACGCGAGGTACCTCGCCCAGTTCGACGACGGAGCATCCGGGGCCACCGAGGGAGGCGCACGATGACCACGCTCACGCTCGGCGGCGCCATCAACGCCGGACTCCGCCGTTCACTCGCGAACGACGACCGCGTCGTGCTCATGGGCGAGGACATCGGCACGCTCGGCGGCGTGTTCCGCATCACCGACGGGCTCAAGGCCGAGTTCGGCGCGCACCGCGTCGTCGACACCCCGCTCTCCGAGGCCGGCATCATCGGCACCGCGGTCGGCCTCGCCTATCGCGGCTACCGACCCGTCGTCGAGATCCAGTTCGACGGGTTCATCTACCCGGGCTTCGACCAGATCGTCGCGCAGGTCGCGAAGCTGCACCGCCGCTCGCGCGGCACCGTGAAGATGCCGATCACGATCCGGGTGCCGTTCGGCGGCGGCATCGGCGCGGCCGAGCACCACTCCGAGTCGCCCGAGGCGTACTTCGCGCACACCGCAGGACTGCGGGTCGTCTCGTGCTCGGATGCCGCCGACGCCTACGTCATGATCCAGCAGGCCATCGCGAGCGACGACCCCGTGCTCTTCTTCGAGCCCAAGCGCCGCTATCACGTCAAGGGCGAGGTCGACGATCGGGCGAGTCTCGCCGACGCCAAGCCGATGGGCATCGCGTCGGTCGTGACCTCCGGAACCGACGTCACGCTCGTGACCTACGGGGCGCTCGTGCAGATCGCGCGCGACGCGGCCACCGCCGCGGCGGAGGAGGGCGTGTCGATCGAGGTCATCGACCTGCGTTCGCTCTCGCCGCTCGACCTCGGCACGGTCGCGGACTCGGTGCGTCGCACCGGGCGGCTCGTGATCGCGCACGAGGCCGGGCAGCAGCTCGGACTCGGCGCCGAGATCGCGGCGAGCATCACCGAGCGGTGCTTCGAGTACCTCGAGGCGGCGCCAGTGCGCATCACGGGGCACGACATCCCCTACCCGCCCGCGAAGCTCGAGCGCTACCACCTGCCCGACCTCGACCGCATGCTCGACGGCGTCGACCGCGCGCTCGGCCGGCCCAACTCGCTGAGCGGGGTGGAGGCGTGAGCATGATCCGCGACTTCCCCCTTCCGGATCTCGGCGAAGGCCTCACCGAGTCCGAGATCGTCGCCTGGCGCGTCGCCGTCGGCGATCGGGTCGAGCTCAACCAGATCATCGCCGACGTCGAGACGGCCAAGGCGGTCGTCGAGCTGCCGTCGCCGTTCGCGGGGGTCGTCACCGCGCTGCACGCGGGCGAGGGCGAGACCGTGAACGTCGGGGCGCCGCTGTTCTCGTGCGACACGGGCGAGGGCGCATCGGCCGAGCCCGGTGCCGACGGACCGGATGCGGCCGCGCCCGCCGCGCCCGCCGCGTCGGGATCCGGCACCGATGAGCAGGTGGCGGAGGACGCGCCCGGGCCGAATCTCGTCGGCTACGGCGCCGCGGCCGAGTCGGGCCCGAAGCGTCGGGCCCGGCGCTCGGCGCTCGCGGCCGACCTGGTGCCGGCGTTGCCCGCCGAGACCGTGCCGCAGGCGGATGTCGCGACGGCGGGGGCCGCGCCCGTGGCGCCCGCGACGCCGTCCGAGCGGCCGCGCTCGACACCACCGGTGCGCAAGCTTGCACGAGACCTCGGCGTCGAGCTGGCAGCGGTGCACGGCACGGGGGAGCGCGGACTCATCACCCGCGCCGACGTCGAGGCCGCGGCATCCGAGATGCAGAAGTTCGACGGGCAGACGCCCGAGACGAAGGTCGTCGGGCCGGCGGAGGGCGGCGCCGCCGACGTGCGCATCCCGATCAAGGGCGTGCGCAAGCACACCGCGGCGGCGATGGTGGCGAGCGCGTTCACCGCGCCGCATGTCACCGAGTTCCTCACGGTCGACGTCACCGCCACCATGGACCTCGTGCGCAGCCTGCGTGAGGACCGAGCGTTCGCCGGGCACCGCGTCACCCCCCTCGCGGTCGTTGCGAAGGCCGTGTGCCTCGCCGCCCGGCGGACCCCTGACGTGAACGCGCGTTGGGAGGAGGCCTCGCAGGAGATCGTGCAGTTCGCCTCGGTGAACCTCGGCATCGCCGCGGCGACCGAGCGGGGGCTCGTCGTGCCCAACGTGAAGGCGGCCGAGCGCATGACGCTCGTCGAACTGGCCGATGCGATCGGCGAGCTCGCGACCACCGCGAGGGAGGGGCGCACGCGCCCTGCCGACCTCACCGGCGGCACCCTGTCGATCACGAACGTCGGCGTCTTCGGCGTCGACGCCGGCACGCCGATCCTGAACCCGGGCGAAGCGGTCATCCTCGCGATGGGCGCCGTGCGTCGTCAGCCGTGGGAGCACCGCGGCGAGATCGCCCTGCGCGAGGTCATGACGTTGAGCCTCTCGTTCGACCACCGCCTGGTCGACGGTCAGCAGGCGGCCTCCTTCCTCACGGATGTCGGCGCGCTCCTGCGCGACCCGGCCCGTGCGATGACGATGGTCTGACGGCTCTTCGATCGGAACCCTGTCGGCGGTCCCGGTCGGGGAGGATGATGGCGGCATGGACCCGCAGCGCATCCTCACCCCGGCCGAGACCGCCGACGTCCTCGCCGGCACCGCGTTCACGCACGCCGGCGACCGGCTCGACGGCGCCTACGCCACCGCGGACTTCGCGAGCGCCGTGCGGGTGCTCGACGCGGTCGCGGTCGTGGCCGACGAGCTCGACCACCATCCCGACGTGCGCGTCGGATGGGGTGCGATCGCGTTCGAACTCCGTTCGCACGACGCGGGCGGCGTGACCGCGCGCGATGTCGAGCTCGCGACCCGCATCCAGGCGATCGCCGACGAGCAGGGCGCGCGGCGGCGCGACTGAGGGCTCGCCGAGGTCTCGGCGACGGTGCGCGATCGGCCTCAGGCGAGCAGGTAGACCACGTCGTCGTCGGGAGCGCCGAGTGCGATCGCGGCGGTCGGCCATGCGGCATCCGGCTCGAAGCCGAGGCGCTCGAGCACGCGGATCGACCCGGTGTCACCGGCCGCCACCCGCGCTCGCACGGGCCGTTCGTCGAGCACCTCGACGAAGAGCCGCAGAGCCCGACCGGCGATGCCGTCGTCGCGGCGCGCGCCGTCGACGCGGTAGCTCACGAACGCGCAGCCGGCCTCGTGCCAGCGTGCGACGTCGCCCACGATCTCGCCGTCGGCGCGGATCGTGCGGCGGTCGGCGGGGTCGGAGCCGAGCGTGGCGCTCGTGGGTCCGGCAGCGATGCCGGCGTCGCGGGTGATCAGATTCAGGATGTCGAGATCCGTGTCGCGGGTCGCGCGCAGGCTCACGACATGAGGCTCGCCCATGCCATCTCCTCGAGGATGCCGCGGACAGCGCCGTCGGCGGGTCTGCGCCCAGGGGTGCGGGCGCTGTGGGGTGTGGAGTTGAGCAGTCCGAAGGCGGCATGTGCCCGGAACCGCAGCTCCACCTCGGCCCGGTCGGGCCTGAGCTCTGCGAGGGTGTCGACCCAGCGTTCGACGTACTGCCGCTGCAGCGAGCGCACCTCGTGGCGCACGCCGGGGTCGAGTTGTTCGAGTTCGCGATCCTGCACGGCGATGACGTCGGCCTCGCCGAGGGCGAAGGCGACGTGGAACCGGATCAGCGAGCGCAGTGCGGTCGCGGCGTCGGGCGCCTCGGCGAGCACGCGCTCGCCGCCGTCGAGGAGCGAGCGACTGGCGCCCTCGAGGATCGCCGCGAGCACGGCCGACTTGCCCGTGAAGTGCCGGTAGACGGCGGGGCCGCTGACGCCGACGGCGGTGCCGAGGTCTTCGATGGTCACCCCGGCGTAGCCGCGCTCGGCGAAGAGCCGCGCGGCGGCCGTGAGGATCGCCTCGCGCCGGTCGGCCTTCTGCCGGCCGCGCTCGGTGAGCGCAGGCCGGGGCGCAGACTGCGGCGCCTGCGGTGCCGTCGGGGCCGGTACGGGTGTGCTTGCCATTTGGATGGGTGCTCGCTAACCTCGGGAATCGAGTTAGTGAACACTAACCGAAAATCGCGACGCCGCACAAGTGCCACCGCACGTGCCCGGCGCGACCATGCGGAGGGCCCGATGACGACACTCACGACGGCGATCGACCGATCCGGCGACGCCGGCGAGGCCGCGCGGCGCAATGCCGAGGCGCACGCCGGACTCGTCGGCGAGCTGCGCGAACGACTCGCCGTCGCCGCGCTCGGCGGCCCCGAGGCATCCCGCGACCGTCATGTCGCCCGCGGCAAGCTGCTGCCGCGCGACCGCGTCGACCGCCTGCTCGACGAGGGCAGTCCGTTCCTCGAGCTCTCGCCGCTCGCGGCCGACGGGCTCTACGGCGGCGACTCGCCGGGCGCTGGCATCATCACGGGCGTGGGGCTCGTGCACGGCCGACCCGTGGTGGTGGTCTGCAACGACGCCACGGTCAAGGGCGGCACGTACTACCCGATGACCGTGAAGAAGCACCTGCGCGCACAAGAGGTCGCACGCGAGCACCGGCTGCCGTGCGTCTACCTCGTCGACTCCGGCGGCGCGTTCCTGCCCATGCAGGAGGACGTCTTCCCCGACCGCGAGCACTTCGGCCGCATCTTCTTCAACCAGGCGCAGCTCTCGTCGATGCGCATCCCGCAGCTCGCGGCCGTGCTCGGCTCGTGCACGGCCGGCGGCGCCTACGTGCCCGCGATGAGCGACGAGTCGGTCATCGTGCGCGACCAGGGCACGATCTTCCTCGGCGGCCCGCCCCTCGTGAAGGCCGCGATCGGCGAGGTCGTGACGCCCGAGGAGCTCGGCGGCGGCGACCTGCACTCGCGCATCTCCGGCGTGACCGACCACCTGGCCGACGACGACGAGCACGCCCTCGAGCTCGTGCGCGACATGGTCGCGACGCTGCCCGAGCAGGCGCCGCGCGCCTGGGCCGTGCGCGAGCCGCGCCCGCCGGCCGTCGATCCCGCCAACCTCACCGCGGTCGTGCCGGTCGACGTGCAGCAGCCGTACGACGTGCGCGAGGTCATCGCGAGGCTCGTCGACGCGAGCGAGTTCACCGAGTTCAAGCCCGACTACGGCGACACGCTCGTCACGGGCTTCGCACACCTCGACGGGCACCCCGTGGGCATCGTCGCGAACAACGGCGTGCTCTTCAGCGAGTCCGCCATGAAGGGCGCGCACTTCATCGAGCTCTGCGACCAGCGCGGCATCCCGCTGCTGTTCCTGCAGAACATCTCGGGCTTCATGGTCGGCCGCGACGCGGAGGCGGGCGGCATCGCCAAGCACGGCGCGAAGATGGTCACCGCGGTCGCCACCACCAGGGTGCCGAAGCTCACGGTCGTCATCGGCGGATCGTTCGGTGCGGGCAACTACTCGATGTGCGGTCGGGCGTACTCGCCGCGGTTCCTCTTCATGTGGCCGAACGCGCGCATCTCGGTCATGGGCGGCGAGCAGGCGGCATCCGTGCTCTCTACCGTGAAGGGCGATCAGCTCGCGGTGAAGGGCGAGGAGTGGTCGGATGCCGCGGCCGAGGCGTTCAAGGCCCCGATCCGCGCGCAGTACGAGGCGCAGGGCAGCCCCTACCACTCGACCGCCAGGCTGTGGGACGACGGCATCATCGACCCCGCCGACACCCGCACGGTGCTCGCGATGGCGCTCGAACTCGCGAGCCGCACGCCGCTGCCCGAGCCCGCGTTCGGACTCTTCCGCATGTGACCGGTGCGGATCCGCCGTCGGGCGGCGCCGTCATGCCAGAGTGTTCCCGTACGCGTCGGCGTACGTGCGCGCGATCGGGGATGGGGCGGCATGCAGCGACCACTGGCCGGACTGACGGGGCGGAACCTCGCCACCGAGCTGACGGCGGGGGTGACCCTGATCGCGATCGCGATCCCGCTGAACATCGGGTACGCGCAGATCGCCGGCCTGCCGGCCACGGCGGGGCTCTACGCGCTGATCGTGCCGACGATCGTCTACGCGCTCGTCGTTTCGTCGCGGCAGTTGGTGGCGTCGCCGGATGCCGCGGCCGCGGCGCTCGTGGCCTCGTCGATCGGCGGGCTCGCGGCGGCCGGCAGCGACGACTACGCCACGATGGCGCTCGCGCAGGCGATCATCTGCGGCGTCATGTTCGTGCTGCTCTCGGTGTTCAAGCTGGGCTTCCTCGCGAACTTCCTGTCGAAGCCGATCCTGATCGGCTTCGTCGGAGGCCTGGCGCTCGACATCATGGTGAGCCAGATCGCCAAGATGCTCGGCGTCAAGATCGACTCGGGCGGCGAGTTCGTCGACAAGGTCGCCGGACTGCTCACCGGAATCGGCACGACGAACCCGTGGTCGCTGGCCATCTCGGTCGCCTCCGTCGCGGTGCTGCTCCTCGGCAAGCGATTCCTGCGCGCGGTGCCGTGGGCGCTCGTGGTGCTCGTGGTCACGACGGTGTTCGTCGTCGTGGCGAACCTCGACGACGCGGGCGTCGACGTGCTCGGCGCGGTTCCCGCCGGTCCGCCGACGCTCACCTGGCCCGTGCTCGACTGGACGACGTGGCTCGCGCTCATCCCGTCGGCCATCGCGTTGACGCTCGTCACGACGGCAGAGGGGTTGCTCGTCTCGCGGTCGTACTCCGAGAAGCACCGGTATCCCTTCCACGCCAACCGCGACCTGCTCGCCTTCGGCGTCGCGAACATCGCCGCCGGGGCCCAGGGCAGCTTCTCGGTCGGCTCATCCACCTCCCGAACGGCCGCCATGGAGCAGTCGGGCTCCCGCACGCAGCTGCCCTCGATGGTGCTGGCGGTCGGCACGCTCCTGCTCCTGCTCTTCGGCACCGCTCTGCTCGCCGACATCCCGTCGCCCGCGATCGGCGCGGTCGTCGGCGTCGCGATCATCCCGCTGCTCGGCTTCCGCGACTTCGCCGAGCTCTGGCGAAAAGACCGGTTCGAGTTCGCGATCGGCGCGGTGTGCTTCATCGTGACCCTCCTCGTCGGTGCGATCGCCGGCATCGTCGTGGCCTTCGTGCTCGCCCTCGTCAACCTCGCCAAGCGCGCCGCGAACCCCGCCATCGACGTGCTGGGAGCCTCGGGCGATCCGGGGGAGTCGCTCCTCGAGGACGCTCCCGTCGGCACGACCACGGCGCCGGGCCTCATCGTGATCCGCCTCGCCGCGCCGCTCTTCTTCGCGAACGGCAGCGTGTTCACGGCCGCCGTCAAGGGCGCCGTCTCCTCGGCCGCCGACGCCGAGGGCGGACCCGTGCGCGACGTCGTCATCGACATGGAGGCGGTCACCGACATCGACGTCACCGGGGCCGAGGAGTTCGAGTCGCTCAAGACCTGGCTCGTGCGCAACGACGTGACCCTGTCATTCAGCCGCATGCGCGAACCCGCGCGACTGCGCCTCGTGCAGCTCGGCCTGCTCGGCGACGAGCGGGTCTTCGATACGAACCGCGCGGCGATCGCCGCGCTCGCCGCCGACGACCCGACGCCCGCGACCTCCCCGCCCACGAACGAGACGAGCACCCCATGAACGAAGCCATCGGCGGCATCCTGCCCCTCGCCCTCGGTGTGGCGATCAGCCCGATCCCGATCATCGCGGCGATCCTCATGCTGCTCTCCCCGAAGGCACGGGTGACGAGCGTCGGGTTCCTGCTCGGCTGGCTCGTCGGCATCGTCGTGGCGGTCACGGTGTTCACGCTCCTCGCGTCGGTGCTGCCCGACGACGACCCCGACGCATCCAAGCCCGTCCAGGGCGTGATCCAGCTGCTGCTCGGCGCGGGCCTGCTCGTGCTCGCGCTCGGACAGTGGCGCAAGCGTCCGAAGCCGGGCGAGGAGCCCGTGCTGCCCAAGTGGATGCAGGCCATCGACAAGGTCACGTTCGTCGGCGCGCTCGGCCTCGGCTTCCTGCTCTCGGCACTGAACCCGAAGAACCTCATCATGGCCGCGGGTGCGGGCACCGAGATCGGCGCGGCCGAGCTCGCGGGCGGTGAGACCGTGCTCGTGATCGCGATCTACGTGCTCATCGCGGCGTCCACCGTGGCGATCCCGGTGATCGCCTATCTGCTCGCCTCGGCGAAGCTGCGCGGGCCGCTCGATGCCCTCCGCGTGTGGCTCGCCCACGAGAACGCGGTGATCATGGCGGTGCTGCTGCTCGTGATCGGCATCTCGATGCTCGGCAAGGGCATCGGCAGCTTCTGAGGTTCGGCAGGTTCCGAGGTTCGGCCGCGGCGGTCGCCGTCGGCCGCTTCGTTCGGCGCGTTCAGGCTCCGGATGCCGCGGCCGCGCGCTCGACCTCGGCGACCGCCTGCTCGACGCCGCCGTGCCAGGGCGACCCGTGCCCGGGCAGCACCCACGCGGCCCCGAGGCCCGCGATGCGATGCAGCGACGCGAGCGCCTCGGCCGGATCGTCCGTGAACGGCGCCGGCTGGGGGCCGGTCGCGCCGGTCAGCACGTGGCGGGTCGTGAGGCCGTCGCCGACGAACACGGCGTCGACCGCGGGAACGTGGATCGCGATGCTGCCGGGGGAGTGGCCGGGCAGGCCGATGATCACGGGTGCACCCGGCAGGTCGAGCCGGTCGCCGTCGCGCACGGCGACGACCTCGGTGAGCGGCGTGGTGCGCAGGCCGTTCTTGCGCAGCGCGTACCACATGAACTTCGCGGTGGCGCCGAGCTTCAGGCGGCCCCATTCGGGCTTCGACGATTCCTCGCCACGGGCACGCGCGGCATCCGCCTCGTGCACGAAGATCGGCACGCCGTGGTCGCGACGGAGCCGTTCGGCGAATCCGATGTGGTCGCTGTCGCCGTGCGTGAGCACGACGCCGCGCACGTCGTCGAGCGTGCGCCCCATGGCGTCGAGCTCGGCGAGCAGCTCCTTCCGCTGTCCGGCGAGGCCGGCGTCGATGATCGTGACGCCCTCGGGGGTGTCGATCAGGTAGACGGCGACGATGTCGTTGCCGACGCGGTGCAGCGAGGGTGCGAGTCGCATGGTGTGTCTCCGATGTTCGTGGCTCGGTTCCGGTCGGCCCGGTCGGAGGTTCGCGGTTGGAGCCCCGTGCCGAGATCCGGGCTAGCCATGGCTACGATACATAGCTATCATGGCTAACGTCAATAGCCATACGTGATCGGATGCCGCGTCCGCGCCGACATCCCGCACCTCGAGGAGTTCAGATGCCCACGCCCGACCGCACCTCCCTCGTCGCGATCGTCGACGCCGGCCGCGAGCTGCTCGAGCAGGCCGGGCTCGAGGGCCTCACCATGCAGGCCGTCGCCACGCGCGTCGGCGTGCGGGCGCCGTCGCTCTACAAGCGCGTGGCGAGTCGCGATGCGCTCATCGCGCTCGTGACCGACGCCACGCTCCGCGACCTGGGCGAGAGCGCCGCCCGCGCGGCGACGCGGGCCGGCGCCGACCCGCGCGATCGGCTCAGGGCGCTCGCTCGCGCGCTGCGGGCCTTCGCGCACGAGCGCCCGGTGGCGTTCCGCATCGTGTTCGCGCCGGGCGCCGAGCTCCACCTCGACCCCGAGTCGCTGCGCGCCTCGAGCGTGCCGGTGCTCGACGCCGCCGCCGACCTCGTCGGCGAGGAGCACGCGCTCGACGCGGCGCGAACCTTCACGGCCTGGGCCAACGGCTTCGTCAGCATGGAGCTCGCGGGCGCCTTCCGTCTCGGCGGCGACGTCGACCGCGCGTTCGGCTACGGCGTCGAGTGCCTGGTCGCCGCCGTCGCGTCGCACGCCGCTCCCTGACCTGCGCGGTGATCTCCGCCGCTGACGCCGCGAATGGGCGATTCCGGCGGCTCCTCGCGCCTGGAGACCGCCAGAGCCGCCCACTCGCGGCGCGATGCGCAGGCACTGCGTCGCGTGCTTGCGATTTCAGTTAGTGGTCACTAACATGATTCCAGTTAGTGCACGCTAACCGGATTCGAGCGGCGTGCGCCCTGCAGAGAGGCAGAAGACACGCACATGGGCACGATCGACGCCGCCAGCCGTCCGTTCGAACGCGTGCTCGTCGCGAACCGCGGCGAGATCGCCGTGCGCGTCATCCGCACCCTGCGGCGTCTCGGCATCCGCTCGATCGCGGTCCACTCCGACGCCGATGCCGACGCCCCGCACGTGCGCCTCGCCGACGAGGCCGTGCGCATCGGCCCGGCGCCCGCCGCGCAGAGCTACCTCGACCCCGCCCGTCTCGTCGCCGCGGCGCTCGAGACCGGCGCGCAGGCCGTGCACCCCGGCTACGGATTCCTCTCGGAGCACGCGGGCTTCGCCGCCGCCTGCCGCGAGGCCGGCATCGTCTTCATCGGGCCGGGCGACGAGGCGCTCGCCGTCATGGGCGACAAGATCCGCGCGAAGCGGCACGTCGCGGCATCCGGAGTCCCGGTCGTCCCCGGCGTCTCGGACCCCGATCTCGACGACGCCGAGCTCCTGGCCGCCGGCGAGCAGGTCGGATTCCCGCTCCTCGTCAAGCCCTCGGCCGGAGGCGGCGGCAAGGGCATGCAGATCGCGCGCGACGCGGTCGAGCTCGCCGACGCGATCCCGGCCGCCCGCAGGGTCGCGCGCACCTCGTTCGGCGACGACACGCTCCTGCTCGAACGCCTCATCGAGCGACCGCGGCACATCGAGGTGCAGGTGCTCGCCGACGCCGACGGCACCGTCATCCACCTCGGCGAGCGCGAGTGCTCGTTGCAGCGCCGCCACCAGAAGGTCGTCGAGGAGGCGCCGTCGCCGCTCCTCGATGCGGCGACCCGCGAGCGCATCGGGCAGGCCGCCTGCGATGCGGCCCGCAGCGTCGCCTACCTCGGCGCTGGCACGGTCGAGTTCCTCGTGTCGGATGTCGCGCCCGACGAGTTCTTCTTCATCGAGATGAACACCCGGCTGCAGGTCGAGCACCCCGTGACCGAGCTCGTGACGGGCATCGACCTCGTCGAGCAGCAGCTCCGCATCGCCGCGGGGCAGCCGCTCGCCATCGCCCAGCACGACGTGCACCTCACCGGGCACGCGATCGAGGCCCGCGTGTACGCCGAATCGCCCGATCGCGGGTTCCTGCCCTCGACGGGCGAACTGCTCGAGTGGCGGCCGGCGACGGGCGAGGGCGTGCGCGTCGACGCGGGCATCCGAACGAGTCAGCACATCACGGCCGACTACGACCCCATGCTCGCGAAGGTCATCGCATACGGCGCCGACCGGGCCGAGGCGCTCGAACGGCTCGATGCGGCACTCGCCGAGACCGTCGTGCTCGGCGTCGACACGAACCTCGCCTTCGTCCGCCGCCTGCTCGCCGATCCCGACGTGCGCGCCGGCGCCCTCGACACGAACCTCATCGAGCGGATGCCGCCCGCCACTGCCGGGCGCCCGCGACCCGAGCAGCTCGCGGCCGCGGCCTCCGCCGTGCTCGCCGATGCAGCCCGCGAGGGGCGCGCCCTCGAGCGCGCGGGTGCGGGACCGGCCGCCTGGACGGATGCCGCGGGCTGGCGCCTCGGCGCGCACCGCCCGCCGACCGTGCTGCTCGCCCCTCGCGACGAGCCCGCCGACGTGGTCGCCGTCGCCGTCGCCGCAGGACGGTCCGCCGAGGCGGACGAACCCGCCGCCACCGTGCGCATCGCCGCCGACGGCGAGATCTGGGTGCACGACGCCCACGGCACCTTCGCCCTGGTGCACGTCGCCCGCCGGGCCCACGCCGAGGCGCGACGGGCGCTCGCCGAGCGCGGCGGCGTCGCGCTGAGCCCCGAACTGCGTGCGCCCATGCCCGGCACCGTCACGGCCGTGTTCGTCGCCGACGGCGACCCGGTCGAGGCGGGCGCCCCGATCCTCGCGATCGAGGCCATGAAGATGGAGCACCGCATCACCGCCTCCGCCGCCGGAACCGTGCGCCTCGCGGCGTCCGTCGGCGACCTGGTCTCGCGCGACCAACCCGTCGCGCGCATCGAGCCTGCGAGCGACACCCGCGACGCAGCATCCGCACCCGAATCCGACCTCCCCGCGACCCGGGGAGCCCACGAACAGGAGCCCACGCATGCAGTATGACCTCACCGACGAGGAGCAGCGCCTCTCCGACGACGTCGCCGACTTCGCCGACCGCGTCGTCGCCCCCGCCGCCTACGAGTACGACACCCAGCGTCGCCTGCCGATGGAGATCATCGCGCAGATGGGCGACATGGGCCTGTTCGGGCTTCCGTTCCCGAAGGACGTCGGCGGACAGGGCAAGACCTACTTCCAGCTCTGCCTCGCCGTCGAGGCGCTCGGCCGCGTCGACCAGTCGATCGGCGTCACGCTCGAGGCGGGTGTCGGACTCGGCGTCATGCCCGTCTACCGTCACGGCACGCCCGCGCAGCAGGCCGAGTACCTGCCCGACCTCGTGTCGGGGCGCGCGCTCGCCGGGTTCGGGCTCACCGAGGCGGGCGCCGGCAGCGACGCGGGCGCCACGGCGACGACGGCCGACCTCGTCGGCGACCAGTGGGTCATCAACGGCTCGAAGCAGTTCATCACCAACTCGGGCACGCCCATCACCCGGTTCGTCACGATCACGGCCGTGACCGGCCAGCGCATCGGGGCGCGCGGCGAGCTCAAGCCCGAGCTCTCGACGATCATCGTGCCGAACGACACCCCCGGATTCACGGTCGAGCCGAGCTACGACAAGGTCGGCTGGCACACCTCCGACACGCACCCGCTGACCCTCCGCGACGTGCGAGTTCCCGCGTCGAACCTGCTCGGCGAGCGCGGACGCGGGTACGCGAACTTCCTCCGCACGCTCAACGAGGGCCGGGTGGCGTTCGCGGCGCTCGCGACGGGTGCCGCGCAGGGCTGCCTCGAGGAGGCGCTCCGCTACGCGAACGAGCGCCGCGTGTTCGGCGCGAGCATCGGCTCGAACCAGCACATCGCGTTCAAGATCGCGCGCATGCAGGCCCGGGTGCACCAGGCGCGGCTCGCGTGGCACGACGCCGCGCGCAAGCTCGATGCGGGCAAGCCCTTCACGCTCGAGGCATCCATCGCCAAGATGGTGTGCGGGGAGGCGGCCATGGACAACGCGCGCGACGCCACGCAGATCTTCGGCGGCTACGGCTTCATGAACGAGAACGCCGTGGCGCGCCACTACCGCGACTCGAAGATCCTCGAGATCGGCGAGGGCACCACCGAGGTGCAGCTCATGATCATCACGCGCGAGCTCGGCATCGGCGCCGAGCAGCTCGTTCCGACCGCGTAGGAGCCCACCATGACGGATGCCGCGAGCGACGTGGTTCCCGAGCGCGAGGTCGTGCAGCGCGGCCTCTGGTTCGAGGAGTTCGAGACGGGCGTGCGCTACCTGCACCGCCCGGGGCGCACCGTGACCGAGGCCGACAACGTGCTCTTCACGACGCTCACGATGAACCCGCAGCCGCTGCACCTCGACGCGGCGTTCGCGGCGACGCAGCCGTTCGGGCGCATCCTCGTGAACTCGCTCTTCACGCTGTCGACCCTCGTCGGCCAGTCGGTCGGACAGCTCACGCTGGGCACGCTCGTGGCGAACCTCGGCTTCGGCGAGGTCGCGTTCCCGCACCCCGTGTTCGTCGGCGACACGCTGTACGGCGAGTCGGTCGTCGAATCCAAGCGGCTGTCCTCGTCGCGCCCCGGCGAGGGCGTCGTCGTGCTCGCGCACACCGCGCGCAACCAGCACGGCGTGGTCGTCGCGACCGCGTCGCGCACGATGCTCGTGCACACGCGCGAGGCGGGGGAGCGCGGCGCCGGGCAGCACGGTGCGCCGGATGCGGCGGGTGCGCCGTCGGACGAGGGGGCGAGCGGATGACACGGCCGCCGTTCCGCTTCGGCCCGGCGCTGCTCTTCTGCCCGGCCGACCGACTCGACCGGTTCGCGAAGGCGCTCGAGCGGGCCGACGCGGTGATCCTCGATCTCGAGGACGCCGTCGCGCCGGGGTCGAAGGCCGAGGCGCGGCGTGCGGTCGCGGCATCCGCCCTCGACCCCGACCGCGTGATCGTGCGCGTGAACCCGGCCGCCTCGGCCGACTTCGCCGACGACGTGGCGATGCTCGCCGACACGCCGTACCGAACCGTGATGCTCGCCAAGTGCGAGGGCACGGCCGACCTGGTCGACCTCGAGCCCTTCGAGGTCGTCGCCCTCTGCGAGACGGCCCGCGGCGTGCTCGCGGCCGAGGCCGTCGCGGCGCTGCCGAACGTGTCGGCGCTCATGTGGGGCGCCGAAGACCTCGTGGCCTCGCTCGGCGGGTTCTCGAGCCGCCACGACGACGCCCGCTATCGCGGCGTGGCCGCGCACGCCCGAGCGCACGTGCAGCTCGCGGCCGCCGCGCACGACGTCGCCGCGATCGACACGGTGCACCTGGACATCTCCGACCTCGACGGGCTCGCCGATGAGGCGCGCGACGCCGCGGCGCTCGGATTCGCGGCCACCGCGTGCATCCACCCGTCGCAGGTCGACACCGTTCGTGCGGCCTATCGGCCGAGTGCCGAGCAGCTCGAATGGGCGCGTGCAGTGCTCGCCGCAGCCGTCGGCGAGCCGGGCGTCTTCGCGTTCCGCGGACGCATGGTCGACGGGCCGGTGCTGCGGCAGGCCGAGGCCGTGGTCCGGCGCGACCGGTAGCCCGCCGAACCTCCGCGCAGGCCGCCGACCGTGCGTGTGCGGCATCGCACGGCATGCGGCGACGCTTCGTCCGGCACGTGGGTCCGGTCGGGGCAATCCGACCGGCTTTCGGCTCCGAACCACACCTCGAAGGCATATGTCGTCCACCTTTCGGGGGACAGGCCGAAACGATTGGGTAACAGTTCACCCCGAGTTCCCCGGTTTCACGCGGAAGTCGACGTAGTCTCATTGCAATCCTGGGGAGGAGGAGACGGTGGCGAGAAGGCATTTGGCAGGGGGGCGCGACACGCTCCGTGAGACGGATCACGGGTCGACGGTCGCACTCGCGGAACGCGACGTATTCCCGAACGCGGATGCCGCCGGGGCGTCGATCCTCGACGAGCCGCGCACCGCCGCGCACCGCGCAGAGGTCGTCACCAGCAACACCTTCTCGGGTCCGATCCTCGTGCCGCTCCGCGCGAAGCTCGGCGACACCGACATGAGCGTGCACCGTCTCGCCATCGGCGCGAGCACCTTCGGGTGGACGCTCGGCTCCGAAGACGCCTACGCGATCCTCGACCGGTTCGCCGGAACCGGCGGCGACCTCATCGACACGGCCGACAGCTACGCCGCAGGGCGCAGCGAATCGATCATCGGCTCGTGGATGGCGTCGCGCGGCTCGCGCGACCGCATGCACGTCATGACGAAGGTCGGCCGCAACCAGGATCTTCCCGGGCTCGCCCCGCAGACCATCCGCGCCGCGGTCGACGCGAGCCTGCAGCGACTGCGCACCGACCGCATCGACGTGCTGTACCTGCACGGCGAAGACCCCGAGGTGCCGCTCGAGGAGTCGCTCGGCGCCGTCGGCGCACTCGTCGACGCCGGCAAGGTCCGCGCGGTGGGTGCGAGCGACTTCGGCCCGGAACGCCTCATCGAGGCCCGCGTGCTCGCGGCCAACGGCCTGCCGCGGTTCCAGACCCTGACCACCCGCTACAGCCTGATGGAGCGGAGCTCCTTCGAGGGCGCCACCGAGCTCGTCGCGCACGCGCAGGGACTCGCGGTCATGCCGTACTTCGCGCTCGCGAACGGATTCCTCGCAGGAGGGGTCCGCCGACGCAGCGACGTCAAGCACGATGCCCGCGGCGCCCGTGCGGGAGTGCACCTGGGTCGACGCGGGCTCCGCGTGCTCGGGGCCCTCGACGCGATCGCCGCGACGCATGCCGTGGCCCCGGCCACGGTCGCGCTCGCGTGGCTGCTCGCACGCCCGACGGTCGTCGCACCGGTCGTGAGCGCGACCAACGCCGACCAGGTCGACGCGCTCATCGCCGCGGCATCCGTCGAACTGCACCGATCGGAGCTCGTCGAGCTCGACCGCGCGTCGCACTGAGGCGCGCGCCGAGCACCACGGCGCGAACGCGTGGCCTAGGCTGGGTGGGATGAACGGCGCCGTCGACCTTCCTCTCGGCACTGCCGAACTGTCCTTCACCGCTGCCGGTGACGCCCGCGTTCGACGAACGATCCTGCCGTCGGGTGTGCGCGTGCTCACCGAGCAGGTCCCGGGCAGTCGCAGCGCGACCATCGGCTTCTGGGTGGCCGTCGGCTCTCGCGACGAGCGTGCGGCCGACGCCGTGCATCCGGCGACGTTCGGCTCGACCCACTTCCTCGAGCACCTGCTGTTCAAGGGCACGCCGAGCCGCACCGCGCTCGACATCGCGATCTCCTTCGACGCCGTGGGCGGCGAGCACAACGCACTCACGGCGAAGGAGTACACCTGCTACTACGCCAAGGTGCAGGACCGAGACCTGCCGATGGCGGTCGAGGTGCTCTCCGACATGTTCACGTCGTCGCTGCTCGACCCGGTCGAGTTCGACAACGAGCGCGGCGTCATCCTCGAGGAGCTGTCGATGGCGGGCGACGATCCGGGCGACGTCGCGAACGAGCGCTTCTTCGAGGCGGTGCTCGGCGAGCACCCGCTCGGGCGCCCCATCGGCGGCAGCCCCGACACGATCAACCAGGCGACTCGCGAGGCGGTCTTCGCGCACTACGCCGCCAACTACCGGCCGAACGACCTCGTGGTCACCGCGGCGGGCGCCGTCGACCACGACGAGCTCGTCGCCGCGCTCGAGCGCGCGCTGACCGCCGGCGGGTGGAACCTGGCGATCGAGGCCGCACCCGTCGAGCGCCGCTCCCGCACCTCGGTCGAGCTCGCACCGCCGCGCGAGCTCTCGGTCGTGCAGCGTCCCATCGAGCAGGTCAACCTCATGCTCGGGGCACGCGGGCTCGTCGCCACCGACCCGCGCCGCTCGACCATGAGCGTGCTCAACACCGTCTTCGGCTCGGGCATGTCCTCCCGCCTCTTCCAAGAGGTGCGCGAACGCCGAGGACTCGCCTACGCCGTGTACTCGTTCTCGCCGTCGTACTCCGACGCCGGACTGTTCGGCATGTACGCGGGCTGCGCACCCTCGAAGGCTCCCACGGTCGCCGAACTCATGCGCGTCGAACTCGAGCGCCTCGCGCGCGACGGCATCACGGCCGAGGAGCTGCGCCGTGCCACGGGTCAGCTGGCGGGGGCCTCCGCGCTCGCGCTCGAAGACTCCGACACGCGGATGTCGCGGCTCGGCCGGGCCGAGCTCACCCTCGGCGAGTTCGTCGACCTCGACGAGGCGCTCCGCCGCATCGCCCGGGTCACCGCCGAAGACGTCCGCGTGCTCGCCGCCGACCTGGCGGCGCAGCCCTTCTCGCTCGTCGCCGTCGGCGCGAGCGAGGAGGCCGACTTCGCCGACGCCATCGACCTGCCCCCGACCTCCGACGCCGCCTAGCGACACCCACCCGACCGACGACCCGACGCCCCGACCAGCACAGGAAGCGCATCGTGCCACACCACCTCTACCTCGTCCGCCACGGCGAACAGCTCGACGCCGAACACGGCCTGCAGGACGGCCCCCTGTCGCCGCGCGGCCGTCGGCAGGCCGAGCTGCTGGCCGAGCGGCTCGGCGGCATCCCGTTCGACAACGCCTGGCACTCGCCGCTGCAGCGCGCGACCGAGACCGCCGAGATCATCGCGGCGAAGATGCCGTCGCTCTCGCCCGAGCCGTCGGCCCTGCTCTTCGACTGCATCCCGTCGGGGCCGGCGCCCGCCACGCCGAAGGCCTACGACGCGTTCTTCGGCTCGGTCACCGAGGCCGAGATCGAGGCCGGCACCGCTCAGATGGAGGACGCCGCGGCCGAGTTCCTGCGTTCGCACCGCGACGACCGCCACGACCTGCTCATCACGCACAACTTCGTCATCGGCTGGTTCGTGCGCGAGGTGCTCAGCGCCCCCGACTGGCGCTGGCTCTCGATCAACCAGGCCAACTGCGGCCTCACGGTGCTCACCCAGCGCAGCGGCCGTCCCTGGAACCTCGTCGTGCACAACGACCTCGCGCACCTTCCGTTCGAGCTGCGCACGGGCCTGCCCGAGTCCTTCGCGGTCTGACCGCGCTGCGCCGCCGAGTCCGGGCGTGCGGATGCCGCGTGCCGGCGTCGTCGGGTCGGCTGCGGCGCCTCAGCCGGCGAGCCGCTTCGCGTACCAGGTCGTGGCGTTCGGGTTGTCGTTGTACGGCGGGATCTCGGTGAAGCCGCTCGAGCGGTAGAGGCCGCCCGCGGCCGCGAGGCTCGCGTTCGTGTCGAGCACGAGCTCCTCCGCGCCGAACTCGCGGGCACGGCGTTCGAGCTCGACGAGCAGGGCGCGTCCGGTGCCACGCCCGCGCGCGGCATCCGTCAGCCAGAGGTGCTTGATCTCGTAGCGCACGAGGCCGGTCGCAGGGTCGGGCTCGATGCGCCGGATGCCCCCGCAGCCGATGCCCGTCGTGCCAGAGGCATCGGCCCCGTCGCCGTCGACGGGCTCGGACGGGTCGTCGACGATGAGGAAGACGCCGTCGGGCGGGGTGAACGCGGCGTCGACGGGGAACGTCGGACGGTACTCGCCCTGCTCGACGGGGAACCCGGCCGCACGCTCCGCGAAGTACGCCGTGAGCATGCCGTGGGCCTCTGCGCCGCTGACCGGCACCGCTCGGAACTGCATGCGGCTCAGCCTAATCGGCGCTTGGTAGGGTGAAGCACGTGACGATACGGGTCGCCGTGGCCGGGGCCACGGGCAAAATGGGCAAGCTGGCACTCGCACTCGTCGAGGGGGCCGAAGACCTCGAACTGCACGCGGCGCTGTCGTCGAAGTCCGAGCTCGACGAGATGCTCGGCGCCGATGTCGTGCTCGACGTCACGCACCCCGCCGCGAGCGCTGGCATCGTCGAGTTCGCGACCGGCGCCGGCATCCCGATCGTCGTGGGCACCTCCGGCTGGTCGTCCGACCGCATCGCCGAGATCGAGCGCTTCGTGCGCGGTCACGACGAGGCCGGCGCGGTGCTCTTCATCCCGAACTTCTCCATCGGCAGCACGCTCGGCACCGCGTTCGCCGCGCTCGCGGCCCCCTGGTTCGACTCCATCGAGATCGTCGAGGCGCACCACGCGGGCAAGGTCGACTCGCCCTCGGGCACGGCCGTGCGCACCGCCGAGCTCATCGGCGAGGCGCGCGCCGCCGCCGGCCCGGTCGAGGCCCCGCACGCCGACCAGCGCGCGCGCGGCCAGCTCGTGTCGGGAGTGCCGGTGCACAGCCTGCGCATGTCGGGCCTGCTCGCCGAGCAGCGCGTCGTGCTCGGCGGCGACGGCGAGACCCTCACGATCGCCCACTCCACCCTCTCGCCGAGCTCCTACGAGGCCGGCATCCTGCTCGCTCTGCGCCGCGCCACCGAGGCGACCGGCGTGACCGTCGGACTCGGGGCGCTCCTCGGACTCGACCTGCCCGGTGCGGCAGCGGCTCCCGCGGCTCCCGCCGACCCGACCGTCCCCGCCGTCCCCGCCGCCGAATGAGCGGGGCGAAGATCGGCGCCGTCTCGATGGCGGTGCTGCTCGCGGTCTACGTGGCGCTCGTCGGATGGCGCGCCGTGCAGTTCGTGGGCACGGGCGAACCCGTCGCGATCGTCATGGGCATCGCCCTGATCGTGCTGCCGCTCGTGGCGGCGTGGGCCATCTGGCGCGAGCTCGCGTTCGGCATCCACTCGCAACGGCTCGTGCGACGACTCGAAGACGAGGGCGCGACCGACCTCGGCATCGAGACCACCGCGAGCGGACGCGCCGTACGCGCCTCGGCCGATGCGGAGTTCGACCGGTTCCGCGCCGAAGCCGAGTCCGAGCCCGACTCGTGGCGCGCGTGGATGCGGCTCGGCATGGCCTACGACGCCGCCGGCGACCGCCGACGCGCGCGGCATGCGGTTCGGCGGGCTATCGAGCTCGAGCGGGCGAGCTGAGCATCGCGTCGATCGCGGACTCCACGGTCTCGTGGGCGAACGCGAACCCGTCGTCGAGCAGTCGCTGGGGCACGACCTTCTGGCTCGCGAGCAGCAGGTCGTCGGCCGCTTGACCGAGCGCCATGCCGAGCACCCGCTCTGGCACCGCGAGCGAGTACGGGCGATGCATGCGCGTCGCCATCGCGCCCATCACCCGATCGGCGGTCGCTGGCGTCGGGCCGACGATGTCGACCGGGCCGGCGAGCGGTGAGTCGAGCAGGTGCACGATCGCCGACACCTCGTCGTCGAGCGCGACCCAGGGCCAGTGCTGCCCGCCCGTGCCGAGACGCGCCGAGATGCCGAGCTTGGTCATCAGGCCGACCGGTTTCATCGCGCCGCCGCGGCCGATCACGAGGCCCGTGCGCAGGTTCACGGTGCGCGTCTCGTGGGGCGCGAGGCGCGCCGCCTTCTCCCAACGGTCGACCACGTCGACGAGGAATCCGGTGCCGGCGGGCGATGCCTCGGTCAGGAGTTCGCCCGGCCGGTTGCCGTAGTAGCCCACGGCCGAGCCGCTGAGGAACACGGCCGGGGGAGTGCGCGCCTTGCGCATCGCGTCGGCGAGGGTGCGGGTCGCACTCACCCGCGATTCGAGGATGTCGGCACGGTACGACTTCGTCCAGGGAAGGTGCGACAGCGACGCGCCCGACAGGTTGATCACGGCGTCGACGCGATCCATGACCGTGAAGTCGATGATGCCCGCCGCGGGCGACCAGGTCA
Organism: Agromyces allii; assembly: GCF_009749385.1. Lineage (GTDB taxonomy): Bacteria > Actinomycetota > Actinomycetes > Actinomycetales > Microbacteriaceae > Agromyces > Agromyces allii. Next base: position 58,289 of record NZ_WBIN01000005.1, on the reverse strand, counting down.
CCTCATCGGGCGACGCGGTGCGACGGCGCACGAGGCGCAGCACCTCGTGCCCTTCGGCGGCGAGGCGCTCGACGAGCGCCGTGCCGATGAAGCCGGACGCGCCGGCGATGAGCACTCGCACGTCAGGCGAGTTCGGCTTCGATCGTGATCGGGATGCCCGTGAGCGCCTTCGAGATCGGGCAGTTCGCCTTGGCGTCTTCGGCGAACGCCTCGAACTCCGCCTCGGTGAGGCCAGGAACGCGTGCACTCACCAGCAGGTGGCTGCCGAGCACGCCCCGACCGGCCTCGAACGTGACGGCCGCCGTGGTCTGGATCGACTCGGGCGCGTGCCCGGCACCCGTCAGCGCATGTGCGAGGGCCATCGAGTAGCACGACGAGTGCGCGGCGCCGAGCAGCTCTTCGGGGTTCGTGGTGCCCGCCTCGCCCTCGGAGCGCGCCCGCCAGTTGACGGGGAACTCGGCGACTCCCGAGGAGTCGAGCTTGGTCGTGCCCGAACCGCCGGCAAGCGTGCCGGTCCAGACGGTGGTCGATTCACTCGTGACGGCCATGGGTCCTCCTCGTCGAGCCGGAGCCCTCAGCCTAGCCCGCGACGGGTGCCGAACGGCAGGCCTGCGCGAGCGGGATGTCAGGCCCGCTGCAGCAGACGCGCGCGAACGAGCAGCAGGTAGATCTGGCATCCGAGGCAGTAGTCGAAGACCGCGTTCAGGAACGCCGCGATGAACGCGAAGCCCGCCGCGATCGCGACCGCGTACTCGACGCCGAACAGGCCGAGCACGACGCCGACGATCGTCACGATGAAGCCGACGAGCTGGGCGAAGGTCGGCGGGCGCGGGTCTTCGAGCTCGGTCGGCGGCGCCAGGCGCGGCCGCACGAACGTGCGGAAGAGCACGCCGAACGGATGCCGCTTCACACCCGCGACCGCACCCCAGAGGAAGATCGCGGAGAGCACGGTGAGCAGCGCCCACGCGGTGACGTCGAGGCCGGCGACCGACAGCACGACGACGGCGAGGAGGAACACGGCGGTGATCGCCGCGGAGAAGCGCGGGGCGCGCGGGTCGATGCCGGCGGGTGCGGCGGTCGTTGCGGCGTCGGATGCGACGGATTCAGGATGCGACATGGGGGCTCCCGATCAGGGTCTCGAGGTGGGTGCGGACGGCCGCGAGGCGGGGGGCTCCGCCGATGCGCGCGGTCGTGGTGCCGTCGGCGCGGAGGATCAGCGTCGTCGGGGTCTGCCGGACGTGGAACCGGTCGGCGAGATCGGCCCGATGCGTGAGGTCGATCTCGACGTGGCGCACGCCGTCGTACGAGGCGGCGACCTCGCCCAACTGCCGGGCGGTCGCCGGGCAACGGCTGCAGTACTCGGTGGAGAACTGCACGAGCGTCGCGGTGTCGCCGAGGTCGGCGTCGGCGAGCCCGAGCGCGGCGGCCGACGTGCTGCGCGTCGACACGGCATCCGTCGTCGTGGTGAGGCCGGCGGCCGACCGGACCCGACCCGTTCTCGCCCGCCAGACGAGACCGAGGGCGGTGGCGAGCGCGGGCAGGCCGAGGCCGACGATGAGCGCCGCCTGCCAGTCCATGGGGCAAGGGTACGAGCGCTCCGTCACGGCGTGTCGAGTGTGACGACGCATGACGGGCGACGACCGGCCGATCGGGCGGATGCCGCGGCGCGCCGGGGGTCGCACGGCGCCGCGCCGCGGCATCCGCCCGATGTCGGCCCCGATGTCGGCCCCGATGTCGGCCCTGATGTCGGCGAGCCAGGTTAGCATCGATGCGATGTCCGAGACGATCAGCACCCCGTATGAAGACCTCCTGCGCGACGTGCTCGAGCACGGCACGCGCAAGACCGACCGCACCGGCACGGGCACCACCAGCGTGTTCGGCCGCCAGCTGCGCTTCGACCTCGCCGAGGGGTTCCCGCTCGTCACGACGAAGCGCGTGCACTTCAAGTCGATCGCGTACGAGCTGCTCTGGTTCCTCCGCGGCGAGTCCAACGTGGCCTGGCTGCGCGAGAACGGCGTCACCATCTGGGACGAATGGGCCGATCCGGCCGGCGAGCTCGGTCCCGTCTACGGGGTGCAGTGGCGCTCCTGGCCCACCGCGAACGGCGAGACGATCGACCAGATCGCCGAGGTCGTCGAGCAGATCCGCACGAACCCCGATTCGCGCCGGCTCATCGTCTCGGCCTGGAACCCGGCCGACATCCCCGACATGGCCCTCGCGCCCTGCCACGCGGTGTTCCAGTTCTACGTGGCCGACGGCAAGCTGTCGTGCCAGCTCTACCAGCGCAGCGCCGACCTCTTTCTCGGCGTGCCGTTCAACATCGCCTCGTACGCGCTGCTCACCCACATGGTCGCCGCGCAGACCGGGCTCGAGGTCGGCGACTTCGTCTGGACGGGCGGCGACTGCCACATCTACGACAACCACGTCGAGCAGGTGCGGGAGCAGCTCACCCGCGCACCGTTCGCCCCGCCGACACTGCGGCTCACGCGCACGCCCGACTCGATCTTCGACTACGAGTACGACGACTTCGAGGTCGTCGACTACCAGCACCACCCCGCGATCCGCGGCGCCGTCGCCGTATGAGCGGTTCCGAGGCAGATGCCGCGGGCCCGCCGCGTCCGGCGATCGGGCTCGTCTGGGCCGAGGCCGAGGGCGGCGTCATCGGCCGCGACGGCGGCATGCCGTGGCACGTGCCCGAAGACCTCGCGCACTTCAAGGCCGTCACGCTCGGCGCGCCCGTGGTCATGGGGCGCAAGACGTGGGACTCCCTGAACCCGCGCTACCGGCCGCTGCCGGGTCGCCGCAACGTCGTCGTGACGCGCCAGGTCGACTGGGCCGCAGACGGCGCCGAGGCGGCCGCGTCCCTCGACGCGGCCCTCGCCCTCCTCGACGACGTCGACCGGGTCTGGGTGATCGGCGGTTCCGAGCTGTTCCGCACGGCCCTCGCCCTGGCCGACCGCGTCGAGGTGACCGAGCTGCGGCACGCCGACGGCTCCTTCCGGCCGCTCGACGGCGATGTGCTCGCCCCGCCCGTCGGGCCGGAGTTCGCGGCCGCGCGCGACGACGAGCACACCTCGGCCACCGGCATCCGCTACCGCTTCGTCACCTACCGCCGCCGCTGACCCCGCCCTCTCGGCCGGCCGGCCGTGGCGACGCCCCCGGGCGACGGCAGCACGCGGCATCCGCTCGACCCGATAGCCTTGAGGGCGTGACTCAGGAAAACCCCTTCGGACAGGTACTCGTCGCGCTCGTCACCCCGTTCACGGCTGACGGCGAGGTCGATTGGCCCGGGGTCGAGAAGCACATCGACCACCTGATCAAGGGCGGCGCAGACGGCATCGTCGTCACGGGCACGACGGGTGAGACGTCGACGCTCACCGACCCCGAGAAGATCCGCCTCGTCGAGGTGGCGAAAGACGTGGCCTCGGGCCGCGCGAAGATCATCACGGGCGGCGGCTCGAACGAGACCGCCCACGCGATCGAGCTCTACAAGCACTCCGAGCAGGCCGGCGCCGACGGCATCATGATCGTCACGCCGTACTACAACAAGCCCACGCAGGCCGGCATCCTGACGCACTTCCGCATGGTCGCCGACGCGACCGACCTGCCCGTGATCCTCTACGACATCCCGGGTCGCACGGGCGTGCCGATCAAGTACGAGACGATCCTGCGGCTCGCCAAGCACCCGAACATCCTCGCCGTGAAAGACGCCAAGGGCGACTTCAGCGAGGTCAGCCGGGTGCTGAACCAGACCGACCTGATGTACTTCTCGGGCGACGACGCGAACGTGCTGCCGCACCTCTCGATCGGCGCATCGGGGCTCATCGGCGTCACGGCGAACATCGCCCCGGCGCCGTACCGCACGATCGTCGACGCCGTGAACCGCGGCGACCTGGCCACCGCGACGGCCGCCCACCAGCAGCTCGAACCCCTCGTGCGCGCCGTCATGACGCACGTGCCGGGCACGGTCGCGGCGAAGTACATCCTGCACGGCCTCGGCCGCATCGGCAGCCCGCGCGTGCGCCTGCCCCTCGTCGGCCCCGAGGAGTGGGAGGCCGCACTCATCGAAGACGAGATCGACCACGTGCGCGGCGTCGAGGGCGTCGACTTCCGAAACTTCCGACCCGACCGCAACGCCGCCGCCGGCGGCGCGCTGCCGAAGGTCGCAGGCACCACCCGTTAGACCCGCGGATGTCGCGGCGCACGCCTGCGCGAGACATCCGCCCCGAGACATCCGCCGGTCACAGGGCCGGCACCGAACTGAACACCGAACGTGAAGGAGGGCCCATGCCCGATTCCATCATCGAACCTGCCCCGCTGACCCCGGGAACGCTTCGCGTCATCCCCATCGGCGGCCTCGGCGAGGTCGGCCGCAACATGACGAGCTACGAGATCGACGGCAAGATCCTCATCGTCGACTGCGGCGTGCTCTTCCCTGAAGAGCACCAGCCGGGCGTCGACCTGATCCTGCCCGACTTCGGCTTCCTGCGCGACCGCATCGACGACATCGTCGGCGTCGTGCTCACGCACGGCCACGAAGACCACATCGGCGGAGTGCCGTACCTGCTGCGCCTGCGCGCCGACATCCCGCTGATCGGTTCGCAGCTGACCCTCGCGCTCGTCGAGGCGAAGCTCAAGGAGCACCGCATCAAGCCGTACAGCCTCACGGTGAAGGAGGGGCAAGACGAGGAGATCGGGCCGTTCGACCTCGAGTTCATCGCGGTCAACCACTCGATCCCCGACGCGCTCGCCGTCGCGATCCACACCGACGCCGGCACCGTGCTCGCCACGGGCGACTTCAAGATGGACCAGCTGCCGCTCGACGGCCGGCTCACCGACCTCCGCGAGTTCGCGCGCCTCGGTGAAGAGGGCGTCGACCTGTTCATGGTCGATTCCACCAACGCCGACGTCCCGGGATTCACGCCGCTCGAACGTGCGATCGGCCCCGTGCTCGACGAGGTCATCGCGCGGGCGCCGCGTCGGGTGATCGTGGCGAGCTTCTCGAGCCACGTGCACCGCGTGCAGCAGGTGCTCGACGCCGCCCACCAGAACGGACGCCGCGTCGCGCTCCTCGGTCGCAGCATGGTGCGCAACATGACCATCGCGGCCGACCTCGGCTACCTCAAGGTGCCCGAGGGCGTGCTCGTCGACTACAAGAAGGCCGGCGACATCCCCGACGACAAGATCGTCTACATGTCGACGGGGTCGCAGGGCGAGCCGATGGCGGTGCTGAGCCGCATGGCGAACCGCGATCACCAGATCGAGGTCGGCCAGGGCGACACGGTCATCCTCGCCTCGAGCCAGATCCCGGGCAACGAGAACGCGATCTACCGCGTCATCGACGGCCTCACCAAGCTCGGCGCGAACGTCGTGCACAAGGGCAACGCGAAGGTGCACGTCTCGGGCCACGCGGCCGCGGGCGAGCTCCTCTACTGCTACAACATCCTGAAGCCGAAGAACGTCCTCCCGATCCACGGCGAGTACCGTCACCTGTTCGCGAACGCGAAGCTGGCTCAGGACACCGGCATCCCCGAGCGCAACACGTTCATCGGCGAGAACGGCACCGTCTACGACCTGCTCGACGGCGAGATGAAGGTGGCGGGTCAACTCGACCTCGGCTTCGTCTACGTCGACGGCTCGACGGTGGGCGAGATCACCGACGCCGACCTCAAGGACCGCCGCATCCTCGGTGAGGAGGGCTTCATCTCGGTCATCATCGTGGTCGATGCCACGACCGGTCGCATCATCGTCGGCCCCGAGATCCACGCGCGCGGGTTCGCCGAAGACGACGCCGTGTTCGAGGAGGTCAAGCCGAAGATCTCGGCGGCGCTGCTCGAGGCCGCGCAGAGCGGGGTGCGCGATTCGCACGCGCTGCAGCAGATCGTGCGCCGCACGGTCGGCACGTGGGTGAACCGTCGCCTGCGTCGTCGTCCGATGCTCGTGCCGCTCGTCATCGAGGCGTAGCAGCCGACGCCCGCCGCCGCTTGCGCAGGTCGGCTGCCGGCGGGGCGCGGGGTTCGTTCACAGGGGCGGGTCGGGACATCCCCGACCCGCCCCTGAATCATCCCCGAGACGGATACCGCTCGCGGCATGCGCGCCGGTAGGTTTGGGCGACCCTTCCCGAACCCTACCGATGGAGGCGCAGCCGTGGGTGTCTGGCGCAAATGGATCTTCCCGATTCTCCGAATGGTGCTGGTGGCGGCGATCGCCGTGGCGCTGGTGAAGCTCGCGTTCTTCCCCGACGCCCCGCAGGCCGACGCGTCGCTGCAGCCGACGGGCACGATCAGCGAACCGCAGGTGCAGGTCGAGCGGGCGTCGATCCGCAACGACGTCGTGCTCGCCGGAACCGTGGGGCCCGTTCCTGCTGTCGCGATCAAGGCGACGGCCAACGGCACGGTCGACGAGGTGTTCGTCAAGCCGGGCCAGGTAGTCGGCCAGGGCGACGTGCTCTTCGACATCAAGGTCGTCGACGAACCGGTCGAGACGACGACCGTCGGTCCTGATGGCGTCCCGATCGTCTCGCTCGGCCAGCCGGGCCACCATTTCGAGAAAGTGCTCGCGCCGACCTCGGGAGTGCTCGTCGGCTTCGACGTGCTCTCGGAGCAGCCGATGGCGGTCGGCCAGGCCGCCGGCCGGGTCGCGCCGCCGTCGTTCGAGGTCTCGGCGCCGCTCGGCGCCGAGCAGCAGTACCGCCTCACGCAGATGCCGACCGAGGCCGAGGTGGTCATCGCGGGCGGCCCTGCGCCGTTCTCCTGCACGTCGCTCACGATCTCGACGACGGATGTCGCGGCCGGCGACGATGCGGACACCGCGGCCGCGGGGGCGGCCGGCGGAGCTCCGGGCAGCGCGACGGTCAGGTGCTCCGTGCCGGCCGAGGTGAAGGTCTTCTCGGGGCTCACCGCGCAGGTGACGATCGCCGCCGGCAGCGCCGACGACGTGCTCGCCGTGCCGACCACCGCGGTCGAGGGCGGCGCCGAGACCGGTGTGGTGTGGCTCGTGGGCGACGACGGCGAGGGTGCGGAGCACCCGGTGACGCTGGGCCTGACCGACGGCGTGAACGTGCAGATCGTCGACGGGCTCGCCGAGGGCGACGCGGTGCTCCAGTTCGTGCCCGGCGCGCCGGCGCAGCCCGACTGCGAGATGGATCCGGCGGCCTGCGGCGGCATGGTCATGGGGCTCGGCAAGTGACGTTGATCGCCCTCGACGGCGTCGGTCGCACCGTCGAGCTCCCCGACGCGCCGCCGCTGCAGATCCTCTCCGCGGTCGATCTCGTGATCGACGACGGCGACCGGGTGTCGATCGTCGGGCGCTCGGGGTCGGGCAAGTCCACCCTGCTGAACCTGCTCGGACTGCTCGACCGGCCGACGCACGGCGAGATCCGCTTCGACGGTGCAGAGGTGCGGCGGCTGTCAGACGCGCGGCTGGCGCGGTTGCGAGGCGCGTCGATCGGGTTCGTGTTCCAGCAGTTCAACCTGCTGCCGGGGCGCACGGCGATCGAGAACGTGATGACGCCGCTGCTCTACGATCGCGGCGCGGCGTTCTGGCGGCGCGAGCGACTCGCTGCGGCGATGCTCGAGCGGGTCGGACTCGGTGCGCGACTGACCTCGATGCCCGATCGCATGTCGGGCGGCGAGCAGCAGCGCGTGGCGATCGCCCGGGCGCTCGTGCGTCGCCCGAGGCTGATCCTGGCCGACGAGCCGACCGGCGCGCTCGACCTCGAGACCGGGTCGACCGTCATGGAGCTCATGGAGGAGGTCGCCCGCGAGACGGGGGCGGCGCTCGTGACGATCACGCACGATCCGGCGATCGCCCGTCGCGCGGTGCGGCACCTGCGGCTCGAGGCGGGGCGGCTGGTTCCGCTCGACGGTGCCGAGGCGCCGGGCGCCGCGCCCGCGGCATCCGAAGCCGTCTCGGCTCCCGAACGACGACGCGAGTTCGAATCCGAACCCGAGGAGGTGCGCGCATGATGTCGTTCGTCGGGCGCTCGCTCACGGGCATCGTGTCGACCTTCGTCGAGTCGGCCGAAGAACTGCGCATCCACCGCACGCGCGTGCTGCTCTCGCTCGTCGGCGTCGCGATCGCCGTGTTCGCGCTCACGACCGTGCTGGGTGCGGCCGCCGTCGCGCAGCAGGCGCTGAACGAGAGCAACGAGCGCAACTCCGGTCGACCGGCGATGCTCTCCGCGAACGTGTACTCGACGTCGATGGACGGGTCCGTCGCCGATCCCGATCGCATCACCGACGCCTGGCGGGCGGCGGTGGCGCGCCACGAGATCGAGTACGAGTCGCGCGTCGGATACGGCGCGCTCACGGCGCAGTTCGTCGACGGCGTGACGCCGGTCGACTCGACGATCGTCGACCCCGACTACGGCATCATGCACCGCACGGCCATGCAGGAGGGGGCCTGGTTCGCCGAGTCCGACGGCGACCGGCTCGCCCCGGCCCTCGTGGTCAACGTGCCGTTCTGGCAGAGCCTCGGCTCGCCCCCGATCGCGACGCACCCCACGGTCGAGCTCCGCGGCTCCGACGGGCCCGTGACGGCGGTCGTGGTCGGCGTCGTGCGCACCTCGGACTTCGAGACGTACCCGCGCTCGTTCGTGCTGGCCGATGCGGTCGACCGGCTCGGCCTCGTCGGTGCGAACCAGAACGGCTACCAGTTCGAGGCCTGGGTGCCGGTCGACGTCGGCGACGACCTCGCCGAGCGCCTGCGCGCCGAGATGCAGTCGGCGGTGCCCGACCTGCAGGCCGAGGTCTATCGCCAGGACTACCTCTCGTGGGGCGGCGGCGACCCGTTGCTCGTGCTGAAGCTCGTGGTCGCGGGCGTCGCCGTGGTGATCCTGCTGCTCGGCGCGCTCGGGCTCGTGACGATCTCGCTCGTCACGGTCAAGTACCGCATCCGCGAGATCGGCATCAGGCGCAGTTTCGGCGCCACGAGCGGTCGCGTCTTCTTCTCGGTGATGATGGAGAGCGTCGTCGGCACGGCCGTCGCGGGCGGCATCGGCGTGGCGCTCGCGATCGTCGCCGTGAAGAGCCCGTTGTTCGAGCAGTTGGTGGGGCAGGGCATGGTCGAGGACTTCCCGCCGTTCCCGATCGAGGCGGCGCTGATCGGCATCGGCTCGTCGGTGCTGGTCGGCGCCTTGGCCGGCCTGCTGCCGGCGCTCACCGCGGTGCGGGTGCGCGTGATCGACGCGATCCGGTTCTGAAGCGCCCGGCCTCCCCATCCGGCGGGCGGATGCCGCGAAACACGCCCGAAACGGGCGCGGCGTAGCATCCGCCCATGGCGGACTTCACGATTCGCCCGGCTGTCGTGAGCGACGGATCCTTCCTCGCCGACATGGTGGTCGAGGCTGCGAACTGGCGAGCGGGCGCGACGCGCCCTCGCCCCTCCGTGCTGAGCGATCCGGTGTATCGCAACTACATCGCGGGCTGGCAGCGCCCGGCCGATCGCGGGTTCGTCGCGGTCGACGCGCAGGGTCGTCCGATCGGCGCCGCGTGGTACCGGCTGCTGGCCTCCGACGTCGCGGCGCACGGGTTCGTCGCCGCCGGCGTGCCGGAGCTCATCATCGGCGTGCGCCCGGTCTGGCGTGCGCAGGGCGTCGGACGGGCCCTCATCCAGGCATTGGCGGATGTCGCGCGCGCCGCAGGCTACGCGCGTCTGGCGTTGAGCGTGGAGCACGGCAACCACGCCGAGAGCCTGTACCGGAGCGAGGGGTTCTCGGTGGTCGCGTCGCGCGGCAACCGGGACACGATGGTGCGGCTGCTGTCCTGAGTCGGGTTCCGGCGTTGTCCTGAGCCGAGCCCCAGTGCGAGGCCGCGGTCCGGTGCCGTGCGCGCGGTCGCGGCGCGAATTCCGTGCGGTGGCGCGGATCGCGGACACTCGCGGCTGCCTGGCGGTGCACGTCGGCGGTCGGCCCTAACGTAGAGCCCATGGCTACGAGCACCAGGTCGAACGGACGTGCCTCCGGCACGCCTGCGCGCGCGGGTTCGAGGTCGACGAGTGCCAAGGCGTCGAGCGCGAAGACCGCGCCGACGAAGAAGCTGCCCGCCACGACCACGCGCGCGACCTCCGCGAAGGGGGCGGCCGCGGCATCCGATCGTCCGAATCTCCTCGTGCGCATGTGGATGGGCCTGGCGCACGTCACGGGTGGCGCCGCGCGCGCGCTCGGCCCCGAGACGCTGAGCAAGGAGGAGCGGCGCGACGGATTGCCGTTCTTCCTCGTGCTGCTCGCCGTCGTCGGCGCCGTCGTGGAGTGGTTCTTCATCAACGAGCCGGTCGCGCAGGCGTTCGACACCTGGACCTTCGGCGGGCTCTTCGGCCGAGTGGCCTTCGCGCTGCCCGTGATCCTGCTCGTGTTCGCGGTGTGGCTGTTCCGCCACCCGAGCTCGGTGCACGACAACACCCGCATCGGCATCGGTCTCGCCATCCTGCTGCTGTCGGTCTCGGCGCTGTGCCACCTCTTCGGCGGCCGTCCTGCGCCGAGCGAGGGCATGCCCGTCCTCGCGCGCGCCGGCGGCATCCTCGGGTGGATGCTCGCCGAGCCGCTCGCACTGCTGATCACCCAGGTCGGGGCGACGATCGCCGTGATCGTGCTGCTCCTGCTCTCGCTGCTGATCATCACGAAGACCCCGCCGAACCGCATCCCGGCCCGATTCCGCGAGCTCTACGCCTGGCTGTTCGGCGCTCCCGAGCCCGACGAGGCCGCGGTCGCCGAGCGTGCGACCGTCGAGAAGCCCAAACGCGGGCGCAAGTCGGTGCCGGTCGAGCTCGACGGGCTCGAGGCGCTCGACGCAGACGGCGAGGGTGCCGAGGGCGGCAAGTCCGGCATGCTCCCGTGGTGGCGCCGCAACGAGTCGAACCGCGAGGTCGACCCCGAATTCGAGGCTCCCGGCGTCGACGGGCTCACCGCCGTGTTCGGCGAAGCCTCCGGTGCGGGTGCGTTCGACTCGCCGATCGACTCCGCGGGCGGCGGCACGGCCTACGGCGCCGAGGTGCTCGACGACCTGCAGCGGGCCGAGTCCGCACTGCAGCACTTCACGGGCGACGTGCCGCGCGGCGGCACGGCCCTCAAAGACGACGACGCCGGTGCCACGGGCGTGCTCTCGGTGTTCGACGCTGCGGCGGCCGATGAACTCGGTGCGGCTGCAGTCGCAGGCGGCACAGCGGCGCCGGGTACGGCCGTCGCCGGCGCTCCGGACGCCGATGAGCCCGACCGCCCCTACAACCTTCCTGCGGCGTCGACGCTCGCCGCCGGGGCACCCGCCAAGTCGCGTTCCGCGGCGAACGACGAGGTCGTCCGGCAGATCACGGGCGTGCTCGACCAGTTCGGCGTCGACGCGAAGGTCACCGGCTTCAGCCGCGGCCCCACGGTCACCCAGTACGAGATCGAGCTCGGGCCGGGCGTCAAGGTCGAGCGGGTCATCGCCCTCTCGAAGAACCTCGCCTACGCGGTCGCCTCGAACGAGGTGCGCATCCTCTCGCCGATCCCCGGCAAGAGCGCGATCGGCGTCGAGATCCCGAACGCCGACCGTGAGATCGTCACGCTCGGCGACATCCTGCGCTCGGGCGCCGCGGCGCACGCCAAGCACCCGATGACCATCGGCGTCGGCAAAGACGTCGGCGGCGGCCACGTCGTCGCCAACCTCGCGAAGATGCCCCACCTGCTCGTCGCCGGATCCACCGGCTCCGGCAAGTCGAGCTTCGTGAACTCGATGATCACGTCGCTGCTCATGCGCGCCAAGCCGTCCGACGTGCGCATGGTGCTCATCGACCCGAAGCGCGTCGAGCTCGCCCCCTACGCGGGCGTTCCGCACCTGATCACGCCCATCATCACGAACCCCAAGAAGGCCGCAGAGGCGCTGCAGTGGGTCGTCAAAGAGATGGACATGCGCTACGACGACCTCGCGTCGTTCGGCTTCCGCCACATCGACGACTTCAACAAGGCCGTCGTGAACAACGAGATCGTGCTGCCGCCCGGCAGCGAGCGAAAGCTGAAGCCCTACCCGTACCTGCTCGTCGTCGTCGACGAACTGGCCGACCTCATGATGGTCGCCCCGCGCGACGTCGAGGACTCGATCGTGCGCATCACGCAGCTCGCGCGCGCCTCGGGCATCCACCTCGTGCTGGCCACGCAGCGCCCGTCGGTCGACGTCGTCACCGGTCTCATCAAGGCCAACGTCCCGTCGAGGCTCGCGTTCGCGGTCACGAGCGTCACCGACTCGCGCGTCATCCTCGACCAGCCCGGAGCCGACAAGCTGATCGGCCAGGGCGACGGCCTGTTCCTGCCCATGGGTGCGTCGAAGCCGGTCCGCGTGCAGGGCGCGTGGGTCAGCGAGGCCGAGATCGAGAAGGTCGTCACGCACGTCACGCGTCAGGCGCGACCCGACTACCGTCAAGATGTCGCCGCTGCGGTCGAGCGCAAGGAGATCGACGCCGACATCGGCGACGACCTCGAACTGCTGCTCGCCGCGGCAGAACTCGTCGTCTCGACGCAGTTCGGCTCGACGTCGATGCTGCAGCGCAAGCTCCGCGTCGGATTCGCCAAGGCCGGCCGTCTCATGGACCTCCTCGAGTCGCGGGAGATCGTCGGCCCGTCCGAAGGGTCGAAGGCGCGCGACCTGCTCGTGTCCGCCGACCAGCTGCCGGGCGTGCTCGCTCGCCTGCGCGGCGAGGAGCCCGCGGGGCGGCCCGCCGCACCCGCAGCGCCCGCCGCTGCCGCGTCGCCCGCCCCGCCGGCCGCCGGCGGCCCGTCGCCGACCGAGGCGTTCGAACCCGACGACCGCTACGACGGCGACCCGGTGGCGCGCGCGACCCAGGGCCTTCCCGAGGTCGAGGGCGACGCCGACGAAGACGCCTGGGGCCTCACCGGCCGCGACTGAGCGCTCGCCTCCGGCGCGCGGCTCGCACGACCCTCCGGGGCCGGGCGAGGGCCCGCCTGCGGCATCCCGCTATCCTTGCCGGTATGACCTCCTCCGCCGGAAGCCCCTCGCGATCGGCGAACTGGAACCTTCCGAACGCGATCACCATCGTTCGCATCCTGCTCGCGCCGATCTTCTTCTGGATGCTCCTCGCCGACGCGGGAGCCGACGGCGCGCTGCGGTGGTGGGCGGCGCTGCTGTTCATCGTCGCGATCGCGACCGACGGCATCGACGGGCACATCGCGCGCTCGCGCGGGCTCGTCACCGATCTCGGCAAGATCCTCGACCCGATCGCCGACAAGCTCCTCACGAGCGGCGCGCTCGTGTGCCTCTCGATCCTCGGCGAGCTGCCCTGGTGGGTCACGGCGATCATCGTCGTGCGCGAGGTCGGCATCACGGTGTGGCGCCTCGTCGAGCTGCGTCGCGGCAACGTCGTGCCCGCATCGTCGGGCGGCAAGCTGAAGACCGTCGTGCAGGCGGTCGCGATCTCGTTCGCGCTCGTGCCGCTCTGGACGGTGTTCGGCGACTGGATCCACTGGGTCAACGTCGTGCTCATGACCGCGGCCGTCGTGCTCACGCTCTGGTCGGGCCTGCTGTACGTGCGCGACGCGATCCGCCTGGCCCGGAGCCAGCGCACCGACGGCGCGGCCGACGCCGGCCGCTGATCCACGACGGGGCGTTGAGGTACATGGGCGAGCGGATGCCGCGGGCCGGCGTCGACGCGGCGGCCGAGCTCATCGCCCTGCTCGCCGCCCGGGGCCTCGGCGTCGCGGCGGCGGAGTCGCTCACGGGCGGGCTCGTCGTGGCCGAGCTCGTGCGGGTGCCCGGAGCCTCCGCCGTCGTGCACGGGGGAGTGGTCGCCTACGCGACGCCGGTCAAGCACTCGGTGCTCGGCGTCCCGGCCGACCTGCTCGCGCGCGAGGGTGCCGTGCACCCCGACGTCGCGGCCGCGATGGCCGAGGGGGTTCGCGGCGTGCTCGCGGTCGACGGCGCGCCGGCGTCGGTCGGCATCGCGACGACCGGCGTCGCCGGACCCGATCCGCAGGACGGCCATCCGCCCGGCGTCGTGTTCGTGGCCGTGTCGGTCGGCGAGCGCACGGAGGTGCGGGAGCTCGCGCTCTCCGGAGGGCGCGACGAGATCCGCCGCGCGACGGTCGATGCCGCGATCGCGATGGCCCTCGAGGCTGTGCTCACGGCCGACGAGGCACGCGATCCGTCGTCCTGAGACAGCCGATCGAAGACCCGGCGCGCCGTGCCGGAGAAGGTCGCTCCTCGCCGGAATACTCCAGATGAAGACCCTGTTACATCCTGCAGGTTCACACGAAAGCCCCAGTGTGCGACGCTAGGTTGGAAGCACCGAGTTTCAGGTAGACTGACGCTCCCGTTTCCGACTCCGGCGGAGTCGCAGGCAGATTGAAGGAGGTTCCCGATGGTTCTGGTTCGACAGGAGATCGGCGATGTGTTGAGGGACTTCCGACTGCAGAAGGGCCGCACGCTCCGTCAGGTGGCGTCCAAGGCCAGCGTCGCGCTCGGGTACCTCAGCGAGGTCGAGCGCGGTCAGAAGGAGGCCTCCTCCGAGATCCTCGCATCGGTCGCCGATGCGCTCGACACGCCCATCTCGGTGATCATGCACGAGGTCGGAGACCGCCTCGCGGTGCTCGAGAGCCTCTCGGTCGTGCCCGACAGCCTTCCCGACGAGCTCGTCGCCGAGTTCGACGCCGGCCTGATGGTGCGCTGATCCACGACATCCACACGATTCAGAACGGCCGGTCGACAGACCGGCCGTTCGTTCGTTCCGCCTCCGCGATCCCCAGGAGACCCGTTGAAGCTGAGTGAGTTCCAGATCGCCGTCGAACACGAGTTCGGCGCCGGGTACGGCGCGGTCGTGGTCAACGACCTCGTGCTCGCGGGGGCAGGGGGCCGCACGGCCCGCGAGGCGCTGGCCGCCGGGGTGCCGGCCCGCACGGTGTGGTTCGCGCTCTGCGACGCCGCCGACGTGCCCGAGGAGCGCCGGCACGGCGCCGGGCGCCCGACTCCCGCGAGCGGGGCGTAGGCCCGAGCGAGGCGTAGGCCACCGAGGGAACACGTGTTCGACACGCGGCGCGTCGTTCGAACATCCGTTCGGATTCGAGGATAGGCTCCTCAACAAGCAGGAGGAACGACGCTGCTTCCACATCCGCCGTGATCATCGTGACGGATGTCGGTGGCCGACCATACGGTCGAAGCGTCGGAACACACCGCAACCGCCTTGTCGCCAGACGTCGCAGGTCACGGCCCGCACGAGCAACGACAGCCTAGAGGCAGCCGCATCATCCACCGAAGGAGCCCCACATGCCATCCGCAGTAGACCGCGAGAAAGCACTCGAGACCGCACTCGCCCAGATCGACCGCCAGTTCGGCAAGGGCTCGGTGATGCGGCTCGGCAGCGAAGACCGCGCCCCGGTCGAGGTGATCCCCACCGGCTCCATCGCGCTCGACGTCGCGCTCGGCGTCGGCGGCCTGCCCCGCGGCCGCATCATCGAGATCTACGGTCCCGAGTCCTCGGGCAAGACCACGCTCACGCTCCACGCCATCGCCAACGCGCAGCGCGCCGGCGGCATCGCGGCCTTCGTCGACGCGGAGCACGCTCTCGACCCCGAGTACGCGAAGAAGCTCGGCGTCGACATCGACGCGCTGCTCGTCTCGCAGCCCGACACGGGTGAGCAGGCGCTCGAGATCGCCGACATGCTCGTGCGCTCGGGCTCGATCGACCTCATCGTGATCGACTCGGTCGCGGCGCTGGTGCCCCGTGCCGAGATCGAGGGCGAGATGGGCGACTCCCACGTCGGTCTGCAGGCCCGCCTCATGTCGCAGGCGCTCCGCAAGCTCACGGGTGGCCTCAACCAGACGAACACCACGATGATCTTCATCAACCAGCTGCGAGAGAAGATCGGCGTGTTCTTCGGCAGCCCCGAGACCACCGCGGGTGGCAAGGCGCTGAAGTTCTACGCGTCGGTGCGTCTCGACATCCGTCGCATCGAGACCCTCAAGGACGGCACCGAGGCCGTGGGCAACCGCACCCGCGTCAAGGTCGTCAAGAACAAGATGGCGCCGCCCTTCAAGCAGGCCGAGTTCGACATCCTCTACGGGGTCGGCATCTCGCGCGAGGGCAGCCTCATCGACTACGGCGTCGATCAGGCCATCGTCAAGAAGTCCGGCGCCTGGTACACCTACGACGGCGACCAGCTCGGCCAGGGCAAGGAGAACGCCCGCAACTTCCTGCTGTCCAACCCCGACATCGCGGCCGACATCGAGAAGAAGATCCTCGTCAAGCTCGGCATCGGCAAGGCCGGCGCCGAGGCGGCCGCAGCCGCTCCGTCGAACGTCGAGCCGATCGCGCCCAAGCAGGCGCGCAAGGGCGCCTGAGACGCTGTGACGAACGAGACCGGGGAGAGGAGCCGAGATGACTGACGCGTCGGAGCACCTCGCCCCGGTCTCGTATCTTCCGTGGGCGACTCCCGGGGTGACGCCGGCGGGCGGGGCCGATGCGACCGAGCAGCCGGATGCCGCATCGCCGTCAGACGCTGCATCCCCAGAGCGCACGAGCGGTAGCGGTCGTGCCGAACGCACCCGAGGCGGCGAACGCGCCGGTCGGGTCAGCGAGTTCGGTCCGGCCAGGCGATCCGTCCGCGGTTCGTCGTCCGGCCGGTTCGCCAGACCCGACGGCGTGAGCGCACGCGAGCGCGAACTCGAGGAGCGCGAACTCGGGGCCGAGCGCGAAGCCGTCCTCGAAACCGGCCAGCAGCGCGACGATCGCATCGACCGGCTCGTCGTGTCGCGCCTGCGGCGGTCGGCGCTCTCGGTGTCCGAGGTGCGCAAGGTCCTCGCCGAGCACGGGCTCGACGAGATCGAGATCGACGAGTGGATCGAACGCTACGAGCGGCTCGGGTATCTCGACGATGCGCGCCTCGCCGAACAGCTCGTTCACGTGAACTCCGAGCGTCGCGGCAAGGGCAGCGGTGCGATCGTCCAAGAGCTGACGCGACGGGGCATCGGCGCCGAGGCTGCGAGGGAGGCCATCTCCGAGCTCGACCCCGAGACGGAGTTCGACAACGCGCGAACGACGGCCGAACGGCGGGCCAGGCAGCTGCGCGGGCTCGACCGCCAGACGGCCGAGCGACGCCTGTCGGCGTTCCTGCAGCGCCGTGGGTACGGCGGCGACGTGGTCCGGCAGGTGGTGACGGAGGTTCTCTCGGCCGATGGCTCGTAAACTGGTGCGATCATGAGCACCATTCACGAGGCCGTGGTCGGCGGATCCGCCGAGGCCGAGCATCTCATTGCCGCGCAGATCGACGACACCGCTGCTCCGCGCACCTACGAGGTGCGCACGTTCGGCTGCCAGATGAACGTGCACGACTCCGAGCGACTCTCGGGTTCGCTCGAGGCGGCCGGGTACGTGCCAGCCGACGGCACCGAGCCCGACATCGTGGTCATCAACACGTGCGCCGTGCGCGAGAACGCCGACAACAAGCTCTACGGCAACCTGGGCCATCTCGCGGGCGTCAAGCGGCGCCACGCGGGCATGCAGATCGCCGTCGGCGGCTGCCTCGCCCAGAAGGACAAGAACGTCATCCTCGAGAAGGCCCCGTGGGTCGACGTCGTCTTCGGCACGCACAACATGGGATCCCTGCCGAGCCTGCTCGAGCGCGCGCGCCACAACGACGAGGCGCAGCTCGAGATCCTCGACGCGCTCGAGGTCTTCCCGTCCACCCTGCCCACCAAGCGCGACTCCACGTACAGCGGCTGGGTCTCGATCTCGGTCGGCTGCAACAACACGTGCACTTTCTGCATCGTGCCCTCGCTCCGCGGCAAGGAGAAGGACCGCCGCCCGGGCGAGGTGCTCGCCGAGGTTCAGGCGCTCGTCGACGACGGCGCCATGGAGGTCACCCTGCTCGGCCAGAACGTCAACTCCTACGGCGTCGAGTTCGGCGACCGGCAGGCGTTCGGCAAGCTGCTGCGCGCAGCCGGCGAGATCGACGGGCTCGAGCGCATCCGCTTCACGAGCCCGCACCCGGCCGCCTTCACCGACGACGTGATCGATGCCATGGCCGAGACGCCGGCCGTGATGCCGCAGCTGCACATGCCGCTGCAGTCGGGCTCCGACCGCATCCTGAAGGCCATGCGCCGGTCGTACCGCTCCGAGAAGTTCCTCGGCATCCTCGACCGCGTTCGCGCGAAGATCCCCAACGCGGCGATCTCGACCGACATCATCGTCGGGTTCCCCGGCGAGACCGAGGAGGACTTCCTCGAGACCATGCGCGTCGTCGAGGCCGCCCGATTCGCCTCGGCGTTCACGTTCCAGTACTCGATCCGACCCGGAACGCCCGCGGCGACCATGGACGAGCAGGTGCCGAAGGAGGTCGTGCAGGAGCGCTACGAGCGCCTCACTGCGCTGCAGGACCGCATCTCGTGGGAGGAGAACCAGAAGCTCATCGGTCGCCGTGTCGAGGTGCTCGTCTCGACGGGCGAGGGCAAGAAGGATGCCGAGACGCACCGCCTCAGCGGTCGTGCCGAAGACAGCCGACTGGTGCACTTCGAGGTCCCGGTCGGCAGCGACCAGCCCCGCCCTGGCGACGTCGTGAGCGTGACGATCACGCAGGCCGCGCCGTTCCACCTCATTGCCGACTCGACCGACGATGCGCCGCTCGTCATCCGCCGCACCCGGTCGGGCGATGCGTGGGATCGCTCGCAGGCCGAGAGCTGCGCCGTGCCCGCCGCTCCGGGCACCGGCACGTCGGGCGGGGGCGCGGCTCGCGTCTCGCTCGGACTGCCGTCGGTGCGCGTGCTGCCGTCGACGAGCGAGCCACTCATCAAGCCGGGCTTCGGCACGTTCCCGATCTACGACGTCGACGACGACCTCCGCTGAGCGCGACGGAACACCTGTGACCCTCATCGCGGTCGTCGGCGCGACCGGCACCGGCAAGTCCGACTTCGCGCTCGACCTCGCCGAGGCGTTCGCGCGCGTCGGGCGCGGTTCCGAGGTCGTCAACGCCGACGCCATGCAGTTGTACCGCGGCATGGACATCGGCACGGCCAAGCTCCCGCTCGACGAGCGACGCGGTGTTCCGCACCACCTGCTCGATGTGCTCGACGTCACCGACGAGGCATCCGTCGCCGCGTATCAACGCGACGCGCGCGCGAGCATCGACGACATCATCGCGCGCGGGCGGGTCGCGCTGCTCGTGGGCGGTTCCGGCCTGTACGTGTCGTCGGTGATCCACGACTTCCGGTTCCCGGGCACCGATGCCGTCGTGCGCGCCCGGCTGGAGGCCGAGCTCGTCGAGCTCGGTCCCGGCCTGCTGCACGCCCGGCTCCGCGAGATCGACTCCGAGACCGCCGCCGGCGTCGATGCTGCGAACGGGCGTCGTATCGTCCGGGCCCTCGAGGTCATCGAGGTCACGGGGGAGCCGAAGGCCGCGCGCCTGCCCGACGAGCCGGTGCCGTGGCGCCCGCACCGCATCGTGCATCTTCGAACCGAGCGGGCGCAGCTCGTCGAACGCCTCGACGCGCGGGCCGCGCGCATGTGGCACGACGGGCTCGTCGACGAGGTGCGCGACCTCGTGCCGCTCGGCCTCGAGCGGGGCGTCACCGCGCGGCGGGCGATCGGCTACGCGCAGGCCCTCGCCGAACTGCAGGAGCGCATGTCGCGCGACGACGCGATCGCCGAGACGCAGCAGCTCACCCGCACGTACGCGCGCCGCCAGGTGGGCTGGTTCCGTCGGTACCGCGACGCGGTCGAACTCGACGCGGCCGACCCGGTCGCCAGAGGCCGCCAGCTCGCCCTCCAGGCCGCCATAGACTGAGCAGATGTCCTTCGACCTGCGCTTCACCAAGGGCCACGGCACCGGCAACGACTTCGTGCTGTTCGCCGACCCCGACGGCGACACCGTGCTCTCTCCCGCGCAGATCGCGGCCGTGTGCGACCGCCACTTCGGCGTCGGCGGCGACGGGCTGATCCGCGCGGTGCGTTCGGAGAACCTCGGCGACGGGGCATCCGCCCTCGACGAGGACCCCGACGCGGTCTGGTTCATGGACTACTGGAACGCCGACGGTTCCGTCTCCGAGATGTGCGGCAACGGCGTGCGCGTGTACACGCGGTTCCTCATCGATCAGGGGCTCGTCGAGCTCGCACCCGGTGAGTCGATCGCGATCGGCACTCGCGCGGGTGTGCGGCGGGTGACCCTCGCCGAGAACGGCTTCGAGGTCGACATGGGCCTCTGGCGGCGGGCCGGCGGCGAGCCGCTCGTGCGCGCCAAGGGGCTCTCGGTCGCGCGTCCGGGCCTCGGCATCGACGTCGGCAACCCGCACGTCGTCGTGGCCCTCGCCGACGACGACGAGCTCGCCGGCCTCGATCTCGCCTACCTCCCGATCCTCGACCCGGTGCCGGCTGCCGGTGCGAACGTCGAGTTCGTGGTGCCGGCCGAGCCGCTCGTCGAGGCGGGCGTCGGTCGCATCCGCATGCGCGTGCACGAGCGCGGTTCGGGCGAGACGCTCTCGTGCGGCACGGGTGCGGTGGCGTCCGCGCTGGCCGTGCGGTTCTGGGCCGGGGCCGGTGCGCCCGACGCGTGGCGCGTGCAGGTACCGGGCGGCGTCGTCGGCGTGCGCATGTTCGCGGCTGCCGACGGCGAGCACGTGGCCCTCTCGGGGCCCGCCGAGCTCGTGTTCGACGGGGTGCTCGCGCTGGCCTGAGCCGCGACATCCGGCGCAGCATCCTTCGCGGCGATCGGATGCCGCATGCCCGAGCTGCGGTGCAGGGTGCGGCGTCAGGCGGTTCGGCGCTCCGCCGCGAGCACGCGGAACCCCTTGGTGTTCGCCGCACGCTCCACGTCGAGGCCGAGGTCGTCGGCGAGCCAGCGCTGGAGCGACTCGGCGCCCAGGTGCTTGGCCACGACGAGCCAGGCGGTCGCGTCGTCGGCGAGACGGGGGAGCCAGTGCTCGAGCATCGCGTGCAACTCCTGCTTGCCGACCCGGATGGGCGGGTTCGACCAGATCGTGGCGAACACGACGTCGGCGGGAACATCCGAGGGCAGCACCGCGTTGACGTTCGTGAGGCCGAGACGTGCGGCGTTGGTGCGCACGAGTTCGAGCGCACGTTCGTTGACGTCGACGGCCCACACGGTGGCATCCGGCGCCTGCAGCGCGAGCGACAGGGCGATCGGCCCCCAACCGGTGCCGAGGTCGAGCAGGTCTCCGGTCGCGGGCGGCACGGGAACCGTCTCGAGCAGGCGCGCAGTGCCCTGGTCGAGGTGCTCGGGGCTGAACACCCCGGCGGCGGTCACGAGGTCGAGGTCGCGTCCGGCGAGACGGACGCGGATGGTGCGGGTGCTGGCATTGCTCCGAGGTGTCGCGGAGAAGTAGTGGTCGGAGCCCATGCCAGCACGGTAGCGCACAGGGATGTGTCGCCACCGCACGACGAAGCAGAAGCACGCAGAGCGAAGTAGGGTTGAGAGAATGAACGAAGCCGAGAACCACCCCACCGACGACGCCGTCGAGCGGGTGCTGCGCACCGCGGACTCAGCCGCGAGCGTGGCACGGTTCGGCGCGGGCGAGGCGACGTCGATCATGCGAACGGATGCCGCGGGCGGCTCCTCGACCGACGGCGACCAGTTCGAGCGCGAAGACCGCGCGGCCCTGCGGCGCGTGGCGGGCCTGTCGACCGAGCTCGAAGACGTCACCGAGGTCGAGTACCGGCAGCTGCGCCTCGAGAACGTCGTGCTCATCGGCGTGTACTCGCAGGGCTCGCAGGCCGACGCCGACAACTCGATGCGCGAGCTCGCGGCCCTTGCCGAGACCGCGGGTGCACGTGTGCTCGACGGCCTCCTGCAGCGACGCCCGCACCCCGATCCCAGCACGTACCTCGGCAAGGGCAAGGCCGAGGAGCTTCGCCACATCGTCGCGGCCGTCGGCGCCGACACCGTGATCGCCGACACCGAGCTCGCGCCCAGCCAGCGGCGTGCGCTCGAAGACGTCGTGAAGGTCAAGGTGATCGACCGCACGGCGGTGATCCTCGACATCTTCAGCCAGCACGCGAAGAGCCGAGAGGGCAAGGCCCAGGTCGAGCTCGCGCAGCTCGAGTATCTCCTGCCGCGTCTGCGCGGCTGGGGCGAGTCGATGTCCCGCCAGGCCGGTGGCCAGGTCGGCGGCGCGGGCGCGGGCATGGGTTCGCGTGGTCCCGGTGAGACGAAGATCGAGCTCGATCGTCGTCGCATCCACACCCGCATGGCGAAGCTCCGCAAGCAGATCGTCGGCATGAAGCCCGCACGCGACGCGAAGCGCGCGAACCGTCGCCGCAACGCGATCCCCTCGGTGGCCATCGCGGGCTACACGAACGCCGGCAAGTCGAGCCTGCTCAACCGCATCACGGGTGCGGGCCTGCTCGTCGAGAACGCCCTGTTCGCGACCCTCGACGCGACCGTCCGCCGCAACACGACGGCCGACGGCCGCATCTACACGATCGCCGACACCGTCGGCTTCGTGCGCAACCTGCCGCACCAGCTCGTCGAGGCGTTCCGCTCGACGCTCGAAGAGGTCGGCGACTCCGACCTCATCGTGCACGTGGTCGACGCGGCGCACCCCGACCCCGCCGGGCAGATCGCGACGGTCCGCGACGTCATCGGCGACGTCGGCGCCCGTGACATTCCCGAGCTCATCGTCTTCAACAAGGCCGATCTGGTCGGGCCCGAGGAGCGGCTCGTGCTGCGCGGGCTCGCACCCGATGCGGTGTTCGCCTCGGCGCGCACGGGCGAGGGCATCGACGAGGTGCTCGAGGCGATCACGCGCATGCTGCCCGATCCCGCGGTCGAGATCGACCTGCTCGTGCCGTACGACCGCGGCGACATCGTCTCGTTGCTGCACGAGTCCGGTCGCGTCGTCTCGGTCGAGTACGTCGACGCCGGCACTCGCGTGCGGGCGTTCGCGTCGCCCGAGCAGGCTGCACAGCTCGCCGGGTTCGCCGCGGCATCCGCTTCGGTCTGAGCGCACGTCGGGCCTGCGTCGGCGGCACCCGCGTCGGTGCCGTCGACGCTGCCCGAGCGTCCGTGTGCGAGCGCGGACGGACGACCGTGAGGATCCCCGGAACGGCGCGCTGAGGCATCCGATCTTTCAGGCGGCTTATATCAGTCAACTGAGACTTCTCGGGTCATGACGCGTCACCGAATGTCACAGTGCTCCCCGGCTGCCGTCAAACGCGCGTATCGTCGCCCCTGATCGAACGTGATCGGCCCGATGCCGATCACCTGGAGCGACAGCCGAGCCCGGCACCCGCCCGCGAGACCACCAGCCGTGACGGCCGGGGTACGCGGCCCGTGTGCCCGTCCCGCCCACGGTTCACGGACCCTGGAGCGCAGCATGGCACCGATCGCGACCGACCCGACGGGGGCAGCGGCAGACCGCACCCCGCTGTCGTTCGAGCTGTTCCCGCCCCGCACGGATGCCGCGGCGATCGCCCTCGGCCGCACGATCGACCGGCTGGCCGACGTCGACCCGGCGTTCATCTCCGTCACGTTCGGCGCGGGCGGCAGCACGCGCGACCGGTCGCTCACCGTGCTGCGGTACATCCTCGAGCACACCGACATCGAGCCGATGGCGCACCTCACGTGCGTGGGCTCCTCGCACGTCGAGGCGAACGAGCTCGTGCGCCGGTTCCTCGATGCGGGCATCCGCAGCTTCCTCGCCCTGCGCGGCGACCCGCCCGTCGGCGCCGACCCCGACGCGCCGCTCGGCGACCTCGCCACCGCGGCCGAGCTCGTGCAGCTCATCCACCGGGTGCAGCAGGAGCGCGAGCCGTTCCAGCAGGTCGCCGTCGCGGGCAACCCGGGTGCGAGTCGCATCCGCGAGCGTTCGCGCACGACGCGGGTCGCGGTCGCGGCGTTCCCGAGCGGACATCCTCGGTCGAAGGACCTCTCGCAGGACGTCGACATCCTGCTCGCGAAGGAGGTCGCCGGGGCGAACCTCGCGATCACGCAGCTCTTCTGGGAGGCCGACGACTACCTCGGCTTCGTCGAGCTCGCTCGTGCGGCCGGCGTCACGATGCCGATCCTTCCGGGCATCATGCCCACCACGACGCCGGCCCGTCTCGCGCGGCTCGCCGAGCTCACGGGCGTGCAGCCGCCCGCCGACTTCGCCCTCGCGCTCGAGCTCGAGTCCGACGCCGCGGCGCAGACCGAGCTCGGCATCGACTTCGCCGCCCGGCTCGCCGCCGAGGTGCTCGACGGCGGAGCGCCGGGCCTGCACCTCTACACCTACAACCGTCACGAAGCCGTGCTCGACGTCGTCGACCGGCTCGGGATCGCCGTACCACGCCAGCTCGCCAACGAGAGGAACACCGCACGATGACTGTACGACCCTTCCCCACCGGAACGATCCTCGGCTACCCGAGGATCGGGCGCCGCCGCGAACTCAAGCGGGCGGTGGAGTCGTTCTGGGCCGGCCGCATCGACGCCGCGGAGCTCGAGGCCACGGCCGCGGGCCTTCGCGCGGCGACCCGTGAGCGCCTCGCCGACCTGGGGCTCGGACGCGCCGACTCGGCGATCCCCGAGTCGTTCTCCTACTACGACCAGGTGCTCGACGCCGCCGTCGCCGTCGGCGCGATCCCCGCCCGGTTCGAGCGCCTGCGCGCAGCCGACGGCGGCGTCGACCTCGCCGGGTACTTCACCATCGCGCGCGGCGAGGGTGACGACGCCCCGCTCGAGATGACGAAGTGGTTCGACTCGAACTACCACTACCTCGTGCCCGAGATCTCGCCCGCGACGCGCTTCGAGCTGCACGCCGAGCGCATCGTGGCCGAGTTCGTCGAGGCGCGCGACGCCGGTTTCCTCACCCGTCCGGTCGTCGTCGGCCCGATCACGTTCCTCCTCCTTGCGAAAGCGGCGGATGACGCGCCCGCCGGGTTCCGCCCCATCGACCGCCTCGACGAGCTCGTGCCCGTCTACGCGCAGCTGCTCGCCGAACTCGCCGCGGCCGGTGCCGAGTGGGTGCAGCTCGACGAGCCCGCACTCGTGAGCGAGAGCATCGACGAGCCTCGCGCTCGCGTCATCGCCGCGATCGCCGCCGCCTACGACGTGCTCGGCGCCGTCGACGACCGCCCGGCGATCTTCGTCGCGGCCCCCTACGGCTCGCTCGACGACGCCCTGCCCGCGCTCGCGGCCGCACCCGTCGAGGCGATCGGCCTCGACCTCGTGCGCGGCTCGCTGCCCGACGCGCTCGACGACCTCGACCCGGCGACCGCCGAATCGCTCGCCGCGAAGACGCTCGTCGCGGGCGTCGTCGACGGCCACAACATCTGGCGCGGCGACCTCGCGGCGGCGTTCGCCCGGGTCGAGGCCGTGCAGTCGCTCTCGGGCTCGGTCTCCGTCTCGACCTCGACCTCGCTGCTGCACGTGCCCCACGACGTCGACGACGAGTCCAAGCTCGACCCCCGACTCGTGAGCTGGCTCGCGTTCGCCGACCAGAAGGTCGCCCAGGTCGCGACGCTCGCACGCGGGCTCGCCGACGGACGCGAGGCCATCGCCGAGGCGCTCGACGCGGCATCCGTCGCCCTGGCCGACCGAGCCGGCGCACCCGGCGTGCGCGTGCCCGCCGTGCGCGAGCGCCTCGCGGCCCTGCAGCCCGGCGACTTCGCCCGTGCCGACTACGACGAGCGCCTGCTCGCCCAGGATTCGCTCGACCTGCCCGAGCTGCCGACGACCACGATCGGCTCGTTCCCGCAGACCGGCGAGATCCGCCGCGCCCGCGCGGGCGTCACGAACGGCACGCTCACGGCCGACGAGTACGCGGGCCTCATGCGCGAGGAGATCGAGCGCGTCGTCCGCCTCCAGGAGGAGCTCGGCCTCGACGTGCTCGTGCACGGCGAGCCCGAACGCAACGACATGGTGCAGTACTTCGCCGAGCTGCTCGACGGATTCGCGGTCACCGAGCACGGCTGGGTGCAGTCGTACGGCTCGCGCTGCACGCGCCCGTCGATCCTCTGGGGCGACGTCTCGCGGCCGGCGCCCATGACCGTCGCGTGGGCGGAGTACGCCCAGTCGCTCACCGGGCAGCACGTCAAGGGCATGCTCACCGGGCCGGTCACGATCCTCGCGTGGTCGTTCGTGCGCGACGACGTGCCGCTCGGCGACACCGCACGCCAGGTCGCGCTCGCGCTCCGAGACGAGATCGCCGACCTCGAGGGCGCCGGCATCCGCATCATCCAGGTCGACGAGCCCGCCCTGCGCGAGCTCCTGCCGCTGAAGCTCGCCGACCAGCCGGCATACCTCGACTGGTCGGTCGGGTCGTTCCGGCTCGCGACGGCCGGCGCGGCATCCGCGACCCAGGTGCACACGCACCTCTGCTACTCGGAGTTCGGCGTGATCATCGACGCCATCAAGAACCTCGACGCCGACGTCACGTCGATCGAGGCCGCGCGCAGCCGCATGGAGGTCGTCGACGACCTCGCGACGAGCGGCTTCGATCACGGCATCGGCCCGGGTGTCTACGACATCCACTCGCCGCGCGTGCCGAGCGTCGACGAGGTCACGACCCTGCTCGAACGCGCGGTGGGCGAGATCCCGGCGAACCGGCTCTGGGTCAACCCCGACTGCGGCCTGAAGACGCGCGGGTACGACGAGACCGTGGCCTCGCTCGAGCACATCATCGCGGCGACCAGGGCGGTGCGCGCGTCGCTCAGCGTCGCCGCGGTGTAGCGCAGCCGGCCCCTGCGGCCGGAACCTGCAGGGGCGGATGTCGCGGGCCACGCGACATCCGCCCCTCGCCGTGCGCGCGGCGGGCGCGTACCCTCGGCGTCATGCGATCGCTCATGTACTCGATCAACGTCACGCTCGACGGCTGCGTGGACCATCGGGTCGGCCTGGTCGACGAGGAGCTGCACCGTCGCTCGGCGGACCTGCTCGCGCAGGCGGGCGTGCTGCTCTTCGGGCGCGTCACGTACCTCATGATGGAGGGGGCGTGGCGGCTGCCCGGCGCTCCGGGCATGCCGGAGTGGACACGTCCGTTCGCCGAGGTGATCGACGCGGCGCCGAAGGTCGTGGTCTCGAGCACGCTCGACTCGGTCGACTGGAATGCGGAACTCGTGCGGGGCGGCCTCGAGGAGGCCGTGCGAGCCCTCAAGCGGGCGCCCGGCGGGCCCATCGTCACGGGCGGCGTGATGCTGCCCACCGAGCTCGCGCGGCTCGGGCTCATCGACGAGTACGAGTTCGTCGTGCATCCGCGGGTCGTCGGCCACGGGCCGACGCTCCTCGCCGGGCTCGACGAACCGCTCGACCTCGAGCTCGTGGGCCGTGAGGAGTACCGTTCGGGCGTCGTGGCAATGCGGTACGTGCCGAGGCCGTCGCCGAGCTCGGCCCCTGACTCGGGTCGGGACGACTAGACCGCGCGGAGCACCGCGACGATCTTGCCGAGCACCTCGGCCGCGTCGCCGAGGATCGGTTCGAAGGCGCTGTTGCGGGGGAGCAGCCACGTGTGGCCGTCGCGCTGGCGGAAGACCTTGACCGTAGCCTCGCCGTCGAGCATGGCCGCGACGATCTCGCCGTTCTCGGCCGTGCGCTGGGAACGTACGACGACCCAGTCGCCGTCGCAGATCGCCGCGTCGATCATGGAGTCGCCGACGACCTTGAGCATGAAGAGCTCGCCCTTGCCGACGAGCTGGCGGGGGAGCGGGAACACCTCGTCGATCTGCTGCTCGGCCGTGATCGGCACGCCCGCGGCGATGCGGCCGACGAGCGGCACCATCGCGGCGTCGCCGACGACCGGTGACGAATCGCTGCTCGACGATGTACGCGACTCGACGCCGGGGAGCTCGATGAGCACCTCGAGGGCGCGGGGGCGGTTCGGGTCGCGGCGCAGGTAGCCGGCGAGCTCGAGCTGGTTGAGCTGGTGGGTCACGCTCGAGAGCGAAGAGAGGCCGACCGCATCGCCGATCTCGCGCATGCTCGGCGGATAGCCGCGCCCGGCGACCGACCGCTGGATGACCTCGAGGATCGAGATCTGCTTCGCGCTGAGGCTCTTGCGACGGCGGCTGCGGCCGGACTCGCGCAGGTCGTCGAGTTCGGTGCTCATCGTCGTCGCTCCTCTTGATCTCCGTTGACTCGGACGGCTGCCCGCGAACGGATGTCGGTGGTGTCTGTTCGACTGTCGTCGGACATTCGAAACTGTATCCGCCCTGCAGGGGTGCGGCAAACATCTGTTCGAGTGTGTCGCGAGATCCGGGGCCGAAGTCCGCATGCGCCAGATGCTTGCGTCGTTCGAAATTCGAAGGTATGTTCGGAACAGAGTTTCGCATCCGGCCCTCTCGGCCGAGGGCCGGATGCGATTCACCTCAGGAGGTGCGAGATGAGTGCAGTACTGGTCGCCGGTTCGTACGGGTCATACGGTTCGTACGCCGAGAGCTCCACGATGTTCGATGCCGCGCGCGAGACTGCGGGCGGGCGAAGCCGGCTGCGTCTCACGCGTCGCGGGCGTGCCGTGTTCACCATGCTCGCCGCGGTGCCGATCGTGCTCCTCGTCGCCTCCCTCGTGCTCGGCAGCGGGGGTGCCGCGGCCGATGTCGAGGGCGCCGCTGGCGCGAGCCTCGCGTACCTCACGGTCGCCGACGGCGAATCCCTGTGGAGCATCGCCGAGTCGCTCGCGCCGCAGGCCGATCCCCGCGAGGTCATCGACGAGATCATGCGCCTCAACGGACTCGACGACAGCATCGTGCAGCCCGGGCAGCGACTCGCGCTCCCGGCGCAGCCGTAGACGGCTCGACGCTCCTCGTCGTCGGGCGTCACGGCTGCGGAACGCCCCGTCGGTGCTCGGTAGCATTGATCAGGTGACCTCTCTCGACGACCTGCCCATCCGCGACGACCTCCGCGGCCGTTCCCCGTACGGCGCACCGCAGAAGAGCGTGCCGGTCGCGCTCAACGTCAACGAGAACACGCATCCCATCCCCGAGGCCGTCGCGCACGACATCGTCGCGCGCGTCGCGGCCGCGATCCTCCAGCTGAACCGCTACCCCGACCGCGAGTTCACCGACCTTCGACATGCGTTCGCCGGCTACCTCGGCCACGGCCTCGACGAGTCGAACATCTGGGCCGCGAACGGGTCGAACGAGGTGCTCCAGCACGTGCTGCAGGCCTTCGGCGGCCCAGGCCGAACGTCGCTCGGATTCGCGCCGACGTACTCCATGTACGGCCTGCTCTCGGCCGGCACCGGTACCGAGTGGATCGCCGCGCCG
Source organism: Agromyces allii (assembly GCF_009749385.1). Classification (GTDB taxonomy): domain Bacteria; phylum Actinomycetota; class Actinomycetes; order Actinomycetales; family Microbacteriaceae; genus Agromyces; species Agromyces allii. The sequence goes on along the minus strand of NZ_WBIN01000005.1, from coordinate 29,129 downwards.
CGCGACGGGGAGTTCGAGCTCACGCCCGAGACCGCCGTCGCCGCGATCCGCGAGCACGACCCCGACATCGTGCTGCTCTGCGCGCCGAACAACCCCACGGGCACGCCCCTCTCGCTCGAGACCGTCGAGGCCGTCGCCGATGCCGCGCGCGGCATCGTCGTCGTCGACGAGGCGTACCACGAGTTCGCCGACCCCGGCACGCCGAGCGCACTCACGCTGCTCGAGGGGCGTCCGCGGCTCGTGGTCTCGCGCACCATGAGCAAGGCGTTCGCCTTCGCCGGCGCCCGTGTGGGCTACCTCGCCGCCGATCCGGCGGTCGTCGACGCCCTGCGCCTCGTGCGCCTGCCGTACCACCTGTCGGCCCTCACCCAGGCGGCCGCGCTCGGCGCACTCGCCCACTCCGACCAGATGCTGGCGATGGTCGACGAGATCCGCGGTCAGCGCGAGCGCATCGTGGCCGAGCTCGACCGGCTCGGGTTCCACCCGTACCGCAGCGGTGCGAACTTCGTGCTCTTCGGCGGCGTCGACGACCCGCACGCGGTGTTCGAGGCCCTGCTCGATCGCGGCATCCTGATCCGCGACATCGGACTGCCCGGATGTCTCAGGGTCACCGCGGGCACCGAGACCGAGACGACCGCGTTCCTCGAGGCGATCGCGGCGTTCGCGCCGGCGTCCGCGCCGGCCTCGACGCCGACGCCCGCGGCATGACCGGCGCCGCACCCCGCTGCCCCCGAACCCCGCTGCCTAGGATGGAATCATGACGACTTCGAACGGTGCGCGCACGGCGCGCGTGCAGCGCGAGACGAGCGAGTCGAGCATCGACCTCTCGATCGACCTCGACGGCACCGGCACGAGCGACATCGAGACCTCGGTGCCGTTCTACGACCACCTGCTCACGGCGTTCGCGAAGCACTCGCTGACCGACCTCAGGGTGCGGGCGAGCGGCGACATCCAGATCGACGTGCACCACACGGTCGAAGACGTGGGCATCGTGCTCGGCCAGGCGATCCGTCAGGCGCTCGGCGACAAGCGCGGCATCTCGCGCTACGGCGACGCGCTCGTGCCGCTCGACGAGGCGCTCGTGCAGGCCGTGGTCGACATCTCCGGCCGCCCGTACCTCGTGCACACCGGCGAGCCCGCCGGGTTCGAGTACCACCTCATCGGCGGGCACTTCACGGGATCGATGGTGCGCCACGTCTTCGAGGCGATCACCTTCAACGCGGGGCTCACCGTGCACGTCAACGTGCTCGGCGGGCGCGACGCGCACCACATCGCCGAAGCGGAGTTCAAGGCGTTCGCGCGCGCATTCCGCCAGGCCAAGGCGTTCGACCCGCTCGTCAGCGGCATCCCGTCGACGAAGGGCGCCCTGTGAGCCGCACCCCACGCGTGGTCGTGCTCGACTACGGCTCGGGCAACGTGCACTCGGCCGCGAAGGCCGTCGAGCGGGCGGGAGCCGACGTCGAGGTCACGTCCGACCGCACGGCCGCACTCGAGGCCGACGGCCTCCTCGTGCCCGGCGTCGGCGCGTTCAAGGCGGTCATGGACCAGCTGAAGGCCGTCCGCGGCGACGAGATCATCGACCGCAGGCTCGCGGGCGGGCGTCACGTGCTCGGCATCTGCGTCGGCATGCAGGTGCTCTTCGAGCGCGGCGTCGAGCGCGGCACCGACACCGAGGGGCTCGGCGAGTGGCCGGGCGTCGTCACCGAGCTGCCCGCACCCGTGCTGCCGCACATGGGATGGAACACCGTCACGCCCGACGAGGGCTCGGTGCTCTTCGACGGCATCGCCGACGAGCGCTTCTACTTCGTGCACTCGTACGGCGCGCAGCACTGGAGTCTCGACGTCATGCCGCCGTTCCCGAGGCCGCGACTCACGTGGGCCGAGCACGGCGGTCCGTTCCTCGCCGCGGTCGAGAACGGGCCGCTGTCGGCGACCCAGTTCCACCCCGAGAAGTCGTCGGATGCCGGCATCCGTCTGCTGTCGAACTGGCTCCGCTCGCTCGGCTGAGCGGCGCGAGCGACACACGCGCGTCACACGATCCGAGCGCACCCAGCCGCGCGGACTAGGATTCTGTGACTGTGCCGATGCCGCATTCTGAGGCATCCGATTCCGAGGACAGTGATGAGCGAGTTCAACAAGACCCCCCGCCTGGTACTGCTGCCGGCGGTCGATGTCGCGGGCGGCAAGGCCGTGCGACTCACCCAGGGTGAGGCCGGTACCGAGACCAACTACGGCGACCCGATCGACGCGGCCGTCGACTGGGCCGATCAGGGCGCGGAGTGGATCCACCTCGTCGACCTCGACGCGGCGTTCGGGCGCGGCTCGAACGGCGGCATCCTGAAGAAGGCCATCCGCCAGGTGCGCGGTCGCGTGAACGTCGAGCTGTCGGGCGGCATCCGCGACGACGAGTCGCTCGAGCACGCGCTCGAGATCGGCGCCAAGCGCATCAACCTCGGCACCGCGGCGCTCGAGAACCCCGAGTGGGCGGCCTCCGTCATCGCTCAGTACGGCGAGGCCATCGCCGTCGGGCTCGACGTGCGCGGCACGACGCTCGCGGCCCGAGGCTGGACGAAGGACGGCGGCGACCTCTGGCAGGTCATGGACCGCCTCGAAGAGGCCGGCGCCGCGCGCTACGTCGTCACCGATGTCACGAAGGACGGCACGCTCCAGGGCCCCAACCTCGACCTGCTCCGCCAGGTGATGGACCGCACGCACCGCCCGGTCGTGGCGTCCGGCGGCATCTCGAGCCTCGACGACATCGCCGCGCTCCGCGAACTCGTGCCGCTCGGCCTCGAGGGTGCAATCGTCGGCAAGGCGCTGTACGCGGGCGCGTTCACGCTGCCCGAGGCGCTGGATGTCGCATCCCACTGATCCCGGAATGCACGACGCCGACGGCGCCGCGCTGATCGGCGCAGACGTGTCTGCCGCCTCCGACGCGCCGGCCGCTCCAGACCATCGAACGCCGGGCGGTCGCGCGGACTCCGCGGGCACTCCGTGGGCGGGCCGCTCGTTCGAGCAGAACGCCCATTCGCAGGACGACGGCAGCGCGCCGCCGCACCTGATCGCCGCGCTCGCGCGGTTCCGGGCGGGCGACGGCGGCAAGGTCGACGTCGTGCAGGCGTTCGCGACCTCGCGCCTGCTCATCCCGCTGCTCGCCGAGCTCGGCGACGGCGGAACCGAGATCGGCGAGCATGGACTCGCGGTCGAGAAGAGCCAGGAGCTCTCGATCGTGACCGTGCTGGGGCCCGATGGTCGGCCCGTGCTGCCCGTGTTCAGCTCGGTCGAGACGATGCGGCGCTGGAACCCGGTCGCGCGGCCCGTGCCGGCCGACGGCGTGCGGGTCGCGCTCGCGGCCGCCGACGACGGCACCGACCGGGTCGTGCTCGATCCCGGATCCGAGACCGAGTTCGGGCTTCGGCGTGCTGCCGTCTGGGCCGTCGCGCAGAGCCACGACTGGCGGCCGGCCTCCGAGTCCGAGCCGATGCGCGAGGCGTTCGCGCGGTCGATCGCGAGCGAGCTCGCCGTGCTCGCGGTCGTGCTCGTCGACGGCGACCCCGCCGCGCGCCTCGTCGGACCCGAGCTCGTGGTCGAACTCGAGCTCGTCGCCGGGCTGGAGCGCACCGAGCTCGACGCCGTGCTCGCGCGCCTCGCGCAGCGGTGGGCGGCCGACGATGTCATCGCCACGGGCGCGGACTCGCTCAAGGTCCGCCTGCGCGCGGCATCCTGAACCGGCGGTCCTGACCAGGCGGCTTCGACCTGCATCGCCGAGCGGTCGTGCTCGGCGCGACCCCTCGACCCCTCGACCCCTCGACCGGTTGCCGCACCGCGCACCCGGGTGGAGAATCGCGCCGGAGGGGAGCGACGATGCCCGGACTCGCAGACGAATTCCACCGGCCGCTCGACGCCGCCGCACGGCTCGCGCGCGAGTGGCTCGACGCGGTACCCGAACGCCGGATCGCACCGACGGTCGGCATCGACGCGGTGAAGGACGCGCTCGGGCGCGAACTGGCCGACGAGGGGCTCGACGCGACCGCGGTCGTCGAGGCGCTGAGCGCCGCCGTCGAGCCGGGACTCATCGCGATGCAGTCGCCGCGCTTCTTCGGCTGGGTGATCGGCGGCACCGCGCCGGCGCCGCTCGCCGCCGACTGGCTCGTCACCTCGTGGGATCAGAACGCCGCGCTCAGGGAGGTGACCCCGGGCGTGAACGCCGCGGAGGAGCTCGCCGCGGAGTGGATCTGCGACCTGCTCGGCCTGCCCGGCGGAACCGTGGCCGGCTTCACGACGGGTGCGACCACCGCGAACCTCGTGGCGCTCGCAGCCGCCCGTCACGCGGTGCTCGAGCGGGTCGGGTGGGACGACGCGGTCGACGGCATCCAGGGCGCGCCGCGCATCCGCGTGTTCGCTGGCGACGAGCATCACCCGTCCGTGGATGTCGCGCTCCGCTGGCTCGGGCTCGGCCGGCCGATCGACGTGGCGAGCGACGACCAGGGGCGCATCCTGCCGTCCGCTCTCGCGGCGGCGCTCGGGGAGTCGCGCGCCGGGGGCGGCGGTGGCGACGGGGCCGACGGCGGCGACGGCCCCGCGATCGTGTGCCTCCAGGCCGGCAACATCCACTCCGGGGCATCCGACCCGTTCGAGGAATGCGTCGCGATCGCGCACGAGGCGGGCGCGTGGGTGCACGTCGACGGCGCCTTCGGGCTGTGGGCCGCCGCGAGCGGGCGGCTGCGGCATCTCGTCGCGGGGGTCGACCAGGCGGACTCCTGGGCGACCGACGCGCACAAGACCCTGAACGTGCCGTACGACGCGGGCATCGTCGCCGTCGCCGATCCGGCTCCGCTCGTGGCCGCGATGACCATGCACGCGGCCTACCTGCCGGCGGCGGAGACGGGGGTCGATGCATCCGACCGGGTGCTCGAGCTCTCGCGCCGGGCGCGCGGGGTGCCGACCTACGCGGCCCTGCGCACGCTGGGACGCTCGGGGGTCGCCGCGCTGGTCGACGGGCTCGCCGCGTCGGCGACCGCGATCGCCGACGGGTTGCGGGGCCTCGACGGCGTGGAGGTGCTGAACGACGTCGTGTTCACGCAGGTGTGCGCCGCGTTCGCCGGGCGCGACGTCGCGGCGATCGCCCGAGCCCTCGACGACGACGGCATCGCCCTCGCGCATCCGTCGACGTGGCGCGGCCGCGACGTGCTGCGGTTCTCGGTCAGCAATCGGGGGACGGATGCCGCGGCCGTCGATGCGACGATCGACGCCGTCCGCCGGGTGCTGGCGGGCTGAGCGAGCGCCGATCTCGGCTCCGGCAGCCCGACTGTCGGCCGTGGGCGGCAGGATGGAGGGGTGGACGCGCTCGAGGCCTTCTCCGACGCCACGCGAATCTGGTTCGCGGAGTCGTTCCGCGCGCCCACCGCCGTGCAGGCCGCCGCGTGGCAGGCGATCGGCCGGGGCGCGCACGCGCTCGTCGTGGCCCCGACGGGGTCGGGCAAGACCCTCTCGGCGTTCCTCTCGGCGATCGACCGACTGCATGCCGAGCCGAGCACCGCCGAGCCGAGCACCGCCGAGCCGACTCCCCGTCCGGCCGGAACCCGCGTGCTCTACCTCTCGCCGCTGAAGGCGCTCGGGGTCGACGTCGAGCGAAATCTGCGCGCACCCCTCACGGGCATCGCGCGCGTGTCCGAGCGGCTCGGCGTCGAGCCGCCGCACGTGAGCGTCGGCGTCAGGTCGGGCGACACCCCGGCGAACGAGCGGCGGGCGCTGCTGCGCACGCCTCCCGACATCCTGATCACGACGCCCGAGTCGTTGTTCCTCATGCTCACCTCGCAGGCCCGCGAGACGCTGCGCACGGTCGAGACCGTCATCGTCGACGAGATCCACGCGGTGGCCGCGACGAAGCGAGGCGCGCATCTCGCGCTCTCGCTCGAACGGCTCGACGCGCTGCTGCCGACGCCCGCGCAGCGCATCGGGCTCTCGGCGACCGTGCGGCCCGTCGAAGAGGTGGCGCGCTTCCTCTGCGCGAGTGCACCGGTCGAGATCGTCGCACCGCCGAGCGAGAAGCAGTTCGACCTCCGCGTCGTCGTCCCCGTCGAAGACATGGCGCAGCTGCCCGCGAGCGACGACGCGACCGGCTCGATCTGGCCGCACGTCGAGGAGGCGATCCTCGAGAAGGTGCTCGCGCACCGCTCGTCGATCGTGTTCGCGAACTCCCGCCGACTGGCCGAGCGGCTGACCGCTCGGCTCAACGAGCTCGCACTCGAGGCCTCCGAGCGCGAGGCGCTCCTCGTCGCGGCCGTGGCGAGCGGCCAGCCGGCCGCGGTCATGGCGCAGTCGGGCCAGACCTCCGGTGCGCCGCCCCTGCTCGCGCGCGCCCATCACGGCTCGGTCAGCAAGGAGCAGCGCGCCGAGATCGAAGACGACCTGAAGAGCGGGCGGTTGCGCTGCGTCGTCGCCACGTCGAGCCTCGAGCTCGGCATCGACATGGGCGCGGTCGACCTCGTCGTGCAGGTCGAGTCGCCGCCGTCGGTCTCGAGCGGGCTCCAGCGTCTCGGCCGCGCAGGGCATCAGGTCGGCGAGGTCTCGCGCGGCGTCATCTTCCCGAAGCAGCGTGCCGACCTCGTGCACGCCGCCGTCACGAGCGAGCGCATGCTCGCCGGCGCGATCGAGACCATGCGGGTGCCCGCGAACCCCCTCGACATCCTCGCCCAGCAGACGATCGCGGCCGCGGCGGTCGACGAGCTCGACGTCGAGGCGTGGTTCGACGCCGTGCGCCGGGCGGCGCCCTTCGGGTCGCTGCCGCGCTCGGCCTACGAGGCGACCCTCGACCTGCTCGCGGGCCGCTACCCGTCCGACCGGTTCGGCGAGCTCCGCCCGCGCCTCGTCTGGGATCGCGAGGCGGGCACGCTCGTCGGCCGGCCCGGCGCCCAGCGTCTCGCCGTGACGAGCGGCGGCACGATCCCCGACCGCGGCATGTTCGGCGTCTTCCTCGTGGGCGACGAGTCCGGCGGTCGACGCGTGGGCGAGCTCGACGAAGAGATGGTGTACGAGTCCCGCGTGGGCGACGTGTTCGCCCTCGGCGCGACGAGCTGGCGCATCCAGGAGATCACGTTCGATCGGGTCAACGTCGTGCCGGCGTTCGGGCAACCGGGCCGGGTGCCGTTCTGGAAGGGCGACGGCCTCGGCCGACCGGCCGAGCTCGGCCGCGCGCTCGGCGCCTTCATGCGCGAGATCGCGGCGGCCGACGACGTCGAGGCGCGCGACCGGGTGGCGGCGGCCGGGCTCGACGCGTTCGCCGCGCGCAACCTCGTCACCTTCCTCGCCGATCAGGCGAAGGCCACGGGTCACGTGCCGTCCGACCGCACGCTCGTCGTCGAGCGCACGCGCGACGAGCTGGGCGACTGGCGCGTCATCCTGCACTCGCCGTTCGGCATGCCCGTGCATGCGCCGTGGGCGCTCGCCGTCGCCGCGCGGGTGCGCGAGCGGCACGGCGTCGACGGAGCCGCGGTCGCGGCCGACGACGGCATCATCGTGCGCATCCCCGATACGGGCGTCGATCCGCCGGGCGCCGATCTGTTCGTCTTCGAGGCCGACGAGCTCGAGCAGCTCGTCACCGAGGAGGTCGGCGGCTCGGCGTTGTTCGCCAGCCGGTTCCGCGAGTGCGCGGCCCGTGCGCTGCTGCTCCCCAACTACCAGCCCGGTCGTCGCTCGCCGCTGTGGCAGCAGCGGCAGCGGTCGGCGCAGCTGCTCGAGGTCGCGAGTGCGTTCCCGACGTTCCCGATCATCCTCGAGACCGTGCGCGAGGTGCTCCAAGACGTCTACGACGTGCCGGCGCTCGTCGAGTTGGCCCGGGATGTCGCGGCGCGCCGCGTGCGGCTCGTCGAGACGACGACCGACTCGCCGAGCCCCTTCGCGAGCTCGCTGCTGTTCGGCTACGTCGGCGCGTTCATGTACGAGGGCGATTCACCGCTCGCCGAGCGCCGGGCGGCGGCCCTCGCGATCGACACGGCCCTCCTCGGCGAACTGCTCGGTCGGGTCGAGCTGCGCGAGCTCCTCGATCCGGGGGTCATCGCGACGACCGAGCGCGAGTTGCAGCGGCTCGCCGACGACCGACGTGTGCGCGGCACCGAGGGCGTCGCCGACGCGCTGCGGTGGCTCGGGCCGTTGACGACGGCCGAGCTCGCCGAGCGCGTGCAGGCCGAGACCGACCCGGTCGGGGCGGTCGACGAGCTCGTGGCGGCACGGCGGGCGGTGCGCCTGACCTTCGCCGGGCGCGAGCACGTCGCTGCCATCGAAGACGTCGGGCGACTGCGCGATGCGCTCGGCGTGCCCGTGCCGCCGGGGGTGGCCGTCGCGTTCGCCGAGCACGTCGGCGACCCGCTCGGCGATCTCGTGAGCCGCTACGCGCGAACCCACGGGCCGTTCGCGGCCGAGGAGGTCGCCGAGCGGTTCGGCATCGGCGTCGCGGTGGCCAAGGGCGCGCTGCGGCGCCTCGCAGACGAACGACGGGTCGTCGAGGGGGAGTTCCGCCCGAACGGCACGTCGACCGAGTGGTGCGATGCCGAGGTGCTCCGAAAGATCCGGCGGCGCTCGCTCGCCGCGCTCCGGCACGAGGTCGAGCCCGTTCCGCAGCCCGTGCTCGCACGGTTCCTGCCCGAGTGGCAGCAGGTCGGTCGCGGGCTCAAGGGGCTCGACGGCGTGCTCTCGGTCGTCGAGCAGCTCGAGGGCGTGCGCCTGCCGGCATCCGCCTGGGAGTCGCTCGTGCTGCCGTCCCGCGTGTCCGACTACAGCCCCGCGATGCTCGACGAGCTCATGGCCACCGGCGAGGTCGTCTGGGCGGGTTCCGGTTCGCTCGCGGGCGACGACGGATGGGTGACGCTCCACCTCGCGGAGTCCGCGCCGCTGACGCTCGACCCGCCGGTCGGCGTCGAGACCACCGCCCTGCAGCGCGAGGTGCTCGTCGCCCTCGGCTCGGGCGGCGCGTACTTCTTCCGGCAGCTCTCCGATGCGGTCGGCCGGTTCGGCGGGCTCGACGCCCCCGTCATCGACGAGGAGCTCGTCGAGGCGCTCTGGGGCCTCGTCTGGGCGGGCCTCGTGACCAACGACACGTTCGCGCCCGTGCGCTCGCTCATCTCGGGCGGTCGCAGCGCGCACCGCACCACCCGGCCGACGCCGCGCTCCCGCATGATGCGGGGTCGCTCGATGCCGCGCGTCTCGTCGGCGGTCATGCGCTCGGGGCCGCCGTCGGTCGCGGGCCGCTGGTCGATCCTGCCGGTGCCCGATTCCGATGCCACCCGCCGCGCGCACGCACTCGCCGAGACGATGCTCGACCGGCACGGTCTCGTGACCCGCGGCACGGTCGTCGCCGAGGGCGTGCTCGGCGGCTTCGCGCTGCTCTACCGCACGCTCAGCGGCTTCGAGGAGTCGGGCAGGGCTCGGCGCGGCTACTTCGTCGAGGGCCTCGGCGCCGCGCAGTTCGCGGGGCCCGGGGCCGTCGACCGCCTGCGCGGGTTCGCCGACCGCGACGAGCGCCCGAGCGAGGCTCGCGCGGTGCACGTGCTCGCGGCCACCGACCCCGCGAACGCCTACGGTGCCGCGCTGCCGTGGCCCGACCCGCCCGGCGAGAGCTCGCACCGCGCCGCGCGCAAGGCGGGCGCGCTCGTCGTGGTCGCCGACGGCGAGCTCGTCGCCTACGTCGAGCGGGGCGGCAAGACGATGCTCGCCTACGTCGACGACGAGGCCGTGCTGCGGCAGGCCGCCGACGCCGTCGCCGCGCTGGTGCGCACCGGCCGCGTGCGACGGCTCGCCGTCGAGAGCGTCAACGGGGCGTTCGTGCTCGGCACGACCTTCGGCGACGCCCTGAGGGTCGCCGGGTTCGGCGAGACGCCGAAGGGACTCCGGCTCGATGCCAGAGGGTGACACCGTCTTCCGCGCGGCCGCCCGACTGCACGCGGCGCTCGCAGGATCCGAGCTCGTGCGCACCGACTTCCGCGTGCCGCGGTTCGCCACGATCGACCTCGCGGGCGAACGCATCGAGGAGGTGGTCGCCCGCGGCAAGCACCTGCTCATCCGAACGCCTGCCTGGAGCATCCATTCGCACCTGAAGATGGAGGGTGAATGGCGGGTCCTGCGGCCGGGGGAGCGCTGGCCGAAGCCCGCGCATCTCGCGCGCGTCGTGCTCGAGACGCCGGATGCCACGGCGATCGGATTCGAGCTCGGACTGCTCGAGGTGCTCGCTCGCGCCGACGAGCCCGCGGCGCTCGAGCATCTGGGGCCCGACCTGCTCGGCCCCGACTGGGATCCAGACGAGGCCGTGCGCCGGCTCGCCGCGAACCCCGAGACGCCCATCGCGGTCGCTCTGCTCGACCAGCGCAACCTCGCCGGCCTCGGCAACGTGTACGCCAACGAGCTGTGCTTCCTCCGCGGCATCCGACCGCAGCGTGCCGTGGCCGGCGTGCCCGACCTGCCGGCGGTCGTGTCGCTCGGGCGGCGCCTGATCCTCGCGAACCGCGACCGGTCCGCCAGGGTGACGACCGGCGTCGATCGTCGCGGACAACGGTTGTGGGTCTACGGGCGGGCGGGGGAGCCGTGCCGTCGCTGCGGCACGCGCATCGAGCGCGGCGAACTCGGACGGACCGAACTCGAGGAGCGCGTGACGTTCTGGTGCCCGAGCTGTCAGCGATGATGCGCTGAGGCCCGTGAACGACGAAGGGGCCGCCGCGAGCTGCGGCGACCCCCATCGGGCATGGACGGCGAGGTCAGTTGACCGGGCCGGTCCACTTCTCGCCCGGGCCCTGGCCGATGGCGTCGGGGATGACCGATGCCTCGCGGAACGCCAGCTGCAGCGAGCGGAGGCCGTCGCGCAGCGAGCGGGCGTGCATGTCGCTGATCTCGGGTGCGCCCGCGGTGATCAGGCCGGCGAGCGCGTTGATGAGCTTGCGGGCCTCGTCGAGGTCGATCTGCGACTCGGGGTCGTCGGCGAGGCCGACCTTCACGGCGGCGGCACTCATGAGGTGCACGGCCGCAGTGGTGATGATCTCGACCGCCGGCACCTCTGCGATGTCGCGCGTGGCGTCGTCGACCGGGTCTGAATTCTTGCTCACGGACTTCCTCTGCTAGACTCGTTCGGTCCGGAGCAATGCTCCGGCCTGCTGGGGCCTGTCCCCAGTACGACTGGGGCTTGTCCCCAGTACGAAAGTGGAGATTCTCCCACCCGCGCTTACCGCTTCATCAAGGTTACCGGGTTGAATGCCCTCCGCTTCATCGCCCGCAACGGGCATGGAGTAGATGCCGCAAGGCGAAGGGGGCCGCAGTGCTGAACGGTGTGATTCCGTTCGGCGTGCGTGGATCTTCGCTCTCGGAACGGTGGGCGACATCCGGTCTCCCATCGAGTGAAGAAGCTTGAGTAGAGGAGTACCCGCATCAGCGATCCCCGTACAAACGACCGTATCCGCGTTCCCGAGGTCCGCCTCGTTGGTCCCGCAGGAGAGCAGGTCGGCGTCGTGAAGATCGAGGTGGCCCTGCGGCTCGCGCAGGAAGCCGATCTCGACCTCGTCGAGGTCGCTCCGAACTCCAAGCCCCCGGTCGCCAAGATCATGGACTACGGCAAGTTCAAGTACGAGGCTGCGCAGAAGGCGAAAGAGGCCCGGCGCAACCAGGCGAACACCATCCTCAAAGAGGTCCGGTTCCGTCTCAAGATCGACAAGCACGACTACGAGACCAAGATGAAGCGCGCCATCGGCTTCCTGAAGTCCGGCGACAAGGTCAAGGCCATGATCCTCTTCCGAGGCCGCGAGCAGTCGCGCCCCGAGATGGGCGTCCGCCTGCTGCAGCGCTTCGCCGAAGACGTCGCCGAGTTCGGCACGGTCGAGCACAACCCCACGATCGACGGCCGCAACATGGTCATGGTGATCGCCCCTCTCAAGAACAAGTCCGAGGCCAAGGCCGAGGCGAATGCACAGCGTGCTGCGGCGAAGTCGCGCCCGTCGGCGGATGCCGACGGCGAGACCGAGACGCAGACGGCCGACGCCGCAGAGGCGTAGGCCAGACACCCACGTCCGCCACGAGTTGGCGGCAGAACCAAGGAGACACACGAGATGCCGAAGCAGAAGACCCACTCCGGGTCCAAGAAGCGCTTCAAGATCACCGGCAGCGGCAAGATCAAGAAGCAGCAGGCCGGAATGCGCCACAACCTCGAGGTCAAGGCCTCGAAGCGCAAGGCCCGTCTGAACCAGGACAAGGTCGTGTCGGCCCCCGACGCCAAGGTCATCAAGAAGCTTCTCGGCCACTGAGCCGCGGACCCGTTAAGGAAGAAACAGAGCAATGGCAAGAGTGAAGAGGGCGGTCAACGCCCACAAGAAGCGTCGCGTCATCCTCGAGCGCGCTGCGGGCTACCGCGGCCAGCGTTCGCGTCTGTACCGGAAGGCCAAGGAGCAGGTCACCCACTCCCTCGTCTACTCGTACAACGACCGCCGCAAGAAGAAGGGCGACTTCCGTCGTCTCTGGATCCAGCGGATCAACGCGGCTTCGCGTGCGAACGGCCTGACGTACAACCGCCTCATCCAGGGCCTCGGCCTTGCCGGCATCGAGGTCGACCGCCGCATCCTCGCCGAGCTCGCCGTGCACGAGCCCGCGACGTTCGCCGCGCTCGTCGAGTCGGCCAAGAAGGCCCTCCCGGCCGACACCTCGGCTCCGAAGACCGCCGCGTAAGCAGCAGCTTCGACCACGTCGAACGGCCCGGCACCCCCTGCAGCAGCAGGGCGGTGCCGGGCCGTTCCGCGTCTCCGGCGCGGGTCGCGCCCTAGAATCGACTCATGCTCGAGAACCCACGCTCTCCCCGTGTCCGCTCGGTCGCGAAGCTCGCGTCGAAGTCGGCGCGCTCCGAGAGCGGGCTCTTCCTGCTCGAGGGGCCGCAGGCCGTGTCGGAGGCGCTGGCGTTCCGCCCCGAGCTCGTGATGGAGCTGTTCGCGACTCCGACGGCACTCGAGCGGCACCCCGAGGTCGCGGCGGCGGCGTCCGAGGCCGACCTCGACATCGAGTACGTCACCGAGGAGGTGCTCGACGCCATGGCCGACACGGTCACGCCGCAGGGGTTCGTCGCCGTGTGCCGCCAGTTCCCGACCGCCGTGAAAGACGTGTTCGCGGCCTCCCCGAAGCTCATCGCGATCCTCGAGGAGGTGCGCGACCCCGGCAACGCCGGCACCATCGTCAGGGCTGCGGATGCCGCGGGCGCCGACGCGGTCGTGTTCACGGGTCGCGCGGTCGACCTCTACAACCCCAAGGTCGTCCGCAGCTCGACGGGATCGATCTTCCACGTGCCCGTCGCGGTCGGGGCCGACCTCGCCGACGTGCTCGTGCGTGCGCGCGCCGCGGGCCTGACGGTGCTCGCCGCCGATGTGAAGGGCGACGACCTGCTGGCCGCCCGCACCGACGGCGTGCTCGCGAAGCCGACGGCGTGGCTGTTCGGCAATGAGGCCAGGGGGCTGCTCGACGAGCAGCTCGAGCTCGCCGACCGGGTCGTCACGGTGCCCATCTACGGGCATGCCGAGTCGATGAACCTCGCGACCGCGGCATCCGTCTGCCTGTACGAGAGCGCCTTCGCCCAGCGAAGTGCGTGACGCCGGTGCGGGTTACGAAAAGGTAACCAACCGGGCCCGTTCCTGATTTCGACACCCTTCTCACCCTAGTTTGGGGGGTATGGACCCGACCCAGCCTGCGCCGCCGACGTCGAACATCACGGTCCGTCGGGGCGAGCCCCTGGTCGTCGTCGAGCACGTCGACAAGCACTACGGCGAGCTCCACGTGCTGAACGACATCAACACGGTCGTGAACCGGGGCGAGGTGGTCGTGGTCATCGGGCCCAGCGGCTCGGGCAAGTCGACGCTGTGCCGGGCCATCAACCGCCTCGAGACGATCGACTCGGGTTCCATCTCGATCGACGGGCAGAAGCTGCCCGAAGAGGGCGCGGCGCTCGCGAAGCTCCGCGCCGACGTCGGCATGGTCTTCCAGTCGTTCAACCTGTTCGCGCACAAGACCGTGCTCGAGAACATCACGCTCGCCCCCACGCGGGTCAGGCGGATGTCGCGCAAGGCCGCCGAGTCCGAGGCCATGGAGCTGCTCGACCGCGTCGGCGTCGCCAACCAGGCGAAGAAGCTGCCCGCCCAGCTCTCGGGAGGCCAGCAGCAGCGCGTCGCGATCGCCCGCTCGCTCGCGATGAACCCCAAGCTCATCCTCATGGACGAGCCGACGAGCGCGCTCGACCCCGAGATGATCAACGAGGTGCTCGACGTCATGGTCGGCCTCGCGAAAGACGGCATGACCATGATCGTCGTGACCCACGAGATGGGCTTCGCCCGCAAGGCCGCCGACCGGGTGCTGTTCATGGCCGACGGCCGCATCGTCGAGGAGGCGACCCCGGCGGAGTTCTTCGACCACCCGACGTCGGATCGTGCGAAGGACTTCCTCTCGAAGATCCTCGACCACTAGACCTTGGTCGCCACGAGCGGCCGGGAACCACCACCCAGAAAGAGGCAACGGACATGACACGCATGAGAATCGCCCTCGTCGCGGCCGCAGCGGCCGCAGCACTGGCGCTGACGGGCTGCACCGGCGGCAGCGACGACGCCGGCTCCGACGAGCCGGCCCCCACCTTCGAGGCGGGCACCACGATGGCGCGGCTGCAGGAGGCCGGCACCATCACGATCGGCACCAAGTTCGACCAGCCGCTGTTCGGCCTGGTCGGGCCGTCGGGCGACCCCGAGGGCTTCGACGTCGAGATCGCGAAGATCATCGCCGACGAGCTCGGCATCGCCGAAGACAAGATCACCTGGACCGAGACGGTCTCGGCCAACCGCGAGCCGTTCATCGAGAGCGGCCAGGTCGACCTGGTCGTCGCGACGTACACGATCAACGACGACCGCAAGAAGGTCATCTCGTTCGCCGGCCCGTACTACCTGGCCGGTCAGTCGATCCTCGTGCTCGCCGACAACGACGACATCACGAGTGAAGACGACCTCGTCGGCCAGCCGGTCTGCTCGGTCACGGGCTCGACGCCCGCAGCGAACCTCAAGGAGCTGGGCGCCGAGGTCCTCGAGACCGACACGTACTCGAACTGCCTCGAGCCGCTCCGCAGCGGCAAGGTCGTCGCGGTCTCGACCGACAACGTCATCCTCGCCGGGCTCGCAGCCCAGAACGAGGGCGAGTTCAAGGTCGTGGGCGAGCCGTTCACCGAGGAGCCCTACGGCATCGGCGTGAAGCTCGACGACACCGACTTCCGCATGTTCATCAACGACGTGCTCGAGAAGGCGTACGAAGACGGACGCTACGAGGAGGCGTGGAACAAGACGGCCGGCACGGTGCTGCCGTACGTCGCACCGCCCGCGGTCGACCGCTACTGATCCGGACGCGTCCGGGCCCGTCGGGGTCCGGACGCGTTCCTCCCACCGAGAGGAACCGCGTGGACGTCGTCGTCGAGAACCTGCCGCTCTACCTCGAGGGCTTCAGCGTGACGCTGCTGCTGCTCGCCGTGGGCGGCATCGGGGCGCTCGTGCTGGGCACGGTCATCGCCGCGATGCGGATCTCCCCGATCGCGACGCTCCGCGTCGTCGCCACGGTCTACACCGAGATCATCCGCAACACCCCGCTGACGCTCGTCGTGATCTTCTGCGCGATCATCCTGCCGATCCTCGGGTCGGAGCTGCCCTACCTGATCGCCGGCATGATCGCGCTCGCGGTCTACACCTCGCCGTTCATCGCCGAGGCGCTGCGATCCGGCATCAACGGCGTGCCGATCGGCCAGGCTGAAGCCGCGCGCAGCCTCGGGCTCGGGTTCAGCCAGACGGTGTCGCTCATCGTGCTGCCGCAGGCGTTCCGCATGACCATCCCGCCGCTCATCAACGTGCTCATCGCCCTCACCAAGAACACGTCCGTCGTGGGCGGCGTCGGGTTCGTGAGCGAGCTGTTCGGTGTCGGTCGCACGCTCGCGAACGCGCACGGCGACGCCGTGATCGCCGTGCTCGTGGGCGTCGCGTTCTTCTACCTCCTCGTGACGGTGCCGCTCGGCTTCCTCGCGACCCGACTCGAGCGGAAGTGGGTGGTGCAGCGATGAGCGGTGCCGTCGTGCTCTTCGACGCCCCCGGCCCCAAGGCCAGGCGCCTGTCCCGCATCTTCTCCGTCGTCACGGCGATCGTCGTGGTCGCGGGCCTCGGGTGGGTGTTCGCGACGCTGAACGCCCCGCGCGAGTCCGGCGGCGTCACGCTGCCCGGCATGTTCGACCCGACCCGCTGGGACATCGTCACCGACCCCGAGATGTGGGGCTTCATCTTCACGGTCGGCGTGTGGGGAACCCTGCGCGCCGCCATCGTCGCGGCCGTGCTCGCGATCGCCCTCGGCGTGGTGCTCTCGCTCCTGCGGAGCTCGCCGATCGCCTGGATCCGCATCCCCACGGCCGTCGTCATCGAGTTCTTCCGCGGCATGCCCGTGCTGCTCATGATGCTCTTCATCCTGCTCGTCGCCGGAACCGGGCAGTACTGGGCCGTCGTCTCGGCGCTCGCGGTGTACAACGGAGCGCTCATCGGCGAGGCGCTCCGCGCCGGACTCGTCGCCCTGCCGAGGGGCCAGCGCGAGGCGGCGCTCAGCCTCGGCATGCGACCGCTGCAGTCGAAGATGCTCGTGGAGTTCCCGCAGGCGTTCCGCCAGATGCTGCCGATCATCGTCGCGCAGCTCGTGGTGCTGCTGAAGGACACCTCGCTCGCGTACATCGTCGGCTACCCCGAGCTGCTGCGCGTCACGCTCAACAACCTCGGCAGCTACTACGGCAACCGCTACCTGTTCACGCTGTGGTGCATCGCCTTCGTGCTCTACCTCGCGATGAACCTGACGCTGTCGTGGTTCGCGCGCTGGCTCGCCAAGCGCACCGACCGCCGGTACCACCCGGCGAAGGGCGGGCCGGCCCCCGAAGATCCGAGTCAGGCGCTGCTCGTCGCCGACGCGAACGCAGCGGCCATCGAAGACCGCAGCCCACGCTAGCCGGGACGACTAGACTCGTTCCTTGTGTCCGAGCCCCGTGAAATCACCGAGCAGTCCGTCGAGTCCGCCGTCGCCGCGGCGCTCGCCGCGATCGCCTCGGCCGGCGATTCCGCCGCGCTGAAGGCCGTCCGCGCCGAGCACACCGGCGAGAAGAGCGAACTCGCCCAGCTGAACGCAGAACTCCGCAACGTCCCCAACGACCAGAAGGCCGTACTCGGCAAGCTCGTCGGCGGGGCCCGTGGTCGCGTCAACCAGGCCTTCGCCGCCCGCGAGAGCGAGATCGTCGCCGCCGAGGCGGCGGCCGCGCTCGAGGCCGAGGCGGTGGATGTCACGGCGCTGCCGTCGCGCTACACCGCCGGCTCGCGGCATCCGCTGGCCCTGCTCGAAGACCGCGTGTGCGACGTCTTCACGGGCATGGGCTGGGAGATCGCCGAGGGTCCCGAGGTCGAGAGCGAGTGGTTCAACTTCGACGCGCTGAACTTCGACGCCGATCACCCGGCGCGCGCGATGCAGGACACCTTCTTCGTCGACCCGCCCGAGGAGCACCTCGTGATGCGCACGCACACGAGCCCCGTGCAGGTGCGCTCGATGCTCGACCGCGAGGTGCCGATCTACGTGCTCGCGCCGGGCCGCGTGTACCGCACCGACGAGTTCGACGCCACGCACCTGCCGGTCTTCATGCAGTTCGAGGGGCTCGCGGTCGACAAGGGCCTGACGATGGCCCACCTCAAGGGCACGCTCGACCACTTCGTGAAGTCGATCTTCGGCGACGAGGCCAAGGTGCGACTCCGCCCCAGCTACTTCCCGTTCACCGAGCCGTCGGCCGAACTCGACTTCTGGCACCCGACGTTCAAGTCGGGCCCCCGCTGGATCGAGTGGGGCGGGTGCGGCATGGTGCACCCGAACGTGCTCCGCTCGGCGGGCATCGACCCCGAGGTCTACACGGGGTTCGCGTTCGGCATGGGCATCGAGCGGGGCCTCATGCTCCGCAACGGCGTGCAGGACATGCGCGAGATGGTCGAGGGAGACATCCGGTTCTCCCAGCAGTTCGGAATGGTGGTCTGAAGACATGCGAGTGCCGCTGAGTTGGCTCGCCGAGTACGTCGAGCTCGTTCCCGGAACGACGCCCGAGCAGGTGCACGCCGCCCTGGTCGAGCTCGGACTCGAGGAGGAGGGCGTGCACACGTTCGACCTCGTCGGACCCATCGTCGTGGGCGAGGTGCTCGAGTTCGTCGAGGAGCCGCAGTCCAACGGCAAGACCATCCGCTGGTGCCAGGTGCGCGTCGCGCCCGACGGTGAGACCGCGGCCGACGGCGGGGAGGCCGTGCACGGCATCGTCTGCGGCGCCCGCAACTTCTTCGTCGGCGACAAGGTCGTGGTGACCCTGCCCGGCGCGGTGCTGCCCGGCCCGTTCCCCATCGCGGCGCGCAAGACCTACGGCCACGTGTCCGACGGCATGATCGCGTCGGCCCGCGAGCTGGGCCTCGGCGAAGACCACGACGGCATCCTGCGCCTCTCGACGCTCGGCATCGACGCACCCGTCGGCACCGACGCGATCGAGCTCCTCGGTCTCGACGACACGGCGGTCGAGCTGAACGTGACGCCCGACCGCGGCTACGCGTTCTCGATCCGCGGCGTGGCCCGCGAGTACTCGCACGCGACGGGTGCGGCGTTCCGCGACCCCGCGCTGGTCGTGCCCGCTCCGGATGCCGCGGCGTCGCCGTTCCCGGTCGAGATCCGCGACGACGCACCGATCCGCGGCCGCGCCGCGGTCGGCGTCTTCACGACGCAGATCGTGCGCGGGGTCGACCCGACCCGCCCGACGCCCGCGTGGATGATCGCGCGACTGAAGCTCGCCGGCATCCGTTCGCTCTCGCTGCTCGTCGACATCACGAACTACGTCATGCTCGAGTTCGGCCAGCCGACGCACGCCTACGACCTCGACAAGCTGCAGGGCGGCATCGTCGTGCGCCGGGCGGCTTCCGGCGAGAAGATCACCACGCTCGACGAGAAGGAGCGCACGCTCCACGCCGAAGACCTCCTGATCACCGACGACCGCGGCGGCATCGGCATCGCGGGCGTCATGGGCGGCGCCGAGACCGAGATCTCCGACACGACCACGAACGTGCTCATCGAGGCCGCGAACTTCGACCCCGTGTCGATCGCGCGCTCCGCACGTCGGCACAAGCTGCCGAGCGAGGCGTCCAAGCGCAACGAGCGCGGCGTCGACCCCGAGATCGCGGCCGCCGCCTCTGCGCGCGTCGCCCAGCTCATGGTCGAACTCGCCGGGGGCACCGCCGAGGGCGTGTCGGTCATCGCCGACGTGCCCGCGCGCCAGGCGATCGTGCTGCCGCGCGGCTTCGTGACCCGCGTCACGGGCGTCGACTACGACGACGCCGAGGTGCGTTCCGCGCTCGAGAAGATCGGCGCGACCGTCGCCGACCTCGGCGGTCACGACGGCGTCGACGACGGCTTCTCGGTGGTGCCGCCGTCGTGGCGCCCCGACCTGACCGGCCGCGAAGAGCTCGTCGAAGAGGTCGCACGCCTCGGCGGCTACGAGCGCATCCCGTCGGTGCTGCCCGTCGCCCCGCCCGGGCGAGGACTCACGCGCTCGCAGCGCATCCGGCGCCGGGTGTCCGACGCGCTCGCCGTCGGCGGAGCGACCGAGGTGCTCTCGTTCCCCTTCGCGAACGAGGCCGACAACCTGCAGTACGGCAGTGCCGACGGTTCGCCCGTCGCCTCCGTGCGCCTGGCGAACGCGCTCGACGCGACGAATCCGGTGCTGCGCCGATCGCTGCTGCCCGGCCTCATCGCGGCCGCCAAGCGCAACCGTTCGCGCGGACTCGTCGACCTCGGCCTGTTCGAGCAGGGGCTCGTGTTCCTGCCGGAGCTCGGTCGCGAGTACGGCACGCGCGACCTGCCCGTCGGCGCCTCGCTGCCCGACGACGAGACCGTCGCCGAGCTGAACGACGGCATCCCGCCGCAGCCCCGCCACGTCGCCGCGCTCTTCGTGGGCGAGACCGTGACGAAGCAGCCGGGTCAGGCCGCCGTGCCTGCGGGCATCGTCGACGCGCTCGACGCTGTTCGCCGCATCGGCCTCGCCGTCGGTGCGGAGTTCGAGATCGTGCAGGGGGCCCACCACGCGCTGCACCCGGGGCGCACGGCCGAACTGCGGGTCGAAGGACGCGCCGTCGGGTTCGCGGGCGAACTG
This sequence comes from Agromyces allii, assembly GCF_009749385.1. GTDB lineage: Bacteria > Actinomycetota > Actinomycetes > Actinomycetales > Microbacteriaceae > Agromyces > Agromyces allii. Next base: position 8,905 of record NZ_WBIN01000005.1, on the reverse strand, counting down.
CTGCCCGCGATCGCCGAAGAGGCCGACCTGCCCCGCGTGGTCGCGGTGTTCGAGCTCGACCTCGACGCCGTCATCGACCTCGCGACCGTACAGCCCGAGGCGCGCGCGATCGGCACGTTCCCGGCCGCGACGCAGGACCTCTCGCTCGTGGTCGACGCCGACGTTCCCGCTGCGGTCGTCGCGGCATCCGTCGTCGAGGGCGCCGGCGAGCTGCTCGAGGCGCTGCACCTCGTCGACGACTACCGCGGCCAGGGCGTGCCGGCAGGCTCGAAGAGCCTCACGTTCGCGCTGCGCTTCCGCGCCGCCGACCGCACGCTGACCGCGGCCGAGGCGAGCGAGGCGAAGCTCGCCGGCGCAGCCCTGGCGGGCGAGCGCACGGGCGCGGCCATCCGCGAGTAGCAGGAGGGCGTTCCCAGGGGATCGCCGGGTCGGGGCAGACGGATGCCGCGACCCGGCGGTACCCTGAGCCATGGCCGAGACGAAGACCGTTCCGACCGGCGCGTCCGTCGCCGAGTTCCTCGACGCGGTCGAACCCGCGGGCCGTCGCGAAGACGCGCTCGTGCTGCGCGAGCTGTTCGACCGGGTCACCGACACCGACGCGGTGATGTGGGGGCCGACGATCGTCGGCTACGGCCTGCAGCACTACACCTACGCCACGGGCCGCCAGGGCGACTGGCCGATCGTGGGCTTCTCGCCGCGCAAGGCGAACGTGTCGCTCTACGGGCTGCAACTGCCGGGCGGCGAGGAGCTCGTCGAGCGACTGGGCAAGGTCAAGCTCGGCGTCGACTGCATCTGGATCGGCCGGCTCGCGAACATCGACCTCGACGTGCTCGCGTCGCTCATCGATCGATCGTGGATCCACGCGCGAGGCTGATCCCGAGCATCACCGTCCCATTCGACGCGGACGGCGACCGTCGATGCCGACCCTCGAAGCCGACGGCGGTGGACGTGCCGACCGGCGGCCGTTCGGTTCAGGCCGAGGCGGACCCCGGGGTCGTGATCGCGACGCCCTCGGCCGTGCGCTCCGCCGAGGCGATGACCGCCTCGACGCCGAGGAGGAACAGGTCGCGGTCCTCGAGCCCGGCGAGCTCGACGCCGAGCTCGGCGATGCGCGGGTGCGTGCGGGGGTCCGCGAGGATGGGCCCGTCGAACCAGGGGCTCCGGCCGTCGTCGGTCGTGCCTCGTTCGCTTCGGCTGCGGGCGATGCCGGCGGCGGTCGCGAGCACGTTCGAGGCGAGCAGGGCGTAGTGGCGCACGAGTTCGTCGTCGGTGAGGCCGGCGTGCGCGAACGCGTCGAGCATGAGCTCGACGGCGTCGAGCTCGCCGGGCCCGTGGGTCGTGAGCACCACGGCCTCGACCGCGATCGCCGGGTGGGCCGTGAACAGGTCGAGGGTCGCCGCCGAGAGTTGGCGGAGGCGTGAACGCCAGTCGGCAGGGTCGGCGCTGACGGCGGCGACGGCGCGCGCGTTCAGCTCGTCGAGCAGCGCCTGCATGAGGGCTTCCTTGTTGCGGAAGTGCCGGTAGATCGCGGTCGGGTCGGCGCCGAGCCTGGTGCCGAGCTCGCGTACGGAGATGCTCGTCGCGCCCGTGCTCGCCGCGAGGTCGAGTCCGGCGGCCACGATGCTCTCGCGGTCGAGGCGCACCTTCGCGGCGCCCCGAGTCGCGGCTGCAGCCGCAGCGGCGCCCGTCGTGCTCGTCATGGCACCTGCCTTCTGTTCGCGTGGGTGGCACCATCCTGCCACGGGTCGCGGCCGCGGCTTCGAGGGCCTGCTGCGCGTCGTTTCGTCAGTGTAACGGATTGGTCAACAGTGATGTCAACACTGTTGACGTCAGGTTGCGGGCCAACTACTGTCGCCACCACACCAACGAAGAATGGAGGCGGATGTGGCTGTCGACGTCCTCTTCACCGGCGGGGCCGTGTTCACCGGAACCGGCTCGCCGCTCACCGCCCACGCCGTCGGCGTCTCGGGGGACCGCATCGTCGCGGTCGTGCCCGAGCACGAGACCGCAGACCTGATCGGCCCTGACACCCGTGTCGTCGACCTCGACGGCGCACTGCTCGCCCCCGGGTTCCAGGATGCGCACATCCACCCGGTCGGCGGCGGCGTCGAACTCCTGCAGTGCGACCTCTCCGGATCGGCGGATGCCGCGGACGCCGTCGCTCGAGTGGCCGCGTACGCGGCGGCGAACCCCGACGAGCCGTGGATCCTCGGCGGCGGATGGTCGATGGACCACTTCGCCGGGGGAGCACCCCTGAGGGGGCTGCTCGACGCCGTCGTGCCCGACCGGCCCGTGTTCCTCATGAGCCGCGACCACCACAGCGCCTGGGCGAACACGGCCGCGATCCGGCTCGCCGGACTCGACGCGACGATGCCCGACCCGGCTGACGGCCGTATCGAGCGCGAAGCCGACGGCAGCCCGGCCGGCACCTTCCACGAGGGGGCCGGCGACCTGTTCGCCGAGGTGCGCCCGGTCGGCAGCGACGACCTCTCGTACCGCGGCCTGCTGCGCGCACAGGAACAGCTCATCTCGCTCGGCATCACCGGGTGGCAGGACGCGCTCGTCGCGGGTGCCGCGGCGGGCATCACCGACCCGCTCGCGGCGTACCTCCGCGCGGTCGACGAGGGCACCCTCCTGGTGCACGTCGTCGGTGCCCAGTGGTGGGAGCGCTCGGGCGGACTCGACCAGGTCGACCGCATGGTGGGCCTCCGCGACGAGATCGCCGCGCGCGGCCACCAGGAGCGTCTGTCGCTCGGCACCGTGAAGATGATGGTCGACGGCGTCGCCGAGAACCAGACCGCCGCGATGCTCGCCCCCTACCGCGATGCCCACGGTCACGACACCGACAACAGCGGCATCTCGTTCATCGACCCGCAGGTGCTCCAGGGCGCCGTCACGCAGTTGGATGCCGCGGGCATGCAGGTGCACTTCCACGCCCTCGGCGACCGCGCCGTGCGCGAGGCGCTCGACGCGGTCGAGGCCGCGCGCGCCGAGAACGGCCCGAGCGACGGCCGACACCACCTCGCGCACCTCCAGGTCGTCGCCGAGGCCGACGCGGCCAGGTTCGCCGAGCTCGACGCCGTCGCGAACCTGCAGGCGCTCTGGGCGACGCACGAGGACCAGATCGACATCCTGACCCTGCCGTTCCTCCAGGACGGCGCCGAGTCGCGGCAGTATCCGTTCGGCGACCTCCAGCGCGGCGGCGCCAGGCTCGCGGCGGGCAGCGACTGGCCCGTGTCGTCGGCCGACCCGCTCGCCGCGATCCACATCGCGGTCACACGCGTCGCCCCTGGCATCGACGCCGAGCCGCTCGGCGGCGCGCACCAGCGTCTCGACCTCGCCACGGCGATGGCCGCATACACGTCGGGCAGCGCCTACGTGAACCACCGCGATCACGACACCGGGCATGTGCGCGAGGGATACCTCGCGAACGTCGTCGTCATCGAGCCCGACCCCTTCACCCTCGCCGACGACGAGCTGCACCGCGCCGCGGTCGCCTCCACGTGGATCGCCGGCGAACCCGTCTACGTCCGCACCGAGAACCACCTGAGGAGCCCCGCATGACCATCATCCGATCCCGCGCCGGTCGACGCGGCGTCCTGCTCGTCGCCGCGCTCTCCGCCGGTGCGCTCGCGCTCACCGGCTGCACGCCCGAACCCGCGACGTCGCAGACGGCACCCGAATGGGAGCTCACGGCGCGCACGGCCGCGCCGTCGGGCGACATCGACTCGTTCAGCTGGGCGAGCTACGCCGAGCCGTACTCGCTCGACTACGCCTACGCGTTCGACTACGCCGACAACCAGGTGCTCGCGAACGTCTGCGAGTCGCTGCTGCGACTGAACCCCGACTACACGCTCACCCCGGGCCTGGCGGAGTCCTTCGAGCGCCCCACGCCCACGACCTGGGTGTACACGATCCGCGACGGCGTGACCTTCCACGACGGAACCCCGCTCACGGCGGCCGACGTCGTCGCGTCGATGAGCCGCCACCTCGACCCTGCGGTCGGCTCGTCGTGGTACTCCGTCTACCAGAACGTGACCTCGATCGAGCAGACCGGCGACCGCGAGGTGACCGTCACGACCGCGATCCCCGACAGCCAGTTCAACCTGGGCATGGGCGGCTCGGCCGGCGTCGTCGAGTCGGCGGCGACGCTCGAGGAGAAGGGCGCCGACTACGGCAACTCGACCGGGCTCGTGAACTGCACCGGTCCGTTCGAGCTCACCGAGTGGAAGTCGGGCGAGTCGATCACGCTGACGCGCTACGACGACTACTGGGACGACGCGCTGAAGGCGAAGTCGGGCGAGGTGGAGTTCGTCTTCCTCAACGACGCGACCGCACGCGTGAACGCCATGACGTCGGGCGACGTCGACGGCGGCTGGATGCTGCCGGTCGACGGCATCGCCCAGCTGCAGGCCACGTCGGGCGAGGTCTCGTTCGGCCTCAGCACCGCGGCATCCGACCTCATCGTCTCGAACCTCGAGGGCCCGCTCGGCGACGTCCGCGTGCGCAAGGCGCTGCTCATGGCGCTCAACCGCGACGGCATCCTCGAAGCCGCGGCCAAGGGCTACGGCGAGGTCTCGAACGCCCTGACCACCGAGTCGGTCTGGGGCGAGGCATCGGAGGCCACTCGCGCCGCGGCGTTCGACGGGCTCGAGGAGTACCCGTACGACGTCGAGGCCGCCAAGAAGCTCGTCGAGGAGGCGGGCGCCACCGGCCAGAAGATCGTCATCGCGACCGCGCCGATCAGCAACGACTTCGCGGTCATCTCGCAGGCGACGGTGGCCGCCGCCAAGTCGATCGGGCTCGACGCCGAGATCGAGACCGTCACGCCCAACGCGTACACCGCGCTGTTCTCCGACCCGAGCGCACGCGAGGGCATCGACCTGTTCTACACGATCTGGTACCTCTCGAGCCCAGACCCGCTCGAGATGTACGCCGTGCTCCGCACGGGGGAGTTCAGCAACTACGGCAACTGGAGCGACCCCGAGTTCGACGCGATCGCGAACGAGGCCGTCGGCATCGACGACGCCGAGGCGCGGGCGCAGAAGTCGGCCGAGCTGCAGCGGATCGCCAACGAGCAGCTGCCGTGGCTGCCGCTGTTCACCGGTCCGACGACGGTCTACCAGGGTGAGCGCATCACGGGCGTCGCCCCGTCGATCGCCTACCTCTACTACCCCTGGGCGGCGGAAATTGGCGCTCGATAGCTCGACGGTCGCGGTCGCCGCGCAACGCGCGGCGGCCGCGGGCCCCGGGGGCGGCGGCCGGTTCTCGGCCGCGGGCGTCCGCCGCGTCGCCGGCAAGCTCGGCGGCCTGCTGCTGACGCTGTTCCTCGCGTCGCTGCTCGTGTTCTTCTCCCGGTTCCTCGTGCCGGGCGACCCGGTCACGTTCCTGCTCCGCGGGCGCAAGCCGAGCCCCGAGGCGATCGCCCAGGTCACCGCGCAGTTCGGGCTCGACCTGCCGCCGTGGCAGCAGTACCTGAACTGGGTCGCGGGCGCTCTGCACGGCGATTTCGGCCGGTCGTTGCAGTACCGGCAGGATGTCGCGACCGTGGTCGGCGAGCGACTGCCGGTGACCCTCATGCTCGTCGTGATGTCGGGCCTGCTGATCGCGATCGTCGGCCTCACCGCCGGTATCGTCGCAGCGCTGAACAAGGGCCGGGCACTCGATCGGGTCACGCTCGTCGGCTTGACCGTGCTGAGCGCGATCCCGTCGTTCGTCGGGTCGATCGTGCTGATCTCCGTCTTCGCCGTGCAGTCGGGCTGGTTCCCGACGTTCGGCACCGGCGAGGGGTTCGGCGACACCGTCTACCACCTGGTGCTGCCCTCGATCGCGCTCGCGATCGTGTTCGTCGTGCTCGTGGGCAAGGTGACGAGGTCCTCGATGGTCGAGCAGCTCGGCCGCGAGCACGTCGAGGTCGCGACGAGTCGCGGTCTGAAGCGCGGCACCGTGATCCGGCGGCACGTCTTCCGCAACGCGCTCGGCCCGATCCTCACGGTCAGCGGCGTGCTCGTCGCCGGCCTGCTCGTGGCGAGCACGATCGTCGAGGCCGCGTTCGGACTCGCGGGCATCGGCTCGCTGCTCGTGCAATCGGTCGACCGCCTCGACTTCCCGGTCGTGCAGGCGATCGTGATGCTCGTCGTGACCGCCTTCGTCGTGGTCAACGCGATCATCGACATCCTCGAACCCGTGATCGATCCCCGATCCGCCGCAGGAGCTGCTGCCAGATGATCCCGACCCCCACGCTCACGCTGAAGGCGCTCCGCGCTCCGCGCCCCCGCATCGGCAGCCGCACCTTCGTCGTCGCGGTGCTCGTGCTGGCGACGATGACCCTCGCGGCGCTGTTCGCGCCGTTCGTCGCCCCGTATCCGCCCGATGCGCTGGACTTCTCCGCGGTCAACGCCGGGCCGAGCGCCGCGCACTGGCTCGGCACCGACGGACTCGGACGCGACCTGTTGAGCCGGCTCGTGTACGGCGCGCGCACCGCGCTGCTCGGCCCGCTGCTCGTCGTGATCGGCTCGACGATCATCGGCATGCTGCTCGGCCTCCTGGCCGGGTGGCGCGGAGGTTGGTACGACGCCGTGCTCGGGCGCGTGTTCGACGTGCTGTTCGCGTTCCCGTCGCTGCTGCTCGCGATCCTCGCGGTCGCCCTGTTCGGCAAGGGCCTCATCGCCCCGGTCATCGCGATGAGCATCGCGTACGCGCCGTTCGTCGCGCGGCTCACGCGCGCGCTCGTGAAGGCCGAGCGTACGCGGCCCTATGTCGCGGCCTATCGGGTCGCGGGCTTCGGCGGCGCGTTCATCGCGCTGCGCCGGGTGCTGCCGAACGTGATGCCGATCGTCGGCGCCCAGTCCACCCTCAACTTCGGCTACGTGCTCGCCGAGCTCGCGGGCCTGTCGTTCCTCGGGCTCGGCGTGCAACCGCCCACGCCCGACTGGGGCGCGATGATCAACGAGGCGCAGGCCGGCATCGTCGGCGGGCACTTCCTGCCCGCGATCGTGCCGGCGGTCGCCGTCGTGATCGTGGTCGTCGCCGTGAACATCATCGGAGAAGAGCTCTCCGACCGCATCGGAGGCGCCGACCTCCCATGAAGAACGAGTCGCACATGAATCTGCCCGAAGCCGGCCCTGCGAGCCTGCTGGACATCCACGACCTGACCCTCGACCTCGCCGACGGCGGGCGACTCCTGCACGGCATCTCGCTCGCCGTGGCGGCGGGAGAGACGGTCGGCCTGGTGGGCGAGTCGGGCTCCGGCAAGTCGCTCACCGCCCGCACGGTGCTCGGCCTCACGCCCGACCGGTCGCAGCTCGGCGGACGGGTCGTGCTCGACGGGCGGGAGGTGATCGGTGCGTCCAAGGGCGAGGTGCTCGACCTCCGCCGGCACGCCGCGGCGATGATCTTCCAGGATCCGCGAGCGGGCATCAACCCGATGCGCACGATCGGCGACCACATGACCGAGACGCTGCGCCGGTGCGAGGGGCTCTCGCGGACCGCGGCCGACGAGCGCGCCCTCGAACTGCTCGAGGCCGTGCGGCTGCCGCGACCTGCCGAGCACCTGAAGCAGTACCCGCACGAGTTCTCGGGCGGCATGCTGCAACGCGTCATGATCGCGGGCGCGCTCACGAGCTCGCCGAAGCTCCTCGTGTGCGACGAGCCGACGACGGCGCTGGATGTCACGACGCAGGCCGAGATCATCCGCGTGCTCGTCGAGCAGCGCGAACGACGTGGCATGGGCATGCTCTTCATCACGCACGACCTCAACCTCGCGGCCTCGATCTGCGACCGGGTCGTCGTGATGAGCGCCGGACGCGTCGAGGAGCACGGACCGGCGCTCCGCGTCTTCACCGACCCGCAGGCGGCGTACACGCGCAAGCTCGTCGCGGCCACGCCGACGCTCGCGGCGCCGCGGCCGGCCGTGCCCGCCGTCGACGACGAGCCTTCGGCGACGGATGCCGCGGCCGCGCCCCATCCGTCGGGAGCGGCGTCGTCCACCGCCCCGCTGCTCTCGGCGCGCGGACTCTCGAAGACGTACCACCGCAGGGGCAAGCCGTCGGTCGTCGCCGTCGCGGAGGCCACGTTCGACCTCGCCGCCGGCGAGGCGCTCGCGGTCGTGGGGGAGTCAGGTTCGGGCAAGTCCACGCTCGCCCGCATGATCGTGGGGCTCGAGCAGAGCGACTCGGGCGAGCTGGTGATCGACGGCCGCGAGCGCACGGCCGTACCGGGCAACCGCGTCGAGCGGCTCGCGCATGCGAAGAGCGTGCAGATGGTCTTCCAGGACCCGTACCTGTCGCTGGACCCGCGCATCACCGCCGGTCGGGCGATCTCCGACGCGCTGCGCCTGCACACCGGGCGCCGAACGGCCGCGGCCCGCGGCCGCGCGATCGAGCTGCTGGAGCAGGTCGGACTCACGGCCGCGCACGCCGACGCCCGACCGCGCACCCTCTCGGGCGGTCAGCGACAGCGCGTCGCCATCGCCCGGGCGCTCGCGATCGAGCCCGACGTGCTCGTCATGGACGAGGCGACGAGCGCGCTCGACGTCTCGGTGCAGGCGCAGGTGCTCGACCTCGTCGCCGCGCTGCGTCGCGAGCGCGGGCTCACGGTGCTCTTCATCAGCCACGACCTCGCGGTCGTGCGCCGGGTCTGCGAGCAGACGCTCGTCATGCGGCAGGGCGAGATCGTCGAGCGCGGGGCCACGTCCGAACTGCTCGACGCCCCGCGGCATCCGTACACGCGGCTGCTCCTCGACTCGGTGCCGCGGCCCGTCGGCGAGCAGGCGGCGGCCGCGGTCGCGTAGCCGGGCGCCCGGCGCCGGGCGCCGCAACGCGCGGACGCCGAAACGCACGAACGCCGCGGCGGGGGGCGGCCCCCGCGGGGGGGGGGGGGGGGGGCGGGGGCGCCGGGGGGGGGC
>NZ_WBIN01000004.1 GCF_009749385.1 Agromyces allii | reverse complement strand
GCACGAACGCCGCGCCGATCGCGAACCGCCGGTTTGCGATCGGCGCGGCGCCGCCGCTAGGGTCGAGCCATGTCCACCGCTCGTTCCGCACTGATCGCACGCGTCTCGCGTGTCTCGGTCGTGCGCAACCGACGCCGTGGCGAGCGCCGAATGTCGGCGACCCCTGCGGAGGCCTGAGGCCTGACGCGGGGCGTCGCCGGAACATCGCCCCGCTCGTTCAGACCTTAAGGTGGATTCCATGACGTACTCCGTCGCCGTTTCCGGCGCGTCCGGGTATGCCGGAGGAGAACTCCTCCGGCTGCTCGCCGATCATCCCGAGTTCGAGGTTCGCACGGTCACCGCGCACTCGAGCGCCGGCCAGCCCCTCGTCTCGGTGCAGCCGCACCTGCGTTCGTACACGCACCTGACGCTCAAAGAGACCAGCGCCGAGACGCTCGGCGGGCACGATCTCGTGTTCCTGGCGTTGCCGCACGGCACGTCGGGCGCGATCGCGGCCGAGCTCTCGCCCGACACGCTCGTCATCGACTGCGGCGCCGACCATCGCCTCGAGTCGAGCGCCGACTGGGCCGCGTTCTACGGCGGCGAGCACCACGGCGCCTGGAGCTACGGCGTTCCCGAGCTGCCGCGCCTGTCGGGCACGCAGCGCGAACGGCTCACGGGCGCTCGCCGCATCGCGGCGCCCGGCTGCAACGCGTCGACCGTCGCGCTCTCGCTCGCCCCCGGCATCCGTGCGGGCGTCATCGAGGACCGCGACCTCGTATCGGTGCTCGCGGTGGGGCCCTCCGGCGCGGGCAAGAGCCCCAAGGTGAACCTGCTCGCATCCGAGATCCTCGGCTCCGCGAACCCGTACGCCGTCGGCGGCAGCCACCGCCACATCCCCGAGATCCAGCAGGCCCTCCGTTGGGCGGGGGCGGCCGACCCGACGATCTCGTTCACGCCCGTGCTCGTGCCGATGAGCCGCGGCATCCTCGCGACCTCGACGGCGCGCATCGTTCCCGGTACGGATGCCGCGGCCGTGCGCGCAGCCTGGGAAGACGCCTATGCGGGCGAGCGATTCGTGCAGCTGCTGCCCGAGGGCGTGTTCCCGCGCACCTCCGACGTCGTGGGAGCCAACACGGCGCTCATCGGCGTCGCGATCGACGAGGCCGCCGGTCGCGTGGTCGTGGTGGCCGCCGTCGACAACCTCGTCAAGGGCACCGCGGGTGCCGCCATCCAGTCGGCGAACATCGCCCTCGGCCTTGCCGAGTACACCGGCCTTCCCATGAATGGAGTCGCTCCGTGACCGTCACCGCTCCCGCAGGCTTCGAGGCCGCGGGCATCGCCGCGGGCATCAAGCGCTCCGGCGCCCTCGACCTCGCGCTCATCGTGAACCGGGGGCCGTCGGCCGCCGCCGCGGCCGTGTTCACGTCGAACCGCGCGAAGGCGAACCCGATCCTCTGGTCGCAGCAGGTCATCCTCGACGGCGTCGTGTCGGCCATCGTGCTCAACTCGGGCGGCGCGAACTGCTTCACGGGCCCCGAGGGGTTCCAGGTCACGCATCGCACGGCGGAGGCCGCGGCATCCGCACTGGGCGTCGCCGCCGGCGACGTGCTCGTGTGCTCGACCGGACTCATCGGCGACCAGCTCGACGGCGAGGTGCTCGAAGAGGGCGTGCTCTCCGCTGCGGCGCGCCTGTCGACCGACGGCGGCGAAGACTCGGCCCGCGCGATCATGACGACCGACACGAAGCCGAAGACGGTCGTCATCGAGGGCGACGGATGGCGCGTCGGCGGCATCGCGAAGGGTGCGGGCATGCTCGCGCCGGGCCTCGCGACCATGCTCGTGGTGCTCACCACCGACGCCGACCTGCCGAGCGGCGAGCTCGACGCGGCCCTCCGCGAGGCGACCCGGGTCACGTTCGACCGGCTCGACTCCGACGGCTGCATGTCGACGAACGACCAGGTCACGCTGCTCGCATCGGGCGCGTCGGGTGTCGTGCCCGACGCCGTGGCGTTCCGTGCCGCGGTCACCGACGCGTGCCGTTCGCTCGCCGAACAGCTGCAGGCCGACGCCGAGGGCGCGAGCCACGACATCGCCATCGAGGTCCGCGGCGCGGTCACCGAAGACGATGCGGTCGAGGTCGGCCGTTCGGTCGCCCGCAACAACCTCTTCAAGGCGGCGATCTTCGGCAACGATCCCAACTGGGGCCGGGTGCTCGCCGCGATCGGCACCACGCAGGCGCCGTTCGACCCCTACCTCGTCGACGTGTCGATGAACGGGGTGCGCGTCTGCCACGCCGGCCGTCCCGACGCACCGCGCGAGGCCGTCGACCTCGCCCCGCGGGCGACGCACGTGCTCATCGAGCTGCATGCGGGCGAGGCATCCGCCACGATCCTCACGAACGACCTCACGCACGACTACGTGCACGAGAACAGCGCGTACGCGAGCTGATGATGCAGACACGCGCACAGAACGACGCCGCCGACGCCGAGTCGTCGGCCTCCGCCAAAGCCCACGTGCTCATCGACGCCCTGCCGTGGCTGAAGCGCTTCCACGGCGAGACCGTGGTCGTGAAGTTCGGCGGCAACGCGATGGTCAGCCCCGAGCTGCAACGCGCCTTCGCCGAAGACATGGTCTACCTCCGTTACGCGGGCATCAAGCCCGTCGTCGTGCACGGCGGCGGGCCGCAGATCTCGTCGATGCTCGAGCGCCTCGGCATCGAGAGCGAGTTCCGCGGCGGCTACCGGGTCACGACGCCCGAGGCCATGGACGTGGTGCGCATGGTGCTCTCCGGCCAGGTCAACCGCGAGCTCGTGTCGCTCGTGAACGAGCACGGCCCGCTCGCGATCGGCCTCTCCGGCGAAGACGCGGGCCTGTTCCGCGGACGTCGTCGCGGCGTCGTCGTCGACGGTGAGGAACTCGACCTCGGCCAGGTCGGCGATGTCGTCGAGGTCGACCCGGCCGCCGTCATCGCCCAGCTCGAGGCCGGCCGCATCCCCGTGGTCTCCTCGATCGCCCCCGACGCCGACCACCCCGGTCAGTCGCTCAACGTGAACGCCGATTCCGCGGCCGCAGCGCTCGCCGTCGCGCTCGGCGCAGCGAAACTCGTCGTGCTGACGGATGTCGCGGGCCTCTACCACGACTGGCCGAACCGCGACTCGCTCGTCTCGCAGATCGACTCGGCCGAGCTCGCCGAGCTGCTGCCGTCGCTCGAGTCGGGCATGATCCCGAAGATGACCGCATGCCTCGAAGCCGTCGAGGGCGGCGTCGCGAAGGCCGCGATCATCGACGGACGCCTGCCGCACTCGATCCTCCTCGAGATCTTCACGCCCGCGGGCATCGGCACCGAGGTGGTGGCCGCATGAGCGCCGTGCAGACCTCCGAATGGCAGGAGCGTTTCGACCGACGGGTCATGCGCTCGATCGGCATGCCGCTCCGCAAGCTCGACCGCGGCGAGGGCGCCTACGTCTGGGACGACGAGGGAACCGAGTACCTCGACTTCCTCGCCGGCATCGCCGTCAACTCGCTCGGGCATGCGCACCCCGTGTTCGTCGAGGCCGTGAGCCGACAGGCCGCGACCCTCGCGCACGTCTCGAACTACTTCACGACCGAGCCCGCACTCGAGCTCGCCGAGCGCATCGTCCGCCTCGCCGGGGCCGGCGAGAACGGTCGCGCGTGGTTCGGCAACTCGGGCGCCGAGGCCAACGAGGCCGCGTTCAAGCTCGCGCGCCTCAACAACTCCGGCGGCGCGCGCACCCGCGTGCTCGCCCTCGTCGACGCGTTCCACGGCCGCACCATGGGCTCGCTCGCCCTCACCGGCAAGCCGCACATGCGCGAGGCCTTCGAACCGCTCGCGGGCGGCGTCGAGCACATCCCCGCGACGATCGAGGCCCTCGAAGCGACGATCGACGATGCCGTGGCCGCGCTCATCATCGAACCCATCCAGGGCGAGGCCGGCGTCGTCGAGCTGCCGGCGGGCTACCTCGAGGCTGCGCGCGACCTCACGCGTCGGCACGGGGCCCTGCTCATCGTCGACGAGATCCAGACCGGCGCGGGGCGCACCGGCGAGTGGTTCGGGTTCCAGCACGCGGGCATCACGCCCGACGCCATCACCGTGGCGAAGGGCATCGGCGGCGGCATCCCGATCGGCGGCCTCGTGACGTTCGGCGCGGCATCCGACCTCTATTCGAAGGGCCAGCACGGCTCGACCTTCGGCGGCAATCCACTCGCGACGGCCGTGGCCAACGCGGTGCTCGGCGAGATCGAGCGTGCCGACCTCGTCGGCAACGCCGCCCGACGCGGCCCCCAGGTGCGCGAGCGCATCGAGGCCCTCGGCTCCCCGCTCGTCGCGGGTACGCGCGGACGCGGGCTGCTCATCGGCGTCGGACTCACCGAACCCGTCGCGGGCAAGGTGGTCGACGCGGCCCTCGCGCACGGGCTCATCGTGAACGCCGCCAACGACGTGACGATCCGCCTCGCGCCGCCGCTCATCATCGGAGACGCCGAGATCGACGTCTTCGCCGAGCGATTCGCCGCGGCCCTCGCAGACGTCGTGCACGCGACATCCTGACCAGACCCCATCGAGAACGAACCGAACCGACGTGTCGGCCCCGCCGACCCACCGAACGGACATCACACATGACCCGCCACTTCCTCCGCGACGACGACCTCTCACCGGCCGAACAGGCCGAGGTGCTCGACCTCGCGCTCCGCCTCAAGGCCGACCGATTCGCCGAGCGTCCGCTCGAGGGCCCGCGCACCGTCGCGGTCTTCTTCGACAAGACCTCGACGCGCACGCGCATCTCGTTCTCGGTGGGCATCACCGACCTCGGAGGTTCGCCGCTGATCATCTCCTCGGCCGACAGCCAGCTGGGCGGCAAGGAGTCCGTCGCCGACACGGCACGCGTGCTCGAGCGAATGGTCGACGCGATCGTCTGGCGCACGTTCGCCCAGTCCGGCCTCGAGGAGATGGCCGCGGGCACGACGGTTCCCGTCGTCAACGCGCTGTCCGACGACTTCCACCCGTGCCAGCTGCTCGCCGACCTGCTGACGGTCAAGGAGCGCTTCGGCGACCTCGCCGGTCGCACGCTCGCCTACGTCGGCGACGGGGCGAACAACATGGCCCACTCGTACCTGCTCGCGGGCGTCACCGCCGGCATGCACGTGCGCATCGGCTCGCCCGCCGACTACCCGCCGCGAGCCGACATCGTCGACGACGCCCGACGCATCGCTGCGACCACCGGCGGGTCGGTGCTCGTCACCACGAACCCGCACGAGGCCGCGGCCGAAGCCGACGTCGTCGTCACCGATACCTGGATCTCCATGGGACAGGAGGCCGAGAAGGCCGAGCGCATCGCCGAGTTCGCCGGCTACGGCGTCGACGACGCGCTGATGGCCGAGGCATCCGAAGAGGCGATCTTCCTGCACTGCCTTCCCGCGTACCGCGGCTACGAGGTCGAGGCATCGGTCATCGACGGACCGCAGTCGGTCGTCTGGGACGAGGCCGAGAACCGCCTGCACGCGCAGAAGGCGCTGCTGGTGTGGCTGCTCGCGCAGAACGCGACCGCACCGACCGCGACCGCACCGACCGCGACCGCACCGACCGAGGGGGACGCAGCATGACCGGCAACACCGAGGCTCCCGGACAGCACGGCACGAACGAGGGCGCGCTCTGGGGTGCGCGGTTCGCGAGCGGCCCGTCGCCCGAGCTGCAGGCGCTCTCGAAGTCGACGCACTTCGACTGGCAGCTCGCGCCCTACGACATCGCCGGTTCGCGCGCCCACGCCCGGGCGCTCTCGGCGGCCGGCTACCTCGACGCGGGCGAGCTCGACACGATGCTCGCCGGCCTCGACACACTCGAGGCGCGCGTCGCGAACGGCGACATCGTCGCAGCCGACTCCGACGAAGACGTGCACGGCGCTCTCGAGGCGGCGCTCATCGGCATCGTCGGACCCGAGCTCGGCGGCAAGCTCCGCGCGGGCCGCAGCCGCAACGACCAGATCGCGACGCTCGTGCGGCTGTACCTGAAGGACCACGTCGCGGTCATCGGGCACCAGCTCGTGCACCTCATCGACGCGCTCTCCGCGCAGGCCGATGCGCATCGCACGGCGATCATGCCCGGCCGCACGCACCTCCAGCACGCGCAGCCCGTGCTCCTGGCGCACCACCTCCTCGCACACGGGTGGGCGCTCTCGCGCGACCTCGAACGACTCGTCGACTGGACCAAGCGTGCGGATGTCTCGCCCTACGGCGGCGGCGCGCTCGCGGGGTCGACGCTCGGCCTCGACGCGGCATCCGTCGCCCGCGACCTCGGTCTCGCGAGCCCGTCCGAGAACTCGATCGACGGCACGGCCAGCCGCGACGTCGTCGCCGAGTTCGCGTTCGTCTCGGCGATGATCGGCATCGACCTCTCGCGCATCGCCGAGGAGATCATCCTCTGGAACACGCGCGAGTTCGGCTTCGTCACGTTGCACGACGGCTACTCGACCGGGTCCTCGATCATGCCGCAGAAGAAGAACCCCGACATCGCCGAGCTCGCGCGCGGCAAGTCGGGCCGGCTCATCGGCAACCTGACCGGCCTGCTCGCGACCCTCAAGGCGCTGCCGCTCGCGTACAACCGCGACCTCCAGGAAGACAAGGAGCCCGTCTTCGACTCGGTCGAGACCCTCGAGGTGCTCCTGCCGGCGTTCACGGGCATGATCGCGACGCTCACGTTCCACACCGATCGCATGGCCGAGCTCGCGCCGGCCGGGTTCTCGCTCGCGACCGACGTCGCCGAGTGGCTCGTGAAGCGTCACGTGCCGTTCCGCGACGCGCACGAGATCACCGGCGCGCTGGTGCGCTACGCCGAGGAGCACTCGCTCGAGCTCGACGCCGTCGACGACGCCGCACTCGCGTCGATCGACGCGCGCCTCACGCCCGACGTGCGCGAGGTGCTCACGATCGAGGGGTCGGTCGCGAGCCGCGATGGCGTGAGCGGCACGGCCCCCGTTCGCGTCGCCGACCAGTTCGCCCGCCTCGCCGATCGGGTGCGGCACCTCGTCGCCGGACTGCCCGACGCCGATCGCTGATCGCCGCCGGCGAGATCGAACAGCGCTGAGCGAGCGGATGCGGCGGCCGGGCGACGACGGCGCCGCGCAGCCCTCGGGCGGCGCGGCGTCCGTCGCCGTGCGTTCGCGGCCGCGGGCGTTCTTCGCACGCGACTCCGTCGAGCTCGCGCCGCTGCTGCTCGGCGCGGTGCTCTCGTACGCGTCGCCTGAGGGTCGCGTCGCGATCCGCATCTCCGAGGTCGAGGCCTATCGCGGCGTCGGCGAGGATCCCGGGTCGCATGCTCACCGCGGCATGACCGCCCGCACGGCGGTGATGTTCGGCGAGGCGGCGCACCTCTACGCCTACTTCACCTACGGCATGCACACGTGCCTCAACGTCGTCGCCGGCGTCGAAGGGCGCGCTTCGGCCGTGCTGCTGCGGGGTGCGACGGTCGTCGACGGGCTCGAGCTCGCGCGCGAACGGCGCGGCGCGGCATCCGACCGCGATCTCGCGCGGGGGCCCGCCCGCCTCGCCGTCGCGCTCGGGGTGCCGCTCGCCGCGACCGGGTCCGATCTGCTCGCACCGCCGTTCGGACTCGAGGTGCCGCTCGAGCCGCTCGCATTCGAGACCGGTCCGCGCACGGGTGTCAGCGGCGCCGGCGGGGGAGCGGCCTACCCGTGGCGGTTCTGGCTCCCGGGCGACCGGGGCGTTTCGCCGTACCGACGGCACGCGAAGTCGCACGCCTGAGCGACCTCGCACCGAGGCCGGACGAAGCCCGAGGTCGGGTCAGTGCACCGCGATCTGCACGACGAGCGCGGCCGCGCATGCCCAGATGAGGCTCGCGAGCGTGCCGATGATGAACCGCTCGCGGGCCTCGGGCGCCTCGAGCTCGGTGAACCGGCCGACGCCCTTCACGGCGATCACGATCGCCAGCCCTTCGGGGAACCCGGCGATGATCGAGCCGGCCGCAGCGATGCGCTCGAGGAAGCCGATGACGAGTCCGCCGCGGAGCACCTCGCGCTTCGGCGCGGCCACGAGACCCTGCCGTTCGTCGGAGGTCACGGCCTTCTCGCTCACGATGATGCCGCCGTGCAGGCCGGGTGCGACGCTCGATCCCATGGCGAGCCGCAGCGCCGTCGCCGCGGCGGGGCTGCCCCCGAAGACGGCCGCGGTGAACGCGAGCGCGGTGGCGAGCGGGCCGAATCCGGCGGGTGCCGGGTCGGTCAGGGCCGATGCGCTGAGGATGGCGATGACGATGGCCCCGGCCGCGATCCAGACGAACGCGGGGCGGTACCGCAGATGCGCGAGCACCGAGAACGCGGCGGCACCCGCGAGCGCGAGGAACAGGATGATCGACGCGATGGCGTTGGTGACGGCGGTGGGATCGAACACGGGCTTCCTTCGGGGTAGGGCCTGCGGAGCGGTTCCGATCAGCGTAGCGATCGGGGCCGACACGCGGTGGTGTGCTCAGCGGGTGTCGCCGGTCCCGCTCGGCTCGAGCAGGGCGACGGCCGTGTCGACCGCGGCGAGCAGCTGTTCGAGGGGCGGGACGGCATCGGCCTCCGCGCGCCACATCGCCGCTTTCAGCCGCGCGCTGACGGCCGCCGTGCTGATCGCGAGTTCGACGGCGATGTCCTTCTGGCGAAGGCCCGTCCGCGCGAGGTCGACGACCTCCCATCCGGGATCGCTGCGGCGTTCGCGGAGCAGCACGAGCATCCGCACGAGCGCTTCGAGGCCCGCCGCATCGATCACCGGCTCGGGCGCGCCCGATGGTTCGGCCGCGACATCCGCTGCATCGTGAGGGGCGGATGCCGCGCGCAGCGCGAACCGTCCGTCGGACCGCTTGGCGGCCTGCACCGCCTCGCGTGCGGCGATGAACGCGGTGCCGCTCGCCTTGCGGGCGGCGTCGGGCAGCGGCGTGCGCACCCCGCCGATGCCGAGCCCGACGCTCCAACCGCCGTCGCGGGTCGCGTCGAGCACGATCGCGAGCGCCGTCTCGGCCGAGTCGGTGAGCAGTTGGATCTCGTCGCCCGCCGTCTGATCTGCCGGGAGCAGGAGTGCGTCGCCGTGGCTGCGTTCGAGGCGGGCGATCATCTCGCCCGCGCGGTCGGCCTGCCGACGGCTCGACACCTGGTCGGCCGTGATCACGAACATGTCGCACCTCGCCGTCAACGTCCAAAACTTGATTGTTGAAGGACAATGCTACAGCATTGATCTACCGAAGTCCATGATGAGCGGTTGATCTCCACGCCGATGCAGCGCGGTTCCCGAGGGTGCTCCGCTGATAACCTTGCGGGGTGTCAGACCCCGTGATCCTCGCATCCCAGCACAACGACGACTCATTCGCAGACGTCTGGGAGGAGCTCCGCTGGCGCGGCCTCGTGCACGTCTCCACCGACGAAGCCGCCCTGAAAGAACTCCTCGCCGGCGATCCGATCACGTATTACTGCGGGTTCGACCCCACCGCACCCAGCCTGCACCTCGGCAACCTCGTGCAGCTGCTCGTGATGCGCCGCCTTCAGCTGGCCGGGCACAAGCCGCTCGGCCTCGTCGGCGGTTCGACCGGCCTCATCGGCGATCCCCGGCCCACTGCCGAGCGCACGCTGAACACGAAGGAGACCGTGGTCGAGTGGGTCGGCCGCCTGCAGGCACAGGTCAGCCGCTTCCTCTCCGCCGAGGGCGAGAACGCCGTCCGTCTCGTGAACAACCTCGACTGGACCGCCGGGCTCAGTGCCATCGACTTTCTGCGCGAGATCGGCAAGCACTACCGCGTCGGCACCATGCTCAAGAAAGACGCGGTCGCCTCCCGGCTCAACTCCGACGCGGGCATCAGCTACACCGAGTTCAGCTACCAGATCCTGCAGGGCTTCGACTACCTCGAGCTCTTCCGTCAGTACGGCTGCGTGCTGCAGACCGGCGGCAGCGACCAGTGGGGCAATCTCACGAGCGGCACCGACCTGATCCACCGCGTCGAGGGCCGCAGTGCTCACGCCATCGGCACGCCGCTCATCACGAACTCCGACGGCACCAAGTTCGGCAAGAGCGAGGGCAACGCCATCTGGCTCGACGCCGACATGTGCAGCCCATACCGCTTCTACCAGTTCTGGCTCAACACCGACGACGCCGATGTGATCGGGCGCCTGAAGGTGTTCACGTTCCTCGGTCGCGAGCGCATCGAGCAGCTCGAGGCGCTCGTCGAGAGCGAGCCCTTCCGCCGCGAGGCGCAGCGCACGCTCGCGAACGAGGTCACCACCCTGGTGCATGGGGCGGATGCCACGGCGGCCGTCATCGCGGCATCCGAGGCGCTCTTCGGGCAGGGCGACCTGTCGGCGCTCGACGAGGCGACGCTCGAATCCGCCCTGCGCGAGCTGCCGAACACGACGACCTCGCCCGATGCGCCCGTCGCCCAACTGCTCGTCGACACCGGACTCGTGAAGTCGGTGAGCGAGGGTCGCCGTGCGATCGCCCAGGGCGGGGTCTCGCTCGACAACGTGCGCATCGACGACGAGACCGCGACGATCGAGGGTCGCGTGGCCCCCGGTGGCATGGCCGTGCTGCGCCGCGGCAAGAAGACCCTCGCCGGCATCTTCGTCCTCTGACGTCGAGCCACCGGGCACCGAGTACCGACGGGCCCCGTTCACCTGCTGCGGCAGGGCGAGCGGGGCCGTTCCGCGTCTCCCGCGTGCGCGCGATCGTCCGGATCGAGGCGGACGACTCGGATCGCATGCGGCGCCGGCGGCACGCCGAACGTCGGGATCACCAACGCGTG
Organism: Agromyces allii; assembly: GCF_009749385.1. GTDB lineage: Bacteria > Actinomycetota > Actinomycetes > Actinomycetales > Microbacteriaceae > Agromyces > Agromyces allii. Next base: position 183,898 of record NZ_WBIN01000004.1, on the reverse strand, counting down.
CTGCCGGTCGAAATCGGAGCTGATCTGGGCTCCGGCAGTGACTCCGCCGGCGGGCTGGCCGCGCGACACGCCCGGGCTGCAGGCCGGATTTGGCAACGGGCGTGGATGGCACGTAAGTTCTTACATGTCGCCACGGCGGCCAGGAAGCGGAAGCGCTGATCGGCTGAGTGGTGGTCGTTCTAGCCAAATAACCTCGAAGGCGCAGATGATGCGACTCGGTGATTTCAAGCCTAGAACGAGAACCTCCATTTCCTGATCGATGCGATTCGTTCGCACCGCATCCGGGTCTGTTCGCAGATTAGGTTGCCGGGTCTGGTGGTGGTATGGTTGACAGGTTGCCCTGAATGAGTGGCTCACGGTTGTGGGTTGGGAGTTCGGGTGCGTCCGTTTCTTGAGAACTCAACAGCGTGCACTATGTTCAATGCCAATTTATTGAACCCCAACCTGCTTTTCGGAGTGGGTGGGATTCCTTTGATTGATGGACAATTTGATTTTTATAGTCAGTTGTTTCTCTGTCAGTGAACAAACTCCTCGACACTTCGGTGTTGGGAACCATTTTTTTTGGAGAGTTTGATCCTGGCTCAGGACGAACGCTGGCGGCGTGCTTAACACATGCAAGTCGAACGATGAACTTGGAGCTTGCTCTGGGGGATTAGTGGCGAACGGGTGAGTAACACGTGAGTAACCTGCCCTGGACTCTGGGATAAGCGTTGGAAACGACGTCTAATACCGGATAGGACCCTGGACCGCATGGTTTGGGGTGGAAAGTTTTTTCGGTCTGGGATGGACTCGCGGCCTATCAGCTTGTTGGTGAGGTAATGGCTCACCAAGGCGTCGACGGGTAGCCGGCCTGAGAGGGTGACCGGCCACACTGGGACTGAGACACGGCCCAGACTCCTACGGGAGGCAGCAGTGGGGAATATTGCACAATGGGCGAAAGCCTGATGCAGCAACGCCGCGTGCGGGATGACGGCCTTCGGGTTGTAAACCGCTTTTAGTAGGGAAGAAGGGCTTCGGCTTGACGGTACCTGCAGAAAAAGGACCGGCTAACTACGTGCCAGCAGCCGCGGTAATACGTAGGGTCCGAGCGTTGTCCGGAATTATTGGGCGTAAAGAGCTCGTAGGCGGTTTGTCGCGTCTGCTGTGAAAACTGGAGGCTCAACCTCCAGCCTGCAGTGGGTACGGGCAGACTAGAGTGCGGTAGGGGAGAATGGAATTCCTGGTGTAGCGGTGGAATGCGCAGATATCAGGAGGAACACCGATGGCGAAGGCAGTTCTCTGGGCCGTAACTGACGCTGAGGAGCGAAAGCGTGGGGAGCGAACAGGATTAGATACCCTGGTAGTCCACGCCGTAAACGTTGGGCGCTAGATGTGGGGACCTTTCCACGGTTTCCGTGTCGTAGCTAACGCATTAAGCGCCCCGCCTGGGGAGTACGGCCGCAAGGCTAAAACTCAAAGGAATTGACGGGGGCCCGCACAAGCGGCGGAGCATGCGGATTAATTCGATGCAACGCGAAGAACCTTACCAAGGCTTGACATAACCGAGAACGCCCTAGAAATAGGGAACTCTTTGGACACTCGGTTACAGGTGGTGCATGGTTGTCGTCAGCTCGTGTCGTGAGATGTTGGGTTAAGTCCCGCAACGAGCGCAACCCTCGTCGCATGTTGCCAGCACGTAATGGTGGGAACTCATGTGAGACTGCCGGGGTCAACTCGGAGGAAGGTGGGGATGACGTCAAATCATCATGCCCCTTATGTCTTGGGCTTCACGCATGCTACAATGGCCGGTACAAAGGGCTGCGATGTCGTAAGGCGGAGCGAATCCCAAAAAGCCGGTCTCAGTTCGGATTGAGGTCTGCAACTCGACCTCATGAAGTCGGAGTCGCTAGTAATCGCAGATCAGCAACGCTGCGGTGAATACGTTCCCGGGCCTTGTACACACCGCCCGTCAAGTCATGAAAGTCGGTAACACCCGAAGCCGGTGGCCTAACCCTTGTGGAGGGAGCCGTCGAAGGTGGGATCGGTGATTAGGACTAAGTCGTAACAAGGTAGCCGTACCGGAAGGTGCGGCTGGATCACCTCCTTTCTAAGGAGCAACTCAGAAGTCCTTCGGGGTTTCTGCAGTGCAGGCCAGATCGGGTCCAATGTGGCTCGCTGGCTGCTCATGGGTGGAACATTGACATAGGTGCTCGTCTGAATGGTTCAGACCTAGTACGCCCGCTTCGGTGGGTTGGAACGGTGGGGGCCGGCCGGTCGGGTACATGCACGCTGTTGGGTCCTGAGGGACCGGACAAACCCTGGCGCTTCGGTGTCGGGGGTGATGGTTTCTTCAGACCTTCACGAAGCCGATGGATTCTGATTCGGTGGGTGTGGGGGTTCTGGCCGTCTGTTGAGAACTACATAGTGGACGCGAGCATCTTAGATTGATGCCCTTCGGGGTGTCGATCACAAAAGGTGAGTCGCCAAGAGCATGCCTTCGGGTGTGTTGTTTGGCGTATTCACTGGTCAATTTCGCAGCACTTTCGGGTGCTGCACGAATTCGATCGAACTCATGTGATTTCAAGTTTCTAAGAGCAAACGGTGGATGCCTTGGCATCTGGAGCCGAAGAAGGACGTCGTAATCTGCGATAAGCCTCGGGGAGCTGATAAACGAGCTGTGATCCGAGGATTTCCGAATGGGGAAACCCCGCCAGGCCCTTTGGGTGACCTGGTGACTCCCGCCTGAATATATAGGGCGGGTAGAGGGAACGTGGGGAAGTGAAACATCTCAGTACCCACAGGAAGAGAAAACAACCGTGATTCCGTAAGTAGTGGCGAGCGAACGCGGAAGAGGCTAAACCGAGCCATGTGTGATACCCGGCAGGGGTTGCATGGTCGGGGTTGTGGGACCTTTCGGACTGTACTGCCGTGCAGTCACGGTGACGCGTCAGGTATAGACGAACCGCATTGAAAGGCGGACCGGAGTGGGTGTGAGTCCCGTAGTCGAAATGCCTGGCCGGCCGGAGAGGTATCCCAAGTAGCGCGGGGCCCGAGAAATCCCGCGTGAATCTGTCAGGACCACCTGATAAGCCTAAATACTCCCAGATGACCGATAGCGGACAAGTACCGTGAGGGAAAGGTGAAAAGTACCCCGGGAGGGGAGTGAAATAGTACCTGAAACCGTTTGCTTACAAACCGTTGGAGCACCCTTGTTGGTGTGACAGCGTGCCTTTTGAAGAATGAGCCTGCGAGTTAGTGATCTGTGGCGAGGTTAACCCGTGTGGGGCAGCCGTAGCGAAAGCGAGTCTGAATAGGGCGATTCAGTCGCAGGTCCTAGACCCGAAGCGAAGTGATCTATCCATGGCCAGGTTGAAGCGACGGTAAGACGTCGTGGAGGACCGAACCCACTTCAGTTGAAAATGGAGGGGATGAGCTGTGGATAGGGGTGAAAGGCCAATCAAACTTCGTGATAGCTGGTTCTCTCCGAAATGCATTTAGGTGCAGCGTTGCGTGTTTCTTGCCGGAGGTAGAGCTACTGGATGGCCGATGGGCCCCAAAAGGTTACTGACGTCAGCCAAACTCCGAATGCCGGTAAGTGAGAGCGCAGCAGTGAGACGGTGGGGGATAAGCTTCATCGTCGAGAGGGAAACAACCCAGACCACCAACTAAGGTCCCTAAGCGCGTGCTAAGTGGGAAAGGATGTGGAGTTGCACAGACAACCAGGAGGTTGGCTTAGAAGCAGCCACCCTTGAAAGAGTGCGTAATAGCTCACTGGTCAAGTGATTCCGCGCCGACAATGTAACGGGGCTCAAGCACGCCACCGAAGTTGTGGCATTGACATTACAGGTAGGCCTTCGTGGTCCAGCCGTGTTGATGGGTAGGAGAGCGTCGTGTGGGCAGTGAAGCGGCGGTGTAAACCAGCCGTGGAGGCCACACGAGTGAGAATGCAGGCATGAGTAGCGAAAGACGGGTGAGAAACCCGTCCTCCGGAAGACCAAGGGTTCCAGGGTCAAGCTAATCTGCCCTGGGTAAGTCGGGACCTAAGGCGAGGCCGACAGGCGTAGTCGATGGACAACGGGTTGATATTCCCGTACCGGCGAAGAACCGCCCACATGAAATCAGGAGTGCTAAGCATCCCAAGACGCGTGGATCCCTTCGGGGACGATCGTGAGGCGGCATGCGACCCCATCTGGTGGAGTGAGCGTATTAACAGGTGTGACGCAGGAAGGTAGCCCAACCCGGGCGATGGTAGACCCGGGGCAAGTGCGTAGGCCGAGCGATAGGCAAATCCGTCGCTCATGATGGCTGAGACACGATGCGGATAAAAAGTGGGTGATCCTATGCTGCCGAGAAAAGCATCGACGCGAGGTTCCAGCCGCCCGTACCCCAAACCGACTCAGGTGGTCAGGTAGAGAATACTAAGGAGATCGAGAGAATCGTGGTTAAGGAACTCGGCAAAATGCCCCCGTAACTTCGGGAGAAGGGGGGCCTAAGGCGTGAACCAACTAGCTTGGGGAAGCGCTGCAGGGCCGCAGAGACCAGTGGGAAGCGACTGTTTACTAAAAACACAGGTCCGTGCCAAGTCGCAAGACGATGTATACGGACTGACGCCTGCCCGGTGCTGGAAGGTTAAGAGGACCGGTTAGCCGCAAGGCGAAGCTGAGAATTTAAGCCCCAGTAAACGGCGGTGGTAACTATAACCATCCTAAGGTAGCGAAATTCCTTGTCGGGTAAGTTCCGACCTGCACGAATGGCGTAACGACTTCCCAGCTGTCTCAACCGCGAACTCGGCGAAATTGCATTACGAGTAAAGATGCTCGTTACGCGCAGAAGGACGGAAAGACCCCGTGACCTTTACTACAGCTTGGTATTGGTGTTCGGTGTGGCTTGTGTAGGATAGGTGGGAGACTGTGAAGCTGGCACGCTAGTGTCGGTGGAGTCATTGTTGAAATACCACTCTGGTCACTCTGGATATCTAACTTCGAACCGTGATCCGGTTCAGGGACAGTGCCTGGTGGGTAGTTTAACTGGGGCGGTTGCCTCCCAAAAAGTAACGGAGGCGCCCAAAGGTTCCCTCAACCTGGTTGGCAATCAGGTGGCGAGTGTAAGTGCACAAGGGAGCTTGACTGTGAGACTGACAGGTCGAGCAGGGACGAAAGTCGGGACTAGTGATCCGGCAGTGGCTTGTGGAAGCGCTGTCGCTCAACGGATAAAAGGTACCTCGGGGATAACAGGCTGATCTTGCCCAAGAGTCCATATCGACGGCATGGTTTGGCACCTCGATGTCGGCTCGTCGCATCCTGGGGCTGGAGTAGGTCCCAAGGGTTGGGCTGTTCGCCCATTAAAGCGGTACGCGAGCTGGGTTTAGAACGTCGTGAGACAGTTCGGTCCCTATCCTCTGCGCGCGCAGGAAATTTGAGAGGATCTGACCCTAGTACGAGAGGACCGGGTTGGACGAACCTCTGGTGTGCCAGTTGTTCCGCCAGGAGCACCGCTGGTTAGCTACGTTCGGGATGGATAACCGCTGAAAGCATCTAAGCGGGAAGCCGGCCTCAAGATGAGATTTCCATCCCCTAGGGGGAGAGGCTCCCAGCCAGACGACTGGGTTGATAGGCCGGATGTGGAAGACAGGACTAACGACTGTCGGAGCTGACCGGTACTAATAAGCCGATAACTTGAAACCTCACTACACACACACGAAAGTGTTCATTCACGTAAAAGGCGTGTGTGTGGCCTGATGACTCGCGTCCACTCTGTGGTTCCCAACAGACGGAAACACAACATACAACTCAACACACGACACCCATCATCGATCGCCCCAGGGCAACCCGATGATGGGGTCACCGAGACTACACACCCACCACCCCCACACCGGGTTGGTTGCGGATGTGGCAAGAGTTTCGGCGGCCATAGCGCGAGGGAAACGCCCGGACACATTCCGAACCCGGAAGCTAAGACTCGCAGCGCCGATGGTACTGCAGGGGGGACCCTGTGGGAGAGTAGGACACCGCCGGACAACCATTACCGAAGAGCCGCCCACCACGTGGGCGGCTCTTCGCATTTAACACACCACTCACCCAGATGCGGGACAGTACGGTTGAGTGACAACGAACTTCACAGATGACGGGATGATCGTGAGCGACACGAACGACGACACCAGCAGGGGAGAGGCGCGCAACAGCGCCCCCCGTGGCGAAGGGCGACCGCAGAGCAGCGGACGTGGCGCGAACGGCTCCAAGCCTCCCCGGTCGAACAGCGAGGGATCCCGCGACGGGCAGCGCTCGAACGGTTCCGGCGACCGGCGTCCGTATGAGAAGCGTGACGGCGCTCCGCGTTCGTATGGCGACCGCGACGCGAACAAGCGTCCCTATGAGAAGCGTGACGGTGCTCCGCGTTCGTACGGTGATCGCGATGCGAACAAGCGTCCGTACGAGAAGCGCGATGGCGCACCTCGTTCCTACGGCGACCGCGATGCGAACAAGCGTCCCTATGAGAAGCGCGACGGTGCTCCCCGGTCGTATGGCGACCGTGATGGTGGCCAGCAGCGTTCCTACGGTGACCGTGACGGCAACAAGCGTCCCTACGAGAAGCGTGACGGTGCACCGCGTTCGTACGGCGATCGCGATGCGAACAAGCGTCCGTATGAGAAGCGCGATGGCGCACCTCGTTCGTACGGCGATCGCGATGCGAACAAGCGTCCGTATGAGAAGCGTGACGGCGCTCCCCGGTCCTATGGCGATCCCGATGGTGGCCAGCAGCGTTCCTACGGTGACCGTGACGGCAACAAGCGTCCCTACGAGAAGCGGGACGGTGCTCCGCGTTCGTACGGCGACCGCGACGCGAACAAGCGTCCGTACGAGAAGCGTGACGGCGCTCCCCGGTCGTACGGCGACCGCGATGCGAACAAGCGTCCGTACGAGAAGCGCGATGGCGCACCTCGTTCGTACGGTGATCGCGACGGCAACAAGCGCCCCTACGAGAAGCGTGACGGTGCTCCGCGTTCGTACGGTGATCGCGATGGTGGCCAGCAGCGTTCCTATGGTGACCGTGACGGCAACAAGCGTCCCTACGAGAAGCGTGACGGCGCACCCCGCTCGTATGGGGATCGCGACGGCAACAAGCGCCCCTACGAGAAGCGCGATGGCGCTCCGCGCTCATACGGCGACCGCGATGACCGTCGCGGCTCCGGCGCGCCTCGCGAGGACTACCGGCGTGAGAGCGACGGCGCCTCGAGCCTGGCGATCCGGCCGCGGCACGACGACCCGTTCATCCCGGACACGATCGAACCCCGCGACCTCGACAAGGGCGCTCGCGCCGAGCTCAAGACCCTGAGCAAGGAGAACGCCGACTGGGTCGCACGACACCTGGTCGCGGCATCCCTCTACCTCGATGACGACCCCGAGCTGGCCCACCAGCACGCACTCTCGGCCGGCCGCCGCGCAGGCCGCGTGGCTGTCGTCCGCGAGACGCTCGCGATCACGGCGTACGCGACGGGCGACTTCGCCCTCGCGCTCCGCGAGCTGCGCACGTACCGTCGCATCTCGGGCAGCAACGACCAACTGCCGCTCCTGGTCGACAGCGAGCGCGGTGTCGGTCGCCCCGACCGCGCGCTCGAGGTCGGTCGTGCGGTGGATCGCGCGTCGCTCCCGGCGGCCGTGCAGGTCGGCCTCGCGATCGCCATGTCGGGCGCTCGCCTCGACCTCGAGCAGCCCGAGCTGGCTCTCGCCGAGCTCGAGATCCCGCAGCTCGATCCCGATCGCGCGTTCACGTACAGCCCCGCGCTGTTCTCGGCCTATGCCGAGGTGCTCGAGGAGCTCGGACGCTCCACGGAGGCCGCGGATTGGCGTGCCCGCGCCGCTCGCGCGGAGGACGCGCTCGGCGGTCCCGAGCTCGATCTCGTCGAGATCTACGAGGTGGAGCTGGAGCCCGAGGTCGACGGCGATGCCGACGAGTTCGTGGGTGCCGACGAGATCTCGGAAGACGAGGCATCCGACTCGTCCGAGGCAGACGAGGCAGACGAGGCAGAGACGGACGCGGTCGAGCCCGAAGACGCGATCGCCGATGTTCAGGCTGACGACGAGGGTCCGGCCGGCGAGGTCGACGACCTCGGCGACCCCGGCGATGTGCTCGAGGACGACGTGCGCGCCGTCCTCGCCGAAGGCGACGAGGACCGGGTCTGATCCGTGGGGCTGTTTCGTCAGAAGGCTGAGGCGGCCTCCCCGCTCGACGGCGCCGACGCCGTGTTCGCCGACCTCGACGGGGTCGTCTACGCCGGCGCCGGCGCGATCCCGCACGCCGTCGAGAGCCTGAACCTGGCCAAGGAGCGGATGCCGGTCGGGTACATCACGAACAATGCCTCGCGAAGCGATGCATCCGTCGCCGCGCACCTGTCGGAGCTCGGTCTCGCGGTGCGACCAGAGGACGTCGTGACGTCGCCCCAGGCGGCGATGCACCTGCTCGGCGAGCAGGTGGGGCCCGGTGCCCTCGTGCTCGTGATCGGCGGTGAGGGCATCGTCGTCGAGCTCGAGAAGCGCGGCTACCGCATCACGCGATCGGCCGACGACGCGCCCGAGGCGGTCGTGCAGGGGTTCACCCCCGAGATCGGCTGGAAGGAACTCGCCGAGGCCTCGTTCGCGCTGAATGCGAACGGCGGGCCCGGATCGGAGACACCCGGGATCCCGTGGATCGCGACGAACACCGACTGGACGATCCCCGTCGCGCGCGGCATCGCGCCCGGCAACGGCACGCTCGTGTCCGCCGTGCACACCGCCGTCGGGCGGCTGCCGCTCGTCGCGGGCAAGCCCGAGACGCCGATCTTCGACGAGGCGAAGCGCCGGTTCGGCGCTGAACGCCCCCTGATGGTCGGCGATCGCCTCGACACCGACATCCTCGGGGCGAATCGGGCCGGGATGACGAGCGTGCTCGTGCTCACGGGCATCGATCTCGCGAAGCAGGTGCTCGCCGCCGATGCCGCGAGCCGGCCCGATTTCATCATCGGCGACCTGCGGGAACTGCACGAGCCGTACCCGGCCGTCGAAGACGTGCGCGGAGCCGTTCGCGTCGGCGGTGCACGCGTGCGCGTCGACGGTCGGCGTGTCGTGATCGAGTCCGAGGGCCGGAACCGCCTCGACCTGCTCAGGGCGGCCTGCGCGGCGATCTGGCGTTCGGGGACCGCGATCCACGTGCTCGACGTGCCGGCCTCGCTGTACAGCTGATGCGCACATCCCCGCGCCGTCGGTGGGCTCGGGTAGCGTGGTCTCGTGAGCACTGAAGACGGTCAGGTCGACGTGGCCGACGAGACCCGCGCCGCGATCGACGCGATCGAGGCCCTGACGCTCGACGAACGCGCCGCGGCCTACCTCTCGCTCGCCGAACGTCTGCGCGTCGAGCTCGAGCACTCCGACCCGTCGCGGCAGTCCGACTGACGCATGGCCTCTCGACGTCTCGATGCCGCCCTCGCCGACCGCGGACTCGCGCGCTCGCGCACGCACGCGGCGACCCTCATCGCCTCCGGGCTGGTCACGGTCGACGGGCGACCCGTCGTCAAGCCGTCGACGAAGGTCGACGACGAGCAGACCGTCGAGGTGGCGGCATCCGATCACTACGTCTCGCGCGCGGCGCACAAGCTCATCTCGGCCCTCGACGGCTTCGGCGTCGACCCCGCCGACCGGGTGGTGCTCGACGCCGGGGCATCGACGGGCGGATTCAGCCAGGTACTGCTCGAACGCGGGGCGCGGGCGGTGCTCGCCGTCGACGTCGGACACGGTCAGCTCGCCGCCGAACTCTTCGGGGCGCCCCGACTCGTGCTCGTCGAAGGATGCAACGTGCGTTCGCTCGATCGAGCGTCGCTGGCCGCGCTCTCCGGAGTCGATGAGCCGCCCTCGCTCGTGACGGCCGACCTGTCGTTCATCTCGCTGACGACGGTGCTGCCCGCGCTCATCGCGACCGCCGCCGACGGTGCCGAATTCGTGCTGCTCGTGAAGCCGCAGTTCGAGGTCGGCCGCGCCGGCGTTCGAGAGGGCATCGTGCACGATGCGGCGCTTCGATCCGAGGCGGTCGCCGGCGTGCTGTGGGCCGCGCACGACCTGGGCGTCGGCACGGTCGGCGTCATGTCCTCCCCAATCGCCGGCACGCGCGGAAACCACGAGTACCTCGTGCACCTCGATGCCGCGCGCGGGGTCAATCCGACAGAATGGATGCGGCAGGTCGAGCAGATGACAGGAGACGCGACCAAGTGAACGACACACGGCACTTCCTCGTGGTCTCGCACACCGGTCGTCGCAACGCCCTCGAAGCGACCGGCGAGGTCTGCGCCCAGCTCATCGCGGCGGGCGCCGTTCCGGTGATCGCCGACGAGCAGTGGAACGACGTGCACGAGTTCGTGCCGGAGCTCAACGGCCGCGTCGCCCGGCTCGAGGAGACCGATCCGGAGCTCATCGAACTCGTCATCGTGCTCGGCGGCGACGGCACGATCCTCCGCGCGGCCGAACTCATGCGCGAGTTCCCGATCGCGCTGCTCGGCGTGAATCTCGGCCACGTCGGGTTCCTCGCCGAGAGCGAGCGCGACGACCTCGGCTACACGGTGCAGCGGGCGCTCGCGCGCGACTACACGGTCGAGGAGCGCATGACCCTGTCGGTGCGCGCAAAGGTCGACGACGAGACCGTGTTCGAAAGCTGGGCGCTCAACGAGGTCTCGGTCGAGAAGGCCGAGCGCGAGCGCCTCATCGAGGTCGTGATCGAGGTCGATCGCCGACCGCTCTCGTCGTTCGGGTGCGACGGCGTCGTGATGTCCACTCCCACCGGGTCGACGGCCTACGCGTTCTCGGCAGGCGGTCCCGTGGTCTGGCCGGGGCTCGAGGCCCTGCTGCTCGTGCCGTTGAGCGCGCATGCGCTCTTCGCGAGGCCGCTCGTGGTGGCGGCCGACTCGTCGCTCGCCGTCGAGGTGCTCCGTCGCACCGAGGCGTCGGCGGTCATCTGGTGCGACGGGCGACGCACGTTCGACCTTCCGGCCGGTGCCCGCGTCGTGGTGCGGCGCTCGCCCGTGCCGGTGCGCCTCGCGCGGTTGCACGAGGCGCCGTTCACCGACCGGCTCGTGAACAAGTTCCAACTTCCCGTGACGGGCTGGCGAGGACCGGTGGGCCATGATTGACGAACTCGGCATCCGCGACCTGGGCGTGATCGCCGAGGCGACGCTCCCGCTCGGCCCCGGCTTCACAGCGGTCACCGGCGAGACGGGTGCGGGCAAGACCATGGTCGTCACGGCGCTGGGGCTGCTGCTCGGCGCCAGGGCCGACGCCGGGGCCGTGCGTTCCGGCGCGAAGCAGGCCTGGGTCGAGGGGCGCTGGCTCGTTCCCGACGACGGAGCGGTCGCCGAACGCGTGGCCGAGACGGGCGGCGAGATCGAGGCGGGCGAGCTGCTGCTCGGGCGCTCGGTCTCGTCCGAAGGTCGCAGCCGTGCGGTCGTCGGCGGTCGCAGCGCGCCCGTCGGCGTGCTCACCGAGCTCGGCGAAGAGCTCGTCGTCGTGCACGGGCAGGCAGACCAGCAGCGCCTTCGCTCGGCGGTCGCGCAACGCGACGCCCTCGACCGGTTCGCCGGCGCAGAGCTGCTCGCCGCGCTCACCGAGTACCGCGGTGCGTTCACCGCCTGGCACGCCGACGCGGCCGAGCTCGACCGGCTCACGCTCGCCCGCGACGAGCGGCTGCGCGAGGCCGTGCTGCTGCGCGAGGCGCTCGAAGAGATCGAGGCGGCCGACCCGCAGCCCGGTGAAGACGTCGAGCTCGCCGAGCGCGCAGACCGCCTCTCGAACCTCGAAGACCTCCGCCTCGCCGCGTCGCAGGCGCACACGCTCGTTTCGGCCGACGAGATCGTCGACGATGCGCCCGACGCGGTCACCCTCGTCGACGGCGCGAAACGGCACCTCGAACGCGTCGTCGAGCACGACGCCGCACTCGCACCCATCGCCGAGGCCCTGCAGAACGCCGGGTTCCTGCTCGCGGATGCGGCGGCCGAGCTCGGCGCCTACCTCGCGAGCCTCGACGCCGACGGTGCGCGCGAGCTCGAGATCGTGCAGGAGCGCCGTGCTCTCCTGACCTCGCTCGTGCGTCGGCACGGCTCCACGCTCGACCAGGTGCTCGACTTCGGTCGCACCGGAGGGCTTCGGCTCGTCGAGCTCGACGGCGACGACGAGCGCATCGAGCAGCTCGCGGCATCCGTCGACGAGGGCGCCGTGGTCGTCGATCGACTCGCGACCCGCGTCAGCGAGCTGCGCACCGACGCTGCGGGCCGGCTCGCGACCGCCGTCACGGTCGAACTCGCCGCGCTCGCCATGCCCGACGCGCGCCTCACGGTCACCGTCGACTCCGAGCACGATCCCGCGCCCCACGGTCGCGACCAGGTGACGATCCTGCTGCAGCCGCATCCGGGCGCCGAGCCGCGCTCGGTCTCGAAGGGCGCCTCGGGCGGTGAACTCTCGCGGGTCATGCTCGCGATCGAGGTCGTCATCGCCGGCACCGATCCCGTTCCGACGTTCGTGTTCGACGAGGTCGACGCCGGAGTCGGCGGCGCCGCGGCGATCGAGATCGGGCGGCGACTCGCCCGGCTCGCCGAACGATCCCAGGTGATCGTGGTGACGCACCTCGCGCAGGTCGCGGCGTTCGCCACGAACCACCTGAGCGTCGTGAAGGGCACCGACGGGCGCGTGACCGAGTCCAGCGTGCGGCGTCTCGAGGGCGGCGACCGCGAGGCCGAGATGGCGCGCCTGCTCTCGGGTCTGGCGGAATCCGAGAGCGGATTGGCGCATGCGCGCGAGCTGCTCGACCTCGCCGCGGAGCGGGCGACCACAGGTTGAGGCGCGACCGAGTTTCTGATGGGGTGACGTCGGGCGAGAGGCGCCCGACGGCGACGAAGGGGGATCTGGTGAACGGTGTCGGGGCGAGTTCGCAGAAACGTGGCTTAGACTATAAGCCCGTGGTGGAAGAACGCGGACAGGCGCCGATGAGCGCAGACAATTCGAACGACATTACCAAGCACATCTTCGTGACCGGTGGTGTCGTTTCCTCGTTGGGCAAGGGCCTCACGGCAGCGAGCCTCGGCAACCTGCTGACGGCCCGCGGGCTGCGGGTGGTCATGCAGAAGCTCGACCCGTACCTCAACGTCGATCCCGGAACGATGAACCCGTTCCAGCACGGCGAGGTCTTCGTCACCGACGACGGCGCCGAGACCGACCTCGACATCGGACACTACGAGCGGTTCCTCGACATCGACCTGAGCCAGGCGGCGAACGTCACCACCGGCCAGATCTACTCGACGGTCATCGCCAAGGAGCGTCGCGGCGAGTACCTCGGCGACACGGTGCAGGTCATCCCGCACATCACCGACGAGATCAAGCGCCGCATGCGACTGCAGGCCACCGAGACGCCGAAGCCCGACGTGATCATCACCGAGATCGGCGGCACGGTCGGCGACATCGAGTCGCAGCCGTTCATCGAGTCGGCACGCCAGGTGCGTCATGAGCTCGGCCGCAAGAACGTGTTCTTCGTGCACGTCTCGCTGGTGCCGTTCATGGGCGCCTCGGGCGAGCAGAAGACCAAGCCGACGCAGCACTCCGTCGCGACGCTGCGCTCGATCGGCATCCAGCCCGACGCGCTCGTGCTCCGCAGCGACCGGCCCGTCACCGAGGCGAACAAGCGCAAGATCGCGCTCATGTGCGACGTCGACGAGGGCGCCGTGGTGAACGCCGTCGACGTGCCGTCGATCTACGACATCCCGACGATGCTGAACGACCAGGGCCTCGACGCCTACATCATCGAGACCCTCGGCCTCGACGCCAAGGCGGGCGAGGTCGACTGGTCCGGCTGGAGCGGCCTGCTCGACGTCGTGCACGACCCCAAGCACGAGGTCACGATCGGTCTCGTCGGCAAGTACATCGACCTGCCCGACGCGTACCTGTCGGTCACCGAGGCGCTGCGCGCCGGCGGCTTCGCCAACGACGCCAAGGTCAAGATCGAGTGGATCCCGTCCGACGAGTGCCGCACCCCCGAGGGCGCGAAGAAGCACCTGTCGCACCTCGACGGCATCTGCGTGCCCGGCGGCTTCGGCGTGCGCGGCATCGAGGGCAAGCTCGGTGCGTTGCGCTACGCCCGCGAGAACGGCATCCCGACGCTCGGACTCTGCCTCGGCCTGCAGTGCATGGTCATCGAGTACTCGCGCAACGTCGCGGGTCTCGAGGGCGCATCCTCGAGCGAGTTCGACCCCGACACCGAGTTCCCGGTCATCGCCACCATGGAGGAGCAGGTCGAGATCATCGCCGGCGGCGACCTCGGCGGCACCATGCGTCTCGGCCTGTACCCGGCCGCACTCGAAGAGGGCTCGATCGCCGCAGAGGTGTACGGCTCGACGCTCGTCTCCGAGCGTCACCGCCACCGCTACGAGGTCAACAACGCCTACCGCGACCGCATCGCCGAGGCCGGCCTCGTGTTCTCGGGCACCTCGCCCGACCGGCACCTCGTCGAGTTCGTCGAGCTGCCGCGCGACGTGCACCCGTACTACATCGCCACGCAGGCCCACCCCGAGCTTCGCAGCCGCCCGAACGACGCGCACCCGCTGTTCCGCGGCCTCGTCGGGGCCTCGCTCGAGCGCCAGAAGGCGAGCCTGCTCTTCGACGACGCGAATGCCTGAATCGCCCGCGAGCGGTCCGGAGGTCGAGCCGCTCGCCGATGAACGGGTCGTCGTACCCGTCTCGGCGAGCGAGCTCCTCCTCGAGGGGCGCGTGTGGGACATCCGGCGCGAGACGTTCGATCTCGGCGCCGGGCCGATCGTGCGCGACTTCATGGACCACCCGGGCGCGGTCGCGGTGCTCGCGCTCGACGACGACGACCGGGTGTTCCTGATCCGCCAGTACCGGCATCCGGTGAGGCTCCGAGGCTGGGAGATCCCCGCCGGGCTGCTGGACGTCGCGGGTGAAGACCCGCTCGAGGGAGCGAAGCGCGAGCTGGCCGAGGAGGGCGACCTCGAGGCGTCCGAATGGTCGGTGCTCGCCGACTTCCTGACGACGCCCGGCGGCAGCAACGAGGCGCTGCGCATCTACCTCGCCCGCGGCATCCGCCCGACCGTCGAGGTGTTCGAACGCGAAGACGAGGAGGCGCACATCGAGACGCGGTGGGTGCCGCTCGACGAGTGCGTCGACGCCGTGCTCGCACGACAGGTGCAGAACCCCTCGCTCGTGATCGCCGTGCTCGCCGCCGAGGCATCGCGCTCGCGCGGATGGCGGAGCCTCGGCGAGGCTGATGCCGCCTGGCCGACCAGGTCGCCGGGCCGTGGCACGAGGGCCGCCGACGCCGCGGTGGAGGGCGCCGCACGGACATGAGCGCAGAGCGGTGACCGCGCAACCGGAGGTCGACGCCTACCTCAGGCACCTCACGGTCGAGCGCGGTCTCGCCCGCAACTCGATCACCTCGTACCGCCGCGACCTCGCGATCTACACGGGCTGGCTCGAGGCGCGCGGATTCGACGGTCCGGGTGCGGTCGCCGAGCAGGATCTCTCCGACTTCATCAGGTTCCTCGGCGCCGAGCGCGTGCCGACGCTCGCCACCTCGTCGATCGCGCGCGTGCTCTCCTCGGTGCGGGGACTGCACCGGTTCCTGGCCGACGAGGGCACCCTCCCGGCCGACGTCTCCCGGGAGCTGCGACCGCCGAAGCTGCCGATGCGGCTGCCCAAGGCGATCTCGGTCGCCGATGTCGAGGCGCTCATCGCGGCCGCGTCGGGCGAGGAGGTCGACCGGCTGCGCGACGCCGCGCTGCTCGAGGTGCTCTACGGCACCGGCGCCCGCGTGTCGGAGGCGATCGGGCTCAACGTCGACGACCTCGTCGACGAGGAGGTCGTCCGGCTGTTCGGCAAGGGCGGCAAGCAGCGCATCGTGCCGCTCGGCTCCTACGCCAGGCGCGCGATCGACGTGTACCTCGTGCGCGCACGTCCGCTCCTGTCGGCGCGGGGTACGGCGACCCCGGCGCTGTTCCTCGGCATGCGCGGGCGACGGATGTCGCGGCAGGCCGCGTGGGAGGCGATCCACGGTGCCGCAGAGCGGGCGGGGCTCGCGGCATCCGTCTCACCGCACACCCTGCGGCACTCGTTCGCGACGCACCTGCTCGAGGGCGGCGCCGATGTCCGCGTCGTGCAGGAGCTGCTGGGGCACTCGTCGGTCGCGACGACCCAGGTCTACACGCTCGTCACGGCTGACACACTCCGGGAGATGTACACGTCAGCCCACCCGCGCGCTCGCTAGAATCGACCAAGCAACTCGCCCGACGAGGGGCCGGCAGGCGGAAGAGAGACCACACGTGACCCAGCAGACGCACGATCCGGCGAACGGCATCGGTTCGCTGACGCAGGATCTCGGTCCGACCGGTCGCCCCCACCGCGAGTTCCCCGAGCCGAAGCCGCTGCGTTCGCACGGTCCGGCCCGCATCATCGCCCTCTGCAATCAGAAGGGCGGCGTCGGCAAGACGACGACGACGATCAACCTCGGCGCCACGCTCGCCGAGTACGGGCGCCGCGTGCTCGCGATCGACTTCGACCCGCAGGGCGCGCTGTCGGCGGGGCTCGGCGTGCAGACGCACGACGTGCCCACGATCTACGACCTGCTGCTCTCGCGGTCGATCGACCCGAACGACGCGATCCAGAACACCAGTGTCGAGGGCCTCGACGTGATCCCGGGCAACATCGACCTGTCGGCCGCCGAGATCAACCTCGTCAACGAGGTCGCGCGCGAGCAGATCCTCGCGGGCGTGCTGCGCAAGGTCTCCTCCGAGTACGACGTGATCCTCATCGACTGCCAGCCCTCGCTCGGGCTCCTCACGGTGAACGCGCTCACGGCCGCGCACGGCGTCGTCATTCCGCTCGAGTGCGAGTTCTTCGCGCTGCGCGGCGTCGCGCTGCTCATCGAGACCATCGACAAGGTGCGCGACCGGCTGAACCCGGCGATCACGCTCGACGGCATCCTCGCGACCATGTACGACTCCCGCACGCTGCACTCGCGCGAGGTGCTCGAGCGGGTCGTCGACGCGTTCGGCGACGACGTGCTCGAGACGGTCATCACGCGCACCGTGAAGTTCCCCGACGCGACGGTCGCGGCGACGCCCATCACGCAGTTCGCGCCGGATCACCAGGCGTCGAAGTCGTACCGGCAGCTCGCGAGGGAGCTGGTCTTCCGTGGCGCGGTCGCCTGAGGCCGTTCCGGTCTCGGGGGAGCAGGCGCCGGTCGGCGACGCCGAGCCGTC
The DNA here is from genome assembly GCF_009749385.1 of Agromyces allii. Classification (GTDB taxonomy): domain Bacteria; phylum Actinomycetota; class Actinomycetes; order Actinomycetales; family Microbacteriaceae; genus Agromyces; species Agromyces allii. The sequence continues at coordinate 166,644 of NZ_WBIN01000004.1, read as the reverse complement.
GAACGAGGCCGGGGGAGCGACCGGTGCCGAGGGCGGGTTCCGGGTCGCCCTCACGAACTTCGAGGGCCCGTTCGACCTGCTGCTCTCGCTCATCGCCAAGCACGAGATGGACATCACCGAGGTGTCGCTCTCGGCGGTGACCGACGAGTTCATCTCGTACCTGCGCGGCGTCGACTCGGCTGACGAGCTCGACCGCGCGTCGGAGTTCCTCGTGGTCGCTGCGACCCTGCTCGACCTGAAGGTCGTCGGCCTGCTGCCGCAGGGCGAGCTCGTCGACGCCGAGGACGTCGCGCTGCTCGAGGCCCGCGACCTGCTCTTCGCGCGGCTGCTGCAGTACCGCGCCTTCAAGGAGGTCGCGCGGTGGTTCCAGTCGAACCTCGACGCCGAAGGGCTGCGGCACGCGCGCACCGTTCGTCTCGAGGACCGGTTCCGCCAGCGTGCGCCAGAGCTGCGGTGGACGCTCAGCGCCGACGACTTCGCGGCGCTCGCCGCCCTCGCGCTCGCGCCGCGGGAGATCCCGACCGTCGGCCTCACGCACCTGCACGCGCCGCTCGTGTCGATCCGCGAGCAGGCGGCGCACGTCGTCGCGGTGCTGCGGCGCGGTGAACCCGTGAGCTTCCGCCAGCTGATCGCCGGCGTCTCGCAGACGGGCGTCGTCGTGGCCCGGTTCCTCGCGGTGCTCGAGCTCTACCGTCACGCGGCGATCGGCTTCGACCAGGTCGAGCCGCTCGGCGAACTCACGCTGCACTGGGCCGCCGAGACGTGGTCCGACGCCAACCTCGAAGCCCTGGGGGCCGACTATGACGAATGAGATCGACGAGATCGACGAGACGGATGCCGCGGCGGACGTCGTCGACGAGGGTCGCGCCGAGCCGACCGACGGACCCGAGCTCTCGGTGGTCACGCCGCTCGACGTGCCCGGCCAGCCGCACCTCGACCTCGATCGCGCCCTCGAGGCGATCCTGTTCATCGCCGACGAGCCGCAGAGCGTCGTGCACCTCGCGGCGGCCGTGCAGCGTCCGGTGGCCGAGGTGCGTGCGGGAATCGCACGCCTGCGTGCCGACTACGACGGCACGGGAGTGTCGGGCGAGCCCCGCACCGATGTGGCCGACGCGAACGATGCGGCACGCGGCATCCGGCGCGGATTCGAGCTGCGCGAGGTGGGCGGCGGATGGCGGTTCTACGTGCGCAGCGAGTACGACGCGCTCGTGTCGGATTTCGTGATCGCGCAGACGTCGACGAGACTTTCGCAGGCGGCGTTGGAGACGCTCTCGGTGATCGCGTACAAGCAGCCGATCTCGCGTTCGCAGATCGCGTCGATCCGTGCCGTGAACGTCGACTCGGTCGTGCGCACGCTGCTCGGCCGCGGCCTCATCACCGAGATCGACACGGACGCCGAGACGGGCGCCCTCCTCTACGGCACGACCGAGCTGCTGCTCACCAACCTCGGCATCAACTCCATCGACGAGTTGCCCCACATCTCCCCGTTGCTCGACGACGGTCAGGAAGGATTCGAACGTGACTGAGAAGAACGGCAGCGACGGCCAGGCGGCCGCCGGCTGGTTCACCGAACCCGAGGGCGTGCGCCTGCAGAAGGTGCTCGCCGCCGCGGGCGTCGCGAGCCGCCGCGTGGTCGAGCAGTACATCGTCGAAGGCCGCATCGAGGTCAACGGCGTCGTGGTGACCGAGCTCGGGCGTCGCATCGACCCCGACAACGACCTCGTCGCCGTCGACGGCGTCGCGGTGCAGCTCGACCCCGGCAAGCGCTACTACATGCTCAACAAGCCGCGCGGCGTCGTCTCGTCGATGCGCGACGAGAAGGGCCGCCCCGACCTGCGCGAGTTCACCGACGAGCTCGAGGAGCGCGTCTACAACGTCGGTCGCCTCGACGGCGACACGAGCGGCCTCCTGCTGCTCACGAACGACGGCGACCTCGCGCACGTGCTCGCGCATCCCTCGTTCGGCGTCGAGAAGACGTACATCGCCAAGGTGCAGGGCCGGGTGTCGCCGCAGACGCTGCAGAAGCTGAAGCAGGGCATCGAGCTCGAAGACGGCCCGATCAAGGTCGATCGTGCGAAGATCCGCCAGCACCAGGGCGACGACCGGCACTCGATCGTCGAGCTCACGCTGCACTCGGGTCGCAACCGCATCGTGCGCCGCATGATGGCCGAGGTCGGGCACCCGGTCGTCGAGCTCGTGCGCCGCAGCTTCGGCCCGCTGCACCTCGGCACGCTCCGCGTCGGCGTCATGCGCGAGTTGACCGACAGCGAGCGCGGCCTGCTCCTGACCATCTCGCGAGAGGCGGATGCCGCCCGCGGGCGCGGCGATGCGGCATCCGGTTCGTCCGCGGACTCCGCCGACGACAGCGCGGCCTCGGACTCCGCCGCCGATTCCGCCGACGAGGGGGAGTCGTGAGCGAAGCGCGCCTGACGGGCCCGGTGCGGATCGTCGGCGTCGGCCTGCTCGGCGCGAGCATCGGGCTCGGACTGCGGGCGAAGGGCGTCGAGGTGATCCTGGCCGATGCGTCGCCCACGCATCTCGCGATCGCGGCCGACTACGGCGCGGGCCGCCCCGCCGCGCCCGGCGACGTGCCGCAGCTCGTGGTCGTGTGCGTGCCGCCCGACGTCACGGCCGATGTCGTGGCATCCGAACTCGCGGCCAACCCGACGGCGATCGTGACGGATGTCGCGAGCGTGAAGCTCGCCATCTACGACGACCTCGTGGCGCGCGGCGCCGACCTCTCGCGCTACCTCGGCACTCACCCCATGGCCGGACGCGAGCTCGGCGGCCCCATGTCGGGCCGCGCCGACCTCTTCGTCGGACGCCCGTGGGTCGTCGCGGCGCACGAGGGCATCTCGTACCGCGACGCATCGGTCATCGACGACCTGATCCTCGATCTCGGCGCCACGCTCGTCGAGCTGACCCCCGAGCAGCACGACCGGGCGGTCGCGCTCGTGTCGCACGTGCCGCAGGTCGTCTCCACGCTCATGGCGCGTCGGCTGATCGACGCGCCGCACGCATCGGTGAACCTCGCGGGCCAGGGCATCCGCGACGTCACGCGCGTCGCCGCGAGCGACCCCGAGCTCTGGGTGCAGATCCTCGGGCAGAACTCCGCGCCCGTCATCGAGATCCTGCGCGGTTACCGCGACGACCTCGACCGCTTCATCGACGCCCTCGTCGACCTCGAGGCGCCCGGCGCCCGGCGGCGCATCGCCGAGGAGCTCTTCGGCGGCAACACGGGCGTCGAACGTCTGCCCGGCAAGCACGGCGTCGACCGCCGGTACGCGAGCCTCATCGTCATGGTCGACGACCGACCCGGTCAGCTCGCCCGGCTCTTCAACGACGTCGGCGATGCCGGCGTCAACCTCGAGGACCTCCGCCTCGAGCACTCGCCGGGCGCCCAGGTCGGCCTCGCCGAGATCTTCGTGCTCCCCGAGGTGCAGGAGCGCCTCACCGATGAGCTGGCCGCGCGCGGCTGGCGGATTGCAGGCTGAACGTGTCCCCGATCATTCCCGTCGTCGTCGCGATCGACGGCCCCGCCGGCAGCGGCAAGTCGAGCGTGTCGAAGGAGGTCGCCAAGCGACTTGGCTTCGGCTTCCTCGACACGGGGGCCGCGTATCGGGCGCTCGCCTGGCACGTGCAGGCCTCGGGCATCGACACGGATGACGCGGCATCCGTCGTCTCGTCGCTCGCGAGCTTCGACTACCGCATCGGCACCGACCCGGCCGGCTACGCCGTGCACGTGGGCGACGTCGACGTGACCTCGGCCATCCGCGACCCCGCGATCTCGGCGGTCGTCAGCCGCGTGGCGCGCGTGCCCGAGGTGCGCGCGCACCTCATCGAGCTGTTCCGCAGCCTCATGGCCGCCGAGCCGCGGCCCGGCGTCGTCGTCGAGGGCCGCGACATCACGACCGTCGTCGCCCCCGACGCCCCCGTGCGGATCCTGTTGACCGCCTCGCCCGAGGTGCGCGCCTCGCGGCGCTCGGCCGAGCTCGTCGGCTCGGTGACCGCCGCCGTCGGCGACGAACTGCGCAAGCGCGACGAGGCCGACTCGAAGGTCGTCGACTTCATGACCGCGGCCGAGGGCGTCACCACGGTCGACTCGACGGAGCTCGATTTCGAGCAGACCGTCGAGGCCGTGATCGACGTCATCAGGTTCACACAGCCAGTCACTGATTGAATAGAGCGGGGCGCATCTCGATCAGACGCGCCCGAAGACTTGAGGAGACACCCATGACCGACCAGCGCGACGAGTACGACGACGCGTCCGTCGTCGACGACCGGCTCGCCGACCGCCTCGCCGACGTCGACGACGAGCTCGCCGAGCAGCGCGCGGCAGCGTTGCGCTCGGGGCTGTCCGACTACAACCTCGACGACGACGACCTCGAGGTGCTCGAGCACTCCGAAGAGGGCGAAGACGGCATCCGCTACCTCCCGGCCCTGCCGGTGATCGCCATCGTGGGCCGCCCGAACGTCGGCAAGTCGGCGCTCGTCAACCGCATCCTCGGCCGTCGCGAGGCCGTCGTCGAAGACACGCCCGGCGTCACCCGCGACCGGGTGGCGTACAAGGGCGAATGGCTCGACCGCCGCTTCACGCTCGTCGACACCGGCGGCTGGGAGCCCGACGCCAAGGGCATCGACGCCTCCGTGGCCCTGCAGGCCGAGGTCGCGATCGACCTCTGCGACGTCGTGCTCTTCGTCGTCGACGCCACCGTCGGCGCGACCGCGACCGACGAGCACGTCGTGCGCCTGCTGCGCAAGACCAAGAAGCCCGTCTTCCTGGTGGCCAACAAGGTCGACGACGCCCGTCAGGAGTCCGAGGCCGCCGCGCTCTGGAACCTCGGCCTCGGCGAACCGCACCCCGTCTCGGCACTGCACGGCCGTGGTGTCGCCGACATGCTCGAAGCCGTCTTCAAGGTGCTGCCGCTCGTGTCGGCCGTGGCGAAGGACGAGTTCGGCGGACCCCGTCGCGTCGCGATCCTCGGTCGCCCGAACGTCGGCAAGAGCTCGCTGCTGAACAAGGCCGCCGGTGAAGAGCGCGTCGTCGTCAACGAGCTCGCGGGCACGACCCGCGACCCCGTCGATGAGCAGATCGAGCTCGGCGGCAAGATCTGGCGCTTCGTCGACACCGCCGGCATCCGTCGTCGCGTGCACCTGCAGCAGGGGGCCGACTTCTACGCGTCGCTGCGCACCCAGGCCGCGCTCGAGAAGGCCGAGGTCGCCGTCGTGCTCCTCGACGTCTCGCAGCCGATCTCGGAGCAGGACGTGCGCATCATCGACCTCGTGCTCGAATCGGGCCGTGCGCTCGTGCTCGCCTACAACAAGTGGGACCTGCTCGACGACGACCGTCGTCGCTACCTCGAGCGCGAGATCGAGAAGGACCTGCACCACGTGGCGTGGGCGCCTCGCGTGAACATCTCGGCGCGCACCGGCCGTCACCTCGAGAAGCTCGTGCCCGCCCTCGAGACCGCTCTCGAGTCGTGGGACACCCGCATCGCGACGGGCAAGTTCAACGCGTTCCTCACCGAGCTCACGCAGCAGACGCCGCACCCCCTGCGCGGCGGAAAGCAGCCGCGCATCCTGTTCGGCACGCAGGCCGCGAGCCGTCCGCCGACATTCGTGCTCTTCACGACCGGGTTCCTCGACCCGGGCTACCGCCGGTTCATCCAGCGGCGCCTGCGCGAGATCTACGGCTTCGAGGGCTCGCCGATCGTCGTCAACATGCGCGTGCGCGAGAAGCGCCAGCGGTAGTCGGCTCGCGTTCGTCGTTTCGGCCGCGCATCGGGATCTTCGGATGCCGGTGCGCGGCCGATCTCGTCTGCGACGGGTGCGACCGCCTCAGTCGAACCGCACCTGCATGACCGCGCGGCTCGGGGTCGGCCGCGCCACTTCGGTGAACCCGGCGCGCTCGAACATCGAGACGGTGCCCGGGAAGAGGTCGGCGGCCGGAACCTTCGCTCGCGCCGAGGGGTCGACGCCGTAGGCCTCGAGCACCCGTGCGCCCTGCTCGCGCGCGTACGCGACGGCGGCCTCGGCCAGGGCCCCGCCGACACCGCGCTTGCGGTGCGCCCTGGGCACGACGAAGCAGGTGACCGCCCAGACCGATTCGTCGTCGAACTGCGGCTCCGAGCTGCCCTTGGTCACGATGCGCTTGCTCTTCAGGCGGGGGAGCGCAGGTCGCGGCTCGACCGCGCACCAGCCCACGGGCGTCTCGCCGTCGTAGGCGACGAGCCCCGGGCCGCCGTGCTCGGCCGTCGTGATCTGCCGCTCGAGCTTCGCGGCGAGCTCGGCGGGGTCGTCGCGCCAGTCGCTGCCCGGGATCTTGTACCACTGGCACCAGCAGGTCGCCGGGTCGCCCTTCGTGCCGAACACCGCCTCGACATCGGCGAAGGGCACCGTCTGGGCGGGGACGATCCGCAGATCGGTCGTCGGGGACTCGGGACTCGCCACGCTGCGCATGCGGGCCACGATAGCGAGTGGGTGCGACATCCGAAGCCCTCATCGAAGTGCAAGGGGCTCGAGGGGCCCCTTGCGGGGCGAGAGCCGGATACGCCGAAGGGCGGCGACCACGAGTTGGTCGCCGCCCTTCGGACGAAGCAGCCTGGTTAGTTGGCGGCCTTCGGAGCCTCGGGAGCTTCGGGCGCCTCGGGAGCGGCCGGAGCGGCAGGGGCTGCCGGTGCCTCGGGGGTCGGAGCGTCGGCCACGGCGGGCGCGTCTGCGGTCACGGGTGCCGCCGCGGCATCCGCCTCGAGGATCTCGATCTCGTCGATCTCGTCGAAGTCCTCGTCGTCGATGTCGCCGAACACGGCGTCGAACTCGGCGGCAGCAGCCTGCGCCTGGATCGCCGCGGCACGGTTGCGGGCCTGCGTTGCGAGCGCGAGCAGGATGCCGACGACGCCGGCGGCGAGGAGCAGGCCGCCGATCGTGGACTGCGAGATGTTCGCGAGGTACAGGGCGTACTCGGAACCCTGCGCGGTGTAGAACGCGACCTGCGCGGCGTTGCCGGCGAGGAGGAGGTACGCGCCGAGGGCGGTCACGATCACTGCGACGGCCCAGAGCAGGATGAGCGGGAGGTTGAGCGTGGACTGCTTGGGAGCGGTGGCGTTGTTCGACACGAGATTCCTTCGGAGGGACGGGCTGGGATGGATCCCGCGATGCGGGCCACGTCGCCGTCGAAGACCGCGACTCGTCGAGCCTAGGGGAATCGGCTATGAATCGGTTATGTGCTGGTCGGACCGTCGATCGTCATCCGCACGGGCGCGACGACGACGCGAATGGTCAAAACCGCTCTTCGGATGGCGCTATGATTGACAAGTTGCCTCGGCGGGTTCGCCGGAGCATCGGGCTGTGGCGCAGCTTGGTAGCGCACTTGACTGGGGGTCAAGGGGTCGCAGGTTCAAATCCTGTCAGCCCGACCGAGAGAAAAAGTCCCGGTGAGAAGCTATTTCTCACCGGGGCTTTTTCCGTTTCCCGGGTCGGGGCGACAGCCGCCGCCTTCGAGGCGATCGGTTCCGCTCGACGCTCGAGGCCCGGCGACTAGGCTGGGCTGGCATGCTCGGGTCCGACGTCGTCGGAACGATCGGAGACTCGCGTCTGGAGGCGCCGTGGCGATGGCATCATCAGGTGAAGTCGATGTGCTGCATCGCAACAATGTGAAGATCTCGGGCAAGCCGGACGGTCGTCCCATCGTGTTCGCGCACGGGTTCGGATGCAGCCAGGAGATGTGGCGGCTCGTCGCCCCCGCGTTCGAGCGCGACCACCTCGTCGTGCTGTTCGATCACGTGGGCGCGGGCGGTTCCGACCTTCGCGCGTACGATCGTTCGCGGTACGACTCGCTCCACGGCTATGCCGACGACGTGCTGGAGATCCTCGACGCCCTCGACCTCCATGACACGGTCTACGTCGGTCATTCGGTGAGCGCGATGGTCGGGGTGCTGGCGGCCACGAGCCGCCCCCAGCGCTTCGGCGCACTGGTTCTCGTGGGCCCGTCCCCCCGCTACATCGACGAGCCCGGATACCGGGGTGGTTTCTCGCAGGCGGACATCGACGGACTGCTCGACGCGCTCGACGCGAACTACCTCGGATGGTCGTCCGAACTCGCTCCCGCGATCATGGGCAATCCGGACGTGCCCGAGCTCGGCGACGAGCTCACAGCCAGCTTCTGCAGCGTCGACCCGGCCATCGCCAGGCACTTCGCCCGCGTGACTTTCACTTCAGACAACCGCGAAGACCTCAGGGCCGTGGTGAGCCCGACCCTGATCCTGCAGTGCAGCGACGACATCATCGCCCCGAGGGCAGTCGGCGAGTTCGTCCACCGCGAGATCCCCGGCAGCCGACTCGTCCAGCTCGCTGCAACCGGGCATTGCCCGAACCTCTCGAGCCCCGACGAGGTGGTCGCGGCCATCACGGACTTCCTCCGATGACGGATGCCGCGGGGCGTCGGGCCCACGGTGAGATCGGACCGCCGGCCGTCGAGTCCTCGTTCGAGGACCTGTACGAGCATGCGCCGTGCGGGCACCTGTCCACGGCCTCCGACGGCACGATCCTGCGCGTCAACTCGACCTTCCTCGAGTGGACGGGCTACTCGGTCGATCAGCTCGTCGGTTCGTCCTTCGCCGACCTGCTCACCCCGGGTGGCCGGATCTTCGCCGAGACTCGATACCTTCCCGTGCTTCGGCTCGAAGGCTCCGTCAAGGAGGTCGCCCTGCCCGTCCGCCGGGCCGACGGCACGACCCTGCCGACCCTCGTGAACTCCGTCGTGGTCGAGGCGGCCGACGGCGGACCGGGCCTCATCCGGTCGGCGATCTTCGACGCGACCTCCCGCCAGGACTACGAGCTCGACCTGCTCAACGCCCGAAGGCGGGCCGAGACATCCGAGGAACGCGTTCGCGTGCTCCAGCGTGCGTCGGCTGCGTTCCTGGCGAGCGCGTCGGAGGCCGCGTTCGCCGAGGCCCTCGCCGGCAGCATGCAGGAGGCCTTCGCGGCCACGGCTGCCGCGGTGTACCTCGCCGACGAGTCGGGCCGACTCGAACTCGTCGCAGGAGCGCACCCGATCGGGGTCGCCGACGACGTCGAGCCCGACGACGGGCCGGGAGCCGAGGCGCTTCGATCGGGACGCGTGCTCGTGTGGTCGCGCTCGGGGATCCGCGACGGCATGCCGACCGCGGCGCAGGCGATGAAGGAAGCCCGGTTCGAGACGCTGACGGCCACTCCGCTCCCGTCCGCAGGAACCGCCTCGGGTGTGGTGCTCAGCGCGTTCGGCCGCGAGCGCACCTTCGACGCCGAGGCGATCGCGCTGCATGAGGCGATCGCCCGACAGGCGTCGGAGGCCCTGGCCCGCATCCGGCTGCAGTCCCGTCTCGAGCGGATGGCGCTCTACGACCAACTCACCGGACTGGCCAATCGCCAGTTGCTGAAGACCCGGTTGGGCGAGGTGCTCGCCGCAGCACGACGCGAGTCCGGCCCCACTGCGCTGGTCGTGCTCGACCTCGACGGGTTCAAGGCGGTGAACGACCGGATGGGGCACATGGCCGGTGACGCCGTGCTCAGGGAGATCGCCGACCGGCTCCGGAGCACGATCCGCCCTGGCGACGTGGCGGGCCGCTTCGGCGGCGACGAGTTCATGATCATCTGCGAGAACACCACGGCAGCATCGGCGGAGGCGGTCGCCGATCGCCTCCGCGGCGCGATCAACCTCCCGCTCACCGGGGTTCTCGACGACTTCTCGATCTCGGCCAGCATCGGGGTCGCGGTCCACGACGGCGCCGGCTCCGCGCCGGCGGCGGCCGACCTCTTCGCCGCTGCGGACGCGGCGATGTTCCGGTCGAAGCACGCGGGCAAGGACGTGACGACCGTCGTCGTGCTCTGACGCCACCGGGCTCGTCGCGCTCAGGCGGCGATCACGAGCGCGGCCGAGGGCGGAGGTCACGCAGAGCCTGCCGGATCTCCGTGCCGAGTTCGGCCGCCGTCGGGCGACGTTCGGGCTCGGTCGCCGTCATCCGCTGCAGCAGCGACCGCCACGGCTCGGGGACGAGTTCGGACGGCATCTCGGGCGGTCCGGCGAGGCGCGCTATCGCCGAGGGGATGTGCGCTCCCGGGAACGCCCGCGTGCGCGTGAAGCACTCGAGCAGCACGAGGCCGAGCGAGTAGATGTCCGATGCCGTTGCCAGGGGCTGATTGCGCACCTGCTCGGGGCTCAGATAGGGGGCCGTTCCCGTGACGGACTCGGACTGGAAGGCGTCGTCGTCCACCTCGACGGCGATGCCGAAGTCGGTGAGCATCGCGCGCTCGCGCGAATGCGGCGTTCCGTAGTTCACGATCATGATGTTGGACGGCGTGATGTCCCGATGGATGACGCCCTGGGCGTGCACGTACTCGAGTGTTTCGGACACCTCGTAGCCGATCTCGCCGATCTCCCGCACCGAGAGGGGCCGCTCCGCCAGCCGCTCCCACACGGTGGTTCCCCGCACGAGCTGCATCACGAGGAACGGACGCGGGTCCTCGGGAGCGGAGGTGTCGACGCCGGCATCGATGATGGAGACTACTCCGTGATGGCTCAGCGCGGCGAGCATCCGAAGCTCGGACCGGTACATCTCGACGTCCCGCTCGTTGCCGCCGCTGAACACCTTGATGGCGACGTCGCGCCCCAGGTACTCGTCGCGACCTCGGAACACGAACGCCATGCCACCGCGTCCGATGCGGGCCAGCGGGCGGTAGCGATCGAGCAGCAGCGGGGCGGAGGGCGCCGGGGCGGGCGCGCTCGGATCGACCGATTGCATTCCTCTACCCTAGGTCGCCGCCTGCCGAAGCGAAGGCGGTGTACACGATCGCGATCCGCCTCTATGATCAGGGCGCCTTCCGTGACGCACGGTGGGCCCAGTGGGTCGGATCGTACGCCTCCGTCGACGAGTGCAGCGGTCTCGCCCCGCGGATGGCATGCTGGTGCAGTGGGCATCCTGACCTATCGCTTCATCCGGACCGTCGAGATCGAGGATCGGCCGCTCGCCCATCTCCGGAACGTGATCCACTCCAAGCTCCGCCGAGGCGAGTCCTTCGCGTTCTCCTGGGAGGTTTCGGTCGATCAGGGCAGCGGGAGGAACTCGGTCTGGCTCGGGCCCGACATCCCGATCGTCTTCGAGTTCTTCGATGGCCGCGAGATCCCGCTCAACCCCCGCTGGCTTCGCGAGCTCGCGCGTTCGGCGAACTCGCCGGCTGGCCTCGTGCTCGTGCCGGAGCCCGATGCGACGCCGTCGCCGGCACCGGAAGGATAGCGAAGCCGGTTCATGCTCCGGGTTCGGGTCCGGAATCCGTCGGCTCGGGCACGACGGTCAAGCCGCCCGCGGAGTTCGCCGACCGGTTCATCGCCTGCACCCAAGCCGGGTTCAGCCGTGGTGCGCGGCCGCCGAAGTACTCGAACGCGACCGGGATCGACGGCGACAACCACACCGAGGTGCGTCCGAACCCGCTGGTCGATGCCGACTCCGTCCAGGTGAACGCGAACGGTTCGCCACGGCGGAGCTTCGCCCAGATCACCGTCTGCAGGTGGGCGAGCACGCGATCGTCGAACGAGACGACCAGTTTGGAGTCGTACGTGAGGGTTCCCATCACGGGAAGGATATCTGCTCCGGCCCTCCGCTCGGCACCGCCGACCGTCGGGCTCCGCCCGTCGGGCTCCGTCCGTCGGGGGCGCACCATACACCCCGGTGCTGTGAAACGGGGCGGCCTTGCGAGCGGAGCCCGACTTGAGGATTCTGGTCGGGTGGAAGATCGCGCATCGAGCAGTGCATCCGAGAACTCGGCCGAGGAGTTGCAGCGCGCCGTCAGGAAGGGCGAGCTCGTCCCGTACTTCCAGCCGGAGTACGACCTCGTCTCCGGGCGGCCCGTGGTGTTCGAAGCGCTGTCCCGATGGCTTCATCCCGAACGCGGCCTGGTGATGCCCGATCGGTTCATCGCGGTCGCCGAACGCACCGGGCTGATCGGCGAACTCGGTCGCACCATCCTGGCCCAGGCTGGCCGCCGCGTCGCCGACTGGCACCGACGCGGCCGGCGGATCGGGCTCGCGGTGAACGTCTCGCCGTCGCAGCTGCGTCCCGAGTTCGCCACGACCATGGTGGAGTTCGTCCGCGCGCTCGGCCTGCCCGAATGGACCGTCACCGCCGAGATCACCGAGACGCCGGCGCTCAGCGAGACGTGCGAGGAGGTCGAGACCATGCAGGCGCTCATCGCCGCCGGCATCGGCGTCTCCGTCGACGACTTCGGATCCGGCTTCACGTCGATCGAGGCGCTCGGGCGCATGCCCTTCACCGAGGTGAAGATCGACCGATCCCTCATGCGGAGGCCGGGCGCCGAGGCCGACGCGCTGGCCATCGAAGCCATCGACGTGGCCCGGATGCGGCACGCCGTCGTCGTCGCCGAGGGGATCGAGACGGCGCAGGACGTGGCCCGGGCGAAGGGATGGGGCTGCGACCGCGGACAGGGGTTCTTCTTCTCGCCCGCTGTTCCGGCCTCGGACGTCGAACGGCTGCTGGCCGCGGTCTAGACCTTCAGCGGGGTCCTGCTGCCCCGCTCGATCGCGGATCGCACTCGGCAGCAGCCGCGTCGTGCGTCAGAGGACGATCTCGTCGCCCGTGCCGCCGCCCGCCCGGTTGTCGTCACGGTCGGACAGATCGCCTCCGACATCGATCTGGGACCACGTGACCGGCATTCCCGGGGAGAAGAGGATGTCGATGCCGGGGCCACCGCGCAGCGGGGGGATGTTGACGTACCCGCCTCCGGCCCGGATCGCGTCGAGGACCTGCTGCTTCAGCTCGGTCACTGGATCGGGCAGGAAGTAGTCGCGGCCGTCAACGGTCAGTCGGTGCACAAGGGTCACCGGCTCAGGTTACCCCCAGCGACCCCTATGATCGGAACCGATGGGACACCTCCACTACGGCTCTCCGCCCGCCTCTTTCGCGATCCCCGATCGGACGCTCGCGCACCTCGAGTTCGTGGTGCTCGCGAAGCTCCGCCGCAAGGAGGCGTTCGCGCTGTCGATCGACCGTGAGGGCGAGGGCCGCCAGCAGGTGTGGATCAACCCGTCGTCCACCCTACGTTTCGAGTTCGACGGAGCCCCCGGGGACATCAACCGGGTGTGGCTGGAAGAACTGATCGACTCCGCGAACGCCGCCGCGGGGATGCGCATCACGCCCGAGCCGAGGTAGCGGCCGCGGCGTGCACCGCGGGCTCGCGATCGCTCAGAGCGAGATCCGGTTGCGGCCGGCGTGCTTGGCCCGGTACATCGCCGCGTCGGCCGCCTCGAGGAGTCCGCCGCGCGGTGAACCGGGATCGGCGATCACCACGCCGCACGATGCGGTGACCGAGATCCACCCGCGCTTCGTCGAAATCGGCAGCGCGATGGAGTGCACGAGGCGCTCGGCGATCGCTTCGACGTCTTCGCCGACCACGCCGTCGAGCAGCACCACGAACTCGTCGCCCCCGAGCCGCACGACGTCGTCCTGCTCCCGCGAGGACTCGCCGAGGCGCCTCGCGACCTCGAGGATGACGGCATCGCCGGCGTCGTGTCCGTGCGTGTCGTTCACCTGCTTGAAGTCGTCGAGGTCGACGAACAGCATGGCCTTGCCGCTCTCGCCCACGGGACCGCGCGTCGCGAGGCGTTCCACGAGGTATCGGCGGTTGTACAGGCCGGTGAGGGCGTCTCGCATCGCGAGTTCCGCCAGTCTCGCCTCGGCGCGCCGCTGGAGGGCGATCTCGAGCTCATGCGCGAGTTCGACCGTCTCGTCGATCACCGTGCCCCACGCCGCGCTGCGGTCGCGGACCGTGCGCTTCCATGCGGCGAACGAGGTGCGGGGGGAGAGGCCGTCGGGTCGGTTCCCGCCGCCGGGGTCGCCGAGCCAGGCGATCTCATGCTCGACCTCCCCGCGGAAGAACACCAGCGCGTCACCGGTGTCGGCGAGCGGCACGACCAGGAGGCCGGCGACGCCGGGCAGCAGGTCGGCGAGGTCGGGCCGGTCGGCGCGAAGGCACTCGGAGGCGAACGGGGCGCCGCCGACCCGATCGAGCACGCGCACGACGGCTGTGAGCGGGGGTACCTCGCCCTGCATGCGCGAGGTGCCGCCGATGCGGACGAGGACGCCGTCGGCCGGCACGAGATCGAGCACGGTGGCCGCGCCCCCGAGCAGGGCCGAGTGGATGTCGTCGGACGCGTAGAGCGGTGCCAGCAGTTCGGCCCGCCTGGCGCGCACGTCGACCAGGTGCTGGAGCCTCGCGATCTCGCGCATCGAGGTGAGCTGGAGCGCGACCTGCCCGGCCAACACCTCGAGGGCACGACGCAGCAGCACCGGCAGGCGTCGCTCGCGGCGATCCGCGCAGGTGATCATTCCGGTGAGCCGGCCGTCTTCGACGAGCGAGAGCGAGAACGTGGAGGCCTGCCCCATGCTGCGCATGTACTGCAGGTGATACGGCGAGACGCTCCGCAGCTCGGCATCGGACAGGTCGATCTTGCGTGGGTCGTCGGCGAGGGAGAGGAGCGGGATGCCCGGGGCCTCGGTGCTCGCGATGGTGCGGCCGATCTTCGAGAGGTACAGCGCGCGTGCCTGGACCGGGATGTCGGAGGCCGGGAAGTGGAGTCCGAGATAGGGCTCGAGATCCGCCGCGCGATCGTCGGCCACGACCTCGCCGTGGCCGTCGTCGTGGAATCGGTAGATCATGACCCGGTCGAATCCGGTGATCTCGCGGATCTCCGCCGCGACCGTCTCGCGAAGCTCCGCCTCGGACGTCGTGCGCGAGGCTCGAATGATCGCGCCGACGACCGCGGTTCGGGCGTACTCGCCGCCTTCGGGCAGCGGCTCGATCTCGACGATGGTCAGGCCGTCTGCGCGGTGGACGATCGCGTCGGATTCGACGCCCTGCCACACGATCCTGACGGGGTCGACGGCCCGGCCGGTGCGCACCGCGAACTCGAGCTCCTCGTTGCCGATGTCGCCCACGCGCTGGCCCAGCCAGTCGCTCGCGTTCTCGCTCACCACCGAGATGACCCCGGAGAGGTCGAGGCCGAGGAGGGTGCCATGGGCCTGGATCGAGCCGGGGGTCCTGATCGGCTCCTTCGCGCACTCGGCGAGTCGGCGGAGCTCGTCAGGGTCCAGAGCGAGTTCGGCCGGGTCCACGCGTGCTCCGTCTGCCGGCGGGTTCGGGTCTACCGGCGTGCACAGCGTACTCCACCCCCGCCGACGGGCCTCAGGGCTCCCGGACTCCGGCGGCGCGGGGACGACCGGGTGATGCATCGCCGCCCGATGCACGCCCGGTGCGGATTGTCAAGGGCCGACGCCTGCGAGCGCGCGCGAGGATCATGTACTCGGAGGTCGACATGCTGACGAAGGAACAGGCGCTGGTCTGGGAGCCGCTCGCACGGGGGTGCTGGCGGTTGTGCGATCCCCGGTACGCCGAAGGCGAGGCGCAGCGGCTCGTCGCGTACGTCGAACGCGTCGCGACCGGAGGGTTCGAAGCGGTCTGGATCGGGCGCCGGGGTGCGCCGTCGTGGCACGTCTCGAGAGCAGAGGTGGTGCGCGAAGCCCACCGAAGCTCGCGCATCGACGCCCAGACGTTCCGGAAGGACGACCACCGCAGGGACGAGGTGTACCTGCCGCACACGATGCAGGACCGCCATCGTGTGCTGACACCGACTTCGCCGAGCTGACAAGGGGCAGACAACCGGCGAACCCGGGGGGACCGAGACGGGCGGCCCGGAATCTCATCGAGATTCCGGGCCATTCGTGCATCCTCTCCGCCGCGCACGGCGTGATCGAGGCTCCGGATGGCACACGACCATGCGGCGGGCAATCCCGGTGACGGACCCTCCTGCGCTGCGTAGCCTCGGGACATGCCAACGAAGCAGAGCGGTTCGAGCAGTTCACCCGCCACCCGCAACAAGCGTCGTCCCGCCCGAGGGGCCGGCCTGACCGACGAGCAGAACGCCGAGAGCGGATTCACCGCGTCCAAGGCGCTCAGCGAGAACCTGCAGAGGGTGCTCGTCGACCTCATCGAACTCGCCTCCCAGGGCAACCAGGCGCATTGGAACGTGGTCGGCACGAACTTCCGCGACACCCACCGGCAGCTCGACGAGATCATCGATTCCGCGCGCGAGTTCAGCGACACGGTTGCCGAGCGGATGCGGGCACTGCATGCGCTTCCCGACGGGCGCAGCGACACGGTCGCCGAGACCACGTCGCTGCCCGAGTTCCCGTCCGGCGAGGTCGACACGACCGCAGTCGTCGACCTGGTCACCGAACGCCTCGAGGCGACCGTCTCGACCTGTCGCGACGTGCACGACGCGGTCGACGAGGAGGATCCCACCAGCGCCGACATCCTGCACGCGATCCTCGAGAAGCTCGAGCAGTACGCGTGGATGGTCAGCGCCGAGAACCGCGTCGCGCGCACGTCATGAGCACGCATCCGGCCGGCCCGTGCCGGCACAGGGGAGGACCGGCGATGACCGAGCACGCCGACGGCCCCGGCCAGGAGCTGGACGCCCCGATCATGGAACAAAACGACCGCACGGTCGATGAGGCGCTCGGGGGCATCGTGGCGCAGACCAGGGCCGACCTCGCGCGCAGCCCGGACGTGCAGGTTCGCGAGCTGCTCCGCCAACGGCTGCGGGATGCCGGGATCGTCGTCGCCGACGACGACTTCGAAGCACTCCTGGGCCGCGCGTCGTCGACCGTCGAACCCTCCGATCCGGCGCCGGGTTCGAGCGACTGACGGAGGCCTGAACGGCCCGACGGACTCTACCGACGCTCCGGCGCTACTCCGGCACGGGCTCGGGTGTTCGGGCGCCGCCGCGCTGGGCCGCCGCGCCCGCCGCGATCACGAGCGAGATGCCGGCGACCTGCATCAGGGTGGGTGTCTGGCCCAGCACGAGCAGGCCGACGACGATGCCGAACGCGGGTTCGACCGCGAGCAGGGTCCCGAACGCGGTGTGCGTCATGCGACGCAGGGCGAGCATCTCGAGTGCGAACGAGGTGACCGGGGTGATGAGCGCGATGCCGGCGGCCGCGAGCAGGATCAGCCAGGTGAAATCGCCCCCGATCACCTGCGGCAGTCCGAGGAAACCGGTGACCACGGCGGCGACCGGGATGGTGAGGGCGAGCCCGCTGATGCCCGAGAAGCGATCGCCGATGAGCTGGGTGAACACGTTGTAGAGCGCCCAGCACAGGCCGGCGAGCAGCGCGAAGCCGACCCCGATCAGGTCGATCTCGCCGCGCCAGGGCTCGGTGAGGAGCACCACGCCGATGAGGGCGAGCAGCGGCCAGACGAGTGCGCGCCGGCGCTTGCTCGCGAGCCCCGCGACGGTGAGCGGGCCGAGGAACTCGATCGCGACGGCGGTGCCGAGCGGGATGCGTTCGACGGCGAAGAGGAAGAACGTCGTCATGAATCCGGTGACGGTGCCGAGGGCGAGCAGCATCGGGACATCCGCAGCCCTGATCGAACCGAGCTTCGGCCGCACGATCGCGAGGAGGAACACGGCGCCGAAGCACATGCGCAGCCAGGCGGTGCCGGCCGGGCCGATGAACGAGATCACGCCGATCGAGAGCGCGTTCGAGAGCTGGATCAGCAGCATCGCCGTCACGGCCATCGACCAGGCCGGCACGCGAACGGCGGTGCTGCCGGGGCGGGCGGTGCGCTCAGGCATCGGGCTCCCCGTTCCGACGGCCGGCGCCGACGCCGGGTTCGAAGACCGCGAGCGAGAAGCGCGCGGGCTCGGCCGAGGTGTTCGCGTACCAGTGGTCGGTGTCGCCGAGGAACGCCAGGGCGTCGCCGGCGACGAGGTCGTGGGTCTGCCCGTCGACCTCGACGGTGATCGCCCCTTCGAGCAGGTGCAGCAGTTCTCGCGTTCCGGCCGAATGCGGTTCGCTCTCGTGGCGTTCGCCCGGGTGCAGGGTCCAGTCCCACAGCTCGACGACGTCGGGCGGCTCGGTGCCGGCGACGAGCATGCCGCGGCCGCCGCGCTCGCCGGTCCAGAGCACGGCGCCGTCACCGCTGCGCGTCAGCTTCGATGCTCGGGATGCCGGTGGCTCGACGAGTGCGGGAAGGCCGACGCCGAGGGCGTCGCTGAGGCGCAGCAGTGTGCCGACGCTCGGGTTGACGGTGCCCTGCTCGACGCTGACGACCATGCGGCGGCTCACGCCCGCGTGCTCGGCGAGCCGGTCGAGCGTCCATCCGAGCGCACGTCGCTCGTGTTTCACGCGCTCGCCGATGGCTCGGGCCAAGGTCTCCGCACTCGCATCCATCAGTGCAGGATACTGCACCGATCGTGCAATGCGGGCAGGGGCGGCCAGGGAGGGACTCGAGGCTCAGGCGTCCCAGAACCCCCGGTGCACCTCGGCCGCCTCGGCGACGAGCGCGGGTCCTGCGACGTGCACGGTCCGGCCGCCGCGCGCGAACACCTCGCGGCACGGCAGGTCCATGGTGGGCTCGCCGTCCTGGCTCGGAACCATGGCCGCGAGCCCCTGCTCGGGCAGCGCGTAGACCACGCGCCCGATGCCCGACCAGTAGACGGCCCCGGCGCACATGGCGCACGGTTCGGTGCTCGTGTAGAGCGTGCTCCGGCCGAGCTGCTCGACGTCGAGGCGGGCACTCGCCAGGCGCACGAGGTTGGTCTCGGCGTGGCCGGTCGGGTCACCCGAGGTGACCACCGAGTTCGCGCCCTCGATCACGGTGGCGTCGGGTGCGACGAGCACGGCACCGAACGGGTGGTTGCCCTCGGCACGCGATCGCCGGGCGACCTCGATCGCGTGCCGCAGGTGCGCCTCGTCGGCCGAGGAGACGATCGTGGGGTCCGGGCGTTCACTGGTCACAGCACTCATCGTGGCATGCGACTCACCGTCATCGGCGGCTCGCCGCCCACGTGACGCATCGGCGGCCCGTACTGGAGGGGCGAGGCGACGAGCAGCAGGCTGGCGAGCAGCGCGAACACGGTGCCGATCGCGCAGAGCCAGGTGACGACGGCAGTCGTCCTCGACCCGAGCGCCGGGCGCGCCACGCCGAGCAGCACGAGACCCGCGAGGCCGCCGGCCGTGTTGACGATGACGTCGGTGCTGTCGGAGCTCCCGGTGGCCATGACGTACTGCCCGATCTCGAGGCCGAGGCTCGTCGCGGCGACGACGAGGGTCGCCCGCCACCACGACCACCTCGGCGCGAGCAGGCCCAGGTAGACGCCGAACGGCACGAAGAACACGAGGTTCGCGAGCACCTCGCGGGGCGCGCTCGCGCCGAACTGCGCCGTGTCGACGAACGGCACGAGCTTCACCACGCGTTCGCCCGGGTCGCCGATCCACGGCACCTCGAACTTCCAGAGCACGATCCAGACGAGCAGGGCGAGGTAGACGGCGAACAAGAGGGTCAGGATGCCGCGCACCGGGGTCCGCGAGCGGGTGGCCGCGGCATCCGACCTCGAGGTCGTCGTCGTGCTCGCGGACGTGATCGTCGCCGTCATGGCATGGTGCCCTTCGTCGGAGGTGGCGGGCGGGTGGTGAACGGGCTCGCCGTGCACGCGGGTCATCGCCGCATCCGCGGGTCTTCGGTCGGGTCGGCGTAGAGATCGGGGCACCCGGCCTCGACGGCCTCGGGGCGCAGCTCGAAATGCCACGACTCGTTGGCGTAGATCTGGCAGAGGCCGTATGCGGCGCCGTACTGCGACAGCCAGTACGTGGCGTCGAACGGGCCGAGGTCGACGGCGTCGCCCTGCACGTGCGGGGAGGTCTCGGGCGTCGCGACCCACCGTGCGGCCTCCGCCTCGGAGCCGTACTCGGCGACGGCCTCGCGCAGGAGCTCGTCCTGATACTCGGGCGAGCGCCACCCGCTGTTGACCAGGAAGACGATGTCGTCGCTCGCGGCATCAGTCGCCGCCCGCCGGAGCGCGTCGCGCAGCTCGGGGTCGAGATTCGCCACGGCCGCGACCTCGTCGTCGAAGACGGTGGCGTCGTCGGTCATGCGGCCGCCGTCCGACTCCGCGAGCCCGGGCGCGGCCTGCCCGGGTACGCCCTGCCCAGGTGCGCGCTGCGGCCACGCCGCCGACAGCTGCTCGCCGAACACGCCGACGATCGCCGTCGCGGCCAGCACGGCGCCGAGGGCGAGCACGATGAGGAACGCCGAGCGGATGCCGCGGCGCGAGGGGCTGGGATGGTGCCTGAAGATCATGGGATCCAGTTCACGCGGTCGCATGTTGCCGTGGCGTCTGCGGATTCGGATACGCCGACGATATGCGCCGACTCGTAGCATCGAGAGGGTGCGCGTGCTGATCGTCGAGGACGAACCACTCCTGGCCGAGGCCATCCGTGATGGGTTGCGCCTCGAGGCGATCGCGGCGGATGTCGCGGGGGACGGCGACACGGCCCTCGAGATGCTGGCGGTCAACGCCTACGACCTCGCGGTGCTCGACCGCGACATCCCCGGACCGACCGGCGACGAGGTCGCCCGACGCATCGTGGCCTCGGGCACCGGCATGCCGATCCTGATGCTCACCGCCGCCGACCGGCTCGACGACAAGGCGTCGGGCTTCGAGCTCGGCGCCGACGACTACCTGACCAAGCCGTTCGAACTCCGCGAGCTCGTGCTCCGGCTGCGCGCGCTCGACCGACGGCGCGCCCACAGCCGCCCGCCCGTGCGGGAGCTCGCGGGCCTGCGTCTGGACGCCTTCCGCAGGGAGGTCTATCGCGACGGTCGGTACGTCGCGCTGACCCGCAAGCAGTTCGCCGTGCTCGAGGTGCTCGTCGCCGCCGAGGGCGGAGTGATCAGCGCCGAGGAGCTGCTCGAGCGGGCGTGGGACGAGAACGCCGACCCGTTCACGAACGCGGTGCGCATCACGGTCTCGGCGTTGCGGAAGCGGCTGGGCGAACCGTGGCTGATCGTGACGGTGCCGGGCGTCGGCTACCGCATCGACGCCGCACCTGCCGGCGGTGTCGAATCCGATGTGGATGGCCGCCGTGGATAGGCCGCGCCGTGGATAGGCCGCACGGAGACCGGCGCCCGGGTCTCAGCGTCCGCTGGCGGCTCACGCTCAGCTATGCGGGCTTCCTGATGCTGGCCGGGGCGCTGCTGCTGGCCGTCGTCTGGGTGTTCCTCCTGCGGTACGTGCCGTCGAACGCGATCCAGACGATCGAGGGATTCGTGCCCGGCCGCGACGACCTCGTGCGCGCCTTCGTTCCGGCGGCGGCCTGGGCGCTCCTCTTCCTGCTCGTGTTCGGGGTGCTGGGCGGATGGTTCCTGGCCGGCCGCATGCTCGCACCGCTCCGGCGCATCACCGCGGCCACGCGCGAGGCCGCGAACGGGTCGCTCTCGCATCGCATCGAGCTGGAGGGCAGCCGCGACGAGTTCCGCGAACTCGCGGACGCCTTCGACGCCATGCTCGCCCAGCTCGAGGCCCACGTCGCCGAGCAGCGGCGCTTCGCGGCGAACGCCTCGCACGAGCTGCGCACGCCGCTGGCGATCTCGCAGACGCTGCTCGACGTCGCGCGCAACGATCCGAACCGCGACGCCGAGGCCCTCGTCGAACGCCTCAGCGCGGTCAACGCCAGGGCCATCGAACTCACCGAGGCGCTGCTCGTGCTGAGCCGGGCCGAGCAGCAGTCGTTCGCCAGTGAGCGCGTCGATCTCTCCCTCGTCGCCGAGGAGGCCGCCGAGACGCTCCTGCCGCTCGCGGAGCGCCGCGGCATCACGCTCGAGACCTCCGGCGAGATCGCCTTCGCGGCCGGTTCACCGGCACTCCTGCTCCAGCTCACGACGAACCTCGTGCACAACGCGATCGTGCACAACCTCGACGGCGGCACGGTCGAGGTCGGCACCTCGATGCGCGCCGGGTGGGCCGTGCTCACGGTCGAGAACACCGGAGATCGGCTCGATCCCGCGCTCGTCGAGACGCTCACCGAGCCGTTCCGGCGAGGCACCGAGCGCATCAGGGGCGACCACGCCGGTGTCGGCCTCGGGCTGGCGATCGTCAAGAGCATCGTGCGGGCGCACGGCGGAACCCTCGCCCTCGCTCCTCGCGATGCCGGCGGGCTTCGAGCCGTGGTCTCGCTGCCGGCGTAGCGCCGCAGAAGTCGTCTCGTGACGCGGCCTGACGTTGTTTGACGGCCGCGACGGACACCCCTCGATCGTTCCGTCGAGCCCGCTTACGCTGCGGAAACAGGGGGCGTGCCGGATGCCCCGGAGCATCGGAGGAGACACATGAGCCGCTTTCCGATCGGCATCGATCTCGAGGGCGAGGGTGCCCACCCGGCCGCCTGGAGGGCCGCCGACCATCCGCCGTCGAGCCTGCTGACACCGGCGCGCATCACGGCGCGCATCGCCGCCGTCGACGCGTCGGGCCTCGCATTCGCGACGGTGCCGGAGCTCGATGCGTTGGCACCGGCATCCGAGGTTCCTGCCGCCCTCGACACGATCGAGGCCGCCGTGTTCGCGGCCGCATCGACGAGGCGCGTCGGGCTGGTGCCCGCCGTGAACGCGATCCACGCCGAGCCGTATCACCTCGCGAACCAGCTGAGCACGCTCGACTGGGCGTCGCGCGGGCGCGCCGGGTGGCTCGTGCGCGCCGTCGACTCGCCCGATCTCGCCGCCGGCTACGGGCGGGCGGCGCACACGGGCGACGACGCCGCCGTGCGCGAGGCGCGCGACGTGGTGGCCGCGGTACGGCGCCTGTGGGACACGTGGGAGGACGACATCCTGATCGCCGATGTCGAGGGCGACCGGTTCCTCGACCTCGACCGCTGGCACTACGCCGACGCCGAGGGCGAGACGTTCCACATCCGCGGGCCCGGGCTGCTGCCGAGGCCGCCCCAGGGGCAGCTCGTGGTGTGGGCCGACGAGCCCGACGAGGTGCTGGCGCCGCTCGTGGACGTCGCGGTCGTCGGCGGCCGATCCGTCGACGCCGTGCTCGCGCGCTCACGCCGCGCGGCAGGACTCGGCGTCCCGCGACGCGTCGCTGCGGTGGAGATCGTGCTCGACGCCCGCGGCGAATCGGCCGCAGAGCGCCTGGACGCCCTCGACCGGGCCGCGCCGTGGAGGGTCGGTGACCGGCTGCGCCTCAGCGGCTCGGCCGCCCGGATCGCCGAGCAGCTCGCGGGCCTCGCGACGCACGTCGACGGCCTCCGCCTGCACCCCGCGGTGCTCGACGTCGACCTCCCCGTCGTCGCCGACGAACTGCTGCCCCGCCTCGACGCGCTCGGCGTGCTCCGCACGCCGCTCGACGGCGAGACCCTCCGCGACCAGCTCGGGCTGCCGCGTCCGACGAACGTCTTCGAACTCGCCAGGGAGAACTCATGAACGACCGCAGGCTGCACGCCGACGACTACGCCCGCCCGCACGCGCGGCTCCACCTCAACGTCTTCCAGCCGTTCGGGCCGATCTACGACTGGACGCGAACGCCGCAGCTGCGCGACTACTACGAGCCCGAGGCGTACCTCGCGCTCGTGCGGGAGGCCGAGCGCGGACTCTTCAGCGCCGTCTTCCTCGGCGAGAGCCTGCGGTTGCGGGAGCATCTCGGGCGGCTCAACGACATCGCCGTGACCGGGCGCCCCGACGCGCTCGCGCTCTTCGCCTACCTCGCCGCGGGCACCAGCCGCATCGGCCTGGTCGCGACGCTGAACACGACCTACACCGACCCCGTCGACCTCGCCCGCCGCATCGCCACGGTCGACGTGTTGAGCGAGGGCCGGGCGGGCTGGAACGTGGTCACCACCGACAACGGGTGGACCGGTGAGAACTTCCGCCGCGGCGGGTTCCTCGACCGGCACAACCGCTACCTCTACGCCGAGGAGCACGTCGCCGCCGTGCAGGCGATCTGGGACGGGTTCGCCGCCGATGCCGCCGCGGACTCCCGCGACGAGCCTGCCTGGTTGCGGCCCGGCGGCGTCACCGACGTCGACCGCGTCGGCGACCACCTCCGGGCCCGCGTTCGGCCGCAGGTTCCGCCGAGCCCGCAGGGGCAGGCCGTGTACTTCCAGGCGGGCGACTCCGACGAGGGCCGCGACTTCGCCGCCCGTCGGGCCGAAGGCATCTTCACCCACCACGTCGAGTTCGACGAGGCGGTGGCCTTCACGGCCGACATCCGCCGACGCGCACGTTCGTACGGACGCACCGGCGACGACATCCTCGTGGTCCCCGGCGCCTCGATCGTGATCGGCGACACCCCGGCCGACGCCGACGAGAAGGCGCGCCACCTGCGCGAGCGCTTCCTCACCGACCGGCGGGTGCGGCAGATCGTCGAGGAGGTGTGGCAGGAGGACCTCGCGCACGTCGACCTCGACGGCCCGCTTCCGGCCGACGACCCGGCCGCCGAGCGCCAGAGTCGCACGCACGGCATCGTGCACACCGGGCACGAGCCGTCGGCGAAGGTCCGCGAATGGCGGGCGCTCGCCGACGCGCACGGCTACAGCATCCGCGAGCTCGTCGACCACCTGACCCGCGCGCGGGCGTTCGTCGGCACTGCGGGCGACGTCGCCGACGAACTCGCCCACTTCGTGCGCTCCGACGCGTTCGACGGCCTCAACGTGACGCCCGACGCGTTCCCCGACGGCCTCGGCGACGTCGTCGACCGACTCGTGCCCGAGTTGCAGGAGCGCGGCGTGTATCCGAGCGAGTACCCGGGCACGACGCTCCGCGAGAACCTCGGCCTGCCCGAGACGATCGGTCACCGCGTGCCCGAGCGCGCCGCCCTGCTCGAGGCGGCGGCGGTGAGCGCGTGACCGATCTCGCGGTCGGCATCGCGGATGCCGCGGCATCCGAAGATCGGATCTCGCTGTTCCGGCCGCTGCGTCTCAGGGGCCTCGAGCTGCGCAACCGGCTCTGGCTCTCGCCCATGTGCCAGTACTCGGCGGTCGACGGTCGGCCTGGAGACTGGCACCTGGCGCATCTCGGCGACCGTGCGTCGGGCGGGTGGGGCCTGCTGTTCACCGAGGCGACCGCGGTCTCGCCGGAGGGTCGCATCAGCGCCGCCGACACCGGCATCTGGACCGACGCGCAGGCGGACGCCTGGGCGCGCGTGGTCGGCTTCGTGCACGACCGAGGTGCGCCGATCGCGCTCCAGCTCGGGCACGCCGGCCGCAAGGCGTCGCTCGCCTCGCCCTGGTCGGGTCGGGCCGGTACGGTGCCCGTCGGGCAGGGCGGGTGGCAGCCGCGCTCGGTCGACGCGCGGCCCGTGCCCGGGCTCGCCGTGCCGCGCCCGCTCGAGCGCGCCGACCTCGCCGAGATCGTGCGCGCGTTCGCGGATGCCGCGGCCCGAGGTGTCCGCGCCGGGTTCGACGCCGTCGAGCTCCTCGCCGGGCACGGGTTCCTGCTGCACTCGTTCCTCTCGCCGCTGACGAACGGTCGCGGCGACGAGTACGGCGTGGGCGGCGAGGGCGGTCGCGAGCGGCTGCTGCACGAGGTCGTGCGCGCGGTGCGAGCGGCGATCCCAGACGACGTCCCGCTGCTCGTGCGCCTCTCGGCGACCGACTGGCTGCCCGGGGGGCTCACGATCGCCGACACCGTCGCGATCATCGAGGGCCTGACCGGCCTCGGCGTCGACCTGGTCGACGTCTCGAGCGGGGGGCTGCTGCCGGCCGAGATCCCGGTCGCGCCCGGCTACCAGGTCGCGGCCGCCGCCGAGATCCGCGCTCGAACCGGAACGCCGACCGCGGCCGTCGGGCTCATCACCGACGCCCGTCAGGCCGACGGCATCGTTCGCTCCGGCAGCGCGGACGCCGTGCTCATGGGACGCGCGGCGATCCGGGATCCGTACTTCGCGCTGCGCGCCGCGCACGAGCTCGGCGAAGGGGAGTCCTCGACCTGGCAACCGCAGTACGCACGGGGTGCGTGGGCGTAGACGACACGACGGGCCGGCCTCGCTCGAACGCGAGACCGGCCCGTCGTGCGTGGGTCAGTTGCCGAGCCAGGCGTCGTACAGCACGAGCTCGGAGATCGAGTTCTCGCGGAGGCCGTGCAGCTTCGGGTCCGAGGCGAAGTAGCCCGACTCGCTGTTCACGTTGTCGAAGACGGGGATCCGCACCGCGTCGCGCACGATGATCTCCTGCGCCTGGGCGAGGAGGTCCTGACGGGCGTCGATGTCGGGCTCCACGAAGGACTCCTCGAGGATCCGGCTGAGATCCGAACCCGGCTCGGTCACCTCGTCGGTGGTCGCCCCCGAGTTCGTCTGCAGGTACTCGTCGGTGTACTGGGAGTAGAGCGCGATGCCGCCGTCGGCGCGGGTGGCGTTGTTGTAGAGGAAGTCGCCCTCGCCGTCGGTCCACGTGCTGCCGCCGGGGGCCTCGTTCACGAGGTCGATCTCGATGCCGACCTTTCCGGCGTCCTCCTTGATGAGCTGCAGGGCGTCGATGACGGCCTTCGGCTCCCACCAGTTGACGATCGTGAACGTGAGTCGCTGACCCTCTTTCTCGCGGATGCCGTCATCGCCGGCGACCCAGCCCGCGTCGTCGAGGATCTGCTCGGCGCCTGCGGGGTCGTAGTCGATGAAGGCCGACTGGTCGGCGTAGCCGAACGTCTCGGGCGTGAGCACGCTCGTGGACGCCGGCTCGGCGTCGGTCGTGATGCTCGCCTGGATCGTGTCGCGGTCGATCACCTTCGACAGGGCGCGGCGCAGGTCGAGGTCCTTCGTCAGCGGTCGCGCGAAGTTCGGCACGAGGCTGTACGGGTTGCCCGACTGCGCTCGCGAGATCAGGCTGAACCCCTGGTCGACGAGCTGCTTGGATCCCTCGACTGTCGGATTCTGCGCGAGCTGCACCTCTCCGGCCAGCAGGGCGTTCTCCCGCACACTCTGCTCGTCGACGAAGTTGATCGTGACCTTCTCGAGGCTCGCGGCACCCGTGTGCTCCGAGACATCCGAGGCCCAGTCGTAGTCGTCGCGTCGAACGAGCGTGATCTGTTCGTTCGGCGTGTAGCTCTCGAGCTCGAACGGCCCGCTGCCGACGAAGTCGCCAGACTGGCGCTCCTCGTAGCTCTTGTCGAACGTGTCCGCCGAGAGGATCGCAAGGAAGCTCGTGGGCACCGTCGGCAGGAACGCCGGGTTCGGCTCGCTGAACTTCACGACCACCTCGGTGTCGCTGACGACCTCGGTCTCGACGTAGTTGTCGAACAGGCCCCGGATGTACCAGCCGTTGCCGTCCTCGATCTGCTGCACCGCGGCGTCGAAGTTCGCCTTGACGACCGCTCCCGTCAGGGGCGTGCCGTCGGAGAACGTGACGTCGTCGCGGAGCGTGAAGCCGAACTCGGTCTGGTCCTCGTTCACCGTCCAGTCGGTCGCGAGCCACGGCTTCAGCTCGAACGTGTCGGGGTCGATGTCGAGCAGCGAGTCGGCGATGGCGCGCCCGACGAAGCCGTGGTTCTGGCGCGGGTCGAGGTAGGTGATGTTCGCGCTGTACGCGGTGATGCTGCCGCCGTCGACGCGGTCGCCGACGTCGCCGCCGCTGCTCGCGGCCGGGCCGGCGCAGGAGGTCAGGAGGAGCGCCGCCGCAGCTGCTGCGGCGGCGGCGCCGAGGGCCGCGCGGGCCCGGCGTGAGGTTCGGGAGATGGACATGGGTGTGGCTCCTGTTCGTGTGATGTGCGGGATGCTTCGGGTGGTCTGATGGCGCCGCGGCCGTCAGGCGAACTGCGGGATCGAGTCGATCAGGCGGCGCGTGTACTCGTGCTTCGGCTGTGCGAACACCTCGCCGACCGGGCCCTCCTCGAGGAGCTCGCCGCGGCGGAGCACCCCCACCCGGTCGGAGAGCTCGCGGATGACGGCGAGGTCGTGCGAGATGAAGAGGTAGGCGGCGCCGAACTCGTGCTGCAGGTCGATGAGCAGCTGCATGATCTGCGCCTGCACCGAGACGTCCAGCGCGGAGACGGGCTCGTCGAGCACGATGAGCTCTGGCCTGAGCACGATCGAGCGGGCGATCGCGACTCGTTGGCGCTGACCGCCGGACAGCTCGGTGGGGGTGCGGGTCGCGATCGACGGCTCGAGGCCGACGACGTCGAGCGCGTCTCGGACGCGGCGGTCGAGCTCGGCGCCGCTCGCGACCTTGAATCCACGCAGCGGTTCGGCGACGACGTCGAAGATGCGGAACCGCGGATTCAGCGACGTGTACGGGTTCTGGAAGACGTACTGGATGCGGGTGCGGAGGGTGCGCAGGTCGGCACCGCGTGCGCGCGCGACATCCTGACCGCGGAAGTGCACGGACCCCTCGTCGGCCCGATCGATGCCGGCGACGATGCGGGCGATGGTCGACTTGCCTGAGCCGGATTCGCCGACCAGCCCGTAGGTGGTGCCCGGTTCGATGGCGAGGTCGACGCCGCCCACGGCCGGCGTGAGGATCTTCCCGCGACGCGGATCGCGCGTGACGTACGTCTTCACGAGCCCCTGCGCCACGAGACCCCCTTCGCGGTGACCGGGGTCGACCTGCGACAGCCCAGGAGTTGGTGCGAGCTTGCCCTCGTGCAGCGAGGGCACGGCGTCGAGGAGTCGCCGCGTGTAGGCGTGCCTCGGGTCGTCGGTGACGGCCGCGGTCGCACCGGACTCGACGACGCGACCGCGTTCGAGCACAAGCACGCGGTCGGTCCGCTGGCGCGCGACGGCGAGATCGTGGGTCACGAGGATCAGCGAGACGCCCGTCTCGGCGACGAGCTCGTCGAGGGCGTCGAGCACCGTCTTCTGCACGGTCACGTCGAGGCCGGACGTGGGTTCGTCGGCGACGATGAGTCGGGGGCGGCCGACGAGGGCGATCGCGATGAGCACGCGCTGGCGCTGGCCGCCGCTGACCTGGTGGGGGTACGAGGCGTACACCCGTTCGGCGTCGGCGATGCCCACGCGCTCGAGGAGGGCGATGGCCTCGTCGCGTCGGCGGAGCTTCTCGACCTTCCGCGGCGAGAGTCGCAGCGCCTCGTCGAGCTGGCGTCCGATCTGCAGCACGGGGTTCAGCGCGATGTTCGGATCCTGCGGGATGTACGCCACGCGCGAGCGCCGCAGTTCGGTCCACTGCGTCTCGGTGAGGCCGCCGAACAGGTCGACGCCGTCGAGCTCGCCCCGGGCGGCGGTCACGTGGGCGTTCCGCGAGAGGATGCCGAGCAGCACGTGGGTGAGCGTGGACTTGCCCGAGCCCGACTCGCCGATCACGGCGAGCCGTTCACCGCGTTCGAGCGAGAGGGAGACGCGGTCGAGGGCGAGCACGTCGTCGCCGTCGGTCGAGTAGCGCACCGACAGGTCGGCGACCTGGAGGAGGGGAGGCGTGGTCATGGCGCTCAGGTCACTTTCTCGATGAACTTGCTGACCCGGTTCGCGGCGAGCACGACCAGCACGATGACGATGCCGGGCAGGATCGCGAGCCACCAGGCGCTCGACAGGTAGGTGCGTCCCTCGGAGACGAGCAGGCCCCATTCGGGTTCGGGCGGCTGCACGCCGAATCCGAGGAAGCTCAGGGCGGAGATCGCGAGCAGCGCCTCGCCGAACTGCAGGGCCAGGAGGGCGATCAGCGGCCCGATCGAGTGCGGGAAGACATGGCGGGGGAGGATGCTCCACCACCGCAGGCCCGAGAGCCGCGCCGCCGTGACGAAGTCGGACTCGCGCACGCGCAGCACCTCGGCGCGCAGGATGCGCGTGAACGCGGCGACCGAGCCGATGCCCACGGCGATCGCGATGTTGATCGTGCCGTAGCCGAGCGTCGTCACGATCATGAGCGAGACGAGCAGGCCGGGCACGGCGAGGAAGATGTCCACGAACCGTCCGACGACCTCGTCGACCCAGCCGCCCAGGTAGCCCGCGAGGATGCCGAGCACGGCGCTCACGGACAGCCCGAGCACGACGGCGAGCAACGACGCGATGAGGGTGTTGCCGGTGCCGTAGACGACCCGTGCGTACTGGTCGCGGCCCAGGTTGTCGGTGCCGAGCGGATGCTGCCAGGTCGGCGCCGCGAGCTTGTTCGCGAGGTCGGTCGCATACGGGTCGAGGCTCGTGAACAGCGTCGGGAGGAACGCGGCCGTCACGACGGCGACGACGAGCAGGGCGGAGAGGATGAAGCTCGGCTGCGTCAGCTGCACGACGCGAGCCGACCGGCGCGGCCGGGCCCTGGCGGGCGTCGTGCCGACCACGGCGATGCCGCCGGGCACCTCCGCGAGCGCGGTCTCGGCGTGCTCGTCGTGCTCGGCGACGGCGCGGTCTTCGAACTGCAGGGTCATGCGATCCCCAATCGGATGCGCGGATCGATCCGCGGGTAGAAGAGGTCGACGGCGAGGTTGGCGAGCGCGAACAGCAGCGCGGAGATGATCACGACGCCCTGCACGACGGGCACGTCCTGGCTGACCACCCCGGCCTGCAGCACGCGCCCGAGTCCCTGCCGGGAGAACACGGTCTCGGTGATCACGGCGCCCGCGAGGATGCCGCCCACGGACATGCCGATGATCGTGGCCGCGGGGATGACCGCGTTGCGCAGGCCGTGGGCGTACACGATCCGGCCGCGACCGACGCCCCGGGCCGTGAGGAAGGTGGCCTGCGGGCCGTGCGTGTACTCGTAGAGGCTCTTCGCCGTCACCTGGGCGATCGCGGCGCTGGCCGGGATGCCGGATGTCAGGGCGGGCAGGATCAGCGCGCGGAAGCCGTCGTTGCCGACCGCCGGCAGCAGGTGCAGGTTGAACGCGAAGACCTGGATCAGGATGAGTCCGGTCAGGAACACCGGGAAGGACAGGAATACCGAGGGCAGCGAGAACAGGATGTTGCGCAGCCAGGTCGCCCGTGCGGTGTTGGCCAGGAGCGCGATGCCGAGTCCGAGCACGACGCTGAAGGCGAGCGCGAGTCCGCCGAGGGCCAGCGTGTGGGGGAGCGCGCCGCCGACGACGACCGCGACGGGCACGCCGAGGGTGATCGACGTTCCGAGATCGCCCGTGACGGTCTGCCACAGCAGCCCGAAGTACTGCTCGTACGCCGGTCGGTCGAGTCCGTAGCGCGCCTCGAGCGATGCGAGCAGCGTCTGGTCGACGTCGGCGCCCGCGCCGCTGATTATCATCGACGCGCTGTTTCCGGGCAGGTAGAACAGCAGCAGCCACGTGATCGTGTACGCCGCCCACACGACGAACACTGCGTAGAGCACCCGTCGGATGACGTATCGCACCGTGACCTCCGTCCCCGGCCCGCGGGATGCGGAGCCGACTGAGGACAGCAGAGCACGAGCGCGAACGGGTTCGCAGGGGGCGTCGTCACAGCCGGAAACCGCGCGACTCGCGTCGCAACCGCGGGACTCCGGTCGCAATGCGGAGGCCGCCGACTCGGACGCATTGCGTCTCGGAGCCGGCGCTCCCGTTACGCCGGAGTGCGCACCGCGGAGAACACCGAGCGCCGGCGGAGCGCGAAGCCGAGCCGCTCGTAGGCGGCGATGGCGCCGTGGTTCGACGCCTCGGCGTGCATCAGGGCGCGGTCGCCGCGCTGCTGGATGTGGAAGGCGACGTCGAGCACGAGCCGGGAGGCGAGGCCCTGGCGTCGGTACGCCTCATCGGTGGACACCGCGCTGATCTCGGTCCAGCCCTCCGGATGCAGCCGCTCGCCGGCCATGGCCACGAGCCGTCCGTCGCGCCGGATGCCGACGTAGCGTCCGAGCTCGTGGGTGCGCGGCAGGAACGGGCCCGGCTGGTTGCGGCTCACGATCGCGAGCATCTCGGACACGTCGTCGGCGCCGAGCAGGATCGCCTCCTCGTCGGGGCGGGTGCTGAGGGCGTCGGTCTGCACCAGCTGGACCCCTGCGCCATGGCCGACGGTCTCCCACCCCGGCGGAAGCTCGCCCTCGAAGCCCGAGAGCCCGATGACGGCGTCACGGCCGACGAGGTCGACCAGGGCGTCCCACACCCCGGGGTCGTCCCAGGTGCGCACGGCGACGAACGGTGCGACGTCCTCGGGGTATCGGCGCACGAGGTCGTTGCCGATCGCGAACGAGGCGTGCGGGCCGGCGAGTGAGAACCAGGGCGCGTTGTCGAGCACGGTCGCGTCGGCGTGCGGTGCGGGGGCGGTCGTGGTCAGGGCAGGGTCGGACATGGGCCCACTGTGCGGCGGCGGGCGGGTCGCTCGCAAGGACGCTCGTCACCCCACGCAACACGTGTCGCCGTGTGACGGATCGGGGCGCCCACGTCACGCCTCGCACAGCTCGAAGACGTACGCGGAGTCGCCCGGCACCGTGAGGTCCCGGTCCCGGAGCACGATCGAGGTGGGCGCGTCGGGCTCGGCGCAGCGTTCGGCGAAGGGGCGGGGGAGCGCGTCGGTGTACTCGATCGCGACGACGTGCTCGCCGTACACGTCGGTGTAGGCCTCGCACTCGTCGTACGCGAGGCACTCCTCGACCACGGCGAAGTCGAAGCCCGCGTCGGCGTGCAGCCGCTCGGTCTCCTCCGCGGCGTTCTTCTGCCCTGCGGCGAGGCCGTGGTCGTGGGCGATGCCGACGAGCATCGCGGCGAGCGCGAGGTTGTCCTCGAAGGTCATCGCGCCGCCCGATCGCGTGTACGAGTCGAGGTTGTCGAACTCGACGGCGTCGAAGCCCGCGGTCGCGCAGCCTTCGATCCACGGCCCCGCGACGTCGGCGATGCCGGCACGCTGCTCGGCGGTGGATGTGTCGAGCAACGCCTCGTCGGGCCAGTCGGGGTCGACCACGTCGGCGCCGTCGTGCGCGAGCACGAGGTCGTCGGGCCACGCATCGCGCTCGCCGGGTTGCGTCTGGAACCCGTTCAC
Organism: Agromyces allii; assembly: GCF_009749385.1. GTDB lineage: Bacteria > Actinomycetota > Actinomycetes > Actinomycetales > Microbacteriaceae > Agromyces > Agromyces allii. The sequence goes on along the minus strand of NZ_WBIN01000004.1, from coordinate 133,925 downwards.
GTAGCAGATGGAGTATCGGCCGTCGGCGGGGGCGCTCGTGCGATCACGGGCGACGATCCCGACCGCCGGATCGGGTTCGTACGCCCCGCCGAGCTGGTAGTCGGGTGCTGCTCCGGCCGGAGGCAGGACGACGGCGCCGGGCGCGGGGGTACCGGGTACCGGAGCCTCAGGCGCGGGGGCGCCATCCGCCGCGCATCCGGCCGTGAACGCGACGGCCGCGATGAGCGCGCACGCGGTGAGCATCCGCCGCCTGCCGATTCGGATGTCGCGGGCGGGCGTCGAGGAACGGCGGGGTCCACGATCGACGGGGGAGCTCATCGTCTCCCATGCTGTCACGCGCCGAGCGCCGGGGCGGCGACCGGACGGGGCGGGCGCGGCGCGGCATCCGTTCGACGTCGTGCCCGTCGACGGCGCCGGGGTGCGTTGAAGAGCAGCACGCCGGCCACGATCACGGTCATCGCGGCGACGACGCCGATCGTCAGGGGTTCGCCGAGCAGCGGAACCGCGAGCAGTGCGGCGGCGACCGGACTCAGGGCGCCGGCCGTCGCGGCGATGCCGCTGCCGAGTACGCGCACCGCGTGCGCGTACGCGATCGTCGAGACGACGCCGGTGCCGAGCCCCTGCAGCACCGCGAAGAGCACGACGTCTCCGGGTCGGGCCGTTCCGGACAGCAGGTGCGACGGCATCGCCCCGGAGAGGCCGAGCGCGAGGGCCGCGAGGGCCGCGGGGGCGCAGACGACCAGCACGGTCGAGGTGAGGCTCAGCGAGCTGCGCTTCAACCCCGTCGTGTAGACCGCCCAGACGAATCCCGCGGTGAGCAGCACCCCGATCCCGACCGGCGGCACCGTCGCGCTCGTCATGACCGCCGCGACGGCGACCCCGACGACGATCAGGGCGACGGATGCCAGCTGCCGCCCGGGGATCCGGGCGCGACCGCCCGCGACGGCCAGCGCCGTCACGAAGAGCGGCACCGTGCCCGGGATGATGAGCCCCACGAGCGCGGCCGGAGCGAGCTGGGCCCCGAGCGCGGAGACGAGGAAGTGCGGCAGCCCGCCGGCGAGGAGCAGGAGCACGGTCGCGGGCCGCTCCGCCTGGACTTCGCGGACGGCCCGAGGCAGCCAGGGCGCGAGCACCGCCACCGGGATCGCGAACCGCACCATGCTCAGGTCGACCGTCGTCAGCGTCGACCCCTCGACGCCGCGCAGCGTGAGCGCGAACGATGCCCAGAGCAGCACCACGACCGCCATGGCCACGATGCCGACGAGGAGACGTCGTCGCGCTGAGTTCTCGAGCATGCCGCAACGATAGGAAATCCGTCGGCGCAGCCGATTGCCGATCGTGCCACGATCTGCAGCTGATTTGGCAGAATATGCCAATGCGAACCCTCGATGCCATCGATCGCCACATCCTGCTCGAACTCCAGCACGATGGGCGCCTCACCAACCAGGAGCTCGCCGACCGAGTGGGGCTGTCGCCGTCGCCGTGCCTGCGCCGCGTGCGGGCGCTGCAGGACGACGGGGTCATCACGGGATACACGGCGGAGATCGCCGCCGGCACGGTCGGGCTCGCGATCACCGCGTTCGTGCGGCTCCGGCTCTCGTCGCACGCGACCGACGTGGTCGATCAGGTCGAGGAGCGGCTCCGGGACATCCCCGAGGTGGTCGAGGCGTACCTCCTCGCGGGCGACGACGACTACCTCGCGAAGGTGGCCGTCGCCTCGTTCAGCGAGTACGAGGAGCTCATGCGAACGCAGCTCCGCGCCATCCCGTCGATCGCGGGCATCACGACCACGTTCGCCTTCGGCGTCACGAAGCCGCGCTCGCCGCTGCCGCTCGGCTGAACCGCAGGAGTTCGACCACCGGCATCCGTCGCCCATGGTCGCGCTGAGGACGACCCGACACAGTGGAGGACCCAGGATTCGCACCTGGCGAGGCGCCTCAGGTGCGCATCCCCAGTGCAGGCCAAACTCGCGGCGAGCCGTCATCGTGGCAAGAGGACGCCCACGGCGAGGGATCAGGCCGACCGGGTCGCTTCAGACGTGCAGCGTCGTCGTGCGCTGCGAACGCCGCCGCTGCGCGTCGAGCTGCTCGTCGAACTCCGCCCGCCAGTCGGCGCTCAGCTCGATGCCCTGTCGTCGCGCCTCCTCGGTCGAGAGCTCGACCGGGAACCCGAACGTGTCGGAGAGCAGGAACAGCTCGCGGCCCGTGACCCCCGTCGCGCGGTACGCGTTGAGCTGCTTCAGCCCCTTCCGAAGGGTGCGACGGAACGCCTGCTCCTCCTTCGCCAGCACGCGCAGCACGTACTCGGAGTGGTCGGCGACCTCGGGGTAGTGCGCCTCGTAGATGCGCGAGATCGTCGGAACGACCTCGGCGAAGAAGTTCTCCTCCAGCCCGAGGTCGAACGCGAACCGGATGGCGCGGCGGATGAGGCGCCGCATCACGTAGCCCTGCGCCTTGTTGCTCGGTTGCACGCCGTCGACGGCGAGGAACACGGCCCCCCTGAGGTGGTCGGCCACGACGCGCATCGCTCGCGTCTCGTCGTCGTACGACCGGCCCGACAGCTCCTGCAGACGCTCGACGATCGGCCACAGCAGGGTGATGCGGAAGACGTCGGGGCTGTCCATGGCCGCGGCCGCGATGCGGGCCAGGCCGCCGCCGTAGTCGACGTTGCGGCGCGGCAGCTCCTCGAATCCGGTCTCGGTCTTCCGGTACTCCATGAACACCGAGTTGCCGAGTTCGATGAACCGGCCGCAGTCGCAGTTCTGGTGGCAGTTGGCGCCGTAGGCGGGGTCGTGCTCGACGTCGGGGAAGAGGTAGAAGATCTCGCTGTCGGGTCCGCCGGGCTCGCCGATCGGCATGTCGGCCGCCGATCCGCCGCGGCACCACCAGTTCTTCTTGCCGTAGAACGCGATGCGCGCACCGTCGGTGCCGACGGCGGCCGCGTGCTCCTCGGTTCCCGCGTCGAACGTGCCCGTCGAGACGCCGGCCGCGGTGAACAGCCGCGTCCAGATGCCGGCGGCCTCCTCGTCCTTCGGGATGCCGTGGGCCGGGTCGCCGCTGAAGCACGACACGTAGATGCGATCGGGGTCGAGCCCGACCTTCTCCGTCAGGAAGGTCCAGATCTGGGGGATCTGCTCCTCCTTGAAGTACTCGCCGAGGCTCCAGTTGCCGAGCATCTCGAAGAAGGTCGTGTGCCGGTTGTCGCCGACCTCCTCGATGTCCTGCACGCGCAGGCACGTCTGGCTGTCGGCGAGTCGACCGCCGGCCGGATGCGCTGCCCCGAGCAGGTACGGCAGAAGGGGTTGCATCCCGCTTCCGGTGAACAGGGTCGTGGGATCGTCGTGCGGGATCAACGGGGAGCGGGGGATGATCACGTGGCCGCGCTCGGCCATGAACTCGAGGAACGCCTGTCGGATCTCGTCTGCGGTCACGCGCCCATTCGACCGCAATCGCGCATCCGTTCGGGCGCGGCGCGCCGCGAGCGCGATCCTGCGAGCATGCTGGGGGACCGCCCCGACCCCTACCGGCGCGAGAGATCCGGATATATCGTCGAGTATCGTTCACGCTCCGAGGAAGAGGTCGTCATGACTGGTTCGTTCTCATCCGGATTCGGCCCGACCGGGGGTTTCGGCGTCGGCGCCGAGAACATCTGGCAGGCGATGGAGCAGCTGCGCTCCACCTTCGAGAAGCGCGCAGGCAGCAGTCGCGCAGGTCGCGGCGACGTGCGCGCGGCCGTGCTCGCGCTGCTCGCCGAGCAGTCGATGCACGGCTACCAGATCATCCACGAGATCGAGGAGCGCAGCGGCGGCACCTGGAAGCCCAGCGCGGGCTCCGTCTACCCGACGCTGCAGCTGCTCGCCGACGAAGGGCTCATCAGCGCCCAGGAGTCCAACGGTCGCAAAACCTACTCGCTGACCGACGAGGGGCGCGCGGCGGTCGCCGACGCGGCCGGGTCCGAACCGTGGAACCCGCAGGCCTCCGACGCGGGCGGCGCCGCGGCCCTGCCCAAGGCCGGCTTCGAGCTCGCGCAGGCTGCGGCCCAGGTCGGCCGCACCGGCACGCCCGAGCAGGTGCAGCAGGCCGTGGCCGCGCTCGACGAGGCGCGTCGCCGCCTCTACTCGATCCTCGCCCAGGACTGACGAGGGTGGCATCCGTTCGTCGGGATCGAGGCGAGTCGATGCCCGGCGCAGGCGACACCCGCGCGCGGTACCGCCGTATCCTGCGGTTCGCGGGCTGGAACCTCGCCGTGACGTGGTGGTACGAACTGCTGCTCCCGCGCATCGGGCTCGCGAGGCTCGCCGAGCGCACCAGGTCGAAGCGGATGCGACGCTTCGCACGACGCTTCCACGCCCTCGCGGTCGACCTCGGCGGCCTCATGATCAAGGTCGGCCAGTTCATGTCCTCGCGGCTCGACGTGCTGCCGCCCGAGATCACGGCCGAGCTGGCCGGGCTGCAGGACGAGGTGCCGCCCGTGCCCTTCGACGCGATCCGGGCGCTCGCCGAGGCCGAACTCGGCATGCCGCTCGAACGGGCGTTCGCGTCGGTCGACGAGGTGCCGATCGCGGCGGCCTCCCTCGGGCAGGCGCATCGAGCCCTGCTGGGTCCGGTGGATGCGGCCGAGACCGGGCTGAGCGGCGTGGTCGTCAAGGTGCAGCGACCCGGCATCGACGCGATCGTCGACGTCGACCTGGCGGCGCTCCGCAAGGTGGCCGGCTGGCTCAGCCACGTGCGGCTGGTCTCCGACCGCGTGAACACGCACGCCCTCGTCGAGGAGTTCGCCCAGACGAGCCTCGAGGAGATCGACTACGTGCACGAGGCCGTCAACGCCGAGCGCTTCGCCGCCGACTTCGCCGACGACGACCGGGTCGGCGTGCCGACCGTGGTCTGGGAGCGATCGACCAGACGCGTGCTCACGCTCGAAGACGTCACGGCCGTCAAGATCACGGATGCCGCGGCGCTCGCCGCAGCCGGCATCGATCCGGCCGAGGTCGCGCCGGTCTTCGCGGCCGTGATGTTCGACCAGCTGTTCACGAACGGCTTCTTCCACGCCGATCCGCACCCGGGCAACATCTTCGTGACGCCGCTCGAGCGGGTCGCCGGCTCTGATGCCTCGGCGCCCCGCCCGTGGAAGCTCACCTTCATCGATTTCGGCATGATGGGCGAGGTTCCGGCCGGCACCCGCAGCGGCCTCCGCAAACTGCTGATCGCGGCCGCCTCGCGCGACGGCAAGGGCCTCATCGACGCGGTGCGCGACGTGGGAGTGCTCCTGCCCTCCGCCGACACCGGAGAGCTCGAGCGCGCGATGACCCAGCTCTTCGCCCGGTTCGGGGGCATGGGGTTCGCCGAGCTGCGCGAGGTCGATCCGCGGGAGTTCCGCGAGTTCGCGGAGCAGTTCGGCGAGGTCGTGCGTTCGCTGCCGTTCCAGCTGCCCGAGCACTTCCTGCTCATCATCCGGGCGATGTCGTTGACCTCGGGGGTGTGCAGCGCGCTGAATCCCGAGTTCAACCTGTGGGACTCCATCGAGCCGTACGCGACGAAGCTGATCCGCGACGAGCGCGGCAACGTGGTGCAGGATGTCGCGCAGCAGGCGTTCGAGGTCGTCGGCCTCGCCTGGCGTCTGCCGAAGCGGCTCGACGCCGTGATCACGCGCATCGAGCAGGGAGACGTCGTCGTCGCGACCCCGGCCCTCGAACGGCGGATCGCCCGGCTCGAGCGTGCGAACCGGAGGACCGTCTCGGCGATCCTGTTCAGCGGGCTCCTCGTCGCGGGCGCGGTGCTCCGCGTCAGTCGGCGGAATCCGCCTGCGACCGCGCGTCGGCGAGCGAACGTTCGAGCAGGCCGCGGAGCGCTGCGCGGTCGACGTTCGTCAGCCGGGTGAGGGAGAGGCAGACCTTGCTCGCCCGGTGCGGGCCGAGGGCGGCCACGAGGTCGGGCCAGCGGTCGGCGAAGTCCTCCGCGAGGTAGATCGTGTGCTTGGTCGGTCCCGGCGCGAACGCGAGCATCGGCGAGCGCCCGCCGTGTCCGCTCTCGTAGCGGTACTCGAACTCGCCGAACCCGATAATCCGCCCGGCCCAGACGACCGGCTCCTCGCCGCTGATCTCGCAGAGCATGGCGTTCAGCTCGTCGGCCTCGGCGCGGCGCGCGCCCGTCGCCCGGTCGAGCACGACCTCGACCGGCAGGTCGGACGGGGACATCGCGGGCTGCTTCTCGGCCATGGGGCCTCCTCGTCGGGACTCGGCTCCAGCGTACTGCGGGGGTCGCGAGCCGGATCGGGCGGTCGGTCGCGACGGGCGGCCGGCCGCCGCGGCATCGGTGCACCCGGCGAGCCCATTGCGCCGAGCCGAGTTCACGGGCGATGCTGGACTCGCGGTGCTCCGGGCGCGTCGCAGGGGGAGTGGCATGCGGGCTCGCCGAGTCGTCGCCGTGGTCGCGGCATCCGTCATCGCCGTGGTCGGCGCGCTCGTCGCCGTCGAGCTCATCCGGGTTGCCGGTGACGCCGCCGAGCAGCCGGGCCTCGCCGACTTCTACGAACAGCCCGACGGCGCGGCCGACGGCGAGCCGGGCACCCTCGTGCGCAGCGAGCCGCTCGAGGGCGTGCCCGCGGCCTCCGAGGCCTGGCGCATCATGTACCGCTCGACCGACCTGAACGTCGACCCGATCGTCGTGACGGGCATCGTCGTGACCCCGCTCGGCCCCGCGCCCGAGAACGGGCGCACGGTGCTCGCGTGGGGGCATCCGACGACGGGAACGGATGCCTCGTGCGCGCCGTCGCGCGGCTTCGACCCGTTCATCGGCATCGAGGGGCTCCGGCTCATGCTCGATCGGGGGTACACGGTCGTGGCGACCGACTACGCCGGCATGGGCACCGAGGGCCCCGATTCGTACCTGGTCGCGCAGACCGCCGCTCGGAGCGTGCTCGACGCCGTGCGCGCGGCGCAGCACCTCGAGGCAGCCGAGGCGAGCGACCGGGTCGTGCTGTGGGGTCATTCGCAGGGCGGGCAGGCGGTGCTCTTCGCCGCCGAGCAGGCGCCGGACTACGCGCCAGAGCTCACGGTCGCCGGAGTCGCGGCCGCAGCACCCGCCGCGGACCTCACGGCGCTCATGGGCTCGCACCTCGACGACATCTCGGGCGTGACGATCGGCTCCTACGCGTTCCCGGCGTTCGCCTCGGTGTACGGGCCGAGCACGCCGGGCGCCGAGCTCGACGAGATCCTGACGCCGGCCGCGGTCGCCGCATCGCCCGAGATGAACGAGCTCTGCCTGCTGACGAACCTCGACCGGCTGCACGAGATCGGGCAACCGCTCATCGGCGACTTCTTCGCACACGACCCGACGAAGACCGAGCCGTGGGCGACCCTGCTCGCCGACAACTCGGCCGGACAGCGCGCCGTCGAGGCGCCCGTGTACATCGCGCAGGGCGCCGACGACGCGCTCGTGCTGCCGGCAGACACCGCGGAATTCGTCGAACACGTGCGTGCACTGGGCGACGACGTCACCTACGAGGTCGTGCCGCTCGCGACCCACAGCACCATCGCCTACCTCGCGCTGCCGACGCTCGAGGGCTGGCTCGACTCGCTCGACTGACCGACGGCGCCGGCCCCCTCCACAGGGGCCTCACGCCCGCCCGCGACATCCGGCACACTGTGTGCATGTCAGCGTTGACCACCATCGGCCTTCCCGTGGCCCTGGGCATCATCATGTTCGGTCTCGGGCTCAGTCTGACCCTCGGCGATTTCGCCAGGGTCCTGAAGCAGCCGAAGGCGGTGATCATCGCCCTGCTCTGCCAGTTGATCGTGCTGCCGGCGATCTGCTTCGGTCTCGTGCTGGCCTTCCAGCTGCCGCCCGTGCTGGCCGTCGGCATGATGATGCTCGCGGCCTCGCCCGGCGGCACGACCGCGAACCTCTACAGCCACCTCTTCCGCGGCGACGTGGCCCTGAACATCTCGCTGACGGCGGTCAACTCGGTGCTGGCGGTCTTCACCCTGCCGATCATCACGAACCTCGCGATCCTCTTCTTCAACCCGTTCGACGACCAGCTCGGCCTGCAATGGTCGAAGACCCTCGAGGTGTTCGCCATCGTGCTGCTGCCGGTCGCCCTCGGCATGCTCGTGCGACGCTTCGCGCCGACGTTCGCCGACCGCATGGACAAGCCCGTGCGCATCGCCTCGGTCGTGATCCTCGTGGTCGTCATCGCCGGAGCCGTGGCGTCGAACTGGGCGCTGCTCCTCGCGAACTTCGCCCAGCTCGCGCTCATCACCGTGGTGTTCTGCCTGATCAGCCTCTCGATCGGCTACCTCGTTCCGCGCTGGCTGCGGGTCGGCAAGCGGCAGGCCATCGCCGCGTCGTTCGAGATCGGCATCCACAACGCGACCCTCGCGATCGTGATCGCGCAGACCGTGCTGCTCTCGACCGAGCTGAGCCTGCCGGCCGCGGTCTACGGCGTGCTCATGTTCTTCATCGCGTTCGGCTTCGGGTTCCTCATCCGCGATCGGGCGGACGCCGCGGCCGCCGTCGGCGACGACGCGGCCGAGCAGCCGGCGACCGTCTGAGCGGGCGGGCGGGCGGTCGGGCGGGTGCGGCCGGTCCCGTAGCATCGCACGGGTGAACGGACGAGCCCAGCACGACCCCGCACGAACACCCGTGCTCCGACTCGACGAGGTCACGTTCGTGCGCGACGGCCGCACGATCCTCGACCGCGTGAGCCTCGTCGTCGAGGCCGGGCAGCACTGGGCGCTGCTCGGCCCGAACGGCGCGGGCAAGAGCACGATCCTCGGGTTCTGCGGCGCGGTCACCCATCCGTCGTCGGGCACCGTCGACGTGCTCGGCGGCCGACTCGGGCACGTCGAGCTGCAGGCGCTGCGCCGTGAGATCGGACACGTGAACCCGCGGCATCCGGTTCGGTCGCCGTTGTCGGTGCGCGAGGTCGTGCTCACCGGATTGACCGGCACGATCGAGACCGCGATGCGCTGGCAGGCGACGCCCGAGCAGGCGACCCGCGCCGACGCGCTCATCGAGATGCTCGGCCTCGGAGGCAAGGGCGACAGCCGCTGGCCGACGCTCTCGCAGGGCGAGCGCGGACGCACGCTGATCGCGAGGGCGCTCGTGGCCGAACCCAGGCTGCTGCTGCTCGACGAGCCCTCGACCGGGCTCGACGTGGCCGCGCGCGAACAGCTGCTCGAGACCATCGACCTGCTCGAGCAGACCCATCCCGAGATCGCCTCGATCCTCGTCACCCACCACCTCGAGGAACTGCCGAGCACGACGACGCATGCGCTGCTCGTCGCGCAGGGTCGGGTGGTCGTGGCCGGCCCGGCACGCGACGTCATCACGAGCGCCCACGTCTCCTCGGCGTTCGATCATCCGATCGACGTGGAGTACCGCGACGGGCGCTGGGGTGCGCGCGCCCGGCGAGCACGGGCCGCGACCGCGCCGGCGATCGCCTAGCGCGCGCCGCGACGGCACCGCGCCCGCATGCCGACGAAACGCCCGGGCGCGCCTCTTCCTCGGCGGGCGGTGCGGCGATAGGTTGAGCGCCAGACGGCACGCCCGCTGCGTGCTCCGATCGAGAGGGCCCCGAATATGGGAATGTTCGCCACCGTGTGGGACTGGATCTGGTTCAGCTTCCTGATCTTCGCCTACGTCGCCTACCTCTTCGCGCTGATCTACATCGCGATCGACATCTTCCGCTCCCACGACATCAACGGGTGGATGAAGGCGCTGTGGATCGTGCTGCTCGTCTTCCTGCCGTTCATCACCGGACTCGTCTACCTGATCGTGCGCGGCCAGGGCATGGGGGAGCGATCGGCGGGCAGCAGGCCGGACATCGTCGAGTACTCCGACGAGGAGGTGCGAAAGGTCTCGTTCGCGAACCCGGCCGACGAGATCGCGAAGGCCTCGGCGCTGCGCGACCAGGGCGTGATCAGCGACGGCGAGTTCGACGCGATCAAGGCCAAGGCCCTCGGCAGCAAGTTCTGAATCGCGGGCGGATGTCGCGGCTCGCGAACTGCCGACCGGCACCCCGTGCCGGGCGGCCGGTCGCGGAGTAACCTCGGCACATGAACCCGTCCACCGGCGTCGGCCGCGCCCCCACCGTGGGGCGCGGGCCGGCGCCGTTCGACGTCCGGGGGTTCGCCCGCACCGCGCAGGGGAGCCTGCGCGACGAGTTCGACCTCGAGGCGATCGCCCGCGCCGGGCTCGCACCCGAGTGCCGGCGCACGCTCGCCGCCCTCGCCGAGCTCGAGGGCGCGACGATGGCGTACCTGCGCAACGTGCTCGTGACCGCCACGCACAAGGACGCCCGGGTGACGGCGTTCCTCGTCTCGTGGGCGTACGAGAAGTACTGGATCGCGGACGCACTGCGGCGCATCGCGGGCGAGGCCGAAGATCCCGAGGATCGCGCCGCGGGCATCGCGACGTCGGGGCGGGGCCCGGTCCGCCGCGCGCTGGCCGGCTTCGTGCAGGGATTCGACGTGATCGGCGCGCACCTCGCGCTCGGCTACGTCGACGACCTCGTGCTCGACCTCGCATATGCACGGCTCGCGGCGGCGGCGATCCCGATCGCGACCGATCCGGGAGCAGCCGGGCCGGCGCTCGGTGACTTGATCGCCCGCATCCGCGCGATCAAGTCCAGGCACACCGCGTTCTTCGAGGGCGAGACCTGCCGCAGGCTCGGCGCGTCGCCGCGAGCGGCGCGTCTCGCGCGGCGCGAGATCCGGCGCTCGCCCTGGCCGCTCGGCGGTGCCGCCGTCGGAGCGGCCGAACGTGCGGCGTTCGTGCGGTTCGCGACCTCCGACGGAGCGGCGGTCGCGGCGCTCGCCCGAGGCATCCGCTCGCTCCCGGGCCTCGACGACCGCACCGCGACCGCCGTCGTGCGACGGCTGGGCGCCTGAGGGCAGGGGAACGAGCCATGGCCTTCGACATCGACCGGTACACCGAGACCTCCGTCAGCGTGAACTGGAGCGACCTCGACCTCGAGGTGTTCCGGCGCGACCCGTTGCCCGAATCGTCGCTCCGCACACTGCGGTACATGGCCGACGTCGAGTACCACACGGTCTGCTACACGCGCGACCTGCTCACGACGCCGTCGCATCGCGAGGCCGACGTGAGCGCGTTCATGACGATGTGGAACCGCGAGGAGTTCTGGCACGGCGAGGCGCTCGCGGCGGTGCTCGCCGTGCACGACATCACGGTCGACTACGACGCCCTGAAGGCCAACCGCATGAAGCTCGGCTGGAAGGACCGGCTCGACCCGATCAAGCAGTCGGTGCTCGGCGGACTCGTCGGACAGGACTTCGTCGCCGTGCACATGTCGTGGGGTGCCGCGAACGAGTGGTCGGCGATCACCGCGTACCAGCGCATGGCCGAGCTCGAGGAGCATCCCGTGCTCGCCGAGCTCCTGCGGCGCATCGCCAAGCAGGAGGCCAGGCACGTCGCGTTCTACACCTCGCAGGCCCGCGAGCGGCTCGCGGCGAACACGAAGGCGCAGAAGGTGACGCGGTTCGCGCTCAGCCGGTTCTGGGCGCCCGTCGGGTCGAGCATCTCGACCGAGGACGACGTGCGGCACGTCATGACGCACCTCATGAGCGGGCCAGAGGGGCGACGGTCGGCCCGGAAGGTCGACGACAGCATCAGCGGCATGCCCGGCCTCGCCGGCCTCACGATCGTGCAGGACGCACTCGACCGGCTGGGCGTCAGCTGACGAGCGCCGCGATGATCGTGCCGATCGCGGTGAGCGCGATGATGGCGACCAGGCCGTAGCGGCGGAGCTGCACCGACAGCAGCGCGACCGACACGGGCCGCCGTCGCCGGCGGCGTCGCGGGGGAGTCGGCTCGGACATCAGACCCGCGGCGAGTCGTCGTGGAGCACGTGGAACCGGCGATCGCGGTACACGAGCGACGGGGCGCGGTCGCCGAGGTGCACGTCGAGCACTTCGGCGACGACGAGCGACGAGCCGCCGACCGGCAGTGTGTGGGCGATGCGCGCGCGCAGGGCCACCGGGGCGGACGCGAGCCACGGCTCGCCCGTGGGCAGCCAGGCCCAACCCTGCTCCGCCGTGAAGCGCGGGGCGCCCGAGCGCGCGAACGCCCGCGCGACCTCGACCTGGTCGGCCGCGAGCAGGTGCACGACGACGGACTCGGCGGCGAGCAGGCCGCCGGCCGAGCCGGTGGCGCGCGTGACGGAGAACGAGAGCGCGGCGGGCTCCGCCGAGACCGACGCGACGCTCGAGGCGGTGAGGCCGACGGGACCGATGGGAGTCATCGCCGTGATGAGCGCCACACCGGCGGGGTGGTCGCGGAACGCGGCCTTGAACGCCTCGGCGTTCGCCTCGAGGAGGGTCGGCGGCGCGGCATCCGTCGGCAGGGAGTCTGCGAGGGGATTCGGATCGGGCACGGCCATGACCTCAAGCCTACGTTCGCGAAGCTGCGCGTCGGCACCAAGCGCGAACGACGGATGCCCCGCCGAACCGAGGTTCGACGGGGCATCCGGGGATCATGCGCTACGCGACGGTCTCGGCGTCGCGCTTCGGCAGCTTCCAGCCGGGCCGCACGTAGTGGCACGTGTAGCCGTTGGGGTACTTCTCGAGGTAGTCCTGGTGCTCGGGCTCGGCCTCCCAGAACGGGGCCGCCTCCTCGATCGTCGTGACGACCTTCGCGGGCCAGAGGCCCGAGGCGTCGACGTCGGCGATCGTGTCGAGCGCGACCTCCTGCTGCTCGAGGCTCTGCGGGAAGATCGCCGACCGGTAGCTCGTGCCGATGTCGTTGCCCTGACGGTTCAGGGTCGACGGGTCGTGCACCTGGAAGAAGAACTCCAGCAGCTCGCGGTAGCTCGTCACGGTCGGGTCGTAGACGATCTCGATCGCCTCGGCGTGACCCGGGTGGTTGCGGTACGTGGGCTCGGCGTTCGCGCCGCCGGTGTACCCGACGCGCGTGGACTCGACGCCCGGGCGCTTGCGGATCAGGTCCTGCATGCCCCAGAAACAGCCGCCGGCGAGGACCGCGGTCTCGGTGTTCGTCATGATGCGTTCTCCTTCTCGGATGCCGCGGCCGCGTCATCCGTCGTCGTGAACAGGCTGAGGAAGTCCCCGTAGCCCTGCTCCTCGAGCTCGGCGACGGGCACGAAGCGCAGTGCCGCCGAGTTCATGCAGTACCTCAGTCCGCCCTCTGCGGCGGGGCCGTCGTCGAACACGTGGCCGAGGTGGCTGTCGGCACCCGACGAGCGTACCTCCACACGCTTCATCCAGAGGGTGCGGTCGACATGCTCGGTCACGGCGGTGGCGTCGAGCGGCTTCGTGAAGCTCGGCCAGCCCGACCGGCTGTCGTACTTGTCGGTCGAGGAGAAGAGCGGCTGCCCCGACACGACGTCGACGTAGATGCCCTCGTCGTGGTTGTCCCAGTACTCGTTGCGGAACGCCGGCTCGGTGCCGTCGTCCTGCGTGACGCTGCGCTGGAGGGGCGTGAGGCGGGCGAGCGCCTCGGGAGTGCTGCGGTAGTCGTTCGACATTCGTTCCTCCTTCATGGGGAACCGCTGGCTGCGGCACCCGCTGGGTCGCTGGTCGCCTGGCGAAGCGCGACATCAGAGAAAACCATCGAGCGGGGCGTGCTGTTCCGGATGTCGCGCCTGCACGCTGTGACTTCGCTGTGAGCCGCCGCGGACTCGACGTCGGCGGGCCGTGACACGTCGCCGACGGTGCGCCAGACTTTCCCCAGCGCCGCGGGCCGGATGCCGCATCCGGGCGCGGCTGCGGAGGGAGGGCCAGTGGAACTGCTCGTCGTCGCCGTGCTCGGACTGCTCGGCATCGCCGCCGCCACCGCGTTCGGGCCGCGGCTGGGCGTCGCGTCGCCGCTGCTGCTCGTGATCGTCGGCATCTTCGCGAGCCTGCTGCCGTTCGTGCCCGAGGTCGAGATCGACCCGGAGTTCATCCTCGCGGGCGTGCTGCCGCCGCTGCTCTACTCGGCGTCGGTGTCGATGCCCGCGATGGAGTTCCGCCGCGAGTTCAGCGCGATCGGCGGGTTGTCGGTCGGGCTCGTCGTCGTCAGCTCGGTCGTGCTCGGCATCGTGTTCGCGCTGCTCATCCCGGGGCTCGGGCTCGCGGCGGGCATCGCGCTCGGCGCGATCGTCAGCCCGACCGACGCCGTCGCGACCTCCATCGTGAAGCGCATCGGCGTGAGCCCCCGCATCGTGACGGTGCTCGAGGGGGAGAGCCTGCTGAACGACGCGACGGCGCTCGTGCTCCTGCGGTCGGCGATCGTCGCGACCGCGGCATCCGTCACCTTCTGGGAGGTGCTGGGCGACTTCGTGTTCGCCGTGGTCGTCGCGCTCGTGATCGGCTATCTCGTGGGCAAGGCGAACCTCTGGGTTCGCGAGCGCACGACCGACCCCACGGTGAACACCGTCATCTCGTTCACCGTGCCGTTCATCGCCGCGGTGCCCTCCGAGGCGCTCGGCGCGTCGGGACTCGTCGCCGCCGTCGTGGCCGGCCTGGTCACCGGGCGCGGGGCGCTGAAACGGCTCTCGCCGCAGCATCGGGCCTCGGACACCCAGGCGTGGCGCACCGTCGAACTCGTGCTCGAGGGAGCCGTCTTCCTGCTCATGGGACTCGAGATGTCGGCCATCGTCGCCGATGTGCAGGGCGGTCGTGCCGGCATCGTCACGGGGCTCGTCATCGCCGGCATCGCGCTGGCCGCCGTGATCCTCGTGCGTGCCGCCTACGTCTTCCCGACGCTCGGCCTGCAGCGACGGCGGGCGCGCCGCGGAGCCGAGATGCGCGGGCATCTCGCGAACATGCAGGACCGGCTCGACCTGGCCGACTCGGATCGAGCGGTCCGGCTCGACCACACGGGAGGCTCGCGCGCCGGGGAGCCCGGACCCGAACGCCAGGTCTCGAAGGCGCGTCTCGCGGTGTTCCGCACCAGGATCCGGCGCAAGGTCGCCGACATCGACTACTTCACCGCCGAACCGCTCGGCTGGCGCGAGGGCACGGTCATCATCTGGGCGGGCATGCGCGGCGCCGTGACGCTCGCGGCCGCGCAGACCCTGCCGTCCGACACCCCCGAACGCTCGCTGCTCGTGTTCGTCGCGTTCGTCGTGGCGGCCGCGTCGCTCATCCTGCAGGGCGGCACGCTGCCGATGCTCGTGCGCTGGGTGCGACCGGCCCGCCTCGACCAGGCGGCGGTCGACGCGGACCGCGACGAACTCGACGACCTGCTGCGCGACATCGCGCGTCGGGTCACCGCCGAGGCGACCGCCGCCGCGAACGCCGCGGGCGACGATCCCGCCGACGCGGTGCGCGCGCGGACCTCTGGCGGACTGGCGTTGCGCATGCGCGTGATCACCGAGCAGCGGGAGGCGCTCTCGGCGCTGCGCGACGAAGGCGGATTCAGCTCGACGGCGCTCACCGAGGCGCTCGCGGCCCTCGATGCCGTGCAGATCAGCCTGGAATTGCGTCGCCGATCAGGTGATGTTTCCAAAACGTGATCAATGAGAATCCGTCAATACCTCGGATGACTTTCACAGGAAGAAGTGAGGGGTTGTACAGAACCTCTCGGCAGACTGGCGACTTCGCCCGGCCGCCCCCGCGTCCGTGGAACGCCAAGCAAGGTTCGAAGCGCCCACCGGTGCGACGTGCCGCCCAGGTGAAAGACATGCAGAACCAGACTCCTTCCCCCAGCACGACCCAGACCGAGACGGTCCAGACGACCCCCCAGATCGAAGGCACCCGCCGTGCACGCCGCGCAACCGGTCCCTTCCGCCGGTACCGCACCCCGATCCTGACCGCCGGCGCGATCATCGCCGTCGGCGCCCTCGTCGGAAGCGGCTACGCCGTGCAGAGCGAGAGCACCGCCAAGGCGCAGCGCGTCGCCGACACGGCCGCGCTCGCGCTCGCCGCGGAGCGCGACTCGCGTCAGGGCCTCGCCGTCGACCACGGAGCCGTGCTCGACATGCGCGCCGCGAAGCAGGCGAAGGACACCCTCACGGTCGCCGGTGCCGCGCTCGCCTCCGCACAGGGCAAGACCGATGCGTCGGCGCTCGCGTCGAGCGTCGCCGCCCTCGACTCCTACGAGCGGCTGAGCCCGAGCAAGGTCTTCGAGCTCGTCGACACCACGAAGCAGCAGGCCGACCAGGTCAGCGCCGCAGTGGCCGAGGTCGACCGCGTCGCCGCCGAGAAGGCCGCCGCCGCCGCCGCTGCTGCTGCCGAGAAGGCCGCCGCAGAGAAGGCCGCCGCCGAAGCCGCCGAATCCGAGAGCTCGTCCGGCTCGACCGGCGGATCCACTCCGGGTGCGCCGTCGAATCCGAGCGAGGCCCAGGCCATCGCCCGCGACATGATGGCGGCCCGCTACGGCTGGGGCGAGGACCAGTTCGGCTGCCTCGTCGCCCTCTGGAACAAGGAGTCGGGCTGGAACGTCTACGCCTCGAACCCGAGCGGCGCCTACGGCATCCCGCAGGCCCTCCCCGGCAGCAAGATGTCCTCGGCCGGTGCCGACTGGGCGACCAGCGCCGCCACCCAGATCTCGTGGGGCCTCGGCTACATCGCGGGCCGCTACGGCAGCGCCTGCGGCGCGTGGAACACCTCCGAGTCGCAGGGCTGGTACTGACCCTCGACCGCTCAGCGGTGATCGCCTCGATGGCGCCCGGGCTCCGGCTCGGGCGCCATCGTCGTCTCCGGATGCGCGTCGCCGTGCGACTCGCGGATGCCGCGGGCCGGCGTTCGCCCGGGTGACGCGACCACGACCGGCCCGCATTCGGCGCGCGCCGTGTCAAGCACCTGTGCGCGGCATCCGCACTCGATAGCCTGACGGGCATGGGTGGAGACCTCGCAGAGCCCGAGCGGCTGCCGCCGCAGACCGGTTTCGCGGCGCGCATCCGCGCCCTGATCGACTGGGCGATGTCGCTCAGGCCGGTGCGCGCCTTCCTGCTCTACCAGCGGTACCACGGCGCGGTGCTCGCCGACAGCGTCACCTACCGCACGCTCTTCTCGGTGTTCGCCGGCGTCTTCCTCGGGTTCGCGATCGCGGGCATCTGGCTCGCCGGCAACCCGAAGGCGATGGACGCGCTCGTCGCGACCGTGCAGCAGGCGATCCCAGGGCTCGTCGGCGACGGTGCGCTCATCGACCCCGACGACCTCGTGCAACCGGTCACGCTGAGCATCGCCGGCGCGATCGCGCTCGTCGGCCTCGTGACCGCGGCGATCGGCGCGATCGGCTCGATGCGCGTCGCGATGCGCAGGATCGGCGGGCAACCCGATCCGCAGGCGTTCTTCCTCTGGACCATGCTGCGCGATCTGCTGCTCGCCATCGGGTTCGGCGCCGCCTTCGTGGTCGCCGCCGCGGTCACGTTCTTCAGCACGGCCGCGCTCGACCAGCTGTTCGGGTGGCTCGGGCTGTCGCGCAGCGAAGACGGCTACGCCTTCCTGACGGGCGTGCTCGGGGTGCTCGTGATCTTCGCGATCGACACACTCGCGGTCGCCGGAATGTTCCTGATGCTCTCGGGCATCCGTCCGAACGCGGGCTCCCTCTGGGTCGGCGCCCTGCTCGGCGGCGTCGGGCTCACGGTGCTGCAGCAGCTGTCGGGCCTGTTCGTCGGCGGCGCGACCTCGAATCCGCTGCTCGCCTCGTTCGGCTCGCTCATCGCCCTCCTGCTCTGGCTGAACCTCTCGGCGCAGGTCATCCTCATCGCGTCGGCGTACATCGTGACGGGCGTCGAGGACCGGCGCCTGCGGGAGTCGGGGCGTGAGCACCGGCAGGTGCTGCAGCGCGTGCGGACCCGCGACCGTCGTGCCCGGGGCGTCGGAGCGCGAGAGGGCCTTCCCGACGCCCGCCGACGTCCGTCCGCGGTGCAGCGCATCGTGCGCAGCGTGATCGCGCCGCTGACGAGGACCCGCGCGTTCCGGGCCGTCGCCCCGGTGCTGCTGCCGCCGATCGAGGCGGTGCTCGGCGGGATCACGGGCGGGCGCGTGCAGCTGAGCGCGCTGCTGGTGCCCTCGCTCGTGCTGCACACCGTGGGCGCCAAGACCGGCGAGGCGCGCGACACCCCGCTCATGTACACGCCCGACGGACGCGGCCGCGCCATCGTCGCCGGCACGACGTTCGCGATGGAGCGGCACCCCGGCTGGACCTACAACCTCATGAAGCGGCCGGATGCCGCGATCACCGTTCGCGGGCGCGACCTGGCCGTGCACGCCTCGCTCATCGACGACGACCTCGAGCGCGAGGCCGCCTGGGCGCTGATCCAGGCCCAGTGGCCCGGCTACCGGGCGTACGAGCGCGACTCGGGACGCGTGGTGCGACTGTTCCGCCTGCAGCCCGTGACGGGTGCCGCGCCGGTGGCCGGCACCGCGCCGGTGGCCGGCACCCCGGGCCGGCCGGACGCGGGCGAGCACCGCGAGCCGGAGGCGTCGCGACTGTGATCCCGATCCCGTGCAGCGGGGCTCCAGGGCGCCGCCGTACGATTGACGCATGACCGCACGACGCTCGAGCGAGCCCATCTACAGCACGGCGATCGTCGTGGGGCGCGGGCTGTTCGGGGCGTTGGGGGTCAAGCGCCGCGTGACCGGCGTCGAGCATGTGCCGACGAGCGGCGGCGCGGTGCTCGCCATGACGCATTTCGGCTACCTCGAGTTCGCGCTCGTCGAGTGGGTGACCTGGCTCGCCAATCGTCGGCGCATCCGGTTCATGGCGAAGCAGAGCGTCTTCGACAAGCCGGTCGTCGGTGCGCTCATGCGCGGCATGCGGCACATCTCGGTCGACATGAAGGCGGGAGCTGCGGCGTACGCGAAGGCGGTCGAGGCGCTTCGCAGCGGCGAACTGCTCGGCGTGTTCCCCGAGGCCGGCGTGAGCGCCTCGTTCACGGTCCGCGACCTCAAGACCGGTGCGGCGCGACTCGCAGCCGAGGCAGGGGTGCCGATCATCCCCGTCGCGGTGTGGGGCGGCCACCGCCTGCTCACCAAGCGTCACAAGGTCGGCTTCTTCGAACGCTTCGGCGTGCCGGTGAGCTTCGCATTCGGGGCGCCGATCACGGTCGGCGCCGACGAGGAGGCCCACGTCGCGACCGAGCGGCTGAAGGTGCGGCTGCAGGAACTCGTCGACCGGGTGCAGCGCGAGTACCCCGTCGACGGCACCGGGCAGTGGTGGCAGCCCCGGCATCTCGGCGGCACGGCTCCGACGCCCGAAGAGGCCGCGGCGGCCGACGCCGAACGCGAGCGCGCGCGCGAGGCACGGCGCACCGAGGCGTCCTGACCGCCGTCGCCGGCTGCTGACGCGCCGGCCTGCGCCGACCCCGGCCGCCGCGTCGCCGCCCTCGCCCGGCGTCGGGGGCGTGGAGTAGCGTCGCAGGCATGGCAGGCGACGCGGCACAGCTCACCGTTCCGGGCCCCGAGGGCGAACGTCAGGTGCGCGTGTCGTCGCCTTCGAGGGTGCTCTGGCCCGAGGTCGGCATCACCAAGCTCGAACTCGCCGAGTACCTCGTCGCAGTCGGGGGCCCGTTCATCGAGGCGAACGGCGGGCGGCCGGTGTCGTTGCAGCGGTTCCCCGAGGGCATCGACGGCGAGCAGTTCTTCTCGAAGAACCCGCCGCGCGGGGCGCCGGAGTGGCTGCGCTCGGTGACCGTCACCTACCCCAGCGGCCGGCGGCATCCGCAGGTCGTGCTCGACGAACCGGCGGGTGCGGTCTGGGCCGCGCAGATGAACACGATCGTGTTCCATCCGTGGGCGTCGCGCGCGTCGAACACCGACAACCCCGACCAGCTGCGCATCGACCTCGATCCGCAGCCCGGCACCGGGTTCGCCGAGGCGGTGCCCATCGCGCTCGCACTCCGCGACCTGCTCGGCGAGGTCGGGCTCACGGGGTTCGTGAAGAGCTCGGGCAGCCGCGGCATCCACGTCTTCGCGCCGATCGAGCCCGAGCACGAGTTCCTCGAGGTGCGCCACGCGGTGATCGCGCTCGGGCGCGAGCTCGAGCGGCGTAAGCCAGACCTCGTGACCACGAACTGGTGGAAGGAGGAGCGCGGCGACCGCATCTTCATCGACTACAACCAGGCCAACCGCGACCGCACGATGGCGGGGGCCTACAGCCCGCGTCCGCTGCCGCACGCGCCCGTCTCGTGCCCGCTCGAGTGGAGCGAGCTCGAGACCACCGACCCGACCGCGCACACGATCCGCACGGTTCCCGCCCGTCTCGCCGAGGTCGGCGACCCGTGGGCGGGCATGCACGACCACCCCGGCCGGCTCGACACGCTGCTCGAGTGGTGGGCGCGCGACCTCGGCGACGGCCTCGGCGAACTGCCGTTCCCGCCCGACTTCCCGAAGATGCCCGGTGAGCCGACGCGCGTGCAGCCGAGCCGTGCGAAGCAGGGCGACTAGCGATCCAGTCCTCGGCGCCCCGGTTCCGGGCGCGTGCTCACGACTCGGCCGTCGACGACGGCCCGGCGAACTCCACCGCCTCGTCGTACGTCGGGATCCCGCTCGGTGCCCTGGCCGCCCCGAGCGTGCGGGCCAGGGCGTCGTCCATGGCGCCGAGCGCGGCCCGGAACAGGAGCGGCCCCGTGCTGACCCGGGCGACGCCGGCCGCGGCGAGCTGCTCGAACGCAGCGTCGGCCTGGGGGAGCACGTTGAGCGGAGCGTCGATCGTCGATGCGAGCCGGGCGACCAGCTCGATCGGCATGGCGCCCGGCACGAAGACGCCGGTCGCGCCCGCGTCGAGGTAGCGCTGCGCGCGTGCCACCGCTGCGGCCTCGCGTTCGGACATCGGCCCGCCGGCCTCGATCCAGAAGGCGTCCGTGCGGGCGTTCACGAACAGGCCGGGCGCGGCCGCGGCGATCGCCGCGACCTTCGCGGCCGCGAGTTCGGGGTCCGCGAGTGCGCCGGCCGCCGTCGAGTCCTCGATGTTCACGCCCAGGACTCCGAGCGTGCTGAGGTGCCCCACGTAGTCCCCGACCTCGTCGGGGTCGTCCGAGAATCCCGACTCCAGGTCCACGCTCAGCCCGATGCCGGCCGCGGTGAGCAGCTCGGCGAGGCGCATGGTCTCGTCGGCGGTCTCGCCGGCGCCGTCGTGCAGGCCGTTCGCGAGCGCCACGCCCAGGCTCGTCGTTCCGATCGCGTCGTGGCCCCGTGAGGCCAGCCACCTGCCGGATGCCGCGTCCCACGCGTTCGGCAGGAGCAGCGGTGCGCCGGGGCGGTGTCGAGCGGCGAACTCGGCGGGGGTGATCATCGCGACCTCCCGTCGCGAAGCCGGCGATGGTGATCGGGCTCCTCGTCGTGGCCCCGGCTGTCATCTGGTTCGGCGTCGGGCGGGCCCGAGGCTTCGCGCTCGCGGAGCACCTCGACGACGGCGGATGCGATCGCCAGGGCGTGCGCCGGGGCCGGGCACGCACGCGGGCCGGCGCCG
The DNA here is from genome assembly GCF_009749385.1 of Agromyces allii. Lineage (GTDB taxonomy): Bacteria > Actinomycetota > Actinomycetes > Actinomycetales > Microbacteriaceae > Agromyces > Agromyces allii. Next base: position 112,548 of record NZ_WBIN01000004.1, on the reverse strand, counting down.
AACGCGAGCAGCGGAGCGTCCTCGCTGCCCTGGGTGTCGACGGCGGCGGCGGCCGGGTCGCCGAGCGTCAGCACGACGAGCTCGCCGTCGGGATGGACACGGCGGGTCGCCGGAACCGGGGGTGCGTGGTGCAGGGCGAGGACGAGCGCCGCACGCGTGCTGAGCGACGGCTCGCCGGCCACCGTGCGGAGCGCGCCCTCGATGAGCGCGGCGGTCGCGAGATGGGCCTGCACGAGCAGCTGCACGTCGAGCGCCGCCGCCTCGGCGGACCCGATCGCCGGCGCCGCGGCGAGCAACCGGGTGATCGCGTCATCGGCCTCGTCCGACGCCTCGCCGGTCGGATAGACGGCCGCGACCGCCCCGACGAGCGGAGGGAGCCCATCAGGGTCGGCGAACCCGAGATGCGTCGCCAGGCACGCGACCGGTACCGTCCGGGCGACGACGTGCGGGGGAGCGGTCCGTGCCCGTCGGGCGAGCGCGGCGGCGGTGTCCGCGAGCGCCGGCAGGCTCAGGGTCCCGAGCCGCTCCTCGATCAGCTGCCGACGCCGGTCGTGCACGGCCCCGTTCACGAACCGGGAGCTCGCCGAGCGGAACCGTTCGCTCGCGCGCTCGGACGCGGCATCCGCCTCGGGAACGAGCAGGGACGCGTCGGCGAGCAGGCGGCGCACCTCGGAGGGCTGGGTGATCGTGATCGGCATGCTTCGACGCTATGCCCGGAACGCTTCGCCCTGCGGCGAAACGTCGTCGGCGTAGGCTGGCGACGTGAACGGCGACGCAGACCTCTCGTACCCCGCCAGGCTCATGGGCGAACCGGCACGGGCCGCCATGCTCGTGGCGCTGCTCGACGGCGGCGCGAGACCGGCGAGCGAGCTCGCGGCCATCGCCGGCGTGCGCCCGCCGACCGCGAGCGCGCACCTCGCGCAGCTCGTCGAGGGCGGCCTGCTCGTCGATCGTCGGCTCGGCCGCCACCGATACTTCGCCCTCGCCGACGCGAGCGTCGCCGATGCCGTCGAGGCAGTGCAGCGCATCGCTCCCCGGCAGCGGGTGACCTCGCTGCGGCAGTCGTCGACCGCACTGAGGCTCGCCGAGCTGCGCTCCTGCTACGACCACCTCGCCGGTCGCGTCGCCCTCGTCATCGCGGACGCGCTCGTCGAAGAGGGATCGGTCGCGCCGCTCGTCGCCGGTCGCGTCGGCGAGATCACCGGGAGCGGGCCGGTCGCGCAGCGCCTCGGCCTCCGACCCGAGCCTGCGTCGGGTCGGCGCCCGGCGGTGCGCGGATGCCTCGACTGGACCGAGCGCCGTCCGCACGTCGCGGGCGCGCTCGGCGCCGAGATCCGGCGCGTCTTCCTCGATCGCGGGTGGGCGACGGCGTTGCCGCACGATCGGTCGCTCAAGCTCACCGACGCCGGCCGGGACGTGCTCGCCGGCCTCGGTTGACCTCAGATGGCGACGGGCCGGCTGTTCGCGGGACGCTCGCCGTGCAGCTCGCGGTGCAGCCGCTCCATGCGCGCGTCGAGCTCGGACGCCGTGTGCGCGGCATCCGTCAGGTCCTCGAGCAGGGCGGCCGGAACCTGCCGGTCGTACTTGTAGTAGATCTTGTGCTCGAGGCTCGCCCAGAAGTCCATCGCGATCGTGCGCACCTGCACCTCGACGGGCACGTGGTGCGTGCCGGTCGAGAGGAAGACGGGCACCTCGACGATCAGGTGCAGGCTCTGGTAGCCGTTCGCCTTCGGCTCAGCGATGTAGTCCTTCTTCTTCAGCACCCGGATGTCGCCCTGGGCCGTCAGCAGCTCGGCGACCCGGTACACGTCGGAGACGAAGCTGCACGTCACGCGCACGCCGGCGATGTCGGTGATCGTCTCGCGGATCGAGTCGAACGTCGGGTCGACGCCCTTGCGGTCGAGCTTGTCGATGACGCTGTCGAGGCTCTTGAGGCGGCTCGAGATGTGCTCGATCGGGTTGTAGGCGTGCGTCTGCCCGAACTCCTCGCGGAGGATCGAGAGCTTGGTGATGACCTCGTCCATGCCGAACTTGTACCGGAGCATGAACCGCTCGGTCTCGTCGCGCAGGGTCCGCATCTCTTCGAGCGTGTTGCCGTCGATGGCCTCGATCGCGCGCTGAGCCCGCTCGGTGAGGCCTCGCCCGCCGGCATCGTGGTCGGCGGTGGGTTGGGTCGCAGTCACGGGATCCACCGTACGAGGCGAACCTCTGCATTGCCTTTGACCGGTGCCGGGCGGCCGCGTGACCGGTGCCGGGCGGCCGCGCGCGGGCTAGGCTCGCCCCATGCCGACCTGGATCACCGTCGCCGAGGGCGTGCACCAGCGCCGTGGCGGGCCGTTCGACCTGTCCGTCGTGGTCGTCGAGGGCGCCGATGGCCTCCTCGTGGTCGATGCCGGGGGCGATCCCTCCGAGGGGGCCGAAATCCTCGCCGACATCCGTTCGCGATTCGACCGACCCGTGCTGGGGCTCGTCAACACGCACGCGCACTTCGACCACACCTTCGGCAACCAGGCGTTCAGGTCGGGCGTGCCGGATGTCGCGATCCACGGTCATGCGCTCATCGCGCGGCACTTCGAACGCTACGAGGGGCCGCGGGTGGCCGCGTGGCGTCTCGACCCGTCGCGCGAGCCGGGCAGGGCGTGGGCCGACGTGGAGCTCGTGCCGCCGACGCATCCGATCGACGCGCCCGTCGACCTCGACCTCGGAGGGCGGGCCGTGCGGCTTCTCCCGCAGCCGCCGGCGCACAGCGACACCGACGTCGTGCTGTTCGTGCCCGACGTGCGTGTGTGGGTGCTCGGCGACCTCGTCGAGGAGTCGGGGCCGCCGATGTACGGCTCGGGCTCGTACCCGCTGACCTGGCCCGACGTGCTCGAGGCGCTCGCCGCCGACATGCGCGATGGCGACCTCGTCATGCCCGGGCACGGTGCGGTCGTCGATCGCGCGTTCGTCGCCCGGCAGGCGGGCGTCCTCCGGGTGATCGCCGATCGGATCGCCGGCGCGCACGCCCAGGGCCTTCCCGCCGACGAGGCGCTCGCCGCCCACGCGGACTGGCCGCTCCCGCCGGAGGGGCTCACGGGCGCCGTGGAGCGCGCCTACCTCGCCCTCGACGGCGAACCGCTCGAACAGGGCGGCACGCGCGACGCGTAGCCGGCCCGCCGTGCGACCCGCGCGGCACGAGGCGCGAGATCGCCCGAGCGCACCGGGGTTGTCGTCGGTTCAGCCGACCGCGTCGACGTAGAACCAGCGCCCGCCCTCGCGCACGAACGAGCTGACCTCCTGCTGGATGCCGCGCTCGCCGTCGTGCCGGTAGTACGCGGCGAACTCGACGACGCCGGTGCGGTCGAGCGGCCCGCCCTGCTCGGTGCGCAGGAGGTCGAGCCGCAGCCATCGGATCTCGGGATCGAGGTCGAGCTCGCGGGGGCGCGTCGACGCATGCCAGGTCGCGAGCAGGTACGGGGCGTCGCCGATCGCGAACGCCGTGAAGCGCGAGCGCATGAGCTGCGCGGCGGTCGGCGCGGGCTCGCCGTCGACGATCCTGCGGCCGCAGCACTCACCGAACGTGAGTCCGCTCGTGCACGGACAGCGGTTGCCCGGAGCGGGTGACTCAGGGGATTCGGAGGTTTGCGCCATCCCCCCAGTATTCCGGGGCAGGGCCGGGTGCGGTCATGGTCTGCACAGGCAGAAGTGAGGATCTGTACAGAAACCACCGGCAGAGTTTGTGCCTTGTGCCCGAGCTCGGCGGGTGCGTCCCCATTTCCCCCGATTCCCGAGCGCTCAGGATTCATGCGAACCACTACGAATGCAACGTCAGAACGCTCGAATACCACCCCCGAACACATCGACACCCGGCGCGGCAACCGCGCTCGCCGCGTGAACCGCAAGCGCCTCATCGCGGTCGGCGCCGTCGCCGCCCTCGGGCTCGTCGTCGGCACCGGCTTCGCCGTGCAGGACGCCGTCAAGACCCAGGAGCGCATCGACGCGACCGCGCAGCTCACCCAGGCGACCGGCCTCAGCCGCGACGGACTCGGCGTGTACAGCGGCATCGCCGCGGCCAAGGCCGCCTCGCAGGCGAAGGACACCATCTCGCTGGCCAACGCGACGCTCGCCGCCGCCGACGGCAAGGTCGACGCCTCCGGGCTGCAGGCCTCCGTCGCCTCGCTCAGCGACTACGAGCTCATCCCGACCGAGGACATCGTCGGCCTCACGAAGCAGACGAAGGCCGAGGCGGAGAAGACCGCCGCGGCGACCAAGGCCTACGACGAGCAGCAGCGGATCGCCGCAGAGCAGGCCGCGGCCGAGGCCGCGCAGGCGCTCGCGAACGCGAACACGCCCGACGGCGCCCGCGCGACCGCCCGCTCGCTCGCCGCATCGATGTACGGCTGGGGCGACGACCAGTTCCAGTGCCTCGACAGCCTCTGGGCGAAGGAGTCCGGCTGGTCGTACACCGCGTACAACGGCTCGAGCGGTGCCACCGGCATCCCGCAGTCGCTGCCCGGCAGCAAGATGGCCACGGCCGGCGCCGACTGGGAGACCAACGCCGCGACCCAGATCAAGTGGGGCCTCGGCTACATCGCCGGCTCGTACGGCTCGCCGTGCAGCGCCTGGTCGCACTCGCAGTCGGTCAACTGGTACTGATCCGCACCCGATCGCGCACTCGCGCTCGCGCCTGATACTGCTCCGCTCGACGCTCGACCGCTCAGGTCGAGCGCGGGCGGAGCAGTGCCGCGCGCTCGGGGTGCCGGTCGAACCACTCGGCCACGTACCAGCAGCTCGGCACCACATGGCGGGCGGATGTCGCCTCGACGTCGTCGACGGCGTAGGCCACGAGTTCGCCCGCGAACCCCGAACCCCGATGGCGTGGATTCGTGAACGCCCGCGTCATCGCGATCGCGTCGCCGAGCACCCGGTAGTCGAGCACGCTCGCGATCTCGTCGTCGAGGCGGAGCACGTACCGGTCGGCGTCGGGTTCGTGGGTGAACTCCTTGCGCATCAGGCTTCCCTCCCGCGGAGCTTCTCGAGGTCTCGTCGCTCGCGTTTCGTCGGACGCCCGGCACCGCGTTCGCGGACGGGCAGGATCGCCACGGACTCCCGCGGCGGCGGGGGAGGCGTGCGGTCCTCGACGGCGGTCGCGGCGATGGTCGCCGAGACGCGCTTCACGAGCGTCGCACGCACGACGAGCTGACGATCGAAGCCGTCGACCCTGACCCGCACCTCGTCGCCGGGGCGGACCGACTGGGCGGCCTTCGCCCGTTCGCCGTTCACGCGCACATGGCCTGCGCGGCAGGCGGCGGTCGCCGCAGAGCGCGTCTTGTACTGCCGCACGGCCCACAGCCATGCGTCGATGCGCACGGGGGAGTCGGAGGTCGGCGTCGGCATGCGGCAAGCCTACGCGCGCGCCGAACGCCTATGCGCGAACCGCGGCCCACCAGATCAGCAGCATGGTCACGAGGAACCCGACCGCGTAGTTCAGGGCGATGAAGTGCCGCCAACCGCGGTTCGCCTCGCCCGAGTGGGCGTCGTCGATCGACCGGAACGGCCACACGACCACGAGGTACGGCACCACGAGCAGGGCTGCCAGCGGCCCCGGCCACTCGGTCGCGAGCATGAGCAGACCGGCGAGCGCCCAGAGCCCGAGCGCGAGGCGCACGACCGCCCTGGCGCCGAACGCCGTGGCGATCGACGCGATGCCGGCCTCCCGGTCGGGCACGACGTCCTGCACGGCGCCGAAGGCGTGGCTCGCCATGCCCCAGCAGAAGAAGGCCACGAGCAGTGCCGCGAGCTGCGGGGTCGCCGCTGCTCCGGCGACGGCGAGACCGTAGAGCGCCGGACTCACGAAGTGGAAGCTCGAGGTGATCGAGTCGAGCACCGGGCGCTCCTTGAACCGCAGCCCGGGCACCGAGTAGGCGAACACTGCGAACAGGCTCGCGGCGAGCACGATCCAGGACCACGGATGCCCCGTGCCGGCCGACCAGAGCATCACCACGAGGCACGGGGCCGCGGTGACCACGCCGGCCCAGACGACCGTGCGATGCAGCGACGGGTCGAGCAGCGCACCCTCGGCACCGCCCTTGCGCGGATTCCGCAGGTCGGACTCGTAGTCGAAGACGTCGTTCACGCCGTACATGAGCAGGTTGTACGGCACGAGGAAGAAGAGCGTGCCGACGACGAGCACGACGTCCACCCGACCGGTCGTCAGCAGGTACGAGGCGGCGAACGGGAACGCGGTGTTGATCCAGCTGATGGGGCGCGACGACAGGAGCACCTGCACCGCTCGAGACTGCGCCGGCGCGGCCGGCACCGCGGTCACGAGGCGGCCCCCGCCGACTCGTCATCGGCCGGCTCGCCGACCGCGCGGCGTCGCGTGGTCGCGATCGTCCACACGGCGGGCACGAGCAGCACCGCGGCGATCGGGTACGCGAAGTCCTCGATCGGAGCGAGACCGATCGTCGCGCCCAGTCTCGTGCCCTCGGCGTAGCCGAACAGGCCGGCCGCGATCATCACGGTGTCGAACACGGCGGTCAGGACCAGCAGGATGCCGGCGCCGACGGCGAGGGCGACCACGCGTCGGGCTCGCGCTCCCGGCGCGATCCTCCGCCACGCCACCGCGGCGACGAGCGCGGAGACCAGCAGGAACGGCACGCAGATCAGCAGGTAGGTCATGCGCGGGCCTCCCTCGCGGCATCCGCCCCAGGATCGGTGGCGGTGGCATCGGCCGTGGGCGATGACCCGTCGCGCACCGGGGTCTCGACCGGGCGCGCGGCCCGGTGCCGAACGGCGAGCAGGCGCTCGGCGCCGAGCACGACCACCAGCGCGAGGTAGCAGAGGAACGCGAGGAACACGGGCTCCTCGACCGGCAGCTCGGGCGCGAGCAGCACCCCGGTCGCCCAGACCGAGTCGCCGCGGAAGAACACCCCGAATCCGATGCCCACGAGGTCCCACACGAGCAGCAGGGCCGTGCCCGTGCCGACCGCGATGGCCGCCGCCGCCGGATGGCGCCAGAACGCCACCCGCCATCGCGCGTCGATGAGCGCCATCGCGCCGATCGACGCCAGGAGCGCCGCGAGGTAGACGAATCCGGTCACCGCGGCACCCTCGTCTTCGAGCGGGCGGGCGCGGACGGGACGGCACGCGTCGCGGGCGCACTCGCCTCCGGCTCGGCGAGCGGGCCGCTCGACCGGTCGCCGCGCACGCGCTTCACGACGTTCTCGGCGCTGATCAGGCACATCGGCAGCCCGACACCCGGCACGCTCGACCCGCCGGCGTAGAGCAGCCCACGCACCCTGCGGGATCGGTTCGACCCGCGCAGGAACGCGCTCTGCCGCAGGGTGTGGGCGGGGCCGAGAGCACCGCCGCGCCACGAGTTCAGCTCGCCCGCGAAGTCGGCGGGACCGACGGTGCGGCGCACGACGATGCGCGACGCCAGATCGGGAGCGCCCGCGACCTCCGCGATGCGGGCGATCGCCCGGTCGGCTGCGGCCTCGACGAGCCGGTCGCCGCGGCCGTCCTCGCCGCCGCGGCCGATCGAGACGTCGGCGGGCACCGGCACCAGCACGAACAGGTTCGTGTCGCCGGGCGGGGCGACCGAGGCATCCGTGGCACTGGGCATGCAGACGTAGAACGACGCGGGGTCGGGCACCGACGGGTTCGCGCCGAAGATGCGGCCGAAGTTCTCGCGCCAGTCCTCGGTGAAGAACAGCGTGTGGTGCGCGAGCCCCGGCACCTCGCCGCGCACGCCGAGCATGGCGAGCACGGCCCCCGGCCCGGAGGTGCGCCGCTCCCACCAGCGCTCGGGGTAGGTGCGCGCGTGAGCCGGCAGCAGCTCGGTCTCGGTGTGGTGCAGGTCGGCCGCCGACACGACCCGGTGCGCGGGAACCCGTCGCACCGCACCCGAGGCCTCGCGGAAGCGCACGCCCGTGACCGACGGCTCGGCATCGCCCGTGATCTCGATCTGCTCGACGCGGGCGTTGCACACGATCTCCACGCCGGCATCGGCTGCGATGGCCGCGATCGCCTCGATGAGCCGCGAGAAGCCGCCCTGGGGGTAGAACACGCCCTGTTCGAGGTCCATGTGGCTCATGAGGTGGTACATCGCTGGCGTCATCGACGGAGACGACCCGAGGAACACGGCGGGGTAGCCGAGGACCTGCTGCAGACGGCGGTCGTGCACCGCGCGGGCGGCGAACCGCTCGAGCGGCGTCGTCAGCAGCCCTGCGAGTCGCGCACCGCCGCGCAGCACCTCCGGGGCGAGCATGCCGCGGACGCCGTCGAAGTTCGTGTACAGGAAACGGCGGCGGGCGATGTCGTACGTCGACGCCGCGGAGTCGAGGTAGCGCTCGAGCGCCGCGCCGGCGCCCGGCTCGACCGACTCGAACAGCGCGACGTTCTCGGCCCTCGTCGCACGGATGTCGATGGCCGAGTCGTATCCGTCGGCGTACACGCGATAGCCGGGGTCGAGCTTCGTGAGGGTCAGCTGCTGTTCGGCGCTCGTGCCGAACAGGCGGAAGAAGTGCTCGAACACCTCGGGCATGAGGTACCACGACGGACCCGTGTCGAACCGGAAGCCGTCGCGGCTCCAGGTGCCGGCGCGCCCGCCGACCACGGGGGAGGCCTCGAGCAGGGTGACCCGGTGCCCGTCGCGCGCGAGCAGGGCGGCCGTCGCGAGTCCGGCGATGCCGCCGCCGATCACCGCGATCCGCTCCGAACCGTCGATCATCGGTGTCCTCCCGCCGCCGCGAGCATCGAGCGTGCGACGATCGCGAGCTTCGCGGCATCCGGAACGCGGATGCGCGTGGTCATGAGCTGCTCGGCCGGCGTCGCCCGGCAGCGCGCCGCGAGCCCGGCGAACAGGCCGTGCGCCGAGAGCACCGCACCGCGGGCCCGGCGGGGGAGCTCGGGGATCGACCGCCCCGCGATCGCGAGGTCCTCGTCGATGTCGTCGAGGATCCGGGTCTTGTCGGCGTCGGTGAAGGCCTCGGGGTCGCACCACGGGAAGTAGTTCCGGCCGAGCGTGCGCCAGTCGGTCTCGAGGTCGCGCAGGAAGTTGATCTTCTGGAACGCGGCGCCGAGGTGGATCGCGCCGTGCTCGAGGCGTCGCCGTCGGTCGGGGTCGGGCACGAGCGTGGGGTCGGCCGCCGCCTCGCAGGCGAGGAACACGTCGAGGCACATGAGCCCGACGACCTCCGCCGAGCCGTGGATGTACGGCCCGACCTCCTCGGCGCGGATCGGGCTCGGGTCGAGGTCGCGGCGCATCGAGGCGAAGAACGGGCGCGTCAGCCTGCGGTCGATGCCGACGGCGATCGCGGTCGTCGCGAACGCGTGCACCACCAGGTTGGTCGAGAACCCGCGCATCATCGCGACCTCGGTCTCGGCCTCGAGCTCGTCGAGCACGCGACGCAGCTCGGTCGGGGCGAGGCCCGCGGCCTCGGCGGTGCCGTCGACGAGTTCGTCGGCGACGCGCACGAGGGCGTAGATCGAGCGGATGCCGCGCCGCGCCGGGGCGTCGAGCAGTCGCGCCGCGGCGCCGAACGAGGTCGAGTACCGGCTGATCACCGTCGCCGCGCTCGCCACGGCCGCGTCGTCGTAGCGTGCGAGCAGCTCGGATCCGGCCGTCGTCCGCGCGGCGGCGCCCTGCACCGGGCCGGTCGCGCGGCTCATCGCGCCCGCTCCACGGCCCGTCGGGCGATCGCGCCGAGCTCGGCCGTGAGCTCGGCCGGCAGGTCGGCCGTGTCGAGCTCGTACCGGGCGAGCGTGACGTGCTCCTCGGCGAGGGCCATCGCGGTGTCGAGCGCGCCGCAGTCGCGGAGGGCCTCGCGGAGTTCGTCGGCCTCGGCGTCGTCGAGCGCGGGATCGCCGAGTCCTGCAGCGATGCGGGGCCATTCCGCGGTGGTCGCCGCATGGGCGATGAGCGCCGTGCGCTTTCCCTCGCGCAGGTCGGAGGCCGCGGACTTGCCGGTGACGGCGGGGTCGCCGAACACGCCGAGCACGTCGTCGGTGATCTGGAAGGCGATGCCGATGAACCGGCCGAACCGCTCGAGCGCCGAGATCGACGCCTCCGGCGCCCCGGCGAGCACGGCGCCCGCGGCGAGCGGGCACTCGAACGAGTAGACCGCGGTCTTCTGCTCGAGCGTCGAGAGCACGCGCGGCATGCTCGTGGGCTCCGGCGCGCCGGCGTTGACGACGTCGGCGAGCTCGCCCGCGGCCGAGACGAACACCGCGCGGTCGAGGATGTCGAGCAGCCGTTCGCGGCGCTCGGCCTCGACGGGGAGCAGCGCCAGCTCGCGGTGCGCGAGGCTCAGCGCCAGGTCGCCCGCGAGCACGGCGGCAGTCTCGCCCCAGATCTCGCTCGTGCGCTCGTCGGTGCCGTTGCGGATCGCGCGGGCCGCGAAGCGCGCCGAGATGTTCGGGTCGCCACGCCGCACCGTGTCGCGGTCGATGACGTCGTCGTGGATGAGGAAGGCCGTGTGGAGCAGTTCGAACGCGACGGCGACGCGCGTCGCGAGCGCTGCATCGGTGCCGCCGAGTCCCCGGTAGGCGAGACGCACGAGGTGCGGCCTGATCCGCTTCCCGCCGGAGCTCTGCAGGGCGAGCGACCGCCAGAGCGCCGCGTAGTGCGGGTCGAGGTCGCCGGCTCGGCGCCGTGCGGCGGCGAACAACGTGCCGAGCTCGTGCTCGATGTCGGTGTCCGCCGCGGTCTCGCCCGCGGAGCTCCGGGCCTCGGCGGCGGCGAGGTCAGTCACGATAGAGCTCCAGTCGGCCCGCCTGCAGTCCGAGCCAGGGGCTGAACGCCCACGGCGCCGCCTCGATCGCGCGTCGCAGGTCGGCCGGTCGCACCCAGCGGTACTCGACGACCTCGCGCGGGTTCGGGTCGGGCTCGCCCGAGGCGGTCGCGATGTAGACCGGGCAGATCTCGTTCTCGACCGTGCCGTCGGCATCGACCGCCCGGTAGCGGAAGGTCGGCAGGGCGAGTTCGAGGGAGTCCAGCTCGAGGCCGAGCTCGAACTCGGCCCGTCGTCGCACGGCGGCCGTGAGCGGCTCGGACGGCTTCGGGTGCCCGCAGAACGAGTTCGTCCAGACGCCGGCCCAGGCCTGCTTCGTGAGCGCTCGCCGTGTGACGAGCACCTCGCCGTCGGCGTTCAGCACGTGACACGAGAAGGCCAGGTGCAGTGCGGTGTCAGGGCCGTGCGCCGCGGTCTTCGGCGCGGTGCCGATCGGCGTGCCGAGATCGTCGAGCAGGACGACGTCATCGTCGATCAGGTCGATTGCGATGGTCATGAAGGCCTCCCGGAATCGCTAACCAAGTTAGTGATTCTGACGTTACCATTGCAGCGTGGCCGACGGAACAATCGAAAGTTCGAGTGCAGGACGCTACTGGTACGCCGAAGGAGACGACCAGACGGTGGCACTGCTCGAGGCCGTCCGCCGGCACCGCGCAGCCGAAGCCGAGATGCGCCGCCGACTGCGCGTCGACATGGACATGGGCGACACGGACGCGGCGGCCCTCAGGTGGATCGTCGCCGAGGAGCGCGCCGGCCGCCTGCCGACGAGCGCGGGCCTCGCACGCGAGCTCGGCATCACGACCGCAGCCACGGTCAAGCTCGTCGCGAGACTCGTCGCGAGCGCCGACCTCGTGCGCGAACCGCACCCGACCGACCGCCGCATCCTCTCGCTCCGCGCCCTGCCGGAGGCCCACGAACGCCTGCACCGCACGCTCGGACCCATGCACGAGCGCATGCGTCGCGTCGCCGAGTCGTTCGACCCGGCCGAGCAGCGCGTGCTCATCCGCTTCCTCGACCTGCTCGCCGAAGCGATCGCGCCGCCGCTCGAGCAGGCCGACTCCTGAGGGGCACCGCAAGCAGCGCGCGCCCGGCCCGACACCGGTCCGCCCGCCACCGGGCGTCACGGAGTGAGCCGCATGCGGCATCCGTGGGCCATGCTTGAAGCATGAGCGGAGCGAGCGGCGACGGCTGGGTCGAGGGTCCCGACGGGGCACGGTACTGGGGGCGCTTCGGCGCGGCCGGACTGCTCGTCGTGAGCGCCGACCGCGAGGTCCTGCTCCAGCACCGCGCCGAGTGGAGCCATTTCGGTGGCACCTGGGGCATGCCGGGCGGCGCGCGTCACGAGCACGAGACCGCCCGCGAGGCCGCGTTCCGCGAGGCGGGCGAGGAGGCCGGGGTTCCGGCCGACGCCCTCGCCGTGCGGTTCTCGAGCGTGCTCGACCTCGGCTACTGGTCGTACACGACGGTCGTCGCCACGGCCGAACGCCGGTTCGAGCCGCTCATCGGCGACCCCGAGTCCATCACGGTCGCGTGGACGCCGATCGACGAGGTCGACACGCTGCCGCTGCATCCGCGGTTCGCCGAGGCCTGGCCCGGCCTGCGCGCCCGACTCTGATCTCCGAGCAGATCAGCGGTCGACGGCGACGGATGCCTCGGCTCGCGCCGGTCGAGGGAACCACGGCACGATCGCCGAGACCCGCGCCCGGTACGCGTCATAGCCGGGGTGGCGCCCCCGCGAGATCGACTCGGTGAACACCGTCGAACCGATGAAGAGCAGGGTGAGCAGCACCGCGCCGGCGATGCTCCAGTGCAGCCAGACGCCGGTCGCCGCGATCGCGAAGCCGTAGAACACCCACCACTGCGCCTGTTCGAAGAAGAAGTTCGGATGCCGCGACACGGCGAAGAGGCCCGACTGCAGGAACCCGGGGGTCGGCGTGCGCCCGGCGGCCCGCTCGGACGCCTTCCACGCGTGGAACCGCCACTGCTGCTCGTCGGCCACCGTCTCGCCGACGAGGAACGCCAGGAACACGAGCGCGAGCACCGCGTCCCACACGCCGAGCGGCGAGCCCCCCGCATCCGCGACGGTCGAGGCGGGCAGCGTGATGAGCAGGATCAGCGCGTTCTGGTAGATCGAGATGAAGAACAGGTTGAAGGCCGCGAACCCGAGCCGCGGCATCCGCCCCCTGAGGATCGACCACCGGTAGTCCTCGCCGCCGGGGCGGTAGCCGCCCTTGCGTGCGAAGTTGAACGTCAGGCGCGCGCCCCACGCCGTCACGAGCGCGGCCATGAGCACGAGCCTCGCGTCGAACCCGCTCGAGACGGCGAAGACCCAGACGTAGGCCACGGGGGCGATCGACCAGATGCGATCGACCCAGGAGTACTCCTTCGTGACGACCGAGAGGATCCAGGTGGCGGCGGTGATCGCGGCGCAGAGGGCCAGACACACGGCGAGGGCAGTCATGGCTGGATTCTAGGGCTCGATAGGATCGGCATGTGGCTGGGCGGAGCGCGGGGGCGGTCGGATCGCAGGTGTGGACGATTCCGAACCTCCTCAGCATGCTCAGACTCCTGCTGGTTCCCTTCTTCCTCTGGGCCGTCGTCGTCGGCGAGTACGTCACCGCGCTCGTGGTGCTCGTCGCGGCCAGCCTCACCGATCTCCTCGACGGGTACCTCGCGAGGCGCCTCGACCAGATCACGCGCCTCGGGCAACTGCTCGACCCCGCGGCCGACCGCCTCTACATCTTCGCCGCGCTCGTCGGCCTCGCCGCGAACTCCCTCGTGCCGTGGTGGATCGTGATCGTCATCGTCGCGCGCGACGTGATCCTGCTGATCCTCGGCGTGGTGCTCGCGAACCACGGATACGGCCCGCTGCCGGTGCACCAGCTCGGCAAGGTCGCCACCTTCGCGCTCTTCTTCGGCCTTCCGGTCATCATGCTCGGTCTCGCATTCCCGGCAGTGGAGCCGGTGAGCGCGCCGATCGGCTGGGCCATCACGATCTGGGGCGCGTTCCTCTACTGGTGGGCCGGCGTCATCTATGCGATCGAGACGGCACGAGTCATCCGCATCCCACTGGTGGCGGATGGGTCTCGATCGGATACGCTTGAACAGGGAGGCTAGCGTGGCGGATACCGACATTTCACAGGCTGGCGGCGCCGAGGGCGGCCGCACGACGACGAACGGCGAGTTCGGAGACAGCAACACGGCCGGCACGACGATCGGCTTCAGCCGTGAAGCGGCCGCGCAGTTGTCCATCGTCGACGCCGACATCACGGCCGAGGAGCAGGAGGCGATCGCGGCGCTGCCGTCTGGTTCGGCGCTGCTCATCGTCCGACGCGGGCCCAACAGCGGGGCGCGTTTCCTGCTCGACACCGACGTCACGACGGTCGGTCGGCACCCCGATGCCGACATCTTCCTCGACGACGTCACGGTCTCGCGCCGGCACGCCGAGTTCGTTCGGCACCGCACGGCGTTCGAGGTCAAGGACCTCTCCTCGCTGAACGGCACGTACTTCGACGGGGTGCGCATCGAGACGGCGCTCCTCAGCGACGGCGCCGAGGTGCAGATCGGCAAGTTCCGACTCACGTTCTACGCATCGCGCCGCGACCTGGCGCCGCTGGCGAGCAGCTAGTGTCGGGCCTCGCCGCCTCCACGCACGCGAGCGGCTCGGCCCCACTGCTCGGCATCGGCCAGGTTCTCGCGCGCCTGCAGCCCGAGTTCCCCGACCTGACGCCGTCGAAGCTGCGCTTCCTCGAAGAGCAGCGCCTCGTGTCTCCGGCGCGCACCGCGGCCGGCTACCGCAAGTTCTCGACCGCCGACGTCGAGCGCATCACGCTCGTGCTCTCGATGCAGCGCGACCACTACCTGCCGCTGAAGGTCATCCGCGCCCATCTCGAGGCGGTCGACGCGGGCGACACGCCCGCGCTTCCGGGGGCCACCGACGCGAGCGGGTTCCTCGGCGCGCGCAGATTCTCGCGCGACGAGCTCATCGTGACGGCGAAGGCCCCGAGGGGGCTGCTCGACGAGGCGGTCTCCGCGTCGCTCATGAGCGCGTCCGAGCCGTTCGACGACGAAGACCTCCGGGTGCTCGAGTCGCTCGTCGCGCTGCGCGAGGTCGGCATCGAGCCGCGCCATCTCCGGGCGATGCGGGCGGCTGCCGAGCGCGACGCGGCCCTCATCGAACGGGCGCTCGCACCCTCGAGGCGCTCGGATGCCGCGGGCAGGGCGCGCGTCTCCGAGCACGCCGCCGAGCTCGCCGCCCGTCTCGAGTGCGTGCGAGCCGAGGTCGTCCGCTCGACCCTCGCGAGGCTCGCCCGCTGAGTGCGCGCTGTGCATCGGCTGGACTCGACCGCGACACGCCGTGACGTTCGGCCGGATGTGTTTGGTCGCGACCCCTCACCTCGGTAGCGTGGTCGATGCCCCGCCGGGGTGGGAGTCGTCGAAAGTGAGGGGATCGCATGAGTGAGCTCGACCGGAGCGCGCGCGATCGATACGACCTCGGTCTGCTCTTCACCGACGGCATGCCCGAGCACGAAGACGGCACCGGCTATCGCGGCGCGGTCGCGGCGGGCGCCGCCGGCATCAGCTATCGGCAGCTCGACTACTGGGCGCGCACGCAGCTCGTCGAGCCCACCGTTCGCGGTGCGGCCGGCTCGGGTTCGCAGCGGCTCTACGGCTTCCGCGACATCCTCGTGCTGAAGCTCGTCAAGCGACTGCTCGACACGGGCATCTCCCTGCAGCAGATCCGCACCGCGGTCACGCAACTGCGCGAGTCCGGCGTCGAAGACCTCGCGCAGACCACGCTCATGAGCGATGGCGCCAGCGTCTACCTGTGCACCTCCGATGACGAGGTCATCGACCTCGTCAACCGCGGGCAGGGCGTCTTCGGCATCGCCGTCGGCAAGGTTCTCCGCGAGGTCGAGAACTCCCTGGTCGAGCTCGACACCCAGCCGGCCGACCCGATGGACGAGCTGGCCGCGCGTCGCGGCGCGAAGTCGCGCCGCATCTCCTGACGGCACCCGACGGTCGCGCTGCGTCAGCGGGTTCGCCGCACGACGCTCGCACTCGCACCCGTCGACCCGACGAGTCTCGCAACGGCGGTCGCACACGACATCCGTCGTCTCGGGGGAGCGGATGCCGCTGCCGACGTGACGTCGTCGCGCGCGTTCGATGGGCGAACCCGGCCCGAGCCGACGCTTCGCCCGACCCGATGCGGCAACCTGCATCGGCCTCGAAGGAGCCGCGGCTCAGAGGACGGCGACCCGCGGCTCAGACGATGGGGGACTCGAGCTCGTACGGAGCGGCCGACGCGTAGTCGCCGATGCGCGCGGTGCGCAGCACGCGCTCGAGCAGCTGGTCGAAGTTCGCCGACATCTCCTCGGCCGATTCGCCCGGCCACATGTGCAGGGGCTTCGCCGCGCCCTGCGCCTGCTGGAGCGACGTGCGCTCGGGCAGCTGGGGCGAGAGCACGAGCGGACCGAACATGTCGCGGAGCTCCTTGATGCGGAACTGATGCTCGAGCGACTGCACGCGGGCGCGGTTGACGATGATGCCGAGCGGCTGGAGCCTGGGGGAGAGGCCTCGTCGGATCTCCTCGATCGCACGGAGGGCGCGGTCTGCGGCGGCGACCGAGAACAGGCCGGGCTCGGTGACCACGGCGACGCGGTCGCTCGCGGCCCACGCGGTGCGAGTGAGCGCGTTGAGCGACGGAGCGCAGTCGATGAGCACGAGCTCGTAGTCGGACTCGACGTTCGCGAGCGCCTCCTCGAGCTTCCAGATGTCGCGGATCGAGGGGTGCGGGCCGTCGAAGTTGATGGCCGACGGGCTGCCGATCATGACGTCGATCGTGGACTGCGGGTTGGACCTCGCCCACCCGCTTGGAGCGATCGCCGAACGGACGATCTTCTCCTTCGGAGACGCCAGCACATCGGCGACGTTGAGATGACCGGCGACCTGGATGTCCATGCCGGTCGACACATCGGATTGAGGGTCGAGGTCGACGACGAGGGTCCGGACGCCGCGGGCGAACGCCGCCGACGCCAGTCCGAGGGTGACGGTCGTCTTGCCGACACCGCCCTTGAGGGAACTGACGCTGAGTACGTGCACGAACAGATACGCTACCTCTATTGCTTGGGCGAAACCTAAACGTTCGCTGTGCGGAAACCCCCACCGAAAGGCCTGCATGTTCTCGAAGATTCTGGTAGCCAACCGCGGAGAGATCGCCATTCGGGCGTTCCGTGCCGCCGTCGAACTGGGTGCGAAGACGGTGGCGGTGTATCCCTTCGAGGACCGCAACTCGCTGCACCGGCTGAAGGCCGACGAGGCCTACCAGATCGGCGAGCCGGGGCATCCGGTGCGGGCCTACCTCGACGTCTCCGAGATCATCCGCGTCGCGCGGGAGTCCGGCGCCGACGCGATCTACCCCGGCTACGGATTCCTCTCCGAGAACCCCGAACTGGCCCAGGCCGCCGCAGAGGCCGGCATTACCTTCATCGGCCCGCCCACCAACGTGCTCGAGATGGCCGGCAACAAGGTCACCGCGAAGGAGCACGCGATCGCCGCCGGCGTTCCGGTGCTCAAGTCGACGCCGCCGTCGCGCGACATCGAGACGCTCGTCGCCCAGTCCGACGAGATCGGGTTCCCGATCTTCGCGAAGGCGGTCGCGGGCGGCGGCGGGCGCGGCATGCGTCGCGTCAACGTCAAGGACGACCTGCGTGCGGCCCTCGAGGAGGCCATGCGCGAGGCCGACAGCGCGTTCGGCGACCCGACCATGTTCCTCGAGCAGGCCGTGCTGCGGCCGCGCCACATCGAGGTCCAGGTGCTCGCCGACGCCTCGGGCGAGACCGTGCACCTCTTCGAGCGCGACTGCTCGGTGCAGCGTCGTCACCAGAAGGTCATCGAGATCGCCCCGGCGCCGAACCTGTCCGACGACGTGCGCCAGTCGCTCTACCGCGACGCCATCGCGTTCGCGAAGTCCATCGGGTACGTCAACGCCGGCACGGTCGAGTTCCTGCTCGACACGGCGGGCGAGCGCGCGGGGCAGCACGTGTTCATCGAGATGAACCCGCGCATCCAGGTCGAGCACACGGTCACCGAAGAGGTCACCGACGTCGACCTCGTGCAGTCGCAGATCCGCATCGCCGCCGGCGAGACGCTCGCCGACCTCAGGCTGCTGCAGGGCGACATCCGCCTGCGCGGTGCTGCGCTGCAGACGCGCATCACGACCGAAGACCCCACCGCCGGCTTCCGCCCCGACACGGGCAAGATCACGACCTACCGCTCACCGGGCGGCGCCGGCATCCGCCTCGACGGCGGAACGATCAACCCGGGTGCGCAGATCAGCCCGCACTTCGACTCGATGCTCGCCAAGCTCACGTGCCGAGGCCGCGACTACCCGGCTGCGGTCGCACGGGCCAAGCGCGCCCTCGCCGAGTTCCGCATCCGCGGCGTCTCGACGAACATCTCGTTCCTGCAGGCGGTGCTCGACGACCCGGCATTCGTCGCGGGCGACCTCGCCACCTCGTTCATCGACGAGCGCCCGCAGCTCGTTCGCGGTCGCGTCTCGAAGGACCGCGGCACCAAGATCCTGAACTGGCTCGCGGATGTCACGGTGAACCAGCCCAACGGCGCGGCCCCGACCACGGTCAGCCCCGCTGAGAAGCTCCCCGAGATCGACCTCGCGGCGCCCGCGCCCGCCGGATCGCGTCAGCAGCTGCTCGAGCTCGGCCCGACCGGGTTCGCTGCCGCGCTCCGCGCGCAGACGCCGCTCGCCGTCACCGACACGACCTTCCGCGACGCGCACCAGTCGCTGCTCGCGACCCGCGTTCGCACGAAGGACCTGGTGGCCGTCGCGCCGTACGTCGCGCGCATGACCCCCCAGCTCCTGTCGGTCGAGGCCTGGGGCGGTGCGACGTACGACGTCGCACTGCGGTTCCTCGGCGAAGACCCGTGGGAGCGGCTCGCGGCGCTCCGCGAGGCGCTGCCGAACATCAACATCCAGATGCTGCTCCGTGGTCGCAACACGGTCGGCTACACGCCGTACCCCACCGAGGTGACCGACGCGTTCGTGCGCGAGGCCGCCGCGACCGGCGTCGACATCTTCCGCATCTTCGACGCGCTGAACGACGTCGACCAGATGCGCCCGGCCATCGAGTCGGTGCTCGCCACCGGCACCGCGGTCGCCGAGGTGGCGCTCTGCTACACGGGCGACCTGCTCGACCCGGCAGAAGACCTCTACACGCTCGACTACTACCTGGGCCTGGCCGACGAGATCGTCGCCGCAGGCGCGCACATCCTCGCGATCAAGGACATGGCGGGCCTCCTGCGGCCCGCGGCGGCCGAGAAGCTCGTGACGGCGCTGCGCGAGCGCTTCGACCTTCCGGTGCACCTGCACACGCACGACACCGCGGGCGGCCAGCTCGCGACCCTGCTCGCCGCGAGCCGCGCCGGCGTCGACGCGGTCGACGTCGCCAGTGCGCCCATGGCCGGAACCACGAGCCAGCCCTCGGCCTCGTCGCTCGTCGCGGCCCTCGCGCACACCGACCGCGACACCGGCATCTCGCTGCAGGCCGTCTCCGACCTCGAGCCCTACTGGGAGGCCGTGCGTCGCGTCTACAAGCCGTTCGAGTCCGGACTCCCGGGCCCCACCGGCCGCGTGTACCACCACGAGATCCCGGGCGGTCAGCTCTCGAACCTGCGTCAGCAGGCCATCGCGCTCGGCCTCGCCGACGACTTCGAGCTCATCGAGGACATGTACGCCGCCGCCGACAAGATCCTCGGCCGTGTGCCGAAGGTGACGCCGTCGTCGAAGGTCGTCGGCGACCTCGCGCTGCACCTCGCGGCGGTGCGCGCCGACCCGGCCGACTTCGCGGCGAACCCCGAGAAGTACGACGTGCCCGATTCGGTCATCGGCTTCATGGCCGGCGAGCTCGGCGACCTGCCCGGCGGCTGGCCCGAGCCGTTCCGCACGAAGGTGCTCGCAGGCCGCGACGTGCGCATCGGCGTCACCGAGCTCACGGCCGAGCAGATCGAGGCGCTCGAGGGCGACGGCACGACGCGTCGCTCGATGCTCAACAACCTGCTCTTCCCGGCGCCGACGCGCCAGTTCGAGCAGATCCGGGAGCTCTTCGGAGACCTCTCGGTCGTCGACACGATCGACTACCTCTACGGCCTGCGCCAGGGCTCGGAGCATGTCGTCGAGATCGACCGCGGCGTGCGGCTCTACGCCGGACTCGAGGCGATCGGCGAGGCCGACGACAAGGGCATGCGCACCGTCATGACCATCCTGAACGGGCAGCTCCGCCCGGTCTTCGTGCGAGACCGCAGCATCGTGGTCGACTCGCGCGCCGCCGAGAAGGCCGATGCCTCGCAGCCCGGACACATCGCCGCGCCGTTCTCGGGCGTGGTCACCCTCCAGGTCGAGCCGGGCGCCGAGATCGCCGTCGGGCAGAGCGTCGCCTCGATCGAGGCCATGAAGATGGAGGCCGCGATCACCTCGCCGGTCGCCGGCGTCGTGGAGCGCGTGGCGATCCCGAAGACGCAGCAGGTCGAGGCCGGCGACCTCCTCGTCGTGGTTCGTCCGCTGTAGGCTGAGCGTGAGCTCACGGTAACGTGGGCTCACGTTCGCACTGAGGAGGGGTTATCGGTGGCTGACATCAGGGGAGAAGACCACACGGCGTCCAGGCGCACGGGTGGGCGTACCGCGGCGATCGATCGGTCCGATCAAGATGCGCCCGGCGGTGCGCACTCGGCGACGGCGATTCCCGACAGCTTGAACATCCGCGTCGACCTGCCGCCGTCGCCCAGGCCCGTGATGCCCGACGACGAGGTGGCCGTGGCCATCGACGACGTCGCCGTCGACCCCGGCGGACTCGTCGCGGGCCCCACGACGACCTCGGTCGAGGTGATCACGCCGGCGCTCGCGGGGGCATCCGTCCGCTCGGGAGCGCATGCCGACCCCTCGCCGTACGGCGCCCTGTTGGCGGCCGATGCCTCGAGGCTCCGCCGCGAGCGCGTCAGCACCGACACGGGCAGCCATGTCGCGATCGTCGACGTGCCTGCGGATGCCGCGACGCCGGCCGAGATCCCAGAGACGTCCGAATCCCTCACCGCCGACCGGCTCATCGACCTGAACCGCACGACGCGGCCCGCGCCGCACGGCGGCTTCAACCGGTTCGTGTACGAGGCCTCGCTGCACCTGGTCAACCTGGGCGACTCGGCCAAGGCCCGTGCATACAAGGAGCTGAGCGCCCGCATCCAGCGTCGATTCGACGGCGGCGCGCGCTTCGTGCCCGTGCTCACGCGCAAGGGCGGCGTCGGCAAGACCACGATCACGACGCTGCTCGGCATGGCGCTGGCCGATGCCCGCGACGACCGCATCATCGCGATCGACGCCAACCCCGACCGCGGAACGCTCGCCGAGCGCGTCGACCGGCAGACCCGCGAGACGGTGCGAGACGTCGTCACGCGCGCGTCGTCGATCGGCGGCTACACCGACTTCTCGGCGTTCGTCTCGCGCGACGAGACGCGCCTCGACATCCTCGCCTCCGACACCGACCCGACGCTGTCCGAGGCGTTCAACGACGACGACTACAACGTCGTCGCAGGGCTCGCAGCCCGCTACTACTCGCTCGTGCTCACCGACTGCGGCACCGGCATCGTCCACTCCGTCATGCGCGCGACCCTGCAGCGAGCCGATTCGATCGTGATCGTCTCGGGCGGCAGCGTCGACGAGGCCCGACTCGCATCCGAGACCCTCACGTGGCTCGAGGCGAATGGCTTCGGCGAGCTCGTGCGCAACGCCATCGTCGCGATCAACCTCGCGACGCAGGGCACGCACCTGGTCAAGGTCGACGAGATCGAAGCCCACTTCCAGTCGAGGGTCCGCGAGATCGTGCGCATCCCGTACGACCCCCAACTGGCCGCCGGATCCGTGGTGCACTGGGACGAACTGCGTCCCGTCACGCGCCACGCCGCACGCGAGCTCGCCGCGCTCGTCGTGGAGGGGCTGCCCGTCGACCGCGGCGGCCATTGAAACGGAGCGGCATTGCCGGAACGACCCATTCGCCTGTTCGGCGACCCAGTACTGAAGACCGTGTCATCGCCCGTCGAACAGGTCGATGATCGCGTGCGCTCGCTCGTGACCGACCTGCTCGACAGCGTCCGGGTTCCCGGGCGCGCCGGGGTCGCCGCGCCGCAGATCGGAGTCGACCTCCGGGTGTTCAGCTACAACGTCGACGGCGAGGTCGGCTACATCATCAATCCCGTCGTCGTCGAGACCTCCGGCGAGATCGAGCTCATCGACGAGGGCTGCCTCTCGGTGCCCGGGCTCTGGCAGAAGACGCCGCGCTACCCGTTCGCGCGCGTGCGCGGCATCGACCTCGACGGCAACGAGATCGAGCTCTCGGGCACCGGCCTCATGGCGCAGGCCCTGCAGCACGAGTGCGACCACCTCGACGGGCTCGTCTACCTCGACCGTCTGGAGAAGGACGAGCGACGGGCCGCCATGCGCGCCGTGCGCGAGTCGGACTGGTTCTGACCGGCCGCATTCGACATCGTCGAATGGCGGTACGACGAAGGGCCTCGCGGAGACATCCGCGAGGCCCTTCGTCGTCGGTTCGATCGTCAGCGGATGATCGAGTGCCCCTCGGTCGCGGGAGCGCCGGCGTACATGCCCTCGATCTGGTCTGCGAAGTCCTGGAGGATCACGTTGCGCTTGATGCTGAGCTTCGGCGTGAGGTGGCCGCTCGCCTCGGTGAGCTCGCCCGGGAGGATCGCGAACTTGCGGATCGACTCGGCGCGCGACACGTGGTCGTTCGCCGTGTCGATCGCACGCTGCACCTCGGCGAGGACCGCCGGGTTCACGGCGGCCTCCTCGACCGTCATGGCCGCGTCTTCGCCGTTGTTGTTCAGCCACACGGGCAGCATCTCGGCGTCGAGCGTGATCAGGGCCGAGATGAACGGCTTCTGGTCGCCCACGACCACGACCTGACCGACCAGCGGGTTCGCGCGGATCGGGTCCTCGAGCATCGCGGGGGAGACGTTCTTGCCACCGGCGGTGACGATGATCTCCTTCTTGCGGCCCGTGATCGTGAGGAAGCCCTCGTCGTCGAAGGAGCCGAGGTCACCCGTCTTGAACCACTCGCCGTCGAACGCCTCGGCGGTCGCCTCGGGGTTGTTCCAGTACTCCTTGAAGATGTCGATGCCCTTGATCTGGATCTCGCCGTCGTCGGCGAGACGCACCGAGACGCCGGGCAGCGCGGGACCGACGGTGCCGATCTTCGAACGCGTCGTGAGGTTCACCGTCGCGGGCGCGGTGCTCTCGGTGAGGCCGTAGCCCTCGAGGATCGTGATGCCGAGCGAGTGGTAGAAGTGGCCGAGGCGGGGTCCGAGCGGTGCCGAGCCCGAGACGGCGTACTTGACGTTGCCGCCCATCGCCTCGCGGAGCTTGGAGTAGACGAGCGCGTCGAAGAGCTTGAACTTCAGCTTCAGGCCGAGCGAGATGTGGTCGCCGGCCTCCTTCGCGGTCGAGTAGGCGACGGCGGTCTCGGCAGCGGCGCGGAAGATCTTGCCCTTGCCGCCGGCTTCGGCCTTCTGCTCCGAGACGTTGTAGACCTTCTCGAACACGCGCGGGACGGCGAGGAGGAAGGTCGGCTTGAAGCTCGCGAGCGAGGGCAGGAGCTGCTTGGTGTCGGCCTGGTGGCCGACCCGGACCCCCGCGTGCACGCTCAGCACCGCGATGAAGCGGGCGAACACGTGCGCGGTCGTGATGAAGAGCAGGGTCGATGCGCCGTTGGGGTCTTCGAGGACGTCGGAGAGCGCGACGCCCGCGTTGCGCGAGAGCTCGACGAAGTTCGAGTGCGTGAGCACGCAGCCCTTGGGCTTGCCGGTCGAACCCGACGTGTAGATGAGGGTCGCGATGTCGGAGCCGACCGCGAGGTTGCGACGACGTTCGATCTCCTCGTCGGGCACGTCGACACCGGCGGCGACGAGCTTGTCGAGATCTCCGAGGTCGATCTGCCACGTGTTGCGGATCGCGGGGAGGTCGGGGTGGACCTCGTCGAAGCGGGCGAAGTGGTCGGCGGTCTCGAGGATCGCGGCGATCGCACCGGAGTCGCTGAGGCTCCACCGCACCTGCGCGGGGGAGTTCGTCTCGTAGACGGGCACGAGGATGCCTCCGGCGAACCACATCGCGAAGTCGATGAGGGTCCACTCGTAGCGCACCTTGCTCATGAGGCCGACCTTGTCGCCGGGCTGGATGCCGGCGGCGACGAAGCCCTTGGCGAGGGCGATGACCTGGTCGTAGAACTCGCGGGTGGTCACCGGCGACCAGCCGCCGTCGGCGGTCGGCAGTGAGAAGAGCACGGAGTCGGGCGTCGCGGCGACACGCTGGACCAGCAGGTCGGTCGTGTTCGCTTCGGGATCGGCGGGGACGACAGCGGGGGTATCGAACTGAATCACGGTAGCTCCTTCGGCACCGGGGTCGAACGGGGGGCGTCCGGGCCGCTGTAGGGGAGGCGTCCGGGTCCATTACACTCTAGTGGTTGCCCTCGGAGACCGGTTCCCGGGCGGCGCGCAACTCCTCCCACGGCAGCCCAACGGAAAGGCGATCCACCGTGCACGCGATCGGCATCGACATCGGCGGAACCAAGATCGCAGGAGCGGTCGTCGACGAAGCCGGGGGCATCGTCCGCAGCGAACGCGTTCCGACTCCGGCGGGCGATTCGCAGCTCCTCGAAGACGCGGTCGTCGAGATGATCCGCACGCTCTCCGACGGTGCGGCCGACGACGTGGTCGTCGGCGTCGCCGCGGCCGGCTTCATCGACGCAGCCCAGTCGACCGTCTACTACGCGCCGAACATCGACTGGCGCAACGAGCCGTTCCGGGCGAAGCTCGAGGCCCGCGTCGGTGCGACGGTGGTCGTCGACAACGACGCGAACGCCGCCGGCTGGGCCGAGTTCCGCTTCGGCGCAGGCCGCATGGTCAGCGACATGGTCATGCTCACGATCGGCACGGGCGTCGGCGGGGCGATCGTCGCGGGCGACCGGCTGTTCCGCGGCGGGTTCGGCGCCGGCGCCGAGCTCGGGCACCTCCGGGTCGTGCCCGGCGGGCTCCCGTGCGGCTGCGGCCAGCGCGGCTGCATCGAGATGTACGGCTCCGGCCGCGCCCTGCTCCGCATGGCCAACGAGATCGCGGATGCCGGTGGCATCGGCCTGCAGCTCGCTCGCGCCCGCGAGACGAGCGGTGCGCTCGACGGCGGCATCGTCGGCAAGATGATCGAGGCCGAGGATCCCGGTGCGATCGCCGCGCTGCGTCAGCTCGGACACTGGCTCGGCGAGGCCTCCGCCTCGATCTCCGCCGTGCTCGACCCGCAGCGGTTCGTCTTCGGCGGCGGCGTGGCGGCAGCGGGCGAGCTCCTGCTCGGCCCGATCCGCGAGGCGTACCTCGAGCACCTGCCGGCTCGCGGCTACCACCCCGAGCCCGACTTCGTCATCGCCGAGCTCGTCAACGACGCCGGCGTCGTCGGCGCCGCCGATCTCGCGCGCGTCTGGGCGGCCGAGCACGCCTGAAGCGCTCCGGCGATAGGGTTGACCGGGCGAACGGAAGGAGCGACAGCGCGGTGTTCTACTGGATCATGAAGCACATCGTGGTCGGACCGATCCTCCTCGCGATCTTCCGTCCGTGGGTCGTCGGGCTCGAGAACGTCCCGAAGGACGGCCCCGTCGTGCTCGCCAGCAACCACCTGTCCTTCATCGACTCGATCTTCCTGCCGCTCATCGTCGACCGCCCGGTCGTGTTCCTCGCCAAGAGCGAGTACTTCACCGGCAAGGGCCTCAAGGGCTGGGCGACGAAGATGTTCTTCCAGGCTGCGGGCCAGCTGCCGATCGACCGCTCCGGCGGCAAGGCCTCCGAGGCCTCGCTCGCGACCGGGCTCCGGGTGCTCGGCGGCGGCGGCATCCTCGGCATCTATCCCGAGGGCACGCGCAGCCCCGACGCGCGGCTCTACCGCGGTCGCACCGGCGTTGCGCGCATGGTGCTCGAGGCGGGCGTGCCCGTGGTCCCGGTCGCGATGATCGACACCGAGAAGGTCATGCCCATCGGCACGCGGCTGCCGAAGGTGCGCCGCATCGGCATCATCATCGGCGAGCCGATCGACTTCACGCGCTTCGAGGGGCTCGAGGGCGATCGCTTCGTACTGCGGTCGGTCACCGACGAACTCGTGCACTCGCTCCGCGCCCTGAGCGGGCAGGACTACGTCGACGTCTACGCGAGTTCCGTGCGGGAGCAACGCGCCGCGCAATCGGGGTAGGCTCGAAAGGCGGTGGCGCGCTCGCGCTGCCGATCGTCATTTCATCGGCGCTCCGCGCCCCGAAACCCCTCAGGACATACCCGTGGTACAGCTCGTCGAGCCCGTCGTCAATGCAGATCCCTCCGTGATCGACGGCCTCGACTATTGGCGCACCCTGCCGATCAAGCAGCAGCCGCAGTGGCCCGACGCCGCAGCGGCGGCCGCGGCATCCGCCGAGCTGGCCACGCTGCCGCCGCTCGTCTTCGCCGGCGAGGTCGACAACCTGCGCGAGCGGCTCGCCGCCGCGTCGCGCGGCGAGGCGTTCCTGCTGCAGGGCGGCGACTGCGCCGAGACCTTCGCTGGCGCCACGGCCGATCAGATCCGCAACCGGGTGAAGACCGTGCTGCAGATGGCCGTCGTGCTCACGTACGGCGCCTCGATGCCCGTCGTGAAGATGGGCCGCATGGCGGGGCAGTTCGCCAAGCCCCGCTCGAGCGACACCGAGACCCGCGGCGACGTCACGCTGCCCGCTTACCGCGGCGACATCGTGAACGGCTACGACTTCACGCCCGAGTCGCGCAACGCCGACCCGGCCCGGCTCGTGCGCGGCTACCACATGGCCGCGTCGACGCTGAACCTGATCCGCGCGTTCACGCAGGGCGGGTTCGCCGACCTGCGGCAGGTGCACTCGTGGAACCAGGGCTTCGCCGCGAACCCGGCGAACGCGCGCTACGAGACCATGGCGCGAGACATCGATCGTGCCGTGCGATTCATGGACGCCTGCGGCGCGGACTTCGAGGCGCTGAAGCACACCGAGTTCTACACGGGTCACGAGGGCCTGCTCATGGACTACGAGCGCCCGATGACCCGCATCGACTCGCGCACCGGCACGCCGTACGACACGTCGGCGCACTTCATCTGGATCGGCGAGCGCACGCGCGAACTCGACGGCGCGCACGTCGACTTCCTGTCGCGGGTGCGCAACCCGATCGGCGTGAAGCTCGGCCCGACCACGTCTCCCGAGACGATGCTCGAGCTGATCGACAAGCTCGACCCGAACCGCGAGCCCGGCCGCCTCACCTTCATCACCCGCATGGGCGCCTCGAAGATCCGCGACGGGCTGCCGCCGCTGCTCGAGGCCGTCAAGGCGAGCGACGCGACGCCGCTCTGGGTCACCGACCCGATGCACGGCAACGGCATCACGACCCCGAACGGCTACAAGACGCGTCGGTTCGACGACGTCGTCGACGAGGTCAAGGGCTTCTTCGAGGCGCACCGCGCGGCGGGCACGTTCCCCGGCGGCATCCACGTGGAGCTCACGGGCGACGACGTCACCGAGTGCCTCGGCGGCTCGGAGCACCTCGACGAGGCCTCCCTGGCGACCCGCTACGAGTCGCTCTGCGACCCGCGCCTGAACCACATGCAGTCGCTCGAGCTCGCCTTCCTCGTGGCCGAGGAGCTCTCGGCCCGCTGATCCACCCGCGTGCGCGGCATCCGTTCCAGGTGAGCGGATGCCGCGCTTTCGCGTTCCATCGACGGGCGCGCGTCGCGGTGTGGAGGGCGGGCGGTCGGCGCGAGCAGGCGCCCGGCGTCGCCCGACGTCGCAGACGAGGGCGTCCGCGTACGGCGCGTGCCATCGTTGCGGCGTCCCGCCGTGAGCTCGACTCCGGCGGGCGGGCGCTCGGATCGACTAGAAGCCGGCGAAGTTGACGGTGACCTCGCTGCCGCGGAGGGCGGACTCCCCGGTCGCCGGGCTCGTCTTCGAGACCGTGAACGCCCCGGGCACCACGTCGGCGATGGCGTTGTAGCTGAGCTCGAATCCGGCGTCGCGCAGGATCGGGCCGGCCTCGCCCCAGTTCATGCCGACCACGTCGGGCACGGCCACCAGGTCGGGGCCCTTCGAGACCGTGAGCACGACCTTCGAGCCGGGCACCATCGGGTCCTCGGTCCAGTCGGCGGTCTTCACGTGATCCTTGGGGACCTCGTTGTCGAACACCGGGTCGGCGTACTCGACGGTGAGGCCGGCCTGCGTCAGCTTGGCCTCTGCGTCGGTCGCGAGGGCGCCCTCGACGGGTGGCACGGCACCCACCGAGACCACGAGGCTCAGCTTGCCGCGCTCGGCGTACTGGTCGGGCACGGGCTCCCCGTCGCCGGTGAGCACCGCGATGACCGAGCCGTCGGGCACGTCGCCCGAGAACTGCTCGACGGCCTTCTCGCTCACGTCGAACGCGGCCAGCTGCGTTCTCGCATCGGCCTCGGGCGCACCGACGACCTGCGGCACCGCGATGATCGCGGGCCCGGTCGAGATGTACATCGTGAGCTCCGAGCCTCGTTGCGCCTGCGCGCCGGGCTCGGGATCGCTCCCGGAGACGAGGCCCTCGGCGACCTCGGGGTCGGAACGCTGCTCGTCGGTGACCGTGAAACCTGCGTCGACGAGCGCCGCCCGGGCGTCGTCGGGGGCCTCGCCCACGATCTGCGGCACGGTCGCGTACGAGCCGGGGCCGGCGCCGAAGTACCATCCGGTGCCCGCCGCGAGCCCCGTGAGCACCAGGACGAGCGCGAGGATCCAGTAGCCGCGCCGCCGGCGCTTCGATGCCGCGGTCGTGAGAGCCGCCGCGTCGGGGCCGTCGCCGTCGACGTCGGAACGAGGCTCGGCGGGGGAGGGCAGCGGGGTCGGGGCGAGCGCCGTTCCGGTGAGCACGGTGGTCGCCGCCGTCGATGCACCGAGCGGCACCGGCGCGCCGAGGAGGCTCCCGGTGAACACGGCGGTCGCCTGGGTCGCGTGCAGCTGGCCGCCGCGGATCTCGGGCTCGATCTGCCGGAGCCGGTCGAGCATCTCCTTCGCGTCGCGTGGCCTGGCATCGGGGTCGCGCGAGGTGGACCAGAGCACGAGTTCGTCGAGCTGGACCGGAACAGACGGGTTCTTCGTGCTCGGCATCGGAACCTGGTCGTTGGCGTGCTGGTAGGCGATCGCCATGGGAGCCTCGCCGACGTAGGGCTGCTCGCCGGTGAGCATCTCGTAGACCATGATGCCGACCGCGTAGATGTCGCTGCGGGCGTCGGCGATGCCGCGGGTCACGAGTTCGGGGGAGAGGTAGGCGATGGTGCCGAGCAGCGCCTGACCGGTCGCCGTGTTGGCGCTCGCGGCGCGTGCGAGGCCGAAGTCGCCGAGCTTGATGCGGCCGTCGTCGGCGAGCAGCACGTTCTCGGGCTTCAGGTCGCGGTGCACGATGCCGGCCTTGTGCGCGGCGGCGAGGCCGGCGAGCACGGCGTCGAGGATGTCGACGGTCTGCTCGGGCGTGAGGCGCTTGTAGTCCTTCAGCAGGTCGCGCAGGGTGATGCCGGGCAGGTACTCCATGACGAGGTACGCCATGTCGGAGTCCTGGCCCTGGTCGAACACGTTCACCACGTTCGGGTGCGCGAGGCGCGCGGCCGAGCGGGCCTCCTGCACGAAGCGCGTCTTGAACGTATTGTCGTCGGCGAGGTGGCCGTGCATGATCTTGATCGCGACACGGCGCTCGAGGCGCAGGTCGGTCGCGAGGTACACCGTGGCCATGCCGCCGCGCGCGATGCGGGAGCGCACCTGGTACCGGCCGTCGATGAGACGGCCGATCATCGGGTCGACGGGCGCAGTGGTCACCAGAGAAGTGTACGAAAGCGTTCATGCCGATGCCCGACTACACACCGGGCGCGCGACGATCGGAATCGCTTCGTGATGAGATCGGCGGTCGCGGCTCAGCCGAGCTCGGCGATCCAGACCCGCGCGGCCGTCTCCCATTTCGCGTAGTGATCGGGGTGCGCGGAGTGCTGCACGGCCTGCGCGGCGGCGGCGACCGGCATCGACTCCCAGTCGTCGAGGTCGAGCAGTCCGGGTGCGCGTCCGACGTTGGGCCCGTCGGGTCCGCCGTAGAACGACCGCGCCGCGTGCGCGGGGTCGGAGACCTCCTCCACCGTTCCCCAGCCCTGACTCGGTCGCTGCTGGAAGAGCCCGAGCGAATCGCGGTCGCCGAGGTCGAGGTCGCGCAGGCCGGACTCCTGCGCGGCGGCCACGAGCGCGACCACGATGCCGGCATCGGGCACGCCGATCGAACGGCCGACGTCGATGACGAGCTGCGCGTTCGCGCGCATCTCGTCGGTGAGGGTCGCGGGGCGGTCCGGTTCGGGGGCGGCGGGCACCGCGGGCTCCGACTGCGCGACGGGTTCGGCGGCGACGGGTTCGGCGGGCGCCGGCTCGGGAGCGGGCGCCGGGGCCTCCGGTTGCGCCGCGGCATCCGCCCCACCGCCCGAGCCGGGCAGCACGATCGACTCGCCCGGGAAGATCAGGCTCGATGCGCTCAGGCCGTTGGCGCTCAACACGTCGCTCGCGCGCAGGCCGTAGCGCTCGGCGATGCCGCTGACCGTGTCGCCCGCGACGACGGTGTGCCGACGGATGTCGACGGCCGCCGTCGGCGGGGGCGAGACCGGTACAGCGCCGCCGGGCAGCGCCAGGCGTTGCCCCGGGAAGATCAGGCTCGACCAGCCGAGACCGTTCGCAGCGAGCACCTCCGCGGTCGCGAGGCCGTACCGCTCGGCGATGCCGCTCACCGTGTCGCCGGCGGCGACGACGACCTCGGCGGGCGGGGCGGATGTCGCGACGGCCGCCGGGCGGCGGGTCTCGGAGTTCGTCGCCTTGGCCTTGGCGAGCCGTTTCGCGGTCTGCGGAGCCGCTTCGGCGGGCTGCACGATGCCCAGCGTCACCGCGAGCGTTCCGACGATCGCGATCGGCAGGGTCAGGAGTCGACGGATGCCGCGCGGCCGCCGCTCGCGTGCCAGCTCGCGCCTGGTGGTCGGCGCCGACGTCTCGGTCGGCGTCTCGCCGTTCGTCATGCTGCCCCCTCGGCCGACCCCCATCGGTACTGTGCGTCACCGTTCCACAGCGGGGAAGACGTGTCAACGACATGCGCGCGTGTCCCCGGGAGTGGCGCGTCGCGGCCGACGGCCCGGATGCCGCGGTCGACGTCGTGCTCGCGGCGGGGTACCTTCCGCGACGGCGTGCTGGCTAGGCTGGAGGGGTGACCGATGCGACTGCGCCCGATTCGACCGCGCCCGAATGGCTGACCGTGCCCGACCTCGTCGAACTCTTCGGTTCGACGCCCAGTCGGGTGCGTCGCCTGATCGACGACCGTCACCTGCTCGCCGCCCGCGTCGACGGCGTGCTCAAGGTTCCGGCGGTGTTCATCCGCGACGGTCACCCGCTGCCCGAGCTGCACGGCACGATCATGGTGCTGGGCGATGGCGGGTTCAGCGACGCCGAGGCGTTGGAGTGGCTGCTGAACGAAGACGAGAGCCTGGGCGTCAGCCCGATCGCCGCGTTGCTCGCCGGCCGCAAGGCCGAGGTCCGGCGGGTCGCACAGGCGCTCGCCTGATCGACGCCGGCTAGCGCGGCGACGGCGTGCTCGGCGGCGGCGCGTTCAGCTGCTGCGGCGGCTGACGGTCGTCGCGAGCGCGTCGAGCTCGGTGCGTGCACCCGTGCTCAGCGGCGCATCGTCGAGTGCCGCGCGTGCACGGCCGACGTCCGACGCGATGATCGCCTCGATCTCGTCGACGGCGCCGGAATCGGCGATGGTGCGCTGCAGCATCCGGATCTGCTCCTCGGAGAGGTCGGGATCGCCGAGGAGTTCGTCGAGGAGGTTGCGCGGGCCGGCGGCGAGCCGTTCGCGGGCGATCGCGACGAGCAGGGTGCGCTTGCCCTCGCGGAGGTCGTCTCCGCTCGGCTTGCCGGTGACCTCGGGGTCGCCGAAGACGCCGAGGAGGTCGTCGCGCAGCTGGTAGGCCATGCCGAGCGGGAGTCCGAACTCGCGCAGTGCCCGGATCTGGTCGGGCGTGCCGCCCGCGATGAGCCCGCCGAGGGCGAGCGGGGATTCGACGGAGTACTTCGCGGCCTTGTAGGTGATCACGCGTTCGGCGGTGGCCCGCTGCTCGTCGTCGCGCCGCGTGTGCCACGACTGCTCGGCCAGGATGTCGAGGTACTGCCCGGCCGTCACCTCGGTGCGCATGCGCATGAACTCGCCGCGCGCCGCGCGGGCTGCGGCCCGGTCTGAGAGGGTGTCGAGTCCCTCGTCGAGCAGTTCGTCGCTCCAGCCGAGCAGGAGGTCGCCGAGGAGGATCGCCGACGCGCGGCCGAACTCGTCGCTGCTGCGCAACCAGCCGGCATCGGCGTGGGCCCGTTCGAACAGTCGGTGCGCTGCGGGTGCCCCGCGACGCGTGTCGGAGTTGTCGATGAGGTCGTCGTGCACGAGGGCCGCCGCGTGGAAGACCTCGAGCGCGGAGGCGGCGGACACGATCGGGAACGTGTCGCGTTCGGCATCGTCGCCGAACGGATCGAATCCTCGCCCGGCGACGGCCTCCCAGCCCCAATAGCAGAACAGCGCCCGGAAGCGCTTGCCTCCGCTGAGAAAGCGCCTTGAGAACTCGTCGAGCGGCGCCAGCTCGGGTGTGATCGAGCGGAGAATGGTGCTGCGGTCATCGAGGAACCCATCGATGCGCGTTTGAACCAGATCGACGAGTCGAGAACCTTGAGCCACTCGCCTAGCCTAGCGAGGCTGCGCGGCGCTAGAATGGGCGAAGGATGCGTCGGTCCCGAGCCTGAGGGGAAAGAGATGCCGCTTTCAGAGCAGGAGCAACGTCTTCTCGAGGAGATGGAGCGGAACCTCTACCGCAATGATGCGGACTTCGTGCATGCGGTCGGAGGTGGTCGCGGGCGACGCCCGAACTACCGGGCGATCGTGCTCGGGGTTCTGCTCGCCGTGATCGGCGCCGGTGCGCTGATCGCGGGCGTGGCGCTGCAGATGCTCATCGTCGGCATCCTCGGCTTCGCCATGATGTTCGCCGGCGTGCTCGTCGCGATCACGCCGGGCAAACGCGGTGCGGCCGCTCCGGCGCCCGAAGAGGGCGCGCCCTCGACGGGCAAGCCCCAGGGCCAGCAGTCCGCGGGCTTCATGGACCGTCTCAACGAGCGTTGGGACCGTCGCCAGGAGCGCGGCGACTAAGTCCTCCACCGTCCTCCACCGTTGAACGGGTCGATCCTCCGGATCGGCCCGTTTCGTCGTTTCCGGGCGGGTTCTCGCCCGGATCGGCGATCTCGCGCCTGATTCGGGCCCTCGGCCGCGCGGGCGGCGACGGCGATTCGGCGCGCGCCGCGGCATCCGTCACCCCGAGGGCCCCCGCACCTCCCTGGGGCGACCGTTTCCCTCCACCCTCCTCCACGCCGTGGATCCCAGTGTTTTCGGGGCTGTTCTGCTGCGCTTCCGTCTCGATCGCCCGCGTGTCGTTGTTTCAGGGATGAGAGTGGAGTAAAGTGGGGGCACCTGGATCCTGGTCGGAGGAAAGGGGGTGGTGCGGTGTTCCTCGGGACCTACGAGCCGAAGCTCGACGAGAAGGGCCGCGTCATTCTTCCGGCCAAATTCCGGGACGAACTCTCGACCGGTCTCGTGCTCACGCGCGGGCAGGAACGCTGCATCTACGTGTTCAGCGCCAGGGAGTTCGAGCAGATGAACGAGAAGATCCGCCAAGCCCCGGTGACGAGCAAGCAGGCGCGCGACTACATGCGCGTCTTCCTCTCTGGGGCCTCAGCGGAGACCCCCGACAAGCAGCACCGGATCACGGTCCCCGCAACGCTCCGCAGCTATGCGGGGCTCGGTCGAGACCTCACGGTCATCGGCGCCGGCAGCAGGGTCGAGATCTGGGACGCCACGGCGTGGCAGACCTACCTCGCCGAACAGGAGGCGGCCTTCGCAGAGACGGCGGAGGAGGTGATTCCCGGGCTCTTCTAGCTCGACGGGTTGCGACTCCCAGCCGTACGCGCCTGCTGCACTTCCCCGCAACAGGACGAACGGATGGGCATCGGAATCCGTCGGACACGATCCCGGAGGCATCATGGACATCGAACGCATCCACACACCGGTCATGCTCGAGCGCACGCTCGAACTCCTCGAGCCCGCGCTGCGGCGCGACGGCGCCGTCGTGGTCGACGCCACGCTGGGCATGGGCGGCCACACGGCCGCGATGCTCGAGCGGTTCCCGTCGCTGACGGTCATCGGCCTCGACCGCGACACCGACGCCCTGGCGATCGCCCGCGAGCGCCTCGCGCGCTTCGGCGACCGCGCCCGATTCGTGCACACGGTCTACGACGGCATCCTCGACGCGATCGAATCCGAGGGCTTCGACGAGGTCGACGGCGTGCTCTTCGACCTCGGCGTCTCGTCGCTGCAGCTCGACCGCGCCGAGCGCGGGTTCGCATACTCGAAGGACGCGCCGCTCGACATGCGCATGGACGGCACGACCGGCCGCACCGCGGCCGACATCATCGCGACCTACAGCGAGAGCGAACTGCGCCACATCTTCCAGGACTTCGGCGAGGAGAAGCTCTCGGCCCGATACGCGAAGGCGATCGTGAAGGCGCGCGAGACGCAGCCGATCCTGCGATCGGCCGAACTCGTGTCGATCATCCACGATGCGACCCCGGTGGTCGTGCAGCGGCAGGGGCACCCGGCCAAGCGCGTCTTCCAGGCGCTGCGCATCGAGGTCAACGAGGAGCTCTCGGTGCTCCAGCGGGCCATGCCGGCCGCGCTCGAGGGGCTGAACGTCGGCGGTCGCATCGTCGTGCTGGCCTACCAGTCGCTCGAGGACCGCATCGTCAAGCGCGTGCTGCAGGCCGCGTCCACCTCGTCGGCTCCCGCCGACCTGCCGATGGAGCTCCCGGAGCACCGCCCGCAGTTCAAGCTGCTGGTCCGGGGCGCCGAACTCGCGAGCGAGGCCGAACAGGTCGAGAACCCGCGGGCGAAGCCGGTGCGGCTGCGCGCCGCCGAACGGGTGAGGAGTGCCACATGAGCGCCCTTCCCGTACAGGGTGCGCTCGCACCCGCTCCGATCCGGCGACGCGCCTGGATCCCCGAGATCCTGCGCCCGGCGCCCGATCGCGCCGCGCGTCCGAAGCCGCGTCTCGCGTACGCGGTCATCGCCGTCAGCGGCGTCGTGGTCATCGCGCTCGCGCAGCTCATGCTGTCGATCGCCGTCACGCAGGGCGCCTACGAGATCGACGGCTACGAGCTCAGCCAGGCGAAGCTCTCGCGCCAGCAGCAGACCCTCTCCGAAGACCTCGACCGTGTGCAGTCGCCGCAGTACCTCGCCCAGAACGCCGAGGCGCTCGGCATGGTGCCCAACACGAACCCGGTGTTCCTGCGGCTCAGCGACGGTGCGGTGCTGGGGCAGCCGGCCGCCGCGGGCGGTGGAGCCGCGGCATCCGCCTCACTGGTTCCGAATGTGCTGATCAGCGGCGTGCCGCTCGTGACCGAGCAGACCGCGGGAGAGACTGCAACCGTGGGCGGTCAGGGGGCCGGCCTCGGGGGAGCGGTGGTCGAACCGGCCGCGCCCGCGGCGCCGCCGCCCGCCGGCGGTTCGCTGCCGACGCCCACGACCCATTGACCTGCCGAGTCGCCAGAGGAGGATCCAGGTGAACCGCATCAGCCGTCATCCGATGCGGCGGGTCCTGGCGGCGGGCGTCGTGCTCGTGGTGCTCGTCGTGCTCTTCGTGGTGCGCCTCGTCGACATCCAGGTCGTGCGCGCGTCGGCGCTCAACGAGCAGGCCGACGAGGTGCGCTCGACCGACCCGATCCCGGTCTACGGCACGCGCGGCGAGATCGTCGACCGCAACGGCATCGTGCTCGCCGACAGCGTCATGCGCTACGACGTCGCCCTCTCGCCGAAGAACGCGAAGAAGGGCCCGCTCATGCGCGAGGAGCCCGACCCCGCCGACCCCGAGAAGACCGTCAGGGTCGAGGTCCCGCTCGAGCAGACCGCGGCCGAACTCGGTGCGATCGTCGGGCTCACGGGCGACCAGGTGCTCGGCATCATCGCGTCCGAACTCGCCGACGATCCCGATTCCGACTTCGCCTACGTGGCGAAGCTCGTCGACGTCGACACCTACGAGAAGATCAGGGCGCTCGACATCCCCTGGGTGGTGCAGTACCCGCATCCGAGCCGCAGCTATCCGAACGGCGCGGTCGGGGGCAACCTGCTCGGCTGGGTCGGCGACGAAGGCACCGCGCAGGCCGGGCTCGAACTCGGGCAGGACGCGTGCCTCGCGAGCGAGGACGGCGAGGTCACGTACATCCCGAGCCTGCAGGACTGGGTCGAGATCCCGGGCACCGAGGTCGTGCACAAGCAGGCGAAGGACGGCGGAAAGCTGCAGCTCACCATCGACTCCGACCTGCAGTGGGAGGTGCAGCGCATCGCGGAGGCCCAGCGCCTCGCGGTCGGAGCCGAGTGGGCGACCGTCACGGTCATGGAGGCCAAGACGGGCAAGCTGCTCGCCGTCGCCGACGTGCCGACGGTCGACCCGAACGATCCGGCGGCCACGGATTCCGCCGATCGCGGCTCGCGCACGTTCACCGCGCCGTTCGAGCCCGGGTCGACGTTCAAGGCCGTGACCGCGGCATCCCTCGAAGACGCGGGCAAGGCGAACCCGCTCAGCCAGGTGATCGCGCCGTATTCGTACGATGCACCGAACGGCGCGAACTTCCGCGACAGCTTCTACCACGAAGACACCCCGTACACGCTCACCGGGGCGCTCATCGATTCGTCGAACACCGCCACGGCGAAGTTCGGCGAGTTGCTGACCGATCAGCAGCGCTTCGAGTACATGCAGAAGTTCGGCTTCGGTCGCGTGAGCGAGGTCGGATTCCCGGCGGAGGCGTCCGGTGACCTGAACGGCGGCCCCGACGAGTGGGACAACCAGACCAAGTACACGACGATGTTCGGCCAGGGGCTGACCGCGACCGCCGTGCAGATCGCGAGCGCCTACCAGACCATCGCGAACGGCGGCGTGCGCATGCCCGTGCAACTCGTCGAGGGCTGCACCGACGCCGATGGCGAAACGACCTCGCCCGACGTCACCGGCACCAGGGTGATCAGCGAGCAGGCTGCGCGCGAGACGAGCGAGATGCTCGAGAACGTCTACACGCAGGGCTGGCTCAAGGACGACTGGCGCATCCCCGGCTATCGCGTCGCGGCGAAGACCGGAACGGCGCAGGTGCCCGACGGCAACGGCGGGTACCGCACGGAGTATCTCGTCTCCGTCTCGGGCTTCGCGCCGGCCGACGACCCCGAGTTCGTCGTTTCGGTCAGCATCATGAATGCCGTTAAGATGAATTCGTCCGCCGCATCCGCTCCCGTGTTCCAACAGGTCATGAGCCAGGTGCTGAAGAAGTATCGGACGATTCCATCCGGCGCCCCGGCGCCTGACCTGCCAGCACTCTGGTGAGAAAGTTGGGTTCGTGACCGGATCGCCTCCCACGGCCCTCCGGCCGCAGCACCCCGTCCCTCGATCGCTTCGCGGTCTGGCCGACACGTTCGCACTCGAGGTGCACGGCGAGTTGGGCGATCTCGAGGTCACGGGTGTCGTGCTGTCGTCGAACACCGTCCGCACCGGCGACCTCTACGTGGGCGTGCCCGGGCGCAACGCGCACGGCGCCCAGTACGCCGCAGCGGCTCGCGAAGCGGGCGCGGTCGCCGTCCTGACGGATGCCGCGGGCGCCGTGCTCGCGGCCGACTCGGGTCTGCCCGTGCTCGTCGCCGACGACGCGCGCGCCACGCTCGGCGACGTCGCGGCGTGGATCCACCGCACCGACGAGAACCCGGCGACGCTCTTCGCGGTCACGGGCACGAACGGCAAGACGAGCGTCGTCTACCTGCTCTTCGGCATCCTGCGCCAGCTCGGCGTCGTCGCGGGGCTCACCTCCACCGCCGAGCGCCGCATCGGCGACGAGGCCGTCACGAGTTCGCTCACGACGCCCGAGGCGAGCGAGCTCCACGCCCTCCTCGCCCGCATGCGCGAGGTCGACGTGCGCGCGGTCGGCGTCGAGGTCTCGGCGCAGGCGCTGTCGCGTCACCGCGTCGACGGACTCGTGTTCGACATCGCCGGGTTCACGAACCTCACGCACGACCACCTCGACGACTACGCCTCGATGGAGGTCTACTACGAGGCGAAGCGCGACCTGTTCCAGCCCGAGCGCGCGCGTCGCGGGGTGGTCACGGTCGACTCCGAGTGGGGACGGCGCCTCGTCGAGGACGCGCGCATCCCGGTCACGACCCTCACGACGAAGCCCGATGTCGCCGCCGACTGGCGACTCACCGTGACCGACGAGCAGTCGACCTACACGGCGTTCCGGCTCGACGGGCCGGAGGGCCGCAGCATCGAGACCCGCGTCCCGCTGCTCGGCTGGTACATGGCGGCCAACGCGGGCCTCGCGATCGTCATGCTCGTCGAGGCGGGCTACGACCTCGAGCGCATCGAGGCGGCGCTCGGCTCCGACGGCATCGATGCGTACATCCCCGGCCGCGCCGAGCGCATCTCGGGCGAGCGCGGACCGACCGTCTACATCGACTACGGGCACAGCCCCGACGCGTTCCTGCAGACGCTCGACGCGATCCGCCGCACGACGGCCGGTCGCGTGATCATGGTCTTCGGCGCCGACGGCGACCGCGACACGACGAAGCGCGCCGACATGGGTGCCATCGCCGCCCGCGGCGCCGACGCGCTCGTCATCACCGACTTCCACCCGCGATGGGAGGACCCCACGGAGATCCGCGCGGCCCTCATCGAGGGAGCCAGAGCCGCGGTGCCCGACCGCGAGCTGCACGAGATCGCCGACCCGCGCGCCGCGTTCCGTGCCGCGCTCGCCCTCGCGGGCGACGGCGACTCGATCCTCTACGCCGGCCCGGGCCACGAGGACTATCACGAGGTGAAAGGCGTCAAGATCCCCTACTCAGCACGAGACGACGCGCGCGACGCGCTCCGCGAAGCCGGGTGGCTCGCATGATCTCCCTCAGCCTCGACGAGATCGCCGCGGCGATCGGCGGGTCGATTCGACTGCGTTCGACGGATGCCACGTCCGCGACGCTCGTCGACGGCACCGTGACCACCGACTCCCGTGAGATCGCGCCCGGCGACGTGTTCTTCGCCAAGCGCGGCGAGTTCGACGACGGACACCGCTTCGCTCCCGCTGCCGCAGAGCAGGGCGCGGCGCTGCTCGTCGTCGAGCACGAGCTCGACCTCGAGGTGCCGCAGATCGTCGTCGACGACTCGGTCGTCGCACTGGGCGCGCTCGCGACCGAGGTCGTCGCGCGCGTGCGGGCGAACGGCGACCTCAAGATCGTCGGGGTCACCGGTTCGAACGGCAAGACGACGACGAAGAACCTGCTGCGCTCGGTCCTCGAGCACGTCGGCCCCACGGTGGCTGCGCGCGCGTCGTACAACAACGAGGTCGGCGGGCCCATCACGATGCTCGCCCTCGAGGCGGACACGAAGTTCCTGGTGGCCGAGATGGGCGCGTCGGGCGTGGGCGAGATCGCCCGCCTCGTGCGCATGGCCCGCCCCGACATCGGCATCGTGCTGAAGGTCGGCCTCGCCCACGCGGGCGAGTTCGGCGGCATCGAGCAGACCGTGCGCGCGAAGTCCGAGATGGTCACCGACCTGCTGCCGACCGACGTCGCGGTCCTGAACCTCGACGACCCGCGGGTCGCTCCCATGGCCGGCCTCACGAAGGCGCGCGTCGTGACGTTCGGCCTCGGCTCCGCCGCCGACGTGCGCGCGACCGACGTGGTCGTGCACGCCCGAGGCACCGAGTTCACGGTGCACGTGCCCGGCGGCGAATCCGCCCGCGTGCGGTTCGGCGTGCTCGGCGAGCACCACGTGATGAACGCCCTGGCGGCCGTCGCGGCATCCGTCGAACTGGGCGTGGCCCTGGCCGACGTGGTCGCTGCGCTCGAGCAGGTCACGCTCGCCGAACGCTGGCGCATGCAGGTCATGGGCGGCCGCGACGGCATCACGGTCATCAACGACGCCTACAACGCGAGCCCCGACTCGATGAGCGCGGCGATCAAGACGCTCGCCCAGGTCAAGGCACCCGGCACCCGCACGATCGCCGTCCTCGGCGAGATGAGCGAGCTGGGGGAGTTCTCGGGCGAGGAGCACGACCGCATCGGCCTGCTGGCCGTGCGGCTCGGCATCTCCCAGCTCGTCATCGTGGGACAGGGCGCGCGGCGCCTGCACATCACCGCGATCAACGAGGGCTCGTGGGACGGCGAGTCCGCCTTCGTCGAGACCGCCGACGAGGCGTACGACCTCGTCACGGCATCCGCCCGGCCCGGTGACACCGTGCTGGTGAAATCGTCGAACTCGGCGGGTCTTCGCCACCTCGGCGACCGACTGGGAGAATGGTTCTCGTGAGAGCACTTCTGAGCGCCGGCGCGTTGTCGCTCGCCTTCACGCTGTTTCTGACCCCCCTGTTCATCAGGCTCTTCGTGAAGCTCGGGTGGGGCCAGTTCATCCGCGACGACGGCCCGCAGAGCCATCACGTCAAGCGCGGCACGCCCACGATGGGCGGCATCGTCTTCATCCTCGGCACCGTCTTCGGCTACTTCGTCGCGACGCTGCTGCTGAGCAACGAGCGACCGACGGCGACGGGCCTCCTCGTGCTGTTCATGATGGTGGGCCTCGGGCTCGTCGGGTTCCTCGACGACTTCCTGAAGACGCGCAAGAAGCAGAGCCTCGGGCTCGGCGGATGGGCGAAGGTCGCGGGGCAGACCGCGGTCGCGGCCGCGTTCGCCCTGCTCGCGATCAACTTCCCGAACGCGGAGGGCGTCACACCGGCCAGCACGAGCATCTCGTTCATCCGCGACCTGCCGCTCGACTTCATGGTCTTCGGCACGATCCTCGGCACGATCATCTACGTGATCTGGATCTGCCTGATCACCGCCGCGGCCTCCAACGGCGTCAACGTGACCGACGGGCTCGACGGCCTCGCCGGCGGCGCATCGGTGCTCGCGATCGGCTCGTTCATCATCATCGGCTTCTGGCAGTTCAACCAGTCGATCTTCAGCGCGAACCTCAACCAGGCCGACGCGTACCGGGCGTACGACGTGCGAGACCCCCTCGACATCGCGATCGTCGCCTCGGCGATCGTGGGCGGCCTCATCGGCTTCCTCTGGTGGAACACCAACCCGGCGAAGATCTACATGGGCGACACCGGCTCCCTCGCCCTCGGCGGGGCGCTCGCGGCGCTCGCGATCGTGAGCCAGACCGAACTCCTGCTCGTGCTCATCGGCGGCATCTTCGTCATCGAGACCGGCTCGGTGATCGTGCAGCGCGCGTACTTCAAGCTCACCGGCGGCAAACGCATCTTCCTGATGAGCCCGATCCACCACCACTTCGAGTTGAAGGGCTGGGCCGAGGTCACGATCGTCGTGCGCTTCTGGCTGATCGCGGGCATGTTCGTCGCCGCGGGCGTCGGCGCATTCTACTTCGAGTGGCTCCAGCGATGAGCGAGGCGGATGCCGCGGGCGGCCGTCTCGACTCGCTGACGAGCTGGCACGCCGACTGGAGCGGCCTCCGGGTGCTCGTGCTCGGCGCCGGGGTCACCGGGTTCGCGGTCGCAGACACGCTCTCCGAGCTCGGCGCCGAGGTGCTGCTCGCCGCGACGAGCGTCGACGACGACCGTGCGCGCATCCTCGACGTCATCGGCGTGCGGGTGCTGCGGCATCCGCTCGATGCCGTGCCCGACGAGGTCGCGGCGTTCGCACCCGAACTCGTGGTCGCGTCGCCCGGGTTCCACCCCGACAACGCGCTGCTCGAGTGGGCGGGGTCGGCCGGCGTGCCGGTCTGGGGCGACATCGAGCTCGCCTGGCGCGTGCGCGACAAGGTGAACGCGGCCGACTGGATCCTCGTCACCGGCACGAACGGCAAGACCACGACGACGCAGCTCGCGGCGACGCTCCTCGCGGCGAACGGCCTGCGGGCCGCGCCGTGCGGCAACATCGGCGTGCCCGTGCTCGATGCGGTGCGCGATCCGGGCGGCTTCGACGTGCTCGTCGTCGAGCTCTCGAGCTACCAGCTGCACGCGCTGCCGATCGAGGGCGCCGGTGCGCTGCATCCGCTCGCGAGCGTGTGCCTGAACGTCGCCGACGACCACCTCGACTGGCACGGCTCGGCCGACGCGTACCGCGCCGCGAAGGCGAAGGTGTACGCCAACACGCGCATCGCGTGCGTGTACAACCGCGCCGACGAGGCGACCCGACGCATGGTCGAGGAGGCGGATGTCGAAGACGGCGCCCGCGCGATCGGATTCGGTCTCGACACCCCGGGTCCGAGCGACTTCGGCGTCGTCGAGGGCATCCTCTGCGACCGGGCGTTCCTCGACGACCGGCATTCGTCGGCGCTCGAGATCATCACGGTCGACGAGCTCGAGCCGCGCGGACTCGGTGCGCCGCACATCGTGGCCAACATCCTCGCCGCATCGGCGCTCGTTCGCGCAGCGGGCGTGCCCGTCGGCGTGATCCACGACGCGCTCGGCGAGTTCAGCCTCGACGCGCACCGCATCCAGACGGTCGCGGTCTCCGGCGGCATCCGCTGGGTCGACGACTCGAAGGCCACGAACCCGCACGCGGCCGAGGCATCGCTCAGGGCGTACCCCCGTGTCGTGTGGATCGTGGGCGGGCTGCTCAAGGGCGTCGACGTCGACGGCCTCGTCGCGGCGCACGTCGGCCGGCTGCGCGCCGCGGTCGTGATCGGCGTCGATCGGTCGGCGCTCGTCGACGCGTTCGCCCGACACGCGAGCGACGTGCCGGTGTTCGAGGTCGACGCCGATGACACTGGAACGGTCATGGCGCGCGCCGTCGCCTTCGCGGAGTCGATCGCCGAAGACGGGGACACCGTGCTCCTGGCACCGGCCGCCGCCTCGATGGACCAGTTCGCCGACTACGCCGATCGGGGCCGTCGGTTCCAGCACGCGGTACGAGCACGATTGGAAGGTGAGGCGGATGGCGACTCCGCCCCGCACGACCCCGCCTCGAACGAACCCGACGCCCGAGCCTGACCGCGGGGGAGTCGCCGCCCGGATCCGTCTCGGGCGCGTGTTCCGCGTCGAGTCGAAGGACTACGTGCTGCTGCTCAGCACGGTCGTGTTCCTCGTGCTCTTCGGGCTCGTCATGGTGCTCTCGTCGTCGACCGTCGAATCACGGCTCGAAGACGGCGGATTCTTCGTGCAGGCGCTCCGCCAGGGCATGTTCGCCGGCATCGGCCTGCCGCTCATGCTCATCGCGAGCCGCATGCCCGAACGCTTCTGGCTGCGCATCGCGTGGCCGCTGCTGATCACCGCGTGCGTGCTGCAGCTGCTCGTGGTCGCCACGCCCCTCGGCATCGAGGTCGGCGGCAACACGAACTGGCTCGCGCTCGGCCCGGTGCAGTTCCAGCCGTCGGAGATCATCAAGGTCGCGCTCGTCATCTGGCTCGGCCTCATCGTCACGAAGAAGCAGGCCCACCTCGGCGACTTCGGCAAGGGCGTCATGCCGATCCTCCTCGTGGGCGGCGGGGCGATCGGCCTCGTGCTCCTCGGCGGCGACCTCGGCACCGTGATGATCATGGGCGCGATGCTGCTCGGCACGCTGTTCCTCATCGGGGTGCGGTTCCGGCTGCTGCTGCCGCCCGTGCTCCTGAGCGCCGCACTGTTCGTGATCGTCGCGGTCTCGAGCGACAACCGAATGCGCCGCATCAGCGCATTCCTGCAGGAGAACTGCGAACAGGGGTCGGGCGACGACTGCTGGCAGATCCAGCACGGCCGGTTCGCGCTCGCGAACGGCGGGATCTTCGGCGTCGGCCTCGGCAACTCGACCGCGAAGTGGTCGTGGCTGCCGGCCGCCGACAACGACTTCATCTTCGCCATCATCGGCGAGGAACTGGGCCTGATCGGGGCCGTCGTCGTGATCGCGCTGTTCGTGCTGCTCGCGGTCGCGTTCGCACGCGTGCTGCGTTCGGCCCAGACGCCGTTCGCGAAGACGGTCACCGCGGCCGTCATGGTGTGGGTCATCGGTCAGGCGTGTGTCAACATCGGTGTCGTGCTTGGTGTCTTCCCCGTTCTCGGCGTCCCCCTTCCCCTCGTCTCCGCGGGCGGTACCGCGCTCGTGACGACCCTGTTCGCGATCGGTGTCGTGCTCTCGGTCGCCCGCGACCCGGCCGCCTCCGCGCGGGCTGCGGCGCGCCTCGCGGCGCGGGCCTCCGCACGCTCCGCCGTCCGCACTCCTGCGGGGCGCACGCGATGACCGTCTACCTCCTGGCCGGCGGTGGCACCGCCGGCCACGTGAACCCCCTGCTCGCGGTCGCCGATCGCCTGAAGGAACGCGACCCTTCGGCCGAGGTGCTCGTGCTCGGCACGGCAGAGGGCCTCGAGGCGCGGCTCGTGCCCGCGCGCGGGTACGAGCTGCTGACGATCGCGAAGGTGCCGTTCCCGCGTCGCCCGAACGGCGCCGCGCTGCGGTTCCCGAAGCGGTTCCGCGACTCCGTCGCCGACGTGCGCACGATCATCGCCGAGCGCGGGGTCGACGTCGTCGTCGGGTTCGGCGGGTACGTCTCGACGCCCGCGTACCTCGCGGCGCGTCGGCTCGACGTGCCCGTCGCGATCCACGAGGCCAACGC
Organism: Agromyces allii; assembly: GCF_009749385.1. Taxonomy (GTDB): domain Bacteria; phylum Actinomycetota; class Actinomycetes; order Actinomycetales; family Microbacteriaceae; genus Agromyces; species Agromyces allii. The sequence goes on along the minus strand of NZ_WBIN01000004.1, from coordinate 67,986 downwards.
CAGGCCCGGACTCGCGAACCGCCTCGGCGCCCGCTGGGCCGAGACGGTCGGCGTCGTGTTCAGCGGCACGCCGCTCCGTCACGCCGAGGTCGTCGGCATGCCCCTCCGCCGCGAGATCGAGCTGCTCGACCGGGCGGCGCTGCGAGCGTCCGCCGCCGAGTTCTACGGACTCGATCCAGCTCGGCCCGTGCTGCTCGCGACCGGCGGATCGCTGGGAGCCCGGCGCATCAACCGCACCATGACCGAATCGGCCGGTGCGCTCACCGCGGCCGGCTGGCAGGTGCTGCACATCACGGGCGCGAAGTCCGAGGTCACCGATCCCGGCCTCGCCGACTACCGCATGCTCGAGTACGCCGACCGCATGGACCTCGCGCTCTCGGTCGCCGACTTCGCCGTCTCGCGCGCCGGGGCGGCCACCGTCAGCGAACTCGCCGCGCTCGGCATCCCCTCGGTGCTCGTGCCGTACCCCGTCGGCAACGGCGAGCAGCGCTTCAACGCGGCCGACGTGGTCGCTGCAGGCGGGGCGATCCTCGTCGACGACGCCGACTTCACGCCCGAGTGGGTCGGCGAGACGCTCCTGCCGCTGCTCGCCGACGAGGCGCGCATCGCCCGCATGGCGGTCGCCGCGGCATCCGTCGGCCGACGCGACGGCACCGACCGCATGCTCGACCTCGTCGACGCCGCCCTCGGCGCGGATGCCGACGGCACCGCCGCAGACGCGTAACGTGGAGGTGACGGATGCCGCGGCATCCGTCACCCCGAACCTTCGGCCGCAGCCCGTCGACGCCGGCCCGCGCAGCACCGCCCAGAGCCCAGAGAAAGCAATGCCGTGACCATCAAGCCCGATCTCTCCACCCCGATCCCGTCCGACCTGGGCGCCGTGCACTTCGTCGGCATCGGCGGCTCGGGCATGAGCGGCATCGCGCGCCTGTTCCTCGGCGCCGGACACCGCGTCACGGGCTCCGACGTGCGCGACTCGGCGAACATCGGCGCACTCCGCGAGCTCGGCGCCGAGATCGCGATCGGCCACGATGCGGCGAACCTGGGCGACGACGTCGACACGGTCGTGGTGACGGGCGCGCTCTGGCAGGACAACCCCGAGTACCAGCTGGCGCTCTCGAGAGGGCTGCCCGTGCTGCACCGCTCGCAGGCCCTCGCCGCGCTCATCGCGGGCCAGCGACTCGTGTCGGTCGCCGGCGCGCACGGCAAGACCACCTCGACGGGCATGATCGTCACCGGACTGCTCGCACTCGACGCCGACCCGAGCTTCGTGAACGGCGGTGTGCTCGCCGACCTCGGACTGAGTGCGGCTTCGGGCGAGGGCGAGCTCTTCGTCGTCGAGGCCGACGAGTCGGACGGGTCGTTCCTGCTCTACGACACGGCGGTCGCGCTCATCACGAACGTCGACCCCGACCACCTCGACCACTACGGCTCGCGCGAGGCGTTCGAGCAGGCGTTCGTCGAGTTCGCCGACCGCGCCCGCGAGCTCGTCGTCATCTCGAGCGACGACGCGGGTGCCACGCGCGTTCGCGAGCGGCTCTCGCATGAGCGCATCGTCACGTTCGGCGAGGCCGCCGACGCGACCGTGCGCGTGCACTCGGTCGTGACCGACGGTCCCGTCGCGTTCGCGGTCGACTACGAGGGTGCGACGTACCGTGCGCGCCTCGCGATCCCCGGACACCACAACGCGATCAACGCGGCCGGCGCGTTCGCCGTGCTCACCGGGCTCGGGTTCGACCCCGCGGCCGCCCTCGCCGGCATCGCGAAGTTCGCGGGCACCGGCCGCCGGTTCGAGCTGCACGGCGAGGTGGGCGGCGTCAGCGTGTACGACGACTACGCGCATCACCCGACCGAGGTTGCTGCAGCCCTCGCCGCGGCCCGCACCGTCGTCGGCTCCGGCCGCATCATCGCCGTGCACCAGCCGCACACCTACAGCCGCACACAGGCCTTCGCGAAGGAGTTCGCCGAGGTGCTCGAGCAGTACGCCGACGAGACCGTCGTGCTCGACGTCTACGGCGCGCGCGAAGACCCCGTGCCCGGCGTCACGGGCGCGCTCGTGAGCGAGCGGTTCGCGCACCCCGAGCACGTCGCGTTCATCGCCGACTGGCAGGCCGCCGCCGACCACACGGCGCAGATCGCCCGTTCCGGCGACTTCGTCATCACGCTCGGCTGCGGTGACGTGTACCGCATCGTGCCGCAACTGCTCGGATCGCTCGAACGCGAGCTCGGGTGAGGACGCCCGCCGCGTGAAGCGGCCGCAGGGGTTCGATCGGCCGGCGCAACCGCGCCCGGCCGCGTCCGGTGCGCAGACGCGCAGCGCCTCGTCGCCTGCGGCGGCCCCGGCGTCCGCTCAAGCGTCGACACCCCCCGCGCGTCGCGGAGCCGGTGCCCGAGGGCGGGCGGATGCCTCGAGGCAGTCGCCCGCGGCATCCGAGACCGCGCTCACCGAGCCGTTCGAGCCGCTCCCGGCCGACCGGGCGTCCGCCGAAGCGCCGCGCGCCTCATCGGGCACGGTGCCGGGCGGGGCATCGGCCGAGGACGTCGCGACGCGGTCGACGAGCGACACGGACATGGCCGTCGACGGGGCGAGCCCCCCGCGGAGCGGATGGGCCGCGCGACGGGCCCTGGCCAGGGCGACGCGCGACCGACGCAGGTACGAGCGCGCCGAGGTGCGGCGCTTCACCGTCCGCACGCGGCGGCGCAGGCTCGCCTGGGGCATCGGTCTCGGCGTGATCGGGCTGCTCGTCGCGGTCGTGCTGATCGGCGCGTACTCGCCCGTCATGGCGTTGCGCGTGGTGCGCGTCGAGGGCGCGTCGCGGGTGCCGGCGGCAGAGGTCGAGTCCGCCTTCGCGCCGATGCTCGGCACCCCGCTCGCGCTCATCGACCGGGCCGGCGTGCAGAAGGCCATGTCGAGGTTCCCGCTCATCGAGACGTACCAGACCGAGGCCGTTCCGCCCGACACGCTGGTCGTCCGCATCGTCGAGCGCACGCCGGTCGGCGTCATCGAGACGGCCGACGGGCTCGCGCTCGTCGACGCCGCCGGCGTGGTCATGGATCGGCCGGAGGCCAGGCCGGAGGGGCAGCCGCTCATCACGGTCGACGGAGGAGTCGCGAGTGACGGCTTCCGTGCCGTCGCGGGAGTCGTGCGCAGCCTTCCGGCGGAGATCCGGGCGCAGGTCACGGCCGCCTCCGCGGAGACCGCCGACGACGTGACGCTGCAGATCGGCGATGCGAAGGTCGTCTGGGGCAGTGCAGAGCAGTCGAGCCTCAAGGCCGACGTGCTCGACGACCTCATGCGCGCGGCGCCACCGGGTTCGGTGTCGCTGTACGATGTCTCAGCGCCGATGAGTCCGGTCACCATGTGACCGGAGGCTCGTTCGAGCATCCCGTCTCGTCGCGCGCCCCAATCGAGACGAAGGTGTTCGCGACACGCCCGCGTGCTTGCCACATGAGGTGCGCGATCCGCATACCTTCGAACACAGGAATTGCATACTCGGCAAGACTTTAACCCTCGACTTGAGGTTCAAAGTTCAGAGTTCGCACGAAGGGCCGGAGATGTCGACTAACCAGAACTACCTCGCCGTCATCAAGGTGGTCGGCATCGGCGGCGGCGGCGTCAACGCCGTCAACCGCATGATCGAGCTCGGCCTCAGAGGCGTCGAGTTCATCGCCATCAACACCGATGCGCAGGCGCTCCTCATGAGCGACGCCGACGTCAAGCTCGACGTCGGCCGCGACCTCACCCGCGGACTCGGCGCCGGCGCCGACCCCGAGGTCGGCCGTCGCGCAGCCGAAGATCACGCCGAAGAGATCGAAGAGGCGCTGGCCGGCGCCGACATGGTCTTCGTCACCGCCGGCGAAGGCGGCGGCACCGGCACCGGCGGCGCACCCGTCGTCGCCCGCATCGCCAAGTCCATCGGCGCACTCACCATCGGTGTCGTCACGAAGCCGTTCGGCTTCGAGGGCAAGCGCCGCCAGACGCAGGCCGAGCAGGGCGTCGCGCGCCTGAAGGAAGAGGTCGACACCCTCATCGTGGTGCCGAACGACCGTCTGCTCGAGATCAGCGATCGTGGCATCTCGATGCTCGAGGCGTTCGCCACGGCCGACCAGGTGCTCCTCGCAGGTGTGCAGGGCATCACCGACCTCATCACGACGCCCGGCCTCATCAACCTCGACTTCGCCGACGTGAAGTCGGTCATGCAGGGCGCGGGCTCCGCGCTCATGGGCATCGGCTCCTCGAGGGGGGCAGATCGCGCCATCAAGGCGGCCGAGCTCGCCGTCGCGAGCCCGCTGCTCGAAGCCTCGATCGACGGCGCCCACGGCGTGCTGCTCTCCATCCAGGGCGGCTCGAACCTCGGCATCTTCGAGATCAACGACGCCGCCAGGCTCGTGCAGGAGGCCGTGCACCCCGAGGCGAACATCATCTTCGGCGCGGTCATCGACGACACTCTCGGCGACGAAGTGCGCGTCACCGTCATCGCCGCCGGATTCGACGGCGGGGAGCCGAACGCCAAGCCCGTCGAGGTGCGTCGCGAGCAGCTCGTGCCCGCCGCGGCCTCGGTCGGCGCCGGTGTCGGCGCCTCCGTCGGAGGCTCGTCCGCGGGCGGAGCCGACTCGGCCGACGTGATCGGCGAGATCGACATCGACGAACTCGTCGAGACGGCCAACTGGGGCGGCGCCGAGACGTCGACGGCCGACCAGATCGTCTCCGACCCGGCCTTCGACGCCGACGACGACGACCTCGACATCCCCGACTTCCTGAAGTGACCGAGGAGCGCTCCGCAGGAGTCGACGACCTGCGAGCGCGACTCCAGGTCGTCGCCGAGCGCGTCGACGGGGCCGCCCGCCTCGCCGACCGCGACGCGGCCGACATCCGCACGATCGTCGTGACGAAGTTCCACCCGGCGTCGCTCGTGCGTGACCTCGCATCGCTCGGCGTCACGGATGTCGGTGAGAACCGGCATCAGGAGGCGCAGGCCAAGGCCCGCGACCTCGCCGACCTCGACCTCCGCTGGCACTTCATCGGGCAGCTGCAGAGCAAGAAGGCGCGCCAGGTGCGCGCCTACGCGACAGCGATCCACTCGATCGACCGGGCGGCGCTCGTCGACGCGCTCCGGTCCGACGAGGCATCCGTCGACTGCTTCGTGCAGGTGAACCTCACCGACGACCCCGGACGCGGCGGCGTCGCGCCGACCGAACTCGGTGCGCTCGTCGAGCACGTGCTCGCGACGCCCGGACTCGAGCTGCGCGGCCTCATGGCCGTCGCACCGCTCGACGAACCGGCCCGGCCGGCGTTCGCCCGGGTGCGCGAGCTGTCCGAGCGGATCGTGCAGCCGATCGCGCCTGCAGCGGTGGACCTGTCGATGGGCATGAGCCACGATCTCGAGGAAGCGGTCGCCGAAGGTGCGACACACCTGCGGATCGGCACGGCAATCACGGGCAATCGGCCGTTCGCCGGTTAGCCTCGAAGAGACGGAACACAGACGGAGGCAGCGATGTCCAACCCGCTCAAGAAGACCATGGTCTACCTCGGCCTCGCCGACGAGGAGTTCGAGGCCGAGCCCCGAGAGTCGCCGGCAGCGGCGACACCGGTCGTGCACGCCGCGCCGGCACCCAAGACCGGTGCGGCCGTCACGCCGCTCCGCAAGAACCACATCCAACCGAGCACCCCGCAGGCGGAGATGAACGAGATCCTCACCGTGCACCCGCGTCAGTACCGTGACGCGCAGGTCATCGCCGAGTCCTTCCGCGAGGGAGTCCCGGTCATCATCAATCTCTCCCAGATGTCCGACGGCGACGCCCGTCGGCTCATCGACTTCGCCAGCGGCCTGTCGCAGGGCCTGCACGGCAAGATCGAGCGCGTCACGAGCAAGGTCTTCCTGCTCTCGCCGTCGCACGTGGTCGTCTCGGGGGAGACCGGTGAGGCCGAAGGCGACGTCGACGCGTCGTTCTTCACGCACGCGTAGTCGTCGGTAGGCGCGTTGTCCGTCGTCTGGAGCATCCTCTACTCGCTGCTCGTCCTCTACTTCTTCGTGATGTGGGCGCGATTCGTCCTCGACCTGATCCGCACGTTCAACCGCTCCTGGCGACCCCAGGGCGGATGGCTGGTCGTGGTCGAACTCGTGTACACCGTCACGGACCCGCTCGTGCGCATGTTCCGGCGGTTGATCCCGCCGATCCGCATCGGGCAGGTCGCGCTCGACCTCGGATGGTCGCTGGCTATGCTCGTGGTCATCGTCGCCATGACGGTGGTGTCGTGGCTCGCAGCGGTCGCCTGACGATCTCCTGCGAACCCGGTGCAACGTCCACGGGCGACACTGGGTGATCCGAGTGGACTTTGCTACCGTTTAGCAGAACGCAACGAACAGTTCGAAGATGTGAGGGTGAGAAGCCATGGCGCTAACTCCGGAAGATGTGGTCAACAAGCGCTTCCAGGCGACGAAGTTCCGCGAGGGATACGACCAGGACGAGGTCGACGACTTCCTCGACGAGGTCGTGGTCGAGCTTCGCCGACTGAATCAGGAGAACGAAGAGCTGCGCCAGCGCGTCTCGTCCGCCGAGGCACGCGCTGCCGAGGCGGCGAAGGCCGCGGCATCCGCTCCTGCAGCGGTGCAGGCGCCCGCGTACGCCGAGCCGGTCCCGCAGCCCGCGACCGTCGCCGTCGCCGTTCCCGCTCCGGCCGTGCAGTCCGAGCTCGACGAGCAGACCAGCACCACGAACCTGCTGCAGCTCGCGCGCCGTCTCCACGAGGAGCACGTCCGCGAGGGCATCGAGAAGCGCGACGCGCTCATCGCCGAGGGCCACGCCACGGCAGCCCGTGTCGTCGCCGAGGCCGAGGCCAAGCAGCGCGCCCAGATCGGCGTGCTCGACCAGGAACGCCAGGTGCTCGAGAAGCGCGTCGACGGCCTCCGCCTCTTCGAGCGCGAGTACCGCCAGAAGCTGAAGAGCTACATCGAGGGCCAGCTCCGCGACCTCGACACCGCCGCTCCGGTGCAGGTGCCCGACAACCAGGGCTTCCAGGCCCAGTCGGGTCTCTCGAACGAGCAGGCGCCCACGCCCACCTTCCAGGGCTTTGGAGCCTGACCGGGGCACGAAGACCGGAACCGCGACTGCGCTCGTCGTTCTCGTCCTCGGTGCCCTCGCGGTCTACGGGCTCGATCAGCTGACGAAGTTCCTCGTCGTCTCCAACCTCACCGAGGGCGAGACGGTGCCGGTGCTCGGCGATGCGCTCCAGTGGCACTTCGTTCGAAACCCCGGCGCCGCCTTCTCGCTCGCGAGCGGCATGACGTGGATCTTCACGATCCTCGCGGCCGGCGTGATCACCTTCATCATCTGGTTCGCCCGCCGCATCCGCTCCAAGGCGTGGGGCCTGGTCTTCGGCCTCCTGCTCGGCGGTGTGCTCGGCAACCTGACCGATCGACTCCTGCGGGAGCCCAGCTTCGGCCTCGGGCACGTCGTCGACTTCATCTCGACGCCGTGGCTGATCCCCGCGATCTACAACGTGGCCGACATGGCGATCGTGTCGAGCATGGTGCTGTTCATGATCCTCACGATCCGCGGCGTCGGACTCGACGGGTCGCGCGAGGTCAAGGGCGGCGCGAAGCGCGACGAGCCCGAGACCGACGACGAGGCCTCGAGCGCGCCGGGCACGGCCGACGCGAACCCGAACGTCTCGACCGGCCAGGGCGCGCTGAACGCCCCGGCCGCACGCGAAGCCTGATCGCCGTGGAATCGCGTTCCGTCCCCGTCCCCGACGGGCTCGAAGGCATTCGCGTCGATCAGGGCATCGCCAAGCTGCTCGGGTTCTCGCGCACGCAGGCGGCCGAGATCGCCGCCGCCGGGGGAGTCGTCCTCGACGGCCGCACGCTCGACAAGTCCGACCGACTCCGCGCCGGCGGCTGGCTCGAGGTGAGCTGGCAGCCGCCGCGCAGCGTCGAGGTCGTCGCGATCCCGGTTCCCGACCTCGGCATCGTGCACGACGACGACGACCTCGTCGTGGTCGACAAGCCGGCCGGGGTCGCCGCGCACCCGTCCCTCGGATGGGAGGGCCCGACGGTCGTCGGCGCACTCGCGGCCGCCGGCTTCCGCATCTCGACGTCCGGCGCCCCCGAGCGCCAGGGCATCGTGCACCGGCTCGACGCCGGCACGAGCGGACTCATGGTCGTCGCGAAGTCCGAGCGCGCCTACACCGAGCTCAAGCGGCAGTTCCACGACCGCGAGGTCGAGAAGGTCTACCACACGGTCGTGCAGGGGCACCCCGACCCGCTCGCGGGCACGATCGACGCCCCCGTGGGCCGGCATCCGCGCTCCGAATGGAAGTTCGCGGTCGTCTCCGACGGCAAGCACGCGGTGACCCACTACGAGACCCTCGAGGCGTTCCCGTACGCCTCGCTGCTCGAAGTGCACCTCGAGACCGGGCGCACCCACCAGATCCGCGTGCACATGGCCGCCCAGCGGCATCCGTGCGTCGGCGATGCCATGTACGGCGCCGACCCGACGATCTCGGCCAGGCTCGGGCTCACCCGGCAGTGGCTGCACGCGCACCGGCTGTCGCTGACGCATCCCGCGACCGGCGACTGGGTCACGTTCGAGTCGGAGTACCCGGCCGACCTCGCCGCAGCACTCGAGTCCCTCCGCGTCGACTGACCCGGCGGCACTGACAGAGGGTCGCCGTAGACTCGGACGCGCCCGCAGAACCACCCCTGAGAACCACCCCGCAGCATCCGAAGAGGAGCCCAGTGGCCACCGATTCCTTCGTCCACCTGCACGTGCACAGCGAGTACTCGATGCTCGACGGTGCGGCCAGGGTCGGCGAGCTCGTCACCGCAGCTGCCGAACAGGGCATGCCGGCCGTCGCCGTCACCGACCACGGCAACGTGTTCGGCGCCTACGACTTCTGGAAGCAGGCGACCGATGCCGGCATCAAGCCGATCATCGGCACCGAGGCCTACGTCACGCCCGGAACGCACCGCGGCGACAAGACGCGGATCCGCTGGGGCTCCGGCGGAGGCGACGACGTCTCGGGCTCGGGCGCCTACACGCACATGACCCTGCTCTCGCAGAGCACCGAGGGCATGCACAACCTCTTCCGGCTCTCGAGTCGGGCCTCGCTCGAGGGGTACTACTTCAAGCCGCGCATGGACCGCGAGCTGCTCTCAACCTACGCGTCGGGTCTCATCGCGACGACGGGTTGCCCGTCGGGCGAGGTGCAGACCCGGCTCCGACTCGGGCAGTACGACGAGGCGGTGAAGGCGGCATCCGACTTCCGCGACATCTTCGGCAAGGAGAACTACTTCGCCGAGATCATGGACCACGGGCTCGGCATCGAGCGCCGGATCATGACCGACCTGCACCGGCTCGCGAAGGACCTCGCCCTCCCGCTCGTCGCGACGAACGACCTGCACTACACGCACGCGCACGACGCCAAGAGCCATGCGGCGCTGCTCTGCGTGCAGTCGGGCTCGACGCTCGACGACCCGAACCGGTTCAAGTTCGACGCCGACGAGTTCTACCTCAAGACGGCCGCCGAGATGCGGCAGGTGTTCCGCGACTACCCCGAGGCGTGCGACAACACGCTCCTGATCGCCGAGCGCTGCGACGTGAAGTTCAACACGAGCGCCAACTACATGCCGCGATTCCCCGTGCCCGAGGGCGAAGACGAGCAGAGCTGGTTCGTGAAGGAGGTCGAGCGCGGCCTCCACGTGCGCTACCCGAACGGCATCCCCGACGCGGTGCGCAAGCAGGCCGACTACGAGGTCGGCGTCATCTCGCAGATGGGGTTCCCCGGCTACTTCCTCGTCGTCGCCGACTTCATCAACTGGTCGAAGAACAACGGCATCCGCGTCGGGCCCGGCCGCGGCTCCGGCGCCGGCTCGATGGCCGCGTACGCGATGCGCATCACCGACCTCGACCCGCTGCAGCACGGCCTCATCTTCGAGCGGTTCCTGAACCCCGACCGCGTCTCGATGCCCGACTTCGACGTCGACTTCGACGAGCGTCGTCGCGGCGAGGTCATCCGGTACGTCACCGAGAAGTACGGCGACGAGCGCGTCGCGCAGATCGTCACGTACGGCACGATCAAGGCGAAGCAGGCGCTGAAGGACTCCGGGCGCGTGCTCGGCTTCCCGTTCTCGATGGGCGAGAAGCTCACGAAGGCGATGCCGCCGGCCGTCATGGGCAAGGACATCCCGCTCACCGGCATCTTCGACACGAAGCACCCGCGCTACAAAGAGGCCGCCGACATCCGGGCCATCGTCGAGACCGACCCCGAGGCGAAGACGGTCTTCGAGACCGCGCTCGGGCTCGAGAACCTGAAGCGCCAGTGGGGCGTCCACGCCGCGGGCGTGATCATGTCGAGCGACCCGCTGATCGACATCATCCCGATCATGAAGCGCGAGCAGGACGGCCAGATCGTCACGCAGTTCGACTACCCGGCGTGCGAGTCGCTCGGCCTGATCAAGATGGACTTCCTGGGGCTGCGCAACCTCACCATCATCGACGACGCCCTCGACAACATCGAGGCGAACCGCGGCATCCGACCGGTGCTCGAAGACCTCGCCCTCGACGACGCCGGCGCGTACGAACTGCTCGGCAAGGGCGACACGCTGGGCGTGTTCCAGCTCGACGGCGGCCCGATGCGTGCGCTGCTGCGCCTCATGAAGCCCGACAACTTCGAGGACATCTCGGCCGTCATCGCGCTCTACCGACCGGGCCCGATGGGCGCGAACTCGCACACCAACTACGCACTCCGCAAGAACGCGCTGCAGGAGATCACGCCGATCCACCCCGAGTTCTCGGAGTCGCTGAAGGACATCCTCGACACGAGCTACGGCCTGATCATCTATCAGGAGCAGGTCATGGCGATCGCCCAGCGCGTCGCAGGGTTCTCGCTCGGTCAGGCCGACATCCTGCGCCGCGCGATGGGCAAGAAGAAGAAGTCCGAGCTCGACAAGCAGTACGAGGGCTTCGCGGGCGGCATGAAGGCCAACGGGTACTCGGATGCCGCGATCCAGAAGCTCTGGGAGATCCTGCTGCCCTTCTCCGACTACGCCTTCAACAAGGCCCACTCGGCTGCGTACGGCGTGCTCAGCTACTGGACCGCGTACCTCAAGGCGCATTACCCCGCCGAGTACATGGCCGCCCTGCTGACGAGCGTCGGCGACGCCCGCGACAAGCTCGCGCTGTACCTCAACGAGTGCCGTCGCATGGGCATCAAGGTGCTGCCGCCCGACGTCAACGAGTCGATCGGCTACTTCGCCGCCGTCGGCGAGGACATCCGCTTCGGACTCGGCGCGGTGCGCAACGTCGGCTTCAACGTGGTCGACGGCATCCGCGGCGCCCGTGAGGCGAAGGGCCGCTTCGAGTCGTTCCAGGACTTCCTGAAGAAGTCGCCGCTCCAGGTCGCGAACAAGCGCACCGTCGAGTCCCTCGTGAAGGCCGGTGCCTTCGACTCGCTCGGCCACACCCGCCGGGCCCTCGTCGAGATCCACGAGAGCGCGGTCGAGTCGGTCGTGAAGGAGAAGCGGGCCGAAGAGGTGGGCGACTTCGGGTTCGACTTCGACAGCCTCTTCGACGAGAGCGAGCGCGACGCCGCGCCGTCGCTGGTGCCCGATCGTCCGGAGTGGCCGAAGAAGCAGAAGCTCGCCTTCGAACGCGACATGCTCGGGCTCTACGTGTCCGACCACCCGCTCGCGGGCCTCGAGGCGCCCCTCGCGAAGCACGCCTCGATCACGATCACCGAGCTCATGACCTCCGACGCCACGCAGGACGCCGACACCGTCACGGTCGCCGGACTCGTCACGAGCGTGCAGCACCGCGTCGCGAAGGCCTCGGGCAATCAGTACGGCATGATCACGGTCGAGGACTTCTCGGGCGAGATCACCGTGATGTTCATGGGCAAGGCCTACCAGGAGTTCGCGCCGGGCCTGCAGGCCGACTCGATCGTGGTCGTCCGCGGCCGCGTGAGCATGCGCGACGACGGCATGAACCTGCACGCCTACAGCGTGATCACGCCCGAACTCGGCCAGGACGACGACTCGGGCATCGTGCGGATCACGATCCCCGACCAGCGGGCGACGCAGGAGACGACGGAGGCGCTTCGAGAGGTGCTCGTGCGCCACCAGGGCGACACCGAGGTGCGGATCACCCTCACGAAGGGGCGCGTCGGACGGGTCTTCGAGGTGGGGCAGTACCCCGTCAAGGTGACGGCCGACCTCTACGGCGAGCTCAAGAGCCTGCTCGGGCCCGGCTGCCTCCTGTGACGTTGCCGACGGGCGTTCGCGCGCCCGATCGGTACGCTGGGAGCATCATGCTGCGCACCATCGATCTCCGCGGTTCCCGTCCGTCCCCAGCCGAGCTGCTCGCGCTGGTTCCCCGTGCCGAGACGGATGTCACGGCCGCGCTCGCGCCCGCCGGGCGCATCATCGACGAGGTGCGGGAGCACGGCGGGCAGGCGCTGCTCGACCAGGCCGAACGGTTCGACGGAGTTCGTCCCGCTGCGATCCGCGTGCCCGCCGAAGAGCTGCGCGCCGCGCTCGAGGCGCTCGACCCCGCCGTGCGCGAGGCCGTCGAGTCCACGATCGCCCGCGTGCGCGCCGCGAGCGCCGCGCAGGTGCCCGTGCCGGTCACGACCGTGCTCGCGCCGGGCGCCGTGATCGAGCAGCGCTGGCAACCCGTCGAGCGCGTCGGCCTCTACGTGCCGGGCGGCAAGGCCGTGTACCCGTCGAGCGTCGTGATGAACGTCGTGCCCGCGCAGGTCGCCGGAGTGCGGTCGATCGCGCTCGCATCGCCGCCGCAGGCCGACCACGACGGGCGCATCCACCCGACCATCGCCGCGGTCGCCGCGCTCCTCGGCGTCGACGAGGTCTACGCCATGGGCGGCGCGGGCGCGATCGGCGCCTTCGCGTACGGCGTCCCCGATCTCGGCGTCCTGCCCGTGCAGCGGGTCACCGGGCCGGGCAACGTGTTCGTCGCGGCCGCCAAGCGGCTGGTCGCCGGGGTCACGGGCATCGACGCCGAAGCCGGGCCCACCGACATCCTCGTGATCGCCGATGCGAGCGCCGACGCCGACTTCGTGGCCGCCGACCTCGTGAGCCAGGCCGAGCACGACGAGCTCGCGGCATCCGTGCTCGTGACCGATTCGGCGGAGTTCGCCGAGGCGGTGCGCGAACGTCTCGAGACGCGTGTCGCCGCGACGAAGCACTCGGCACGTGTGCGGGCCGCGGTCGAGGGGCCGCAGTCGGCGCTCGTGCTGGTCGACGACCTCGAGCAGGCGGCGGCCTTCGCGAACGCGTTCGGCGCCGAGCACCTCGAGATCCAGGTCGCCGATGTCGATGCCACGCTCGCGCGCATCGAGAACGCCGGTGCGATCTTCGTCGGGCCCCACTCGCCCGTGAGCCTCGGCGACTACGCCGCCGGTTCGAACCACGTGCTGCCGACCGGCGGCACCGCGCGTCACGTGTCGGGGCTGTCTGCTGCGACGTTCCTGCGCCCGCAGCAGGTCGTGCGCTACGACGAGGCCGCACTCCGTGCGGTCGCGCCCGTCATCGCGACGCTCTCGGCCGAGGAGGACCTGCCGGCGCACGGCGAGGCCGTCACCGCGCGCTTCGAACGCTGAGGCGGGCCGGCGCAGGCGACGGCGAGCAGATGCCGGTCGGCATCGACGTGCGCGCGGACGCCCGCTGACCGGCGAGAGCCGTTCCGACCCCGCTAGGCTTGAACCACCATGTACTGTCCGTTCTGCCGCCACCCGGATTCCCGAGTCATCGATTCCCGTACGAGCGACGACGGGCTCTCGATCCGTCGTCGGCGTCAGTGCCCGGAGTGCGGAGGACGGTTCTCGACGACCGAGACCGCGAGCCTCTCGGTGATCAAGCGCAGCGGCGTGACCGAGCCGTTCAGCCGCGAGAAGGTCGTGCTCGGCGTCAAGAAGGCCTGCCAGGGCCGCCCGGTGACCGACTCCGACCTCGCGGTGCTCGCGCAGACCGTCGAGGAGACGATCCGCTCGACCGGCACCTCGCAGATCGAGGCGAACGACATCGGCCTCGCGATCCTCCCGCCGCTGCGCGACCTCGACGAGGTGGCGTACCTGCGGTTCGCGAGCGTGTACCAGGCGTTCGAGTCGCTCGACGACTTCGAGTCGGCGATCGGCCAGTTGCGCGAGGCGCACGGCCGCCTCCCCGCGCGCCCCGTGGAGTAGCGCGCGTTCGTCGGGCTCGGAACTCCGATAGCCTGATGGGCGGTATGTACGGACTTGTCTTCTCCCTCTTCTTCTCCCGCATGGACCCCGAAGACGCGCATCACCTCGCGTTCCGGGTGATCCGTGCGCTGCCCACGCTCGGAATCGGGCGGGTGGTCGAGCAGTTCACGAAGCCCGATCCGTCACTCGCCGTCGAGACGCTCGGCCTGACGTTCCCGTCGCCGTTCGGCGTCGCCGCCGGCTTCGACAAAGACGGCTTCGCGGTGCGCGGCCTCGGCAATCTCGGTTTCGGCCATGTCGAGGTCGGCACGATCACCGCGATCGCGCAGCCGGGCAACGACCGTCCGCGGCTGTTCCGCCTCATCGGCGACCGCGCGCTCGTGAACCGCATGGGCTTCAACAACGGCGGGGCGGATGCCGCGGTCGGCCGACTCTCGCGACTGTCGCGTCGCCGTCGGCGGCCCGTGCTGGGCGTGAACATCGGCAAGAGCCGGGTCACGGCCGTCGAAGACGCGGTGGGCGACTACGAGCGCAGCACGCGCGTGCTCGCGCCGTTCGCCGACTACCTCGTGGTCAACGTGAGCTCGCCGAACACGCCGGGCCTCCGCGGGCTGCAGGAGCTCGACGCGCTCGCCCCGCTGCTCGAGGCGGTTCGCGCCGCATCGGGCAGCACGCCGCTGCTCGTGAAGATCGCTCCCGACCTCGTCGACGACGAGGTCGTGCGCATCTGCGAGCTCGCGTCGCGCCTCGGGCTCGACGGCATCATCGCGACGAACACGACGATCTCACGCGAGGGCCTCCGCGCCTCTGCGGCCGAGATCGAGCGCATCGGCGCAGGCGGACTGTCGGGCGCTCCGCTCGCGGCCCGTTCGCTCGAGGTGCTCGGCCTGGTGCGTGCGAACGTGCCCGGGTCGATGTGCGTGATCTCGGTCGGCGGCGTCGAGACGGCCGCAGACGTGCAGGCGCGGCTCGACGCGGGTGCGAACCTCGTGCAGGGGTACTCCGCGTTCATCTACCGCGGGCCGCTCTGGGCCCGGCAGATCAACCGCGGACTCGCCCGCGTGCGCCGCGAGCGCGGCGCCGCGGCATCCGTCACCGTCTGAGGCGCCGCCGCACGCTGCCGGCCGCAGCGCGGGCCTCGGGTCAGAGCAGGCCGGCCTCGGCGAGCTGGTCGGCCATCGTCGAACCGTCGGTGGCCGCGACCCACGGCACCGTCACCTCGACCTGCGACGCCTTGCCGCGCCCGCCGGCGAGCACGGCCTCGCCCTTCGAGAGCTGCCTGATGGCGATCGCCGCCACGTGGTCGGGGAACTCGGCCGCGAAGTCGGCGTAGATGACCTCGTCGTGCTGGCCGTCGTCGCCGATGAGGAGCCACCGGATGCCGGGGAACTCGCCGGCGAGGCGACGCAGGTTCTCCTCCTTGTGGGCGCGACCGCTGCGGAACCACCGGTCGTGCGTCGGTCCCCAGTCGGTGAGCAGCAGTGGGCCAGCGGGGTACAGGTTGCGCGAGAGGAACCGGTTGAGCGTCGGTGCGACGTTCCAGGCGCCCGTGGAGAGGTAGAGCACCGGCACGCCCGGGTGGGCGCGCACGAGGCGCTCGTAGAGCACCGACATGCCCTGGGTGGGCATGCGCGCGTGCTCGTCGAGCACGAACGTGTTCCAGAAGGCGACGAACGGCCGGGGGAGCGCCGTGACCATGACGGTGTCGTCGACGTCGGAGATGATGCCGAAGGACACGTCGGGATCGAGCACCTGGATCGGTGCGGTGACCTTGTCGGAACCCGGGGTGCTGAGCGTCGCCTCGTGCCATCCGGGCGCCAGCGACACCGGGACGCGCGTGTCGACCACGCCGCCGCGGTCGGTCAGCACCTCGATGGTCTGCCCGCCGACCTCGATGATCACGGGCACGTTGCCGACCGGGGCGCTCGTGAAGCTGCGCCAGCCGCGGATGCCCTGCTCGCGCCGCTTGCGGCGCCGGGGAGAGGTCTCGTCGGGCGAGATGCGTCGGCTCAGCAGCACACGGCAGAGCACGCGCACCCACTCGGTGGAGCCGTAGCCCGTGTACGGGACCACCGTCGGCACCTGCCCGCGGCTGCGCGCCCATCGAACGTGCTGGACGTGGATCCAGTCCTCGATGCGCGCGGCGCGGTGCCGGACCTCGCGCTCGCTCGATCCGGCCGGATCAGGGGGGCTCGCCGGCATCCACTCAGTCTGTCATGCCGAAGCGGACGCACGTGAAACGCTCAGGTTGCGTGGTCATCCGGTCGCTTCGACGGCCGGTAGAGTTGACCGCGCAAACTGAGGAGGTTCCGTGCCGAATGTCGACCTGATCCTCGGGGCCGATTCGAGCAGGAAACGCTCAGTCCGCACCGAGCCGACACAACGACGCAGTTCGCAGCGCCTCGACGCGCTGCTCGACGCTGCGGCCGAGATCGTCGACGAGTCCGGATTCGAGCGACTCACGACGCAGATGGTCGCCGAGCGCGCCGGCGCCTCGATCGGCACGGTCTACCGGTACTTCCCCGACCGCGTCGCCGTGGTGGAGGCGCTGCGCGAGCGCGCGATCCAGCGGTTCCGCGAGCGGGTCGCCGATGAGCTCGAGCGCGCCACCCCCGCGACGTGGTGGGACCTCATCGACATCTCGCTCGACGCCTGCATCGCGCTGTACCGCGACGAGCCCGGCTTCACCGTCGTGCACGCCGGTCACCGCGATCGCGGCGAAGACCACGAGCCCGAGTTCGCAGCCCGCATGGCGCAGCTGATCGCGGCCGAGTTCGAGATCGACCTCGAGGCCGAAGAGCTCGGATTCCGCATCGGCATCGCACTCGAGGTCGCCGACTCGCTCATCAACCGGGCGTTCGAGCGCTCGATCGACGGCGACGAGCGCTACCTCGCCGAGGCCCGCGCACTCGTGCAGTCCTACCTGCGCGAGCACCTCGGCATGCCGCGAGCGGCCAGCACCGCCGCCTGATCCCGGCCGCCCGCACGCGGGCCGAGCTTCGCACCCGGTTCACCGGGCCCGTCCGTGACGCCGTCTTTCGACGCGCGCGGGCTTCGCGTTGCCTCGTGCCCGTTTAGGTGTTTGGCTGGGGACTTGCAGTTCGAACGACCGTTCGAACGGGGTGTGAGGCGGCCATGATCGAGTTCCGCGGTGTCACGAAGCAGTATCCCGACGGCACACTCGCGATCGAGCACGTCGACATCGTGATCCAGCCGCGCACCATCACGGTGCTCGTCGGCTCCTCCGGATCGGGCAAGACCACGCTGCTCCGCATGATCAACCGCATGGTCGACCCGACCAGCGGCCAGGTGCTCGTCGACGGCACGGATGTCGCGACCGTCGATCCGGTGCGCCTGCGCCGCAGCATCGGGTACGTGATGCAGAACGGCGGACTGCTTCCGCACCGACGCATCGTCGACAACGTCGCCACGGTCCCGTTGCTGCGGGGCGTCGCGAAGTCGGCGGCCAGGGCGCGCTCGCTCGAGCTCCTCGACACCGTGGGGCTCGACCGCGGTCTCGCCGACAAGTATCCGCGTCAACTCTCCGGGGGTCAGCAGCAGCGGGTCGGGGTGGCTCGAGCCCTCGCGGCGGACCCGAACATCCTGCTGATGGACGAGCCGTTCGGCGCGGTCGACCCGATCGTGCGGCTCGAGCTCCAGACCGAACTCCGGCGCCTCCAGAGCGCGCTCGACAAGACCGTGGTCTTCGTGACGCACGACATCGACGAGGCCTTCGCCCTGGCCGACCAGATGGTCATCCTCCGCACCGGCGGCATCGTGGCGCAGATCGGCACCCCGGCCGAGGTGCTGGCACACCCCGCCGACGACTTCGTCGCCTCGTTCATCGGGGCCGACCGCGGCCAGCGTCGGCTGCGCCTGCAGCCGCGCGACCCCGCGAGCGGTCGGATCGTCGTCGTCGATTCGGCCGGCCGGCCGGCCGGCCTCATCGAAGACGACCATGCATCGATCGGAGACGGTGCGTCGCCCGACGTGAAAGCCTCATGAACTGGCTCATCTCGAACTTCGACCTCGTCGTGGGACTGACCGTCAACCACATCCGCCTGAGCGTCGTCCCGATCATCGTGGGCTTCGTCGTCGCCGTGCCGCTCGCTCGGATCGCCGTGACGGGGCGCACGGCACGCGCCGTCATCATCACCTCGACGAGCCTGCTCTACACGATCCCGTCGCTGCCGCTGTTCGTGATCCTCCCGGCCATCATCGGCACCAAGGTGCTGAGCGACATCAACCTGATCGTCGCGTTGTCGATCTACGCGGTCGCGATCATGGTGCGCGCGGCCGCCGATGCATTCACGTCGGTCCCGGTCGACGTCAAGCAGGCCTCGCTCGCGATGGGCTACTCGCGGTGGCAGCAGTTCTGGCGGGTCGAGTTCCCGCTCGCGGGGCCCGTGCTGCTGGCCGGCATGCGGGTCGTCTCCGTCTCCACCATCGCGCTCGTCTCGGTCGGCGTCCTGATCGGGTCGCAGAACCTCGGCTACCTGTTCACGAACGGCAAGCAGCGCAACATCCTCGAGGAGGTCGCGACGGGCATCGTCGCGAGCCTGCTCATCGCTCTCGTCTTCGACCTGATCCTCGTGCTGCTCGGCCGGCTGCTGCTGCCCTGGAACCGGAAGAACGGATCCAGGTCGGCCCAGGCCGATTCGGTTCGCCTTCCGATCACGGTGGGTGATGTCGGATGAACCTCTTCATCGACGCCTTCGCCTGGATCTTCGACCCGGCCAACTGGGTCGCCGGAGCACAGTCGCCGCTGCCCATTCAAGACCGTCTCGCCGAACACCTGCTCTATACGTTCGTGGCGGTCCTGATCGCAGCGCTCATCGCGCTCCCACTGGGCTTCTACATCGGCCACACGGGCAAGGGCAGGCAGTTCGTCATCTCGTTCACGGGAGGCATGCGTGCCCTCCCCACGCTCGGCGTGCTGTTCTTCCTCACGATGGTCCTCGGCTACTCGATGGTCAGCACGACGGCCAACTTCCTCGGCACGATGATCGCGCTGGTCCTCCTCGCGATCCCGTCGATCCTCGCCGGCGCCTACTCCGGACTCGAGTCCGTCGATCGGCAGACCATCGACTCCGCCCGTGCCAGCGGCATGACCGAACTCCAGATCCTCGTCAAGGTCGAGATCCCGCTGTCGCTCCCGCTCATCGTCGGCGGACTGCGTTCCGGTGTGCTCCAGGTCATCGCGACGGTCGTCATCGCGTCGTACGTGGGACTCGGCGGCCTCGGGCGGATCATCGCCAGCGGCATCGGGTTGAACGACTACAACCGGATCCTCGGCGGCGCCATCCTCATCACCGCGCTCGCCCTCCTCGTGGACGGCGTCTTCGCGGTCATCCAGAGACTCACTGCGACGCCGGGTGTCGGCGGTCCAGCCGACACTGGTCGGAGTGCGGTTCGTCGGCAGGCACAGCGTCAGCCGGCGACGGTGGGAACACCGAACCAAGAGAGGGAATGACATGAGCATGTTCAAGAAAGGCCGGATCGCCGCAGGCGTTGTCGCGGTCGGAGCCATCGTGGCTCTGGCAGGGTGCGCCTCAGGAGATCCCACCGCCCCCGAGACCGACGCCGCCGGAGGCAGCGGCGACGCGATCGTCGTGGGTTCGTTCGCGTTCCCCGAGAGCGAGATCCTCGGCGAGATCTACGCCCAGGCGCTCACCGCGCAGGGCTTCGACGTCTCGACGAAGTTCAACATCGGGCCGCGCCAGCAGACCATCCCCGCGCTGCAGGACGGATCGATCAACCTGATTCCCGAGTACAACGGAAACCTGCTCGCCTACTACGACACGGAATTCGCCGAGCGCACGACCGAAGACGTCGACGCCGCCCTGGTCGACGCCGTCGCGGCCGACGACCTCGTCGTCTACGCCTCGGCCGAGGCCGAGGACAAGGACGCCTACGTCGTCACGAGCGAGTTCGCCACGGCGAACAACCTCAAGGCCATCGGCGACCTCGCCGCCGTGCAGCCGTTCAGCCTCGGCGCCAACCCGCAGTTCGCCGAGCTCGGCTACGGCATCCCGGGGCTCGCCTCGGTCTACGGCGTGACGGATGTCACCTTCGTGCCGTACGAGGACTACGGCGGACCCGACACGGTCAAGGCGCTGACCGACGACACCGTCCAGGTCGCCGACATCTACACGACGTCGCCCGACCTCAAGGCGAAGGATCTCGTGGTCCTCGACGACCCCGAGAACCTGATCGCCGCCCAGAACGTGATCCCGCTCCTCTCGAGCTCGATCGCCTCCGACGAGCTGCAGAAGGCGCTCGACGCCATCTCGGCGAAGCTCACGACCGACGACCTGATCGACCTGCGCAACCGGGTCGAGGGCGACGAGAAGGCTTCGGCCAGCACCGCCGCGAAGGACTGGCTCACCGAGAACGGACTGATCTAGGCGCCATCGGCCGTGCGGGGGTCGGGGACTTCGGTCTCCGGCCCCTTCGGCCGTTCCGGGGCGACCTCCGTCATGTGGCGGGCCTCGGAGCGGATGAGCCAGCGCTTGACCGCCCAGACGGCCACCAGGAAGACGACGATGACGGCGACGAAGAGGTAGCCGGCCCAGTGCAGGTCGCGGCTCAGCTCGCGGTAGCCGCCGGCGGCGGCGGATCCGACCGAGACGTACGCGAACGCCCAGAGCACGCAGGCCGGCACCGTCCAGGCCATGAACCTGCGGTAGCGCATGTCGCTCATGCCGACCGTGAGCGGGATGAGCGAGTGCAGCACGGGCAGGAACCGCGAGACGAAGACCGCGGGGCCGCCACGTCGCGCGAGGTAGACCTGCGCCCGACGCCAGTTGTGGTCGCCGATGCGCTGCCCGAGCCGTGAGCGCTGGATGTGGGGGCCGAACCACCGACCGAGGGCGAAGCCGATGCTCTCGCCGATGAGCGCGCCCACGATGACCGTGAGGGTCAGGGCGAGGTACTCGACGACGCCCTCGACCGCGGTGGAGGCGACGAGCACGATCGTGTCGCCCGGGACGACGAGGCCGACGAGCACCGAGGTCTCCAACATGATGCCGAGCCCGGCGAGCAGCGTGCGCGCCACGGGGTCGACGCTCTGCACCGTGTTCAGGATCCAGTCGAGGATCTCGTTCATCGTTCGAGCGTATCCGCGGCCGCTGAGGGGCGCATCAGACTACGGGGTGATTCCGAGGCGCGCGACGCGGGCGGCGAGCATCGCGTGATCGGGGGCGATGCCGCCCGAGTCGGCGTACGCTCCCGGCTCGCCGGCGCTGCCGACCAGCAGGATCGCGGAGCGGAGCGTGGTGTCTCCGACCTCGCGTCTGGCCTCGTCGTCGGCGAGCATCTCGGTGAGCAGGGACACCGCACGCTCGGCGCGGTTCGCGATCGGGAACCACGGCAGCGCGCTGTGCCAGGCACGGAACGAGAGCAGGACGAGGTGGTGGAACTGGTCGAGGTGCGCGCGCTCGTGCGCGATGACGGCGGCGAGCTCGGCGGGCTCGAGTGCGTCGACGAGGCCGTCGGTCAGTACCGTCGCCGTGCGGATGCCGGGTACGCAATAGGCGAGCGGCTCGGGGTGGGCGAGCACCCGGGTGCGCGGGACGCCGGGCATCGGGTCGCCGAGGAGGGCGATGAGCTGGTGCTGGCGCCGACGCTCGCGCTCCGCGCGCACGGCCGTGAGTCCGAGGTTCGCCAGGAGGTGGATCGCGAGGCCGATCGCCAGCGTGATGGAAGCGAGGTGCACGATCGCGTACTCGGCGGGGATCGCACCGTGCAGTGCGGCGGGCAGGAGATGCTCGATCGCGCCCGAGAGCGAGCCGGCGGGAGAGGCGCCGAAGGCGAGCAGGGAGCCGATCATCGAGAGCGCGCCGGCGAGGGCGATCGCCTGCCACAGGGCGAGTGCGATCGCGGGGGAGCGGGACGGCCACGCAGCTCGCGACAGCGCCATGGGCACCGGCCAGGCCAGGGCCACGGCGAGGGCGCCGAGCACGAGGGCGAGGGGGATCACGTCAGTGGTGTGCGAGCTCGTCGAGGAGCCGGCGCAACGTGGCGGCCTCCCGGTCGCTCACGGTTCCGACGAAACGCGCGAGGGCGGCGTCGCGGTCGCTCGAACGGTCGAGCACCTCGTGCATGAGCTCGGCGGTGTGCTCCTCGCGGGAGAGCAGCGCCCGGTAGCGGTGCGGCCGCTGGTCGCGCGACCGGGTGACGAAGCCCTTGCGCTCGAGGCGGGAGAGCACGGTCAGCACGGTGGTCGTGGCGACGGCGCGGCCGGTCGAGTCGGGACGCAGCACGAGGGCGTCGCGGAGCTCGTTCGCGGACACGTCGGCGTCGCTGTTCCAGAGCACCTCCATCACGGAGCGCTCCAACTCGCCAAGACTCGCCATGGCTCCAGACTACCGCCGCGAGCCTGAATGTTCTACGCTCTGTAGAAGAACGGCTCGCGAAGTCGAGGGCGTGTGGAAGGGACATCCGTGAACGACCTGCTCGATCCACTGTTGTTGGCCAGGTGGCAGTTCGGTCTCACGACCGTCTACCACTTCCTCTTCGTGCCGATCACGATCGGTCTCGCGACGAGCACCGCGGTGTTCCAGACCGCCTGGTTCCGCACCGGCAAGGCCGAGTACCTGCGCATCACGCGGTTCTTCGGCAACATCTTCCTCATCAACTTCGCCATGGGCGTCGTCACCGGCATCGTGCAGGAGTTCCAGTTCGGCATGAACTGGTCGGAGTACTCGCGGTTCGTCGGCGACGTGTTCGGCGCCCCGCTGGCCATGGAGGGCCTGCTCGCCTTCTTCTTCGAGGCGACCATGATCGGCCTCTGGATCTTCGGCTGGGACAAGCTGCCGCGCGGCATCCATCTCGCCACGATCTGGGCGGTCGCCGTCGGCACCATCCTGTCGGCGTACTTCATCCTGGCCGCGAACGCGTTCATGCAGAATCCGGTCGGCTACGAGCTGAACGCCGAGAGCGGCCGCGCCGAGCTCGTCGACATCGGCGCGCTGCTCACGAACCGGGTCGCCCTCGCCGCGTTCCCGCACACGATCGCGGCGAGCTTCATGGTCGCGGCGGGCCTCATCATCAGCGCGGCCGCCTGGCACCTCGCGCGCAACCAGCACATCGACACGATGCGGCCCGCGCTCAAGTACGGGCTCTGGCTCATGATCGGCTCCGGCGTGCTCACGACCCTGTTCGGCGACCAGCTCAGCCTCGCGATGGTCGCGACGCAGCCCATGAAGATGGCCGCGGCCGAGGCCACGTTCGACACGGTCTGCGGGGCGGACGCGTCATTCTCGATCTTCACCCTCGGCACGCCCGACGGGTCGAGCGAGCTCTTCTCGATCCGCATCCCGTACCTGCTCTCGTTCCTGTCGACGCACACGTTCGACGGGTGCGTCGAGGGCATCAACGACCTGCAGGCGCAGTACACGCAGCAGTTCGGCCCCGGCGACTACACGCCGATCCTCTGGGTCACCTACTGGGCGTTCCGCTGGATGATCGGCCTCGGCCTGCTCCACGTCTTTATCGCCGTGGTCGGCCTCTGGGTCACCCGCAAGGGACGCATGCCGAAGCAGGCATGGGTCTGGAAGGTCGCGATCTGGAGCTTCCCGCTCTCGCTCCTCGCGATGAGCGTCGGGTGGGTGTTCACCGAGATGGGTCGACAGCCCTGGATCGTGTTCAGCCTCATGAAGACCGAATCGGGCGTCTCGCCCTACGTGACCGGGCTCGACGTGCTCATCTCGCTCGTCGCCTTCACGCTCATCTACGGCATCCTCGCGGTGGTCGAGGTGCGGCTCATCATCCAGGCGATCCACAAGGGGCCGCCCGAGGTGGGGGAGCCGGATCCCGAGACCGGCAAGATCGAACCCGCCACGACGGTCTACTAGGAGGCGACTGAAGATGGATCTCGCAACACTCTGGTTCTGGATCGTCGCGTTCCTGTTCGTCGGGTACTTCGTCCTCGACGGGTTCGACTTCGGCATCGGCATGTCACTGCCGTTCCTCGGCAAGGACGACACCGATCGGCGCGTGCTGATCAACACCATCGGCCCCGTGTGGGACCTCAACGAGACCTGGGTCATCGTCGCGGGCGCCGCGTTGTTCGCGGCGTTCCCCGAGTGGTACGCCACGCTGTTCTCGGGGTTCTACCTCGCCCTGCTGCTGATCCTGCTCGCGCTCATCGCGCGAGGCGTCTCGTTCGAGTACCGGCACAAGCGGCCCGACTCGAAGTGGAAGGCGTGGTTCGACGGCATGATCGTCGTCGGCTCGGCCGTGCCCGCGCTGCTCTGGGGCGTCGCGTTCGCGAACATCGTGGCCGGCGTGCCGCTCGACGCCGACCACAACTTCACGGGCAACCTGCTGACGCTGCTGAATCCGTACGCCTTGTTCGGCGGCCTCACGACGCTGCTGCTCTTCTTCACGCACGGCGTCGTGTTCGCCTCGCTCAAGACCGAGGGCGACCTGCGCGAGCGTGCGCGCCGCCTCGCCGTCCGCTCGGGAGCGATCACGATCGTCGTCGCCGCGAGCTTCCTGCTCTGGACCGGCTTCGCGTTCGGCACGTTCTGGTTCTGGGTGTTCGCCGCGGTGGCCGCCCTCGCGCTCATCGGCGGCTGGCTGGCGAACCTGCGCGGGGCCGAGGGCATCGCCTTCACGCTGCTCGCGGTCACCGTCGCCACGGCGGTGCTGGCGCTGTTCGCGGCGCTGTTCCCCGACGTGATGCCGGCCTCGAACGACCCGGCGAACAGCCTCACGATCGAGAACGCGTCGAGCACCGAGTACACCCTCACCGTGATGAGCTGGGTGGCGCTGTTCACCCTGCCGATCGTGCTGCTCTACCAGGGCTGGACGTACTGGGTGTTCCGCAAGCGCGTCTCGCGCGCATCCGTCGAGGCGGCCGCGCACTGACGTGAAACCCCTCGATCCACGACTCGTCCGGCGTTCGCGCGCCGCCCGCAGGTTCCTCGTCGTCGGCGCCCTGCTGGCGCTCCTGCAGGCGGCCGCGACCGTCGGGCTGGCGTACGCGCTCGCGTCGCTCGTCGCGGGCCTCATCGACGGCGAGCGGATGTCGCAGGCGTGGCCCCTGCTCGTGCTCCTCGTGGTCGCGGCATCCGTCCGTGCCCTGTCGGCGTGGGCGTGGGAGCTCGTGGGCTCGGCCGGCGCGATGCGCGTGAAGCAGGAGCTGCGGCGTGACGTGCTCGTCGCGGTCGAGCGTGCCCCGGCCGGGGTGCCCGGATTCTCCAGCGCGCGCACGACCACCCTGCTCGGCCCCGGCCTCGACGCGCTCGACGCGTACTTCGGCTCGTACCTGCCGCAGCTCGTGCTGACGGCGGTCGCGACGCCGATCCTGATCGCGATCGCGTGGTGGGCCGACCCGCTCTCGGGGCTGGTGTTCGTGATCGTGCTGCCGCTCATACCGGTCTTCATGGCGCTCATCGGCATGGCGACGCAGGCCGTGCAGCGGCGGCAGTACGACTCGCTCGCGACCCTCTCGCACGGGTTCCTCGAGGTCGTCGGAGGGCTCTCGACGCTCATCGTGTTCGGCCGGGCCAAGCGGCAGGTCTCGCGCATCCGGTCGGTCACCGACGACTTCCGCAAGCGCACGATGGCCGTGCTGCGCGTGACGTTCCTGTCGGGCTTCACGCTCGAGTTCGCGGCCAGCCTCTCGGTCGCGATCGTCGCGGTGTCGATCGGGTTCCGGCTCGTGTGGGGCGAGATCGGGCTGCTGCCCGGGCTGTTCGTGCTGATCCTCGCGCCCGACATCTTCCTGCCCGTGCGCAACGTCGGCGCGGCGTTCCATGCGTCGTCTGCGGGCGTCGCCGCATCCGACGACGCGTTCGAATTGTTCGAGGCCGCGCGGGGCGGGGGCGCTTCGGTGCCGGTCGCCCCTGGGCCGGTCGCCGGTCGTGATGGGATTCCGGATGCCGCGGCGACCGTTGCGACGCCCGCGGCTGCTGCGGCGGACACCGGGGTCTCGCTCGTCGCTGCGGGGGTGCGCCGCGACGGCGAGCTCGTGGTCGACGGCGTGGATCTCGCAGCCCGCCCCGGCGAACTCGTGGCCGTCACGGGCCCGAGCGGCATCGGCAAGTCGAGCCTGTTCGCGGGCCTGCTGGGGTTCGCACCGATCGAGGGCGAGGCGCTCGTGAACGGCGAGCGCCCCGGTGCCGCGACCCGCGCGGCGATCGCCTGGTCGCCGCAGGGTGCGACGCTCTTCGCCGGAACCGTGCGCTCGAACGTGCGTCTCGGCGCCGAGCAGGCCGATGCGGCGCTCGTCGAGCGCGCGATGCGCCTCGCCGACGTCGGGCTCGACCCCGAGACCCCGCTCGGCGCGGGCGGCTCCGGGCTCTCCGGCGGGCAGGCGCAGCGCGTCGCGATCGCCAGGGCCCTGCACCGCGCGCTCGCCACCGAGGCGCGCATCGTGCTGCTCGACGAGCCGACCTCCGCCCAGGACCCCGCACACGAGGCCGCGATCGCGGCCGGTCTCCGCGAGCTCGCCGACGAGGGGTACGCGGTGGTCGTCGCGACGCACCGCGCTGGCGTGACCGCCTCGGCCGACCGCACGATCGCATTGGCGGGCGCCCATGTCTGAACGCCTCGCCGTCGATCCGACCTCGGAGCGCGCGACCTCGGGACGCGCGACCTCGGGACGCGCGACCTCGGGACGCGCGACTTCGGAGCGCGCCGCCGCGGGCTCGACGATCCTCCGCGCCGCGATCCCGTCGGCCGGCCGTCTCACGCCGTCGGTGCTCTCGGGCATCGCCTCCGGCCTCTCCGCGATCGCCCTGCTCGCGTGCTCGGCGTGGCTCATCGCCCGCGCGGCCGAGCAGCCTCCGGTGCTCTACCTGTCGGTCGCGGTCGTCGGCGTGCGCGCGTTCGCACTCGGTCGGGCCGTGTTCCGGTACCTCGAACGGCTCACCGGCCACGACGCGTCGTTCCGGCAGCTCGCGGCCATCCGCACGGGCGTGTTCGAACGCATGCTGCCCGTCGCACCCGACGGGCTCGCCGGAGCGCGTCGCGGCGACCTGCTGTCCCGCTTCGTCGACGACGTCGACGAGTTGCAGAACGTGCCCCTGCGCGTCGTGCAGCCGCTCGTGAGTGCTGCGGTCGTGCTCCTCGCGGCGATCGTCGGCGTCGCGATCCTCGCGCCGGCCTCGGCGCTGGCCGTGCTCGCCTGCCTCGTGGTCGGCGTCGGGCTGACGCTCCTGGCCCAGTCGTTCGCGGCGGCCAGGGCCGAACGCGAGCTCGCCCCGCTGCGCGGCGACCTGCAGGCGGCCGTGCTCGAGCACGTGCAGTCGGTCGACGTGCTCGTCGCCTTCGATGCGGCCGAGGGCAGCCGCGCCCGCATCGAGGCGCTCGGTGATCGGCTCGCCCGCGCGACGCGAGCCAGGGTCATGGCGGCCGGTGCGGCATCCGCCTCGATGACGGCGATCGGCGGGTTCGCGGTCGCCGCGAGCCTCGCGGCCGCGGCGCCGCTGCTCGAGGACGGCCGCATCGGCGGTCCGGTGTTCGCCGTGCTCGCACTCGTGCCGCTCGCGATCGCCGAGGTCGCGGCCGCGATCCCGCTCGCCGCGACGGCCTGGCGTCAGGCGCGCTCGAGCGCCGCGCGAGTCGAATCGGCCGTGCCCGAGCGGGTACCGAGCGGCATCCCGGTTCCGCCTCTGGTGCCGGCGGATCCGCCCGCGGGCGTTGCGCCGCCCGAGATCCGCCTGCGCGGCGTGCGAGCATCGTGGCCCGCAGTGGGCGGCGACGCCGGCGATGCAGCTGCGCCGGTTCCCGAGAACGCCGACGGCGACCGACGACGGCCCGACGCGACATCCGGTGCCGCGCTCGAGCACGTCGACCTCGAGCTCGAGTCGGGGGAGTGCGTGCTGCTGCGCGGACCGTCGGGCGCCGGCAAGACGACCCTCGCGCATGTGCTCGTGCGGTTCCTCGAGTACGGGGGCTCGTACCGCATCGGCGGCGTCGAGGCCTCCGCGCTCGAGCCCGACGCGCTCCGAACGATCGTCGGCCTCGTCGAGCAGCGGCCGTGGCTCTTCGACGAGACCGTGCGCCAGAACCTGCTCTTCGCACGCGAGGGCGCGACCGACGACGACCTGCTCGACGCGCTCGACCGCGTCGGACTGCGCGACTGGGTCGAGCAGCGCGGCGGCCTCGACGCTCGCGTCGGCGAGCGCGGCTCGCTCGTCTCCGGCGGGCAGGCGCAGCGCATCGCGCTCGCACGGGCCACGCTGGCGGGCTTCCCGGTGCTCGTGCTCGACGAACCGACGGCGAACGTCGACGCGGTGCAGGCCGATGCGCTCATGCGCGACCTCGTGACGGTCGCGCGCGACGCCGGGCGAACGGTGCTCGTCATCTCGCACGCACCCGTCGACGAACGGCTCGTCGACCGCACGTTCAGCATTGGTGAAGGGCGTCTCGACGGCCGGTCCACGACATAGGCTGAACGGATGCCGCGCCGAATCCGACGCCGCCGGCTCGACGGGTGGACCGATCCGCACCTGCTCTTCCGCGCGCACCACACCGAATCCACCCACGTGGTGTGGCTCGACGGCGGCTCCGATGCCACGAGCGGCATCAGCGTGATCGCCGCGGCGCACGCCGGTTCCGAGCTGCTCACGGCGGATGTCGCGGCCGGCACGATCACGAGCGCCTGGCCCGCGGCCTCCGACCGCCCGACGCTGACGCGGGCCGCCGGGGTCGACGACGTGTTCGATGCGCTGGGCGCGCGCCTCGCCGAGCACCGCGCGGAGGAGTCCGAGGGTTCCGATCCGTCCGGCCCGCTCGGCTGGTACGGGTGGTTCGGCTACGAGCTGGGCGCCGGACTCGTCGGCGTGCCTGCGGCCGAGACGAACACGCCCGACGCGGCGTTCCTCTGGGTCGACCGGGCCGTCGTGTTCGACCACGCGGCGCGCACGGCGGCGCTCGTGTGGCTCGGCGGCGACGAGCGCGACGGCGATCACGACGGCGATGCCGCATCCGAGGCCTGGGCGCGCGAACTCGCCGAGGTCTGGGCGAGCGCCAGGGCTGGCGCCGGGCCCGCCGGATCCGCACCCGCAGTGCCGGCGGAGCCGCCGACATCCGCTCGCCCCGATCCGCAGTCGGCGCCGGCGCCCGCGCCGACCGCGCGCTGGCGCCACGACGCCGCGACCTACTCGCGCCTCATCGGGGAGTGCCAGCAGGCGATCCACCGCGGCGACGCCTACCAGCTCTGCCTCACGAACCGCGTCGACGTCGACGTGACGCCCGACCCGGCGAGCACCTACCTCGCACTGCGGGCCTCGAGCCCGACGCACCACGGCGGCTACCTCCGGTTCGGCGAGCACGCGCTGCTCAGCGCCTCGCCCGAGCTGTTCCTGCACGTCTCGCACGACGGCGTCGTCTCGACGAAGCCCATGAAGGGCACGCGCCCGCGGCACGCCGACCCCGTCGAAGACCGGCGGCTGCGACGCGAGCTCCTCGAGAGCGACAAGGAGCGTGCCGAGAACCTCATGATCGTCGACCTCATGCGCAACGACCTCGGGCGCATCGCCGAACTCGGCACCGTGCGCGTGCCGAGCCTGCTCGCCGTCGAGGAGTACCCGCATGTGCACCAGCTCGTCTCGACCGTGCGCGCCCGGCTGCGGCATCCGCTCACCGCACTCGATGCCGTGCGCTCGGCGTTCCCGGCGGGGTCGATGACGGGCACGCCCAAGCACAGCGCCATGCGGATCCTGCACGGCCTCGAGGCCGGACCCCGCGGCGTCTACTCCGGTGCGTTCGGCTATCTGGCCGTCGACGGCAGCCTCGACCTGGCCATGGTCATCCGCTCGATCGTGCTCGGCCCCGACGGCGCCTCGATCGGCACGGGCGGCGGCATCACCGCCCTCTCGATCGCCGAGGAGGAGGTCGAGGAGACCCGCATCAAGGCCCGCGCACTGCTCGCCGTGCTCGGCGCGACGGGCGCCTGATCCTCGTCTGCTCCAGGTGAGGCCGCCGCCCAGCCCGAGTGAGTAGGCTTGATGCTCGGTGCGTCGACGTCTGGCGCGCCCTGAGCAGTGCGGTGAACCCCGCATCGACACGATTGAGAGTCACGTGGCACACGATCAGCACGAGGTCGACCCCGGCGCATACGACTTCGCCTCCATCCAGGCGAAGTGGCTTCCGGTGTGGGAGGAGTCGAAGCCGTTCGCGGCAGGCCGCCCCGGTGACACGAAGCCGCGCAAGTACATCCTCGACATGTTCCCGTACCCCTCCGGCGACCTGCACATGGGGCACGCCGAGGCGTTCGGCTACGGCGACACCGTGGCCCGCTACTGGCGCCACCAGGGCTTCGACGTGCTGCACCCCATCGGGTGGGACTCCTTCGGGCTGCCCGCAGAGAACGCGGCCATCAAGCGCGGTGTCGACCCCCGCGCCTGGACCTACGAGAACATCGACCAGCAGAAGCGCTCGTTCCGCCAGTACGCGCCGTCGTTCGACTGGTCGCGCGAACTGCACACGAGCGACCCCGAGTACTACCGCTGGAACCAGTGGCTCTTCCTGAAGCTCTACGAGAAGGGCATCGCCTACCGCAAGGCGGGCCAGGTCAACTGGTGCCCCAACGACCAGACCGTGCTCGCCAACGAGCAGGTCGTCGACGGGCACTGCGAGCGCTGCGGCGCCGTCGTCACCAAGAAGGCCCTCACGCAGTGGTACTTCCGCGTCACCGACTACGCCGACCGCCTGCTCGACGACCTGAACCAGCTCGAGGGCGCGTGGCCGTCGAAGGTCATCTCGATGCAGCGCAACTGGATCGGCCGCTCGGCCGGCGCCGACGTCGAGTTCGAGATCGAGGGGCGCGAGGAGCGCATCCCGGTCTTCACCACGCGACCCGACACGCTGTTCGGCGCGACCTTCATGGTCGTGGCGCCCGACTCCGAGCTCGCCGCAGAGCTCGCGGCCGGGGCATCCGACGAGGTCAAGGCGCGCTTCGAGGGCTACCTCGAGTCCGTGCGCACCGAGAGCGACATCGACCGCCTCGCGACCGACCGCCCGAAGACCGGCGTGTTCCTCGACCGCCACGCGATCAACCCCGTGAACGGCGAGCGCCTGCCGATCTGGGCCGCCGACTACGTGCTGGCCGACTACGGTCACGGCGCGATCATGGCCGTGCCCGCGCACGACCAGCGCGACCTCGACTTCGCCCGCGCGTTCGACCTGCCCGTGCGCGTCGTCGTCGACACGAACCAGCCCGTCACCGGTGTGATCCCCGTGATCCCGCTCGACGAGAACGGCGTGCCGTACCTGCCCGACGACCTGCCGCCGCTGAACCCCGGCGACACGGGCGTCGCGCTGACCGGCGAGGGCCGCCTGATCAACTCGGGCCCGCTCGACGGCCTCTCGAAGTCGAACGCGATCCGCCGCGTCGTCGACCTGCTCGAGCACCGCGGCCTCGGCCGTGCGGCCAAGAACTACCGCCTGCGCGACTGGCTCATCTCGCGCCAGCGCTACTGGGGCACGCCCATCCCCATCATCCACTGCACCGACTGCGGCGAGGTGCCGGTGCCCGACAGCGAGCTGCCGGTGCGGCTTCCGGACGCCGCGGGCCTCGACCTGAAGCCCAAGGGCTCGAGCCCGCTGGGTGCCGCCGAAGACTGGGTCAACGTCGCGTGCCCGAAGTGCGGCGGGGCCGCGCGTCGCGACTCCGACACCATGGACACGTTTGTCGACAGCTCCTGGTACTACCTGCGCTACCTCAACCCGACCGACGAGGGCGTCGCCTTCGACCCGGCCGAGGCCGAGAAGTGGGCGCCCGTCGACCAGTACGTCGGCGGCGTCGAGCACGCGATCCTGCACCTGCTCTACTCGCGCTTCATCACGAAGGTGCTCTTCGACGAGGGCTACCTGAGCTTCACCGAGCCGTTCACGTCGCTGCTCAACCAGGGCATGGTGCTCATGGACGGGTCGAAGATGTCGAAGTCGAAGGGCAACCTCGTCGAGTTCGCGTCCGAACTGCAGGCGCACGGCACCGACGCGCTGCGCGTCACGCTCGCGTTCGCCGGCCCGCCCGAAGACGACATCGACTGGGCGGATGTCTCGCCGACCGGTGCGGCGAAGTTCCTCGCCCGTGCGTGGCGCATCGCCGGCGAGGTGACCTCGAGCCCCGACGTCGAGTGGAAGACGGGCGACGCCGCGCTCCGCCGCATCACGCACCGACTGCTCGCCGATGCCCCCGGGCTCGTCGAGGCGTTCAAGTTCAACGTGGTCGTCGCGCGCCTCATGGAGCTCGTGAACGCGACCCGCAAGGCCATCGACTCGGGTGCCGGTGCGGGCGACGCCGCGGTGCGCGAGGCGGCCGAGGTGACCGCGATGATCCTCGACCTGTTCGCGCCGTACACGGCCGAAGACATGTGGGAGCGTCTCGGCTACCAGCCGACCGTGGCCCTCGTGCCGTGGCGCAAGGCCGATCCGGCGCTCCTCGTCGAGGAGTCGGTCACGGCGATCGTGCAGGTCAACGGCAAGGTGCGCGACCGCATCGAGGTCTCCCCGAAGATCTCGGGCGAGGAGCTCGAGGCCCTCGCGCGCGCGTCGGCCGCGGTCGTGCGCACCATCGGCGACAGCGAGATCGTCAACGTGATCGTGCGCGCACCGCGCCTGGTGAACATCGCGATCAAGGGCTGACCCCGCGTTCGACGGGTCGGCCGGTCGGCATGACCGCTCCTCCCCACTGCGGCATCGGCGACGGCCGGTCGGGCTTCGGCCCGGCCGGCCGTTCGGCGTTGCGGGGTCGCCGTAGCGTGCGGGCATGCCCGCTGAACCGCTCGATGCTCCGAGTGCACCCGTGCCGCGTGATGCGCTCGATGCGCTCGAC
The DNA here is from genome assembly GCF_009749385.1 of Agromyces allii. Classification (GTDB taxonomy): domain Bacteria; phylum Actinomycetota; class Actinomycetes; order Actinomycetales; family Microbacteriaceae; genus Agromyces; species Agromyces allii. The sequence goes on along the minus strand of NZ_WBIN01000004.1, from coordinate 34,993 downwards.
CCCGCCGCGCGCCGCGCCGGACCGCGCGTGCGCATCGCCGTCGGCGCGGCCGTCGTGCTCTTCGTCGCGGCGGTCGCGCTGGCGGCCGTGGTCTCGTTCGCGTCGGGCGGCGGCGGGGCGCAGGAGGTCATCGGAGGGTCTGGTGGCCCGTCGGGTGCGAACGGCTCGGCCGATTCGCCGAACGGAGGCGTGAGCGGCGACGGCCCGAACGGTGCCGACGCCGCCGACGGCACGGTCGGCGAACCGCTGCCGCTGCTCGTGCACGTGCTCGGGGCGGTCGCCAGTCCCGGCCTCGTCGAGCTCGACCAGGGCGCGCGGGTCGTCGACGCCGTCGCCGCGGCCGGCGGGTTCACCGCCGACGCCGACCCCGCAGGGGTGAACCTCGCTCGTCCGGTCGTCGACGGCGAGCAGCTCCGGGTGTTCGCGATCGGCGAGGTGCCGGCGGCCGCGGCGGGCGGTGGCGCGGGTGCGGGCGGTGGTGGCGCGGGCGGGGGCGCTGCGGCATCCGACGGCCTCGTGCACCTGAACACCGCGGGGGTCGCGGAGCTCGACACGCTGCCGCGCATCGGCCCCGCACTCGCGCAGCGCATCCTCGACTACCGCGAGGCGAACGGCGCCTTCACGAGCGTCGACCAGTTGATGGACGTGACCGGCATCGGCGACGCCGTGTTCGCCGGTCTCGCCGAGCTCGTGGCGCTCTGAGTGCACGACCTGCGGATGCTGCTGCCCGCGTGCGCGACCTGGGCTGCCGCGTGGGCGGCCGTCGGAGCGCCCGATGCCGGCATCGACGGGTGGATGACGGCGGCCTCGCTGTGGGCGCTCGCGTTCATCGTCGCCGGCCTGCTCTGCTGGGCGACGCTCGACCGCCACGGCAGTGCGCGAAGAGCCCTGAACACACCGCTCGGCGACGGTCGCGACACGCGCACGACGTCCAGCCGACGGCGTGCACTCCTCGTCGCCGTGGCTGCCACCACGCTGGTCGTGCTCGCGTGCGCGGCCCTCGCGGCGACGACCGCTGCCGCCGGACTCGCCGAGCGGGCGCGGTCGCCGTTGACGGAGGCGGCGCGGGCCCGCAGCACCGTCGACGTCGTGATCGAGGCGACCACGTCGCCCCGCCCGATGCGCGCTGCGGTCTGGGCGGCCGACGAGCCGATGGTCCGCGTCGACGGGGTGCTCGTGAGCGTCGACGGGGTGGCGGCCGCCGACGTTCCGGTCACGGTCGGGCTGAGCGCATCGACCGACGTCGAATGGGGCACGCGCCTCTCGTTCGCGGCACGCGCCCAGAGCCTTCCGGCCGGCGAATCGACCGCGTTCCGACTCGTCTCGCCCGACCGCGTCGATCCGGTCGGAGGGCCGCCGCCGTGGCTCGCGTGGGCCTCGGGGCTCAGGCACGGCTTCGCGGATGCCGCGGCCGGCCTCGAGGGCGATGGCGCCGCGCTCGTGCCAGGACTCGCGATCGGCGACACCTCCGCGGTCGATGCCGACCTCGATGCCGCGATGAAGGCGAGTTCGCTGACGCACCTGACGGCCGTCTCCGGGGCGAACTGCGCGATCGTGACGGCAGCCGCATTCGGCCTCGCGGCCGCGTGCGGACTCGGCCGCCGCTCCCGGGTCGTCGTCGCGCTCGTCGCCCTCGCCGGGTTCGTGGTGCTCGTGACGCCGCAGGCGAGCGTCATCCGGGCCGCGGCGATGGCGGTCGTGATCCTGGTCGGCGTCGCCTCGTCGCGGCGTGCGGGCGGCACCTCCGCGCTCTCCGTCGCCGTCGTGCTCCTGCTCGTGCAGAATCCCTGGCTCGCCCGCGACTACGGGTTCGCCCTCTCCGCGGCGGCCACGGCCGGGCTGCTGCTGCTCGCGGCTCCGTTGGCGCGGCGGTTCGCCGAGGTCATGCCGGTGCCGCTCGCCATCGTGCTCGCGGTGCCCGTCGCAGCCCAGGTGGCGTGCCAGCCCGTGCTGATCCTGCTCGATCCGGCGATCGCCGTCTACGGGGTCGCGGCGAACCTGCTCGCCGCGCCCGCGGCGCCGGTCGGCACGGTGGTCGGCATGATCGGATGCCTCCTGCTGCCGATCCTGCCGTCGGTCGGGTTCGCCCTTCTACAGGTCGCGTGGGTTCCCGCCTCCTGGATCGCGCTCGTCGCGCACGGCGCCTCGGGCCTTCCCGGCGGGCGACTGCCGTGGCTGTCCGACGCGCCGGGTGCGTGCGTGCTGCTCGTCGCGACCGCGGTCGGGCTCTGGCTCCTCCTCGATCGCCGGGGCGGTCGCACACTCCGCCGAGTCGCGGCCGTCGTCCTCGTGCTGCTCGTCGCCGTGCCGATCGGCCTCGTCGCGGGGCCGTCGGTGGTCGCGCGAGCCTCACATCCGGGGGAGTGGGATGTCGCGAACTGCGACGTCGGCCAAGGGGACGCCGTGCTCGTGCGCTCCGAGGGGTCGACGGCGCTCTTCGACACCGGACCCGACCCGGCCGCGCTCGGTCGGTGCCTGGAGTTCCTGGGTGTCGAGCGCATCGACCTGCTCGTGCTCACCCACTGGGATGCCGATCACGTCGCAGGGAGCGGCGCGGTCGTCGGCATGGTGCAGACCGTGGTGCACGGTCCGCTCGACGACGAACGCTCCTCGCGGGTGCTCGACCCGCTGATCGCGGGCGGTGCCGACGCCGTGGAGGTCGCGTCCGGCCGGCGTGGCGTGCTCGGCGACTCGCGCTGGAGCGTGCTGTGGCCGCCTGCCCGAACGGCGCCCGGCAACGACGCGAGCGTCGTGCTCGAGCTCGAGGGGCGCATCGGGCGGGCGGTCTTCCTCGGCGACCTCGGCGAGGAGGCCCAGGCCCGCATGCTCGCGGATGCGGCGCCTGGCCGCGTCGACCTCGTGAAGGTCGCCCATCACGGCTCGGCCGACCAGAGCGAACGGCTGTACGAGGCGCTCTCCGCGACCGTAGGCGTCATCGGCGTCGGCGCCGACAACGGGTACGGCCATCCCACCGATCGCCTGCTCGAACTGCTCGATCGGCTCGGCACCGTTCCCGTGCGGAGCGACCGCTCGGGCACATCGCTCCTGACCGCGACCGGCGACGGCGGGTTCCGTCTCTGGACCGAGCGGAGCGCGGGCGATGTCGCACCTCGACCGTAGACTTGAACGGAAAGGGAGGTGCCGTGGCAGCTCGATCCTCAGGCGCAGCACGCGGCAACGCGCGCGCCAAGGCGGCGGCGATCCCGCAGTTGGCGTACAACCAGGTTCGACCGGCGCCGATCGTGCTCATCTCGGGCCCCGAAGACGTGCTGGCCGAGCGCGCCTCGACCCGGCTCCGCGAGGTGCTCCGGGCCGAAGACCCCGACCTCGAGGTCAGCGAGATCTCGGGCGACGCCTATCAGCGCGGCGAGCTCCTGACGCTCGCGAGCCCGTCGCTCTTCGGCGAGGCCAGGCTCATCCGCATCGACGGCGCCGAGAAGGCGACCGACGACCTCATCCTCGACATGGTCGACTTCGTCGGCCAGCCGACCGAGTCGACCACGGTCGTCGTGCGCCACCGCGGCGGGGTGCGCGGCAAGAAGATGCTCGACGCCATCCGGTCGGGCGACGGCGAGGCCATCGAGATCGTCTGCGCCGAGCTCAAGCGCGAGTCCGACAAGCAGGAGTTCGTGCAGACCGAGATCCGCGCCGCCGGCCGGTCGATCGCCCCGAGGGCCCTGCGTGCGCTCGTCGCGGCGTTCAGCGACGATCTCGCCGAGCTCGATGCCGCGTGTCGGCAGCTCCTCGCCGACGCCTCCGGCGACATCACCGAGGCCGTGGTCGCGAAGTACTACGGCGGTCGCGTCGAGACGAATGCGTTCGAGGTCGCCGACGCGGCGATCGCCGGCCGCCACGGCGACGCGCTCGTGGCTCTGCGGCACGCGCTCGACAGCGGCGCCGACCCCGTGCCCATGGTCGCCGCGTTCGCGATGAAGATCCGCACGATGGCGAAGGTCTCGGGCGTTCGCGGCGGTGGCTCCGGCGTCGCCTCCTCGCTCGGGCTCGCGCCGTGGCAGGTCGACCGCGCACGGCGCGACCTCGCCGGCTGGACCGACGAGGGCCTCCAGCAGGCCATCGTGCAGCTGGCACGTACCGACGCCGCGGTCAAGGGCGCCGAGCGCGACCCCGTGTTCGCGCTCGAGCGACTCGTCGGCGTCATCGCCTCCCGCGGTCGCAGCGTCGTCTAGCCGGGCCGCCGCCCCCGCATCGTCCGGTCGTGGAGCCGGGCGGTCCGAGGCGTCGTCGCAACTCTCGAGCCGCGAACCCGATACGACCGGACGTCGCCGCTGAAACGACGAACGCCCCGCACGACTCGTGCGGGGCGTTCGATCAGACGTCGTGCTTTACAGCGCGGCGGCCTGCTTCGCGATGGCCGACTTGCGGTTCGCGGCCTGGTTCTTGTGGATGACGCCCTTGCTGGCGGCCTTGTCGAGCTTGCGACCGGCGACGCGGACGGCGGCGATGGCCTTGTCCTTGTCACCCGTTGCGATGGCCTCGCGAGCGGCGCGGACGGCGCTCTTGACCTGGCTCTTGACCGCCTTGTTGCGCTCCTGAGCCTTCAGGTTCGTCTTGATGCGCTTGATCTGCGACTTGATGTTTGCCACGTGGTTCGTCTTTCGTTCTTGTGCGGGTACCGGATGTGCCGAGCGAAGGTAGAGGGGCCTCGCGCGGCGAATCGTGCGGGGTGGGACCCACACGCAAGCCAACAGACAACGATACCAGCAACGAGCGCATGGCACCAATGCGGTGGCCGCGGCATCCGCTCGCCCCGGTCAGTTCGAGCGGATGATGCCGAGATCGCGGGCCCGCGCGACGGCGGCCGTGCGCGAACCCACCTCCAGTTTGGCGAAGATGTGCACGAGGTGCGACTTCACGGTGGCCTCGCTGAGGAAGAGCGCCTTGCCGATCTCGCGGTTCGTGTAGCCGCTCGCCACGAGGCCCAGCACCTCGGCCTCGCGGCCCGTCAGGCGCTCGAGGCCGCCGTTCGCGTCGAGGCGCGACGAGACGCCGGGCGCGAACGCGGGCTCGCCGGTCGCGGCGGCCCTGATCGCGGCGACGAGCTCGGTCGGCGGCGAGTCCTTCAGCAGGTATCCGCTCGCCCCGGCCTCGATCGCGCTCAGGATGTCGGCGTCGGTGTCGTAGTTGGTGAGCACGAGCACGCGGGGGGCATCCGCCTGCGAGCGGATGTGACGCGTCGCCTCCGCGCCCTGCATGTCCGACGGGAACTGCAGGTCCATGAGCACGACGTCGACGCCGCCCTCGTTCGCACGCCGCACCGCGGCATCGGCCCGGTCGACGTCGGCGACGACCACGAGGTCGGGTTCGGCCTCCAGCATGGCGCGCACCCCGGCGCGCACGACGGGGTGGTCGTCGGCGATCAGGAGACGGATGCCGCCGGCTGCGCCGTCGCTGCTCGGGCCGGCACCGGCGTTCGCCTCACCGCCGGTCGCAGCGCCGCCGGTCACAGCATCGCCGCTCACGACGCCGCCGCCACGGGGATCCGCACCGAGACCGCGGTGCCCTCGCCGGGATGCGACTCGATGTCGATCGACCCGCCCTCGCGCTCGGCGCGCTCGCGCATGGCGCGCAGTCCGAAGCGGAGCTGCGCCGCCGGGTCGGCGGCGAGCGCCACGGGGTCGAAGCCGATGCCGTCGTCGACCACGTCGAGCGCGACCTCGTCGCCGAGGTAGCTCAGCGTGAGCTCGGCGCGCGTGGCGCGGGCGTGGCGCAGCACGTTCGCGAGGGCCCCCTGGGCGATGCGCAGGAGCGTCGCGTCGATGGACATCGGCAGGGCGACGGGGTCGCCGCTCGTCGAGTACGAGACCCGGGTCGCCGTGCCCGCCTGCGCGGCCTGCTCGTCGACCGCGGCCGCGAGGCGACGGAGGGCGGCCGGCAGCGTCTGCTCGTCGAGCGACGGCGGGCTGAGCTCGCGGATGAAGCGGCGGGTCTCCGCCAGGTTCTCCGAGGCGGTTTCACGGGCGAGTCTCAGCTTGTCGAGCGTGCGCTCGTCGTCGATGTCGCGTTCTGCGGCGTGCAGGAGCATCTGGATGCTCGAGAGGCCCTGCGCCACGGTGTCGTGGATCTCGCGCGCGATGCGCTCGCGCTCGGCGAGCGTGCCGGCCTCGCGGCTCGCCGTCGAGAGCTCCTCGCGGGTGGCGATGAGGTCGAGGATGAGCGCCTGGCGGTCCTTCGTCTCCTGCGCCATCGCGCGGTACCCGAGTCCGATGACGATCGCCACGCCGGCGCTGATGAGCGGGCCGAGGATCGTGCCCACCTCGAATCCGAGGTGGCTCGCCGTGCCCCACACCGAGAGGCCGAACGTGACGACGACCAGCGGAACCGCGAGGGGAGCGGCCAGCACGTGCAGCTCGAGGAAGAACAGGGGGAACGCGAGGAACGCGGCATCCGGGGTCATCGCGGACATTCCGGCCCACAGTGCGAGCAGGGCCGTGAGCCAGAGCACGCGCGCCCACTGGGGCAGGTTGCGGTGCGAGGTCGCGACGCCGGCGCCGTAGCACGCGAGGAACGCGATCGTGAGGATCGTGATGGCGCCCTCGTACTGGTCGTCGGCGAGGAGCGCCCGGACCATGACGAACAGGGCGAGCCCGACCACGAGCACGTGGAGCCCGAATCGGAGCGTGATGAACACCGGTCGGAGGGCCGACGGCGAGACCCTCCCGAAGTCGAGGAGGGGGAGCGGAAGCGGGGCTGCGGGCGCGGTCATGGTGCGTGTCAGCGTAGTCGCGGGGCTTCGCGGAGGCATCCGTCGAAAGTGCGAAGCCAAGTCATGGGAGAATCGTCGGGATGTCTCCGAGAGCTGCTACCCCGCCGGTGCCCGCCGCCACCGACCCCGCGCTGATCCGCAATTTCTGCATCATCGCGCATATCGACCACGGCAAGTCGACCCTCGCCGACCGCATGCTCGGCATCACGGGCGTCGTGAGCGACCGTGACATGCGCGCGCAGTACCTCGATCGCATGGACATCGAGCGCGAGCGCGGCATCACGATCAAGAGCCAGGCCGTGCGCATGCCGTGGCAGGTCGGCGACACGTCGTACGCCCTGAACATGATCGACACCCCCGGTCACGTCGACTTCAGCTACGAGGTCTCGCGTTCGCTCGCCGCATGCGAGGGAGCGATCCTGCTGGTCGACGCCGCGCAGGGCATCGAGGCGCAGACGCTCGCGAACCTCTACCTCGCGCTCGAGAACGACCTCGAGATCATCCCGGTGCTGAACAAGATCGACCTGCCGGCCGCCGAGCCCGAGAAGTACGCGCGCGAGCTGGCCGAGCTCATCGGCGGCTCGCCCGACGACGTGCTGAAGGTCTCGGGCAAGACCGGCCTCGGCGTCGAGGACCTGCTCGACAGGGTCGTCGAGCGCATCCCGGCTCCGGTCGGCGACGCGAACGCCCCGGCGCGCGCCATGATCTTCGACTCCGTGTACGACAGCTACCGCGGCGTCGTCACCTACGTGCGCATGGTCGACGGCCGGCTCAACCCCCGCGAGCGCATCCAGATGCTCTCGACGAAGGCGAACCACGAGATCCTCGAGATCGGCGTGAGCGCCCCCGAGCCGACCCCGTCCAAGGGCCTCAGCGTCGGCGAGGTCGGCTACCTGATCACCGGTGTGAAGGACGTGCGCCAGTCGAAGGTCGGCGACACCGTCACCACGGCGGCGAAGCCCGCGACCGAGGCGCTGCCGGGCTACACCGAGCCGCTGCCGATGGTGTTCTCGGGCCTCTACCCGATCGACGGCAGCGACTACCCCGAGCTCCGCGAGGCGCTCGACAAGCTGAAGCTCTCCGACGCCTCGCTCGTCTACGAGCCCGAGACCTCGGTCGCGCTCGGCTTCGGCTTCCGCTGCGGCTTCCTCGGCCTGCTGCACCTCGAGATCATCACCGAGCGCCTGCAGCGCGAGTTCGGCCTCGACCTCATCGCCACGGCGCCGTCGGTGATCTACGAGGTCACGACCGAAGACAGGAAGACCGTCACGGTCACGAACCCGAGCGAGTTCCCGACGGGCGCGAAGATCTCCGAGGTGCGCGAGCCCATGGTGCGCGCCGCGATCCTCGCCCCGAAGGACTACGTCGGCACGATCATGGAGCTCTGCCAGTCGCGCCGCGGCGCCCTGCTCGGCATGGAGTACCTCGGCGAAGACCGGGTCGAGATCCGCTACAACATGCCGCTCGGCGAGATCGTGTTCGACTTCTTCGACCAGTTGAAGTCGAAGACCGCCGGCTACGCGTCGCTCGACTACGAGCCCGTGGGCGACCAGGCCGCCGACCTCGTGAAGGTCGACATCCTGCTCCAGGGCGAGCAGGTCGATGCGTTCAGCGCGATCGTGCACCGCGACAAGGCCTACGCGTACGGCGTGCTCATGACGGGCCGCCTGCGCGAGCTCATCCCGCGCCAGCAGTTCGAGGTGCCCATCCAGGCTGCGATCGGCGCCCGCATCATCGCGCGCGAGTCGATCCGCGCCATGCGCAAGGACGTGCTCGCCAAGTGCTACGGCGGTGACATCAGCCGCAAGCGCAAGCTCCTCGAGAAGCAGAAGGAGGGCAAGAAGCGCATGAAGATGGTCGGCCGGGTCGAGGTTCCCCAGGAGGCGTTCATCGCGGCCCTGAGCGGCGACGTCGAGAAGAAGGACAAGAAGTAAGCAGGCCCCCGATGACCCGACGCAGCACCTTCACCGATCAGTCCGTCACCTACGGCTCGATCGGCGCGACGCTCGAACCCGACCTCATGCGCTACCCGCCGAGCGGCTACCGCCCGGCCGAAGACAGCGTTCGGCTCGGCAGCGGCGTCGACCGCTTCGACCGCGCGGCAGAGGCCCTCATGACGTGGGGCATCCAGCGCGGCGCCGGCTACGAGGTGACGGATGTCTCCGCCGGAACCGGCGCCCAGTATCCCGGCATCGTGTACGACGCCGAGGGCGCCCCGCTCGCCGAGCAGCCAGGCCCGCGCACCGAGGACCGCTTCGGCGAAGACGGCACGGCCTACATCGCCTCGGGCATGCAGGCCACGCTCGTGCGACGCGGTCGGTTCCGCCCGCAGCTGACGCCGGTGCTCGTGGTCTACGTGATCGACGAGCCCGGCCGCGTCGGCTACGCATTCGGCACGACCGGCGACGGGCTCGAGAGCGGCGAGGAGTCGTTCGTGCTCGAGCGCCGCGACGACGACACCGTGTGGCTCACGATCCGCTCGTTCCGGGCGACGGCCGGAGGCTCCAAGCGCGTGCTCGCACCATGGGTGCGACGTCGTCGACGCGAGCTGACGAAGCAGCAGCTTCGTGCCCTGCATCCCGCGGGCGGCGTGTAGGCGTGGGTTCCGCGCTGCCGCTCGGCGAGCCGGCACCGCTCGACGGCCTGCTGCCCGCCTCCGCGGCCGAAGGCGCCGCCGATCGGGCGTTCGGCGTCTACGTGCACGTCCCGTTCTGCCGCGTGCGCTGCGGGTACTGCGACTTCAACACCTACACGGCGAGCGAGCTTCGTGGCGCCCGTCAGGTCGACTACGCCGATCAGGCCATCGACGAGATCCGGATGTCGCGGCGCGTGCTCGCGGCATCCGGAGCGCCCTCCCGAGCGGCCGAGACGGTCTTCTTCGGCGGCGGAACGCCGACCCTGCTGCCCGCCGACGACCTCGTGCGCATGCTGGGCGCCGTTCGCGACGAGTTCGGGTTCGCGCCGGGCGCCGAGGTCACGACCGAGGCGAACCCCGATTCCGTCGGGCCCGAAGACCTGATCCGGCTCGCCGAGGGCGGCTTCACGCGGGTCTCGTTCGGCATGCAGTCGGCGGTGCCGCACGTGCTCGCGGCCCTCGATCGCACGCACGACCCGGCGAGGGTGCCGCTCGTGGTGCGCTGGGCGCGCGACGCCGGACTCGACGTGAGCCTCGACCTGATCTACGGCACGCCGGGGGAGTCGCTCGACGACTGGCGGCGCAGTGTCGACGCGGTGGTCGCCGAGCGGCCCGACCATGTGAGCGCGTACGCGCTCATCGTCGAGGACGGTACGAAGCTGGCACGGCAGATCCGTCGCGGCGAACTCGCGCAGCCCGACGACGACCTCGAGGCCGACATGTACGAGCTGGCCGACACGGCCTTCGCCGAGGCGGGCTTCGAGTGGTACGAGGTCAGCAACTGGGCGAACGATGCGGCGCACCGTTCGCGGCACAACCTCGGCTACTGGCGCGGCGACGACTGGTGGGGCGTCGGGCCCGGCGCCCACAGCCACGTCGGCGGGGTGCGCTGGTGGAACGCGAAGCATCCGGCCGCCTATGCCGAGCGCCTGGCGGCGGGCCACTCGCCCGCGGTCGGTCGCGAGGTGCTCGACGCACCCACGCGCGAGACCGAGCGCGTGCTGCTCCTCACGCGCATCCGCGAGGGCATCGACATCGCATCGCTGCACACGGGTGGTCGTCACGCGGTCGCGGGCCTCATCGCCGACGAGCTCGTCGACGCGAAAGCCGCCCTCGCTGGTGGGCTGACGCTCACCAGGCGAGGACGGCTGCTCGCCGACGCCGTCGTGCGGCGCCTGCTCGAGGACTGAACCTCGCTCGAGGACGAATCCCCGGTCAGCTCACGAACTTGATCGTGAGCGGGTACGAGTACGGCTCGCCCTGGTTCGCCTTGACGGCGGCGATGATGCTGAAGACGACGACCACGACGGCGACGGCGATCGACAGGAAGATGCCGATCACGACCAGCCAGAGGATGCTGCTGATGATCGCGGCGATGGTCATCGTGATCTGGAAGTTCAGCGCGGTCGCGGTGTGCGCGCGCACGAACGGGCCCTTGTCCTTGAGGATCAGGTAGCCGATGAGGGCCGGGATGAAGCCGAAGAAGATGCCGCCGATGTGCACGAGCGTCGCCCAGAGCTTCTCGTCGTTGGGGCTCAGCTGCGGGCTCTGCTCGTAGGGGTTCTGCGGGGGCGGGGGAGGGGGCAGGTCGGACATCGTCTTCTCCTGTTCGGATGCGCCGGACCCGGCGCGGTGAGTGCGGACGCCTTCATGCTGGCACAGCAACGCCCGCCGCGGGAGTGTGACGCTCCCACGACGGGCGATGCGCGCGACCGGCGCCGGGAGCCGGCGCCGCCCCCTGGACTACTTGATGAGTCGGATGGCGAAGGGGTAGCGGTAGTGGTTGCCGTCCTTGGCCTGCATGAACGCGAGGATCGAGAAGATCAGACCCACCGCCCAGATTGCGAACCACAGCAACGTGCCGAGGAAGCCGAGGACGCCAAACGACACGAGGGCGAGGATGAACGTCAGGATCCAGGCCGCGATCTGCGCGAAGACGAGCGTGATCTGGAAGTTCAGCGCCTCCTTCGCCTCGGTGTTCGTGAACTGGCCGCGGTCCTTGAAGACGAGCCAGATGATGAGCGACGGCAGGAATCCGAGGATTCCGCCGAGGTGGGCGAACGAGCCCCACTGCACATCCTGCTCGCGCGAGAGCGGCGCGCCCGGCGCTGCCGCGGGCTGCGCGGCCGCGGGCTGCGGTGCGGCCGGCTGCTGCGGCGGGGTGGGCGGCACGTTCGGATCGGACGGGCCTGCGTTGGGATCTGACATGTACGTGCCTTTCGGGGCTTCGGCGGTCGTTCCGCTGCCGCGAGCATGAGCGGTCGCAGCCGGGTAGGTCGCGGAACATGCTCACGGTAGCGCCGGGCGGGAGTGTCGGCAATGGGGATTACCCTGAGTTGAGCGGTATGATTGGCACTCACATCGATTGAGTGCTAACAGCGCCGGGAAAGCGAGGGACATGGTCTCCGAACGCAGCCTCGCCGTCCTCAGAGCGATCGTGCAGGACTACGTCGCCTCCCGTGAACCCGTGGGTTCGAAGGCCATCGTCGAACGGCACTCGTTCGGCGTCTCCGCGGCGACCATCCGCAACGACATGGCGCTCCTCGAAGAGGAGGAGCTCATCGCGGCACCGCACACGTCGTCGGGCCGCATCCCGACCGACAAGGGGTACCGAGTCTTCGTCGATCAGCTGACCGACGTGCGCCCCATGACGAGGGCCCAGCGGCACGCGATCGAGACCTTCCTCGGCGAGTCGAGCGACCTCGACGAGCTCCTCGCGCGCACGGTGCGCCTCGTCGCTCAGCTGACCAAGCAGCTCGCGGTCGTGCAGTACCCGAGCTTCGGAAGTGCGCGGGTGCGGCACGTCGAGCTCGTCTCGCTCGCACCCGACCGCGTGCTGTGCATCCTCATCACCGACTCGGGTCAGGTCGAGCAGCGGGTCGCCGAGCTCCCGCACCCGGTCGACGAGGCCTCGCTCGCGCTGCATCGCGCGCGCCTGAACGAGCTCGCCGGCAATCGGGCCATGGCGGATGCCGCGGAGTCGCTGTCCGGCACGTTCGACGACGTCGCGCCGGCCGATGCCGTCGTGCTGGGCGCGCTCGCGTCCACGCTCGCCGATCAGGCCCGCGCCCAGCGGCAGGATCGCCTCGTCGTGGCCGGAGCGGCGAACCTCGTGCGAACCGAGCAGGACTTCGCCGGGTCGATCCTCGGCGTCATCGAGGCCATCGAGGAGCAGGTCGTGCTCCTGAGGCTGTTCGGCGAGATGGCCGCCGACGAGCACGCCGTGGCCGTGCGCATCGGCCGCGAGAACGCGTCGTTCGGGCTCGGCGAGACCTCCGTGCTCTCGAGCGCGTTCGAGATCCCCGGTCGCGACATCTCCCGGCTCGGCGTCGTCGGCCCCACCCGCATGGACTACTCCCACAGCATGGCGGCCGTTCGCGCGGTCGCCCGATACCTCTCCCGCACGCTCGGCGAGAACTGAGCAGCCGGCCCCCACCGGCATCCGCAATCGAAAGGACACGCCCTCCGTGGCAGACCACTACGAGGTCCTCGGCGTCTCGCGCGAGGCGACCCCCGACGAGATCAAGAAGGCGTACCGTCGCCTCGCACGCGAACTGCACCCCGACGTGAACCCGGGCGCCGAGGCGTCCGAGCGATTCAAGTCGGTCACGCACGCGTACGACGTGCTCTCCGACCCGAAGCAGCGCCAGCAGTACGACCTCGGCGACCAGGGCGGGTTCGGCGGCGGCGGGCAGGGCTTCGGCGGGTTCGGCGACATCTTCGAGACGTTCTTCGGCGGCGCTCAGCAGAGCCGCGGGCCCAGGTCGCGTCGCGAACGCGGTCAAGACGCGCTCATCCGCGTCGAGGTCGGGCTCGACGAGGTCATCTTCGGCACGCACCGCGACATCGAGGTCGACACCGCCGTGGTGTGCCAGACCTGCCACGGCTCGTGCTGCCAGCCGGGCACGTCGCCCGTCACCTGCGACATCTGCCACGGCACCGGTTCGATCCAGCGCGCGGTGCGCTCGCTCCTCGGCAATGTCATGACGTCGAGCCCCTGCGGCACCTGCCGCGGCTACGGCACCGTCATCGCGACGCCGTGCGTGACCTGCCAGGGCCAGGGGCGCGTGCGTGCGCGCCGCACGGTTCCGGTCGACATCCCCGCGGGCGTCGACACGGGCGTGCGCCTGCAGATGCCGGGCTCCGGCGAGGCCGGCCCGGCCGCCGGCCCGAACGGCGACCTGTACCTCGAGATCAAGGTCAAGAACCACGACGTGTTCAGCCGCAACGGCGACGACCTGCTCGCGACCCTCGCGGTGTCGATGACCGACGCGATCCTCGGCACCACGGCGAAGATCGAGGCGCTCGACGGCGACGTCGAGGTCGAGATCAAGGCGGGCCTGCAGAGCGGCGAGATCCTCACGGTCAAGGACCGCGGCGTCTCCAAGCTCCGCGGCAGCGGCCGCGGCGACCTCCGCATCGGCGTGCAGGTGGTGACGCCCACCAAGCTCTCGACGAAGGAGCGCGAGCTCGTGCAGCAGTTCGCGGCGTCGAAGAAGGCCGCGGCCCCCGAGCTGAGCCACTTCCAGCAGGGCCTCTTCGCCCGACTCCGCGACAAGTTCCTCGGCTGACGGATGCCGCGATGAGCCATCTCTACCTCGACGAGACCCTCGAACTGGCGGGCGCCGCCTCCGGCGATCTCGTGCGCCTCGCGGGCGACGAGGCGCGCCACGCGGTGACCGTCTCGCGCGTGCGCGTCGGCGAGCAGCTCTCCGTCGGCAACGGTCGCGGCGTCCTCGCCACGGCGACCGTGGTCGAGGCGGCACCGCGCGAGCTCGTGCTCGAGGTCGGCGAGGTGACCTCGACGCCCGCGCCGAGCCCCCGCATCACGCTCGTGCAGGCCCTCGCCAAGGGCGACCGCGACGAGCTCGCGGTGCAGGCGGCCACCGAGCTCGGCGTCGATGCGATCGTGCCGTGGTCGGCGAGCCGTTCGGTCTCGCGATGGGAGGGGCCGAAGGCCGAGAAGGGCCGCGCCCGCTGGGCGAGCATCGTGCGCGAGGCGACCAAGCAGTCGATCCGCCCGTGGATGCCCGAGGTCGCGCCTCTCACGGCGACCGCCGGGCTCGTCGCCCTGCTCGACGGCGCCCGCGTGCTGCTGCTCGAGCCGACCGCGACGACGCCGCTCACCGCGCTCGACGACGACGGCCGCGATCTCGTGCTCGTCGTGGGCCCCGAGGGCGGCATCGCGCCCGCCGAGATCGAGCGTCTCGTCGCCGCGGGCGCCGAGACCGTGCGACTCGGCGACTCGGTCCTGCGCACCTCGACGGCGGGCCCCGCGGCCATCGCGGTGCTGAACGCCCGACTCGGGCGGTGGTGAGGCATCCCTCGCTACGATGGAGACATGAGCGCACCCGCTGAGCCGACCCTGTTCGAGCGCATCGCCGCGCGTGAGATCCCCGCGAACATCGTCGCCGAGACGGCGAACGTGATCGCCTTCCACGACATCGCGCCCAAGGCGCCCGTGCACGTGGTCGTCACCCCGAAGTCGGGCACCTACCGCGACGTCGTCGAGCTCGCTGCGGGCGACCCCGCGCTGCTCGCCGAACTCGTCGACGTCGCCCGCGGCATCGCCGCCGACCTCGCCGACGGCGACTTCCGTCTCGTGTTCAACACGGGCGCCGGCGCGGGCCAGACCGTCTTCCACGTGCACGCGCACGTCCTGGCCGGCGGCCTCGAGGAGGCCTCGCTTGGCGGATGAGTCGCACGACGTCGCCCCCGAGTCCGTCGACGAGGAGCGACTGAAGATCGACGGCATCGCCATGGTGCGGCTGCTGGGCCCGCAGGATCGCCTGCTGACCACCATCCAGCGCGAGTACCCCGACGTCGAGGTGCACGTGCGCGGCAACGAGATCGGCATCCGCGGTGCATCCGAGGAGCGCCTCCGGGTGCGTCGACTCATCGAAGAACTCCTGGAGCTCGTGCGAGCCGGCCAGGACCCAACCCCCACCGAAGTGAGGAGCTCGGCACGCATGATCGACGCCGATCCAGGTTCACGACCCTCCGAGATGCTCGGGCAGGTCATCGTCGCCTCCCGCGGCAAGAGCATCCGTCCGAAGACCGAGGGGCAGCGCGCGTACGTCGACGCCATCGACGAGCACACCGTGGTCTTCGGCATCGGACCGGCCGGCACGGGCAAGACCTACCTCGCGATGGCGAAGGCCGTGCAGGCCCTCCAGCGCAAGGAGGTCAGCCGAATCATCCTGACCCGTCCGGCCGTCGAGGCCGGCGAGCGCCTCGGATTCCTGCCCGGCACCCTCACCGACAAGATCGACCCGTACCTGCGGCCGCTCTACGACGCGCTGAACGAGATGATGGACCCCGAGATGGTGCCGAAGCTCCTCGCCTCGGGCACCGTCGAGGTCGCACCGCTCGCCTACATGCGCGGCCGAACGCTGAACGACTCGTTCGTCGTGCTCGACGAGGCGCAGAACACCACGCCCGAGCAGATGAAGATGTTCCTCACCCGCCTCGGCTTCGGTTCGAAGATGGTCGTGACGGGCGACGTCACGCAGGTCGACCTGCCCGGCGGCGCGAGCGGCCTGCGGCTCGTGACCCGCATCCTCGACCGCATCGACGACATCCACTTCGCACGCCTGACGAGCGCCGACGTCGTGCGGCACACCCTCGTCGGACAGATCGTCGACGCGTACACCGAGTTCGACCAGCGCGCACAGGCGCAGCGCTTCGAACGCGACCAGGCGCGCGAGTTCGCGAACCGCGCCGAACGACGCGGGCACGCGGGCCCGCGCGACCATCTTCCGCGAAAGGGCGGCAACTCGTGAGCATCGAGGTCAACAACGAATCCGCCGTCGAGATCGACGAGGAGGTGCTGCAGCGCCTCGCGGTCTACGTGCTCGACGCGCTGCACGTGCACGCCGACGCCGAGCTCGCGATCGTGCTCGTCGACGAGGGGGCCATGGAGCAGCTCCACGTGCAGTGGATGGACGAGCCCGGCCCCACCGACGTGCTGAGCTTCCCCATGGACGAGCTCCGACCGGGCAGCGAAGACAACCCCGCGCCGCCCGGACTCCTCGGCGACGTCGTGCTGTGCCCGCAGGTCGCAGAGGCGCAGGCGCGCACCGCGGGGCATCCGCTCATCGACGAACTGCTCCTGCTCACCACGCACGGCATGCTGCACCTGCTCGGCTTCGACCACGCCGAACCCGAAGACGAGAAGGAGATGTTCGGGCTGCAGCGCGACCTCCTCGTCGGCTTCACGATGCAGGAGCGTCGTCGCTGACCATGCAGGCCTGGCTCTTCCTCGCGTCGGCATTCGTGCTCGTCGCGTTCGGCGGTCTCATGGCGGCCGTCGACGCAGCCCTCGGCGCCACCAGTCGGGCGGATGTCACCGAGCTCGCGTTCGGCTCCCGTTCACGTCGTTCGCTGCTGGCCATCGCCGATGACACGGGTGCGCACGTCAACGCCGTCAACTTCGTGCGCATCATCGCCGAAACCACGGCGGCCGTGCTCGTCACGCTCGCGTTCGTGTCGTTCCTCGACAACGTGTGGTGGGTGCTGCTCTGGTCGGCGCTCATCATGACGGCCGTCTCGTTCGTGCTCGTGGGCGCGAGTCCGCGCAGCGTCGGCCGTGCGCACGCGCCCGTCGTGCTGCGGTTGACCGCCCCGGTCGTGCACTTCCTGCGCGTGCTGCTCGGGCCGCTCGCGAACGCCCTCGTCGGCCTCGGCAACCGGGTGACGCCCGGACGCATCCGCTTCGCGGGCGTGTCGAGCGAGGAGCAGCTGCTCAGCATGGTCGACGAGGCGACCGAGCTCGAGGTGCTCGAAGAGGGCGACCGCGAGCTCATCCACTCGATCTTCGAGTTCAACGACACGGTCGCACGCGAGGTCATGGTGCCGCGCACCGACATGGTCACGATCGAGTCGACGGCGCATCTGCCGCAGGCGATGGCCCTGTTCCTGAACGCCGGCTACTCGCGCATCCCCGTGATCGAGCAGGACGCCGACGACGTCGCCGGCATCCTGTACCTGCGCGACCTCGCGCGGCTCGGATTCGAGCGTCCGCTCGATGCCGCCGACCTCACCGTCGGCGAGCTCGCACGCCCGGCCGTGTTCGTTCCCGACTCGATGAAGGCCGACGCGCTGCTGCGGCAGATGCAGCTCGAGTCGAACCACCTCGCGATGGTCGTCGACGAGTACGGTGGCATCGCGGGCCTGGTCACCCTCGAAGACGTGATCGAAGAGCTGGTGGGCGACATCTCCGACGAGTACGACCGCGAGGCCGCGCAGATCGAGGAGCTCGAGCCGGGCCGGTTCCGCGTGAACGCGCGCCTGCCCATCGACGAGCTCGGCGAGCTGTTCGGCCTCGAGCTCGACGACGAGGACGTCGACTCCGCGGGCGGCCTGCTCGCGAAGGAACTCGGCCGCCTCGCCCAGCCGGGCGAGACGGCGGTGGTCTCCGGGCTCGTGCTGAAGGCCGAGCGCACCGAGGGCCGCAGAAAACGCATCTCGACGATCCTCGTCGAACGCGATCAGTCCCTGATCGACGCCCAACTGGCGTTCGAGTCCGGAGACGCCGATGGAAGGAAGAACCGTGGCTGAGTACCGCGCAGGATTCGTCTCGTTCGTGGGGCGCCCGAACGTCGGCAAGTCGACGCTCACGAACGCGCTCGTCGGCGAGAAGGTGGCGATCACGAGCTCGAAGCCGCAGACGACGCGTCGCGCGATCCGCGGCATCGTGCACCGCGAGAACGGACAGCTGATCCTCGTCGACACGCCGGGACTGCACCGCCCGCGCACGCTGCTCGGCGAGCGGCTCAACTCGCTCGTGCAGTCCACGCTCGGCGACGTGGACGTCATCGCGTTCTGCGTTCCGGCGAACGAGCCGATCGGTCCGGGCGACCGGTTCATCAACGAGCAGCTCGACCAGTATCCGCGCGCGAAGAAGGTCGCGATCGTCACGAAGACCGATGCCGCGGGCAAGGCGAAGATCGCCGAGCAGCTGCTCGCGGTGTCCGAGCTGCGCGAGTGGGACGCCGTCATCCCGGTCTCGGCGCCGCGGGGCGAGCAGCTCGACGTGCTCGTCGACGAACTGCTCTCGCTGCTGCCGACGTCGAGCCAGCCGCTCTACCCGG
Organism: Agromyces allii; assembly: GCF_009749385.1. Lineage (GTDB taxonomy): Bacteria > Actinomycetota > Actinomycetes > Actinomycetales > Microbacteriaceae > Agromyces > Agromyces allii. Next base: position 16,542 of record NZ_WBIN01000004.1, on the reverse strand, counting down.
CCGAGATCCTCACCGATGAGGACACCTCGGAGCGCATCGCGGAGTTCATCCGCGAGGCCGCGCTCGAGGGCGTGACCGATGAGCTGCCGCACTCGATCGCCGTCGTCGTCGAGGACATGGTCGAGCGTGAGGACAAGGACCTGCTCGAGATCTACGCGAACCTCTACGTCGAGCGCGACAGCCAGAAGGGCATCATCATCGGCAAGGGCGGTTCGCGTCTGCGCGAGGTCGGCGCCACGGCCCGTGCCCAGATCGAGGGCCTGCTCGGGCGCAAGGTCTACCTCGCGCTGCACATCAAGGTCGCGAAGGACTGGCAGCGCGATCCGAAGCTCCTCGGCCGCCTCGGGTTCTGAACCGCGCCGGGCGACTCGAGCGTCCGACCGTGTGGGGCGTCGGATGTGTCGGCCGGCGGCCGGCCCGTACGACTCGAGGATGATTCGCGTCGGCTGACGCGGCATCCGGTGCACGCAGCGCGTACGGTGGATCGGTGCCCGAGAACCGCATCAGCCGCGCCAAGCTGACGACCGACATCGTCCTCGCGGGCGTGTTCGGCCTCATGTCGCTGCCGTTCGCGCTCATGGGCAACTGGGCCGACCTCGTCGCCATGGCCCTCTTCGTCTCGGCACTCGCGGTGCGTCGCCTGGCTCCGGCATGGTCGCTCGGCATCGCGTGGTGCGCGGCGACCGTGCAGATGGCCGCCCTCCGCGACCTGCAGTTCTACGACTTCGCGGTGCTCGGCGTGCTCTACTCGACGGCCGCGCACGGCGGACGGCTCGTGAAGTGGCTCGGGCTCGTGTCGGCGGGCGTCGGCGCGCTGATCGCCACGGTCTACCTGCAGGTGCTCATGCCGATCTTCGGCGACACCAGCGGACTCACGCCCGAGAACCTGATCGCCGCCGCCTTCATCCTCGTCGCCTCGCTCGCGCTGCTCGTGCTGGCCTGGACGGCCGGCCTCCTGGCGAGGTCCGTTCGAGAGGGGCGCGAGGTGCGGCGGCGCGAGGAGGTCGCGAACCGCGAGCGCGCGCTCGTCGAGTACCGGTACACGGTCGAGCAGGAACGCAACCGCATCGCACGCGACATGCACGACGTCGTCGCGCACTCGCTCGCGGTCGTGATCGCGCAGGCCGACGGGGCGCGCTTCGCGGCGAAGACCCGGCCCGACGCGGCATCCGAGGCCCTCCAGACGATCTCGGGCGTCGCGCGGGGGGCGCTCGGCGACGTGCGGGTGCTGCTCGCCGAACTGCGGCATCGCGAGGGCGGCGCGCCGCAGCCCGTGCTCGACGACCTCGGCGAGCTCATCGAGGGCGTCGTCGCAGCCGGACTCGACGTGCGCCGCGTCGAGACGGGCGAGCCGTGCGAACTCGGCACGGGCCACCAGATCGCGGTGTACCGCATCGTGCAGGAGGCGCTCACGAACGCCCTGCGCCACGGCGACCCCGGCGCGCCCGTCGAGGTGCGCTTCGACTGGACGCCGACCGGCGTGTCGCTCATGATCGCCAATCGCCTCGCGGATGCCGCGGGCGGGCCGGGCACGACGGCCACCGGTGCCACGGCGACCGGGCCGACGGGCGCGAGGCACGGCATCACGGGCATGCGCGAGCGTGCGCAGCTCGTGGGCGGCACGCTGAGCGCCGAGCCCGGCGGCGACGGCGTGTTCCGCGTCGTCGCGAGCATTCCCGCGCAACCGAGGAGCACCGCATGAACGCCATCCGAGTCGCGCTGGTCGACGACCAGGCGCTGTTCCGTTCGGGCGTGCGGATGCTCGTCGAGTCGCAGCCCGACCTCGAGGTCGTCGGCGAGGCGGGCGACGGCGCGGCCGGGGTCGCCCTCGCGGCGACGACCCGACCAGACGTCGTGCTCATGGACGTACGGATGCCGCAGCTCGACGGCATCCAGGCGACCGAGCGCATCCTCGCCGAGGCCGAACGGGCCGGACGGCGGGCACCGCGCATCCTCGTGCTCACGACGTTCGACCTCGACGAGAACGCGGCGAAGGCGATCCGCGCGGGGGCGAGTGGATTCGTGCTGAAGGACGCCGACCCCGAATTCCTGCTCGCGGCGATCCGCACCGTGCACCAGGGCAACCAGGTCATCGCGGCGAGCGCGACGCGCGAGCTGTTCGCGCATCTCGCGCGCGGGAGCGGACGCCGCCCGGCGCCGACTTCGTGGGCCGAGCTGACGCCGCGCGAGCGCGAGATCTTCGGCTTCGCGGCCCGCGGCCTCTCGAACTCCGAGATCGCGGCATCCGAGTTCCTGTCGGAGGCGACCGTCAAGACGCACGTGAGCCGGATCCTGGCGAAGCTGGGTCTGCGCGACCGTGTGCAGCTCGTCGTCTTCGCCTACGAGCACGATCTCGGCACGTCGGATCATCCTGCAGGATGACGCAGGGCCATCCCATGGCCCGATGACCCGTGCGGGCCGGCGTCCGTAGCGTCGAAGGCATGCAGATCCATCCTTCAGACCTCGGACTCATCGCACGCGTCACCAACCTCGGCAAACGGTACGGAACCGGCCCCGGCGCGGTCGCGGCCCTCGACGACGTCTCGCTCGGACTGCGTCGTGGGGAGTTCACCGCGATCATGGGCCCGTCGGGCTCCGGCAAGTCGACCCTCATGCACATCATGGCCGGCCTCGACTCGCCGACCTCGGGCCGGGTGTGGCTCGGCGACACCGACATCACCGACCTGCCCGACGGCGAGCTCACGGTGCTGCGACGCCGACGCATCGGGTTCGTGTTCCAGTCGTTCAACCTCGTGCCGACGCTCGACGTGCGCGCCAACGTGCTGCTGCCGTTCGAGCTCGACGGTCGCCGCCCCTCGAAGGACGAGCAGGCGTGGATCGACGAGCTGCTCGACACCCTGGGGCTCGCCCCGCGCGTGAAGCACCGCCCGCACGAGCTCTCGGGCGGACAGCAGCAGCGCGTGGCGATCGCCCGCGCCCTCGCGACGCGGCCCGACCTCGTGTTCGCCGACGAGCCGACGGGCAACCTCGACTCGCGCACGGGCCGGGAGGTGCTGTCGCTGCTCGCGTCGGCGTCGTCACGTACGGGCCAGTCGATCGCGATGGTCACCCACGACCCGGTCGCGGCGAGTCACGCCGACCGCATCCTGTTCCTCGCCGACGGCCGCATCGTGCGCGACACCGCGCGCTCGACGCCCGAGGAGATCAGCTCGTACATGCTCGCGATGGAGGCTGCCGCGTGACCCGCCTCAAGGACCTGCTGCCGACGCTGCTCGTCGCCACGCTCGCTGCGGCGTTCGGCGTGGCCCTGCTCCAGATCACGGGCATCCTGACCGCCGTCATCACCTCGGAGAACGGCCTCGCGGAGAGCGGCACGGTGCAGCTCATGCTCGGTCTCGTCGCGGGCGTGTTCATCACGATCGCGGTCTACGTGAGCGCGGTCGTCACCGGCAACACCGTCGCGACGGTCGTCGCCGGCCGCACGCGGCTCATCGCTCTGCTGCGGCTGATCGGCTCGAGCGCGGGCGCGCAGCGCGCGGCGATCGCCCGCGAGGGGCTGCTCGTGGGGCTCGCCGGTGCGGTGCTCGGCGCCCTGGTCGGGTCGGCGGCCGCGTGGGGCATCGCCGAGATCGGCATGGCGCAGGGCAGCATTCCGCGAGTGACGTACTCGCTCGTCGATCCGCTGCTGCTCGTGCCGATGGTCGCGGTCGCCCTCACCACGTGGCTCGCGGCGTGGACCGGCTCGCGCCGTGTACTCGCGGTGCGTCCGGCGCAGGCGCTCGGCAATGCGACGGAGGCCGACTTCGACGAGGTCTCCTCGCGCCGGGGCCGCGCCGTCGCGGCGTGGATCCTCGGGGTGCTCGGCGCGGGGCTGCTCGTGCTCGGCGTCGTCGTGGGCCTCGTGCGACCCGAGGGCGTGCTCATCGGCCTGCTCGGCGGCATCCTCTCGTTCACGGCCATCGTGCTCGCAGCGCACCGGGTCATGCCGCCCGTGCTGCGCGTGGTCGGCCGGCTCTTCGGCGACCGCCCCGCCGCACGCCTCGCGGCCGAGAACGCCGTGCGGCACCCCGAACGCTCCTCGCGCATGACGATCGGCCTCGTGATCGGCGTGACGCTCGTCACGACGTTCGCGGTCACGATGGAGACCTACCGGCACATGCTGCTCATCGCCACCGACGACCAGCCCGAGCTCCAGGACGCGCTCGGCCCGGTCATCGACGGCACCGTCGCCGTGTTCTCGACGCTCATCGGGTTCAGCGCCGTGATCGCGGCCGTCGGGCTCGTCAACACCCTGTCGATCAGCGTCATGCAGCGCACGCGCGAGCTCGGCCTGCTGCGCGCGCTCGGGTTCGACCGCCGCCAGATCCGCGTGATGGTGCTCGTCGAGGCCGCGGCGCTCACGGTCGCCGCGACACTCACGGGCCTCGTGCTCGGCATCGCCTACGGATGGGTCGGCGCGCAGTCGATCCTCGGGTCGGTGGGTTCGGGCCCCGGCATCGTCGCCCCGGTGATCCCGTGGCCGATCGTCGCGATCGTGGTGGGCGCCGCCGCGCTCCTCACGCTCGCGGCATCCGTCGCCCCGATGCGCCGCGCGGCGCGCGTGTCGCCGGTGGTCGCGCTCGCGGTCGACTGAGCGCGACGGGCCGGATTTCGCGGCGAGTGGGCGCCGCGTCGAGACGTCCTCCGCACGGGGGTGCGGAGGCGGGGAAGAGTGCGGACGGATGCCTCGGGGGAGGCATCCGTCCGCACGGTCGTGCGCGCCGGCTCGCGGCAGTGTTAGCCTTGGTGCGTGTCTTACGGCCTGCTTCTCCTTAGCTGCCGCAGCGAGTCCTAGTTTCCAGGCCTCCCTCGCTGCGGAGTTCGTCGTCGGCTGAACGCATCCGAGAAGCGAGAAGAGCACCTCATGAAGAACACCCAGAAGCCCTCGGCGATGCCCGTCCACCGGTATCGCCCCTTCCACGAACTGATCGCCGTGGACCTGCCCGACCGCACCTGGCCGTCCAAGCGCATCGAGGTCGCCCCGCGCTGGTGCGCCGTCGACCTGCGTGACGGCAACCAGGCGCTCATCGACCCGATGAGCCCCGAGCGCAAGCGCATCATGTTCGACCTCCTCGTCAAGATGGGCTACAAGGAGATCGAGGTCGGGTTCCCGAGCGCGAGCCAGACCGACTTCGACTTCGTGCGCAGCCTCATCGAAGAGGGCGCGATCCCCGACGACGTCACCATCCAGGTGCTGACGCAGGCGCGCGACCACCTGATCGAGCGCACCTACGAGTCGATCCAGGGTGCGAAGCAGGCCATCGTGCACCTGTACAACTCGACGAGCATCCTGCAGCGCGAGGTCGTCTTCCGCACCGACCGCCAGGGCATCATCGACATCGCCCTGCACGGCGCGCGCAAGTGCCGCGAGATGGAGTCGACCGTCCCGGGCACCGACGTGTACTACGAGTACTCGCCCGAGAGCTACACGGGCACCGAGCTCGAGTTCGCCGTCGACGTGTGCAACCAGGTCATCGAGATCTTCGAGCCCACGCCCGAGCGCAAGGTCATCATCAACCTGCCCGCCACCGTCGAGATGGCGACGCCCAACGTCTACGCCGACTCGATCGAGTGGATGAGCCGTCGCCTGGCGCACCGCGAGAACGTGATCCTCTCGCTGCACCCGCACAACGACCGGGGCACCGCGATCGCGGCCGCCGAACTCGGCTACATGGCCGGCGCCGACCGCATCGAGGGATGCCTCTTCGGCAACGGCGAGCGCACCGGCAACGTCGACCTGGTCGCCCTCGGCATCAACCTGTTCACGCAGGGCATCGACCCGCAGATCGACTTCTCCGACGTCGACGAGGTCAAGCGCACGGCCGAGTACTGCAACCAGCTGCCCGTGCACGAGCGCAGCCCGTGGGCCGGCGACCTCGTCTACACGGCGTTCAGCGGATCGCACCAGGACGCGATCAAGAAGGGCTTCGAGGCCATGGCCGCCGAGGCCGAGCGTCGCGGCGTCACGGTCGACGAGCTCGAGTGGGCCGTGCCCTACCTGCCCGTCGACCCGCGCGACCTCGGTCGCAGCTACGAGGCCGTCATCCGCGTGAACTCCCAGTCGGGCAAGGGCGGTGTCGCGTACCTGCTGAAGAACGACCACGCGCTCGACCTGCCGCGTCGCCTGCAGATCGAGTTCTCGGGCGTCGTGCAGGCCAAGACCGACGAAGAGGGCGGCGAGGTCTCGAGCGACGCGATCTGGGCCGTCTTCACCGACGAGTACCTGCCCGCGCCCGCCGAGCAGCCCGACGAGAAGTGGGGCCGTTTCGAGCTGCTGTCGCTCCGCACCGAGAGCGACCTCACGGGCGAGGTCCGCGTGCGCGTCGGCCTCCGCGACGGCGACGAGCGCGTCGACGCCGAGGGCAGCGGCAACGGACCCGTCGCGGCGTTCCTGTCGGTGCTCGGCGCCGAGGGCGTCGACGTGCGCGTGCTCGACTACAGCGAGCACGCCATGTCGTCCGGCGGCGACGCCGTGGCCGCGGCCTACGTCGAGTGCCAGGTCGGCGACCGCACGCTCTGGGGCGTCGGTCTCGACGCCGACATCTCCACGGCATCGCTGAAGGCCGTCGTCTCGGCCGTCAACCGCGCGATCCGCGCACGGGTCGCGGTCGACGAGCTCGAGGCCGTCGGGGTCTGATCCGAACGACTGATGCCGCGAGCCGACGCCGGCTCGCGGCATCCGTCGTCTCAGCCGCCGTTCGCTGCTCGGGGCCGGCCGTGCGCGATCGCGGAAGCGTCGGTCCGCGGGCCGTCGCGGTCAGTTGCGGATGATGGGGAGCATGCCCGTCTCGGTCGCGACCTTGCGCCGGTAGAGCATGCGCTGCTCGGGCAACGAGACGTCGAAGATCACCGCGAGCCAGCGGATGACGGCCGTGACGGCGACGCAGACGATGCCGCCCACGAAGAGCGGCACGCCGAACAGGTCGAGCGCGGCGAGCACGATGCATCCGGCTCCGGCGGCGACCGCGTAGAGCGACCCGACGTGCATGATCGCGATGGGCAGGCCCATCAGCATGTCGCGGAGCACGCCGCCGCCGGCTGCTGCGGCCACGCCGACGAACACCGCGGGCAGGATCGGCAGCCCGAGTGCGAGCGCCTTGGAGGTGCCGAGCGCGCCGAACATCCCGATGACGATGGCGTCGAGGCCGACGATCAGGCCGTTGACCTTCGTGAGCGGCCCGGCCAGGAGCATGCCGAGGAGCGCTGCCGCGATCGCGACGATCAGGTACCAGTTGCTCTGCAGCGCCCGCAGCGGCTCGTTGAGCAGCAGGTCGCGGATCATGCCGCCGCCGAACCCCATGACGATGCCGACGAGGGCGACACCGAGCAGGTCGAGCCGACGCTGACCCTGGAACCCAGACGCGAACAGGGCGCCCTGCACGCCGCCGAGTCCGACCGCCGTGAGATCGAGCCAGAGGGGGATGAAGAACTGCTGGGTTTCCACGAGGCAAGTGAACCAGACGGATGCCGCATGCGCGCCATCCGCGCGGTGCGCCGTGCCGTCGGCGGCGGGTGGGAGAATGAAGGGTGCCCGTCTACCGAGATGAAGCCGTCGTGCTGCGCACCCACAAGCTGGGTGAGGCCGACCGCATCGTCACGCTCCTCACGAGGCGGCACGGCAAGATCCGCGCGGTCGCGAAGGGCGTGCGGCGCACCGGTTCGAAGTTCGGGGCCCGCCTCGAGCCGTTCATGGTCGCCGACCTGCAGCTCTACGAGGGCCGAACGCTCGACGTCGTGACCCAGGCCGAGTCGCTCGGCTCGTACGGCGCCGAGATCAGCGCCGACTACGAGGCCTACACGGCGGCCAGCGCCATGGTCGAGGCCGCCGACAAGCTGACCGAGTCCGAGGGCTCGCTGCAGCAGTACCTGCTGCTCGTCGGCGCGCTGCGGTCGCTCGCGCGCGGCGAGCACGGCGCGACCCTCACGCTCGACTCGTACCTGCTGCGCGCACTCGCGCTCGCGGGCTGGGCGCCGAGCTTCGAGGACTGCTCGCGCTGCGGCCGTCCGGGCGAGCACACGGCGGTCGTCGTGCAGCTCGGCGGCGTGGTCTGCGACGAGGAGTGCGCGCCGCCCGGCACCCCGCGCATCGCCCGCTCGACGGTCGCGCTGCTCGGCGCGCTCCTCGCCGGCGACTGGGCCTTCGTCGACGCCTCGGCCGTGGGCGACCGCAACCAGGCCAGCGGCATCGTCGCCGCCTACACCCAGTGGCACCTCGAGCGCGGCCTCCGCTCGTTGCCGCACGTCTCGAGAGAAATCACCGCACCGTGACCCCCAAGCCCTACACGCACCGCGACGCCGTCGCCTACAAGCCGCTCGACTGGACCGGCGTGCACCCGCCCGCGTTCCCGAAGGGCGCCGTGCCGAACCACGTGGCGATCGTCATGGACGGCAACGGCCGCTGGGCGAATCGCCGTGGGCTCACGCGCATCGAGGGGCACAAGGCGGGCGAGGCGGCGCTGCTCGACGTCGTGGCCGGCGCCATCCAGGCCGGCGTGAAGCACCTCTCGGTGTACGCCTTCTCGACCGAGAACTGGAAGCGCAGCCCCGACGAGGTGCGGTTCCTCATGGGCTACAACCGCGACGTGCTGCACCGCCGACGCGATCAGCTCAACGAGTGGGGCGTCCGCATCCGCTGGGCCGGTCGCAAGCCGCGACTCTGGGCCTCGGTCATCAACGAGCTGCAGTTCGCCGAGCGGCTCACCGCCGGCAACGACACCCTGACGCTCACGATGTGCGTCAACTACGGCGGCCGCAACGAGATCACCGACGCGGTGCGCTCGATCGCCGACGACGTGGCGGCCGGCCGGCTGAAGCCCTCGGCGGTGTCCGAGAAGCTGATCGCCAAGCGCCTCTACGTGCCCGAGATGCCCGACGTCGACCTGTTCGTGCGGAGCTCGGGCGAGCAGCGCACCTCGAACTTCCTGCTGTGGCAGTCGGCGTACGCCGAGATGGTCTTCCTCGACCAGCTCTGGCCCGACTTCTCGCGCACCGATCTCTGGCAGGCGATCGAGCTCTACGCGTCGCGCAATCGGCGCTTCGGCGGTGCGGTCGACGCACCGACGGCCGGTTGACCCGCGGCGAGCCAGCGCTCGGCCTCGCGCGGGTTCGCGAGGCGCACGACGTCGAGCGACGGATGCCGTGAGGCCGCGTCGGCCACCTGCCCGCGCCAGGTCGGGTGCGTGCGCCACGCCCACCGGATGATGTGGTCGCGGTCGGTGAGCATGGTGGCGAGCGGGGCCTCCCGGTTGCCGTTCCAGAGTTCGGTGCGGCGGATGCGGCGGCGGAGGGTTCGGCGGACGACCCGCGCCATCACGACCGTGCGCGAGTAGTCGAGGAACACGATCGTCGTGGCACGCTCGGCGCCGGCTCGTGGCTGCGGCATCCGCTCAGCGCTCGTCTTCGGCCGGTTCGCCCGGGGTGCCGAGCAGGTCGGGCAGCAGCCCGCCGGTCGCCTCGACGAAGCGCGCACCGAGATCGGCGTCGCGGTGCACGAGCGTGTAGCCGCGCCTGAGCGCGAGGTCGCCGAGCGGATGCCACGCCAGATCGGCTTCGCGGGCCTCGGCGTTCGTGCAGAGCACGAGGTCGCCGTCGCCGATCGCCCTGGCCACGGCCGTGACGAGCGAGGTGGCGACGCGCAGGTGGTCGGTCGCGAGGCCTGCGCCGTTGCGCACGCGTTCGAGGCGGTCGCGCACGTTCGGCACGTCGTCTTCCGGCTGCAACCAGAGGCGGCGTCGCTCGGGCGTTCCGCGGCGGGGGCGCAGTTCGGCGAGGTAGAAGGGCTCGTCGCCCGAGTCCGCACCGCGCGCGAATCCGACGCCGAGCGGCGTCGACCAGTCGGCGCGTTCGGGCTCGACGTGCTGGAGCGAGAGCTGGGCGCGGCCGGAGCCGATCCACTCGGCGCGTTCGCGCGGGGCGCCCTCGAGCAGCTCGACCGAGAGTGCGCGGTCGGCCGCGGCCGCGCAGAGGCGTGCGGCCGCCGCGGGGGAGAGGTGGCGCGGCACCGCGAGTGTGATCGGCAGCGCGCGGGCGTGATCGGCGTCGTCGGCGAACTCCTGTGCGGCCACCACGAGCCGGGTCGCGCCGGGCAGCACGCTGCGGCCGAACGCGGTGAGGGCGACGCGGCGCGACGTGCGTTCGAAGAGGCGGGCCCCGAGGTGCGCCTCGAGGGCGGCGATGCGGCGGCTCGCGACGGACTGGGTCACGCCGGTGCCGATCGCACCGGCCGTGAAGCTCTCGCGGTCGGCGACCGAGACGAACGCCTCGCACGCCGAAAGGAGGTCGAAGTTGCGCGGCATGCATGCGATTCTGGCATGGATGCCGCGTGTCGGATTCTCGCCGCGCATGCGCCTGCCGTGGCGGCACGCCGTCGATGCGCCGCTCGAATCGATCCGTGTCGCCGATACGCTGGCCGCGTGACCGACTCAGCTTCCGCCGCCTCCGCACGCCGCGTCGATACCGCACCGAGAGGCTTCGTCCTCCTCTGGGCGGTGCTCCGCGTGGCGATGGCCGTCGCGATCATCGCCGCCACGATCGTGACCTATCAGGGGTCGTACGGCTTCTGGATCGAGGAGGCGTTCGAAGACCTCGTCACGCTGAACGTCAACTTCTTCAGCTACTTCACGATCGAGTCGAACCTGCTGGCCGCCCTCGTGCTGTTCCTCGGTGCCGTGTTCGCCTTCGGCGGGCGACTGCCCGACCCCGAGTGGTTCGCCGTCGTGCGCGGGTGCGCGACGACGTACATGGCGGTCACGGGCATCGTCTACAACCTGCTGCTCCGCGGCCTCGCGGTGACGGGCGGCGGCGACTCGCAGCCGTGGACCAACGAGGTCATGCACGTGATCGCCCCGATCTTCCTCGTGCTCGACTGGCTCTTCGCCCCCGGTCGCCCGCGGCTCGCGTGGAGCCGCATCTGGATCATCATCGCGTTCCCCATCGCCTGGGTCGCCTACACGCTCCTGCGCGGCCCGCTGGTCTACGACCAGGTGAAGGCCGTGCAGACCTGGTACCCGTATCCGTTCCTGAACCCCGAGCGTCAGGCCGACGGATACCTCGGGGTCGCGTTCTGGGTGGTCGTGATCGCGGCGGTGTTCGCCGCGGTGGCCGCTCTGGTCGTGTGGGTCTCGCGACGGTGGTCGAGCGCTTCGGACGGCGCGCGAGCCGTCACGGCATCGGCCGCGGCATCCGACGTCCGGGATCTTCCGGGCGATGCCGGGAATACGCATGCGTCCGCATCGGTTCGACCTGAGCGTGAGTGAACCCATCAAGATCGACATCTGGTCCGACATCGCCTGCCCCTGGTGCTACATCGGCAAGCGCCATCTGGAGGCCGGAATCGAGGCGCTCGGCGCCGACGCACCCGATGTCGAGATCGAGTACCACTCGTTCGAGCTCTCGCCCGACACCCCGCTCGACTTCGAGGGGTCGACGGTCGAGTACCTCGCCGATCGCAAGGGCATGCCCGTCGAGCGCGTCGAGCAGATGCTCGAGCACGTCACGGGCGTCGCCGCGAACGCGGGCCTCGACTACCACTTCGAGAAGGTCGCGCACACGAAGACCCTGAAGGCGCACGAACTGCTGCACTTCGCGAAGGCGAACGGCAAGCAGCTCGAGCTCAAGGAGCGCCTGCTCAAGGCGTACTTCGTCGAGGGAGGTCGCGTGAACCGCATCGACCAACTCGTCGGCTACGCGGCAGAGGTCGGCCTCGACGCCGACGCCGCGCGTGACGCGCTCGAGTCGGGCCGGTACGCGTCCGACGTGCAGGCCGACATCGCCCAGGCGGGCGCGTACGGCATCAACGGCGTGCCGTTCTTCGTCATCGACGGCAAGTACGGCATCTCCGGCGCGCAGCCGGCCGAGGTCTTCTCGCAGGCGATCGCGCAGATCTCCGGCGAGCGCGTCGCGTGAGCGACGCCGTGGCGAACGGCACGCCCGTGGCATCCGACCCGGCGATCCGGCCGACGGATGCCGCGGCGTCGCCGTTCACGATGGTGGCGGGCGACCCGTCGGCGATGGTGTGCGAGGGCGACGTCTGCTTCGTGCCGGGCGCGACGCCCGAAGCGTAGTCGCCCGCCGAGGGGCCGCGCCTATTCGGGGTCGCTGAGGTCGGCCACGACCGCGTCGAGCGCCTCGATGAGCCGGTCGGCGTCGACGAACAGGCTCCGGCCGTGCTCGCCCGCGCCCATCGAGACGCGGCGCCCGACGACGGACTCGTCGATGTAGACCGGCCATGCCGTCGTCGACCCGAGCGGCGTGATCGTGCCGCGCTCGTAGCCGGTCGCGGCCAGCGCGAGCGAGGCGTCGGGCAGCTGCAGCTTGTTGACGCCGACGAGCGCGCGCAGCTTCGGCCACGAGATCTTGCGACCGCCGGGCACGAGCGCGAAGAGGTAGGTGTCGTCGCTGCGCTTGACGACGAGCGACTTGACGATGTCGGCGGGCGTGATGCCGAGCAGTTCGGCGGCCTCCTCGAGGCTCCGGGCGGCCGGTCGCTCGATGATCTCGACGTCGAGGCCTCTCGCCGCCGCGTCGGCTCGCACCCGTTCGGAACCAGGGATCGTCTCGCTCATTCGTCCTCCACCGCTCGTCTGAGGGAGATCCTACGGCCGGCCGATCGGGCTGGGGGCGGGATGTCAGGGGATTCTGGGAGAATCGACCGTGATGTCACTCACTTCCACGACCCCCGCAGGCCCGCTCACCATCGGGGGCCTCGAACTCGACGTGCCCGTCGTGCTCGCCCCGATGGCGGGCATCACCAACACGGCGTTCCGTCGACTGTGCCGCGAGTTCGGCGCCGGCCTCTACGTCTCCGAGATGATCACCTCGCGCGCGCTCGTCGAGCGCACCCCCGAGTCGATGCGCCTCATCACGCACCACGAGTCCGAGACGCCGCGCTCGATCCAGCTCTACGGCGTCGACCCGAAGACCGTCTCAGAGGCCGTCACGATGCTCGTCGCCGAAGACCGCGCCGACCACATCGACCTGAACTTCGGATGCCCCGTGCCGAAGGTCACGCGCAAGGGCGGCGGCGCCGCGCTTCCATGGAAGACCGGGCTGTTCCGCGACATCGTCGAGGGCGCGGTCACGGCCGCGGGCGACATCCCGCTCACCATCAAGATGCGCAAGGGCATCGACTCCGACCACCTCACGTACCTCGAGGCGGGTCGCATCGCCGAGGGCGCCGGCGTCGCCTCGATCGCCCTGCACGCGCGCACGGCCTCCGAGTTCTACTCGGGCCACGCCGACTGGGCGGCCATCGGCAAGCTGAAAGAGACCGTCACGGGCGTGCCCGTGCTCGGCAACGGCGACATCTGGTCGGCCGAAGACGCGCTGCGCATGGTCGCCGAGACCGGCTGCGACGGCGTGGTCGTCGGTCGCGGATGCCTCGGCCGGCCGTGGCTCTTCGGCGACCTCGCGGCGGCGTTCCGCGGCGAGACGCAGAACTTCCATCCGTCGCTCGGCCAGGTCGCGCAGACGTTCCGACGCCACGCCGAGCTGCTCACCGAGTTCTTCGACTCCGAAGAGCGCGGCTGCCGCGACATCCGCAAGCACGTCGCCTGGTACTTCAAGGGCTACCCGGTCGGCGGAGACCTGCGCGCGAGGCTCGCGACCGTCGAGTCGCTCGCGCAGCTCGACGACCTGCTCGGCACGCTCGACTGGTCGATGCCGTATCCGGGCGAGGGGGCCGAGGGGCCGCGCGGCCGCGCCGGCACCCCGAAGAAGCCCGCCCTGCCCGACGGCTGGCTCGACTCGCAAGAACTCGCGGGGCACGACCGCACGACCCTCGTCGACGCCGAGCTCGACACGAGCGGCGGCTGAGGGTGGCATCCGAGCGACTCTTCGGCGGCTACCACGACGTCGACACCGAGCGCCAGCATCCAGAAGAGCACACGAACCGACGCAGCGACTTCGCGCGCGATCGCGCACGCCTGCTGCACTCCAGCGCGCTGCGCCGCCTCGCGGCGAAGACGCAGGTGCTGAGCCCCACCGCCGGGCTCGACTTCGCGCGCAACCGGCTCACGCACTCGCTCGAGGTCGCGCAGGTCGGGCGCGAGCTCGCGTCCTCGCTCGGGCTCGACCCCGACGTGGTCGACACCGCCTGCCTGGCGCACGATCTCGGGCATCCGCCGTTCGGGCACAACGGCGAGAAGGCCCTCAACGTCTGGGCGGCAGACATCGGCGGCTTCGAGGGCAACGCGCAGACCCTCCGCATCCTCACGCGGCTCGAGCCCAAGGTGTTCGACGCCGAAGGGCGCGGCTACGGTCTCAACCTGACGCGGGCGAGCCTCGACGCGAGCTGCAAGTACCCGTGGCCCGAGGCGACGTCGGTCGCCGATCCGAGCGGGCGTGCGAAGTTCGGCTTCTACCGCGACGACCTCGAGGTGTTCACGTGGCTCCGCCGCGGGGCGCCCGAGCGCCGGCTCTGCATCGAGGCCCAGGTCATGGACCTCTCCGACGACATCGCCTACTCGGTGCACGACTTCGAAGACGCGATCGTGAACGGCTACATCGACGTCGAGAGCCTCGGCGAGCGGGTCGACCACGACGCGCTCGTCACCTCGATGTACGAGTGGATCGGCGGGGCGTTCTCGCACGACGAGCTCATCGCCGCGTTCGACCGCCTCGACTCGCTCGACGGCTGGATGGACTCGTGGAGCGGCAGCCGCCGCGACCAGGCGCAGCTGAAGAACCTCACGAGCCAGCTCATCGGCCGGTTCGCGCGGGCGGCCACCGAGGCGACGCGTTCGGCGTTCCCGCTGGCGAGCCTCATCCGGTTCGACGCCGATGTCGTCGTTCCGCGCGAGGTGCAGGCCGAGATCGCCGTGCTCAAGGGCATCGTCGCCGCGTTCGTGATGTCGCGCAACAGCCGCCAGCCCATCTACACGCAGCAGCGCGAAGTGCTCGTCGAGCTCGCCGACGCGCTGTTCGCGACCGGCGAGCGCGATCTCGATCCCGGGTTCGCCGAAGACTGGGCCACCGCATCCGACGACACGGCCCGGCGCCGCGTCATCGTCGACCAGGTGGCCAGCCTCACCGACCAGTCGGCGTTGGCCTGGCACGAGCGCCTCGTTCGTCGGTGATGCCGCGGGCGAACTCGGCATCCGGCCGCCCCGAGTCGCGTCGCACCGGCATCCGCCCGGCTGCGGCGATCTAGGATGAGAGCCATGGCCGGCCGAATTCGACAGAGTGACGTCGATGAGGTGAAGGCCCGAACGAACATCGCCGATATCGTCGGCGATCACGTGAGCCTGAAGTCCGCGGGCGTCGGGTCGATGAAGGGCCTCTGCCCCTTCCACGACGAGCGCAGCCCGAGCTTCCACGTGCGGCCGGCACTCGGCTACTACCACTGCTTCGGCTGCGGCGAGTCGGGCGACGCGTACACGTTCCTGCAGCGCATGGACCACGTCTCGTTCACCGAGGCCGTCGAGCGCCTCGCCGGCCGTCTCGGCTACGAGCTGCACTACGAAGACGGCGGCCAGGCGAGCGATCACGGCAACCGTGCACGGCTGCTCGCCGCGAATCAGGCCGCCTCCGAGTTCTTCACCGAACAGCTCGGCACGAGCGAGGCCGAGGTCGGTCGCCGGTTCCTCGGCGAGCGCGGCTTCGACGCCGAGGCGGCCCGACGGTTCGGCGTCGGCTTCGCACCGAAGAGCTGGGACGCCCTGACGAACCACCTCAAGGGTCGCGGCTTCTCGAGCGAGGAGCTCTCGGCGGCCGGCCTCGTGTCGCAGGGCGACCGCGGCGTGTACGACCGGTTCCGCGGCCGGCTCGTGTGGCCGATCCGCGACGTCACGGGGCAGACCGTCGGGTTCGGCGCCAGGCGCCTGCTCGACGACGACAACGGCCCCAAGTACCTGAACACCCCCGAGACCGCGATCTACCACAAGGCGCAGGTGCTCTACGGGCTCGACCTCGCCAAGCGCGAGATCTCCAAGTCGCACCGCGTGGTGGTCGTCGAGGGCTACACCGACGTCATGGCCTGCCACCTCGCAGGGGTGACGACGGCCATCGCCACCTGCGGCACCTCGTTCGGCGTCGACCACATCAAGGTGCTGCGGCGCGTGCTCGGCGACGACTCCGGCGTCGGCGAGGTCGTGTTCACGTTCGACGGCGACGCCGCCGGGCAGCAGGCCGCGATGCGCGCCTTCGCCGAGGAGCAGCGGTTCGCCGCGCAGACGTTCGTGGCGGTCGCGCCCGACGGACTCGATCCGTGCGACCTGCGCCTCGCGCGAGGCGACGGCGCGGTGCGCTCGCTGGTCGACTCCCGCACGCCGCTGTTCGAGTTCGTGCTCCGGCACACGGTCGAGCGCTACGACCTCGAGACCGTCGAGGGGCGGGTCGCGGCGCTTCGCGCGGCGGCGCCCGTGATCGCCGACATCCGCGACCCCGCGATGCGTCCGGGGTACACGCGCGAGCTCGCGCGCATGCTCGGCGTCGAGCTCGGCGAGGCGACCAGGGCCGTGCGGCAGGCGCAGTCGCGTCCCCGTGACGGAGGCGCCGGCGCGCGGGGTTCCGGCCGCGACGGCGGCGCGCGCGACGGCGGGGCCG
>NZ_WBIN01000003.1 GCF_009749385.1 Agromyces allii | reverse complement strand
GGGGCGGCGAGCGCGCCGAGATCCGACGATCCGGGCGCGCCAGGGCCGGCAGGGCCGCCGGGAGCCGGCCACCCGGCCGTGACGGCGGCCAGCGCCGCCTCGCGCGGGGCGCCGGGAGCCACGGGCGGGATCGTGCCCGTCGAGGCGCCGCGCACCGGCATCCGCCCGCGCTCGGGATCGGGCGACGGCCCGACCGCGAGCACCGTCGCCCAGACCGGGGGCAGCAGCACGCCGAGCACGGTCGTGCCGACGCCGCGCCAGTACTGCCCGCTGATGCGGTGCAGCGCGAGGATCTGGAAGAACAGGCCGGCGACCTGCACGATCGGCACCACGAGCAGCAGGGCGAGCCACGGGTTCTGGCCGCCGAGGCGGAACACCTGCATCTGGCTGTACACGGGCACCCAGGCCGACCACGGGGCCAGCCCGGCGTGCGCGAACACCTTCGCGAGCATCACGGAGTACCAGACGTAGACGCCGGCGCCGATCGCGAACGAGACGGCGAACATCGTCAGGGTGACGGCGGCGAGCTGCTGGGCATCTGCTGGGGTCATCGGGCGGGCTCCTCGAGTGCGGCGCTGGCTGGGGTGAGGCTGATCGGGGCGGTGCGGGCGGAGTCCGGCCGGCCGGGCATGGCGGTCCTGACGAGCGAGGCGAACGAGAGCCTGGCCGACAGGCGGCCCTTGAGGCCCGCACCGGCTGCGAGCTCGGCCCGCTCGGCGTCGACGATCGCCCACGCGGCGTCCGCGTCGTCGGATCGGGGCGGGTCTCCGGCGAACACGGCTCGCTCGACCATACCGGCGAGTTCGGTCGCGGCGCGGCGGCCTGCGGCCCGAGCCGTGCCGGCACGGGTGCCGAGTTCGGCCGAGACCACGCCGTGGTCGGCGTACAGGTCGACCAGGTCGTCCCATGCGCCGACGATGCGCACCTCAGGATCGGCCTCGCGCCGCCGACGGCGCGAGCGCACTCCCTTCGCGGCGAGCAGCACGAGCACGGGCAGCAGCAGGAGCGCGAGCGCCGAGACGCCGAGCGCGGTCCACCGCACCCAGCCCGCGAGCGCGAGCGGGGCCGCCGCGTCGTCGCCGGCGGGAGCGGCGTCGGCGTCGCTCGACTCGCTCTGCGCCGACGGCGGGTCGATGGTCGCCGTCTCGGGGCGGTCGGGCGTCGTCGGGTGCTCGGGCAGCTGCTCGCCCTGGCGGATCAGGCTGGGCGCGACCTCGAACTGCGGGGTCGCGTCGATCGGCGTCCAGACGGCGGATGCCGCGGCGCCGGCGCCCGACGAACCCGCGACCTCGGTCCAGACCGTGAGGGCCCCGCCCGTGCAGACGTCGGCGCAGGCCGCGACGCCGGGCACGGCTTCGGCGCCGTCGAGGCGGAAGCCGAGCACCACGCGCGACTCGTAGCCGAGCGCCCGGGCGAGCAGCGCGACCGCGACCGCGAACTGCTCGTCGTCGCCGACGCCCGCGACGAGGGCGGCATCGGATGCCTCGGGGCCGGCGAGCCGCTGCTGGTCGACGAGCTGCGTGAACAGCGCCTCGATGCGCGCCTTCGAGTGGCCGGAGTAGCTCGGGATGAACGTGTAGCCGCCGCCGAGGCCGGCGATCCATCCGGCGGCGTCGGGGCCGTCGACGGCCGCGTGGCTGAGATAGCCGCGGTCGCGCAGGCGACGCACGAGCTCGAGGAATCCGGCCGAGCTGTCGGGCTGCTCCTGGAGCTCGATCCACGCGGCGAGCGCCGGGTAGTCCTCGGCGTCGAGCAGCGGCGTCGCGCCCGGCTCGTCGAGGTCGGCCTCCCGGTCGGGCGCCGCGACGAGGCGGTACTCGTCGCCGGCCGCGAGCCCGCGGGTCGCCGACGACGCCGGCGCAGCGGCATCCGTCGCCGAAGCTCCCGCGGTCGCCGCCTCGTCCGAGGCGCCGCCGGTTGCCGCCGAGCGCACCGCGGCGATGTCGATCGAGGTCGCCCCGTCGCCCGAGCGGTGGAACCCGTCGTCGAGCACGGCGGCCCGGTCGCCCGTGAAGTCGGGCGCGGCGCGCAGGCCCTGCGGCGCGGGCACCCAGATGCCGGCGTACCCGGGCTCGACCGAGACCGAGAACTCGACGTCGCCGGGCGCGCGAACGGCGGCGCGCGGCAGTCGGCTGAAGCGCGAGGCGGCAGCGTCGGCGGCCCCCTCGCCGGCACCCACGTGGAACGTCTCGCCGTCGTAGGTGTCGAGGGTCGCCAGGCGCAGGCGCTCGACCCCGGTCGTGTCGCCGTCGAGCGAGAGCCACGGCTCGTCGACCCGGTCGCCGGCGAAGGCCGCCCGATAGCTCGCGAGCGGCGTCGAGGTCTGCCGCAGCACGACCTCGGGGTCGATGCGGTCGCGCAACGCCTCGCGCTGCGCGAAGCCCGCCGCGGCCGGCGTCACCGCGGCGCCCACGACGAGCGCGACGAGCACCAGCGCGGTCGCGAGCGAGCGACGACGGAACGCCGACCAGCCGGTCAGGCTCGATCGCTGCACGGTGTCGGCCGAGGCCCGGCGCAGCGCGACCGCGCGGATCGACCGCGAACGCAGCAGCAGCCAGGCGAGCGCGGCGACGAGTCCGCCGACCGCGACCACGAGCTCGCGGGGTGCGGGCACCGCCACCGGTCCGACCACGAGCGGATCGCCGAGGGCGCTCGACCCGAATGCCAACCCGAAGCCCGACATGCCGAGCCCCACGACGACCGCGAACGGCGACGCCTTGCGGTCGGGAACGACGAGCATGGCCGCCACGAGCGTGCCCACGAGCATGACGAGCAGGAACGGCACGAGCACGGCCTGGTACTCGCCGAGCGGCAGCGCGAGCGTGAGCAGCTGCTTCCAGCCGACGACGACGCCCACGAACCCGTCGCGGATGCCGGCGAGCCAGACTCCCGGCGCCCCGATGGCGCTCGGGATCGCGACCGGCACGACGATCAACGCGAACACCACGGCCGTCGCGGGAACGAGCAGCAGGGCGCGCGCGACTCCGCCGACCGGCAGTCGGCGTGCCGCCCACGCCAGCCCGAGGCCGGCGAGCATGCCGACCGCGGCGACCACCGGCATCCGCAGCGATTCGTACACGGGCCAGGCCGCGACGGTCGCGAGCAGCCCCGCGACGACGACGTAGGCGATGCCGAGCACGTCGCGTGCGCGGGACGCGGCGCCCGACTGCGGCGCGCTCATCGCACGGCTCCGCGGGCGAGCAGCTGGGCGAGGTCGTCGAGGCGCCCCAGCGTGAGCACGGTGAGCTCGCGGGAGTGCCGGGCCGTGGGCTCGGCCTCGGGGTCGACGCGCACCGCCACCACGGTGATGCCGGGCGGCAGCGTGATCGCCGCACGCCGGAGGCGCTCGAGCGTCACGAGCGACCCCGTCACGAGGAACGCGATCGAGAGGTCGCCGAACGACTGCGCGACGAGCGTCGCCACCGATTCGAG
Source organism: Agromyces allii (assembly GCF_009749385.1). Taxonomy (GTDB): domain Bacteria; phylum Actinomycetota; class Actinomycetes; order Actinomycetales; family Microbacteriaceae; genus Agromyces; species Agromyces allii. The sequence goes on along the minus strand of NZ_WBIN01000003.1, from coordinate 370,007 downwards.
GCGGATGACGCGAGCACCCGCCCCCGCTGCCGACCCGCCCTGCAGCGCCGAGACGCCGTCGAGGAGTGCGCGCGGCGTCACCGTCGGGAGCGAGCGCATCGCCTGCACGGCTCCGCGGTCGGCGGTGTCGAGCTCGGAGCTGACGCCGACGAGCACGTCGCGGCCCTCGCGCACGCCCTGCACGCCGAGCGAGGCGGCGGCGCTCACGGCCGTCTCGAACTCGTCGTCGTCGGAGTAGCCGTCGAGGTCGAGGTCGAGCAGCACCGCGATGCGGGCGTGCCTGGACTCCTCGTACTGGCGCACCATGAGCTTCCCGGTGCGGGCCGTGGACTTCCAGTGCACGTGCCGCTGCGAGTCGCCGGGAACGTACTCGCGCACCGCGTGGAACGACAGGTCGGCGTCGACGAGCGCGGTCGACGGCGCCCCCTCGAGGTCGCGGATGAGCCCGGCGCTCGACGGCGGCAGCGCCACCGTCACGGGGTGCACGTGCACGCGCTGCACCTCGGGCCAGCGCATCTCGCGCCGCAGAACCCGAAGGGGGTCGCCGCGCGAGACGGTCATCGGGCCGACGTCGATGACGCCGCGACGCTGCGCGGCGATGACGAGCCGCTCCTCGTGGTGCGCGCCGCCGCGCAGCAGCGGGATGTGCGCCTCGATGAGCCCACGGCCCACCGGGATGTCGACCACGCTCGGCATCGACGGCCGCGAGCCGCGGTTGACGAGGTCGAGCGTGCCCTGGATCTCGGACCCCGCGACGACCCGGTCGCGATCGAGGTCGAGCCGCACCCGGTAGTCGTGCGCCCCGAGCAGGAACGGCACGCAGACGAGCAGCAGGCTCGCCGACATCGCCGCGACCACCCACGCCTCGAACCACCCGAACGCCGCTCCCGCCGCCGTGCCGCCGATCGCGATCGCGACGAGCAGCAGCCCAGCGGGCGACACGGTCTCGCGCACCCAGTTCCGGGCGCCGACGAGCACGCCGACCGCCGAGCGCACGCCGCGGCGCGCCTGTGCGATGCCCGAGGCGACGCGGCCACGGCGCGTGTGCGCGAGCCTCGTGACGGTGTGGCCACGGGTCGAGGTGACCGTGTCGGTCGTCGCGGGTTCGCGGAGGAGCGGGCTGGACTCGGTCACGCCACCCCGTTCTCCCGGGGAGCGACCACGTCGAGCAGGATCTGGTTGACGACGGCGACCGCCGTGACGCCGTCGAACTCGGCCTCGGGCTCGAGCACGAGGCGGTGTGAGAGCGCGGCGACGGCGAGGCTGCGCACGTCGTCGGGGGTCGCATAGGTGCGGCCGGCCGCGGCCGCCCAGGTCATGGCGAGCTTCGAGAGCGCGATCGCCCCGCGCACGCTGACGCCGAGGCGCACCTCGCTCGCGCGACGCGTCGCGTCGACGATGCGCATGATGTAGTCCGACACGATCGGGTTGACGTAGACGCTGCGCGAGAGCTCGGTCATCGCGACGATCGTGTCGGTGCCGACGATCGCCTCGAGCTTCGGCTTGGGCGCGCCGACGGCCTGGAGGATGCGCATGGTCGAGGCCTCGTCGGGGTAGCCGATCGACGTCTTGATCGAGAAGCGGTCGAGCTGCGCCTCCGGCAGCCGGTAGGTGCCGCCCTGCTCGATCGGGTTCTGCGTGGCGATCACGAGGAACGGGTTGCCGACCGGGCGCGTGACGCCGTCGATCGTGACGTTGCCCTCCTCCATGACCTCGAGCAGCGCCGACTGCGTCTTGGGGCTCGCGCGGTTGATCTCGTCGGCGAGCACGACGTTCGCGAACACGGGCCCCGCGTGGAACTCGAACCGCCCGGCTTTCTGGTCGTAGACGGTGATGCCGGTGATGTCGCCCGGCAGCAGGTCGGGCGTGAACTGCACGCGCGACGAGGTGCCGTGGATCGTCTCGGCGATGGCACGCGCGAGCGCCGTCTTGCCGGTGCCCGGCGCGTCTTCGAGCAGCACGTGCCCGCCGCTCACGGCCGTCGCGAGCACGAGTTCGACGACGTGGCGCTTGCCGAGCACGGCCTGCTCGACGTTGTCGGCGATGAGCGAGAACGTCTCGGCGAACCAGGCGGCTTGCTCGGGTGCGATCGTCACGGTCGGTGGTCCTCTCGGGGGCGGTGCTGGGGAGTCTTCAGGGGGTTCGGTGATTCGAGGGCGGGCGGATGCCGCGGGCGGGCGTCACGGCCCTGTCGGCGGGTCCGTCGGGGTGCCGGTCGGCGGGTCCGTCGGCTCGGGCGGCGGACAGAGCTCCGCCGTCCGTGGAATGGGCGCGAGGTCGTCGAACTCCCCGGTGAACACGAGGTCGTAGGTGACGGCGAGCGGTGCGGCAACGGGGTCGGGCACCGTCCAGTTGCGGATCACCGCGGAGCCCGCAGCCGCCGCCGACACGCTCGCGCCGACCTCGAAGAGCGTGACGGCCGCAGTGTCGGCCGGAGCCGCGAGGCATCCAGTCGCGAAGGAGACCGAGACCGGTGCGGGCGCCGTCACCGCCGCGACGGGCAGCTCGTTCGAGCAGTAGGAGCGGCCGCGGTCGTAGCACTGCCTGACGTACACCCGGCCCGGATGGGCCCACTCGCCCACGGCCGCCGAGAAGTCGGTGGTCCAGCCGGTGAGGTCCGACCGGTACTCGACGCGGAAGTCCTCGAGCGGGGTCATGGTCGGTGCGGTGAGCGCGTAGCTGAAGGCGTCGCCGCCGCCGGACGGGGTCGGTGAGACGACGTAGCTCGGTTCGCCGGCGGGGGCGTCGACCATCGTGTAGAGGAACACGTCGGCCGTGCCGGACGCCACGACGCCGTACCCGTTCGAGGCGCACGCCTTGACCCGGTACTGCTTGTACTGCGCGAGCCCCGAGATCGCCGTCGACGACGACACGACCGCCGATCGCGCGTCGTAGGCGAGCGCACCGTCGCCGTCGGCCCAGCACTGCGGCTCGCCGCCGTCGCGCCATGCGAAGTACACGGTCTCGGTCGGCCGCTTGCTGTGGTTCGAGACGCCGCCGGTGCCGATGCCGTCGATCGAGAGCGACGTGTTCGTCGTCGCCGTGGCCCCGATGCGGTTCGGGTCGAACGACGGGGCGCCGGCCACGGTGACGGGCTTCGCGACCACGCCGCCCTCGTTGCCGCCTCGCCCGGTCGGGGGCTCGAAGATGCTGGCGGGCACGAGCGTGATCGTCTGGGGCCCGGGGCGGAGCACGAGGTCGGCCGTCGTCGTTGCGCCGCGTCGCTCGATGACCTGGCCGGTCTCCTGCACGCGGAAGGAGCGCGCATCGGCGTCGGCCGTGATGCGCACCTCGGCGACACCCGTCGACGGCGAGGTGGTTCCCGACCGGTAGACGGGGTCGATCGAGACGTCGGCGATGACCGGGGCCCGATAGCTCCAGGTCGTCACCGGGCTCGTGGTCGTCGAGGTGCCGACGCTGTTCACCGCTCGCGCCGCGAACACATGGCGTTCACCGGGCACGAGGTTCGAGACGCGGCACCACCAGGTGCCCGGTGCGCTCGGCCCGCACTCGGCCGCGACCGAGCGCCCGCCCTCGAGGATCTCGATGCCCGAGATCGCCGGGTGCGCGCGCATCGCCTCGCCGAGCGACACTTCGAGGGTCACGCTGGACTCGGAGTAGTCGGCGGTCGAGATCGAGGCGGGCGGCTGCGGGAGGCCGAGCAGGTCGACCGTCACGCGGCCCGTTCCGGGGCGCCCTTGGGCGTCGGCGACCGTGAACGGCACCACGCACTCGCCGCCGAAGGCGTTCTGCCCCGACGGCCAGGTGACGGTGACCGACCGGTCGTCGGCGACGCGCACCGCGGCGACCTGGCAGTTCGCCGCGCCGGAGGCCAGGCTCGTGAGCTTCAGGCCCGAGCCGGTCTTGCCGGCGAACGGGTCGTACTCGCCCGAGACCCCGACGACCTGCACGGTGCACGAGGCGCCCTGGCCCACCGAGCACTGGGCGCCGAACACGGCGCCGCGGGGCGCATCGGCGGGCGCCTGGCCGACGACCAGCGTGATCGCCGACGTGAGGCCGCCGAACGCGCCGACGCCCACGGTCACCGTCTCGCGGGTGCCCGGTCTGGCATCCGCGCGGGCCTCGAACGTGACGGTGTCGCCGGCCTGCGTCACGAGGAACGCCCCGCCCGCGAAGTCGACCGTGTAGTCGAGCCGTGAACGGTCGCCCTCGCGCCCGCCCTCCCAGGTCGTCATCTCGTCGTAGAGGCGCACCGTCTCGGTCGCGCCGGGCGCCACCGTCCGGCTCACGGCCGACAGGATCGCCTGAGGGTCCTTCGGCACGATCGCGATCGGCACGCCGACCCACGACCACGCGGACTGGCCGGCGAGCCGGACCGGCACGAGGCAGACGTCGCTCCAGGGTGCTTCGCGACCGGCGGAGTACTCGGCGCCGCCGCCCGCGACCGAGGCGCAGGAGGCCACGGCCCGCTGCACGCGATAGCCGCCCGGGTCGACCTCGACCCGTTCGCCGCCGGGCAGGTCGAGGAGGTCTCGCACGTCGAACGCGACCTTCTGCTCCTCCTTGACCTCGAGCGGCTCGATGCCGGCGCGCACCTGCACGCGCAGGTCGTCGCTCGCGGGCACCACGAGGAATCCGAAGGCCTCGACCTCGCGCCCGGCGCGGTCGGCGCCGTGCACGCGGAACGGTACGAGCCCCCCGTCGTCGGGGAGCGGCCCGATGATGCGGTGGCCCGCCACCCGGAAGCCGTCGGTCGACGCGGCAGCACCGCCCGATCCGCCCGTGCGGCCGGATGCGCCTGCGCCGCTCCAGAGCTCGACCTCGAGCGCGTCGAGGTCGCCGGAGGCCCACACGACGTGCCCGGCGACCACGTCGAGCCCCTGCTCGGGCAGGTCGCCGCGCGAGCGGGCGGTCACGACGGTGTCGGACACGAGGGGCGCGTCGGGCGACTCGGCCTCGGTCACACTGACGACGACGAGGCCCTCGGCCGTGCTCGAGGTGCGCGCCGACTTCACGGTGTAGCGGTACGAGTTCGTGCCGGCGACGTCGCCGGGGTGCAGCACGACGCGGTCGTCGGCGAGCGAGGTGCTCGCGTCGACGAGGGCCGCGAGCCGGTCGTACTCGGTGCTGCCCTCCGGTGCGTTCGGCACGAGGCTCACGAGCTCCAGCTCGCCCTGCGCGGGGTCGAGGTCGTTGCCGGTCGGCTGCACGGTCACGGGCGAACCCGCGCCCTGCTGCACGCGCACGTAGTCGCTGAACGTCACCGGCGCGGCATCCGTCACCGCGGCCGTGAGCACGCCGACGCGCACCGAACCCGTGCCGACCGCGCCCGACGCGTCGCGCACCGTGTACTCGAAGGCGGGCTGCGACGTGCCGGTGCCCGCGGCCGGCGCGGTGTAGACGATCGCGTCGCCCTCGGCCGAGATCGTCGCGATGCCGAGCGATGCCTCGGGCTGGGTGACGGTCGTGAGCACCGTGCGGTCGCCGTCGGGGTCCATGCCGGTCGAGGGCACCGGGATGCGCACGCTCTGCCCGCTGAGCACCCGCGCGACGAGCGGGTGCGGCTGGGGCTCGCGGTTGGCGCCTTCGGGCAGCACGGTCACGGTGACCGTCGAGTGGTCGAGGCGGTCGGGGGCCTGTTCGAGACCGACCGCGTACCCGAGCTCGTAGGTTCCGGGCTTCGAGGGCGCGAGGTAGCGCACCTGGTCGTCGGCCGCGAACGCGAGCTCGCCGTCGGCGCCCGAGGAGGTCACCTCGGCGTGCACGACGAGCCGTTCGGCGCGGGGGCTGACGTCGTTCGCCGTGACGGGGATCGAGATGAGCTCGCCGACGCGCATCGTCACGGTGTCGGGCATCGCGATCGGGCTGAGGCCGACCGACGGCGACACGAGGAACACGCTGAGGTCGCCGATCGCGGTCGCGCCCGCACCGTCGGCGATGCTCACGCGCGCCCGGCCGACGAGCCCTGGCTGCCCGTCGCGGGTCGTGCCCGTGGCCCGCACCTGCGACTGGGCGACGACGGCCACGTCGAGCTCGGGGGTCGTCGAGACCGCGCTCGTGACCACGAGCACGCGGCCGCTCGTGTTCTGGGCGGCGCCGAGCACGTCGACCATCGCGTCTTCGCCGACGCGCACGAACGCGGTCATCGGCGCGAGGGCGAGCGGGGCGCCGGGCGCGGCGACCGTCACGCGGATCGTCGCGGTCTGCTCGGCGCGGGTCACGACGTCCTGCACCGTGAACGTCGCGAGGTAGGCACCCGGCTCGCCTGCGCTCAGCTCGACCTCGCCGCCCGCGGAGTTCGGCACGACGGTGAGGCCGCTGCTCGCGGCGGTCGCGGTGGGCACGGCGTCGAGCAGTCGCATCGACCCCGAGCCGCCGCTGACGTGGTCGGCGATGCGCACGATCGCCGTCTCGCCGGCGCCGGCGGTGACGGCGACCGGCGAGACCTCGAGGGCCGCGGTCGAGCTGACGCGCACGTCGAGCGTGGCTTCGGCCTCGGCGCCGAACGCGTCGACGACGGTGACGCGCACCTGCACCTTCTCGGTCGCGGCGTTCGGGTCGGTGTGGCGGATCGCCACGCGTCCGTCGGACATCGGCACGACCGAAACCGGCGCAGCGGGGTCGACGGGCTGCGCGTCGGCGAGCACGAACGGGTCGCCCTCGGGGTCGACCCACCCGTTCAGCACCGAGACGAGCGCCGTGCCGCCCGGCATGAGCTGCGGGGTCGGCCAGCGCTGCGCGCACGCGTCGACGCCGCACCAGACGGGCGCCGTGTTCACGTCGTCGGGCACCACGTTCATCGTCACGGCCACGGGCGCCGAACTCGCCGACCCGTCGGTCGCGGCGTAGTCGAAGGTCGTCGATCCGGATGTCGCGCGCACCCGCACGGCGGGTGTCTGGTCGTTCGCGGTGAGCACGAGGTCGCCGAATGCGGGGTCGGCGAGCCCGCCCGCGATCGAGGCCGGATCGACCGTGAGCACGTCTTTCGAGTTCGGATCGTGGTCGTTCAGGAGCACGGGCAGCTCGACCTGGGCGCCGGCGCGCACGCCGAACCGGTCGGCGACGGCGACGGGCGGTTCCTGCCTGGCGAGGTCCTCGACCTCCTCGGTGCCGACGCGGTCCTCGATGTCGTCGTCGAGGGACCACTGCTCGAGCGGCACGAGGCGGCCGTCGGGCACGGTCCAGACGAGGCCCGACGTGGTCTCGTTGAGCACGGCGCGGTCGCCGTTGCCGCGCAGCACGGGGGTGACGGCCTGCGGTCCGTCGCCGGTCGGCTCGCCTGCGGGCAGGTCGAGCGGCACGAGCTGCTGCGACGCGCTGGTCCAGATGCCGCCCCCGTCGAGCGAGAGCCAGGCCGCGGCGATCGCTCCGTCGACGACGATCGGGCGTGCGGGGGTTCCGGTCGCGTCGACGATGCGTTCGGCCGCTGCGCCGTCGAGCGGCTGCTCGACGAGTCCGGTCGAGTCGGCGATGACGACGGATGCCGCGGCGCCGGCGCCCTGCTGCAGTTCGGCGTCGGCTTCGACGTCGAGTTCGACGGGATCGGCGAGCCCCGAGATCCAGGCGCGCCCCTCGGCGGCGTCCAGCATGATCCACCGGTCGCCGACGAAGGTCAGCTGGAGGCGGGCGTCGGCGGCGGGCGCGTCGGCGATCGCGACCTCGTCGCCCGTGAACCGGCCGGTCGTCGCGTCGTGCACGCGTACGGCGGATTCGCGATCCGAGTACAGGGCGACGAGCCCCTCGGGCGAGAGGCCGATCGCGGTGGCCGCGTAGGTCTCGTCGTCGTCGCCCTCGCTGCGCCGCGCGGCGTAGGGGTCGACGGGTGCGGTGTCGCCGTCGACACGGCCGACCTGCACGGTTCCGGTGTCGGTGCGGTAGGCGATCCAGTCGCCGGCGGCGAGGACCTCGCGCGTGCCGGTGGGCGTCGGCACCGATCCGCCGCCGTCCTCGGCGACGAGGTCGACGGGGTTCGTCTCGTCGACGGGCCAGCGCTGCCGGAGCCCCTGGTTGTAGACGGATGCCGCGGCGCCGACCTGCACGATCGTGCTCGGGTCGTCGACGTCGCGCACGAGGTCGATCTCGGCGAGGTCGGTGTTCACGCGCGCGTACTGCCCGGTGTCGCGGGTCACCCAGACGGAGGTCTCGAGTCTGGGCACCTCCTGCGCCTCGTAGCCGTTCGCGGTGACCGCGAGCGTCACGACGGTCGCGACCGCGGCCACGGCGGCGACCGAGGCGATGACCGCCCCGCGACGCGCGGGGCGACGCGCCGTCACAGCGCGCCCGTGGCGAACAGGGCCGCGGCTGCGGCGGCGAGCACCGCCAGTGCGGAGCCGACGCCGATCGCGACGGGCTTCAGCCAGCCGCTGCGTGCTCGTGCGGGTGCGAGTCCGCCGGCGTCGACCACGCGGCCGGCGGGTCGGGCCGTCGCGACCGCGGCCGCGCGACCTGCGCGGCGCGAGTCGGGGTCGACCGTCGTGACGACGGGCCCGCGGCGCGAGGCATCCGAGAAGTCGATGGGGGCCGCGGCCGCCCACTCGGGCGAGGCGACCTCGAGGCTGGTGGGCGAGACGCCGAGCTCGTACTGGGCCCAGCGCAGCTGCTCGCCGAACTCGGCCATCGACCGGTAGCGACGGGCGGGGTCGCGCTGCATGGCGGCCGACAGCACCGTGTCGATGCGCGACGGCACTCCGCGTGGAGCGAGCGGCGTGTACTTCGCGCCGAGCACGCGTCGCGAGAGCTGGTCGACGGTGTTGCGGCTGCGGTCGGCGACCTCGAACGGGCTGTGGCCGGCGAGGAGCGTGTAGAGCGTCGCGCCGAGGCTCCAGACCTCGGTCGCGACGGTGCCGTTCGTGCGTTCGCCGAGCACTTCGGGTGCGCTCCACGGCACCGACATGGCGAGCGTGTCGCTCGTGCCGTCGTCGCTGATGGAGCCGGCGATGCCGAAGTCGGCGAGCACGGGCGCGCCGAGCGAGTTGACGAGCAGGTTCGAGGGCTTGATGTCGCGGTGCAGCAGGCCAGAGCGGTGCGCGGTCTCGAGGGCGCCGGCCATGCGCACGCCGATGTCGAGCACCTCGCCCGCCGGCATCGGTCCGCGCTTCACCCGCGCGCCGAGCGACTCGGGGCAGTACTCCATGACGAGGTACGGCCGCCCGTCGGAGGCGATCGAGGCCTGGTGGATCGTCACGATCGACGGGTGCGCGCTGAGTCGGGCCATGGCATCGGCCTCGAGCGTGAACGTGCGTCGGGCCTCGGGGTCGATGACGTCGGCGAGCAGCACCTTGACGGCGGTGACGCGGCGCGGCAGGTCTTGTTCGTAGAGGAACACGTCGGCGAATCCGCCGGTGCCGAGCGGGCGCACGTAGTTGTAACCGGCCAGCACGGGTGGTGTTGACGGCAGACGTTTCGGCACGACCTGTCCCCTTCTGCCGGCGTACGTCGACGCACCGGCAGACCGGTCGTTCGTCTCGAGTCATCGGATGCGCCGACTGGGCGGTCGCGGCATCCGCCGATCATCCTAAGCGGAGCCCGCTCTCCGGCCGAATCCGTGACTCGGCACGAGGCGTGCCGGGTGCCCGGCTATTCGGCGTCGCCGGGCGTCTCGCCGAGCTTCAGCCGGTCGATGAGCGTTGCGGCGTGGTTCGTGCTGAGGATGAGGCGGGCGAACTCGCCGGCCGCGAGCTCGAGCACGACGGCCTGGCGCTTGCCCTTGACGACGACGAAGTCGAGCCCGCCGTGGTACTTCCAGGCGCCGACGGCGACGACGAGCGGCACGACGCTGCCGCGCGTGCGGATGCCCCGGATCCAGACCCAGGGGTCGTCGGTGATCGTGGCCGAACGGATGTCGTCGCGCTGCACCACGATGTCGGCGGAGCGCAGCGAGAGCGACTTCTCGGCCGGCGTGAGGTGAACCTCGATGCGGTCGGGGTGCACTCGGAGCTGGGCCATGCCTTCCATCCTGCCCGAGTCCGCCGACACGGGGGCGGTCGACGCTCCACAAGGCGGTAACGGTTTCGCGCCGGTTTCCTCCAGTAACCGTTGATCTCGGTTACCGGCCCGCGAGGGCTGCGCGACGGTCGAGCGGATGCCACGGCATCCGTCGGGCCGTCAGTCGGCCGTCTTGGCGCGCATCTCGAGCGCGATCTGCGCCGCGTCGAGGTTCGCCAGTTCGTCGGCGAGCACGTCGGCGTCGAACGTGCCGTTGTCTCGGGCGTCGAGGAGCGCCGCCCGCTGCGCGGCGATCACCTCGAGCCGGTATCTCCGCTCGGCGAGGAACGCCTCGTCTCGCGGCTGGTCGGCGGACGGCGTCGGCCGCTCGAACTGCTCCGCGCTGTCGCGCAGGATCTGCATCAGCCCCGTGTGCTCCGCCTGCATCTCCGCTCGCCGCTCGGCAGGGTCGGCCTTCGGCGCGATGCGCTGCACGAGCGGCCCGATCGTGCCGCCCTGCACCAGCAGCGAGAGCACCGCCACGGCGAACGCCACGAACACGAGCAACGGGCGTTGGGGCGTCTCGACGGGCAGCGTCTGCGCCGCAGCGACGGTCACGGCGCCCCGCATGCCCGCCCACACCACGATCACGCCCTCGCGCCAGCCGAGCGGCTGCCTCCGGAAGTACTCGATGTCGCCGAGGGACTGGGTGACCCGGCGCCGGAACCGGTCGAGGTCCCGACTGGTCGTGCGCCCCCGCCCCCGCCGCCCCCGCTGGCCTCCGCGCTCGAGGATCTCCTGCTCGCCCTCCGGCGTGGCCAGCTTCTCCTGCAGGCCCTCGAGTCTGGGCTGCATCGCCGCCGATCGGCGATGTCGGCGCCCGAGGCTCCTGAGCAGCGGCGCGACGTAGGCGGCCCGCACCAGGATCGTGATGGCGAGCGCTCCGGCAGCGACGAGCACTGCGGGGAGCACACCGGCATGGTCGCGCTGCAGGTCGGCGACGATCCCCTGGATCTGCAGGCCCATCGTCAGGAAGACCACTCCCTCGAGCACGAGCTCGACCGTGCGCCAGTTCTGCGAATCCGACAGGCGGTTCTGCGGCGACAACTCGCGTGGCGCCCGGATTCCGGTGACGAGCCCGGCGACCACCGCCGCGACCAGGCCCGAGGCCTCGAGGAGTTCAGCGGGCACCGACGCGATGAACGGCACCGTGAACGAGAGCACGGTGTTGACCGCAGGATTCGTGACCCGGCGACGCACGGCCAGGTTCAACCAGCCGACCAGTCCGCCGATCGCGGCGGCGACGGCGACGGAGTAGAGGAACGTCCCGGCCGCACCCCAGAACGAGAACGACGCCGCCACCGCCACGATCGCGGTGCGCAGTACGACGAGGGCGCTCGCGTCGTTGAGCAGGCTCTCGCCGTCGAGCATCGACACGACGCGCTTCGAGACCGGCGTCTGCTTGATGATCGAGGTCGCGACCGCATCCGTCGGGCTGATGATCGCGCCGAGCGCGACGCCCCAGGCGAACCCCAGATCGGGGATGACGAGCATGAAGAACACGCCGAGCACCAGCGAGCTCGCGATCACGAGCAGCACCGAGAGTCCGCTGATGGCTCCGAACTCGCGCCGGAAGTTCATCGTCGGCATCGAGACCGCCGACGAGTAGAGCAGCAGCGGCAGCACGCCCTGGAGGATCAGCTCGGGGTCGATCTCGATCGACTCGAACATGGGCAGGAAGCTCGCGCCGATGCCGACCGCGACGAGCACCAGCGGCGATGCGATGCCGAGGCGCGGGCCGAGCAGGGTCGCGCCCGCGATCACCACGAAGGCGATCACGCCCAGGATGATCAGTTCGTCCACGCGTCCAGCCTGTCAGCAAGCCAGGGTCAGGGCGAGCACCACGGCGGCCGTGCCGGCCTTGTCAGGAGTCGGAGGCAGTCGGCAGACTGGCGGCACCGAGGCGAGGAGACAGCCGTGACCGATGAGCACGTGATCAAGCCGCTCACCCCCGAGACCTTCCCGGCCTGGCTGGCGCTCGCGCAGAAGCACAACGGGGTCTGGGGCGGGTGCTACTGCTCGTACTTCCACGACGACACGGAGCACACCGCCAAAGACGAGGTCGACCGGCCGACGTTCAAGCAGCGACTCGTGGCGGAGGGCGTCGCGCATGCCGCCCTCGTCTTCGACGGCGACGACGCGATCGCGTGGTGCGAGTACGGCAGTCCGGTCGAACTGCCGAACATCTACCACCGCAAGCAGTACGACGCCGGCGAGACCTCCCCGGCACCGTGGCGCATCACCTGCTTCTTCGTCGACCGCGACCACCGACGGTCCGGTGTCGCACGAGAGGCGCTCGATGGCGCGCTCGAGCTCATCGCGCAGGCCGGTGGAGGCGAGGTCGTCTCGTTCCCCAACGAGCTCGTCCCGGGCAAGAAGACGTCGTCCTCGTTCCTCCACAACGGCACGAGGGCGATGTTCGAGAAGGCGGGATTCACGTTCGAGCGCCACATCGGCAAGAGCAAGACCGTGATGCGCAAGACGGTCCTCGCGGCTCAGGACTGACGGTCGAACCTCAGGGCGTCGGCGCGTCGGCCCCCGGCAGCGCCCAAGCCGTGACCTCCACTCGCGAACCCTCGATCACATCGCTCTGGATGGGCTTGGAACCGCGGGTCTCGCCCGCGAGCGCGGCGACCCAGACCGTCCGCGCCACCAGTGCGCCCTGCGTCGGGTTGGCGTCCCACCCGACGTAGGCGACCGCCGAGCCTCCTGCGGGAATCTCGACGCGCATCGGTCCCGGGTCGGCGGCCATGAACGAGCTGCCAGGCGCGATCGTGGCGTCGAGCAGGTGGTCGTTCTGGTCGGCGAACGCGATGTCGGGGTAGCCCTCCACGACACATGGCTCCTCCGAGAAGTTCATCAGCTCGAATCGGAGTGCACGATGACCCGTCGCTCCGTCGACGTCGCCGACGAGCACCATGGCACGCTCGGGCGTGCAGCCGTCTTCGCCCGTCACCCCGTCGCCATCGACCCGTTCGGGCACCGGGTCGCCCTCAGCGTCCCGATCGGGTCGCGCCGCGCCATCGACCGGAGCGGGCTCGCTCGCCAGCTCCTCCGCACGCAACTGCGCCTGGGTCGCCTCGCCGCCGAGCACCTGCGCGGCACCGAGCAGCACCAGGCTCGCGAGGGCGATCGCTGCGACGACCACCGGCGCACCGCGTCGCACGACGGCCGGTTCGTCTGCCTGGGATGCCTCCGCCACGGCGTCCCGTCGCTCCAGGCGCACGGCCACGAGCGCGGGAATCCACCCGTACAGCAGGCCCCAGTAGGCGCCGACCGCGGCGCGCGAGCCCAGGTCGAGCGCCCACATCGCCCAGCCGTTCGTGACGAGGCTGCCGAACACGAGCACGGCGTCGATCGTCAGCCCGGCCACCCCACCCGCGGCCACCGTGGCCAACCATGTCGCGGCGAACGGCGCCCGCACGGGCACGATCCGCAGGATCGCGGCATGCACGAGGGCCACGGCCACGGCGCCGGCGATCGGCAGCAGGGCCGGCCACGGCGGCGCCCACGACCAGAGGTACGGCGTCACCCCCGCGGGCAGCACGGCCTGCTGCACGCGCGAGAAGGGCGTCAGCGAGACGCCCGCCGCGAGCACCACGACGAGGAGCCACAGCCCGCCGACCGTGGCGCTGACCACCCAGGCCGACTTCGACCCGCGCACGTCAGTTGCCGCCCTGATCGCGTCGGCGCAGGGACGTCGCGATCGCATGCGTCGTTCTGACTCGCAGAGCCCTCATCGGGGCGTTCATGGATGCAGGCACAGGCAGAAGACTAGACGCCGCCGCGTCGCGAGCGAGGTCGCGGTTCGGTCAGGCCACCCGACCGTCAGGCAGGGCGGGCGGATGCCGCGGCGCGCGCCGCTGCGGGCAGCGCAGCGACGATGCGGTCGATCGCCGCGTCGTCGTGAGCTGCCGTGACGAACCAGGCCTCGAACACGCTCGGCGGCAGCGAGACGCCCTGCTCGAGCATCGAGTGGAAGAACGGCGCGTACCGGTAGGCCTCCTGGCGCTGCACGGACGCGTAGTCTTGCGCACCCGTGCCGACGAACTTGTCGCCGAACACGAAGCTGAACAGGTTGCCCGCGGCCTGCACCGCGTGCGGCACGCCGGCGTTGTCGAGCGCGAGCGAGACCTCGCCCGCCACCCGAGCGGCCGCCGTGTTCAGGGTGCGGTAGACCTCGGCATCCGCTGCCCTGAGCGTGGCGACGCCCGCGGCGACCGCGACCGGATTGCCCGAGAGCGTGCCCGCCTGGTACACGGGGCCGAGCGGCGCGAGGTGGTCCATGACGTCGGCGCGACCGCCGAGCGCGGCGACCGGCATGCCGCCGCCGATGACCTTGCCGAACGTCAGGAGGTCGGGGGTGTACGCCGTCTCGCCCTGCTCGAGGCCCCACCATCCGGCCGCCGAGACGCGGAAGCCCGTGAGCACCTCGTCGCTGATCGCGAGCGCGCCGTGCGCGTGCGCGATCTCGACGAGCTCCGCGTTGAAGCGGTGCGAGGGCTGCACGACGCCCATGTTCGCCGCCGCCGCCTCGAAGATCACGGCCGCGATGCGGTCGCCGTGCTCGGCGAAGGCCGCGCGCACGGCGTCGAGGTCGTTGTAGGGCAGCACGAGCGTGAGCGCGGCGATGTCGGCGGGCACGCCCGCGGAACCCGGGAGGGCGAACGTCGCGAGGCCCGAACCGGCCTCGGCGAGCAGGCCGTCGGAGTGACCGTGGTAGTGGCCGGCGAACTTCACGAGCAGGTCGCGGCCGGTGAATCCGCGGGCGAGGCGGATGGCGCTCATGGTCGCCTCGGTTCCGGTGCTCACGAGTCGCAGCTTCTCGACGGGCGCGACCCGGGCCTCGACGAGCTCGGCGAGCTCGGTCTCGGCGGGCGTGGACGAGCCGAACGAGAGACCGCGGGCCGCGGCATCCGTCACCGCCTCGATCACACGGGGGTCGGCGTGCCCGAGGATCGCCGGACCCCAGCCCGCCACGAGGTCGACGTACTCGCGCCCTTCGACGTCGGTGACGTAGGCGCCCTTCGCCGACACGAGGAAGCGCGGCGTGCCGCCCACCGAGCGGAAGGCGCGCACAGGCGAGTTGACGCCGCCCGGGATCGCGGCCTGCGCACGGGCGAAGAACTCGGCGTTGGTCGTTGCACCGGTGGTCGTTGCAGTGGCGGTCATGCCAGGTCTCCCTTGCGGATCCATTCGGCCAGTTCGACGGCCCAGTAGGTGAGCACGGCGTCGGCGCCGGCGCGCTTGATGGAGCGGACCGACTCGATGACGGCGCGCTTGCGGTCGATCCAGCCGTGGGCCGCGGCGGCCTCGATCATCGCGTACTCCCCCGACACCTGGTACGCCCAGACGGGAACGTCGGATGCCGCGGCCACGTCGGCCAGCACGTCGAGATAGCTGCCCGCGGGCTTGACCATGACGATGTCGGCGCCCTCCTCGATGTCGAGCAGCGCCTCGCGCAACCCCTCACGACGGTTCCCCGGATCGAGCTGGTACGAACGGCGGTCGCCCTCGAGCGTCGACTCGACCGCGTCGCGGAACGGGCCGTAGAACGCCGATGCGTACTTCGCCGAGTACGCCATGAGCACGGTGTCGGTGTGCCCGCCCGCGTCGAGCGCGTCGCGCACCGCCGCGACCTGGCCGTCCATCATGCCCGAGAGGCCCAGCAGCTCGGAGCCCGCGCGGGCCTGCTCGAGCGCCATGGCGACGTACCGCTCGAGCGTGGCGTCGTTGTCGACGCGGCCGCGGTCGTCGAGCACGCCGCAGTGGCCGTGATCGGTGAACTCGTCGAGGCAGAGGTCGGTCTGCACCACGAGCGAGCCCGCAGCCGCCTCGACCGCGATGCGCGTCGCCACGTTCAGGATGCCGTCGGGATCGGTCGCACCCGACCCCCGGGCGTCGCGCACCTCTGGCACGCCGAACAGCATCACGCCGCCGACACCCGCGGCCGCGGCATCGGCCACCGCCTGCGGAAGACTCTCGAGCGTGTGCTGCACGACGCCCGGCATCGACGCGATCGGCAGCGGCGAGGTCGCGCCCTCGCGCACGAACATCGGCAGCACGAGCTCGGCCGGATCGAGGCGGGTCTCGGACACGAGGCGGCGCAGGGCCGGGGTCTCGCGGAGGCGCCGCGGGCGGATGCGGGGAACGGGCGTGGAAGTCACCCGAACAGCCTACGTCGCCGCGATTGCGAGGGTTCCGAGAGCACGTGATAGCTTCGCCCGCGCGAGTCGGGCGACGGATGCCGCGGCCGCAGGAGGACTCAGATGCACCGCTCCCCCACGGCCGCCCGACGCGCACGCCGTCCCCGCCTCGACCTCCGGGGCGCCGTCGCCGTCGTGACCGGTGCGGCCAGCGGCATGGGACTCGAGTCCGCACGGCTCCTGGCCGCCCGCGGCGCCCGCCTGGCGCTCGTCGACCGCAACGGCGACGCCCTCGAGACCCTCGCCGACGAGCTGCGCGCAGGCGCGGCATCCGAGCACCCGCAGGTCACGACCCACGTGGTCGACCTCTCCGATCTCGACGCGATCGCCGCCCTGCCCGCCGAGGTGCTCGCCGCGCACGGCCACGTCGACGTTCTGCTGAACTGCGCGGGCGTCTCGATGCTCGGCCGGTTCGAGCAGCTGACGCTCGAGGAGTTCCGCTGGGTCGTCGACATCAACCTCTGGGGCACGGTCGCGATGGTGCAGGCGTTCCTGCCGGCGCTGCGGGAGCGCCCGACCGCGCACATCGCGAACGTCGCGAGCCTCTACGCCCTCGGCGCCCCCGCCGGCCGCGTGCCCTACGTGACCTCGAAGTTCGCGGTGCGCGGGTTCACCGACGCCCTGCGGCACGAGCTCGAGGCGACGGATGTCTCGGTGTCGGCCGTGTACCCCGGCGGCGTGCAGACCGGCATCATCCACCATGCGCGCGTCGCGGCATCCGTGCCCTCGGATGTCGCCGCCCGCGCCGCGAGCGCGCAGTCGGCGCTGTACCGCACGACCGCCGCGCAGGCCGCCGAACGCATCGTCGAGGGCATCGAGCGCCGTCGTCCGCGCGTGTTCATCGGGCGCGACGCCCGGCTCACCGACCTCGTCACGCGCCTCGCGCCCGTCGGCTACTGGTCGGTCATGCGCGGCATCGTCGCCAAGGCGGGCGACACGTCGGCACCCGCCTGACGACCGCGGCCGGCCCCAGCGAGCTCGACCGCGACGTGCGAGTGGCTGGACCGCTCAGGCGTGCGCCGTGGCCGCCTCGACGACCGCTTCGATGAGGGACTCGGCGCTGCGCTCGCGGGCGACGACGTCGACCCGGAGGCCGAGCTCGGCGGCGTCGTGCCGGGTCTGCGGGCCGATGGCCGCGACGAGGATCGACTCGGGGATCGGGCCGAGCTGCTCCTGCACCTGTTCCGCGACACTGCCCGAGGTCACGAGCACGGCGTTGACTCGCCCGCCGCGCACGTCGTCGACGACCTTCTGCGCGACCGGCACGCCGACCGTGCGGTAGGCGACGACGGCCTCGACGGTGTGCCCGGCGTCGGAGAGGCCGATCGACAGCACCTGCTTGGCGATCGCCGAGCGCAGCGCGAGCACGCGGAGGCCCTTGGCGCCCCCGGTCGCGGCGTCCCACTCCTCGAGCAGGCCCTTGGCCGAGTTGTCTTCGGACGGGACGATGTCGGCCTGGTATCCGGCGGCCACGAGAGCGGCCGCGGTCGTCTCACCGACGGCGGCGACCCTCGTGGTCTCCGGAATGACGGCGTGGTACGACGACAGCACGTCGACGGTGGTGGCGCTCGTGATGGTCAGCCAGTCGAAGCCGCCGGCGGCGAGCTTCGCGAGTGCGGCCTCGAGCGCGGGGTGGTCGTCGGTCGGCGCGAAGTTGATGAGCGGGGCGATGATCGGGGTCGCGCCACGGGCCCGGAGCGCCCCGGCGACGCCGTCGCCCCACGGCCCGCCACGGGGCACGAGCACACGCCACCCGGCCAGCGGCTTTCCGCTGTGGGAGGGCAGCCCGATGGCCCCGGTGACGGGTTCGAATTCGGTCACGATACCTCCGGAGCAGCAGCAGCCAGTTCAGCGGCACCGTTGCCGAGGAGTTCTGCGACGGCGCGATCGGCGACATCGCGAGCCGCCTCCGCCAGATCGGCGGCCGAGCGACTCTCGGGGGTCGCGGCATGCGAGCTGGTGATGCGCCGGGCCCCGTCGGCACTGTACACGCTCGCGCTGAGGAACAGAAGTTCGTCCTCGAGGAACGCGGTGACGCCCACGGGCGCCGCGCATCCGGCCTCGAGGCCGGCCAGCACGAGGCGTTCGGCGAGTGCCATTGCGCGCGTGGAACGGTGGTCGACGGCTTCGAGCGCCAGCTCGAGCGAACGATCGCCGCGTTCGCGGCGCACCTCGATCGCGAGCGCACCCTGGGCTGCGGCCGTGGGCCACTCGTCGAGCGAGAGCAGTTCGGTCGCGGCGTCGGAGCGCCCGAGGCGGCCGAGGCCGGCGGCGGCGAGCAGAACGGCGTCGAGCTCGCCGGACTCGACCTTGCCGAGTCGCGTGTCGACGTTGCCCCGGATGTCGAGCACCTCGAGGTCGGGGCGAACGGCGAGCAGCTGCGCGATGCGGCGCGGCGAGCCGGTGCCGACCCGGGCGCCCTGCGGCAGCTCGGCGAGCGTGAGCCCGTCGCGCGCGCAGAGGGCGTCGCGGGCGTCGGCGCGCTTGGGCACCGCGCCGAGGCGGAGCCCGTCGTGCTCGGCGGTCGGCAGGTCCTTCATGGAGTGCACGACGACGTCGCACCGGTCGGCGAGCAGCGCGTCGCGCAGGGCCGTGACGAAGACGCCGGTGCCGCCGAGCGAGGCGAGCGAAGCACGCGAGGTGTCGCCCTCGGTCGTGACGGGCACGAGCTCGATCTCGGCCTTGGCGGCCGTGCCGAGTCGTTCGGCGATCTGCTTCGTCTGGGCCATCGCGAGGGCGCTCGCCCGGGTGCCGACCCGGATCACGCCGCTCATGGTGCGATCCCCGCGAGGGCCGGGCGGAATCCGAGGCGCACGTTCTCGCAGCAGCCGGGGCGGCAGACGTCGTACCAGGGGCCGAGCTCGGTGACGGCCGGGCGCTCGGCGACCGGGGTGCCGTTGACGCGCTCGAGCACGAGGTCGACGAGGCCGGCGACGTAGGCGGGATGCGTGCCGGGCGTCGGAACGCGGACGGCCGCGAGTCCATGCTCGCCCGCGGTCTCGAGCGCCTCGTTGTCGAGGTCCCACAGCACTTCCATGTGGTCGCTCACGAAGCCGAGCGGCACGATCACGACCGCCTTGCGGCCGAGGGCCGGAAGTTCGGCGATCGCGTCGTTGATGTCGGGCTCGAGCCACGGCATCGAGGGCGGGCCGGAGCGGGACTGGTACACGAGCTGCCACGGCACGTCGGTCGCGCCGGCGTCGCGCATGACGACCTCGGCGACGGCCCGGTGCTGGGCCGCGTACGCGCCGCCCTCGCCGAAGCCGCGCTCGGCGGGGCCGGACTTCGCAGCATCCGTCGACGGAATCGAGTGCGTCGCGAACAGCACCTCGATGTCGCCCCTGGCGAGCTCGGGGTCGCTCGCGAGCAGGCCCGCGATGCCGTCGCGGACGCCCTCGGTGAACGGCGTGACGAAGCCGGGGTGGTCGAAGAACTGGCGCACCTTGTCGATCTCGATGACGTCGCCGAGCTGCGTGTCCTCGAGGGCGTCGGCGAAGTCCTCGCGGTACTGGCGGCAGCTCGAGTACGAGCTGTACGCGCTCGTCGCGATCGCGATGAGCTTCGAGTACCCGGCGGTCTTCGCCTCGCCGAGCGCGTCGTTGAGGTAGGGGTCCCAGTTGCGGTTGCCCCACAGCACGGGCAGGTCGATGCCGCGGCTCGCGAGCTCGGCCTCGAGCGCGGCCTTCAGCACCCGGTTCTGCTCGTTGATGGGGCTGATGCCGCCGAAGTGCCGGTAGTGGTGCGCGACCTCTTCGAGGCGCTCGTCGGGGATGCCGCGCCCGCTCGTGACGTTGCGGAGGAACGGGATCACGTCGTCTTGACCCTCGGGCCCGCCGAAGCCGGCCAGGAGGATCGCGTCGTAGGCGACGGGTTCGGTCACGTGCTCCGCACCGCTCCGGGCTGCGGGAGTCGCGCCGGGCACCATCGCACCGGCCGCGCAGGGGGCGGATGTCGCGGGCGACGGCTTGCGGCCGCGGGTCGCGCCCGCGGCATCCGCACCGGTCGAACCGAGGTTGACGGCGGCCACTACTGCAGCACCTCCACGAGTTCGGCGGTCGAGATGCGTCGGCCGGTGTAGAACGGCACCTCTTCGCGCACGTGGCGGCGCGCATCGGTGGCGCGCAGGTCGCGCATGAGGTCGACCAGGTCGGTGAGCTCGTCGGCCTCGAGGGGCAGCAGCCACTCGTAGTCTCCGAGCGCGAACGAGGAGACTGTGTTCGCGATGACGCCCTTGAATGCGGCACCCTTGCGGCCGTGCTCGGCGAGCATGCGCCCGCGCTCGGCCGGGTCGAGCAGGTACCACTCGTAGCTGCGCACGAACGGGTAGACCGTGAGCCAGTCCTTCGGCTCGATGCCGCGCAGGAACCCGGGCACGTGCGCCTTGTTGAACTCCGCGTCGCGGTGCACGCCCATGGCGTTCCACGTCGGCAGCAGCGCACGCAGCAGCCGTGAGCGGCGCAGTTCGCGCAGCGCCCACTGCAGCCCCTCGGCGGTGTCGCCGTGCAGCCACAGCATGACGTCGGCGTCGGCGCGGAGGCCGGAGACGTCGTAGATGCCGCGAACGGTGACGCCCTCCTCTTCGACGAGGGCGATCGTGCCGTCGAGTTCGGCGACGAAGCGCGGAACGTCGTGGCCGTCGAGGTCGTCGGGGCGTGCGGGATCGCGGCGGAGCACCGCGAACACCGTGTAACCCGCAGGAGACTGCTCGGCGTCGGATTCGGTCTGGAGCGCGTCGGCTGCCGCTTCGGCAGCGGGGGATGACATGGTCCTAGTCTCCCCCTTTCAGGGCGATCGGCCAAAAAAGCCGCCCGGGTCGCGCCCTAGTCGCGCTGCCGCTCGAGGAGCAGCGCCATCGAGTGCCCGAGATGCTCGCGGACCGCGTCGGGCCCGCGCGACTGCACGTCTTCGATGAGCGCCCGGTGCTCGACGACCAGGGTCTCGAGCGTGTAGTGCGGTCGCACGTGCAGCAGGAACAGCAGGATCTCGCTGCCGATCGCGGCGTGCGCCTCGATGATGCGGGGGCTCTCGGATGTCGCGACGAGCGCCCGGTGCAGCTCGAGGTGCACGCGCTCGGCCTCGAGCCAGTCGGCGCAGGCGGCGAACCGTCCGAGCGCGGCTCGCGCCGGAGCGAGCACCTCGTCGGGCCAGACGGCGCCGTAGCGATCGCGCGCGATGCGGATCGCCTCGGCCTCGAGCGCGGTGCGCAGCTGCTGCAGCGCGAGGATCTCGTCGCGATCGAACGCCGCGACCCGCACGCCCCGGTACGGCTCGGCGACGGCGAGGCGCTCGGCCGCGAGGCGCTGGAACGCCGCACGCACCGTGTGGCGCGAGACGGCGTAGCGCGCCGCGGCCGCCTCTTCGCGCAGCGGCTCGCCCGCGGCGAGACGCCCGCTCAGGATGTCGTCGCGCACGGCGTCGGCGACCCGTTCGACGGCGGTCGCGTTGCGCTCGTCGTCGGCCGCGGCATCCGCTCGGCTCATGCCCCGTTCACCCGTTCACCCGTTCAGCCGTTCGACCGACCACTCGCGCGAGGCGTCGGTCAGTCGTCGGAGGTCGACGCGCGCACGATGAGCCAGATGCCGACGCCGATGACCGTGATCGCTCCGGCCGCGACGGCGACCAGCGTGCCCGGCGCCTCGTCGGCCATGCGATCGATCCTGGCCCGGAGCTGGCGGCCCTTGCGCCTGGCCTGCTTGGGCAGGTTGAGCTTGTCTTCGAGTGCGTTCAGCGTCTCTGCGAAATCGGCGCGTGCACGCTCGGAGGCGACGCGCGCCTGCACCCGGGTGAGGTTGCGCTCGCGCTCCTTCTCGGTGCGCTTCGAGGTCTTGGGAGCGTCAGCGGCGGTCATAGTCACCCGTTCCCTTCAGTGCGTCGAGATCGGCCTTCAGGCTCTCGACGGATTCGAGCGGCTCGCTGCCGCGCTTGAAGTTGACGTACGCGATCCAGAGGAGCACCGCGATGACGACCAGCAGGATGCCGCCGACCGTCAGCGCCGCGGCCCACGCGGGCATGATCAGCGCGAAGGCGAAGATCGCGGCCGTGATGAGCGTGAAGAGCAGGAAGACGCCGACCACGGCGGCTCCGGCGACGAGACCCGCGCCGATGCCGAAGTGCTTGAGCTTGTACGAGATCTCGGCTTTGACCTGGTCGATCTCGGCGCGCACGAGCGTGGAGACCGTCTCGGGGAGTTCGCCGATGATCTGGAACAGCGAACGTTCGTCGTTCGTGGGTGCGGGCATGATCGCTCCGGCCTAGGACGCGGACTTCGTCGAGCGCGGCTTCGCGGCGGGCTTGCGCGCGGGCTTCGCGGCCGGCTCGGCCGAGGCCGCTGCGGTCTTGGCCGCCTCGTCGATGACGTCGTCGATCTTGGACGCGGCGTCGTCGACGGCGTCGCGGGCCGCCGAGGCCGCCTTCGAGACGCCGTCCTTCGCGGAGCGGGCCGTGGAGCGCACGTCCTGCTTGGAGGCGCCGGAGGCCTTGGTGGCGTTGCCGATGAACGACTTCACCTGGTCGAGCACGGCGTCGCTGACGTTGCCGACGCGCGCCTTCGCGAAGTCCTTCGCCGAATCGACGCCCTTCTGCACGGTGGGCGTGTTCCACACGCTCTCGGCGGCGTCTTTGATCTGCTCGTAGCGCTCGCGGCCGGCGCGCGTGCCGAGCACGTACCCCACACCGAGCCCGACGACGAAGAGGACCTTGCCCTTCATGTGCACCCCATTCCCCACAGCGCGTTGTGCGACCGACGTCATTCCAGCGTAGACCCCGCACCGGCTCGCGCAAGGGGGTTGCGTCGAAAGTATGCCGTTCCGGCTATGCGTTCGCGCCGGGGTCGACGGTAGGGTCGACCGCGGAGCCGCCGGTCGGGCCGACGGCGAGGTGGCGGATGCGGGCGGCGGCCGCGACGGCGTGCGGCACGACCGACGCGAGGCCGGTGCCGGCGACCCATGAACCGGCGACCTCGATGCCGGGCTCCGCGGCGAGCGCCTCCTCGAGTGCACGCACCCGGTCGCGCTGCCCGAGCGTGGCCTGCGAGAGGGCGTCTCGCCAGCTCGCCCGGCCGAGGGCGCGGATCGCGGCGTCGTCGAGCTCGACGCCGAGCAGGGCCGAGGCGTCGGCGAGGGCGATCGTACGCACCTCGGCGTCGGAGCGGTCGTCGAGCGGATTCTGCTCTCCGGCGCGCCCGTACGAGAGGCGCACGACGTGGCGTCCGTCGGTGCGATCGGCGAGCCACGACCACTTCGCGGTCGAGTGGGTGAGCGCCTTCGCGGTCACTCCGGGGGTGCCGGCGGCGACGAGCACGCCGGTCCCGCGCGGGGCGTCGTCGAGCGCGGGTGCGTCGAGCACGAGCGTCACGATCTCGACGGATGCCGCGGCCGGCCAGTCCGAGACCTCGGCCCACCCCTCGAGCGCCTCGACGAGCAGGTGGCGCGAGGCCGGTGCCGGCGAGGCGAGCAGCACGAATCGGGAGTCGACCACGAGCGTCGAGGCGGCATCGGCGGAGTCTGCGAGTGCGCCGACCGGCACCGTCGCGTCGATCGCGGCACCGTCCGTCGCGACGCCCGGCTTGCCCGCGACCGTCGCGGTCGTGCGCCAGCCGCCGTCGGTGCGCGCGAGCGCGGTGACGTCGGCGCCGGTCACGACCTCGACGCCGAACCGGTCGAGCTGCCCGAGCAGCGCGTCGACGAGCGTGTGCATGCCGCCGGCGAGCCCCTGCACGGCTCCGCCGGCCTTGCGCTCCTCGAGCAGTTGGCCGACGCCGCCCGAGAGCGAGCCCATGCGCGTCATCGCCTCGTTGAGGCCCGGCGCGACGACGTCGAGATCGAGGTCGTCGGGATTCGTCGAGTAGACGCCCGCGGAGATGGGCGTCACGAGGCGGTCGAGCACGGCGTCGCCCATGCGCTCGCGCACGAGCTTGCCCAGGCTGTGCGCCCGGCCGATGCGGAGGATCGGCTTCAGCCGGTCGAGGTACGCGCGGCT
The DNA here is from genome assembly GCF_009749385.1 of Agromyces allii. Taxonomy (GTDB): domain Bacteria; phylum Actinomycetota; class Actinomycetes; order Actinomycetales; family Microbacteriaceae; genus Agromyces; species Agromyces allii. The sequence continues at coordinate 345,879 of NZ_WBIN01000003.1, read as the reverse complement.
CGCGCCGCTCCAGCCGATGATGCGGCGCACGTCGTCGCCGAGCGGATTCGCGGGGATGCCGAGCATGCCCGTCTTCGGCAGCGGCGCCGCGTCGAGCTTGCCCGCCGCAGGCCAGACGAGCCAGGCGCCCGCGGGGTTCGGCGATTCGACGGCGTCGCCGAGCCCGAGTTCGGCGATGAGCTCGGCGACCGCTCCCCCGCGCGTCGCGAACGACTCGGCGCCGGAGTCGATCGTGAGCCCGTCGAGCTCGATGCGGCCGACGCAGCCGCCGAGCACGTCGCGGCGCTCGAGCAGCGTGACCTTCAGGCCGATCTTGGCGCACTCCAGCGCCCCGACGAGTCCGGCGATGCCTCCGCCGACCACCACGACGTCGGCGGTGCGGCGCTCGAGCACGACACCTCCGTCGGTCGCGCCGCGGTCGGTCATGCGCCCGCCTCGTGCACGAGCTCGACGACGCGCGTCAGCACGGTCGGATCGGTCTCGGGTGGCACGCCGTGACCGAGGTTGAACACGTGGGCGGGAGCGGCGGTGCCCCGGCGCAGCACGTCGCGCACCGCGGCCTCGAGCACGGGCCACGGGGCGGCGAGCAGCGCTGGATCGAGGTTGCCCTGCAGGGGCACGCCCTCGCCGATGCGGGCGACCGCGACATCCAGCGGCACCCGGTAGTCGACACCGACCGCGTCGACGCCGATGCCGTGCATGGCGCCGAGCAGCTCGCCGGTGCCCACGCCGAAGTGCACGACGGGCACGTCGCGGGTCGAACGCGTGCCCGCGGCATCCGTCACCTCGTACGACAGGTCGTGCACGTGCGCGAGCGCCTTCGCCGAGGCGGGCGCCACGTGCGTCTCGTAGTCGGCGAGCGAGAGCGCACCGGCCCAGGAGTCGAAGAGCTGGGCCGCGGATGCCCCGGCGAGCACCTGCGTGCGCAGGAACCGCCCGGTGAGCTCGGCGGTCCACTCCATGAGCGCGCGCCACGCGCCCGGGTCGGCGTGCATGAGCGTCCGGGCGGCGAGGTGGTCCTTCGACGGACCGCCCTCGGCGAGATACGCGGCGAGGGTGAACGGCGCACCCGCGAAGCCGATGAGCGGCGTCGCCGTGCCCGACCCGTTGTCGGTCGTGTTCAGCTCGGCGATCGTGCGCTGCACGGCCTCGGTGATGGGGGCGGATGTCTCGTCGAGCCGCGCGGGATCGATCGCCGTCAGCTCGGCCACGCCCGCGGCATCCGCGTAGCCCCGGCCGAAGACGGGCCCCCGGCCCGGCTGGATCTCGACGTCGACGCCGACCAGCTTCAGGGGGACGACGATGTCGCTGAAGAAGATGCCCGCGTCGACCTTGTGGCGGCGCACCGGCTGCAGCGTGATCTCGCTCGCCATGGCCGGGTCGAGGCACGCGTCGAGCATGCGCGTGCCGACGCGGAGGTCGCGGTACTCGGGCAGCGATCGGCCGGCCTGGCGCATGAACCAGACGGGCGTGGTGTCGGCCCGCTCTCCTCTATATGCACGCACGAGACGCGAGTCGCCCGTGAGGCCGGCGGACAGGGGATGCTGCGCGGAGAGGATCACGGGTCACATTGTCGCGTATCGGGCTGGGAGCTCGTGCGGGCCGCCCGTCGACCGAGCAGGGCGGGCCGTCGGCGGTGCGCAGATGAGCAATCGGCGCCGACTTTCCACGGGTTCGTTGACCCCCCTTACATTCGAGGGGCGAACGGCGCTACAGTCAGTCTCGTTGTGCGCCCCCTCGCACGGCGACGCGCCCTAGGTGGCGTGCCTCCGCCCCCCACGGAGTACTCGACGACGTGTCCCTGTTCGTGTTCCCCCCTGTGTCCCCCGCGCCGAAAATCGGTCGTGCGGTGCAGCGCTTCGATGCGTCGCACCGACGTCCGGAGTACGCCGGATCCGGCGGGCAGGGCACGTCGTCCACCCCGATGCCTGTCCTCACGGAGCTTCGCCGATGAACGCCGACGCACGCCACCGCACGAGCCTCACGACCGCGGTCGCGGTCGCGGCAGCCCTCCTCGTCGCCGCGCTCGTCGCGGCGGCGCCCGTCGTCGACAGGCTGGTGGTACGACTCCCGGTCGTCTCCACGCCCGAACGCCTGCCCCTGTTCCTCGGCGGGCTCGCCCTCGCGGCTGCGGTCGTGTACGCGACGGTCGCCCTCGCGCGGGCGTCGCGCAGCACCGCGCGCAGCACCGCGCTCGCAGGGTCGTTCAACACGGCGCCCGCCTGCGGCATCCGCACCGCAGAGCTCGTGCCGCGCATGAACGAGCTCCGCATCGACGGCGCCGCCCCCGTGCACCTCAGCCGCCGCTACTCGGTCGCGGTCGACGACCTCGGCGTCGCCTTCTGGGACGGCGGGCACCGGCGCCCACGCCGCGTCGACGCCTACCCGTGGCGCGAGGTGCGCAACATCCGTGCCGACTCGGTCGTCATCGGCACGACCGTCGTGTCCGTGCTCGTGCTGCGCGTGCGCCGCCACAAGAACAGCGTCGAACTGCCGATCGTGTTCGCCGCGCGCGGCCTCGGCCGGTACGCGCTCTCCGATGCCGCGTTCTTCGCCATCGTGCGCGACTGGAAGGCGAGGCACCGCACGGCACTCGCCGCCGAGGGCCTCGAGGTGCCGCCGCTGACCGCGCCGATCCCCGTGATCTCGGCCGAGATGCTCGCCGCCCACCGCGGCTGACGCACCCCTGCGGCGTTCAGGAACCGCACTGGGCAGACCACCATCTCGCTGCGAGTAGAATCTCCGGGTGCTCATCTGTCTCACTGCGAGCCATAAGAACGCCGGGTTCGACATGCTCGAGCGTCTTTCGGCGAGCTCCACCCAGGCGGCACCGCGCATTCTCGACGGCCACGACGCCCTGCAGGGCGCGGTCGTCATCTCCACCTGCAACCGCTTCGAGGCCTACCTCGACCTGGCCGCCCCCGAGGGGTCGTCGCCCGTCGAGGTCGTGCACGAAGCGGTCAGAGCCGTCGGCGCGGTCGCCGGGCTCGACGCTGCAGAACTCCGCAGCACGTTCGGCTTCGTGCACGGCAACGCCGTCGCCGGGCACCTCTTCTCGGTCGCGTCCGGCCTCGAGTCGGTCGTCGTCGGCGAGGGCGAGATCGCCGGTCAGGTGCGGCGCTCGCTCGAGCAGGCCCGCAGCGACGGCACCACGACCCCCGAACTCGAGCGACTCTTCCAGCGTGCGTCGCAGACCTCGCGCCGCGTCAAGAACGAGACCGAGCTCGGCGGCGAGGGCCGCTCGCTCGTTCGCCTCGCCCTCGACCTCGCCGAGAGCCGCGTCACCGACTGGGCGCAGGCCCGCGTGCTGCTCGTCGGCACCGGCCGCTTCGCGGGAGCCTCGCTCGCCGCCCTCCGCGACCGCGGCGCCACCGACGTGCGCGTCTACTCGCCCTCGGGCCGCGCCGAGAAGTTCGCGACCGGACACGGCATCGACGCCGTCGCCCGTGACGAGTTCGCCGTCACGGCGGCCACCGTCGACGTGATCGTCACCTGCACCACGGTCGAGCACCACGTCGTCGACCGTGCCCTGCTCGAGGCCGGCCGCACCGAGCACGCCGGCGACCTGGCCCGCGTCGGCACGCTGCCGAGCATCGGCCTCGTCGTCGAAGCGCCGGCCGGCGGCATCCGTCAGCTCGTGATCGACCTCGGCCTGCCGCGCAACGTCGCGCCCGATGTCGTCGAACTGCCGGGCGTCGAGCTGCTCGACCTCGAGACCATCAAGATCCACGCACCCCTCGAAGAGCTCGGGGCGACCGACGCCGCGCGCGCCATCGTCATGCGCGACGCCCGTGCGTTCGGCGACAGCGGCGAGGAGCAGCGCCTCGCGCCCGCCGTCGTCGCGCTGCGCAAGCACGTCTTCGACATCCTCGACGCCGAGATCGAGCGCGCCGCCTCCCGCGGCGACGACGACGGCCGCACCGAGGCCGCCCTGCGCCACATGGCCGGCGTGCTGCTGCACACGCCCATGGTGCGTTCGCGCGAGCTCGCCCGCAACGGCGACCAGCAGTCCTGGATCGACGGCCTCGAGGCCATCTTCGGCGTCACCGCCGCACCCGACGAGTCCATCGCCCGAGGCACGGCCTCCGGCGACCTCGACGCGCCCGGCCGTCGGGCCGACGCGTCGTGACCTCGTTCGACGGCCCGCCCGATCTCGCACTGCCGTTCGACGTCGACGACCCGCCGTTCGCCCCGATCACGACCGAGCGACTCGTGCTGCTCCCGCTCGAGACCTCCGACGCCGACGACGTCTGGGAGTACCAGCGCCTGCCCGAGGTGCTGCGCTACATCCCCTGGCCCGAGCGCGATCGCCGCGAAGCCGGCGAGCACACCGCGAAGCGTGCAGGCCTGCGCCGCCTCGAGAACGACGGGGATGCGATCTTCTTCGCCATGGCGCTCACCGGCGAACCGCGCATGCCGCGCCTGCCCCGAACGGATGCCGCGGCTGCCGCCGTCGACGACGACTCGTCCGACTCGGCGAGCGACGGCGGCCGCGTGATCGGCGACATCATGCTGCGCGCCGACCGCGTCGAGCACGCGCAGATCGAGATCGGCTGGGTCGTGCACCCCGATTTCCAGGGCAAGGGGCTCGCGCGCGAAGCGGCCGCCGCCGTGATGGCCGTCGCGTTCGACACGCTGCGCGCGCACCGCGTGCACGCGCTGCTCGACGCCCGCAACGCGGCATCCGCGGCCCTGTGCGAACGGCTCGGCATGCGACGCGAGGCGACGATCCTCGAAGAGGAGTACAACGACGGCGAGTGGCAGGACACCGCGATGTACGGGGTGCTGCGCCGCGAGTGGGCCGAACGGACCGCGCGGATTTCGCCGGTCGAGTAGCGGAGCGTATCGAGACCAGCTCCGAATCGATCGGAGGCTGGTCTCGATACGGCGCTGACGCGCCTACTCGACCGACAAGGCCGGCGGAGCCGGCCGGCCGTCAGGCTCCGACGAGTCGGGCGCCCAGGTAGGCCTGCAGCTCGCTGAGCGGCACGCGCTCCTGCGCCATGGTGTCGCGCTCGCGCACGGTCACCGCGTCGTCGTCGAGCGAGTCGAAGTCGACCGTGATCGCGAACGGGGTGCCGATCTCGTCCTGGCGACGGTAGCGGCGGCCGATGGCGCCGGCGTCGTCGAAGTCGACGTTCCAGTTCTTGCGAAGGTTCGCGGCGAGCTCGCGGGCGAGCGGCGAGAGCTTCTCGTTGCGCGAGAGCGGCAGCACGGCGACCTTGACGGGCGCGAGGCGCGGGTCGAGGCGCAGCACGGTGCGGCTGTCGACGCCGCCCTTCGCGTTGGGCACCTCTTCGACGTGGTACGCGTCGACGAGGAAGGCCATGAGCGAGCGGGTCAGGCCCGCCGCGGGCTCGATGACGTACGGGGTCCAGCGCTCGTTCTTGGACTGGTCGAAGAACGACAGGTCTTTTCCGGAGTGCTTCGTGTGCGTCGACAGGTCGAAGTCGGTGCGGTTCGCGACACCCTCGAGCTCGCCCCACTCGCTGCCCGTGAAGCCGAACTTGTACTCGATGTCGACGGTGCGCTTGGAGTAGTGCGACAGCTTCTCTTGGGCGTGCTCGAAGCGGCGGATGTTCTCGGGGTCGATGCCGAGGTCGACGTACCAGTTCCAGCGCTGGTCGAGCCAGTACTCGAACCACTCGTCGTCGGTGCCGGGCTCGACGAAGAACTCCATCTCCATCTGCTCGAACTCGCGCGTGCGGAAGATGAAGTTGCCCGGCGTGATCTCGTTGCGGAAGCTCTTGCCGATCTGGCCGATGCCGAACGGCGGCTTCATGCGGGCCGCCTGCAGCACGTTCGCGAAGTTCACGAAGATGCCCTGCGCGGTCTCGGGGCGCAGGTAGTGCAGGCCCGACTCGTCGTCGAGCACGCCGAGGTACGTCTTGAGCAGGCCCGAGAACGCGCGCGGCTCGGTCCACTGGCCGCGGGTGCCGCAGTTGGCGCAGACGATGTCGGCGAGGCCGTTCTCGGGTGCGCGGCCCTTCTTCTCCTCGTAGGCCTCGATGAGGTGGTCTTCGCGGTACCGCTTGTGGCAGTTGAGGCACTCGATGAGCGGGTCGGTGAAGACGTCGACGTGACCCGATGCCTCCCAGACCGCCTTGGGCAGGATCACGCTCGAGTCGAGGCCGACGACGTCGTCGCGGCTCTGCACCATGTAGCGCCACCACTGGCGCTTGATGTTCTCCTTGAGCTCGACGCCGAGGGGGCCGTAGTCCCAGGCGGACCGGGATCCGCCGTAGATCTCGCCCGCCTGGAAGACGAAGCCCCGGTGCTGAGCGAGGGCGATGACGGATTCGAGACGGCTGGCAGCGGCCACGGTGGCTCCAATGGTCGAGAGTTCGGGCCGATCGGCCCGGAAGAAACGGTGCCACCATCCTACGTTGGCCGCCCGGGTACGAGTACGCTGTGGCCATCGTCGGGGGGCGGGGAGGCGACATGCCCGAGGCAGTGCTCGATCTGGTGATCGTCGAGGGGCCGGTTCTGATCACGGTCTACGTCGTGGCCGCGGTGCTGTTCCTCTACCTGCTCGGCCGCGAGGCGTCCATCGGCTGGGCGCTGACGGCGCTCATCGTGCTCATCGTGGGCGCCATGATCGGCGGCGCCCTGTTCTGGGCGGCGGTGCACGTGCTCGACCTGTTCGGCGGTCCGGTGGCGGATGCCGCGTGGCTGTGGGTCGCCGGCGCGTCGGGCGCCTGCCTGCTCGCCGTGTGGAACCTGTGGCGATCCAGGTGGTGGCGCAAGCTCATCGCGGTGCTCGCGATCCCGGTGTTCGTGGTCACCGCGGTGCTCGGCATCAACGCGTCGTACGGCATCGACCGCACGCTCGGAGACCTGCTGGGGGTCTCGACCGCGAAGCCCATCGACATCCGCGACCCCGGGGTGGACCCCCCGCCCGCCGACCCGGCCGAGCCGTTGTACTCGACGTGGACCGCACCGGAGGGCATGCCGTCGAAGGGCGAGACCGGCACGCCCGACCCCGCCGTGCCGAACACGGTCTCGGGCTTCGCGGCGCGGCCGGCCGAACTGTACCTGCCGCCCGCGGCACTCGTCGAGAACCCGCCCCGGCTGCCGCTCGTGATCATGATGATGGGTCAGCCCGGCACGCCCGATGCGAGCTTCATCGCCGAGACGCTCGACGGATTCGCCGCCGACAACGGCGGGCTCGCGCCGATCGCCCTCGTCGTCGACCAGCTCGGCGACCCGACCGCGGACCCGCTCTGCCTCGACAGCGACCGCGGCGCCGTCGAGACCTACGTCATGCAGGACGTGCTGCCGTGGGCGAGGCTGCACCTGAACGTGCTCCAGGGCGCGCAGTACACGACCGTCGCGGGATACTCGAACGGCGGCGGCTGCGCGGCCTACTTCGGTGCGAAGTACCCGGAGGCCTTCGGCAACATCCTCGCGATCTCCCCGACCGAGTACGCGGGCGTCGAGCACCGCAGCGAGACGCTCCGGGAGGTGTTCCTCGGCGACCAGGCCGCGTACGACGCGGTGAAGCCCGAGAACATCATGGCGGCGAAGGCGCCCTATCCCGACTCGACCGCGATCTTCGCCGTCGGCGAGCTCGACAGCGCGTACATCCCCGGCACGCAGCGACTCGCGGATGCCGCGACCTCCGCCGGCATGACGACGACGTTCTACGAGGTGCCCCACGGCGACCACGGCGCGACGACCCTCACGGGCGGGCTCGAGAAGGGCTTCACGGTGCTCTACCCGCGCCTCGGGCTGGAGGCGCCGCCGGAGGCCGAGCCGCCCGCCGCCGAGGAACCCGCGGCCGAGTAGCCGCGGGCGCTTCGCGGCTCCGCGCGACTTCGGCTGCCACGCGACTCCGGCCGCCGCCCGACTCGGGCTGCCGCCTACTCAGGGCGCCGCCGACTCGGGGCTTCCTCCTACTCAGGGCGCCGACAGTCCGAGCACCGGATACAGCACCGTGAACCCCTCGGTGAGGCCGTCGGTGAGCGCGTCGCCCGTGTGGCCGGCCCCGGGGATCACGTAGTTGGTGACGGTCATCCCGACCGCCGCCGCCGCCGCGGCGATCTCCTGCTGGCTCGCCACGTACCCGCCGTCCTCGCTGCCCGCGGTGAAGACCGCCGTCACGCCGTCGTAGGTGCCGGGCGCGGCGGCCTGCATGATGTTGATCGGCTTCGACGCCTCGAACGCGGCCTCGTCTCCGCCGTACACCTGCGAGATGACGGAGTCGGGGTCCTCCGATCCGGGGAACTCCTCGCCGGAGACCGACAGCACGTTGCGGAACAGCGTCGGGTCCTGCGCGATGTACTTGATCGCGCAGCCTCCGCCGTTCGAGTACCCGGCCACCACCCACGACGTCGGGTCGTCGATGATGTTCAGGTTGGCGCGCGCCCAGTTCACGACGTCGGTCGTGATGTAGGTCTCCGCCTTGCCGTAGGTGGTGGAGTCGGCGCAGGCCGGGTCGGTCGTCTGCCCGTCGCCGCCGATCTGGTCGGCGACGATCACGATCGGCGCGAGCCCGTCGTGCTGCGCTGCGAAGGTGTCGAGCACTCCCCCGATGTAGCTCGGGTCGGGGTTGCCCGGGAACCCCATCATCATGATCACGAGCGGCAGCGGGGGCGGCGAGTCGACCAGCGCCGCGGGCGGCAGGTAGATGCCCGCATCGCGCGCGTCGAATCCCGAAGCGGTGGCGGGGATCTCCTGGGTGCCCTGCTCGCCCTGCTTCGGCATGCCGGCCGGCGGCTTCCACGACTGGTACAGCGGTCCGGTCGGGCTCGCGGTGGGCCCATCGGTGGGGATGGCGATCTGCCCCTGGCTCGAGACGCCGAACAGGGACCCGAGGGTGGGGTTCAGCCCGAAGAACGCGTTCACGCCGATGACGCCGGTGATCGCGAACCACACGATCGCGAGGGACGCGACGACCTTGCGCCAGACCCGTGAACGCCAGAGGTTCACGACGGCGAGCCCGATCGCCGCGAAGACGGCGATCGCCCAGTAGCCGACCTCGACGGGCAGTTGCGAGTCGACGAGGTCGAGCGCGTTGGCGAGCAGGAAGATCCCGAGGCCGAGCGCACCGCCGATCAGGATGCCGAGCAGTGCCGTGATCACCCAGCGGCCCGTCGGACGCCTGATCAGCAGGACGAGCACGAAGGCGATCGCGATCGCGTACACGACCCACGGCACCGGGCCGTCGATGATCGGCAGCGCCAGGATGTTCATCGAGCCCCCGCTCCGGCGCCCGCAGGCGGCGCCCCCGGATCACGTTATCGATCGGGCTCGAACCGGGACAAGACCCCCGGCCGACGTCAGACCGGCGCCGGGGCGAGCGCGTCGCGGCCGATGGCGTCGATCGTGGTGCGACCGGCGAGCCCCATGGTGAGGTCGAGCTCGGCGATGTGGTTGCGCACGACCTCGCGCACGCCCTCGGCTCCGGCGACGGCCAGCCCGTAGGCGTACGGGCGGCCGATGCCGACGGCCGTGGCACCGAGCGCGAGCGCCTTGAACGCGTCGGCTCCGCCGCGCACGCCGCTGTCGAGGATCACGGGGATGCGCCCGCCGACCCGTTCGAGCACGCCGGGCAGGGCGTCGAGCGTCGCGACCGCGCCGTCGACCTGGCGCCCGCCGTGGTTCGAGACGACGAGTCCGTCGACGCCCAGGTCGAGGGCTCGTGCGGCATCCGCGGGGTGCATGACGCCCTTCAGCAGGATCGGGAGCGTCGTCCACTCGCGCAGGCTCGCCAGGTCGTCCCAGGTGAGCGACGGGTCCGAGAACACGTCGAGGAACGTCTCGACCGCGGCACGCGGCAGCGGCGAGCGCAGCGCCTCGGCGACCCCGCCGTCGACGAGCATCGTGTGCGACCCCGAGCGGGCGATCGAGAGCGCCGACGCGAGCAGGGTCGGCGTGACGCGCGGCTTCGGTCCGGCCGCGCCTCCTGCGGCGACCCGGTCGCGCACGAGGTCGGCGAACACGGGGTCGCTCGTGTACTGCGCGATGCCGAGGCCGCGCGTGAACGGCAGGTAGGCGACGTCGAGATCGCGCGTGCGCCAGCCGAGCAGGGACGTGTCGAGGGTCACGACGACGGCCTCGCACCCGATCGCCTCGGCTCTGCGCACGAACGACGCGTTCAGTTCATCGGACCTGCTCCAGTACAGCTGGAACCAGAACGACGCGTCGCGCATCTGCGCGGCGACCTCCTCCATGGGTCGCGACGCCTGGTTCGACAGCACGTACGGCACCTCGAGCGTCGCCGCGGCTCGGCCGACCGCGACATCCGCCTCGGGGTGCGCCATCTCGGCGACGCCGATGGGCGAGAGCACGAACGGGGTCGGCCGGCGACGCCCGAGCAGTTCGATCGAGAGGTCGCGCCTCGACACGTCGCGGAGCACGCGCGGCCACACCCGCCAGCGGTCGAAGGCCGCTCGGTTCGCCGCCATGGTCGCCTCGGCCCCGGCGCCGCCCGCGAGGTACGCGAACGCCTCGGCCGAGAGCGTCTTCTTCGCCGCGACCTCGAGCGCGGCCACGTCGACGGGCACCTTCGGGCGATCACCCGAGAGGCCGGCCCGGTACACCTCGGACTGCGTCGCCCGCCCGAATCCCCGCTCGTCGTCGCTCATCGCCTCACCCTTCGCGTCTTCGGCAGTGCCGCCAGCGTAACGGCCGTCGGCGACGACGAGACCTAGGCTGGAGCGGATGACGCTGCCAGACCTCCTCGTCTCCGCGATCGCGCTCGTGCGCGACCGCCGGGTGCTCATGGTCACGGCCCGCGGCCGCGACGTCTTCTACATGCCCGGCGGCAAGATCGACCCCGGCGAGACGCCTGCGCAGGCCGCCGCCCGCGAGGCCTACGAGGAGGTCGCGCTCGAACTCGACCCCGACGAGCTCGTCGAGCTGTTCGAGGTCGTGACGCAGGCCCACGGCGAGCCCGACGGCCGCCTCGTGCGCATGCGCGTGTTCCATGCGCAGACGGATGCCGCGCCCGCCGCGTCCGCGGAGGTCGGCGCCCTGCACTGGGTGACCACCGCCGAGATCGACCGGTGTCCGCCGGCGGGGGCCGACGTGCTGCGGCGGCTCGCGGCATCCGGAGCCATCGACTGATGTCGGCGTCGAGCGGGCGCCCTTCGGTCTTCACCCTGGTGAAGTGGACCCTGCTCGACGAGCTCTACGCCGGATGGCGCCAGCTCGCGATGATCCGCGGCAACCGCCGCTCGCGGGCCTGGCGGCGGGGCGACGACGAGCTCCCCCAGGTCGTGCTGCTGCCCGGCGTCTACGAGCACTGGACGTTCATGCGACCGCTCGGCAACGCCCTGAACCGGGCGGGCCATCGGGTGCGCGTCGTGCGCGGACTGAGCACCAACCGCATCCCCGTCTCCGAGACCGCGGCGCGCGCCATCGCAGCCCTCGCGGCCGAGCCGACGCCGACCGCCGGGCGTGTGATCGTCGCGCACAGCAAGGGCGGGCTCGTCGGCAAGCACGTGCTCATCGATCAGGATGCCGCGGCGGTCGCCAGGTCGGAGCGGGCGGATGCCGCGGGCGGGCCGCCCGACGTCGGGACTGCCGATGACCCGACCTCGGCGCCCGACGTCGGCGTGCTCGGCGTCGTCGCGATCTGCACGCCGTTCGCCGGCTCCCGCTACGCCCGGATGTTCGTGAACCGCACCATGCGGGACCTCCGTCCGACCGACGAGACCATCGTGCGACTCGGCGGCTCGGCCACGGTCAACGGCCGCATCGTGTCTGTCTTCGGCGTGTTCGACCCCCACGTGCCCGAGGGCAGCGTGCTCGACGGGGCGACGAACGTGCAGGTCGCCGCGGTCGGGCACTTCAGGATCCTGAAGGCCCCCGAGACCGCCACCGCGGTGGTCGACGGCATCGCGCTGCTCGCCGCGCTGCCGCGCCCGCCCGGATCACCGGTCGAGTAGCGCTGCGCGCCACCTCGACCGTGGACGGTCAGTGCACGTACTCGAGCAGGTCCATGCCGACCGCGCGCATGCCGTCGAGCACTGCGAGGCGCGACGAGAGGCCGGTGTCGGCGAAGTAGGTCGAGACGGCGTACGAGACGCTCGCGCGCGGGCCGCGCAGCACGCCGACCTCGCTGCGCACGCCGCCGTCGGTGCCGGTCTTGTTGACGAGCAGCACGCCGTGATCGGGCGTGCGGTGCGCGAGCGGGTCGAGGCCGAACGCACTCGCCACCATCGACAGGTCTGAGTTGAGCGACAGCCACCCGATGACCCGCTGCGAGACCTCGGGGCTCACGATCTCGCCGCGCGCGAGCGAGGCGAAGAGCCACGTGAGCTCCTTCGCCGAGCCGATCGAGAGCTGCGGGGCGTCGTCGGGGCCTCGGTGGTCGCGCACGAGGTCGAGCAGCGCGGTACGGGTGAGGCCGAGCGCCTCGGTGCGGGCGCGCACGGCCTCGAGGCCGACGTGGCGGAGCAGCACGTTCGTGGCGAGGTTGTCGCTCGTCGCGCCGATCATGGCCGCGAGGTCGGCCAGCGGCAACGACGGGGACTGCAGGTGCTGCCAGATGCCCGAGTCGCCGACGGCGTCTCGCGGCGCGCGGTCGAGCACCGTGAACGACTCGGCGCTCGTGCCCGTCAGGCGCGAGGCGACCTCGACGAGCAGGAGCACCTTGCCGATCGATGCGGTCGGCATGACGACGTGGTCGTCGACCGAGAACAGCTCCTTGCCGGTCGCGAGGTCGGTCGCGCGGGCCGTGACCTGCACCCCGGCGAGCGCGAGATCGCTCAGGGCCTGGAAGCCGCGGGCGAAGCTCTCGGCCGGTTCGACGCCCCGGTGCTTGCCCCGGTGCACGTTGGAATGGCGCGCTCTTCGCTCGGATCCCTGCGACGGCGTCACCACGTTGCTAGCACGGTCTTTCTGGGCCTGATCGGTGTGCGAGCCTCAGCGGGCCGCGCGCACGGATGCGTCGGACGGGGGTCGGATGAGCCGGTGGGGCGGCTGGCCTACCAGATGGTCACGCGCTCGGCCGGGTCGAGCCAGAGCGTGTCATCGGGAGTGACATCGAACCCAGTGTAGAACTCCTCGATGTTGCGCACGATCTGGTTGCAGCGGAACTCGTTCGGCGAGTGCGGATCGATCGCGAGCAGGCGGATCACCTCGGCGTCGCGACCCTTCTGCTGCCAGGCCTGCGCCCAGGACAGGAAGAAGCGCTGCACGCCGGTGAGGCCGTCGATCACGGGCGGCTCGGCGCCGTCGAGCGAGATGACGTAGGCCTTCCAGGCGATGGCGAGCCCGCCCAGGTCGCCGATGTTCTCGCCGATCGTGAGGGCGCCGTTAACGTGCTGCTCCGAGGCCTCCGACTCATCGGAACCCGCGGTCGCGCCCTCGCCGACGAGCTGCGCCGGCACGAGTGCGTCGTACTGCTCGATGAGGGCCTTCGTGCGCTCCTCGAACGCCGAGCGGTCGGCCTCGGTCCACCAGTCGGTGAGGCGCCCGTCGCCGTCGTACTTCGAACCCTGGTCGTCGAAACCGTGGCCGATCTCATGGCCGATGACGGCGCCGATCGCACCGTAGTTCGCCGCGGCATCCCGACCCTGATCGAAGAAGGGGAACTGCAGGATGGCCGCGGGGAACACGATCTCGTTGAAGCCCGGGTTGTAGTACGCGTTGATGGTCTGCGGGGTCATGAACCACTCGTCGCGGTCGATCGGCTTGCCGAGCTTGCCGATCTCGCGCAGGAAGGTGAACTCTGCGGTGGCGCGCACGTTCGCGACCAAGTCGTCGGCGACGATCTCGAGCGTGGAGTAGTCGCGCCACTTGACCGGGAACCCGATCTTCGGCGTGAACTTGCCCAGCTTGTCGAGCGCCCGCTCGCGCGTCTCGGCGCCCATCCACTCGAGCGAGGTGATCGACTGGCGGTAGGCCTCGATGAGGTTGGCGACGAGCTCGTCCATCGCCCCCTTGGCGGCGGGCGGGAAGTGCCGCTCGACGTAGATGCGGCCGACGGCCTCGCCCATGGCGCCCTCGACGATCGAGACGCCGCGCTTCCAGCGTTCGCGGATCTGCGGGGTGCCGCTCAGCGTGCGGCCGTAGAAGTCGAAGTTCGCCTCGACGAAGTCTTCGGAGAGGTACGCCGCGTTCGCGCGGATGATCTGCCAGGCGAGCCAGTCCTTGAGCGCGGGCAGGCGGTCTTCGGTGACGAGCGCTCCGAGCGCCTCGACGAACGACGGCTCCCGCAGCACGATCTCGTCGAACGCGCCCTCGGGCACGCCCATGGCGTCGCGCCACACGGCGAGGTCGAACACGGTCGAGGTGCCCCCGGCGGCGGCCGCGGCATCCGCCCAGGAGTACAGGTTGTAGGTCTTGTGGCTGTCGCGGGTCTCGACGTTGTTCCAGTGGGCGGCCGCGATCTCGGTCTCGAGGTCGAACACGCGCCGGGCGCTGGCCGCCGGGTCGTCGAGGCGGGCGAGCCTGAACATGCGCTCGAGCAGCGCCAGGTACGCCTCGCGGATCGGCGCGAACCGCTCCTCGCGGAAGTAGCTCTCGTCGGGCAGGCCGATGCCGCCCTGCTCGGCGAACACGAGGTAGCGCTCGGGGTCGCCCGGGTCGTTGTCGACGAAGAGCTGGACCAGGCCCGAGACGCCCTGGCGCTCGAGGCGACCGAGGGTCTCGAGGAAGCTCGGCACCGAGCTCACGAGCGACACCTCGCCGAGCTGGCCCGCGATGGGCGTCGCGCCCAGCAGGTTCGCGCGCTCCTCGTTGAGGAAGCTCGCGAAGAGGTCGCCGACCTTGCGCGCCTCGGTGCCCGGCTCCGCCGCCTGCGACTCCTGGATGATCTCGCGCACGGCCTGCTCGGCCTCTTCGTGCAGCACGATGAACGAGCCGTAGCGCGCCTTGTCGGCCGGAATCTCGGTGCGCGCGATCCACTTGCCGTTGACGTGACGGAACAGGTCGTCCTGCGGTCGCACCGCATCGTCGAGTTCGTCGTGCACGATGCCGGAGGTGAGCGAGACGTCGGTCATGCATTCCACCCTATGTCGGTGCACCGACGAGCGGATGCCGCCGGCGCGACTCATGGCGCACTCGCAGCGTGCGTTCGGAGTAAGGATTCCTGCCCCCACTTCGAGGGGGCGCTGTGGAATACGGTCATCCGGGGTTCCGGCGCCTGACTATGCTCTATCAACCCGACTCCCCAGAACGGAGAACCTTGTCCATTTCCCACAGCAGTCGACGGGCATCGGTGGTCGCGACCACCACCGCCGCGCTCCTGCTCGCGACCCTTCTGCCCGGTGCGCCCGCGTTCGCCGACGACGTCGAACCGCCCACCTCCGTCGCCTCGATCACCGGCACGGTGACCGACCCGGCCGGCGCAGCCGCCGGTGACCTCTGCATCACCGTCGAGACCTTCGACGGCACCGCGTGGTCGCCCGTCCAACTCACCCCCGAGGTCCGCACCGACGCGGCCGGGGCGTACACCGTCACGGCCCTGGCCGACGGCACCTACGCCGTCGGCGCCGACGCCTGCACGCCCCCGTCCGACACCCTCCGCACCTGGGCTCCCTCCCTCTCCGCACAGCCCGAGATCCTCGACGGCGTCGTCGTCACGGGGGGCGTTGCCGCCGCGCCGGTCGACATCCGACTCCTCCCTGCCGCCGTCGCCGCGATCGCGGATCCGACCATCGCGGGCATCGCGGCCATCGGGTCGACCCTGACGGCCGACCCGGGCGGGTGGAACGTCTCGGGCCTCGCCTTCGGCTACCAGTGGAACCGCGGCGGAGTCGCGATCGCCGATGCGACCGCGGCGACGTACACGCCTGTTCCCGAAGACGCCGGCTCGGCGCTCACGGTCTCGGTGACGGCGACCCGGCAGGGCTGGACTTCGGCGACGACGTCGTCGGCCGCGACCGCGCCGGTCGCTGCGGGTGCGCTCGCCACCACGACGCCGGTCATCGTCGGCACGGCCAAGGTGGGCTCGCCCTTCACCGTCTCGCCGAACTGGACTCCCGGCACGACCTACACCTACGTCTGGAAGCGCAGCGGCAGCAACGCCGCGGTGTCGACCGGCTCGTCGTACACGCCCACCTCCGCAGACCTCGGTGCGACCTTCACCGTCACGGTGACCGGAACGCTCGCGGGCTACACCGGCGTCACGCTCACCTCGGCACCGACCGCCGCCGTCACCACCGGCTCGTTCGGCTCGGCTCCGAATCCCACCGTGACGGGCCAGGTGGCCGTCGGACAGACCGTGACCGCCGCTCCCGGGGTCTGGAGCCCGGCGCCCGCGCTCAGCTACCAGTGGCGCCGCAACGGCATCGCCATCGCCGGCGCCACCGCGGCGACGTACGCCATCGCCCCCACCGACCTGGGCACGGCCCTGTCCGTCACGGTCAGCGGCCGACTGACCTCCTACACGACGGCGAACCGCACGTCGCTCCCGATCACGGTCGTCCGGGGCACGCTGACCGCACCCGCACCGAAGATCTGGGGCACGCGCGCCGTCGGCGGCACGCTCGGCTTCACCGCGGGCACCTGGGGTCCGGCGCCCGTCAAGCTCGCCTTCCAGTGGCTGCGCGACGGCGCGCCCATCGCGGGGGCGACCGGCACGACCTACGTCCTCACCCCGAGCGACCGCGACACCTCGATCGCGATCAGGGTCACCGGCACGAAGACGGCCTACAACCAGCTCGTCCTGACCTCGGCCGGCACCTCCAAGATCGCGCGCGGAACGCTGACGGCCGGAACGCCGAAGCTGTCGGGCTCCCGAGCCGTCGGCGGCACCCTCGCCGTCAGCGCGGGCGCGTGGGGTCCGGCGCCCGTCAAGCTCGCCTACCAGTGGCTCCGCAACGGCGTGGCCATCGCCGGCGCGAACGGCGCGACCTATGCCGTCACCACGGCGGACTTCGGCACGTCGATCTCCGCGACGGTGACCGGAACGAAGACCGGCTACAACCAGGTCGCGGTGACCACGGCCGGAACGTCGAAGATCGCCGCCGGCACGATCATCGCGTCTCCGACGATCTCGGGCCTGCAGCGATCCGGATCGAAGCTCACGGTGAACCTCGGCAAGTACTGGCCCAGCACCGCCACCGCCACCTATCAGTGGTACCGCCTCGGGAGCCGGATCGGCGGGCAGACCGCGTCCACCTACACGCTCGGAAACATCGACGCGGGCAAGCTGCTGTCGGTCGTCGTCACGTTCACGAAGGCGAACTACACGACACTGCGGGTGACCGTGAACACGGGAAAGATCGCGCCGCGGCCCGCCAGTCTCGGCGGTGACGGCGTGTACCGCGTCGGCATCGACATCCAGCCCGGCACGTACTTCACCTCGGCGACGAACACCGCCGACTGCCGTTGGTGGAGGCTCTCCGACCTCAGCGGTTCGGAGAGCTCGGTCTACGGCGGCGACGCCGGAAGCGGCCGCCGCATGATGACCATCCTCGCCGACGACAGCTACGTGGTGACCTCCAATTGCGGCTCATGGGTGCGCTTCGACGGAACCGGCTACGTCTCGTGGACCATGCCCGGCGACGGCATCGCCCATGTGGGCTCCATGGTGAGGCCCGGCGCGTACGTCTCGTACGGCAACGACTACTGCTACGTGGCGGCGCTCAACGCCCCGACGGGCATGGTCAGCGACATCTACGAGAACACGGAGTCGTACGACAGCACCGTGTACTGGTACGTCTACGAGGGCGAGTACTTCGAGGCGTACGGGTGCAACGAATTCACGTGGTACTCCAACTGATCGACTCATAGACCGATCGCCCGAAGGCCGGTCCCCTCACTCCGAGGGGACCGGCCTTCGCCGTTCCGGAGGGGCGAATCCTGCTCTGCAGAGGACCGAGTGCACTCGAGGTCTCTTGCACAGTGCCCGTGGGACGTACCCTGTTCCCATGGCACCCGTTCCGCGGCGCACGGCCGCTCGCTTCCCGTTCCCGACGACCTCGAAACGGGGTGCGCGCGCGTCGCTCGCGATGGCGTTCGTGACGGTGGCGGCCCTCGCCCTGAGCGCATGCACGTTCGGCGGCGACACCTCCGACGGCAGCACCGCCGACGGCGGCGACTTCGTCGACGACGGGTGCACGAGCGTGGTCGTCGCGACCTCCTCCGAGAAGGTGAACATGCTCGATGCCCTCGCCAAGGCGTTCAAGGAGTCGCCCGAGCACGACGCGCTCGACGAGTGCGCGACCGTGCGCCCCGTGAACGTGTCCTCCGGCGATGCGACCCGGTTCCTCACCGCGGGCGGCGACTGGCCCGATGACGACCCGCGCCGCTGGCCCACCCTGTGGTCGCCCGCATCGACGGTGTGGACGGAGCGCGTCGCGGCCGCGGCATCCCCGTCCCTCGTCGGCGAGCCCGTGTCGTTCACGCACACGCCCGTCGTGTTCGGCGTGCCCGAGACGATGGCGAAGGCGCTCGGCTGGCCCGACGCCGAGATCGGCATCGCCGACTTCGAGAAGCTGTGCGCCGACCCCGCCGGCTGGGGAAGCGTCGGCAAGCCGATCTGGGGCTCGTTCAAGATCTCGAAGACGAACCCGAACACGTCGACCACGGGCCTCTCGGCGATCCTCATGCAGTCGTACGAGGCGTCCGGCAAGACGACCGACCTCACGGCAGACGACGTCGCCGCGGCCGAGGAGTTCTCGCGCGTGTTCGAGGAGTGCGTGATCCACTACGGCGACACCACGGGCAAGGTGCTCACCACGCTCTACGACGAGACGCAGAACGGCTCGGGCGGGTCGGGCTACGTCTCGGCCGTCGCGCTCGAGGAGACCTCCCTGCTGAACTACAACCAGGGCAACCCCGACTCGCACACCGTGCAGCCCGGCGAGACCCTCACGCCGCCGAAGGAGAAGCTCGTCGCGGTGTACCCCTCGGGCGGCTCGATCTGGTCGGACAACCCCGTGACCGTGCTGGGCGCCGACTGGGTCACCGAGGCGCAGGCGACCGCGGGCGCGGCGTTCATCGACTTCCTCGCCACTGAACCGGCGCAGAGCATCCTGCCGCTGTACGGATTCCGCCCGCTCGACGAGTCGGTGCCGCTCGGCAACCTCTTCACCGAGCGGTTCGGCGTCGACCCCGCCGGTCCGGCGATCACGCTGCCGCGCCCCGCCGTCGACGTCGTCTCGGCTGCGCTCGACCAGTGGACGCAGATCCGCAAGCCGTCGTCGGTGCTCGAGGTCATCGACGTCTCGGGCTCGATGGACGACCCGATCGGCGACGGCCGCTCGAAGCTCGACGGTGCCATCGAGGGCGCGCAGGCGACGCTCGGCCACTTCCGTTCGACCGACGAGGTCGGCGTGTGGGCGTTCACGACCGATGTCGAGTCGGCCGCGGGCAAGAACCTCATCGAGCTGCGCGGCGTCTCACCGCTCGGCTCCGACGGCGAGACGCTGCGCTCCTCGATCGCCGACCTGCGCTACGCGAACCGCCAGGGCACCCCGCTCTACGACGCGATCGCCGCCGCCTATGAAGAGATGACCGCGCGCGCCGAGCCCGGCCGCATCAACGCGATCGTCGTGCTCTCCGACGGGCAGGACACCGACTCGTCGATCTCGATCGACTCGCTCATCACGAAGATCGGCAAGTCGAGCGGCGAAGGCGGCGGCGACGCCCCCGTGCGCATCTTCCCGATCGCATACGGCGAGGGGGCCGACACCGGCGCCCTGCAGCGCATCGCCGAGGCGACCGGCGGGCAGTGGTTCGACGCCTCCGACCCCGCCAAGATCGACCTCGTGTTCGCGTCGGTCATCAACAACTTCTAGGGCGACGGATGACGCACCCCACCGCCACCTCCGATCTCGCCGCCGTGCCCTCCACCCTCCTGCCGTTCACGGTGGTCTTCGCCGACAGCGGCGGCTACATCGACGACGCCACCGACGCCCTGCAGAGCGGCTCGGTCTACGTCTCGCCCGAGGTCTCCGACGCGTCGACGCTCCAGGGCCAGCTGCAGGCGCAGGTCGGCGACTCGTCGATCGGCGTCGCGGTGTTCTCCGACAACGCGGCGCTCGAGGCATCCGGTCCCGACATCGTCACCCAGCTGAGCCAGACGACCGACTTCGACACGATCATCGTGGCCGTCGGCGGCGACCTGTCGGCCGGGTCGGGCGTGCTCGACGCCGGCGAGGCCATGCGCATCGCGAACGAGGCCGAGTCGACCGCCGGCGGACTCGGCCCGGCCCTGACCGAGACCGTGCAGGGCGTGCAGGAGGCGTCGGCACCGACCCCCGGGATCGGCGGAGCCGACGGCGGCGGGTCGCTCGTGCTCGGCCTCGCGATCGGCGCGGCCGTGATCGCCGCAGGGGCTGCCACCGTGTTCGGCGTGATCCGGTCGAGGCGACGCGGGGCGCTCGGCGCCCGTGACACCCGGCTGCCCGACGCCATCCGCCGGCATGTCGCGACCCTTCGATCGCTCAGCACCTCCTACGCGCAGGTCGGCGCGACCGGCAATCAGGTGGCCGCCCAGACCGCGACCGACATCTCCGGCATCGCGACCAACGTCGAGGAGCTGTTCACCCGGCTCGACCAGCGCAGCGGCGCCGACCAGCGGGGGCTCGCCGCGATCGAGCTCGACGCCACCCTGCGCCGGCTCACGGGTGCGCTCGACCGCGACTACCTGCTCGACATCCTCACGCACCCCCAGCTCTGGGACGACCCCGACGAGCGCGTCCGCGAGGTGCGCAACGCCGTGACGGCCGTCTCCGAGGAGCTCGTGCAGAACATCAAGCAGGTGAACGCCCGCCGCGGACTGCACTTCCAGGTCTCCCTCGACGGGCTCATCGGCAAGCGCTCCGAGCTGCAGGAGTGGGAGCGCGCCTTCGAGCAGGCGGCCGACGAGGGCGACGCGCCCAAGGCGTGAGCCGGGTGACCGAGCGAGCCGTCGCATCCGGAACCTGATTGAATCGGCGCATGTCGACCGTGCTCAACATCATCTGGCTCGTGCTCTCGGGCTTCTGGCTGTTCCTGGGCTACCTCGCCGCCGGCGTGATCATGTGCATCCTCATCGTCACGATCCCGTGGGGCATCGCGTCGTTCCGCATCGGCCTCTACGCGCTGTGGCCGTTCGGCCGCACGGTCGTCGCCAAGCCCACGAGCGGCGCGTGGTCGTTCATCGGCAACGTGATCTGGTTCCTGCTCGCCGGCATCTGGCTGGCCATCGCCCACCTCGTCTCGGGCGTGCTGCTCTGCATCACGATCATCGGCATCCCGCTCGGCATCGCCGACTTCAAGCTGATCCCGGTCTCGCTCGCGCCGCTCGGCAAGGAGATCGTCGACATCCGATGAGCGGATGCCGCGCCCCGGCGTCGAGCAGGGGCGCGACCCTCCGAGCGGGCGGATGCCGCGTCGGAGGCCCGGCATAGGCTCGACTCCGCACATGGACGCCGAAACCACGCCCCCAGCCCCACCGTCGCAGCCGACGCGCACCGTCGACCGCGACATCCTCCGGCTCGCCGTGCCGGCCCTCGGCGCGCTCATCGCCGAGCCGCTCTTCCTGCTCGCCGACACGGCGATGGTCGGGCACCTGGGCGCGACGCCGCTGGCCGGTCTCGGCATCGCGAGCGCCGTGCTGCAGACGATCATCGGGCTCATGGTGTTCCTCGCCTACGCGACGACGCCGATGGTCGCGCGGAGGCTCGGTGCGGGCGACGAACGGGCGGCGGTCTCGGCGGGCGTCGACGGCCTGTGGCTGGCGGCCGGGCTCGGTGCCGTGCTCGCGGTGCTGGGGTGGTTCGCGACCCCGTGGCTCGTCGGCGTGTTCGGGCCGTCGGCAGAGGTCGCGGCCGCGGCATCCGCATATCTGTCGATCTCGATGCTCGGCCTGCCCGCGATGCTGCTCGTGTTCGCGGCCACGGGCCTGCTGCGCGGCCTCCAAGACACGACGACGCCGCTCTGGGTCGCGGGCATCGGGTTCGCGGCGAACATCGCCCTGAACTTCGTCTTCATCTACGGGCTCGGCTGGGGCATCGCGGGGTCGGCGGTGGGCACGGTCATCGCCCAGTGGGGCATGGTGCTCGTCTACGTCGTGGTCGTCGCGCGGCACACGGCACGAGTGGGCGCGAGCCCGTGGCCGCACCATGCCGGCGTGCTGCGCGGTGCGACGTCGGGCGGCTGGCTGTTCCTCCGCACGGTGAGCCTGCGCGCGGCGCTGCTGCTCGCGACGTGGGCGGCGACCTCGCTCGGGCCCGACGAACTCGCCGCCTACCAGGTGGCGATCACGATCTACTTCACGCTGGGGTTCGCGCTCGACGCCCTCGCGATCGCGGCGCAGGCGCTCATCGGCAAGGGCCTCGGCGAGGGCGACGTCGAGCAGGTGCGGGCGGTGCTGCGCCGATGCGTGCAGTGGGGCGTGGTCTCGGGCGTCGTGCTCGGTGCGCTCGTCATCGCGACCGCGTGGGTGCTTCCGGCCCTGTTCACGTCGTCGGCCGAGGTCGCGGCGCTGCTGCCGCCCTCGCTCGTCGTGCTCGGCCTCTCGGCCCCGCTCGGCGGCCTCGTGTTCGTGCTCGACGGCGTGCTGATCGGCGCGGGCGACGCCCGCTACCTCGCCTGGACCGGCCTCGTGAACCTCGCGGTGTTCGTGCCGCTCGCGCTCGGCACGATCTGGTGGGCGGATGCCGCGGGCCTGCCGAGTGCGACGGCGCTCGCGCTGCTCACCGCATCGTTCGCGATCGGCTACCTCGCCGCCCGCGCGGTGACGCTGTCGCTGCGGGCGCGCGGCGCCACGTGGATGATCACGGGCGCCACCGCCTGAGCCGCGCGCCAGCGCTCGAGCCGTGTCACCTCGCCCCGGGTCAGCTCGCGCCGAGCCACTCGCGCGCGGCGGCCACGAGCGTCGAGACGCCCACCTCGAGCGTCGGCTCGATGAGCGGCGCGAAGTGGGGCGAGTGGTTCGAGGGGATGTCCTCGGGCATGCGCCCGGTCGCCAAGGCGTCGCCGAACAGCGACGGGTCGGCCCCGCCGAGGAACCAGTACACGAGCGGAACGCCGGCGGCCGTCGCGAGGACGCCCACGTCTTCGCTTCCGGACACAACGCCCGGGTCGATGACGCGCTGGTCGCCGATCGCGGCACGCAGCGCGGCCGCGGTGCGTGCCGTGGCGGCCGGCTCGTTCACCGTCACCGGGAAGCGCTCGTCGTACGTGATCTCGGGCGGCTTCGGCGCCCCCGCGGCGACGGCCTCGGCCTGCACGATCCGCTCGATCGAGCCGAGCACCTTTGCGCGCACGGACTCGTCGAAGGTGCGCACGCTCAGCCCGAGCGTCGCCTCGGCGGGGATGATGTTGTTCTTGGTTCCGGCGTGCAGGCGGCCGACCGTGACGACCGCGGCATCCGTCGGCGCGACCTCGCGGGCGACGATGCCCTGCAGGCGAACCGTCGTGGAGGCGGCGAGGTACACGGGGTCGACCGTGGCCTCGGGGCGGGAGCCGTGCCCGCCGGTGCCGTGGATGCGCACGTTGAGGGAATCCGCGCCCGCCATCGCCGCGCCCGAGTGGAGTCCGACGAACCCGGCCGGGAACGGCGCGACGTGCTGGCCGAGCACCACATCGGGCTTGGGCACCCGTTCGTAGAGCCCGTCGGCGACCATGGCCTCGGCTCCCCCGCCGAACTCCTCGGCGGGCTGGAAGAGCGCGACGAGCGTGCCCGACCAGGAGTCGCGGTCGGCGACCAGGCGTTCGGTCGCACCGAGCAGGCAGGTCACGTGCACGTCGTGCCCGCACGCGTGCATGATCGGGACCTCGGTTCCCTCGTGGTCGGTTCCCCTGGCGGTGCTGGCGTACGGCAAGCCCGTCGCCTCGAGCACCGGCAGTCCGTCCATGTCGGCGCGGAGCAGCACGGTGGGGCCGTCGCCGTTGGCGAGCACACCCACGACGCCCGTGCGCCCGATGCCGGTGGTCACGTCGAGACCGAGGCCCGTGAGCGCCTCGGCCACGATGCCGGCGGTGCGGTGCTCCTGGAAGGAGAGCTCGGGGTTCTGGTGGAGGTCGCGGTAGACGGATGCGAGGTCGATGGCCATGTCGCCCAGCCTAGGCAGCCGCGGTCCGCCCATGGGGTTCGGAACACGTGCGCGCGTCGTGCGCGCGTCGCCGCTCAGTGCGCGCGGGGCGGGGCGGTGGTCTCGCCGACGTGCAGCACGCTCGTGAAGCAGCGCGAGGCGGGCGGCTCCCCGCCGTCGTCGGCGAGCATGCGCACGACGGCCTCGCCGGCGGCACGTCCCTTCGCCACCGACGGCTGCACGAGCGTCGTGAGGTCGTGCTGGAGCCCGTCGACGCGGATGCCGTCGAACCCGAGCACGCTCACCTCGGCCGGCACGGCGACGCCGAGCTCCTCGGCGGCCTGCAGCACGCCCGCGGCGAGCAGGTCGCTCTGCGCGATGATCGCCGTGGGGCGGGTCGCGGGGTCGGCGAGCAGCACGCGGCCGGCCTCGAGGCCCTCCTCGATCGAGCTCGCGGCGGCCGAGCGTCCGGTCGCGTTCGGGAAGACCTCGCGGGCCCCGCGCAGGCGTTCGCTCGCGGTGTCGGACGTGCTGCCGGCCTCGAGCGCCGCGGTGAGCGGGCCGCGCGTACGGGCGGGGTCGAGCGGGAGCGTCACGATCGCGGCATCCGTGTGTCCGAGGTCGCGCAGGTGCTGGGCGCCGCGTCGGGTCGCGTCGCGGTTGTCGATCGAGATCTCGGGGATGTCGGAGCCGGCCGCGCCCTCGATGGCGACGGTCGGGATGCCGCGACGGCGTAGGGCTGCGACGGTCTGGCTGAGGCGCGGGCTGCAGCCGATGAGCACGACGGCGTCGACCGGGGCGTTCTCGACGCTGAGCGCCGGAGCGGCGGCGACCCCGCCCGTGGTGTCGACGACGGGCAGGTCGACGGCGCCCACGTCGGTGAGCAGCAGCAGGCCGGCGCCGAGCGGCGCGATGCCCTCGGTGATGCCGTCGAGCATCTGGATCTTCACGGGGTCGAGGAACGCCGTGCGCACGCGCTGCTCGAGCACGACGCCGACGATGCCCGAGCGTCCGCGGCGGAGCGAGCGGGCACGCGGATCGGGGCCCGCGTAGCCGAGTTCGGTGGCCGCGGCGAGCACGCGCTCCTTCGTGGCGTCGGAGACGGGGCCCGACCCGCTGAACGCGAGGGAGGCCGTCGAGGCCGAGACGCCGGCGCGCGCGGCGACGTCGGACAGGGTCGGTCGGGCGGACTCGGACATGCTCGGGCATCCTCTGGTGGCGGTTCGGCGGGGTCGCCGATACGCCCGATCATAGGTCATCGACCTCGAATCGATTCGAGAACGGATGCCGAGCCCTAGGCTGGGCCGCATGCCGAAGACCGCACTCATCACGGGTGCGAGCTCGGGCCTCGGAGCCGAGTTCGCCCGCCAGATCGCCATGACCGGCGCCGACCTCGTGCTCGTGGCCCGCGATCGCGACGCCCTCGAGCAGGTCGCCGGCCGCATCCGTGCGAAGTACGGCGTCGGTGTCGAGGTGCTGCCGGCCGACCTGCTCAAGCGCCGGCACCTCGCGAAGGTGGTCGCGCGCATCGCCGACGCCGAGCGCCCGATCGAGCTCCTGGTGAACAACGCGGGGTTCGGGCTGCCGCTCGACTTCGCCTCGAACGACATCGACGACGAGGTGAAGCACCTCGAACTGCACGTCGAGGTGCCCATGCGGCTGAGCCATGCGGCGCTGGGGCAGATGCTGCCGCGCGGGCGAGGGCGCATCATCAACGTCGCCTCGGTGGCCGGGTTCATCCCCCGATCGACCTACGGCGCATGCAAGGGCTGGCTCATCGCCTTCAGCCGCTGGTCGAACGACCGGTACGGCGTGCAGGGCGTGACCACGACGGCCGTGTGCCCCGGCTTCACCCACACGAGCTTCCACGAGCGCATGGGGCTGGCCAAGGGCAAGGAGGGCGTGCCCGACTGGATGTGGCTCGACGCCCGCTCCGTGGTCGCCGAGGGCCTGCGCGACGCCGCACGCGGCAAGGCGGTGTCGATCCCGTCGCTGCGCTACCGGGCGCTCATCGGCCTCACGCGCCTGCTGCCCGCGTCGCTCGCGATGCGCGTCGGCGAGCGCGGCCGCTGACGCCCTTCCGCCGGTCGAGTAGCGACGGAGGAGCGTATCGAGACCAGCGTGAGTCGTGCGGTCGCGCTGGCCTCGATACGGCGCTGGCGCGCCTCCTCGACCGGCGGTCGGCGACCCGTCAGACCGCTGCGCGCGCCTCGACGAACGCGGCGACGCACCGGCGGATCTCGTCTTCGGAGTGCGCGGCCGAGAGCTGCACGCGGATGCGCGCCGCCCCGCGCGGCACCACGGGGAACGAGAACGCCGTCACGTAGACCCCGCGCTTCTGCAGCTCCTCGGCCACGCGACCGGTGACCACGGCGTCGCCGAACATGACGGGCACGATCGCGTGCTCGCCAGGCAGCAGGTCGAACGCGGCCTCCGTCATCAACGAACGGAACAGTGCGGCGTTCGCGTTCAACCGCTCGCGCAGGTCGCCCGACGACTCGAGCAGCGACAGCGCCTCGAGCGTGCCGGCGACGATCGCGGGTGCGAGCGTGTTCGAGAAGAGGTACGGGCGGGCGCGCTGGCGCAGCAGGTCGACGATCTCCTGCCTGGCCGACACGTACCCGCCGGATGCCCCGCCGAGCGCCTTGCCGAACGTGCCGGTCGTGATGTCGACCCGCCCTTCGACGCCGCAGAGCTCGGGCGTTCCCCGGCCGTTCGCGCCGACGAACCCGACGGCGTGCGAGTCGTCGACGAACACGAGGGCGCCGTACCGGTCTGCCAGGTCGCAGATCTCGGCCAGGGGTGCGATGTACCCGTCCATCGAGAAGACGCCGTCGGTCACGATCACGCGACGACGGGCATCGGATGCCGCGGCGAGCTGCACCTCGAGGTCGGCGAGGTCGCGGTTCTTGTAGCGGTACCGGCGCGCCTTCGAGAGGCGGATGCCGTCGATGATCGACGCGTGGTTGAGCTCGTCGGAGATGATCGCGTCGTCGGGCCCGAAGAGCGTCTCGAAGACCCCGCCGTTGGCGTCGAAGCACGACGAGAAGAGGATCGTGTCGTCGTAGCCGAGGAACTCCGAGACGCGCCGCTCGAGCTCGAGGTGCTGCTCCTGCGTGCCGCAGATGAAGCGCACGCTCGCCATGCCGTAGCCCCACTCGTCGAGCCCGCGGTGCGCGGCCGCGACGATGCGCGGGTCGTTCGCGAGGCCGAGGTAGTTGTTCGCGCAGAAGTTCAGCACGTCGTGCCCGGCGACCGACACCTCCGACGACTGCGGCCCGAGGATGCCGCGCTCGCGCTTGGTGAGCCCGGCCGCGTCGATCTCGTCGAGCTCCGCCCGCAGTTGGTCCTTCACCGATCCGTACATGCTCAGACCTCCGTCCAGTCGAGGATGACCTTGCCGACGCCCGCCGCCCTGGCGGTGTCGAACGCCTGGCGCCACTCGCGCGCCGGGTGCCGCTCCGAGATGATCGACGCGACGCGCTCGCCCAGCACGGGGCTGGTCTGCAGCATCGCGCTCATCGAGTTCCACGTCTCGAACATCTCGCGGCCGTAGATGCCCTTCACCGTGAGCATGTGCGTCACGACCTTGCCCCAGTCGATCGCGTAGGGCTCGCTCGGCAGGCCGAGCATCGCGATGCGCCCGCCGTGGTTCATGTTCTCGATCATCTCGGGCAGCGCGCGCGGCGACCCCGACATCTCGAATCCGACGTCGAAGCCCTCGCGCATGCCGAGCTGCTCCTGTGCCGAGCGCACGCGCTCCTTCGACACGTCGACGACGGCGTCTGCGCCCATCGTGCGCGCGAGCTCGAGGCGTGCGGGCGAGACATCCGTCGCCACGATGAACCGGGCGCCGACGTGGCGGGCGACCGCGATCGACATGAGGCCGATGGGGCCGCAGCCCGTGACGAGCACGTCTTCACCGACGACCGAGAAGGCGAGCGCGGTGTGCACGGCGTTGCCGAACGGATCGAAGATGGCGCCGACGTCGGGCTCGACGGGCGAGTGGTGCACCCACACGTTCTCGCCCGGGATGACGATGTACTCGGCGAACGCGCCGTCGCGGTGCAGTCCGACGCCGAGCGTGCGGATGCACATCTGGCGACGGCCGGCGCGGCAGTTGCGGCACATGCCGCAGACGACGTGCCCCTCGCCCGAGACCTTGTCGCCGACGGCGATGTCGTGCACCAGGGGGCCGACCTCGACGACCTCGCCGTAGAACTCGTGACCGGGCACGAGCGGCGTCGCGATGTTCGCAGCGGCCCAGTCGTCCCACGCCTCGATGTGGAGGTCGGTTCCGCAGATGCCCGTGCGGAGCACCCGGATCTTCACGTCGGCCGGGCCGGGCTCGGGCTCGGGCCGATCGGTGTACTCGAAACCTGCGCCGGGTGCGCGCTTGAAGAGGGCCTTCATCGATACCTCGTTGTTCGGTGCACGGGCCGCTGGATGCGGCGGCCCATGCGAAGTGGTCCGGTGGGTGCGCCGGATGGCGAATCCATCGTATCGGGCGCGGATGCGCGCGCGAGCGACGGCCGCGGTCTCCCGCAGGCCGCCGGGGCGCTTCGCCGTACAGGAGATCGGGCTGCATCCTCGCTGCGGGGCGGGGATGCATCCGAATCTCCTGCACGTGGTCAGACGGCGGTGGCGGATGCCCCGGCGAATGCGTCGGCCTCGACCTGCCCTCGCTCGAAGTAGGCGACCAGGTCGTCGGCGAGCGCCGGTACGGCGAGCGCACCTCCGTCGCCGCGCAGCGACTCGGTCGCGAGGATGCCGGCCGCGACCGCCTCGCGGGCGGCGACGGGCGAGGTCTCCGTGAGTCCTCCGGCGCGCACGAATCGCAGGAACTCGGCGACGAGCAGTGCATCGGCGCCCTCGTGCCCGGCGTCGGCGACCTCGGGCACCACGAACGACTCGTCGGGTGCGGCCGCACCCTGGTGGCGACGGTTCCAGAGCCCGACGGTCGAGCCCGCGGTGTCGCCGAAGTTCTCGATGCGCCCCTCGGTGCCGATGACCGTGTAGTTGCGCCAGTAGTCGGGTGCGAAGTGGCACTGCTGGTAGCTCGCGAGCACGCCGTTCGACAGGTGCAGGTTCACCATCGACACGTCTTCGACGTCGACGACCGGGTTCAGGCCGGTGAGCGAGGCGGGCGGCCAGTTGTCGAGGCTGAACCAGTCGGGCATGCGCTCGCCCGACCGGTCGCGGCGGTCCTCGATGCCGCCGTAGACGCTGAGCGAGCCCATCGCCGAGACGCGGTCGGCGTAGGCGCCCGCGAGCCAGTGGATGACGTCGAGGTCGTGCGCGCCCTTCTGCAGCAGCAGGCCGGTCGTGCGGCGCCGATCGGCGTGCCAGTCCTTGAAGTAGTAGTCGCCGCCGTTGCCGACGAAGTGCCGGCACCAGACCGCCTTCACCTCGCCGATGCGCCCCTCGAGGATGAGCCTGCGCATGAGCACGACCACCGGCATGTGCCGCATGTTGTGCCCGACGTACAGGCGGGAGCCCGTACGTCGGGCGGTCTCGAGCACCGCGTCGGCGTCGGCGAGGTCGATCGCGAGCGGCTTCTCGCAGAACACGGCGACGCCCGCCTCGAGGGCGGCGATCGCGATGCGGGCGTGCGTGTCGTCGGGCGTGAGCACCATGACGGCGTCGATGCCGGAGGCGAGCAGCTCGTCGAGCGAGTCGGTGACGAGCGCGTCGGGGTATTCGGCCGAGGCCGCCGCGCGCGCCGGCTCGGAGAGGTCGCAGACCGCGGTGATGCGACTGCCCTCTCCCGGGCGGTGCGCCTCGTGCCTGAGGCTCGCGCGTGCGCCGAAGCCGACGATGCCGATGGTGAGATCCACTGGTGGTGCTCCTT
Organism: Agromyces allii; assembly: GCF_009749385.1. Classification (GTDB taxonomy): domain Bacteria; phylum Actinomycetota; class Actinomycetes; order Actinomycetales; family Microbacteriaceae; genus Agromyces; species Agromyces allii. Next base: position 316,104 of record NZ_WBIN01000003.1, on the reverse strand, counting down.
ACAGGGTGGTGAAGACGGTGAGGGCGACGGACGCCGCCGATGCGCGTCGAGCGCGGGCTGCGGCGGGTCGCGTGGCCGGGGTCGGGTCGGGCGCCGGGTCGGGCGCCGGGTCAGACGCCGGGTCGCGGCGCGGGCGCGTCGAGGTCGGTCGAGCCGCCCGGATGCACCGACCACGGGAACTCGTGCAGCTCCCCCGCGGATCGCTCGGGCTCGAGCGCGCGCCCGATGATGAGCTCGGCCTGGCGCTCGTAGAAGTCGGTCGGGCCGACGGTCGTGAGGGTCGGTGCGACGAGCTGCGCGTCGGGCGTGTTGCCGATGCCGACGACGGCGACGTCGTGCGGCACCCGCAGCCCGAGCATGTGCGCCGCGTTGATCGCCGCGATCGCCGCGAAGTCGGTCGAGGCGTAGATCGCGGTCGGCCGACGCTCGCCCGAGAGCAGGCGCACGGCGGCCTGGAACGCGCTGGCCTGCGAGTCGCCGAAGGTCGCCGTCCACTCGGGGTCGGGCTCGATGCCATGCGCCCGCAGGCCCTCGAGGTACGGGGTGTACCTCGTGACGCCATGAGCGGCTCCCGTGACCGCGGCCTCGGCGACGAGGCATCCGATCTCGGTGTGCCGTTCGAGCAGGTGCGCCATCGCGAGGTGGCAGCCCGGGATCGCGTCGGACCGGATCACGTCGTAGCCGTCGGGCTCGAGGTGCTCCGAGAAGACGACGAGCCGCTGGCCGCGGTCGACGAGGTCGGCGAGCTTGCGGCGTGCGACGTCGTCGTGCCCGGCGCCGTCGAGGTAGGCGACGTCGCTCTCGACGCGGTCGAGGGCCGTGTGCCAGTCGCCGTCGGCGAGGATCAGCGTGGTCAGGCCGTGCCGGTTCGCCTCGACGTTGACCGCATCGGCGACGGCGAGCGACCACGGGTCGCTCAGCATGTGCAGCGAGAGCTGGACCATGCCCGTGCGGCCGGTGCGCATGGCGCGCGCCGAGCGGTTCGGCCGGTAGTGCAGCTCCTCGGCGGCGGCGAGCACCCGACGTGCCGTGTCCTCGGCGACGCCCGACCCGTTCGATCCGGAGCGGCCCGAGAACACGTACGAGACGGTCGCGGTCGAGACGCCCGCGAGGTCGGCGACCATGCGCAGGGTGGGGCGGCGCTTCGGCGCGGCGGACTCAGCTGGATGCGCCATCCGTCACCCCTTCGTTCCCGAGAACGCGATGCCCTGGATGAACTGCTTCTGCAGGATCATGAACGTGACGAGCATCGGCAGCGTCGCGAGCAGGGCGCCCGCCATGAGCACAGGGTAGTCAGTGCCGTGCAGCCCGACGAGCTGCGACAGGCCCACCGAGAGCGGCATCTTCGCGGGGTCGGTGGTCACGACGAGCGGCCAGAGCAGATCGTTCCACGACCACAGCACCGTGAAGACCGTGAGCGCGATGATGCCCGGCTTCGCGAGCGGCACCATGATGCGCCAGAACGTCTGCCACGGGTTGGCGCCGTCGATGCGGGCGGCCTCCTCGAGCTCCGACGGCATCGACATGAAGAACTGCCGCATCAGGAACGTGCCGAAGGCGCTGAACAGGCCGGGCACGATGAGCGCCTGGAGCGTGTTGATCCACCCGAGCGTCTGGATGATCTCGTACTGCGGCAGCAGGTAGAGCTGCGACGGCACCATGAGCACCGAGAGGAACACCACGAAGAGCGCATTGCGGCCGCGGAACGGGATGCGCGCGAACGCGTAGCCGGCCATCGTGCACAGCACGACCTGGCCGATCGTGCGGCCGACCGTGAGCAGCACCGAATTGAGGAACATCTGGCCGAAGGGCATCGAGTCGAAGACCTCGGCGAAGTTCGTGAACACCCACGGGTCGGGAATCACCACCGGCGGCACCTGCACGGAGTCCTGGAACGTCTTGAACGCGGTGAGCGCCTGCCAGACGAACGGGAAGACCATGACGATCGCGCCGGCGGCCAGCAGCAGGTGCACGAGCCAGTGGCCGCGGTGCGGGCGGCGGCCGACGGGACGGCGTCGGTCGGCGGATGTCGCGGACGCGGCATCCGCCCCCGTCATCGCCCTGGTGTCGAGCGAGAGGTCACTCATAGTGCACCCACTTCTTCTGGAGCCGGAACTGCACGACCGTGAGCACGAGGATGATCAGCAGCAGCAGGAAGGCGATGGCCGCCGCGTACCCGCGTTCGTTGTCGAGGAACCCCGCCTCGTAGAAGAGGTAGACGATCGTGCGGGTGTTCGGCATGGCCGGGTTGCTGCGGCCGAGCATCATGTAGATGAGGTCGAACACCTGCAGCGCGCCGATCACGCTGATGACGCTCACGAAGAAGATGCTCGGGCTCAGCAGCGGGATCGTGATCGAGAAGAACTTGCGCACGGGTCCGGCGCCGTCGAGGTCGGCGGCCTCCATGATCGTGTCGGGGATGCCCTGCAGGCCCGCGAGGAAGATGACGATGTTCGTGCCGAGTCCGGCCCAGATGCCGACGGCCGCGATGGCGACGAGCGCGGTGCTCGGGTCGGTGAGCCACGACCTGCCGTCGATGCCGACGGCGCCGAGCATCTCGTTGAGGACGCCGTAGTCGCCGTTGTAGATCATGCGCCAGACGAGCGCGATCGCCGCCGGCATGGTGACCACGGGGATGAAGTAGAGCGTGCGGTAGACGCTTCGTCCCCGGAGTCCCGCGGTGTTCAGCAGGGCGGCGATGGCGACCGCGATCGGGATGCCCACGAGCGCGATGATCGTGTACACCGCCGTGTTGCGCAGGGCACCGAGCAGCTCGGGGTCCTGCATGAGCCGGACGTAGTTGTCGAACCCCACGAACTCGGATCCGCCGAAGGGGCCCGACTTCGTGAACGAGAGGATGAGGGTGCGGATCGTCGGCCAGATGTAGAAGGCCAGGAGGCCCACCGCGGTCGGGCCGATGAACACGAGCGCCCACCACGCGGACTGCGAGGGGCCTCGGCGACGCGTGCGGCCGGCCCTGGCCGATGGTCCGCCGGGTCGGGCCGAGCCCTCGGGCCCGCCGGGGGCGGCGTCCTGCCGCCCCCGGTCGAGCTCGGAGATCGGCGCCGCGGCACGCTGCGCGATCAGGTCGGTCATCGGGTCACTCCGCCTCGGCGTCCAGCGCGGCCTGCATCTGCTCGGCGAGCTGCGCGAGGCCGTCCTTCGGCGTGAGAGTCCCCGCCCAGACCTGCGAGAGCACCTCGCTCTCGATCGAGGTCCATGCGGACGTGTTCTTCGAGACCGGGTAGGGCACGGCGTCGTCGAGCGCGTCGATGTAGACCTGGAGGTCGAACTGCGGCAGGGCGTCGACCCAGGCCTGCTGGGTGCCGTTGAACGCGGGGATCACGGTGCCGGAGTCGGCCTGGATGTCGGCGGCCTGCTCTGAGCTGGCGAACTCGGCGAACTCCTTGGCGAGGTCGACGTGCGCGCTCTTCGCGTTCGCGACGTTCGCGACGCCGTGGATCACGCTCTGGTTGCCCTCGGCGCCCGAGGGCAGCGGGGCGACGTTCACCGAGCCGGCGAGGTCGGGGTTGTCCGCGTAGGCGATCGCGGCCCACGAGCCGTTCTGGAACATGGCGACCTTGCCCGAGAGGAAGAAGTCCTCGGGGTTGGTGTCGGTCATCTGCTGCGCGGTCGGCGAGGAGCCGTCGGCGATGAGGTCGGTCCAGAGCTCGATGCCGGCGAGCGCCTCGGGGCTGTCGTAGCCCGTGGTGGTGCCGTCGGCCGAGACGACCTCGCCGCCCGCCTGGGCGATCGAGTTGTAGAAGTTCTCCTGTCCGTACTGGCTCGCGGCGATGCCGTAGACGCCGGTCGCCGGGTCGGAGAGCTTCGCGGCGGCCGCCTTCAGGTCGTCCCAGGTCCAGTCGGCAGACGGGTACTCGACGCCGGCCGCGTCGAAGAGCGCCGTGTTGTACCAGAGGGCCACGGTGTCGAAGTCCTTGGGGGCGCCGTAGAGGTCGCCGTCGTACGTGTACAGGTCGACGAGCCCGGCCGGGTAGTCGGCGGTGTCGATCCCGTCGCCGTCGAGCGGGGCGAGCACGCCGTTGCCCGCGTAGAGCTGGAAGTTCGGGCCGTTCATCCAGAAGACGTCGGCCGCCGCACCGCCGGAGACCGCGGTCTGCAGCTTCGTGAAGTACTCCTTGTACGGCGTGAGCTGGATCTCGACGTCGACGTTCGGGTGCTCCTCGGTGAACGCGTCGGCGATCTGCTGCATCGCCGGCTGCTGGTTCTGGTCCCAGATCGCGTAGGTGAGCGTGACGTCGCCATCGGCCTCGGCGCCGCCGGCTGCGCCGGAGCATCCGGCCAGGGCGATGGCCGCGGCCGCCGAGACGGCGAGCGACGCGGTGATGCGGGACTTCGGGACGTGGCGCATGGTCCTCCTTTGGACACGGTTCGATCGGTCGGCCGGAGCTTCGGCCCCGGCTGTTAATCGTTTAGCAGGTTGGACCATATCCACGGATTCGCGCTGCGTGCAAGTGCGGGAAAGCGGGACTTTCGCGCACTCCGGATGCACGCTCCTGGCGGATTCGGGCAGGCGACGAACCCGCTTCGCCCGCGAGCTCGGCGTGCATGCGCGATCAGCCGGGATGCGCGTTTCGTCGCCGAGCCGTCGCCCGGAACGCGCAATTCGGGACGACTGGCCGGGCGGGCGAACGGTCGAGCCGGCCGCCCGACCGGGTCGTGTTGCGACGGCGCAACCGCGCCGATACAGTTTCAGTGCCGGTATCGAATCGATTCGACCCATGGCCGGCCGCACCGATCAGCGAGGACCCCCGTCCTCTCCCCGACAACGAAGCCGAGCAGCATGAGCGCACCGACCACGACCCGCAAGGGCCTCACCGCATGGCGCAACGCCGTCTTCGCGATCTTCTTCCTCTCGGGGCTGAGCCTCGCGAGCTGGGTCGCGCGGCTGCCCGAGGTGCGCGACGAGACGGGCCTCAGCACGCAGGGCGTCGGGCTCGTGATCCTCTCGGGCTCGATCGCGTCGGTGCTCGGCCTCATCGCCGCGCCGCCGCTCATGGCGCGGTTCGGCGCCCGCATCGGCATGGCCGGCACGCTCATCTCGGTCTCGCTGGGCCTCGTGCTCATCGGCATCGGCGGATCCCTGGCGCCCTCGGTGCCGCTCATCGCGATCGGGCTCGCCTTCGCCGGCTTCGGCAACGGCGCGGTCGACGTCATGATGAACGTCGAGGGCGCTGAAGCCGAACGCGAGATCGGCCGCACGGTCATGCCGCTCATGCACGCGTTCTTCTCGTTCGGCACGGTCGCCGGCGCGGGCATCGCGGCCGCCGCGGCCGCCCTCGACATCGCCGTCTTCACGCACCTCGGCACGATCGCCGCGATCATCGCCGTGGGCGCGGTGATCGCCGTGCGGTTCGTGCCGCATCGCACCGAACTCGGCGACCCCGCCGATGCGTCCACTGCTTCGGCAGGGCGAGCGGATGCCGCGCCGCGCCGTCCGTTCGGCGAGCGCCTCCGCGACGGCCTCCGGGTCTGGGGCGACGTGCAGCTGCTGCTCATCGGCGTCATCATGCTCGGCATGTCGTTCGCCGAGGGATCGGCGAACGACTGGCTCACGCTCGCCGCCGTCGACGGGCACGGCCTCGAGCCCGCTGCAGGCGCCGCGGTCTTCACGGTCTTCGCCGTGTCGATGACCACCGCGCGGGTGCTCGGCGGTCCGCTCATCGACCGCTTCGGCCGCGTGCTCACGCTGCGCGTGCTCGCCGCGACCGGCGTCATCGGCCTCAGCATGTTCATCTTCGGCAGCGAGCTCTGGGTCATCATCGTCGGCACCGTGCTCTGGGGCGTGGGCGCCTCGATGGGCTTCCCGGTCGGCATGTCGGCCGCCGCCGACGTGCCCGACCGTGCCCAGGCCGCGGCCCGCGTGAGCGCGGTCGCGATCATCGGCTACTGCGCATTCCTCGTAGGCCCGCCGTTCATCGGGTTCCTCGGCGAGCAGTTCGGGCTGCTGAACGCGCTGCTCGTGATCCTGGTGCTCATGGTCATGGCCGGACTCGCCGCACCCGCGGCGCGCGAGCGCACCGGCAAGCCCGGCGCGACGGGAGTCGAAGAGCACCCCGAGACGACGGGTACGACCGGCACCGCCTGACCGACCGCACCATGCGACGACGCGTGCCGACCGGATCGGGCGCTACTCGGACTCGAGCAGCCTCACGAGCGATGCCAGGTCGTGGTCGAGCGCGAGGCGGAGTCCGGGCGCGAGTCGCGCGCCGAGTCCGGCCTGCGCCGGGCCGTCGAGCAGCCCCGTGAGGGTGACGACCGTGTCGTGCTCGCCGTCGACGGCTTCGTGCAGCACCGTAAGCGAAGCCCCGTCGAGGTCGGTCGTGTCGGCGTAGGCCCAGCCCGGCCCGATGCGGGTGACCGTGAACCGGGTCTCGATCCCGCCGACCGCACGCGAGCGACCGGTCGCTCCGAGCGCGAACGGGCCGTCGAGGACGAAGTACTCCATGCTCGGCGCCCACTCGGGGTGGGACGGGAGGTCGCACCACCGCTCGAAGAACCGGGATCCCGGCGCGGTGGACGTGCGCGTGACGCGTGCGATCTCGATCATCGCCGATCCTTTCGGGCGGTCGCCGGCTCGGCGACGGTGCTGCGACGGTGCTGCGTCTGAAGCGTACCGAGCGACTCCGACACGCGACGGGTACGTCGGGCGGGGCCTCCGCCGCGGCATCCGACGCCTAAACTCGACGGGTGCGTCTCGTCATCGCCCGCTGCTCCGTCGACTACGCGGGGCGGCTCTCGGCCCATCTCCCACTCGCCCAGCGCCTGCTCATGGTCAAGGGCGACGGCTCGCTGCTCGTGCACTCCGACGGCGGCAGCTACAAGCCGCTCAACTGGATGAGCCCGCCGTGCACGCTCGAGACGACGCTGCCCGACGAGGCCCAGGCAGCAGCCGGCGTCGTCGAGGTCTGGAAGGTCACGCACAAGAAGACGGCCGACCAGCTCATCGTCTCGATCCACGAGGTGCTGCACGACTCGTCGCACGAGCTCGGCATCGACCCCGGCCTGCAGAAGGACGGCGTCGAGGCGCACCTGCAGAAGCTGCTCGCCGAGCAGATCGAACTCCTCGGCGACGGCCACCGGCTCGTGCGCCGCGAGTACATGACGGCCATCGGCCCGGTCGACATCCTCGCGACGGACGCCTCGGGCGCCTCGGTCGCGGTCGAGCTCAAGCGTCGCGGCGACATCGACGGCGTCGAGCAGCTCACCCGCTACCTCGAGCTCATGAACCGCGATCCGCTCCTCGCGCCCGTGAGCGGCGTGTTCGCCGCACAGGAGATCAAGCCCCAGGCCCGCACCCTGGCTGAAGACCGCGGCATCCGCTGCGTCGTGCTCGACTACGACGCCATGCGCGGACTCGACGACAGCGACTCGCGGCTGTTCTGAGGCGCTGGCGGGCTCGACGCGCGCCGCGGCTCCGCGGCTCCGCTGCTCCGCGCCGGCCGCTATTCGGTGACGACCACCGTGAAGGCGACCTCGTCGCCGGATGCGTCGTTCGAGAGCGAGACCTCGGTCTGGCCGACGGCGGTCGCCGTGAGGCCCGGGTTGAACTGGGCCGAGCCGTCGTCGTGGCCCGGCACGAACTCGACGATCGAGGGGTCGGCGATCTCGGCGGTCCATTCCGTGAAGTGCTCGTCGTCGCCGACGAGGTCGATCGAGTGCCCGACCGCGACCTCGACGGTCGTGCCGTCGGCGTCGCCGAGGTCGACGATCACGGGAGGAAGCGCGCCCGTGCTGGCGGATTCACTCGGCGACGTGCTCGCGGACGTCCCGCCTGAGGACGCGCATCCGGCGAGCGCGAGTGCGACCGCGAAGGCCGCCGCGACCGTCGTCGCCGCGTGCGCGAATCCTCGTCGCGAACGACGACGCTCCTCGATGGACATGGCATCCCCCGTTCCCGCCGATCGGCGTACCCCGAGGTCAGGCTACCGAGCCGACGAGACGGAGGACACCCCTGCGCGGGACACCCCGCCCGCGGCACCCGTCCGAGGCCCGGGCGGCGTTTCGAACGAAACCTGAGTGTCACTCGGATTATCCGGCCTTAGGATGACGAGGTGATCTCCCCCAGCCACACCAACGCCTTGGCGCCCACCCGAACCTGGGCCGCCGTGCTGTTCGACCTCGACGGCACCATCGTCGACTCCGCAGCCGACATCACCGCCTCGCTCGCGCGCATGTTCGCCGAGCTCGGCCTCGACGTTCCCAGCGACGAGCAGCTGCTCGCCTACGTCGGCCCGCCGCTGCTCGACAGCCTGCGTCTCATGGGCGGCTTCGACGACGCCGGCGCCGAACTCGCGCTCGAGACCTACCGCGCCGACTACGCGAACCGCCTGCTGCACTCCCCGGTGTTCCCGGGCGTCGCCGGCGTGCTCGAGCGCCTGCACGGCGCGGGCGTGCCGATCGCCCTCGCGACGTCGAAGCCCGAGTCCATGGCCCACGCCGTGCTCGAGAACGCCGACCTCAGCCGCTACTTCACCGTCATCGCGGGCGCGAGCGACGACGAGTCGCGCAGCACGAAGGCGGATGTCGTCGCCGAGGCGCTGCGTCGCCTTCAGGCGCTCGGCATCGACACCACGAACTCCGTGATGGTGGGCGACCGCGGCTACGACACGCTCGGCGCCTCCGCGAACGGCGTGCCGACGATCCTCGTGGAGTGGGGCTACGGCTCCCCCGCCGAGGCCGACGGCGCCATGGCGGTCGTGCACTCGACCGACCAGCTTCGCGGGCTGCTGCTCGGCTGACGCCCGCTCTGCGGCATCCGCCACGCATCGTGTTCACGCGGCCGTGGCGCTGATCGGCGACCCCTCGCCGAGCGGTCGCGTCGCGGCATCCGTCATTTCGACCGAGCTGATGACGCGGATGTGCACATCGTGACCATTCGACGCGCACGATCGACATCACAGGACCCTCGACGCAAATATTCTGCGAATCCATAGGTTCAGGGTTTACCCCCCGAACGGGCCACAGATAGATTCCCCCTTACGTCCGCCTACCGACGGACGACGTCGCGGCCGACGACCCTTCTCGTCGGCCGCACCGAGGGGAGAAGAATGTCTGGAATCTCCACGCGTGCGAAAAAGCGCGCGGTGGCGATCGTCCCGGTCATCGCTCTCGCGGCCGCCACACTGGCGGCAACGGGAGTGGTCGGTTCGACCGCAACAGCAGCACCATACGAGGCGCCGATCATCAGCGACTCCGAGTACTACATGAACTACGTCGAGCCGCGCGCCGAAGCCGCGTTCGGCGTGGATCAGAAGGTCGATGCGGGGGTGGACGCGCAGGAGCAGCAGGCTGCACTCGTGAAGGCCGACGCACTCGAGCGCAAGTTCACGGCAGGCAACCCGATCGCGGCCGCAGGACTCTCGAAGCTCGAATCGAAGTCGATCAAGAGCGGCAAGAGCCCGAAGTGGCTGAAGAGCCTCTACAAGTCGGCGAAGGAGACGCAGACCGCGAAGCTCCTGACGATCCTCGTCGAGTTCGACGAGAACGCCGCCGACGACTTCACGGGCGTGCAGGTGCCGACCTCGTTCGGCGCCTCCGACTGCAAGCCGGGCGACGTGCAGAGCGGACCGCTGCACAACAACCTCCCCAACCCGGCCAACCTCGCGAACCTCGACAACAACTCGATGTGGGTTCCCGACTTCTCGCCGAAGCACTACAACGACATGCTCTTCTCGAAGAAGGGCATCACCGAGCGTGTGCGCAAGGACCTCAAGGGCCCCGATGGCAAGAAGGGCATCGACATCTCGGGCTACACCATGAAGGCCATGTACGAGGAGATGTCGCAGGGCGCCTACACCGTGACCGGCACGGCGACGCCGTGGGTCAAGGTGCCGCACTCCGAGGCCTACTACGGCGCGAGCGTCTGCCACCTGAACGACGAAGGCGTCTACGAGGCCGGCGCGATGCAGGACATGCAGGGCCACCCCGACAACCCGCTCGGCGCAGGCCAGCTGCCCGTCGACGCCGTGCAGGCCCTCGCAGCGGCGCAGCCGAACTTCCCCTGGGCCGACTACGACATCGAGGACCAGGGCGACCGCGACGGCGACGGCAACTTCAACGAGCCCGACGGCGTGATCGACCACGTCGTGCTCGTGCACGCCGGTGCCGACAAGTCCGGCGGCGGCGGCGACGAGGGCACGTACGCCATCTGGGCGCACTCCTCCGCCGTCGCAGGCGGAGCCGACATCCCCGGGACGAACCTCAAGCTGTCGAACTACATCGTGCAGCCCGAGGACTCGGGCGTCGGCGTGTTCGCTCACGAGTACGGTCACGACCTCGGTCTGCCCGACCTCTACGACACCTCGGGCGTCGGCGACTCCGACGTCGACTTCTGGGACCTCATGTCGTCGGGATCGCACTCCGGCCCCATCTTCCAGTCGATGCCCACGCACATGGGCCTCTGGGACAAGTGGGTGCTCGGCTGGGCCGACCCGCAGATCGTGAACCCGGGCGACACGGCGAAGTCCGTGCTGATCGGGCAGAACTCGCGCCCGCTCAAGGGCACGAAGGACGGCGTCAAGATCAACCTGCCCGACAAGGTCGTCACGCTCGCGACGCCGCACAGCGGTGCCAACGCGTGGTACACCGGCGCCGACCAGGACTGGGCCGACATCCGGCTCGCTCGCAACATCGACGTGCCCGCCGGCGCGACCGACGCGAAGTTCTGGATGTGGAACGACTACGTGATCGAAGAGGACTGGGACTTCGGCTTCGTCGAGATCTCGACCGACGGCGGCACCACGTGGACCGACCAGAAGGTCCTGACCGAGGCGGGCGGTGAGGTCACGACGCCCGACGGCTACCCCGACCCCAACGGCAACCTCGCCACGTTCGACGGGCGCAAGTACGGCCTCACGGGTTCGACCGACGGCTGGCGCCACGACTACATCGACGTCTCGGCCTACGCCGGCCAGACGATCGGCGTGCGCCTGCGGCTCGCGACCGACGCGGCCTACCAGGACCGCGGTTGGTTCTCCGACGACTTCTCGCTGGTCGTCGACGGAGCACCGACGTGGAGCGACGACGTCGAGTCCGGCGAGAACGGCTGGACCAAGACGGTCGCATCGTGGGCTGCGAGCACCGGCCCCGGCTGGCGCATCGACACCGGCACCTCGACGAAGGCGCAGTACTACCTGGTCGAGTGGCGCAACTTCGACGGGTTCGACGAGGGCCTGAAGTACGCCTACGACACGGTGTACCAGACCGACGAGGGCGCGTGGAAGGTCGACAAGATCAAGTACAACGCCCCCGGCGCGCTCGTCTGGTACCGCGACACCACGTACGGCGACGCGAACCACGTGCAGTCGAACCTCACGGCACTGCCGAGCGGTGGAGCGAAGGGCGGCCTGTTGATCGTCGACAGCCACTTCGACCCGCTGCGACGCACCGGTGCTGCGGCCACGGTCGACCCGACGACGCTGAAGAACCTGCCGTCGAGGGCGCAGTCCTCGAACGCGGCGTTCGGCGTGCAGAAGACGTACCCCTTCAAGGAGTGCATCACCGATGAGGCGCTCACCGAGTACTGCACCGACATCCCGGCCCTGCCCGCGGTGAAGAAGTTCACCGACAACCAGGGCTGGGTGCCCGGCCTGGAGTTCCGCAACAACTCGCTGTTCTGGCGATACGCGAACGGCTCCGTCGTGGTTCCCTCGGTCGGCGACGCGCCGTACTCGACGCGCATCGTCAACCCCGATGGCACGCCTGCCACCGACCTGTACGGCGAACCGGCCGGCGGAATGGTGCTCGGCACGGGCAACCCCGGTGACGCCGGGGTCGGCTACGGCACCGGGGTCGAGGTGCAGCTCCCGCTGCTCGGCAACCGTGCGGCACTCGTGAAGATCACCGCCCCCAAGGGCTGATCCGAGCGGATGTCGCGGCGAGGCGTCGGCCCTTCGGGGTCGGCGCCTCGTCGCATGTGCGGGCAGCCGGCGAGGCGCCGAGGCGGCGCAACGGGCGGGGCTAGGCGGCGGGCGGCAGCCCGAAACCGTCGAGCAGGCGATCCAGGCCCGTCGCGAAGGCGTCGTCGTCGCCCAGCAGCGCGGCGGACTCGGTGAGCGGATGCTGCGTGGCCTCGGTCCAGAGCGGTGCGGGCGCATCGGCCGCGTCGGTGTCGGTGCCGGCCGCCGCGGCATCCAGCGTGATCGCACCGAGCACGTAGGCCCGCACGGCGACCGTGGCCCGCGCGGCGTCGGCCAGCGGCATCCCACCGCTCGTGAAGCCCTCGAGCAGGGTCTCGCCGAAGGTCAGGGCGTGACGCCCGTCGAGCGGACCGCTCGCGACGAGCACGACCGCACCCGGGTGCTCGGCGAACCGCGCCCGCAGGTCGGCCGCGAGGGTGCGCACCCGCGCGCGCCACGCCACGGACGGGTCGGATGCCGCGGCCAGGTCGAGCTTCGAGAACACCTGCTCGACCATGGCCCGCTGGAGCGCGTTCTTCGACGTGAAGTACGTGTACATCGCCGTGGGCGTGAGGCCGAGTCGCGCGGCGACCCCGCGGATCGAGACGGCGTCGCCGCCCTTCTCCTCGAAGATCTCGAATGCGGCGTCGACGATGTCGGCCTGACTGATGCTGCGCCTGGGTCCGGGCTTCATGCGGTGGTGCTCCTCGGGGTCGCGACAACGCTACCCGCCCGCAGGCGGTTGACCCGCCCTGCGGATCTCACGAGAATCGACTGCACACGGCTGCGACGGAACGGGGAACGACATGGCTGATTCAGAGCACGCCGAGCATCACGTCTCCCATGAGCGCTTCGACGAGCTGAAGGCCGAGTACTGCCGCCGGTGCGGGCTCCCGCTCTCGCAGGGCGAGCACAAGCACGAGCACGAGCACCACGCGCAGGCCGACGACGAGCCCGTGCACCGGCACGGTGACGACGCGCACCGCACGAAGCCGCACTGACCCGAGGCGCTCGAGCCGCTCGAGGCGCTCGAGGCGCGACATCCCCCGCCATCGCGCCGCTGTGGCACGCTGGAGGGATGGCCGCCGTATCGCCCGCTCCGTTCACCTCCCCCCTCGCCGAGTCGCTCGCCCCCGGGCTGCTGGAGCGCTTCGGCCGCTACGTGCGCGTCGGCACGCAGTCCGACCGCGACGGCGAGGGATCGCCCAGCTCGGCCCGCCAGCTCGACCTCGGGCGCGTGCTCGTCGCCGACCTGCTCGCGCTCGGCCTCGACGACGCCGTGCTCGACGCCGACGGCTACGCGTACGCGACGCTGCCCGCCACGATCTCGTCGGCCGACGGGCCCGTGCCGGTGATCGGCCTCATCGCGCACATGGACACGAGCCCCGACGCACCCGGCGACGGCGTCGAGCCGATCGTGCACCGCGCCTACGACGGCGGCCGCATCGAGCTGCCCCGCGGCGGCACGGTGCTCGACCCCGACGAGATCGCCGAGCTGCGCGACCACGTCGGCCACGACCTCGTCACGAGCTCGGGCGACACGCTGCTCGGCGCCGACGACAAGGCGGGCGTCGCCGCGATCCTGACGGCGGTGGCGCACCTGCTCGCGCATCCCGAACTGCCCCGGCCGACCCTGCGCCTCGCGTTCACGCCCGACGAGGAGATCGGCCGCGGCGCGCACCGCTTCGACGTCGAGGGCTTCGGCGCGCTGTGCGCCTACACGGTCGACGGCTCCGAGCTCGGCGAACTGCAGGACGAGACGTTCTCGGCCACCGAGGGCATCGTCACGATCGAGGGCCACGAGGTGCACCCCGGATTCGCGACCGGCAAGCTCGTGAACGCGGCCCGCCTCGCGGCCGAGATCGTCGCGGCGCTGCCCGACGACCTGACGCCCGAGCGCACGTCGGGCCGCGAGGGGTTCATCCACGTGTACGAGGTGCAGGGCTCGGCGGCGCACGCCGTGATCCGCACGATCCTGCGCGACTTCGACGACGAGCTGCTGGCCGCGCACGGCGAGGTGCTCCGCCGCACCGTGGCCGAGGTCGTCGCCCGCGAGCCCCGTGCCCGCGCCACGGTCGAGATCACGCCGCAGTACCCGAACATGCGCAGCTTCGTCGACCTGTTCCCGCAGGTGACGGATGCCGCTGAGCTGGCGATCCGCGCCGAGGGGCTCGATCCCCTCCGCACGTCGATCCGCGGGGGCACCGACGGCTCGCAGCTGAGCGCCATGGGGCTTCCGACGCCGAACCTCTTCACGGGAGGGCACGAGTTCCACTCGGTGCGCGAGTGGGCGTCGGTGCAGGAGATGGCCGCGGCGGCCGCAACCGTCGTGCGGCTCGCCGAGGTGTGGACCACGCCGGAGTTCCGCGGCGCGACGCGCGCCTGACGGCCCCGGGCACATGCAGGAGATCGGGCGTCATCCCCGGCCCACCGGCGAGATGGCGGCCGATCTCCTGCACTTCGCGATCGGACGGCGGGCGACCGCCGGCGGCGTCCTGGGCAGCGGTGCCGCTGCCTACTCGGCGGGCTGCGGCTCGGCCTCGTCGGCCTGAACGGGCAGCGAGGCCTCGATCGCCGCGATGACCTCGGGTGCGTCGGGCTCGGTGCGCGGGCGGAACCGGTGCACGCTGCGATCGGCGCCCACGAGGAACTTCTCGAAGTTCCAGCTGACCTTGCCCGCCTTGCCCTCGGCGTCGGGAGTCTGCTTCAGCTCGGTGTAGAGCGGGTGCTCCTTCTTGCCGTTGACCCGCACGCGGTCGACGATCGGGAAGGTGATGCCCCACGTGGTCGAGCAGTACTCGCTCACGGCCTCGTTCGTCGAGAGCTCCTGGAGGAACTGGTTGCTCGGAAACCCGATCACCGTGAAGCCCCGGTCGCCGTACTGCTTCTGCAGCGCCTCGAGCTTCTCGTACTGCGGCGCGAGGCCGCATCGCGACGCCACGTTCACGATCATGACGGCCTGGCCGCCGTAGTCGGCGAGGGAGGCGGTGCCGCCGTCCATCGTGGTGAAGGGGATCTCGTCGAGCCGGCTCATCGTGCCTCCGATGCGTAGGTATGGGTCTCCCCTCACGCTACGCCCGATGCGGCGCACGGAGCGCCGAACGCAGCGATCTCACAGCGCGGATGCCGGTGGTCGACCCGACCGGCGTCGGCACGCCGCGTCAGCGCAGCACGCCCGCGCGGAACGCGGCCTCGGCGCGCGTCGAGGCGCCGAGCTTGCGGAGGATCGCCGAGACGTGCACGCTCACGGTCTTGCCGCTGATGTAGAGCCGCTCGCCGATCTGGCGGTTGCTGAGCCCCTCGGCGATGAGTTCGAGCACCTGGCGCTCGCGGGTCGTGAGCTCGTCGACGGCGGCAGCGGCCTCGACGGCGTCGGCGGTGGGCGACTCGGCGATGTTCGAGCCCTCGAGAACCCGGTCATCGCCCAGCCCGCCGGCGGAGCGTCCGCCTCTCGCATCGCGGACCTCGCGCGCGGTCTGCGCGGCCCGCGCCGCCGCGCCGCCGCCGACCCCGTCGAGCGCGATGCCCGCGGCCGAGGCGACACGCACGATCTGCTCGACGACCGCGGTCACACCGCCGGTCACGGCCTGCGTGTGCGCGGCCTGGAGCGTCGTGCGCGCGCCGGCACGATCGGCGGCGGCGAGTTCGGCCTCGCCCTGGCGCAGCAACGCGTAGGAGCCCAGGTATCGGGGCGAGGTCGGCTCGGTCGTCTGCTCGAACGCGGCGCGCCAGGCTGCGGCATCCGTTCCGGGGATTCCGGATGCCGCGTGCGACCCCGGCACCGCGGCGACGGCGAGCTCGGCGTCGAAGAGGGCCCGCCAGAGCGGCGCGGTGGGCCAGAACGCCATGCGGTCGAAGAGCGAGAGGATCACGGGCACCGCCCGCTCGACCTCGTCGGCCAAGGACCCGAGGGCGGGAGCGGCGAGCGAACCGCCGGCGTCGCCAGCGCGGTCGTTGCCCTGCAGCACGACGCGACTGCGCACCGCGGCGATCGTGCGCCCGGCGACCCAGAGGAACGGCAGGGCGTAGCCGGGGAGCGTGTGCCGGTCGGCCTGCACGACGACGCGGACCTCGCGCCAGGCCTCCGCGGGGTCGCCCTGGGCGAGGGCGATCTCGGCGGCGACGCGACCGATGCCGAGCATGGTCTGCACCTCGGCGTCCATGACGCGGTTCATGGCGGGGCGGAGCGATCGGTGCAGCTCGGCGGCGCGGTTCACGTCTCCCCGCCAGAGGGCCGTCCAGATGCGCGCCCGGTGCAGGTAGACGTTGAGCGGCAGGGCCGGGTCGAGCGCGAGGGCTCGCTCGGTGAGGCGTTCGGCACGCTCCCACTCGCCGAGCGCCAGCAGCGGGTCGACGGCGTTGGAGGCGAGCAGCACGCCCGAGCTGCGCTCGACGCCCTGGTCTTTGGCGCGCGCGAGCCCCTCTTCGGCGAGGCGCACGGCCTCGGCGTGGTTGCCGATCAGGTAGTGCAGGTCGGAGGCGTTGACCCAGTACCGCAGCAGCGACGAGCCGTCGCCGAGGGCGAGCTCGTGCGCCCGGTCGAGCAGCGCGAGCCCACCGGGCACGTCGCCGTTCGTGGCGACGCTGACCCCCTGGATGTTGAGCGCGACCGACGCGTAGCGTGCGGAGCCGACGCGGTCGGCGGCGACGTAGGCCTGCTCGGCCATGGCGACGGCCTCGTCGAGCCTGGCCTCGATCATGAGGCGGCCCGCGAGCGCGATGAGCACCGTGGCGCGGAGGTCGTCGGAGCCGTCGTCGCCGAGCACCTCGAGCGCCTGCTCGAGGAGCGGGATCGAGCCCGGGCGACCGACGTTCGCGAGGTAGAGCCCCGTGTCGCGCAGCAGTCGGGGGTACTGCGGGTCGTCGGGCGGGCACTCGTCGAGCGCGGCCTTGACGAGCGCCAGCCCGCGCTCGCCCTCGCCGGCGCTGCGGAGATAGGAGGCCGTTCGGCCCATGAGCTCGAGCTTGCCCATGCCCGCGGTCACCGCGGCGTCGGGCACGACCTCCCAGAGGCCGATCGCCCGCTCGCCGAGCTGCGCGGCGGATGCGTAGGCGGCCGCGGCCCGCGCCTCGCCCATGGCCTTGATCGTGGCCGGGAACGCCTTGGCGGCGTCGTTGGCCCCGAGCCAGTGGAACGAGATCTCGGCTGCGAGGCGCCGCGACCCGTGCGCCGCGGTCTCGTAGGCGCGCGCGTAGCGGCCGTGGTACCTGGCGCGTTCGCCCGGCAGCAGGTCGGCGAGGATCGCCTCGCGCACGAGCGCGTGACGGAACGCGTAGTCGGATCCCTCGACGGTGAGCACGCCGCCGAGCACGGCCTCGCGTGCCGCCGCATCGAGCGCCTCGGCGTCGAGCGGCTCCGCCTCGCCCGCGTAGACGGCCTCGAGCAGCGCGTGCGGCACCCGCACCCCGCCGATCGAGAGCAGGCGCAGCAGGCGCTGGGCGGGTTCGCCGAGCCGTTCGTAGCGGGCGAGCAGCAGGTCGCGCAGCGTCTCGGGCACGTCGTCGTCGGTGCGGCAGCCGTCGAGGCCGATGAGCTCCTCGATGAGGAACGGCACGCCGTCGCCACGCCGCACGATGGTCTCGGCGGCCTCGATCGTCGGCGCACGGTCGGGCGCGAGCGAGGAGACGAGCGCCATCGCGTCGTCGGGCGTCAGCCGCGAGAGCTCCTGCCGGTCGACCCAGCGATCGCGGTCGGCCTCGGCGAGGAACCCGCGCACCGGGTGCCCGCGCGTGACGTCTTCGCTGCGGTACGTGAGCACCGTGAGCACACGGCTCGACCCGAGCACGCGCATGAGGAATCGGAGCATCGCGAGGCTGGCCGCGTCGATCCAGTGCAGGTCTTCGATGACGAAGACGATCGGCTTCTCTTTCGAGAGGGTCTCGAGCAGCACCGCGATGGCCTCGTGCAGCTGGCTCGTCGCCGCATCGCCGCGGATCGGGGCCGCCGGTCGGCTCCGGGCGTCGGATGCCGCGGGCCCGCCGTCGCGCGCACCGTCACCGGTCTCGGCGCCCGTGCCCTCGCGCGCCGCGCCGGCGTCAGCCGAGCCCGCGTCAGCCGTGCCCGCGTCAGCCGAGCCGCCCGCGCCCTCGGCCGACGAGTCGGAGCCGGCGGATGCCGCGAGCTCGGGCAGGAGCGCCGTCAGCGCCCCGCGCCCGGGGCCGACGACGTCGAGCACGCGCTCGGCGCCCACGTCGGCGACGAGCGCCCGGAGGGCGGCCTTGACGGGCGCGTACGGCGCCGCGACGCTGCCGAGGTCGACGCACTGGCCGACGACGAAGCGCACCTCGCCGTCGAGGCTGAGGGCGAACTCGCGCACGAGGCGCGTCTTGCCGATGCCGGCCTCGCCCCCGATGATGACCGTGAAGGGCGACCCGGATCGCACCTCGTCGAGGCGTTCGAGGAGCCTCGCGAGGTCGGCGTCCCGGCCGATCATGGCCGGCGCAGACGTGGTCACCTCCTCATCGTGCCACGCACCGCCGACAGCGGGGCCCGTGCGCGGCATCATGCCGAGGTTCCCGACGAGAAGACCCTTGCGCGCGAGCGCGGCATCCGTGAGTCTGGGTGACGGTGCGCCCCGAAGGAGGGACGCCGAACGGCGGGCGAGGCGGAGGCGGAATGCATCGAAGTGGCGGCGGCGCGGCGGCATCCGCCGGGCTGATGATCGCGATGACCGGTGGCGCACTGGCCGGCGTGCTCGCGCTCAGCGGTTGCGTTCCGGCACCGACCCCACCGCCCGTGACCATCATCGCGACGGTCACCGCGACGCCCGAACCCGAGCCGACCCCGACGCCCACGCCGACTCCCCCGCCGGTCGCCGAGCCCGCGCCTGCGCCCGAGCCCGAGCCCGTGCCGAACGCCCCCGCACCCGTCGTCGAGCCCGGGCCGGCGTACGACCTCGGTGCGCGCGACGGCGCGACCGGCACCCCCGTGGTCGACGCGTCGGGCATGCCGACGAGCTACACGGTGGTCGAAGGAGACAGCTTCTTCGACATCGCGCAGCGCTTCGACCTGCCGCAGCAGCAGTTGCTGCGCATGAACGCGCAGGTGCACGACTTCGGCGAGAACGTCTACATCGGCGATGTCATCAACCTCGATTGGACGAAGACCGGCTGAGCGCGGCGTCCGCCCGTCGAGTCGAAGACGGCGGGCGCACACGCGGCATGGGGGTTCAGTGCTGGAGGGTCGGGGTACGGCGGTAGCCGTCACGGGCGACATCGACGAAGCTCGACGCGATGGCTGCGATCGCGAGGACCGCGAGCGTGATGACGAACATGAACATGGCGCACCTCCTTCCGAATCTCGGCCCGCGAAGATTCCGCTGAGCCTTATGGCAGTCTGCGATCCGGGGCGGATCGCGTCGTCAGAGCGACCACCGATTCCGGGGTCGGGGTCTGCACCGGGGTCAGCGCCGAGCGTTCCGGCATTCCCCAGGTGCGCGTGAGCGGCACGACGCCCGCCCACACCGTGTGGTCCTCGCCGTCGTCGGGCGTCTCGGAGACGCCGGCCGCACGCACCTTCATGACCACGTCGTCGAGCCGCAGGCGCAGCACCCGCGTCGCCGCGACCTCCTTGCGGATCGTCTCGCGAACCTCGGCGGGCCGGCCCGGCATGAGCCGCTCGGAGAGCGCGAGGAGCGCGGCATCCGTCTCATCGTCGTCGACCGTCTCGAGCACGCCGTAGACGACCGCGCTGCGGTAGTTCATCGAGCTGTCGAAGAGCGAGCGCGCGTAGACGAGTCCGTCGAGCGCGGTCACCGCGAACGCGACCGTCGACTTCTCGGCCGCGGCCCGCAGCGCGAAGCCTCCGCCCGTCGAGCCGTGCACGAGCACGTGATCGCCGACGCGGGCGAAGCCCATCGGCACGACGATCGGCACGCCGTCGGCGACGGCCGTGAGGTGGCCGACGAGCTCCTCGTCGAGCAGCGCGTCGAGCGCGGCACGATCGACGACCTGGCGCTCCGACAGGCGGCGGATGCGGCGGACGGGGGTCGTCGCGGCAGAGGCCTGCGCGGCCGGCGCGCTCTGCACGACGTGCGCGGCGCGCCCGGTCTCCCCCGCGGCAGGCGCCGTCCGTGCAGCGTCGGGTGCCAGGTCGGTCAGGGCGTCGGAACTCATCATGTGCACCAGTCTCCGATCGGACTGGACTTGCGAACAGTCCAGTTCGTGCAACACTGGACAGACCAGTTGCAGATCGGAGTCCCCATGGACGGGCCGCTGCTCGCCATCGACCGCCTCGACAAACGCCCCGTCGTCGCCCAGATCGTCGACGCCATGCGACACGCGATCCTCACGGGCGCGCTGCACCCCGGCGACCGCGTCGCCTCCACCCGCCTGCTCGCCGCCGAACTCGGCACGGCCCGCAGCTCGGTCGTGAGCGCCTACGAGCAGCTCGCCGGCGAGGGCTACCTCGAGCTGCGCCAGGGCGCCCCGACGCTCGTCGCGCCGCTCGGCGAGCGATCCGGCGGGAGCGTCAGGCCGCGCGGCAGCGGTGCGGGCAGCGGTGAGCGCCAGGCCGTCGACATCGATCACGGCACCGCGGATGCCGCGCGCAGGCGCCCGCACGCGGCATCCGGCACCTCGGCGAAGCCCCCCGTCGCGGACGTCGCGGACGTCGCGCAGACCGCTCGACGTACGCCCGAACCCGCTCGGGCGGCGACCGCCCCGATGCCCCCGCGCATCGACCTGCTGCCCGGCCGGCCGTCGACGACCCGCATCGACGAGCGGGCGTGGCGCGCGGCCTGGCGCCGGGCGGCGGCCGTCGCCGTGCCGGTCGACGACCCGCCGAGACTCGGCGAGCCCCTGCTGCGCGCGGCCGTCGCCGACCATGTGCGGCACGCGAGGGGGTTCGCCTGCGAGCCCGACGACATCCTCGTGACCGCCGGAACGAGCGAGGCGACGAGCCTCATCGGCACGGCGCTCGGCGACCTGCGCGGCGGCCGGCCGCTCGTGGCCGTCGAGGATCCGGGGTACCCGAACGCCCGCCGCATGCTCGAGCGGGCGGGGGCCGATCTCGTGCCCGTCGAGGTCGGCGACGACGGCCTGCGCGTCGACCTGCTGCGGCGCCTGCCGCGCACCCCCGACGCGATCCTGGTGACCCCGAGCCACCAGTACCCGCTGGGCGGCCGGCTGCCGGTCGCGGCCCGACTCGAACTGCTCGAGCACGCCCGCCGCACGGGCGCCTTCGTGCTCGAAGACGACTACGACAGCGAGTTCCGCCACGTCGGGCCGCCGATGCCGACGCTCGCGTCGCTCGACGGTTCCGCCGGCGAGGCGAGCGGGCACGATGCGCAGATCGCGCAAGGCCGCACGGCGACGGATGCCGCCGGCGCGCGCTCCGACGATGAAACCGGCATGCGTGAGAACCGCCGGGTCGTGCTCATCGGCAGCTTCTCGAAGATCCTCACGCCGTGGCTGCGGCTCGGCTACGCCGTGCTGCCGCGCGACGAGGGCCTGCGGGCGGCCGTCGAGCGCGTGCGCACCGAGAGCCCGTCGCCCGTGCCGGGCATCGTGCAGCTCGCCGTCGCGAACCTCCTCACCTCGGGCGCGCTGCGGCGCCACATCGCGGCGACCCGCCGCGACTACGCGCACCGGCGGCAACTCCTGCTCGCGGCGCTCGGCGATCTGCCCGCCACGGAACTCGTCGGGCTCGACGGCGGCCTGCACGCGGTGCTGCGACTGCCCCGACACGAGGTGGTCGACGCGGTCATCGGGCGGCTGGATGCCGCCGGCATCGCGGTCGCGCGCCTCGCCGACTACTCGGCCGCTGCGGGTGCGGGCCGACCCGGGATCGTGCTCGGCTACGCGGGCGTCGGCGATCGCGAGCTCGCCGACGCGCTCGCGCAGATCAGGGCAGCGGTGCTCGCGGCCGCCTGAGGCGGCGGCTCCGCACACGAACGTGCGGGAGGAGATGAGTGCGAGCGGAGGACCGCCCCTGCGTTCCCCTCCTCCGCTCGCACTCATCTCCTCCCGCGGTGCCGCGCCGCGCTCCCGCGTCGGCACGGCGTCAGATCGCGATCCGCGGCGAGCGCGGAAACCGCGGCCACCGGCCGCGACGGCTCGCCTTGCGCTGCGCCGCGACGATGAGCGTCGTGGCCTGCTCGGCGTCCTGCTGCGCACGCTGCTCGGACACGAGCCGCTGCCGGGCGAAGCGCGCCTCGGCCTGCGCGGCGTCGGCCCCGTACTGGTTCAGGACGGTGAATCCTGCTGCGTGGTCCATGGTTCCTCCGGTGTTCCTCGTTGCACTGAATCTCGTCGCTGAGGCGGCACCCGCCCATCGGGCGATCGACCTATTTCCGACAGCACGCCCTGAGGCGGTCGGAGCGGGCACCCGGAGCGCGTGCGAACGAGCACGTTCGAGGTGCCCGGCCGCCGGGACTAACCTGACCTCGTGGACGACGTCGTCATCGAGCTCGCGCCCTGGAATCCGTGGCCTCTCGCCTTTCCGGCGCTGCTGCTGGCTGCGGCGATCGCGGCGTCCGTCATCGGAACACGTCGTCGGTCGAAGCCGCTTCGCGAGAGCGGCTACGTCGGGGTCGTCATCGCCCTGCTGGCCGCGGGCATGATGGCGTGGTCGATGTCGGGAATCTGGGACTCCGGGCAGCGTGAGAAGGCGTTCGCCGAGCTCGGATTCGAGTGGGCGACGTTCACCGCCTCGATGGACATCACGGGCGGGACGGTTCCGCCCATCGCCTTCCAGGGCGAGCGCGGCGGCGAGTCGGTCTCGGGCGTGCTCCGCCATCAGGGCGACGACCGGTGGCTGGTGGTCGTGATCGAGTAGTCCGGCCGAGCACCCGGGATTCTCGGGGCCCGCACCCGATACCCTCGCCTGATGGATGTCGCGACGGTCGCCCTCGAGCCATGGAGCCCGTGGCCCCTCGTCTTCCCCGTGCTCGTCGTGATCGGCGGAGCCGTGCTCACCTTCTTCGGGCAGCTGCGCGGGCGGCGCTGGATGCGCGACATCGGCACCGTCGTACTCGTGGCCGGCGGCCTCTCGACCGTGCTCCTGCTCGCGTTCCTCTCGGGCACCTGGGACCAGGCGCAGCGGAGCGCCGCGCTCGTGAGCCTCGGCTACTCGGAGCCGACGTTCGGCGGCGGCACCGGCATCGTCGGCGGGCAGCCGGGCGACATCGAGTTCAACGCCGTGCGCGACGGCGAGCATGTCACGGGAACCCTGCAGTGGCAGGGCGAGGACCAGTGGAAGGTCGTCGAGGGCAACGGCTGAGCCCCGGTCACTCGACGAAACGCACGCCCCAGAACGTCAAGGCCGCGAGGCCCGTCAGGCCCCTCAGGCGAAGAGCGCCTGCCCCACGTACTCCCCCGAGCGGATGCCGCCGGGAACCGCGAAGATCGCCGACCCGACGTGCTTGAGGTACTCGTTGAGCCCGTCGGCCGCGAGGCTGCGCTGCACGGTGATGAACTGCTCGGGCGACCGCTGGAACGAGAGGAAGAACAGCCCGGCGTCGAGGCGCCCGAGCTCGTCGTTGCCGTCGACGAAGTTGTAGCCGCGGCGCAGCATGCGCATGCCGCCGTTGACGGTGGGGTGCGCGAGCTTCACGTGCGAGTTCGTGTCGATGAGCGTGGCGCCGGTCGGGCCCTCGGCCTCGAAGTCGGGCTCGGTGAACTCGGTGCCGCCCGACATCGGCGCGCCGGATCCCTTCGAGCGGCCGACGAGCATCTCCTGCTCGCCGAGCTGCACGCGGTCCCAGTTCTCGATGATCATGCGGATGCGTCGGGCCACGAGGTACGACCCGCCGGCCAGCCACGCCGGCTCGTCGGATGCCGCGACCCACACCTGCTCCGAGACATCCGCCGTCTCTTCCGCCTTGATGTTGGCCGTGCCGTCCTTGAAGCCGAAGAGGTTGCGCGGGGTCTGCTGCGTCGTGGACGTCGACGACGTGCGGCCGAACCCGAGCTGGGACCAGCGCAGGCTCGCACGGCCGAACGCGATGCGGCTGAGGTTGCGGATCGCGTGCACGGCGACCTGCGGGTCGTCGGCGCACGCCTGGATGCAGAGGTCGCCGCCGCTGCGCTCGGGCTGCAGTGCATCGCCCTGGAAGCGGGGCAGTGGTTCGAGCGACGCGGGTCGGCGAGCGGCGAGGCCGAACCGGTCGACGCCGTCGGCATCGGCGAAGAGGCCGGGGCCGAATCCGAAGGTGATGGTCAACCCCGAGGCGGGCAGGCCGAGCGCCTCGCCCGTGTCGGCGGGCGGTGCGTAGTCGGAGCCGCCGACGGCACCGCCCTCGGACACCTCGAGGCCCTGCGTGAGGCGCGCCGCGGCATCCGTCCAGTCCCGCAGCAGCCCGATGAGCCCGTCGCGGTCGATCGTGGTCGACACGTCGAAGGCGGCGAAGTGCAGCCGGTCTTGGGCCGGCGTCACGATGCCCGCCTGATGCTCGCCGTAGAAGGGGTACGCGGATGCCGCACCGCTGCCGGACGCGTTCGCCGCACCGGTCGACATGGCCACGCCGACGCCCGCCGCACCTGCGGCGACACCGACGGCCGCACCCGCGGCGCCCGCGCCGAACAACCCGAGCAGGTGACGGCGGCTGACCCCGGATTCGGAGTCTGCGGCGGCCTGCTCGGGCTGTTCGGGTGCTGCGGGTCGGGTCATCAGACTCCGAGGATAGTGCTCGTCAACTGGGAGAGCGGCTCGGCGAGGGCGTTGACCTGGTCGCTCAACGCCTTCTTGTCGGCGTCGGTCAGCTCGGCGTAGTTCACGAAGCCCTCCTCGAGCGAGCCGTATGCGGCGAGCGCCTCGTTGAGCGACGTGAACTGCGCGTCGATCTCGGCCGCGAGCTTCGTGCCCTCGTCGCCCTTGGACTCGGCGAGCGCGCGCACCGCGCCGAACGCGACGTAGGCGCCCTGCACGTTGGCCTGGAAGTCGTAGAGGTCGGTGCCGGACCACCAGTCCTCCTCGCCCGTGATCTTGCCGGCGGCGACCTCGTCGAGCAGCGCGATGGCGCCGTTCGAGATGTCGGCGAGGCTGACCGAGAAGTCGTCGGCCGTCACGAGCTCGTGCAGCTGGGTGACGTTCTCGACGAGGCCGTCGGCGTACGCCTGACGCTCTTCGGGGGTCGACGGCGCCCAGTCGAGGAACGCGTCCTGGCCGTCGGAGTTCAGGTCGCCCTGAGCCGGCGGCCACAGGTCCTTCTCGATGCGGTGGAAGCCGGTCCAGTCGATGCCGTCGGCCACGGCGTCGACCTCGCGGAAGTCGATCTTCGGGTCGAGGTCGCCGAACGCCTCTGCCGTGGGCTCGATGCGCTCGTACGGCACGCGGGTCGTGGCGAACAGCCGGCGCGCGGTCTCGTCGTCGCCGGCCGCGTAGGCGTCGGCGAGCTCCTGCACGAGGGGCAGCAGCTCGGAGGTCTGCGAGCGCACGTAGGCGAGGTACTCGGTCACGGCCTGGTCGCTGAGCTCCTGCTCGTCGGCGGAGACCTTCGACGCCTCGCCCGTGACCGTGAACGAGGCGAGCCCGATGGGCGCACCCACCTGCTGGAACTTGCAGGCCGTGTAGTAGTCGCCGGGCTCGAGCTGTGCGACGAAGTCGACCTTCTGGCCGGGCGTGACGTTCTCCTTCTCGCCCACGATTCGCAGCTGGTCGTCGGCGAGGATCTCGAACTCGTTCACGTCGGTGCCGGTGTTCTCGAGCGAGAAGGTCACGGCCCCGGCGTTCGCGGTGTCGACCGACACGGCGCATCCGTCATCGGTGATGGCGACCGGGATCGCCTCGGCGAGGTCGGCTTTCGCGACGCAGCCCGAGAGGGCGAGCGCGAACACGGTCGCGGTGGCGGATGCCGCGAGGACACGTCGGTTCATTGATGCTCCTGATCTGGGTGGGGTTGTTCGTCGGTCGAGTAGGCGCGCCAGCGCCGTATCGAGACCCTGCTCGGTGGAATCGGGTGCCCGTCATGGGGTCTCGATACGCTCCTGCGTCACTACTCGACCGGCGGATGCTGCGACGGATGCGGCAGCGGCCTTGGCCGCTGCCGCGGCGGCACGGGCCCGGCTGCGACGACGCAGCATCAGCAGGTACAGCGGAACGGTGATCACGACGTACCCGACCCAGGCGAAGACCTGCGCCCACGTCGGCTCGGGCGAGAAGTTGAAGATGCCGGCGAGCACCGTGCCGTACCAGCTGCCCGGCGGCACGATGGCGACGAGGCTGTACGCCGGGGTGCCCCAGCCGGGGATGACCGAGGCCTCCTGCAGGTCGCCGATGCCGTAGGCGAGCACGCCCGCGGCGACGAAGATCAGGAACAGGCCGGTCCACGTGAAGAAGCGGCCGAGGTTGAAGCGCACGAGCCCGCGCGAGATGCCCCACGAGATGACGACCGCGGTGAGGATGCCGAGCACGGCGCCGAGCGTGGCGAAGAGCGGATCGCTGCCTCCGGCCGCATTGGCCCAGACGAAGAGCGCGGTCTCGATGCCCTCGCGGCCGACCGAGACGGCCCCGAGCACGACGAGGGCGAACCACGAGCGGTCGATCGCGGCATCCACGCTGCTGCGGAGCTCCTTCGAGAGCGCCGCGCCGTGCGTGCCCATCCAGAAAGTCATCCACGTGACCATCGCGACCGCGACGATCGAGAGCACGCCGCCGAGGATCTCCTGCGCCTGGAACGTCATCGCGTACGGACCCCAGGTCAGGGCCGCACCGATGCCGAGTGCCACGGCGATCGCGAGCCCGATGCCGATCCAGAGGCGGCCGAGCAGGTCGCGGCGGCCGAGCTTCGCGAGGTACGCGACCAGGATGCCGACGACGAGGCCCGCCTCGAGGCCTTCGCGGAGGCCGATCAGATAGGTCGCGAGCACGGGGGTCTCCAAGAGAAGCGCAGGGGTGGGATGAGCTAAGGCTAGCCTTACTTCACGGGAACGCAAGTTCGGATTCCTGCCCAGCCGGCCCGCCACCGGCATCCGCTGGTCACCTCGAAGCCGAAGCGCGTAGCGTGGAGCGCGTGCTGACTCCGCCGAAGACCCCGAAGCGCCCGACCGAACGCACGCACCACGGCGACACCGTGGTCGACGACTACGAGTGGCTCCGCGCCAAGGAGGACCCCGAGGTCCTCGCCCACCTGCACGAGGAGAACGCGTACACGAACGCGCGCACCGAGCACCTCTCGTTGCTGCAGGAGCAGCTGTTCGAGGAGATCCGCGCGCGCACCAAGGAGACCGACCTCTCGGTCCCCACGCGCGAGGGCGACTGGTGGTACTACACGCGTACCGTCGAGGGGCAGCAGTACGGCATCCACTGCCGGGCGCCGATCGCCGGGCCCGACGACTGGGAGCCGCCGGTGCTCGAGGCTGCGGCTTCCGAGACTCCGGGGGCGACGGATGCCGCGGGCGGGCCGGCTGCGGCCCCTGCGGGTCTGCCGGGCGAGCAGGTGCTCCTCGACGACAACGTCGAGGCCGACGGCGAGGAGTTCTACTCGCTCGGCAGCTTCGACATCACGCCCGACGGCACGACGCTGCTCTACGGCACCGACCTCGAGGGCGACGAGCGGTACACGCTGCGCCTGCGCGCGCTCGACGACAGCGGGCGCACCTTCGACGACGTCATCCAGGGCACTGCGGGCGGCGCGATCTTCGATCCGTCTGGCCGATACGTCTTCTACGCGACCGTCGACGAGTCGTGGCGGCCCGACACCATCTGGCGCCACGAGGTCGGCACCGCGACATCCGAAGATGTGAAGGTCTTCCACGAGCCCGACGAGCGCTACTGGCTGGGCGTCGGGGTCACCCGCAGCCGCCGGTACCTCGTGATCGAGGCCGGCTCGAACATCACGAGCGAGACGCGCCTGCTCGACGCCGACGACCCGACGGGCGAGTTCCGGGTCGTGTGGCCGCGCAAGGAGGGCGTCGAGTACGACGTCGAGCACGTCGTCGCGGGCGGCAAGGACCGCCTGCTCATCGTGCACAACGACGGCGCCGTGAACTTCGAGCTCGTCTCGGTCGCGGCCACCGACCCCGAGGGGCCGCGCCGCATGCTGCTGCCGCACAGCGAGGGCGTGCGACTCGAGGGCGTCGACGCGTTCCGCGACTTCGTGGCGCTCGAGTACCGCCGTGACGGGCTGTCACGCGTCGCCATCGCGAAGCTGCCGCCCGCCGGGATCCCCGCCGACGCGACGCCCGACGACACCCTCCACGAACTCGCCTTCGACGAGGAGCTCTTCGCCGTGGGCCTGCGCGGCAACCCCGCATGGGAGCAGCCAATGCTGCGCCTCGGCTACACGAGCTTCGTGACGCCGTCGACCGTGCTCGACCTCGTCGTCGCCACGGGCGAGCGCCGCCTGCGCAAGCGCCAGGCCGTGCTCGGCGACTACGACGCGACCCGCTACGCGCAGCGCCGCGAGTGGGCCACGGCGAAGGACGGCACGCGCATCCCGATCTCGCTCGTCTACCGCCACGACCTCGTCGACCTCGGCGAGCCCGCCCCCACGCTGCTCTACGGGTACGGCTCGTACGAGGCATCCATGGACCCCGGATTCGGCATCCCCCGACTCTCCCTGCTCGACCGCGGCATGGTGTTCGCGATCGCCCACGTGCGCGGCGGCGGCGAGATGGGCCGACTCTGGTACGAGCACGGCAAGAAGCTCGAGAAGCGCAACACGTTCACCGACTTCGTGGCCGCGGCCCGGCACCTCATCGACCGCGACATCACCGCGCCCGACCGGCTCGTCGCGCAGGGCGGCAGCGCCGGCGGACTCCTCATGGGCGCCGTGGCGAACATCGCCCCGAAGTACTTCTCGGGCATCCTCGCCGAGGTGCCGTTCGTCGACCCGCTGACGTCGATCCTCGACCCGTCGCTGCCGCTCACCGTCATCGAGTGGGACGAGTGGGGCAACCCGCTCGACGACGAGGAGGTGTACCACTACATGAAGTCGTACTCCCCCCTCGAGAACGTGCACGAGACGCACTACCCGCCGATCCTCGCGGTCACCTCGCTGAACGACACGCGCGTGCTCTACGTCGAGCCCGCGAAGTGGGTCGCTCGCCTGCGCGAGGTGGGCGCCGACCCGCTGCTGAAGATCGAGATGGCGGCCGGCCACGGCGGCGTCTCGGGCCGCTACTCGGCCTGGCGCGAGCGCGCGTTCGCCTACGCGTGGGTCATCGACCGGGCCGGAGCGCACCCGAGCGGGGAGTAGGGGTCAGTCGGCGAACGTGACTCCGCCCGCCGTATGACCCGCCAGCTCGGACATCAGGGAGGCGCCCACCGCCGACGCATCACCCAGAACCACGATGCGCCCGGGCCGCAGACGATCCAGCTCGGCGGAGACCATCCCGGGCAACCCGTCGGGCGGGGTCAGGAGCACGGGCCCGCCCGACACCGCGACGGGCGCGTCAGCGCCACCCGATGCAGGCGCGGCCAGCGCGATGTAGACGACGGGCAGGCCGGGTGCGAATCGCGCCTTCGACCGGGTGACCGCGATCGCGACCAGGTCTCCCTGCACGCGCCCGCCCTCCGGGGCCGACAGGCTCGGCGGCAGCACTGCGGCAGTCATGGCCGACGTGGACGACACCGTGGTGTACCCGGCCGCGACTCCTGTCACCCGCACCGACAGCTTCTTGCCGAGTTGCGGAAGCCCGGGAGTGAACGTCTCGGCCGTCGCCCCGTCGATGACCCGCCCGTCGGCCGACCAGGCGTACAACAGGGTCGCACCGGGGGTGTTCGTGCTCGCGCCCGCCTGCACCGGCAGCCCCACCTTCGCCGTCCCGGCGACGTTCGGCGGCGTGAGCTGTACCGGCCGGGTGTCGATGTAGTAGGTCACCGGTGCCGAGCGGCTCGCCGTGACATACCCGACGCCCGAGCCGGTGACGAGGACCCAGATCTCGGCTCCGACATGGGCGGACGTCAGCACCAGCGATGCACCGGTTGCGCCGTCGAGGGGCCTGCCGTGCGCGTACCACCGGTACGCCAGCGTCGCCCCCGGCGGTGGCGGAGCGACCTGCACGGTCAGCGTCTCGCCGATCAGGCCGATGCCGGTGAGATCCGGCTGCCCGAGCTCGATCGTTCCGAGCTTCACGCGCGCCTCGCTGTCCGACCAGGACAGGGTACGGCTGACCTTGCCCTCGGCGCTGACCGTGGCGTCCACCGTGATCCACTTGCCGAGTTGGGCCGCGGTCAGCAGGAGCGTGTTCCCGGCAGCGCCTTCGATGGGAATGCCGTCGGCCAGCCACCGATACTCGACCTGCGCGTTCGGCGTTTCCGTCACCACGGTCGCCGTGAGCGTCGACCCGACCGCGAACCTTCCGGTCACCCTCGGCGCCGATTTGATCGCGACCGGGCCTCCCGCCAACACCGCGTCGATGCCCGTTCGGTGCTCGCCCGCAGCCACCTCGATGGCCGTCGCCGAAGCGAGGCTCGACGCGTCGGGCCACCATTCGTTGACGTACCCGTTGCTGGAGAGGAATGCGACCTTGTACGTGCCCGGGTAGAGGCTCGTGAACGCGAATCGCGCGGACGAATCGGCGCGCACCTGGCCTTGGTATCGATAGGTCCCCCCCACGAGCCGGTACAGCGTCGGTGAGGCCTCGTACTGCAGTGCCTTGCCGTCGTCGCTGCGAAGCGTGCCCCTGATCGAGGCGAACGGGGTGAGCGGGAGGTCGACGGCGACGTTGCCGTCTGCGCCGATGGCAACTCGCGGACGTGCCTGGAGGGAGTAGCCGTCGAGCGTAGCGCCCACCTCGCACTCGCCCGGCGAGAGTCCGGTGATCGTGAAGGCTCCGCGCGAATCGGAGTTGGCCGACCTGCCGTTGCACGTGACCACGACACCGGCGAGCGGGCTCCCGGTGACGCTGTCCACCGTCGTGCCCGAGAGTGTCGTACCCCGCACGAGGCGAACGTCGCGACCGGTCAGATGGTTCTCCCGTCCGACCTCGAAGGTCGTGGCTCCAGCCTCGGTGATGCCTCCCCCGAACCACGTCGTCGAGTACCCGACGCCGCCGTCCGGCTCGAATTTGAGCGTGTACGTCCCGGAGCGGAGGCCATCGAGCAAGAAGGCGCCGGCCGCGTCGGTGCGATCGACACTCGTCCACGCGGTTCCCGCGGCAGTTCTGCCCTTCGCCGTGACGGTCACCCACGCGAGTCCTCGCCCGTCATCTCCCTTCGCGACGCCCTCGACGGTCGCCCCGGCCCGCAGTCGGGCGTCGATGCCCGACACGTCCGTTCCGGGCACGACGGAGAGGGGTGTCGATGCGTCTTCGCCTTCGGCGTCCCGCCACCATTGCGGGAGCAGCGCATCGCCGTCCGGTTGGAAGCCCACGATGTGGTCGCCTGCCGAGGTCGCACAGATCTCGTATCGGCCTTGGTCGTCCGTGGTCTCCCACGTCCAGCCGCCGCCCGACGCCGGGTGCAGGCTCACTCTGGTCTGCCGAGCCGGGCCGGTCGGCGTGGACACGGTTCCGGTGATCACCGTCCCGTACTGGAGTTCCGCGTCTCGCCGAGCCGACTCGCCTGCAGCGAGGTCGAACACCTCGGCCTTCGACGACTGGAGGCTGCCGCCGGCGTACTCCGGTACGGTGCAGCGATCTTCATCCGACGGATACGATGCGAACTCGACCGTGTACCGACCGGGCTTGAGGCCGTCGGCCCGGTACTCTCCGGCTCCGTTCACGTCTGCGGCGTGGCGTTGCCATCCGCCTCCGACGTCGACGACGAAGACGTTCACGCTGCCCTCGAACCGCGTGCCGTCCGCGGCCTTCAGCACGCCGGAGACCGTTGCCCCGAGTTGCAGCGTGGCCTCGATGCCCGCTACGGCCTCACCAGGGTCGACCGCGATCACGGTCGCTGCGGCGTGGTCGAGTGCAACTGGACCGCCCTCGACCCACGAACCGCCGAAGAACGGTGAGCCCGCCAACTCCCCGACACCTACCTTCCAGGTGCCCGGAGGTACGTCGAGCGCGAACGTGCCGTCAGGCCCCGTTCGGATGCTGCCGCTACCCCGGCCGTCCTTGAGCGGCAGAGGGGAGACGCTCGTTGCGCTCACCCAGCGTCCTGCCGCGGGAGTGCCGTCCGGATTGCGCACGATACCCGAGATCGACCCCATCTTCTCGTACCCGACGTCGACACCGGACCTCGTCTCACCGAGGCCGAGCGACACGCTCTCCCCGTCCCAACCGGCGGGAGCCCATCCGGCCAGTCCAGTGCGGTCGATGTATCCGAGATCGAGGTCGTAGGTGCCGGGAAGCAGTCCGGTCACCGAGTACCTTCCCGAGGCATCGGTCATGGCGGATGCTCGGTCGTAGCCGCGAACATGCGACAGCACGACCAGCTGCCCGACGATCGGCCCGTCGGGTGTGGTCAGCACGCCTGACAGGGTGGCGGTCCCATCGCCCGTTTCAGCCGCGGCGTATGCGGAATCGCGGGATGTCGCGACCGCGCTGCCGATCAGCAGAACGAGGGCGAGCGCCAGGACCACGCCGCGCGAGAAGGGTCGCGGGCGGGCGGAACGTGGGTGCAATGGGGCTCGCAGGGCTCAGGCCGGGTTGCGCATCGACGCGTTTCGGCGACGTTCGGGATCAGCACAGTGGAGCGCAGAGCAGCGCCCGTTGCAAGCCCCCCGAACGGGTGACACACGAGTGTCGCCGGTCTCAGCGCACCACCTCGTACGTGATGTGCGTGGCGAGCGGCGTCGCAAGCACGTCGATCGGCTTCAACACGATGCCGTCGGGCCCGCCGACCGTCACGCCGTCGAACAGGCGCTCCCCTGCGCCGAGCGTGATGGGCGCGACGCTCAGCACGAGGCGATCGAGCAGCCCTGCGTTCAACACCTGCCGCACCGTGCTCGCGCCGCCCGCGATCGAGATGTGCCCATCTGGACCTGCGGCAGCACGCGCACGCTCGAACGCCTCCTCGATGCCGCCGGTCACGAAGTGGAAGGTCGTGCCGCCCTCCATCTCGAGCGATGCACGCGGGTGATGGGTGAGCACGAACACGGGTGAGTGGTAGGGCGGATCCTCGCCCCACCAGCCGCGCCACGCGTCATCCGGCCACTCGCCCCGGATCGGCCCGAACATGTTGCGCCCCTGGATGACCGCGGCCACGCCCAGGATCGTGTCGATGATCGACTGGCTGGAGTCTGGGTCGTCGAACATCCAGGCGTGCAGGCGCTCGGCGCCCTCGCCGAGCGGGTTCTCGAGCGTCTGATTCGGCCCGGCGACGAAGCCGTCGAGCGAGATGGTCAGGGTCGCGACCACGAGGCCGTCGTCGATGCTCATGCGCGCGAGGCTACTCCTGGCCGCCCACATGATGAAGACCAGTCGTCGTCAGGACCGGACGACCAGTCGGGCGGCCCGGCGGCCGCGACGGCTACCAGCCGCCGAACGCGTCGTCGAGCGCGTCGCGCTCCTCGCGCCGCTGCCGCACCTCGTCGAGGTCCTTCAGCAGGTCGAAGGCGACGCCCGCCATGCGGTCTTCGCGCTCGGCGATGTAGGCCTCGTCGATCTCGATGTCGGGCCAGTCGCGCGCGAGGCGCTGCTCGATCGCCTCGGAGAGCTCGGCCCACGCCTCCTGGCGGGCGCGTTCGGCGAACGCGGCAAGGTACTCACTGTCGTTGCGCAGCTCGCCGAGTCGTTGTGCGACCGCCTCGTTGACGCGTTCGCGCAGGCGCAGGTTCCACGAGTCGGCGCGGTGGTAGTCGTGCTGGTGCGCCGATCGGCCTTCGCGCCTGGCCGCCGACTCGCGCTCGGTCTCGGCCCACTCGGCGACCTGGTCGAACTCGTGGATGAGCTCGCGCAGCACCTCGCGCGCCTCGGCCGACGCCCGCTCGGCGTCGAACGGCTCGTCGCCGCGCAGGGCACGCACGATGATGCGGTTCTTCAGCGCCATGCGCCCGGCCGCCTCGGCCACCAGCAGGCCCTCGTTGAAGGTCTCTTCGAAGGTGAGCGGCTCGGCCTCGGGCAGGGCGCTGCGGTCGAACGGCGTGAACCGTCGACGCTTGCGCCTGCCCCACCACGCCATGCCGCCCGCCTCGCTCTCGAACGCCTGCACCGACCGCCGAATCAGGCGCTGCACGACCACGTCCAGTCGAAGACCGAGCCTATCGCGGGCGGGTGTCTCGGCGGTGTCCGGGCGATGTGGGCGGGGCGACGTAGCCTGCACTGCATGGACCGAGCGGATGCCGCGAGCCCGACGTGCGGGTTCCTCGACGCGTCGGGCGCGGCATGCGCGGCGCCCGCCGCGGCGGCGGCGATGCGCCTCTGCGCGCGGCACCTGCTCGAGGCGTACGACCTGGTCGCCGCCGAGGTCGGCGTCGCCGATCTCGCGCCGCACCCGTGCCCGGCCTGCGGATGCCGGGTGGGCGTGCACTACCCGTCGGGCTGGCTCTGCGCCGACTGCGAGTGGCGGCTGGGCGATGCGCCCGACGGCGAGCTGCAGCCCGTGCGGGTCGAGGTCGTCTACTACGTGCGCTACCGCGAGCAGGTCAAGATCGGCACGTCGGCGAACCCGCGGCAGCGGCTCGCGAGCATCCCGCACGACGAGGTGCTCGCGTTCGAGCCCGGCGGGCGGCGGCTCGAGCAGCGCCGGCACGCGCAGTTCGCCGAGCATCGGTTCGCCGGCACCGAGTGGTTCGCCGCGCACGACGCCCTCGCCGAGCACATCGCCGCGCTCGCACTCGGCATCGACGACCCGTGGGCGGCGTACGACCGCTGGGTCAGCCGCCGGCACGCGGTGCGCGGCTGAGTCGGCCTAGACGATGCCCTCGGCGGTCTGCTCCAGGTCGGACTTCGGGCGGTCGCGCTGGGTCGCGATGGCCGTGCCCGCGGCGCCGCACACGATCGCGATCGCGATCACCTCGACGAGCGAGAACGTCTCGGCGAGCACGAGCCAGCCGAAGATCGCCGCGATCACGGGCCCGAAGCTCGTGATGATCGCGTAGAGGCGCGGCGTGATGCGCCGCAGGATGAACGTGTCGAGGCTGTACGGCAGCGCCGACGAGAGCACGCCGACGCCGAGCAGCAGGAGCACGACGGTCCAGTCGAACGCGCTCGCATCGAACGTCGCGACGGCGAACGGCACGAGCAGGGCGAGGCTCACGATGCTCGCGACCGTGAGGCCCTCGAGCCCGGGCAGTCCGACGGCGACGCGACGCGTGAGCAGGATGTACAGCGCCCAGGTGGCGGCGGCCGTCAGGGCGAGAGCCACGCCCCACGGGTCGATGGCCGCGGCATCCGAGGATCCGGGTCCGATGAGGAGCACCACGCCGAGGCCCGCCGCCGCCGCGCAGACGCCGTCGAGCCAGCGACGCGAGGTCGCGAGCGCGATGGCGAGCGGCCCGAGGAACTCGATGGTCGCCGCGATGCCGAGTCCGAGCAGGTGCACGGCCTCGTAGAACGCGACGTTCATGACGGCGAGCACCACGCCGAGCGCGATCGCCGGCCACAGGCGCGACCACGTGAGTTCCGCGCGCTTCGGGCGGTAGAACGGCAGCACGGCCACGAGCATCACGAACTGCCGCACCGCGACGACCACGAACGATCCGACCACCGGAATGACGAGGCCCGCGAGCGACGAGCCGAAGTTGATCGAGACCTCGGTGCCGAGCTGCGTCGCCGCTCCGGTGAACCGGCGGCGCTTGAGCGTGGCTTCCGTCATCTCGGTGGGGTGGTTCTCGTGGGGCACCGTACGAAGATACGTGCAATCGAGACGGGCGGATGCCGCGGCGCCTGCGTCGCTCGTCTAGGCGCGTTCCACGGGCAACCACAACTCGCAGGTCGCCGTGCTGAAGTCGTCGGCGCGATCGAGCACTGCGACGATCGAGGGGCCCGGCCTCAGACGCCACGGGTTGGACGGGAACCAGTCCGTCGCGGTCGCCGCCCATGTCGCCTGCAGGCTCGCCGGGTAGGGGCCTTCGGTGCGGAACACCGCCCAGGTGCCGGCCGGCACGCCGATCGCGGCGAGGTCCTCGGGCACCACCGTCGCCTCATCGACGGCGACGCCATGCAGGTAGGTCAGTTCGGTGCCCTCTCGGTAGTCGGGGTCGACATCGGCGCTGACCTGCAGAAGGCCGGCGGGCACGGTGTCGCCCAGTTCCTTCAGGCGTGCGTGCTCCGTCATGGGCAGGGAGGCGATGAACGCCTGGATGTGCGGATTGGCGCCCTCGTGGATCAGCGGCACTCTGGCCGAGTGACCGACGAGTCGGAAGGCCGGGCGATCGGCGATGCGGGTGTCCATGGGGGTGTTCCCTTCGACGGTCAGGCGGAACCTGAGCTGCGGTTGCGTGCGAAGGGGGCCGCCGTCTCGACGAACCTCGGCCGGCCCCACGCCGTGGACCGCCCGGAACGCGCGGTTGAACGCCTCGGTCGATCCGTAGCCGAACCGCACGGCGATGCCGAGCAGGTCGCCGTCGCCGAGCACGTCGGCCGCGGCGACCGACATGCGGCGCCGCCGCACGTACTCCGACAGCGGCATGCCGGCCAACGACGAGAACATGCGCCGGAGGTGGTACTCCGTCGTGCCGGCATCGCGTGCGAGGCCGTCGATGTCGAGTTCCTCGGCGAGGTGCCGCTCGACGTACTCGACGAGGTGATTGAGATCCGCGATCACGGTTCCCCCTTCTTTCGCCTCAAGCCTGCTCGTCGGGCTCGGCCTGCACCCGACTTTCGCGGTCCGATCGGGTCGGGTCGTTCACGTCTCGTCGATCGCGGCCTCCAGGTCGAGCTGCTGGAGCGTGGAGCCGGCGGCGGTGAGCGTTGCGCTCGCGCTCGTCAGTCGGCGGGGTCGTTCTTCTGCCCGAGCCGCTCGAGCTGCCATTCGTGCACGTCGACCAACCAGTACAACGGGCCGGTCGGGTCGAGGCGCGGGTCTTCGGGCGCACGGCGCTCTCGCAACGCCTCCGCATACGCCCGGTCCAGTGCGAGTCGCGCCCGGAACTGCTCGCCGTCGCCGACCCCGCCGTGACCCGGGATGACGACGGCCACGTCATCGCCCACGCTCTCGAACAGGCGCAGCGCGGCCAGGTAGTCGTCGACCGGATCCGCCGCCTCGAGATCGAGGAACGGCATCAGGATGTCGGAGAGCATGTCGCCGGCGACGAGCACACCGCGGTCCTCGATCAGCAGGGCCGCGTGTCCGTCGGCG
Source organism: Agromyces allii (assembly GCF_009749385.1). Lineage (GTDB taxonomy): Bacteria > Actinomycetota > Actinomycetes > Actinomycetales > Microbacteriaceae > Agromyces > Agromyces allii. Next base: position 279,111 of record NZ_WBIN01000003.1, on the reverse strand, counting down.
TGCGCCCGATGCTCGAGGATCCGGATGTCGGGGCCGTCCCACGGAATCCGCTCGGCGTCGACGGGCAGGCCCGTGACGAGGCCGAGCAGATCCATCGGGATGTCGTCGGCGTACTCGGGCGGCAGGCCAGGGGCGACGAGCGCCTGCCAGTCCTCCTTCGACAGCAGGTCCCGGAGGGATGCCGCAGCGCGAGCGGTGCCGTAGCGGGGCGCGTCGCCGAAGTCGGGGTGCCACAGCACGTGATCCCAGTGGGGATGCGTCGCGAAGGCCGCCACGACGGGCTGCCCCGACTCGCGAAGGTCCTTCGCGACATCCGCCAGCTCGTCGACCGTGATGCCCGGGTCGATGAGCAGCACGCCCTCGCGACCCTGCACGACCACCGTGTTGCTCTGGAGGAACTCACTCTCGTGAACCCAAACGCCCTCTGCGACCCGCCTCAGCACGCGGCAAGGCTACGCCGCCGTACGCGAGCCGACAACGAACGGTGCGAAAGCCGGCGCTTCCTGAGTCGCCGATGCCGGTGGCGAGCCCCGGCGCCTCAGCCGATCGCGTCGAACAGGCCGAGCTCGACCGCTGCGGCGCGTGCGAGCAGGAACCCGAGGATGCCGACGATCCACGCGGTCGTCTCGGCGGCATTGCGTTCGAGCCAGCCGCTCATGCGGGCGAGCCCCGACTCGATCGCGCGGCTCGCGACCGTGCGCACGGCGAGCAGCACGAGCGCGGGCAGCACCATCACGACGCAGTATCCGACGAGCACGAGCACGCGCGCCGGAGCGTCGAGGTCCGACGACGAGAGCATCCCGATGCCGATCAGGTACGGCAGCATCGAGGCCACCTCGACGCCCGCCGCGGCGACGGCGAGCCCCATGAGCGGAAGCACGCTCGAACGCTCGCCCGCGGCATCCGTCACCGCCCGCTCGCGCCACCTGGCGAACCGCCCAGGCCCGCCGCCCTCGCGCCGGCGCTTGCCGCCCACGAAGAAGGAGGCGACGAGCAGCCCCGCGCCCACCACGAGCTGCGCCCAGAGGAACGGCGTCGTCGAGGCGAGCTCCATGAGCTGCGGCAGCGCGACGCTCGCGATGGTGAGCAGCGCCAGCCCGACCAGGAGGTAGAAACCCGCGACGGTCGCGAGGTAGAGCAGGATGCGGCTGTGGCGCAGGCGCCCGGGAACGAGCATGAGCCAGACCGGGATGAGCAGGGTGCCGAAGCTCGTCGAGTCGACGAGCGCGAGCACGGCCAGCGCGCCGAGGAGCGCCGGGCCGGTGAGGGCGGCGCCGGAGAGCAGGTCGAGGTCCACGGTTTCGAGCCTGCCCGACCCGGGTCCGCGAGGCATCCGCCGCCCGACGGAGGTTCCGCTCCATCGCGCGGCGTCGCGGTGCCAGACTCTGCCCGTGGGGGACACAGCCGCGGCGAGGCCGCAGACCGGCGACTCGCTCGTCACGGTGCTCGTCGCGCTCGTCGTGAACGCGCTCATCGCCCTGGCGAAGTCCGTCGCCGCGTCGCTGACCGGGTCGGCGTCGATGGTGGCCGAGGCCGCGCACTCCTGGGCCGACACCGGCAACGAGGTGCTGCTCGTCATCGCCGAACGGCGGTCGAGGCGGCCGGCCGACGCCCGGCATCCGCTCGGCTACGGCAAGGACGCCTACGTCTGGTCGATGTTCGCGGCCTTCGGCCTGTTCACGGTCGGCGCGGCCGTGTCGATCCAGCACGGCATCACCGAGCTGCTCGACCCCGAACCGGCGGGCGACTACGTAGTCGCCTACGTCGTGCTCGGCATCTCGTTCGTGCTCGAGGGCATCTCGTTCGTGCGCGCCTACCGGCAGGCGCGCACGGATGCGCAGCGACGACGCGTGGGCACGCTGCGCCACGTGTCGCGCAGCTCCGACCCGACGCTTCGCGCGGTGTTCGCCGAGGACGCGGCGGCGCTCATCGGCCTCGCGATCGCGTTCACCGGGATCCTGCTGCACCAGGTCACGGGCTCGCCGGTCTTCGACGCGATCGGCTCGATCGCCGTCGGCGTGCTGCTCGGCGTCGTGGCCGTGCTGCTCATCGGGCGCAACCGGGCGTTCCTCATCGGCGAGGCCGTTCCGTCGGAAGTGCGCTCGGGCATGATCGGCGACCTGCTCGCGCTGCCCTCGGTCGATCGCGTCTCGTTCCTGCACATGGAGTTCATCGGGCCCGGCCGGGTGCTCCTGATCGCCGCAGTCGACCTCGTCGGCGATCGCTCCGAAGCGGATGCCGCGCGCGAGCTCCGGGCCCTCGAAGCCGTGCTCGAGCGCGACCCCATGGTCGAGCTGGCGTCGCTCACCCTGGCCGCGCCCGGCGGCCCCTCGCTCGTTCCACACGCGCCGGACTGATCCGCTCACGACGACCACCCACGGGCTCGTCACTCACGTCGGCCACCCACCGGGCCCATCCGCTCACATCGGTCAGCCACCCGCCGAGCCTGTCCGCCCATATCAGTCACCCACCGTGCTCATCAGCTCGCTGACGGTCACCCACCGAGCCCATCCGCTCACATCGGCCAGCCCAGGCTCGCACGGTCCCGGCCGATCCACGCCTGATCGTTATGCCAGTTCCGCCTCAACGTTGAGGCGGAACTGGCATTCGGATTCGCGAAACGCCCGTGCACGGGATGCGGGCGCCGGGCGTCGCGGACGCCCGCACACGTCGAGACGGGCGTGCGCTGGGCACGTTCACACGCGATCGTCCGAGAACGAGCCCTCAGAGAACGAAGCGCCTCAGAGAACGCGCACGCTCGTCCGAGAACGCACTCGTTTGTCCGAGAACGCAGAGCCTCAGAGCGCACACGTTCGTTAGAGAACGCGCACGCCCGTCAGAAACGCCCACGCTCCTCAGAGCAGGATGTCGGATGCCGCGGCGAGCCGTCGCCACCCGGCCGCCGCGACGGTCTGCGGCAGCACGTCAGCCGCGACGAGGTCGGGCATCGCGAGCCCCGTGATCGCCGCGATGTCGGCGATCGGCACCTGGAACGTACGGAACGGCCCGAGCGGGGGAACCTCGCCGGGAGCCGGGGCGACGACCTCGCTCGTGTCGACGAGCGGCGACTGGTCGAGCACGAAGCCCGTGGCGGCGAGCTCGCCGCCCTCGCTGCCGTCGACCGACCGGTTCCAGGCTGCGATCTTCCAGAAGCGCAGGGGGATGCGGATGCCCCGGTACGGCGGATCGTCGACCGCGAGCACGGGCGCGGTGAACACGCTGAGCCGCAGCCGGTTCGCCTCGGCGTGCCCGAGCACGTGGTCTTCGAGGCCGAGCCACAGCTCTTCGGACTGGTTGAAGCCGCCCGCCTGCGGGGCCGCGTTCGTGAAGTGGAACGTGTCGCTATTGGCTCTGGCCGCGACCTCGGGCGTGCCCCAGACCGGATCGCGCCGCCGTACAAGGTGGCCGCGATCGAGGTCGTTGGCCGCGTAGACCGCGGGCCCGGTCTGCCAGTCTTCGGGAACGCGCTCGTCGAAGCGCCAGTCGTCGCCGCGAGGTACGTCGACGAGCGACGCCCCGTCGATGTTCACGCCCGTGACGCGGGCGAGCCGCCGCACCGAGTCGAGCACTACCGTGAAGTGCACGTAGTCGAGGCTGACGGATGCCGCGGCATCCGCCCCGTTCACGCGCGGGAGCGCGGCGCCGACACCGAGGAAGCGTTCATCGAAGCCCATGCGCCAACCAGATCACACCCCGCCGACATGCCGTGCCAGCCACGCGCGGGCGCCGTGCGGGGAACCCGAACGGACACCGCACGGCCACCCGGTGGCCGCCCGACCCCGCCTACTCGAGCTCGCGCAGGCGGGCGGCGACGCCGCGACCTTGGGTGGTCTTGCGTTCGGCGCCGACGGCGATCGCGAGCAGCACGGCACCCGCGGTCGCGAGGGTGATCCACCACGGCATCGCGCCGACCGTGCGGTCGATCTGCGCGGCGAACACCACGATGTTCTCGATCGGCAGCACCACGAGTCCGAGGATGAACGGCGCCGCGAGCTTGCGCGCCGAGCCCACGAGGATCAGCACGAGCGCGAACGCGATCACCATGATCGGGCGGTAGAGCTGCGGGTCGGTAGCCGTGGCGAGCACGGAGGGCAGCAGCGTGAGGACGATGCCGGGCGCGAGCAGCCGCCACGACCCGCGGAAGCCGACCGGCCAGGAGTCGAGCGAGGCCTTCGGCGCGCGCCACTCGGGGCGAGGGCGCAGGCACAGGATGCCCGCGACGAGCACCGCGAGGCCGAGCGGCAGCGAGAACGTCTCGACTCGCAGGTCGCGCTGGCTCCAGCCCGAGACGCCCGCCGCCCACGCCAGGGCGTAGACGAACCAGAACGGCGGAAGCACGGGTTCGCGCGTTCGGTCGCGGGCGACGAACACGACCGCCGTGACGAGCAGCACGGCCATGAGGCCCCAGAGGGTCCAGATCGAGAACCAGTCGCGCTGCGTCGCGAAGATCGGCCCGAGCGCGAGGTAGACGAACGCGGGGGCGCCGACCCAGCGGTTCGCGGTGAGGAACCCGGTGACGGCATCGGCATCCGCGTTCGCGGCGGCCGACCCGGGGCCGGTCGACAGGGCTGAGGCGTCGATGCCGACCGCACCGAGACCGGCGATCACCGCGGCGATCACCGCCACGGCCAGCACCTGGCCCATGACCGGCGTGGTCCACGTGGCCGCGTCGGCGCCGAGCGCCCACCGCACGCCCTGGATCGCACCGGCGGACGCCGCGACGATCGCCGTCGCGAACACCAGCGGACGCACCGTGCGCAGTCGGCGCATGCGCTCGCCCGATCCGAGGGAGAGCACGGCTCCGGCACCGAGCAGGAGCATCGCCCCGCCCAGCAGCCCGAGCGTTCGCCACGGCGCCACATCGGATTCGGAGCCGAGGGCCGCGAGCGCGACGAGCGACGGCAGCACGGCGACGGCGAGTCCACTGGCGAGCAGCGCACGCCCTCGGCCGCGACGCGCGATGAGGATCGTCGATACCGTGATGGCGGCGACGGCCGGCGGCAGGGTGTACGGCTCGATGACGGCGACGCCCTGGATGGCCCAGACGCACCAGAGCGCGCCGGTCCAGCTCGCGGCCGCGAGCCACCAGCCGTAGCGACGACCGGCGACCACGCGAACCGCCGCGGCGCCGAGTCCGAGCACGACGAGCACGACCGCCGTCGTGCCCAGCCCGGCGGCGTCGCGCACGAGGGCGAGCAGCACGGTGACGGCGGCCGACACGAGGGCGCCGACCTCGAACCAGAGACGGGCGGATGCGGCATCCGCTGCGGGAATCTCGTCGCGCAGCATGGTGCGCTCGAGCACGACGGTGAGCGGCAGCGCGACGGCGACGAGCGCGGCGATGATCGGCAGGGCGACCGGCGACCCGCTGGTGGCGAGCGTCGCAGCGCCGAGGCAGACGACCACGACCGAGAGCGCCGGCACGATCAGCGCCGCAGCGGCCGAGCGCACGAACCGGTTGAGCCCGGGGCGCCGCGTGAAGACGAGGGCCACGGCGAGCGCGGCGATGACGGCGGTGGACAGCGCGGTCCATCCGCTGCGCTCGACGAGCACCGTGACGATGCCCACGAGGAACGGCACGAGGGTGACCACGAGGATCGCGTACCACGAGCGCGCGTCGACGCGGCGCACGAGGGTCGCGGCGAGCGCGACGAGCGCGGCGGTCGTGGTGGTGAGGCAGAGCACGGCGACGGTCTCGACGCCCGCACGGCCGAGCGCCGTGGCGAGCAGGACGAGCGCGTAGGCGTAGGCGATCGCGAGGTGCACCACACGGAACGGAACCGGCACGGTGCGCCCGACGAGCAGCAGCGCCACGACGATGACCGCGCCGAGCGGCACCGTGATCGCCGCATCGGCCCAGCTGAGCAGCGCGGCCTCGAGCAGGGCCGCGTGGGCGGCGACGATGAACGGCGCCCGCACCGCGAGGCCCGCCCGCGACAGCGGCGAGGCCGGAACGACGAGCGCGAGCGCGGCGAGCACGGCGACCCCGATGCCGAGGCCGACCTGCGTCACGGTGAGCAGCGCGGGCCAGGCGATGAACTGCAGCACCGCGAGACCGGCGACCCACAGTGCGACCGCCGCGAAACCGGTGCCGGTCCAGGTGCCGAGCCCGCGTCGATGGTCGACCCGCGAGCGCCAGGCGAGCACCCCGATGCCGATCGATGCGGCGACGAGTCCGAGCAGGGCCGCGAGCGCGTAGGTCGACGCGACTTCGGTGTACAGGCCTGAGTCGCTGAACAGCTCGGTGCCGCGGCCGGGCTCGGGCATCGAGGAGGCGAACACCACGACCACCCGCATCAGGGCCATGAGGGTCATGGTGAAGCCCACGGTCGCGCTCGCGAGCAGCACGCCCAGCGCGCCGGCGCGAAGCGGTTGCGCGAGCATGCCGCCGATGCTCGGCACGAACGACGCGAGCGCGAGCGCGACCGCGGCCGCGAGCGGGATGAGCGTGATCTGCCAGGTGGAGTCGGCGAGCAGGTCGACGAGCAGGAGCGGCGTGATCGTCACGGCGCTCGCGCACAGCACGCCGCCGAAGGCGCTCCAGAAGCGCCGGGCACCGGTGCCGACCGCGACGAGCGCGCAGGCGCCGAGCGCGAGCAGCAGCAGGATGCGCCCGACCTCGCGTTCGGGGGTGTTGCCGAGGAACGGCACCTGCACGAGCACGATGGCGGTCGCGACGAGCTGCAGCACGGTCAGCGTCACGCGCTCGGTGCGGAGCCCGCCGCCGAACCGCGCAGCCGCCCGCGGCACGAGCAGGTTGGCCGCGAGCGCCACCGCGGCCGCCGCGACGTGCGCCCAGGCGAACCCGAAGTCGGACGCCCCGGTGGAGTACCCGAGGAACACGGGCGTGAGCACGAGCCCGACGAGGGCCGACCAGAACCACGTGCGCATGCGCGTGGCGAGGCTCACGGCGAGCATGATCGCGGAGGCGACGAACGTGCCGAGCGAGGCGAACACCCACCCGCTCACCCCCGGCGGCGCGACCTCGGCGAGCGCCTGCACGTCGAGCGCGACGAACACCATGCCGAGCGCGCCGATGGCCTCGGCCGAGAACAGCACCCCCCGCACCCGCAGCAGCCACGCGACCACCAGGAACACGACCGTGACGCCGATCGTCACGAGCGTGCGCACGACCTGCGTGATCTCGGGGTTGAGGAACGTGAAGACGATCGCGGCCACGGCGAAGAGGCCGGCGCCGGCCACCGCGAGCACCGACTGCACGCTCGTCTGGCTCTCGGGGCGGGGTGCGGATGCCGCGGGCGGGCCGGCCACGCCGGCAGGCGCGGAAGCGAAGGGCCCGCTCGTCGGCGCGGGGGCGTGCGCGCCAGCAGGCGCAGCCGTCGGCGCAGCGGCTGAAACAGCGGCCGCGACGGGAGCGACGGCTGCCGACGCCGCGACCGGCGTTGCCGCAGCAGGCGCAGCAGCCGGGGCAACCGGCGCGGCCGATGCAGCCGCCGGAGCAACCGCCGTCGGCAGCGCGCCGATCAGTCGCTCGCGCTCGAGCAGCGCCGACGCCGCCCGCTGCGAGACCTCGTGGACCGCGATGGCCTCGGGCCCGCGCAGGTCTGCATGGCAGTTCGCGCACACCGCCGAGGCGAGTGCCGCTCTGCATCGCGGGCACTCGTTCGTGGCGGTGAGGTAGGCCGCCGACTGTTCACTCCACGTGGACGCCATCCGCGCAGTCTATTCAGGGTCGGCTACGGCATTCGGGAGGCGTCCACAGCGCGGCGACGGGTCGCGGCATCCGTTCTCCGGGGAGGAGCACTCACACGACGATCGGCTCGGCGAGCTCGTCGATGATGCGGTCGATCTCGGTGAGCGCGTAGGTCGCGAGCGCCCGCTGCGCGACATCCGTCGGGGTGCCCTCCGGCTCTTCGAGATCGCCGATGACGACGATGTTCTCGTCGTTCAGGGTGTTGGCCGGTGCCGTGTAGTTGAAGCTGCCGACGATGAGCACGCGTTCGTCGATGACCATGAGCTTGTGGTGCAGCTTGCGCACGCCCGTGCCGAGCTTCGTCGTGTAGAGCTCGACGGCCCCGCCGGCGAGCCCCTTCGTCGCGGCCCACTTCGCCGCGCCCTGCCCCCGGTCGAGCACGCCGCGCATGCGGGCCACGAGCGGCCGCAGCCGGATCATCGTGTCGTCGATGCCCGAGGACTGCGCGAACGTGAACATCGCGAAGTCGATCGAGGTCTTCGCCTTCAGCATCTGCTTCATGATCTCCATCTCGGGGCCGTGCCTCGGGGCGAAGAGCGGCTTCACGCGCACGGCGGGCAGCCCGAACTCCGACGGCTTGGGCTCGACGCGCTCGTGCAGGTCGCCGAACGTGCCGGAGCGCATGCGCTCGAACTCGACGAGGTAGTCGGCCGCCGGCTTCTTTCCGCGCAGCACGACCACGTGGTTGAGGTTCTGCCCCTTGCCCGGTCCGGATGTCGCGTTGGTGCCGGTGTCGGTGCGCGTGAAGTTCGTCGACCCGGTGAGCACGGCCGCCGTCGCCTCGCCCGCGTCGCGCACGATGAACTTCTGGTGGAAGATCTTGGGGTTCAGGTCGCTGACCACGTCGACCCGCGACTTCAGCAGAGCGGCGAGCAGGAACCGGTTCTCGTCGTGGGCGCCCGCGGTGTTCCACGGGTCGGCGATCGCCTTGTCCTCGGTGAGGTAGTCGCCCTCGAGGATGAGGCGCACGCGCACGCCGCGCTTGGTGGCGTCGACGATGGCCTCGGCGATCGGGCGCGAGTCGACCTCCTGCACGGCGATCGCGAGCGTGTGCTTGGCGCCGGCGAGGAACTCGCGTATGGCGAGGTCGAGGTCGTCGGGGCCGCCGACCGAGGTCGGCCCGAGGTGCAGTTCGACTCCGCCGATGACGAGCGGCATGGCGCACATCCTCTCCTTGCGACGTTCTCCTTGAGGTTCTCTCATGTGGCGTTCTACGCTCATCGTGCACCTTCCGGATCAGGGATGCCACGGATGCCGCGTGCATTCCGCCTCGAAACACGCTGCGCAAAACTGCGCCGCAACGCGCACTTTCATTCAGTCGATCGACCTGAAACACAAGAAAAGTGCTGCGGATTCCGTTCTCGCGCGCGTTTTTGCACAATGCTGGGCGTGTGTGCGACGCTGCTCCTAGCTCGCCGAACCCCCGTGCGACTCAGAAAGGGAAGCACCATGAACACCGACCACCGCATCGCCCCCGGTTCGGCACCGGCCGACCCGACCCGCATGCACGCGTTCACCGATGAGACCGAGGCGATCGTCGACCTCGTGCTCGACTACTCGCGCCGCCGCATGCTCTCCGAGGACACCCCGCTCGACAAGCCCTTCTCCCCCGCCGAGCTCAACCGCCTCGCCGGTCGCACGATCGACGAGCAGGGCATCGGCGCCCGCCGGGCGCTCGCGATCTTCGAGCACGTGCTCGCCCCGGCCTGCATCACGACCGACCACCCGCAGTACCTCTCCTTCATCCCGATCGCGCCGACGAACGCCGCGTCGGCGTTCGACCTCGTCGTCTCGGCCTCCGCGATCTACGGCGGCTCATGGCTCGAGGGCTCGGGCGCCGTGCACGCCGAGAACGAGGTGCTGCGCTGGCTCTCCAACGAGTTCGGGCTCCCGGCGGGCGCCGGCGGCGTGTTCGTGCAGGGCGGCACGCTCGGCAACCTCTCGGCGCTCGTCGCCGCCCGCGAGGCGGCCCGCGCCCGTCTCGCGGAGACCGACCCCGCGGCATCCGCCCCTCGCTGGAAGGTCGTCTGCAGCGCCGAGGCGCACTCCTCGATCGCGTCGGCCGCGCGCGTCATGGACGTCGACATCGTGAAGGTCTCGCCCGGGCCCGACGGGCAGCTGCGCGGCGAGGCGGTGCGCGACGCGCTCGAGGAGCACGGGGCATCCGTCTTCGCCGTGGTCGCCACCGGCGGCTCCACGAACTTCGGCATCGTCGACGACGTCGCCTCGATCGCCGCGCTGAAGGACGACTACGACTTCTGGCTGCACATCGACGGCGCCTACGGGCTCGCCGCGATGCTCTCGCCGCTCGCCCGCGACCGGTTCGAGGGCGTCGGGCGCGCGGACTCGGTCATCGTCGACCCGCACAAGTGGCTCTTCGCGCCGTTCGACGCGTGCGCGCTCATCTACCGCGACCCGAACCGCGGCCGCGCGGCGCACACGCAGCACGCCGAGTACCTCGACACGCTCACCGAGACGGCGGAGTGGAGCCCCTCCGACTACGCGATCCACCTCACGCGACGCCCCCGCGGACTGCCCATGTGGTTCTCGCTCGCGACCTACGGCGGCGGCGCCTACCGCGAGGCGATCGGCTCGTCGCTGCAGCTCGCCCAGGACATCGCCGCCGAGATCCGTCGCCGCCCGGGCTTCTCGCTCGTGCGCGACCCGCAGCTCTCGGTCGTGGTCTTCGAGCGCGACGGCTGGACCCGCGAGCAGTACGCCGCCTGGTCGGCCAAGCTCCTCGACGACCAGCTCGCGTTCGTCACCCCGAGCTCGCACCTCGGCCGCCCGAACACGCGCTTCGCGATCGTGAACCCGCTGACCACGTTCGAGCAGCTCACCGCGATCCTCGACACCATGGAGTGAGCGGATGCCGCGGCATCCGTCGCCCGCCCGGAACCCTCAGACGGCCTCGGGCTTGCGGAACACCGCGCGCATGTGGTCGCTGTCGAGGAAGTCGGCGACGCCGATCAGGATCAGGCTGAACACGATCTGCTCGGTCACCATCCAGAACGGGAAGAGGCCCGGGATCGCCGCCATGACGAGCGTGACCACCGGGAAGATCTTGCTGAACAGCCGCAGCCGCGAATAGGCCCAGCGGTAGCCGCGCTGAGCCCGCCACGCGAAGTAGAACAGCGTGACGGTCATGGCGAGCACGATGAAGATGCGCATCCACACCGGGAACGCGAGCACCACTCCGTTCGCGAACAGCACGAAGGCGACGACGAGCGCCGCCAGCCCGATCAGCACCTCGACGGCGAGCAGCCAGGTGATCCAGACGAACGCCCGCCTGGTGCGCGGGTGCGCGACGAGTTCGGGATCGGCCTTCACGCCCGCGTCGCGACCTCCCGCGATGCGGTCGAGCTTCAGGAGCATCGGTTCGAGATCCATCGACCCTCGTTTCTTCTGCCTCCGAGCCTATTCGGCCGGCCGAAGCAGGACATCGATCGGAAGTTCGACGGCCCGCGGCATCCGGCGCCCTCATTCTCGTCGGGAGGGGCGGATGCCGCGGCGCGGCGCCTACGCGATGTTCGCGTTGTCGCGGAAGAGGTTGTCGGGGTCGACGCGCCGCTTGATCTCGCGCAGGCGCTCGAGCGTGGCGGGCGGGTAGGCGGCGGCGAGCTGCTCGGGGCCCTGCTCGGTCTCGAAGCTCAGGTAGGCGCCCGACATGTGCGGGGCCATGAGCTCGTTCCACAGCTCGCGCGTCCCGTGCCGCGGCGAGCCCATGGCCGAGACCGAGAACTCCGCCTCGCGGTGGCCGTAGGCCGTGGCATCCGCCGGCACGTCGTGCACGGCACCGCCGGCCGCGCGGATCTGGAAGAAGTACGTCGCGCCGCTCTCGAGGAACGCGGCCGCGTCGCGGGCGAACTCGGGCGTGATGCGGCCGATGAGTCCGGACTTGGCCATCGGCTCGCCCTGTCCGGCGTGCGCGGCATCCGACGCGTTCGAGATGACGGCCTCGTACGTGGTGAGCCGCACCTCCTGCCCGACGAGCGGGGCGACCTCGGCGAGCGGCTGGAGCCGGGCGAGGATCGTGTCGGGGTCGTTCGAGTCGATCACGGCCATGACCTGCGCTACGGGCGGCTGGCCGGGGCGCGGGCCGCCCATGAGCAGGAAGCTCGTGAGGTCGCGAGGCGAGTCGACGACCCAGTCGCCCCACGCCTGCAGGAACCCGGCGGTGTCGCTCGCGTCGAACGCGAGCTGCGCGAAGCCCACCTCGCCGACCTCGTCGACCTCGAACTCGAAGGCGGTCGCCACACCGATGTTCGCGCCCGCGCCGCGCACGGCCCAGAAGAGATCCGGATGCTGCGTGGCGTCGGCCCGCACGATCGACCCGTCGGCCAGCACGAGCTCGACGGCCCGCACGTGGTCGATGGTGAGGCCGTGCTCGCGCACGAGCCAGCCGATGCCGCCGGCCGTCGCGAGCCCGCCGACGCCGACTCCCCCGTAGTCGCCCGAGCTCAGCGCCCAGCCGTGCGGCGAGAGGAACGCGGCGACGTCCATCCACCGGGCGCCCGCCTCGACGCGCACGAGCCGCCGGTCGGCGTCGAGCACGCGCATCGTGTTCAGGCGCGAGAGGTCGAGCACGATGCCGCCGTCGTTCGTCGAACGACCGCTGATGCCGTGTCCGCCGCTGCGCACGCCGAACGGCACGTCGGGGTGGCGGCGCGCGAACGCGAGCGCCTCGGCGACCTCCTCGGGGTCGCCCGGCTGCAGCACGATGCCCGGCGAGCCGCCGCGCATGTACGTCGACTTCACGCGCGAGTAGCCCGCGTCGCCCGGCTCGATCGCATGCGCCGCGAGCGACGGCGGCACGGCCTCGTAGTCGATGCCGTCGCGGCGCTTCGCACGCACGGCCGAGCTGCGCACCTGGCCGGCGGCGGCGACGATGCGGCCGCCCGCGGCATCCGTCGTCGCGCCCTGTGCGCCGCCGTCGCCCGCGCCCGAACCCGCGTGACCGAGCTCGGCCGCGACCGCTTCGCGCAGCGCGGGGGCGACCTCCTCGCCGAAGTGCACGATGGTGCCGGGGTCGTCGCTCGCGAGGATGAACGTGCCGATGCCGTCCTCGAGCACGTACGGGAGCAACTGCTCGACCCACTGCTCGGCGGGGCCGTCGAAGCTCGTCGCCTTGACGCCTGCGCGCCCGGCCCCGCCGCCCGCGCCGCCGCCGCGCCCGCTCGTGAACCGACCGCCGATGTTCAGCAGGCGGCGAATCTCGCGGGGGTCGCGGCCCGCGGCGAGCGCGGCCTCGTCGATCGTCCGGTTGCCGCGCTCGAGGTCGCCGGGCTGCAGGTAGCCGAGCGAGGGCAGCCAGCCGTCGCCCTTGCGGCCGATGAGGCGCAGCATGCGCGGCTTCAGGGCGCCGATCCAGATCGGGATGTTGTGGGCGGGCGCCGGGCCGCGCTTCGCGCCGTTCACGTGGTGGTACGTGCCGTCGACCACGAACCGGGCGTGCTCGTCGACGTCCCACGTGCCGCGGATCACGTCGATCGCCTCCGAGAGGGCGTCGACCGCCTGCCCGGGCGTGAGCTTGACGCCGCCCATCGCGGCGATCGGGTCCCAGAAGCCGCCCGCACCGAGCGCGAGGTCGAATCGCCCGCCCGAGAGCAGGTCGAGGCTCGCCGCGGCCCGGGCGAGCACGGCCGGCGGTCGCAGCGGCATGTTCGCGACGTTCGCGGCGACGTGGATGCGCTCGGTGCGCGCGGCGACCCAGGTGAGCAGCGTCTGCGTGTCGTGGAACGCCGGCTGGTACGGGTGGTCCTGGAACGTCACGAGGTCGTAGCCCGATGCCTCGCTGAGTTCGGCCAGGCGCACGGCCGCCTGCGGCGGGTCGTTCCTCGGGGTGATGAAGGTTCCGAACTGCAGGTCGTGTCCGTAGTGCATGGTGCTCCCGTCGTGTCGCGCTCTCGAGCCTCTCGCACCGGGCGAGGCGAACGCAATCGCTGGTAAGCTGCTTACTTATGGTTAGTCAATCGGATGTCGCGGCGAACGTCTCCAGCTCCGCCGACCTCGCGGCCGGGGCCGACGGCGGTGCCGAGCACGCCCCCGTCCTCGGCGACGACCTCGCCGCCCACCGCGCGCGGCTCGAGCAGTTCGGGCACATCGACGAGGCGGCCTGCCGCCGCTTCCAGCGCTCGGTCGAGTTCGCCGGGCGCAAGTGGAACGGCGCGATCCTGCTCGCCGGCGTGCGCGGCGCCCGCCGGTTCAGCGAATACCGCGCCACCGTCGACGGTATCTCCGACCGGCTGCTCGCAGCCAGGCTCAAGGAGCTCGAAGCCGAGGGCGTGATCGAGCGCCACGTGAAGGCGACGACGCCCGTGACCATCACCTACACGCCGAGCGCCTCGGGGCTCCAGTTGATCGAGCTGCTCCAGCCGCTCGTCGAGTGGGACGCCGTGCACACGGCCGCCCGCGCCGGCGGCGATGCGGCGCGCGACGCGGGCTAGGCTCCCGGTCGCTCGGCCAGGCGCTCGGCCAGGCGCTCGGCCAGCCACGCCGCCTGCCTCGGCCAGTGCGCCCCGGCCCCGCCCTCGTGCTCGTTGAACGCGTACTCGACGATGTCGGCGACGGGAGCCCCGGCGTCGGCCGCGGCATCCGCACCCCACCGATTGCGCGCGGCGAACACCGTCGACGGCGGGCACACCGGATCCATCAACGCGACCGAGAACAGCGCCGGCGCGGTCGCCCGGGCGGCGAAGTTCACGCCGTCGAAGTACGAGAGCGTCTCGAAGGCGGTTGCTGCGGCATCCCGATGCACCGAGAGGTACCGCACGATCTCCTGGTACGGGTCGCGGTCGGTGAGGCCGACGGCGCGCTCGAAGTGGCAGAGGAACGGCACTTCGGGCATGGCGCCGACCAGCCCCTCGCTGAGCCCGGCCGCCGCGATCGCGATGCCGCCGCCCTGGCTTCCGCCGCTCACGCTCACCCGGTCGACGTCGACCTGCGCGAGCGAGCGCACGGCGTCGATCGCGAGCACCGCGTCGGTGAAGACGCGCCGGTAGTAATAGGTCGCCGGATCGAGGATGCCCCGCGTCATGAACCCCGGCGTCGACGGACCGGTGCCGTGCGGGTCGGGCGTCGTGCCGCCCGTGCCCCACACGCTGCCCTGCCCGCGCGTGTCCATGAGGAAGTACGCGTACCCCGCGCTCGCCCACGCGAGGCGCTCGTGCGGCAGGCCCCGACCCCCGCCGTACCCGTTGAACTCGACGATCGCCGGCAGCGGTGCGGATGCCGCGGCCCCCGCCGGCACGACGAACCACCCGCCGACGGGGTCGCCGCCGAACCCGCTGAACTCGACGTCGTACACCTCGACCGTGACCAGCCCGGCGTCGACGCGCGTCAGCCGCGGAACCTCGGCGAGCGCCCGCGACTCCGCGAGCGTCGCGCGCCAGAACTCGTCGAAGTCGGCCGGCTCGGCGACCTCGGGGCGGTAGACGCGCAGGTCGGCGGGCGACAGGTCGAAGCGGGGCATCGGCATCCTCTCGGACGGAACACGGGCGGATGCCGCGGCGCGGCGCCGCGGCGACGCTCAGCGTATCCCCCGGGACGTCGGAACCTCGGATCCCGGAGCACCGGATCCCCCGAGCCCCGCCTACTCCGCGCCACCACACCGCCTGCCGACTCCCCGCTCACTCACTCGCATGCCAACCCCGAACCCAAACCCAAGAGCGTTCCGAATCGAAATGCCAGTTCCGCCTCATCGTTGAGGCGGAACTGGCATATCAACGCGGGGGAACACTCGCTGCGGGCGCGGAATCAGCCGGATCCGGAGCACGGGATTCAGCGGGCGCGGGAGCGGGACCGCATGTCCGCGCACCCAGCGCCAGCCAGCGGGTCAGCGCGCGCGGTGGTCGACGAAAGGCATGCGCGGGCCGCGCTTGGGCCGGCCGGCGACGCCGGCCGCGCCGAGCAGCCGCACCACGCGCTGGCGATGTCCGGCCCATGGAGCCATGGCCTCGACCATCTCGTCGTCGGTCATGTCGCGGCCCCAGAGCGCGTGGCCCAGGTAGTTCGCGAGATGGTAGTCGCCGACGGCGAGCGCGTCGGGGTCGCCGAAGGCGCGCTGGGCGACCTCGGCGGCGGTCCACACGCCGACGCCGGGCATGAGCATGAGGCGCGCCGCGGCATCCGCAGGGCTCATGCCGCTCGCCTCTTCGAGACGCGCGGCGTACCGGGCCGCGTTCACGATCGTGCGCGAGCGCTGCGGATCGACGCCGGCGCGGTGCCACTCCCACGACGGGATCCGTCGCCAGACCTCGGCCGTGGGAGCGACCTTCATCGGGCGCGCGAGCCCTGACGGGACCGGGCCGGGTGCGTCATCGCCGAACCGATGCACGAGCGCCCGCCACGAGTCGTGGGCCTGCAGCGTGATGACCTTCTGCTCGAGGATCGCGGGCACGAGCGACTCGATCACGCGGCCGGTGCGCAGCATGCGCAGACCCGGAATCCGTCGGTGCGCCTCGGCGAGCAACGGGATGATCGGGTCGAACGACGCCGGATCGTCGCCCTCGCCGAGCACGACCGGTGCCTCGGCGGCCGCGTCGGCAGCGCCCGGACCCCAAGCCTGCACACGGAGCTCGACGGCGCCGACCTGCGAGTACCGCACCGTCGCGACTCCCGAGGTGGTGCGGGTGGTGCGCCAGAACGAGCCGTCGGCGCCCCGGTGGAACGTGGGGTCGCCGGCGCCGCGCCGCAGCACGCCGACGGTCCGGGCGAGGTCGGTCGGATGCCGCGGGGTCCACGTCATGGCATGTTCCGCGATCACGGGTTCAAGTCTGCTCCCGTCCGCTGACAGCCGTCGCAGAACACGACCCCCGCCGATGTCGGCGGACGGGTGCAGACTGGGCGCATGTGCGGGCGCTTCGCGAATGACGCAAAGGTCGACGAGCTGATCCAGGAGTTCGTCGCGGCCGGTGGCGACTACAGAGACTGGCGGCCGCAGTACTCGATCGCCCCGACCGAGGTGATCCCGATCGTGCGCGAACGTGCCGATCGCGACACCGGCGAGATCACGCGCAGGCTCGACGCCGCGGCCTGGAACTTCCATCCGCCGTTCCTGAAAGACGCGAAGCGGCCGCAGTTCAACACGCGCATCGAGACCGTCGCCACGAACGGCCTCTGGAAGGGCGCGTTCGCGTCGTCGCGGTGCCTCGTGCCGATGCGCGGCTACTACGAGTGGACGGGCGAGCCGGGCAAGAAGCGCGCCTGGTTCCTCCACGGCGACCAGCCGTTGCTCGCCGCCGCCGGCATCTACACGGTGCGCAAGGTCGACGACGAGTGGCACGTCTCGACCTCGATCATCACGCGCGAGGCGAAGGACGCCTCGGGTGAGGTGCACGATCGCATGCCCGTGTTCCTCGAGGCCGACTTCTGGGGCGAGTACCTCGACCCGGCCAAGCTCGACGAGGGCGGCAAGGCGCGCATGGTCGACCAACTGGCGGCCGAGTCCGACAAGGTCGCGTCGACCATCTCGGTCTACGAGGTCGACCGCCGGGTCAACAACTCCCGAGCCGTCGACCCGGCAGACCCGACGCTCATCGATCCGCTGCCGGAGTCCGCGACCGACTCGCAGGGCTGACCTCCCCGCCGCAACCGGGAGCTGCGTGTCAGATCCGGTCGGCGGAGCCAGCGGCGGGCAGCGGCGGCGCACTGGTCACGACCGAGTCCACGCCTGCGCTCACGAGCGGTCGCCGGCCAGCGTGATCGGCAGCAGGTGTCAGGCGCGGCGTCGTCGCGTCGTGAGCACCGTCACCATGCCGGCGCCGATGAGCACCGCCCCGATCGCCATCATGGCTCCGGCGGGCGAGCCCGACTGCGCGAGCCCGGCGGGGCCGGGCGCGGGAGTCGTCGTCGGCGAGGCCGTCGGCCCGACCGTCGGCGTCGCCGGCGGAGTGGTCGGGGCGTCCGTCGTGGGCGGCGGGCTCGTCGGCGGTGCGGTGGTCGGCGGGGCCGTGGTCGTCGGCGGGGCCGTCGTGGTCGTGGGAGGGATGACGTCGCACTCGCCGCTGAACGGGTAGGCGTGCATCTCGACACCGGTCTGGCTGCCCGTCGGCGAGCGGTGCACGAGATCGCCGGCGACCTCGACGCGACCGTTCGTGCCCGCGATGGAGATCGTGGTCGTGCTGGCGGGGTTGCCCACGAGGATCGACCCGGGCAGTTGGGCGCCGCCCGTGATCTCGACCGTCGTCGCATCGGGGAAGTTCGTGACGATGAGCTGCGTGATGTCGGGGTCGAACGTGTTCACGCCCTCGATGAACCAGCTGTTCACGTTGGCGAATGTGACGTCCCCCGTGACGTTGATGACGACATGGGCACCGGCCTGCACGTCGACTCCCGTGATCGCGACCTGGTCGTTGCCGAGGGTTCCCTCGATCGTGAACACCTGCGGGTCGCTCACGCCGTCGCCCGTGAACGAGGTCAGGCCGTCGGCCGTGGTCACGGTGCCGGTGTCGGGGAGGTCGGCGAAGCACTGCGAGAGCGACGTCACGTTGGCCACGCGCTCGGCGAAGGCCGAGGCCCCGTCGCCCTGCGCGACGGTCGCCCCAGTGACGACCGACGGGGTGCCGGTGAGCGTTCCGCCGTACTCGACGTTGCCGACGATGGGCGTGAAGTCGGGGAACCCGGTGTCCCCGCCGACGATGAGCGACGTGCCGTCGGCGATGGTCAGGTCTCCGCCGACGGTGAGCATGGTCGAGCCGCTCGGCGGTGGCACGCGCGACCCGACGCCGGCGACGCCGACGTTGTAGGCGCCACCGCCCCGATCGAACGAGGCGTCGCCGAGCACCACGAGGTTGCCCTCGGTCTCGGCCGCACTCGGACCGGTGGTGAGGTCGCCGCCGACGAAGACGTTGACGCCGTCGTCGAACCCGGTCACCCCGCCGTTGTTCGGCTCGGGCCAGACGTCGGGGCAGGCGTCGCCGAGGCACGCGTCGAGCGGCGTGTTGCCGTCGACCTGCACGGCGAACGCCGATGGGATCGATGCCACCACGAGCGCCGCGCCCGCGAGCGCGATCACCCCGCCGGTGACGCGTTTGGCGACGCGCGAGCGCCGGGATGCATTTCGGGTCTGCATCGACGAACCCCTCCCCCGAGGATCGGTCTGAACCATCTCAGGCTACCCTCCGCGAGCCCCGGGCCGACAAGCGGCCGTCGTACGATGCCCGTATGGACCGCTCCGAGCTGATCGCCCACGTCCGCGCGAACGGCGACGCCGTCGTAAGCACGCTCGGACCCGACGGCGCACCGCAGGCCGCCTACCTCAGCATCACCGCCACCGATCGCGGCGAGCTCGTGTTCAACGCCCGCGGCGGTTCGCGCAAGATCGCGAACCTGCGCCGCGATCCCCGCATCGCGGTCGTCGTCGGGGGCTCCGACAAGACGACGTTGCAGGTGCAGGGCACGGCCGAGGTGCTCGCGCAAGGCGGCGACGAGGATGCCCGCGCCGCAGCGGCCTACGGCGAGGCGTTCCCGTGGTTCGCCGAATCGCTCGCGAGGACCGAGTTCGAGCTCGTGCTCGTTCGCCTCGACTGGGCCCGCTTCGGCGACTACCGCGAGGGGCCGCCGGTCGTCGTCGAGATCGACCTCGCCGGGTTCGGCTCGCCCGAATGACCTGAGCGGATGCCGCGGGCGCCGCGCCGCGGCATCCGTCGCCGCTCGATTCGGGCCCCGTTCGATTCGGGCGTCGCTCTCGCGCCGGCGGGCGGGTGTCGGGCAGGATGGGCCTGACGCGGGGAGGGCGACGTGAGCGAACCTGGGGAAAGCGGGCCGAGCGGAGCGGGTGCGGGGGCGCCTGAGCCGGGCGGCGCACTGGGGGCGACCGGGCCGAGCGTGAAACAGCTCATCGTGCTGTCGGTTCCGGCCGTCGCGATCGGCATCGGTTCCGCGCTGGTGCTGTGGACCGTGAGCAGCCTCGCCGAGCTGCTCGAGGGGTTCCTGTGGACCACCCTGCCCGCCTCGTTCGGCGCCGACGAGGCGACCCCGTGGTGGATCTTCACGGTGCTGACCCTGACGGGCGCCGCCATCGGCGCCGTGGTCTGGCTGGTTCCCGGCCACGCCGGGCAGGACTCGGCGACGACCGAGCTGAACGGCCCCTTCCCGGGGCTCAAGGCCCTCCCGTCCCTCGTGATCGTGGTCACGCTGAGCCTCGCGGGCGGCGTGAGCCTCGGCCCGGAGAACCCGATCATCGCGATCAACGCCGCGCTGTCGATGGCGCTGCTCGCGCGCGCGGCGAGGGTGCCGCAGCAGTTGATCGCCGCACTGGCGATCGCCGGCACGATCGGCGCCCTCTTCGGCACGCCGGTGGCCGCCGCACTCGTGTTCACGGGCCTGGTCGGCGCGATGAAGACCGGCGGATCGCTCTGGGACCGCCTGTTCCTGCCGTTGGCCTCCGCGGGGGCGGGCGCGGCGACCATGGACCTGCTCGGCGGCTCGAAGATGTCGTTCGAGCTCGAGCCGATGGGCACGCTGGAGCCGATCTACCTTCTGACGGGGCTCGTCGTGGCCGCGGCATCCGCCCTGCTCGGCATCGCGGCGGCCTGGGTGTTCCCGCACCTGCACCGGGCGTTCCACGCGCTGCGGAACCCGATCATCTTCACGACGCTCGGCGGCATGGTGCTCGGCGTGCTCGGCATCCTCGGAGGGCCGATCACCCTCTTCAAGGGGCTCGAGCAGACGGGCGAGCTGCTGAAGGATCCGAGCGCGTACTCTCCGGGTCAGCTCGCGGCGTTCACGGGCATCAAGGTCGTCGCGATGCTGGTCGCCGCGAGTGCCGGATTCCGCGGTGGCCGCATCTTCCCGGTCGTCTTCGTCGGCACCGCGCTCGGACTGTTCGGCGCCGCGGTGATCCCCGACCTGCCGATCGCGCTCGCGGTCGCGTGCGGCGTCATGGGCATCGTGCTCGCGGCGACCCGCGACGGCTGGATCGCGCTGTTCATCGGTGCGGCGATCGTCGGCGACACGACGGTGCTCGCGCCGCTCTGCCTCATCGTGCTGCCGGTGTGGCTCATGGTGACGAAGGCGCCCGAGCTGGTCGTCTCGCCGCCTGCGCCCGGTGTGTCGGTGCCGAACCCCGACACCCGGCGCAAGCTCTAGCGAAGCCGCACGGGTGGCGGCGGCGCAGAGATCGGCGACCCGGAGGCGAGCGGATGCCGCGACGGGACGGCGAACGCCCGCCCGGGTCTCCGGGCGGGCGTTCGTCGTCGAGTCGCTCCTACAGGCTGAGCCCGTGGCCGAAGCGGAACAGCGGGTCCTTCGTGTCGAACGGCACGTCTTCACGGCTCGCCTCGACGGCGGCCATGCTCGACGGCAGGTCGAACGGCAGCTTGCCGAGGGGCGCGACGGCGCCCGTCAGCACGTCGAGCACGGCGCGCGCGCTGGCGCCGTAGTTGCCCACGACGGCGGCCGCCTCGTCGATGAACGGCGTGAGGATCGCCGGGCGGTCCAGGTGCACGTCGATCACGGTCGGCACGGCGGCCGCGACCTCGCAGAGGTGCGCGACGGCCTCCTCCGTGAAGTCGAGCGACCCCTGATGGAAGAAGTTCTCGAACGTCGACGAGCGCACCTCGAAGGGGGCGTGCGTGCGGATCACCGCGACATCCGCCTCGGCCGGGGTCTCGACGACGGTGCCGTACTCGGCGGCGATCTCGGGCGCGATGCCCTCGACGTAGAGGCGAAGACCGCGCGCGAGGGGCAGCGTCGGCGCACCGGCATCCGTCACCGTGTTCGTGAGCACCGTGATCGAGGCGCGCTGGGCGGCCTCGCCCGCGGCGACGAACTCGTCGGAGCCGACGACGCGAGCCGCGTGCTCGACGTCGACGAACGGCTGGTCGAAGAGGCCGAGCACGAACTTCTCGCGCAGCAGGCGGCGCGCCGAGACGTCCAGGCGCTCCTCGCTGATCTCGCCGGCCTCGACGAGCTCGACGAGCAGCTCGGGAATCGCCTCGCCGCCGAACTGGTCGACGCCGGCCTCGAGCACCTTGATCACGCGCTCGCGCGGCGTGAGGTGCTCGACGCCCCAGGCACGTGCCGGGAACGGCTCGCCGAAGATCTCGGCGTCGGAGATGAGCCCCCAGTCGGTGCAGACGATGCCCTCGAAGCCGTAGCGCTCGCGCAGCAGGCCCGTGACGACCGACTTGTTGAAGCCGAAGCCGACCTCCTCGTACTCGGTGCCGACGGGCATGCCGTAGTACGGCATGATCTGGCGGGTGCCGGCCGCGAAGGCGTCTTCGAAGGGCTTGAGGTGCAGCTCGAACTCGCCGCCGGGGTAGACCTGCTCGCGGCCGTGCTCGAAGTGCGCGTCTTCACCGTCCATCTGGGGGCCGCCGCCCGGGAAGTGCTTCGTCATGGTCGAGACCGAGCCCGGCCCGAACGACTCGCCCTGGAATCCGCGGATGTAGGCGGCGCCCAGCTTGCCCGTGAGCTCGGCGTCCTCGCCGAACGTCGCGACCTGGCGGCCCCAACGCGGCTCGGTCGCGAGGTCGATCTGCGGGTGCAGGGCGACGCGGATGCCGACGGCCGTGTACTCCTGGCGGGCGATGTCGCCGAAGCGCTCGACGAGCGCCTCGTCGCGGATCGCCGCGAGGCCGATGGTCTCGGGCCAGCTCGAGAACGGTCCGGAGAGCATGCCCGCGAGGGGGTTGTCGCTGAACGAGTGGCGCGGGTCGGTCGAGATCGTCACGGGGATGCCGAGGCGGGTCGACGCGGCGAGCTCCTGCAGGGCGTTGTGCCACTTGGCCATGAGCTCGGCCGACGGCGCGGAGCCGAGCACGTTGAAGTGCGTCATGCCCTTGCCGATGACCTGGTCGTGGTTCGAGGGCAGCCCGAACATCGGGTTCGCCTCGGAGAGTTCGCCGTCCTGGCTCATGGCGATCATGGTCTGGAAGAAGAGGCCCGCCTTCTCCTCGAGCGTCATCTGGGCGAGCAGGTTCTCGACTCGCTCGTCGACGGGCAGCGACGCGTCGCGGTAGGTCGAGTCGACGGGCAGGTCTGCGGATGCCGCGGCATCCGTGGTCTCGATGGTGTCGGTCATGGTGTTACTTCACTCCCTTGATTCGGTAGACGAGGACGGCGCCCGCGAGGGCCACGAGTGCGCCGAAGAGGTAGAAGGTGCTGTAGCCGCCGAGCGACGTGGTGGCACCGAAGGCGATGATCGCGGGCGCGACGACCGGGGCGATCGACTGCGGCAGCGCGTTCGCCATGTTCAGCACGCCGAGGTCCTTCGCGGTGTCCTTCTGGTTCGGCAGCACCTGGGTCGCGAGGGCGGTGTCGACCGACATGAACGAGCCGGCGCCGAAGCCGATGATGGCCTGCGCGACGAGTACCACCGGGATGCTCGGCGCGAAGGCGAGCACGACGAGGCCGAGCACCATGACGCCGCCGGCGACGGCGACGAACGGGCGGCGCTTGCCGATCTTGTCGGAGAGGATGCCGCCGATCGGGCCCGAGAGCGCCATTGCGGCCATCGAGGCGAGGTTCGCCATGAGGATCGTGCCGATGGCGTCCTGCTCGCTGAGGCCGAACTGCTCGGTGAGGTAGAACGGCAGGAACGTGGCGATGCCGGCGTAGCCGAACATGATGAGGAACTTCGTGAGCCAGGTCCACCCGAAGTCGGGGTGCTTGCGCGGGTTGAAGACGAACGAGCCGAAGAACTCCTTGACGCCGTAGCGCTCGGCGGGCTTCTCGGTGAGCACGCGGTCCTTCAGCACGAAGACGAAGATCGTCACGAAGACGGCGGCGATGATGCCGGGCACCACGAAGCGGGTCAGGTCGTCGGCGAGGAAGTTCACGAGGAAGCTGCCGCCGAGGATGCCGAGGGGGGTCGTGAGGCCGATGATGCCCGAGACCTTGCCGCGCGAGTTCACGGGCACCTGGTCGGGCACGGTCGCGGTCGAGGCGGCCATGACGCCGTTCAGCGAGGCCTGCACGACGCACCAGGCGAGGAGCACGATCCAGACGTCGGTCGCGACGCCGATGAGGGCGAAGGCGGCGAGGCCGACGAGCACGCCGCCGAGCATCCAGGGCCGGCGCATGCCGAAGCGCGACACGGTGCGGTCGGAGAGGCGCCCGACGAGCGGGTTGCAGACGAGCGCGAAGAGCGCGCCGACGCCCATGATGAGGCCGAGGGCGTTGGTCGCCGCTTCGGGCGAGTCGGTGATGTGCTGCACCTTGAAGGCGAGCGAGACGAGCACGGGCGTGAGCAGGGCCATGTAGAGGCCGAAGTTCGACAGCGCGAGCGTGGGGATGTACCCCTTGGGCGTCTTGCCGGTCTGGCCGGCTGCGCCGGTGCTGTCGCCGAGGTTGCCACCGGGGTTGCTGCCGGGTGCGACCGTGTCGGTGAGTGACGACTCTGTCATGAGTTTCCTTCTTCCACGAAAACCGAGCCGTCCTTGGCTCTCGCACGAGGATACATGAATCTAGTCCAAGTGGTAACTGAATTTCGAACAGCTGGTAACGAGCTGTGCGACGATGGATCGACGACGATTCGGGGGGCGGCATGGCGCAGGTGATCACGGCGGATGCCGCGGCGCACGCGGCTGCGCCCGTCAGCCGTGCCGCCGCCACCGCCCGCACCCGCGCGAACATCGTCGCCGCGGCATCCCGCCTCTTCATCGAGCGCGGATTCGGGGCGGTCTCGGTGCGCGACATCGCGACCGAGGCGGGCCTCTCGCATCCCGGCGTGATCCGGCACTTCGCGTCGAAGGACGAGATCCTCGAGGCGGTCGTGGCCGAGTTCACCGCCATCACCGAGGCCGATCTCGAGACGAAGTTCGGGCCGACCGGCGACGGCCTGCGCACGTTCGGCGAGGTCGCCAGACGCAACGCCGAGATCGAGGGCTACCTGCCGCTCTTCTCGGTGCTCGCGGGCGAGGCGACGAGCGACGCCCACCCGGCCCACGAGCACTTCCGCGAGCGCCACGCCGAACTGCGCGCCCGCTCCTCCGTGCTGTTCCAGGCCGCGATCGACGCGGGCGAGCTGCCGCCCGGCACCGACGCCATGGGCGAGACGATCCGCCTCGCGGCCGCGTGGGACGGCCTGCAGCTCATGTCCCTCTACCTGCCTGGCCGGTTCGACCTGCCCACGCTGCTCGATGCGCACCTCGCACAACTGCGCGGCGAGCCGGTGCCCGCGGGGCTCGTGCCGGCGTCGCCGTCACTCCCCCTCTTCGAGCCCGACCCGGTCGACGTCGGATACGCGCCCGGCCGCGTGCGCCGC
Organism: Agromyces allii; assembly: GCF_009749385.1. Classification (GTDB taxonomy): domain Bacteria; phylum Actinomycetota; class Actinomycetes; order Actinomycetales; family Microbacteriaceae; genus Agromyces; species Agromyces allii. Next base: position 254,188 of record NZ_WBIN01000003.1, on the reverse strand, counting down.
CTGCAGATCATCGCCGACGCCTCGACGCTCTTCGCGAGCCGCGGGTTCCACGCGACGAGCCTGCGTGAGATCGCCGACCAGGTCGGCATCGGCAAGTCGACCCTGCTGCACCACTTCTCGAGCAAGGAGGAGCTGCTCGCCGCCGTCATCGCCCGACGCGACGCGACCATCGACATCCGCTCGGAGTTCGCCGCCGTCGTCGGTCCGCTCAACGCCCTCGACGGCCTCGCCGAGTCCGCACGCATCGCCGCCGACCTCGAGCCCGGGCTCATCGAGCTCTACGCGGTGCTCTCGGCCGAGGCGGCGGCCCCGACGCATCCCGGACACGCCTACTTCGAGCGCCGCTTCGAATGGGGCATCTCCCGCTTCACGACGCTCTTCGAGGCGGCGGCGCCCGCACTTCGCGCCGACCTCGACCCGGTGTTCGAGGCGACCTGGATCATCGCCCTGTGGGACGGCCTGCAGCTGCAGTGGCTCTACGACCCCGAGAGCGTCGACGTCGCCGAGCAGCTCGCGGCGCACTTGGCGCACCTCGCCCGGCCGGTCGAGTAGGCGCGCCGGCGCCGTATCGAGACCACCCGAAACAGGTCTCGATGCGCTTCGCTAGTCGACCGGCGGGAGGCTCTCGACCTCGTCCGCACCTGAGCGCACCGAGAGCTGTCGCGCGAGCCAGTCGCGCGCGCCCACGAACAGCCGCTGAGCAGGCTCCGTCTGCTCACCCCACACCTCGAACCCGTGCGGAGCCGCACCGACGACGTCGAACGAAACGTCGACGCCCGCTCCGGCGAGCGCCTCGGCATACGCGGCATCCTCGGCGCCGAACAGCTCGAGGTCGGTCCACGTGAGCCAGGCGGGCGGCAGCCCCGACAGGTCGGCGCGGCGCGCCGGCACGGCGTAGGCGGGCGCCTCGGCGGCGCCCGGCTCGGCCCCGAGGTACGACCGCCATCCGACGAGGTTCGACCGGTTGTTCCAGACGAGGTGGTTCCGCGCGTCGTGCGACCGATCGGCGGCCGTTCGGTCGTCGAGCATCGGGCAGAACAGCCACTGCGCGGCCACCGTCTCGCCCTCGTCGTGCAGGCGCTGCACGAGCGCCGCGGCCAGCCCTCCCCCGGCACTGGCACCGCCGATCGCGATGCGATCGACGTCGACGCCGAGCTCGCCGGCATGGGCCGTCACCCACGCGAACGCAGCGCGCACGTCGTCGATCGCCGCGGGGAACGGATGCTTCGGCGCAAGCCGGTAGTCGGCCGAGACCACGACCGCGCCGGTGACCCGGGCCGTCTCGCCGCAGAAGCGGTCGTCGCCGGCCGCCGACCCCATGACGAGCCCACCGCCGTGGATCCACAGCAACGCCGACCCGTTCGCCTCGGCGGGCGTGAACACGCGCACCCGAACCGAGCCGTCGTGCACGACACGACGTTCGACCCCGTCGACCGTCGTTCCCGGCTGCAGCCGCGATGCACGCCCGATGAGCGCGAGCATGAACGCGTTCTCGAGGTTGAGCCTCGGCACCTTGCCGAGCGCCGCATGCAGGCTCGGGTCGATCTCGTCGAGCGTCATCGGGGCGGTCTGGTCGGGCACGGGCGTCTCCTCGGGTCGGTGCCCGAAACTCTACGACCTGGACCACGGGGGCCGGAACCGTACGAGAGAGCGGGCCGCGCGAGACATCCGCCTCACGCGACCCGCTCGACGATCTCGAGAGTCGGTCGAGCCCTACGAGTTGCCGTTGACCGACTCGAGCTTCTCGAGCACCTGGTCGATCGTGAACGACGCGGGCTTCTGGCGCGCCGGGAACTCGACGAGCGACTGCAGCATCCTCGCGACGTACGCCTGAGCGGGCACGAGCAGGAACACCCGGTCGAGGAACCAGTCGAAGTAGGTGTTCGAGGTCTGCATCGCCCGCTCGAACGGATCGGTGCGCAGGTTGAACAGGCGCGGCACCCGAAGGTGCGTGTACGGCTCCGCCCAGATGTTCAGCGTGCCCTCGGCCCGCTGCTCGAGGAACACGATCTTCCAGTTGTCGAAGCGCATGGCCGTGAGGTCGCCGTCGTCGGACACGTAGAAGAAGTGCCGTCGTGGACTCTCGTCGACGGCGCCCGTGATGTAGTCGAGCTGGTTGTGGCCGTCGAGGTGCACCTTGTACTCGGTGCCGGCCAGGTCGGCGCCAACGGCGAGGCGCTCGGCGACATCGATGTCACCGGCGGCAGCGAGCAGGGTCACGAACCAGTCGTTGTGGCTGACGATGCCGTTCAGCACCGTGCCCGCCGGGATGTGCCCGGGCCAGCGCACCATCGCGGGCACGCGGTAGGCGCCCTCCCAGTTGGAGTTCTTCTCGTTGCGGAACGGCGTCATGCCCGAGTCGGGCCAGCTGTTCATGTGCGGACCGTTATCGGTGGAGTACATGACGATCGTGTTCTCGGCGAGGCCGAGCTCGTCGAGCAGGTCGAGCAGCGACCCCACGACATCGTCGTGGTCGAGCATCGTGTCGTGGTACTCCGACTGCCAGCGCCCCGCCCTGCCCTTGCTCTCGGGCTTGGTGTGGGTGCGGAAGTGCATGTGCGTCGAGTTGAACCACACGAAGAAGGGCGTGTCCTCGTCGGCCTTCGCGCGGATGAAGTCCGCCGCCGCATCACGGAACTCCTCGTCGACGGTCTCCATGCGCTTCTTCGTGAGGGGACCGGTGTCCTCGATGCGCTGCGTGCCGTCGCCGTTCGCCCACGTGTGCAGCACGCCGCGCGGCCGGAACTTCTCGCTGAAGCCCGGGAACTCCTCGTCGGTCGGGTAGTCGGGGTGCTCGGGCTCCTCCTCGGCGTTCAGGTGGTAGAGGTTGCCGAAGAACTCGTCGAAGCCGTGCATGGTGGGCAGGAACGCGTCGCGGTCGCCGAGGTGGTTCTTGCCGAACTGGCCTGTCGCGTAGCCCTGGTTCTTGAGCGCGGTCGCGATCGTCGGGTCCTCGTCGCGCAGTCCGAGATCGGAGCCCGGGATGCCGACCTTGGTGAGCCCGCTGCGATACGGGTTCTGGCCGGTGATGAACGCGGCGCGACCGGCGGTGCAGCTCTGCTCGCCGTAGTAGTCGGTGAACCGCACCCCCTCGTCGGCGATGCGGTCGATGTTCGGGGTGCGGTACCCCATGAGGCCGTCCGAGTAGGCGCTCAGGTTCGTGATCCCGATGTCATCGCCCCAGATGATCAGGATGTTCGGCTTGTCGGACACGGATCCCCCTCCGTCAGTGCCGGCGATCGTTCGTCGACCCCCGTCCGTGCCCAGTCAAGCACCCGGCCCCGTTCGGCGGCTACGGTGGATTTCGTGGCTGACGACATGGTGCTCATCGCTGGGGGAACGTTCCGCATGGGCAGCGAGGAGTTCTACCCAGACGAGCGCCCGGTGCACGAGCGAACCGTCGCCGACTTCTGGATCGACGCCCACCAGGTGACCAACGAGGACTACGCGCGCTTCGTCGACGAGACCGGCTATGTCACCGTCGCCGAGCGGCCGATGGACCCGCGCGACTTCCCGGGCGCCGACCCCGCCGACCTCGTTCCCGGCGCCATGGTCTTCACGCCGACCGCCGGCCCCGTCGACCTGCGCAACTGGCGCAACTGGTGGCGTTGGCAGCCCGGCGCATTCTGGCGCGAGCCGTTCGGGCCCGGGTCGGGCATCGACGACCGCCTGCGGCATCCGGTCGTGCACGTCGCGTTCGAAGACGCGACGACCTACGCCGCCTGGGCCGGCAAGCGGCTCCCGACCGAGGCCGAGCACGAGTACGCGGCGCGCGGCGGACTCGACGGTGCGCGATTCGCATGGGGCGACGAGCCGTATCCGGGCGGGGTCGCGCAGGCGAACTCGTGGCTCGGGCGGTTCCCGTACGACAACCAGGGCGTCGGCGGAACGGCCCCCGTCGGCTCGTACCCGGCCAACGGCTACGGGCTCTTCGACCTGATCGGCAACACGTGGGAGTGGACGAGCGACTACTACACGCCCCGCCACCTGCAGCTCTCGGACTCCCCCGTCGACGCCGGCAAGCGCGAGAACCTGCTCGCCGCCGCGAGCGCGCAGGAGGGCTTCGCCGAGATCCCCCGGCGCGTGCTCAAGGGCGGGTCGCACCTCTGCTCGCCCGACTACTGCCTGCGCTTCCGCCCCGCGGCCCGCTCACCGCAGGCCGAAGACACGGGCATGTCGCACATCGGCTTCCGCTGCGCGCGCGACGCCTGAGGGCGCCCACGATCACACGATGAGCGGATGCCGCGGGCGGCCGCCTGCGGCATCCGTCAGTCGATCACTGCGGCAACGGCTTCGATCTCGACGAGCTGGTCGTCGTATCCGAGCACCGTGACACCGAGCAGCGTGCTCGGTACGTCATGGTCGCCGAACGCGTCACGGACGACCTCCCAGACCGCGACGAGATCGGACCGCTTCGAGGAGGCGACCAGAACGCGGGTGCTGATCACGTCTTCGATGCTGCCCGGGAAGCCGGTCATCGGTCGAAGCGAGCGCCCTCGAGTCGCGACCTTCTGGCGGCGAGGAGGAGGAGCACGAAGGCGCCGGGCGGAATGAGGGCGAGCATCACCCACCATCCGGAGAGGTTCGAATCGTGCAGGCGACGGACCGCGACGGTGAATCCCGGGACCACGGTGAGCAGGAGCCAGAACACCACCACCGGAGAGCTGGGAGCCACTGCCGGCGACACGCTGAACAGCTGGACGTTCGCGAACAACCAGGAGCCGAACGGCCCGACCACCAGGTTCGACTCCGGCGTTCGGCCCGTGATCAACGCCGGGATGAGCAGCTGGGTCGTGCCGAGAACGACGACGTTCACCAGCATCCACCACCAGTACTCGCTCCGGCTGGCGCGACCTCGGAGGCGAAACGTCCCGGCCATGAACCGCCCCATGGCCTGCGGCAGCGATGCGCCCGGCCACGGGGCGGTGTCGGATGCTTCGGCAGTCGCGGAGGCTGAGGTCACGAGCCGACGCTAGCGGAACGGCACCCTCGTGGCGGAGCTACCGCAGTAGCTTGGTCGAATGCGAGTCGAGGTGTTCGTCGGTGGTTGGGAGCACGCGTGCTGCGGCGAGTCCCTCCGTCGCGGCGATGCGGTCGAGTGGACCTGCATCATCGAGAGCGACGGCAGTGTCCACGAGACGCACCACGATCTCGACGGCCTTCGCGTCACCCGCGTAGAGGGAACCGTCGTCGATCTGCGGTACGTGCCGCGCACCGGCGAGTCGACCCGGATCGAGCACATTCCGAGCGGTCGAGCGCTCAGCGGCTTCGATGAGCATGATGAGGGCAAGCTCTTCGCAATCGAATCCGACGACGTCCTCACGGCGACGAGTGAAACGTTCGTGGTCGTCGTGGAGCAGTCCGGCTGAGAAAGCAGCCCGCTCAGGCGCGGCGCGGCGCGAGGTCGAGCAGCGGGGCGACGCCCTCGGCGAACCAGTACGCCTCCTCGAGGTGCGGGTAGCCCGAGAGCACGAACTCGGTGAAGCCGACGGCCCGGTACTCGCGGATGAGGGCGGCGACCTCGGCGTAGCTGCCGACGAGGGCCGTGCCCGCGCCGCCGCGGACGAGGCCGACGCCGGCCCAAAGTCCGGGGTAGACCTCGAGGTCTTCACGCCGAAGGCCGCCGTCGACGAGCTCGGCCTGACGGCGCTGGCCGACCGAGCCCGATGAGAGGAACGACTCGCGGGCCTTCGCGACGACCTCGGGGTCGAGGCCGGCGACGAGCTCGTCGGCCACGCGCCACGCCTCCTCGCTCGTCGGGCGCGCGATGACGTGCAGGCGGATGCCGTAGCGCAGCGTGCGTCCGCGGGCGGCGGCGGCCTCGCGCACGCGGGCGATCTTCTCGCCGGCCTGCGCGGGCGGCTCGCCCCAGGTCAGGTAGACGTCGCAGTGCTCGGCCGCGACGTCGATCGCGGCATCCGACGAACCGCCGAGGTAGATCTCGGGCTGCGCGTCGAGCTTCGGGATCTGCGCCCCCTCGATCGTGTGGAACTCGCTGTCGACGTCGACGCGTTCGCCGTTCCAGAGCCGGCGGATGATGTCGAGGTACTCGGCCGCCCGTGCGTACCGGCCGTCCTTGTCGATGCGGTCGCCGTACTTGCGCTGCTCGGCGTCGTCGCCGCCGACCACGACGTTCACGCGCAGGCGGTCGCCGCTGTAGCGCTGGAATGTGGCCGCGACCTGCGCCTGCAGCGTCGGCGACATGAGTCCGGGGCGGAACGCCACGAGGTAGTCGAGATCGCGCGTGTGCTGCGCGAGCGAGCTCGCCGCGACCCAGCTCTCCTCGCTGCGGCCCCCGGTCGGGATGAGCACCGCGTGGTAGCCGAGCTGCTCGACCGAGCGCGCGATCTGCGACAGGTACCGGATGTCGGGTTCCCGCCGCGCGGGCGCCGCCGACTGCCCTGCGTAGGTCATCGCCGAGCCCTGGCTGAGGTCCGTTCGCGAGTCGCCCGTGAGCGGGATGAACCAGTCGAGGATGATGCCGCCGTCGGCCGGTTCTGGGGTGGGGGTCTCGGTCACGTCGGGAGCCTAATCAACGCCCTCGTCAGCGACTTCGGATGTTGCCGCGCATGACGTCCCCCGCCGGTCGAGTAGGGCGCGCAGCGCCCGTATCGAGACCTCGGATGTGCTGGGTCGCTGGTCTCGATACGGCGCTGGCGCGCCTACCCGACCGGCGGAGGTCGGCGCTGGCGCGCCTACTCGACCGCCGAGTTCCATCGGATCTCCGCCGGGCCGCGGCATCCGCCTGATCAGGGGTTTCGCACCGGAATCGCCCGCAAACGGGGGACGGAACAGTTCGTCACATTGCGAGGCTCGACTTAGGTAAGGCTATGCTAACCCCGGCATATCGACCGACCGTGACCGACAAGGGGAAGCCGCCGCACATGCGTGATCTGCTGATGAGTTCGACCGTGACCGAATACACCGATCTGCTGGGGCAGGCGACGGGGCTCGTGGCCGCTCGCGTGGCGTCCGTGACGCAGCCCTTCTCGGGCGCGAGCCGCGCCGAGCTGCAGCACCTCGTCGACGTGGTCGACCTCGGATCGGCGGGCGTCGGCACGGCCGAGGCGCTCCGCGAGGTCGACGAGCTGTTCCTCGAGCACGCGATCTGGTTCCACGACCCGGCGTACACCGCGCACCTGAACTGCCCGGTCGCACTGCCGGCGGTCGCCGCCGAGGCGATCCTCGCCGCGGTCAACCCGTCGGTCGACACGTACGACCAGTCGACGGTCGGCACGCTCATGGAGCGCCGGCTGATCGCGTGGACCGCGCAGCGCATCGGCTTCGACCACGGCGACGGCGTGTTCACCTCGGGCGGCACGCAGTCGAACCTGCACGCGCTGCTGCTCGCCCGCGAATGGGCGCTCGCCCAGCACGGCGGTTCGCGGGCCGAACTGCTGCCGCGCTTCAACATCCTCGCGACCGCGTCGAGCCACTTCAGCGTCGAGAAGTCGGCGCTCATCCTCGGTCTCGGCGACGACGCCGTCGTGAGCGTTCCCGACGACGGCGAGGGGCGAATGGATGCCGCGGCCCTCGCGGCATCGCTCGCGGCGATCCGTGCCGCCGGCCGTATCCCCATGGCCGTCGTGGCCACCGCCGGCACCACCGACCGCGGCGTGATCGACCCGGTCGCCGCGATCGCCGAGCACTGCGACGCGCACGAGGTGTGGCTTCACGTCGACGCGGCCTACGGATGCGGGCTGCTCGTGTCGCGCCGGCACCGCGACCTCATCCGGGGCATCGAGCGCGCGCGCTCGGTCACCGTCGACTTCCACAAGAGCTTCTTCCAGCCGGTCTCGTCGAGCGCGATCGTCGTGCGCGAACCCGAAGACCTCGCGGCCGCGGCCTGGCATGCCGACTACCTGAACCCGCTCGAGAACGAGGAGCCGAACCAGGTCGACAAGTCGCTGCAGACCACGCGCCGGTTCGACGCGCTGAAGCTCTGGACGACGCTGCGCGCCATCGGCGCCGACGGCCTCGGCGAGCTCTTCGACGAGGTGATCGAGCTGGCTCGAGTGGTCGGCGACGAGATCGCGGCGGACCCCGAGCTCGAGCTCGTCGGCCGCTCGCAGCTGAGCACGGTGCTGTTCCGAGTGCGGCCCGAGGGCGCCGACGAGCAGACCCAGGACGCCCTCGTCGCCCAGGTGCGGCGCGTGCTGTTCGAGTCCGGCCGGGCGCTCGTCGCCAAGACCGTCATCGACGGGCGGCCCTGCCTGAAGCTCACGCTGCTGAACCCCGAGGCGTCGGCGGCCGACATCCGTCGCGTGCTCGATCTGGTGAAGGATGCCGCGGCGGCCCTCGTCGACCTGCGCGACGTGGAGGTCGTGGCATGAGCGCGAACGAGACCCCGCACGTGCACGACGTCGTCGGCATCGGCATCGGCCCGTTCAACCTCGGACTCGCGTGCCTGCTCGAGCCGCTCGCGCTCGATGCGGTGTTCCTCGACCGCGCCGACGGGTTCGCCTGGCACCACGGCATGATGCTCGACGGTGCGACCATCCAGGTGCCGTTCATGGCCGATCTCGTGACCATGGCCGACCCGACCTCGCCGTTCTCGTTCCTGAGCTGGCTCAAGCAGAGCGGCCGACTGTACCCCTTCTACATCCGCGAGAGCTTCTACCCGCTGCGCGCCGAGTACGACGCGTACTGCCGCTGGGCGAGCGAGCAGCTGCCGTCGCTGCACTGGAGCCGGGAGGTGGTGAGCGTCGAGCACGACGAGGCGAACGACGTCTACACGGTGCGCGCGCTCGACCTCGAGTCGGGCGAGGTCGAGACCTACGCGGCCCGCCACCTGGTGCTCGGCGTCGGCACCACGCCGACCGTGCCGGCGGCGCTCCGCGACCTGCCCGGGCTCGTCGTGCACAGCTCCGAGTACCTGCCGAGCCGCGAGCGCCTGCAGGGCGCCGGGTCGATCACGGTCGTCGGCAGCGGGCAGTCCGCGGCCGAGATCTACCGCGACCTGCTCGGCGAGGCACGCGGAAGCGGCACCGGCTCTGAGGGTTACCGCCTCGACTGGATCACCCGGTCGCCGCGCTTCTTCCCGATGGAGTACACGAAGCTCACGCTCGAGATGACGAGCCCCGAGTACACCGACCACTTCCACGGCCTGCCGCTCGCCCTTCGCCAGCAGCTCGGCCGCGAGCAGCGCGGCCTCTACAAGGGCATCTCGGGCGAGCTCATCGACGAGATCTACGACACGCTCTACGAGCTGAGCGCCTCGGGCCCCGTGCCGACGACGCTGCTCACCGACACCGAACTGCTCGAGGCCGAGTGGGACGGCACCCGGTTCCGCCTGCGGCTGCGGCACGCGCAGCTCGAGCAGGAGTACGAGCGCGAGACCGACGCCCTCGTGCTCGCGACCGGCTACTCGGCTCGCGTGCCCGCGTTCCTCGACCCCGTGCGCGACCGCCTCGGGTGGGACGCCCTCGGCCGCCTCGACGTCGCCCGCGACTACAGCATCGACGGCGGGCGCGGACGCGTGTTCGTGCAGAACGGCGAGGAGCACACGCACGGTCTCACCGCACCCGACCTCGGCTTCGGCGCGTGGCGCAACGCGCAGATCATCGCGAAGATCTGCGGCCACGAGATCTACCCGCTCGAGCGCAGCATCGCGTTCCAGCACTTCGGGGTGCCGCCGGAGGCCGCGGGCCGAGCGGATGCCGCGGCTGGGTCTCGATACGGCGCTGGCGCGCCTACTCGACCGGCGGGGGTGGGTGCCGGCGCGCCGACTCGACCGGCGGAGGTCGTGCGATGACCGTCGTGACCGACTACGAGATCGAGATCAGGCCCGTGGATGCGCGGCTCGACGCACCCGTCGTGCAGCGGTGGCTGGCGCATCCGAAGTCCGCGTTCTGGGGCATGCAGGCGCTCGGCGTCGACGAGGTGGCCGAGTACCTCGCCGAGGTCTCGACGCACCCGCACCAGGACTCCTGGCTGGGTGCGGTCGACGGCGGAGCGGCGTTCCTCGCCGAGACGTACGACCCGGCGAGCGTGCTGCTCGTCGGCATCCACGACGCGCAGCCGGGCGACCTGGGCATGCACGTGCTCGTCGCCCCGGCCGACGGCCACGCCCGCCACGGACTCACCGATGCCGTCTTCGCCGCCGTCATGCGGTGGTGCTTCGACGAGCTCGGCGCCGAGCGCGTCGTCGTCGAGCCCGACGTGCGCAACGCGGCGATCGCGGTGAAGAACGCCCGGGCGGGCTTCCGCGTGCTCGGCGAGATCGACGTGCCCGAGGGCGATCACGTGAAGCGCGCGAACCTGTCGGTGTGCACGCGCGCCGACTTCGCGGCATCCGCCCTCGGCTCCCTTCCCGACATCGAACGACTCGGATGACGCACATGAACCACCGGACCCACGCCGCCCACCAGCCGACCACCCGACCGGCGAACCCCGCCGCGCACCTCACGCCCGACGCGATGGCGACCGCGCAGCGGCACCTCGTGGCCAAGGCCATCGCCGAATTCACGCACGAGCGGCTGCTCGCGCCCGAGCCGGTCGCCGGTCGACTAGGCGCGCCGGCGCCGTATCGAGACCCAGCCCGCCCAACCGCTGGTCTCGATACGCTTCGCTCCTCGACCGCCGACGACGCGACCGACGCCGCCCCCGCGACATCCGGACGCTCCTACCGCCTCGCCCTCGACGGCGGCCGGGTCGAGTACCGCTTCGACGCCGACCGGTTCGCGCTCGAGCACTGGGTGATCGACGAGCCGAGCCTCGAACGCCTCGTCGACGGCACGCCGACCCCGCTCGACGCGCAGGCCTTCGTGATCGAGTTGCAGCCGCTGCTGGGCATTCCCGACGCGCTGCTCGCGACCTACCTCGAGGAGATCGCGTCGACCCTCGCGAGCAGCGCGTTCAAGCTGACGCAGGGCGGCCCGACGGCCGCCGAGCTCGCGCGCGCCGACTTCCAGACGATCGAATCCGCGATGACCGAGGGGCACCCGGGCTTCGTGGCGAACAACGGCCGCATCGGCTTCGGCGTCTCGGAGTACTCGGCGTACGCTCCCGAAGCCGGCGAGCCGTTCAAGCTCGTGTGGCTCGCCGCGCGCCGCGAGTTCACGCACTTCGCGCTCGGTGAGGGGCTCGACCGGCAGACCTTCCTGCGCGAGCAGCTCGGGCGCGCCCAGCACGACGCGTTCGAGGCGCGACTCGTGGCGGCCGGACTCGACCCCGCCGACTACCTCCTGCTGCCCGTGCACCCCTGGCAGTGGGAGCACCGCATCGCGATCACGTTCGCGCCCGACCTCGCGAAGCGCAACCTCGTATTCCTCGGCGAGGGGTTCGACCGATACCTCGCCCAGCAGTCGCTGCGCACGATGTTCAACGCCGACGACTGGGGCCGCGACTACGTCAAGACGGCGCTGTCGATCCAGAACATGGGGTTCCTCCGCGGCCTCTCCCCCGCGTACATGCGCGTGACGCCCGCGATCAACGACTGGGTGGCCGAGCTGGTCGGCGCCGACGAGACGCTCGGCGAGGCCGGGTTCCGAGTGCTGCGCGAGCGCGCGTCGATCGGCTACACGGGCGACGCGTACCACCGCACCCGCACGGTCTCGCCGCACCGCAAGATGCTCGCCGCACTCTGGCGCGAGTCGCCGGTGCCCCTGCTGGCGCCGAACCAGCGACTCAGCACGATGGCCGCGCTGCTGCACCGGGATGCCGCGGGCGGCTCGGTCGCGTCCGCGCTCGTCGCGGCATCCGCCCTGCCCGCCGTCGACTGGGTGCGGGCCTACCTGCGCGCCTACCTGCGGCCGCTCGTGCACTGCCTGCGGGCCTACGACCTGGCGTTCATGCCGCACGGCGAGAACCTGATCCTCGTCCTCGAAGACGCGGTGCCGGTCGGCGTGTTCATGAAGGACATCGGCGAGGAGGTCGCACTCCTGACGGCTCCGAAGGCCGGTGCCGTGCCCGAGGACGTGCAGCGCATCATCGCGGAGGTCGACGACACCGAGAAGGCGCTCGCGATCTTCACCGACGTGTTCGACGGCGTGCTGCGGCACCTCGCCGGCATCCTGCACCTCGACGGCACGCTCGACGAGGAGACGTTCTGGGCGCTCGTGGCCGAGTGCGTCGACGAGCACGAGGTCGCGCACCCGCACCTCGAGTCGGGCATCGACCTTCGCGCCGAGACCTTCGCCCACTCGTGCCTGAACCGCCTGCAGCTGCGCAACACCCTGCAGATGGTCGACATCGCGAACCAGTCGGAGTCGCTCATCTACGCTGGTCAGATGGTGAATCCGATCGCCAGGTCGCGTCGATTCGAGCACGCGGGCGCGGCCACGGCTGCAGACCACGTGGCGGATGCCGCGGCATCCGTCGCCTCGACCGCGTCGGCGTGAGCGTGCGGCCGTGATCTCCCGCGACGAGCTGGGCATCCCGTTCGTGCGCGGCGGCGACGTGTTCGAGCTCGCCGCCGCGCAGGGCGAGGTGACGGCGCACGACCGCGGATGGCAGATCGAGGTCGACCGGCGCCGCGCCGAGGGCACGCTTTCGGCGCTCATCGGCCAGGCCGGCCTCGACTGGGACGTGTTCGCGCGCCGGGCGCGGCTCGACGACACCGCGCGGCGCGCGTTCGACGGGCTGGGCGACGAGGATCGCGCGTTCGTGCGCGCGTACGTCGACGGGGTGCAGCGGGGCATGCGGCAGAGCGCCGCCGACGCCGACGCCGGCCCCGGATCCGGCTCCCGCTCCGGCTCCGGCGGGGCGGCGGCGGTCGAGTTCGCCGAGCTCGACGCCCGCTTCGGCGAGCGCGCCCCCCTCGACGACTGGCCCGACCACGCGCCGCTCGGCATCCTGCATGTGGCGCACGCCCTGTTCTCGTCGTTCCCGAGCCTGCTCTGGGCGGAGCACGTGGAGCGCACGCTCGGCGACGCGTGGGTCGACCCGCTCACCGGCGGCGACGATGCCGAGCCGTCGTCGGGCAGCAACGCGTGGGCGGTGCACGGGTCGCTGACCGAGTCGGGATTCCCGCTGCTCGCGGGCGACCCGCACCGACTGTTCGAGCTGCCGGGGGTCTACCAGCAGGTCGGGCTGGCGTGCGACGAGTTCGACGTCATCGGCCTGGCGTTCCCCGGCGTGCCGGGCATCGCGCATTTCGGTCACACGGGCGATGCCGCCTGGGGCATCACGAACGCGATGGCGCACAGCGTCGACGTGTTCCGCGAGCGCCTGCGCCGCGTCGGCGGCGGGCACGGCGAGCACCCGCGCGTCGAGGCCCTCGGGCCGGGCGGCTGGCGTGCGGCATCCGTCGAGCGCTCGCTCATCGAGGTCCGCGGCGCCGACCCGGTCTGGGTCGAGGCGATCGAGACCGAGCGCGGCACCGTCGTCACCGACCTCTCCCCGTTGCCCGACGGCGAGTTCGAGGCCTGGAGCGTGCGGATGCCGGCGCGCGCCGAACGCGACCTCGGATTCGCCGCACTGCTGCCGTTGCTGCGCGCCCGCTCGGCGGCCGACGTCGTCGCGGCGTTCGGCCGTTGGGTCGATCCCGTCAATCGCGTGCTGGCAGCGGATCGGCAGGGAGTCGTCCTCTCGGCGACCGTCGGCCGAGCGCCCGATCGCGCGCACGTCGAGCGGCGCCTTCCGCTCGACGGCCGGGTCGCGGGCCCGGTCGCAGATCGACGGATGCCGCGGGCGGTCGCCGTCGACACGATCGCGGTGGATGCCAACGAACGCCCGACGAACCCCGACGTGGATCTGGGCCGCGCGTATGCGCCGCCGCACCGCGCGCGCCGCATCCGCGAGCTGATCGCCGAGCGCCACCCCTCGAGCGTCGACGAGCTCGCGCCGATCTGGGGCGATGCGCTGCTCGGCGGCCTCGACGAATGGCTCGCCCTGCTGGACGAGCTCGACGAGCTCGACGGGCTCGACGGGCTCCAGGCCGACGCTCTGCGAGCGCGCGACGAACTCCGCGCGTGGGACGGCGTCATGCGCACCGACTCCCCCGCCGCCGCACGCTTCGCGGCCTTCCGCGAGGAGCTCGTGGCCCGCGTCGCCGCCCTCCCCGAGCTCGAACGCCTGCACGACGCGCATCCGTTCGGCGCGATCTTCGACCCGTGGATGGGCGCGCGCGGCCGGATCGCCGCCGCCCTTCCGGGGCTCCTGCACACTCCGGCACTGGCGAACCGCCGAGACGCGCTCATCCGTGACGCCCTGGCGGCAGCCGCCACCCGCCCGGCCGAGGCCTGGGGCGACGAGCACCGCCTGCTCCCCCTGCACGTCTTCGCCGACATCGATGGCGTCGCGGATCCCGGTCGCGACCTCGACGCCCCGTTGAGCGGCGACGGCGAGTCCGTGCGCTGCACCGGATCCACGCCGGGCGTGACCCGCCGCAGCTGGCGCGGCTCGGTCGCCCGCTGGGCGTGGGACCTCGGGGATCGCGACCGCAGCCGCTGGAGCGTCCCCTTCGGCGCCTCCGGCGATCCCGCCTCGCCGCATTTCGCCGACCAGCTCGCCGACTGGGTCGCCGCCGAACCTCCACGGGTGGCACCGACGCACCCGCGCCCGCCCGCGGCATCCGACCTCGACCGAACGGAACCCGAATGACCGAGACGACCTTCGCTTCCGACCGCCTCACCACCGGCCCCGCCGGCCACCTCGTGCACACGACCCACGACCCCGCCCTCGGCACGATCGAGGTGTTCGTGCTCGACCCCGACGCGCACCTCGACGTCATTCACGCGTGGGTCACGCAGCCGCGTGCGAAGTTCTGGGGGCTCGGCGAACTGTCGAGAACCGAACTGCGCGACCTCTACGCCTACGTCGACGAGCTCGACACGCACCACGCGTTCCTGATCTTCCGCGACGGAACCCCGGTCGTGCTGCTGCAGACCTACGAGCCCGAGCACGACCCGGTCGGCGAGTGCTACGCCGTCGAGCCGGGCGACGTCGGCCTGCACTTCTTCATCGGCGACCGCGGCGCGCCGGTCGCTGCCTTCACGACCCGGATCTCGCGGGTGCTCGGGGACTTCCTCTTCGCCTCACCCGGCGCCCACCGCATCATCGTCGAGCCCGACGTGAACAACGACGGCGCCGTGAACCGCATGACCCTCATGGGCTTCGAGCCCGGCCCGGTCATCACCCTGCCGAACAAGCAGGGCCGCCTCGCCTTCATGCCCCGCGAGCGCTGGGAGCGGATGCCGCGCTGACGTGCGTCCGGTTCCGCTTCCCCACCTCCCCCGCCCGCTCGGCCTCTCCCGATGCGAGCCCATCGACTTCACTCGAATCGGTTCGACCACGCATGCGACCGACATAGGCTGGACACCCGCGCCCTCCGCGCGCCCGCACCCATCGCTCGACCCCGAAGGAGTCCGCCGTGCGCACCGTCCACGCCTACGCCGCCCCGTCCGCCACCGAGCCGCTCGTTCCCACGACGATCGAGCGCCGCGACGTCGGCCCGAGCGACGTGCTCATCGCGATCCGCTACGCCGGCGTCTGCCACTCCGACATCCACACCGTTCGCGGCGACTGGGGTCGGATCGCGTACCCGCAGGTCGTCGGCCACGAGATCGTCGGCGAGGTCGTCGAGGTCGGGGCGGAGGTCACCAAGCACGCCGTCGGCGACCGCGTTGGCGTCGGCTGCATGGTCAACTCCTGCCGCGAGTGCGAGAACTGCAAGGCCGGAATGGAGAACTACTGCCTGAAGGGCAACACGCAGACCTACGCCGCACGCGACCGCGACGGCTCGATCACCCAGGGCGGCTACTCGACCCACATCGTGGTCGACGAGGACTTCGTGCTGAAGGTTCCGGCCGCGATCCCCTACGAGGCCGCCGCCCCGCTGCTCTGCGCGGGCATCACGACGTACTCGCCGCTCGCGCACTGGAACGCCGGACCGGGCAAGCGCGTCGCCGTCGTCGGCCTCGGCGGACTCGGCCACATGGCCGTCAAGATCGCGGCCGCCATGGGCGCCGAGGTGACGGTGCTCTCGCAGACGCTCTCGAAGCGCGACGACGGCCTGAGCTTCGGCGCGACCGGCTACTACGCCACGAACGACGACGCGACCTGGGGCGAGCTGCGCAACAGCTTCGACCTCATCATCAACACGGTCAGCGCCCCGATCGACATGCGCAAGTACCTCTCGCTGCTCGCGCTCGACGGCACCTTCGTGAGCGTCGGCGCCCCGCCCGAGCCGCTGCCCGTGCACGTCTTCACCCTGTTCGGCAACCGTCGCTCGTTCGCCGGCTCGAGCATCGGCAGCATCGGCGAGACCCAGGAGATGCTCGACTTCTGCGCCGAGCACGGCATCGCCCCCGAGATCGAGCTCATCTCGGCCGACCAGATCAACGACGCCTACGAGCGCGTGCTCGCGAGCGACGTGCGCTACCGCTTCGTGATCGACGCCGAGACCCTCGCCACGTGATTCAGCTCATTGCTGAGGTGACTTCGACGCAATGAGGTGAGTTCGAACCCACCTCATTGCGTCGAACCTCACTCGAGCCGGTCAGGCTGCGATGGGCGTGAGCTGCAGCACCGGGATCCGGCGATCGGTCTTCTCGAGGTAGTCGCCGAACTGCGCCTCCTCGGCCACGATCGCGTCGTACGCCGCACGCCACTCGTCGTCGGGAACGACCGTCGCGGTCACCGTCTGCGTGACGACCTCGCCGTCGACGAGTGCCTCGAGCTCGAACGTCGGGTTCGCGCGCAGGTTGTGGTACCACGCGGGGTTCTCGGGCGAGCCGCCCTTCGACGCCACGACGCGCCAGCCCTGCTCGTTGCGGAAGCCCACGACGGGGTTCAGGTGCGTCTCGCCGGACTTCGCTCCGATCGAGTGCAGGATGACGAGCTTCGGACCCCAGTAGTTCTCGGTGCCCTTGCTGTCGCGGAACTTCTCGATGACGTCTTCGTTCCAACCCATGCAAGAGGCCAACGCAGGCGCACCGCAGAAATTCCGCAACCGGGCTACTGCGTCCCGCCGTCGGGATCCGCGTCGCGAGCTGCCCTCGCCCGCGCACGCGCCTTGATCGCGACGATGACATCGGTCTTCGCGTCGGCGTAGTCGTTCATGTCGTCCCACTGCCGGGCGATGAGCGCGCGCTTGGTGCGCTCGTAGAGGGCACGGTCGTCGGGGTCGGAGCGGAGGTGGTCGCGGAAGAGCAGGTACTCCGGCACCGCGGGATCGTCCCGTTCGAAGAGGTGCACGTGCACGTCGCGCGCCGGGGTGCGCACGAGCCGATGCCCGGGCTCGCGGACCCGCAGCTCGAACCCGGCAGCCAGCAGCGCGTCGAGGTAGTCCTCCTCGGCGGTGATGTCGTCGACCGTGACCAGGATGTCGATGATGGGCTTCGCCGCCAGCCCAGGCACCGACGTCGAGCCGATGTGCTCGATCCCGACCTGCACGGGAGCGAGCGCGTCGAGGATCCTCCGTCGATGCTCGAGGAAGGTGTCGGCCCACCGCTCGTCGGCTTCGTGGAGCCCGACGACGAGTCGCTCGCGGCCCCCGACGAGCTCGAGCGTCGCGACATCCGGTCTGCGAGGTATGCGAGGTCTGCGGTCCGTCACCCGTCAATCGTCGCAGGCGACCCGGGCGCGGCCCTACGGCGCGCTCGACCCCTCGACCTGCGCGGCACGCAACGGGTGGAAGAGGTCGTCCCAGCGCTGCAAGGTCTGCTCCCACCAGAACCAGGCGAACAGGATCAGTGCGGCCGACTCGCCGATGAACACGACGGGCACCTCGCCGAACCACCCCCAGTCGAAGGTGTCGTCGAAGAACACGAGCACGAGGAAGACCAGATCGGCCCCCAGCAGCCACGCCACCAGCCGGTAGCTCAGCGCCTGCCGAGGCGTGGGCGCGGTCTCGTCGGCCTCGGCGGGTCGCCATCCGTAGATGATCGGCACCACCGCGAACGCGCCGAAGAAGAGCAGCACCGCGGCGAAGTGCACCTCGGTGAGCGGCCAGAGGTTGAACGGGAAGCCGTCGCTCAGTCCGGGTGCGAACGCCAGCGCGGTGAGACCGGCCGCCGTGACGAGGGCGACGATCGAGACGACGACATGAGCCGGCGAGGTGGCGATGCGCTTGCGTCGGCGGACCACGAACATAGCGACGACGACCACGACCACCATGACGACGTAGGTGGCGACGCTGGAGCGGATGTCGGGCAGCAGGCTCTCTGGCACGCAGGTCGATCCGACGCACTTCAGTCCGACGGCCTCACTCGGGTCGGCCGGCTTCTCGAGGCCGGTCGGCACGATCGCGATCAGGGGTGCGAACAGCGCGGCGATGTCGAGGAAGATGGTCGGACGGCGGCGCCCCGAGATCGCCAGCATCGCCAGCGACGCGGCGACGAGCACGCTGACGAACACGAGTCTCGCCGGCGTGTAGGAGTAGTGGCTGATCGATGGAAGCACGTGCCAGCCGAATCGCACCGGGTCCCACGAGACGACCACGGTCTGGAGCACGACGGCGACGAAGAGCCCGACGATCAGGAACACGAGCGACAGGCGCAGGTATCGATCGGTCTTCAGGGCCGTCGGCACCGAGTCCTCGGTCTCGACGACCCTCGTCACCTCGGTCACGGCTGCGCTCCCTCTGCAGCCCGCCGTCCGACCATGAACGGCACCGCCGAGAGCACGCAGCTGACCGCCGGCACGATCGTGAGGGCGAGGAACACCGTCTGCTGCATCTCGGGCGTGACCTCGACGCCGCGCTCGTAGCCGGCGATCACGACGAACACGCCGAAGACGAGCACCGCGAGCGCGTTCATGATCTTCGACACGAACGTGAGCGAGGCGAACGAGATGCCGTCGTTGCGCACGCCGAGGCGACGCTCGGCGTCGTCGACCGAGTCGGCGATCATGGTCGCCTGCGTCACGAGGAACACGCCGAGCATGAGACCGGTGAGGAAGATGAAGACGAGCAGCACCGCGAGATTCGCGAAGCCGACGACGAACATCAGCAGGTAGAGCGCCGCCGCGACGAGCGAGCTCCACACCATCACGCGTCGGGCCGACATGGCCCGCAGCAGCAGTGGGCTCGTGAACGACGAGATGACCATGCCCACGATGATCGCCGCGCCGACGAGCGTGAACGCGCCCTCGTCGCCGTAGGCGATCACGACGAAGAGCGCGCCGCCGGCCTGCACGATGAACCGGCCGAAGCCGAGCACCGAGGCGAGCAGCACGGTGAGCAGCTCCTTGTTCTTGAAGAGCGTCGACACGAGCTGGCGAACGCTGAGCCCGTCGGATGCGGCGGCGGTCTCGCGCTCGCGCGTGAAGAAGAACGCGAGCAGGAACACGCCCATGCCGAGGAACGACGTGAGGAACACGGCGAGCGTCCATCCGCTGCCGGTGGTCTCGGGGCCGAAGCTCAGCAGCTTCGCGATCCACGGCATGCCGAGCGTCGAGAGGCCGAGCGCGATCGATCCGAACGCGCGCACGCTGCCGATGACCCGGGTGCGCTGCACGGGGTCGACGAACGCCGAGCCGATCAGGCCCCAGAACGGCACGTCGCACACCGTGTACGCGAGGCTCCAGAGGATGTACGTGATGCCGAAGAACGCGATCTTCGCCGGCTCGTCGATGTCGGGCACCGAGAACAGCAGCCCCGAGAGCACCGCGACCGGCACCGCCGAGAACAGGATGTAGGGCCGCAGCTTGCCCCACCGCGACCGGGTCATGTCGACGATGCTGCCCATGAGCGGGTCGAGCACGGCGTCGACGAACTTCGACACCGTGATGATCACGGTGACGGCCGCGAGGCCGCCGCTGCTGATGCCCGCGTACTGCAGCAGGTACACGAGGATGAACGTCGACACCGTGGTCAGCACGAAGTTCTGCCCGAACCCCGCGGTGACCACGGCCCTCGCCTGGATGCGAGGCGCGATGGTCGCGTGCGTGGCCTGGCTCACCGTCGAGCCTCCAATCGGATGGTCTTGATCTCGAAGGGCCCGAACTCGAGCCGGCCGAGGTCGACGTGCTCGGCTGCGCCGGCGGGTCGCTCGAGCAGGTCGGTCTCGATCGCGGTGACGGATGCCGCGGCATCCGTCAGCCCCGGAATCGCCACGCGCAACGCGGTGGTCGTCGCACGCCCGAGGCTCTCGTAGAGACGCAGCACCACGCCGGCGCCGTGCTCGGCGCGCTTCACGGTCTCGACGATCACGCCCGGATCGTCGACGGATGCCGCGGGGCCGAAGGCCGCGACATCCGTCACCCGCAGCGGGTTGTTGAGGCGGTAGCCCTCGCGCACGACCTTCGCGAGGTCGCCCGACGCGAACGGCGTGAAGGCGTAGGTGAAGCGGTGATGGCCGCGGTCGGCGGTCTTGTCGGGGAAGGTCGGCGCGCGCAGGAGGTTGAGGCTGAGCAGCCCGTTCTTGGCACGATGCCCGTACTTCGCGTCGTTGAGCAGTGCGAACCCTCCGGCGGCGTCTTCGGTGGCGATCCACTTGTGCGCGCAGACCTCGAACTGCGCCTGCTCGACCGAGTCGCGCTCGGTCGTGACGCGCTCGAGGTGCCCGAACTGGATCTCGCAGCGCACCGTCTCGGCGTAGTGCGTCGGCCGGAACTCGGCGCGCAGCATGCGGTGCTTCTCGTGCCAGTCGACCTCGGTCTCGAAGCGTACGACGTCGCTGCCGGCCTCGAGCACGATGCGCTGGCGCACGGTCACGGCCTTCGATCGGTACTCCTGCGTGCGCAACACGGTCGGCCCGTCGATCTCGGAACCCACGTGCGCCATGCGCAGCACGCGCGTCGGCTTCTTCACGTAGTCGGGGTCGATGTCCCACGCGTTGAACGGCCAGACGTAGGGGTCGCGGTGCACGACGAGGCGGTTGAGGCCCGCACCTGCGTGCTCGGCTCCCCCGCTGTCACGGCACGAGACGATCACGCCGTCGGCGTCGAAGCGCAGGCTGACGACCCCGTTGCCCAGGCTGTCGTCGGTGAACGCGAGGTCGGATGCCGCGGCGACCGGCTGCAGTTCGGCCGCCGCGTAGGGACCGACCTCCGCCCGATACCAGCCGTCGCCCACCTTCACGATCTCGTCGCGCGCGTGGCTCGTGAGGTTGAGCGCCGTAGCCGCATCGGTGCGCCGCGGCATCCGCCCGATCAACTCGGCCGCGTATGCGTCGAGCTCGCCCTCGATGCGCTCGTACGTGGCGATCGCCTCGCGGTTGACGCGCGCGATCGAGGAGCCGGGGATGATGTCGTGGAACTGGTTCAGCAGCACCTCGCGCCAGTGGCCGGCGAGCACGGGCCGGTGATCGTCGCCCACGAGCACCGCGAGCGCCTCGACCTCGTGCAGCTTGCGCTCGACGAGCCGGTTGTGGCGCTTGATCTGCGCCTGCGTCGTGTACGTGCCCTGGTGCGTCTCGAGGTAGAGCTCGCCCACGTGGGTGTGGGCGATGTCGCGCTGCTCGAGCCGGCGGAAGAAGTCGCCCGCCGTCGACCTGCGGATCTTCGGCAGCCCGCGCAGGCCCTGGCCCTCGATGCCGTACTCGCGGTCGGTGAGCTCGTGGTGGATCTCGTTCGGGCCGCCGCCGCCGTCGCCCGAGCCGTAGACGAGCAGGGCGGTCTCGAGCGCCTTCTCCGGGTAGCGCGCGATCCCGGTCAGCAGGTTGTCGGCGCCCGCGCGGCTGTTGTAGTCACCCTCGGGCGGCATGTGCACGAGCACGCTCGACCCGTCGATGCCCTGCCATCTGAACGTGCGGTGCGGAAAGTCGTTCGTCTTGTTCCACGCGAGCTTGATGGTCTGGAACCAGTCCATGCCGCTCTTCTTGAGGATCTGCGGCAGGTTGCCGTTGTACCCGAACGTGTCGGGCAGCCAGCACAGCCGCAGCTGCTCGTCGGTGAGCCCGAACTGCTCCTGCAGGTAGGCGCGGCCGACGAGCGCCTGGCGCACGAGCGACTCCCCCGACGGCAGGTTCGTGTCGGGTTCGACCCAGAACGAGCCCTGCAGTTCCATGCGGCCGTCGGCGACGGCGGCCTTCATGCGATCGAAGAGGGCCGGATGCTCCTGCTGCATCCAGTGCATCTGCTGCGGCTGGCTCGTGCCGTAGACGTAGTCGGGCCTGCGCTCGAGGGCGTTCATCGCGCGCACGTACGTGCGGGCCGACTTGCGGTGCGTCTCGCGGAGCGGCCAGAGCCACGCCATGTCGAGATGCCCGTGCCCGACGGCGTCGTAGACGAAGTCGGACGTCGAGGGTGCGGCGAGCGCCGGAGCGAGCGCAGCCCTCGCGCCGACGAGGTCGTCGCGACGGAACAGCGCCCAGGCAGCATCGAGTGCGTCGCGCAGCTCGGCGGCGAGCGCGGCATCCTCCGTCGCATCCGCGAGCACGGCAAGCGTCAGGTAGTCGTAATAGAGGGAGTACGCCTCGTCGTCGCGGGTCGCCAGGTGGGCCCCGTGATACCGGCCGCGGCCGACCTCGTAGAGGATGAACCCGTTGTAGGCGACGTCGGCGAAGAACTCGACCCGTCCGTTCGAGAGGTCGACACCCTGCACCGGGCGGAACCGACCGCCGCTGTGCGGGTGGTCGCCCTGCTGGAAGACCGTGCTCACCGAGTCGAGCAGTTCGCCCCCAGGCGAGTACACCGCACCCTCGCCTCGGATGCCGAGCAGCACCACCGGGCGCTCGACGCCGGCCGGCACCTCGCCCGTGATCCGCAGCCAGGCGCAGTCGAATACGCCGCCCCACGCCGAGCCGGGCCGGATCGGTTCGAACCGCGATCGGTCGAGGTCGCCGAACGCGATCGGTTCGGGTGAGCGCACGATCTCGGCGCGCAGCGGTGCGACCCGCGTGTAGATGCGGCGACGGATGCCGCGGAGCCGCCGGTACTCGCCCGGCCGCCGTGCCGCAAGCCCGAACAGAAAGTCGCCGAACCCCATGTGCCGCCTCCAGATCGGTCGATCACCTCGTGGCCCGGCCGCGTCGGTGCGGCGCGATGGGGGTGTCGCGGCAGCAGTCTAGGTCACGCGTCGGCGCCGAGCGCGACGCGACCGGC
Organism: Agromyces allii; assembly: GCF_009749385.1. Classification (GTDB taxonomy): domain Bacteria; phylum Actinomycetota; class Actinomycetes; order Actinomycetales; family Microbacteriaceae; genus Agromyces; species Agromyces allii. The sequence continues at coordinate 231,259 of NZ_WBIN01000003.1, read as the reverse complement.
CGAGGCGGTTTCCCCTCGGCATCGGCCGTCCGGAGGCGTACGTTGGAGGCATGACGGACAACAGCAGCACCGAGGTCGAGTATCTGGTCGAGTACGTCGACGGACCGTTGGCCGGCACGACCGAGCGCCGAGCGCTCGTCGACGGCGAGGTCGACGAGCGCATCGCGTCGATCGCCGCGGTCCGCGGCCTGGAGTCGATCTTCTGGTACACCGCGGGCGACCAGCGCGTCGTCGACGACGAGAAGGTCGTCGAGTACCGCTTCGACGCCCCCGACAGCGATCCCGTGCAGTCCGAGAAGGACGACGAGTCGATCTAGGCGTTCCAGGGCCTCGGATGCCGCGTGCGAGCGCATCCTCGGCCCGTCCGCGTCGTTGACCGGTCCGGTCGCCGCGCGCCCTGGGAACCACGTGCGGCGGCGGGGTCTGTACCGTTGATCCTGTGACGCACACAACCACGCCCTCTGACGCACCGCTCCCCCACGTCGTGATCGTCGGCGGCGGCTTCGCCGGCGTGAATGCCGCGAAGGCCCTCGCGAAGGCCCCGGTGCGTGTGACGCTCATCGATCGCCGGGTCTACAACACCTTCCAGCCGCTGCTGTACCAGGTCGCGACCGGCGGCCTGAACCCGGGCGACGTCACGCACTTCCTGCGCAGCCTGCGCATGCACCAGCCGAACCTCGACATCGTGCACGAGCACCTCATGGAGATCGACCCCGACGTCAAGTCGGTGCGCCTCCTCGACGGCAAGACCATCGACTACGACTACCTCGTGCTCGCGAACGGCGTGACCACGGCCTACTTCGGCACGCCCGGCGCCAAGGAGCACGCGTTCGCGGTGTACTCGCGATCGCAGGCGATCCGCATCCGCGACACCCTCTTCACGCGCCTCGAACTGGCCACCCAGCAGGAGGGGCGCACCGACGGCCTGCACGTCGTGGTCGTCGGCGGCGGCGCGACGGGCGTCGAGATGGCCGGCGCCCTCGCCGAGCTCCGCGACCAGGGTCTCCGGCCCGCCTACCCCGAGCTCGAAGGCGAGGCGTTCCGCATCACGATCGTGCAGCGCGGCCAGGAGCTGCTGAAGCCGTTCATCCCGAAGCTGCGCAGCTACGCCGCGAAGCAGCTCGTGCACCGCGACGTCGAGCTCTGCCTCGGCACCGGCGTGGCCGAGGTGCAGGAGCGGGCCGTGGTGCTCACCGACGGCCGGTCGATCCCGTCCGACATGACCATCTGGGCGACCGGCGTCGCACCCCATGAAGAGGTGCAGTACTGGAGCCTCCCGCTCGACGAGCACGACCGCATCAGGGTCGGCGAAGACCTGCAGGTCGTGGGCATGCCGGGCGTCTTCGCCGCCGGCGACATCGCGATCGCCCCGCAGGACTTCCCCCAGCTCGCGCAGCCGGCGATCCAGGGCGGCCGGCACATCGGCCGGCAGATCATCCGCATCCTCGCCGGCGAGCCGACCGTGCCGTTCGAGTACTACGACAAGGGCCAGCTCGCGATCATCGGCCGCCGCTCCGCCGTCGGCGAGATCCCGGGCATCGCGAACCTGCCCGTGATCCACTCGATGTCGTTCATGCGTCACGTGCCCGGATTCCGCAAGCTCATCGGCCTCACCGGCTACCCGGCGTGGGCCGCCTGGCTGTTCGTGCACATCAACAGCCTGCTCGGCGCCCGCAATCGACTCAGCACCATGAGCGGACTCTGGGCGCGCTACGCGTTCCGCCGCTACCGCACGCCCGTGCCCATCGTCGGCGACGTGCCCGCCATCCGCCCCTCGAAGGCCGAGCGCCTGCGCCTCACGCCCGAGCAGCTGAAGGCGACCGACGCCGCGCTCGCCTCCGACCGCGCCGACGAGGTCATCAAGATCGAGTCGCCGGCCGAGTCGAGCACGCCGGCCCCCGAGCCCGCGCCCACCGTCGAGTAGATCCGACGGGTCGAGGAGCGAAGCGACTCGAGACCGGTGCCCCGCACCTCAGAACACGACCGTCCAGCCCTCGTTCCTCGCCTCGTCAGCGGTGTACGCGACGCCGTCGACCTTCAGGTTGTGGTCGTCGAGCAGGGTGAGGATGCCGCCGCGATTGCCGAGCTGGACCCCTGACGGCATGCCGAACGAGACGGTTGCGCCGGCGGCCAGGGCGCCGCTCGGCACCGGTCCTCGGTGCTTCTGCTGGTCGGCGAGCTGCCAGCCCGCGAGATCGATCGACGCGGGCGTCGTGTTGATCAGCGTGACGGACTCCGCCTCCGGGGCCGGGCCGACGGGGTTCACGAGGGCCCCGACGATGCGCACCCGGTGGTCGCCGTCGCCGACGGGCGAGGTGCCCGGCACCGCCGTTCCGGACCCGGGAGTCCCGGCCCCCGGCGATCCGCCGGCCGGCGTCGCGCCCGAGCCCTGCGGCGTGCCCGGCAGGCCGCCGACGAGCGTGTGACCCGTCGCGTCATCCGTATGCCATGCCTGGCTCTGGAACGCGAGGAACACCGCGACCCATCGGTCGTCGTCGACGAAGTGGAACAGGATGCCGCCGTCCTGGAAGACCCCGTCGTCGCCCGTGAAGGTTCCGGAGTTGCCCTGGTTCATGTGGATGTCGTGCACGCCGTTGCCCGGCGCGAAGCCGAAGACCTTGTCGGGCTTGGCCTGCTCGGGCCCCCACCGCTCGCCGAACGCGTACACCTGCACGCTCGGGGTGGCGATCGCACGGTCGACGTAGTGGTCGAACACGTCGGCCAGGTCGTTGTCGGGTCCGTCGGCACTGGGCGGCAGCAGTCGCATCTCGGTGCGGTCGAAGAGGTTGCCGCGAATGAAGTCGAGGCTGGCTCCGCCCGGCGCCGACGGCAACGGCGTCCACCCCGAGGCATCGGGCAGGGCGGCGAGCAGCGGATGCCGGAAGTCCTCGTCCGCGATGAACAGCAGCTCCGACGGCGCGAGCTGCGAGAGCACGTTGACGGCGATCCGGTAGTTCGCGCCCGCGTCGTCGACGAGGTGGATCTGGTAGTGCGGGCTCGACCCGGATCGTTCCTCGCGCCGCTTCGCGACGGCGCGCCCCTTGAGCAGCCCATAGGAATTCAGTGACATCGTCCGACTCCTCTCGCGTGATGCACGGTCGACCGAGGTGTTCGATTCGGATGCTGCGCCGCACGCCCGAGCGCGGCATCAGGGGCAGCACTGGTCCCGCGCTCGCCCCCGCGCTCGGTCCCGCGACTCAGAGCACCGGCCGCCCGATGCGGCTCGACAGCGCCGTGCCCGCGAGCACGCCGAGCGAGATCGCGACCATCGTGGCGATCATGGTGACGAGCGAGCTCGAGCCGGTGGTCGTTCCGCCCAACACCGAGGCGACGCCCACGAGTCCGAGCGCGCCGGGCACGAGCAGCCAGAACGCGGGCAGGAAGCTCACGAGCGCAGCAGGACCCGACGGCTGACGGGCGATGAGCACCGTCACGGGCGTGACGACGAGCGCGCCGATGAGCGCCGACAGCACGCCGCCGAAGAACACGGCGCCGAGCACCTGCGCGCCGTAGGCGACGTAGAGCACGACGAGGATCCATGCGAGCGACGACCGCGGCCCGCACTGGTAGACGACGATGCCGATGCCGAACAGCGCGACGGCGATCCAGGGCGCGAGCACGCCGAGGGTCGTCGCCGAGCCGGTGGCCTCGATCGCGGGGATGCCGATGAGCGCACTCGCGGCGACGATGCCGACGGCGAGCAGCACGAGCTGCATCGCGCCCGCCGCGAGCCGCCCGGCTCCCGACATCATCTGCCCGGTCGCGAGCTCGATCGCGCCGACCGTGAGCAGCGCGCCGGGCAGCAGCACCACGAGCGGTGCGATGAGCGCCGGCAGCACGCCCGAGTCCAACCCGAGATGCAGGCCGAGCAGCACGACGATCCCGACCGAGAACGCGACGGCGACGGTGAGCAGCGCCCGGTACCGGCCCGAGAGGCGCTCCCCTGCGAGCAGCACGGCGCCGACGCCGGCGCCGAGCACCGCCGCGAACACCACGCCGGTCCACGACGCGCCCAGCAGCACCGACAGGCCGGCGCTCAGCAGCACGTAGGCGGCTCCTCGCTGCACCGGCGAGTAGGGGCGCGGGAGCGCGCGCATGCGTCGGACGCGGTCACGGATGTCGTGGGGGCCCGCCGCTCCCGTGCGCGCGTCCTCGACGATGTGGTGCAGGTCGTCGATCTGGTGCAGCAGCAGCGTCCGCTCGCCGCTCGTCACGGCGCCCGTGCTCACGGGCCCGGTGCCGCGCACCGAGACGAGCAGCGCCGTCGGGAACACGACGATCTCGGTCGCCGCCAGCCCGTTCGCCCGCGCGACGTCCTCGAGCGTCTGGCGGATCGTCACGACCGAGTACCCGGCATCCGTCATCGCCGCGCCGATGTCCTCCATCGCCGCGAGCGTCGCGCCCGCATCGACCTGTATCCCGCCTTCGCCCGGGGGTTCGGGCGCGCCATCGCCCGTCGCGGCCGCGATCAGGCCGGCGTCGGCACCAGCGGCCGCCGCGGCATCCGACCCTCTGCGTCGCACCATGAGCAGGATGCCCGCCGCCGCGACGAGCACGACCGCCGCGATCACCCACGAGAGCACCGAGGTGGTCGGGGTCGCCGCTGCGGGCGGCACTGCGGGCACCACGGTCGGCACCGGCGTCTGCGTGGGCTCCGGCGTCGGGGTCGCCGTCTCGACCGGCTCGACGGTCTCGGGCGGCACGATCGGCGCCTCGGTCGGCTCGTCGGTCGGCGTCGGGATCGGCGTCTGCGGTTCGCCCGTCGGAGTCGGAGTCGGGGTGGGCGTCGGGGTGGGCGTGGGCGTCGGGTCGTCGTCAGCGCCGGGGTCGACCGGCAGCGGCTCGAACGGTGCGGTCGAGCTTCGCGTCGACGCGGCATCCGCGACACCGACGACGGATGCCGCGGCCGCCGTGGGCATCGACAGCAGTGCGGATGCCGCGCCCCCGCCGAGCGCGAACGCGAGCACCACGACCGTCGCAGCGCCCGTCGCACCCCGACCGGATGCCGCGCGCCGCGCGCGCACCGAGCCGCCCGAGCGGACCCCCACGCTGCCCCCGATCCGCCGCGCCCCCGCGCGCCTCGCCCCCAGCGTAGGACCCGAGCCCGCCGGGCGCACGCGTCTGCGCCTCCTCCCGCGCCGCGGACCGCTAGCGTTCTCGACCATGGACGCGACCTCGCTCCCGACCCCGCGACGCTCGGCCCGCGCGATCCTCATCGACGAGCGCGGTCGACTCGTGCTCATCCGTCGACAGCGCCCCGGCCGGTCCGCGTACTGGACCACGCCCGGCGGGGGTGTCGAGCCCGCCGACGCGACGCTCGAGGCGACCGTCCACCGCGAACTCGCCGAGGAGCTCGGGGCGACGGCCGTCTGCGCCGGTCAGGTGCTGCGACTCGGGGACGGTGGTGCCCACGGCGTGCAGCACTTCTTCCTGGCTGCGCTGACCGGAATCGATGCGACCCTCCGCACGGGCGAGGAGTACACCGACCCGGGCCTCGGAACCTACGACGTCGACCGCATCGACCCGAGCTCGCGCGAGTTCGAGTCGATCGACCTGAAGCCCGAAGCACTGAAGTCGTTCGTGCTCGAGCACCGCGAGTCGCTGGTCGCTCGCGCTGCGGCCGCTCGCGTGTGAATCGCCCCCGCTCCTGCCGCAGCCCGCGAATGCGAGAACGGCCCGGATCTCATCGAGATCCGAGCCGTTTCACCGTGTTGTTGTTGTGCGCGAGGGGGGACTTGAACCCCCACACCCTTGCGAGTACTGGCACCTGAAGCCAGCGCGTCTGCCAATTCCGCCACTCGCGCAAATGTGGTCGCACCTGAATGCGTCCAGCCACGAGAGCCTAACATCTTGCGGGGGCAAAGGCCATTCGAGCCGGGGGTGCCCAGACGGCACCCTCGAAGTGGCCGCCGGAGCCTACCCCCGAGCCCACCCGAAACCCTCCGTGAATGCTCCGAACCGGTATCCGCCCTCGCGCTCCCGCACCCCGGCGCAATAGCATCGAACGGCTGGCCCCAGAGCCGCGACCGGCACGACGAAAGGACGGCCGTGACCTCGCCAGACACCCCCAGAACCCGCCCCGGCTCCCCCGCCGGCCCCACCCCCGCCGACCTCGATCTCAGCGGCATCCGCGGCTGGCTCTTCGACCTCGACGGAGTGCTGACGCCGACCGCGATCGTGCACATGCACGCGTGGTCGCGCCTGTTCACGCCGTACCTCGAGTCGCACGGCGTCGCGCCCTACGGCGAGGGCGACTACTTCGCCTACATCGACGGCAAGCCCCGCTACGACGGCGTGCGAAGCCTGCTCGAGAGCCGCGGCATCCGCATTCCCGAGGGTGACGTCTCGGACTCCCCCGACCAAGAGACCGTGCACGGGCTCGGCAACCGCAAGAACGACGCCTTCAATGCGACGCTCGCCGACGAGGGCGTCGCCCCGTATCCCGCGAGTCTCGCCTTCCTCGACGCGGTCATCGCGAGCGGATGCCGCGTGGCCGTGGTCTCGAGCTCCAAGAACGCCCCCTCGGTCCTAGCCGCCGCGGGCATCGACGACCGCTTCACCGTCGTGGTCGACGGACTCGTGGCGGCGCGCGAGGGCATCGCCGGAAAGCCCGCGCCCGACATGTTCGACCGGGCGGCCGAGCTGCTCGGCCTGCCGACGACCGCGTGCGCCGTGGTCGAAGACGCCGAGTCCGGCGTCAAGGCGGGAGCCGACGGCGACTTCGCCCTCGTGGTGGGGGTCGATCGCGGCGTGGGCCGCGACACCCTGCACGAGCTCGGCGCCGACGTCATCGTCGACGAGCTCGACGAGCTGCTGCCGGCGGTCGCGCGGGTCGCCGAAAGGACCGACAGCACCGGCACGGACGCCGACCTCGCGACATCCGCCCACGAAGACCCGCGACGAGACACCGCAGAAGAAGGGAACGCCGAATGAGGTTCGCCGACACCGACCCGCTCGACCGCAACCGGTTCCCCATCGACGAGTGGGCGCTCGTCGAGACCGAGTTCGGCCTCGACGACATGGGCCGCACCGAGACGCTGTTCGCCGTGGGCAACGGCTACCTGGGCCTGCGCGGCAACATCGAAGAGGGGCGCGACGGGCACCTGCACGGCACGTTCGTGAACGGGTTCCACGAGACCTGGCCGATCCGCCATGCCGAGGAGGCGTTCGGGTTCGCGCGCGTCGGGCAGACGATCGTGAACGCCCCCGACGCGAAGGTGATCCGTCTCTACGTCGACGACGAACCGCTCGTGATCACGATCGCCGAACTGATCGACTACGAGCGCCGCCTCGACTTCCGTCAGGGCGCCCTGTCGCGCGCGATCGTGTGGCGCACGCCGTCGGGCAAGCATGTGCGCATCACGAGCCGCCGCATGGTCTCGTTCACCGACCGGCACCTCGCCGTGCTCGACTACGAGGTCGAGATGCTCGACGCCGATGCCGCGGTGACGATCTCGAGCCAGATCCTCAACCGTCAGGACGGTCGCGACGAGTACCGCGGCGGTGTGCAGGAGGCGCCGAGCGCGTTCGACCCGCGCAAGGCCGAGATGTTCGCCGACCGCGTGCTGCAGCCACGTGTGCAGCGCCACGAGGGCGGCCGCTACATGCTCGGCTACCAGTGCACGAACTCGGGCATGACGATCGCGGTCGGCGTCGAGCACGCCATCGCGACCGAGAACGACTTCACCGAGTCGGGCTCCGTCGGCGACGACCTGGCGAAGCACATCTACCGGGTGCGCGCCGAGCAGGGCAAGCCGATCCGGGTCACGAAGTTCATCAGCTACCACACGGCCCGCAAGGTGCCGGCGCGCGAACTCGTCGACCGCTGCGACCGCACGCTCGACCGGGGCGCCGAGCAGGGCGTCGCCGAGCTGTTCGAGCACCAGCGCGCGTGGCTCGACGACTTCTGGGAGCGGTCGGATGTCGCGATCGACGGCGAATCCGAGGTGCAGCAGGCCGTGCGGTGGAACCTGTTCCAGCTGGCGCAAGCCACCGCCCGCACCGACGGCGACGGGGTCGCGGCGAAGGGCGTGAGCGGCTCGGGCTACGGCGGACACTACTTCTGGGACACCGAGATCTACGTGATGCCGTTCCTCAGCTTCACGGCGCCGATCGTGGCGCGCAACGTGCTTCGGTTCCGCCAGCGCATGCTCGACAACGCGCGCGCCAGGGCCCTCGAGCTGAACCAGCGGGGCGCCCTGTTCCCGTGGCGCACGATCAACGGGCTCGAATCCTCCGCCTACTACGCGGCGGGCACGGCGCAGTACCACATCGATGCCGACATCGCCTTCGCGCTGTGCCAGTACGTGGCGGCCACCGGCGACACCGACTTCCTGGGGCGCGGGGCGATCGACATCCTCGTCGAGACGGCGCGCATGTGGGAGGATCTCGGGTTCTGGCGATCCGGCGGCACGGTCGACGACGTCTTCCACATCCACGGCGTCACCGGACCCGACGAGTACACGACCGTCGTGAACGACAACCTGTACACGAACGTCATGGCGCGGGCGAACCTCGCGTCCGCGGCATCCGCCGTCGACAGCCTGCAGCTGCGCGACCCGGTCGGGTACGCGAAGCTCGTCGCCCGCCTCGGGGTGACGGCCGGCGAGGTGGCGGAGTGGCGCCGCGCCGCCGCGCACATGCACATCCCGTTCGACGAGCAGCTCGGCGTGCACCCGCAGGACTCGGCCTTCCTCGAGAAGGAGCTGTGGGACCTCGAGAACACCCCCGAGAGCAGCCGCCCGCTGCTGCTGCACTACCACCCGCTCGTGATCTACCGCTTCCAGGTGCTGAAGCAGGCCGACGTCGTGCTCGCCCTGTACCTGCAGGGCGACCGGTTCTCGGCCGAGCAGAAACTCGCCGACTTCGAGTACTACGACCCGCTGACCACGGGCGACTCGACCCTCTCGGCGGTCGTGCAGTCGATCATCGCCGCCGAGGTCGGCTACCACGACCTCGCCGTGCGCTACTTCCGCTCGGCGCTCTACGTCGACCTCGCCGACCTGCACCACAACGCGGCCGACGGCGTGCACGTCGCGTCGACGGGCGGCGTGTGGGGCGCACTCGTCATGGGCTTCGGCGGATTCCGCGACCACGGCGGCCGGTTCACGTTCGATCCGCGCCTGCCGGACGGGTGGAGCCGCCTCGAGTTCCGCATCACGCTTCGCGGCACGCGCCTGCGCGTCACGCTCGAGCCCGACGCGATCGCCTTCCACGTCGAGGAGGGCGAGTTCGCCGAGGTCGCGGTGCGCGGCGAGAAGGTGCTGATCCGAGCCGGGGCGGATGTCTCGGTGCCGCTCGACGGCCATGGTCCGCGTCTCACCGGCGCGCCGCGCATGAAGGACGTCACGGGCTCGCGTCGATCCGACGGCACCCTGCTGACGGCGTCGATCCCGACGCTCTCGCTCGACCTCGACAGCGACGAGACCGCCATACCGGTGGACTGATGAATGCCCGTTCCCAGTGGAGCGGGCTAGCATGTCACACAATCACGGAACCGGATCGGGAGACCTGTGGGCCTACTGGACAACTTCGAGAAAGGTCTCGAGCGCGCCGTCAACGGCGCCTTCGCGAAGACCTTTCGCTCGGGGCTGCAGCCCGTCGAGATCACGGCGGCGCTGAAGCGCGAGCTCGACACGAAGGCGGCGGTCGTGTCGCGCGATCGCGTGCTCGTCCCCAATCAGTTCGTCGTGCGCATGGCGCCCGCCGACCACGAGCGCATGACCTCCCTCGGGCCCGCACTCACCGACGAGCTCGTCGACCTCGTGCAGAAGCACGCCGCGAGCCAGCACTTCCAGTTCGCCGGCGGCATCACGATCTCGCTGCGCTCCGACGCGGGCCTGTCCGAGGGCATGGTGCAGGTCGACTCGCGCAACGTGAAGGGCCAGGTCGCCTGGACCCCGGTTCTCGACATCGGCGGCACGCGGCATCCGATCATCAAAGGACGCACGGTCATCGGCCGGGGCAGCGAGGCCGACATCACCATCGACGACTCCGGCGCCTCGCGCCGGCACGCCGAGGTGCAGTGGGACGGCTCGCGCGCACGCGTCCGCGACCTCGGCTCGACGAACGGCACGCAGTTGAACGGCGCACGCGTGACCGAGGCGATCCTCGAACCCGACTCCGTCATCACCATCGGGCGCTCGCGTATCGTGTTCCGAGTGCTCGCCCAAGCCGCAACCCCCGCGCCCCGCGCCGACCCGGCCACCGAACGTCATGACGTCGGCGGGTTCTGGGGGCCGGCCGAATGAGTGAACTGACGCTGCTCGTTCTGCAACTCGGGTTCCTCCTGCTGCTGTGGGCGTTCATCTTCTCGATCGTCTACGCCCTGCGCAGCGACCTGTTCGGGCAGCGGGTGCGCAAGCTCCAGCCCGAGAGCGCCGCGGCAGCACCCTCACCCGCAGCGGCGTTCCCGGCCGCGGCCCCCGTGGCAGCGGCGGCCGCCACGGCGCCCGTCTCCCGCCCGACCACGCCGCCCGCCGGCGACGGGCCCCTGCGGCTCGTGATCACGAGCGGGCAGAAGGCCGGCACCGAGTTCCCCCTCGGCCGCGACGAGATCACGATCGGCCGGTCGAGCGACTCGGCGATCATCATCCGCGACGACTACACGTCCACCCACCACGCGCGCATGATGCTCTGGAACGGCCAGTGGATGCTGCAGGACCTCGACTCGACCAACGGCACGTTCCTCAACGGGGCGCGCGTCACCGTGCCCGTGCAGATCCCCCTCGGAGCGACCATCAAGGTCGGAGCGACGACGTTCGAGCTGCGGCGGTAGCCCATGGCCTCGATCAAGGCGAGCGCCGCGGTCTCGCATGTCGGACGCATCCGCTCCAACAACCAGGACTCCGGCTATTCGGGGCGACGGCTGTTCCTGGTGGCCGACGGCATGGGCGGGCACGCCGGCGGTGACGTCGCGAGCGCGATCGTCACGCAGCGCGTCGCCGAGGCCGACGCCGACTACCAGACCGCCCCCGAGGCCGCCGCCGCGCTCGAGGGCGCCCTGATCGCGGCCAATCGACGGCTCGCCGAGACCGTCGCCGGCCACTCCGAGCTCACCGGCATGGGCACGACCGCTTCGGCGATGCTCCTGCACGAGGACCGCATGGTCATCGCGCACATCGGCGACTCGCGCATCTACCTGCTCCGGTCGGGCGAACTCAGCCAGATCTCCATCGACCACACGTTCGTGCAGCGCCTCGTCGACGCCGGTCGCATCACCGCCGAGGAGGCGATGGTGCACCCCCGCCGCTCGGTGCTCATGCGCGTGCTCGGCGACGTCGAGGCCTCCCCCGAGATCGACTCCATGGTGCTCGACACGCGACCCGGAGATCGCTGGTTGATCTGCTCCGACGGCCTCTCGGGCGTCGTGTCGTTCGACGAGCTGCAGGAGCAGCTCGCGGCCGATGCCGGCGCGAAGCAGGTCGCCGACCGGCTCGTGAAGGCCTCGCTCGACGGCGGAGCCCCCGACAACGTCACCGTCGTGATCGTCGACATCGGCGACCCGCCCGCGCCCGCGACCCCGCCGCTCGTCGTCGGCTCGGCCGCGGCCCCGCTCGCGTTCGGTGCGCCCTCCGAGCCCGTGCGCGCACGCGCCATCCGCCTGACGCCGTTCCGCCCGCACCCCGTGCAGGAGACGCACTTCGAGCCCGACTCCGAGGACTTCTTCGACGAGATCCTCGAAGAGGACGCCCGTCGACGCCGGCGCCGCCGCTGGGTCTGGGGCTTCTGGATCTTCGCGCTCATCGCCGCGATCGTCGCGGTCGTGGTGCTCGGCTACCAGTGGACCCAGACCCGCTTCTACGTGGGCGAGTCCAACGGCCGGGTCGCCATCTTCCAGGGCATCCAGCAGGACATCGGGCCCATCTCGATGCACGAGCTCTACCGCGAGACCACCATCGACGTCTCCGAACTCCGTCCGTACGACCAGCAGCGCGTCGAGAAGACCATCAACGCGGGCTCGCTGACCGACGCGACGAAGATCGTGTCGCGATTGGAGGAGTCCCTTGAGTGACTTCGACGGCCTGATCGGCCAGACCCCGAGCGCGCCGACCCCGACCGCGCAGGCCTCCTCGGCGCAGCCGCCCGCGAGCACGCCGCCGGCCGGCATCCGTCGCATCAGGATGCCGCAGCGACTGCGCAACCTCGAGTTCTGGCTGCTGCTCATGGCCTGCCTCATCAATGCGGCCTCGATCGTGCTCGTGCAGCTCGGCGCCCTCGGACGCGTCGACACGCAACTCGTGCTGCTCGGCGCCGGCCTCTCGGTGCTCGTGTTCGGCCTGCACATCGCCATGCGCTTCGTCGCGCGCGACGCCGACCCGTTCCTGCTCCCCATCGCGACCGTGCTCAACGGCCTCGGCATCGCGATGATCTACCGCATCGACATCGCCGACGGCGACTCCGGATGGCAGAGCGCGGCCGTTCGCCAGATCGTCTGGAGCGCGATCGCGATCATCTGCGCCATCGCCACGATCCTGCTGATCCGCAACCACCGGGTGCTCTTCCGGTACACGTACGTCGCGGGCTTCGTCGCGATCATCCTGCTCATGCTGCCGCTCGTGCCCGGCCTCGGCCAGAATCGCGGCGGTGCACGGGTCTGGATCGGCATCGGCGACATCGCCACCTTCCAGCCGGGCGAGATCGCGAAGATCGCCCTCGCGGTGTTCTTCGCCGGGTACCTCGTGCGCAATCGCGACTCGCTGTCGATGGTCGGCAAGCAGTTCCTCGGCATGCGGTTCCCGCGGGCCCGCGACCTCGGCCCGCTGCTCATCGTGTGGGCGCTCTCGATGAGCGTCATCGTGTTCCAGCGCGACCTCGGAACCGCACTGCTCTACTTCGGCCTCTTCCTCGTCATGCTCTACGTCGCGACGAGCCGCCTCTCGTGGGTCGTGCTCGGCCTCTCGCTCTTCCTCGCGGGTGCGCTCATCGCGAGCCAGACGCTCGACTACGTGAACAACCGCTTCCAGAACTGGCTCGATCCGCTGAGCGACGCCCGTTACAACGCCGACCCCGGCGGGAGCTACCAGCTCGTGCAGGGCCTGTTCGGCCTGGCCAACGGAGGCCTGATCGGCACCGGATGGGGGCAGGGCAGCCCCGAGCTCACGCCGGTGCCGCAGAGCGACTACATCATCGCGAGCCTCGGCGAGGAGCTGGGCCTCGCGGGTCTGTTCGCGATCCTCGCCCTCTACGTGCTGCTCGTCGCCCGCGGCTTCCGCATCGGGTTCGCCGGCCAGGACGACTTCGGCAAGCTGCTCGGCGTCGGCCTCGCGTTCGTCATCGCGCTGCAGGTGTTCATCGTCGTCGGCGGCGTGACCCGCGTGATCCCGCTCACGGGTCTGACGACGCCGTTCCTCGCCGCGGGCGGATCCTCGCTCGTGGCCAACTGGATCATCATCGCGCTGCTCCTGCGGCTCTCCGACACGGTCCGCAACCATCCGAGGCTGGTGATCGACGGATGAACCGCGAACTCAAACGCGTCAGCATCTTCTCGCTGCTGATGTTCGTGGCGTTGTTCGTCTCGACGACCGTGATCCAGTACTTCGCGGCCGACGACCTCGCCGCAGACCCCCGCAACGCGCGCACGCTCTACGCGAGCTTCTCCGTCGAGCGCGGCCCGATCCTCGTCGACGGCACCCCGGTCGCGTTCTCGCAGCCCTCCGACGACGACTACAAGTTCCTCCGCGTGTACCCGAACGGCCCGCTCTACGCCGGCATCACCGGCTACATCCCGGTGAACGGCGAGGCCACCGGACTCGAGAGCTCGCTCAACGAGTACCTCAGCGGGCAGGACTCGAGCCAGTTCTTCGACAAGATCAACCGGCTCATCTCCGGACAGGACCCCATGGGCGCCTCGGTGGACATCGCGATCGACCCCGTGGCCCAGCAGGCCGCCTGGGACGCCCTCGGCGACTACCAGGGCGCCGTCGTCGTGACCGAGCCGGCGACCGGCCGCATCCTCGCCATGGTCACCAAGCCGACCTTCGACCCCAACTCGATGGTCGTGCACGACGGGGCCGCCGTCGAGGCGACCTATGAGGGCCTCCTCGCCGACCCGAGCGAGCCCCTCATCAACCGCGCGACCGGCGGCGACATGAACCCGCCCGGGTCGGTCTTCAAGCTGGTCGTCACCGCAGCAGCGCTCGAGTCCGGCCGCTACACGCCCGAGAGCACCTTCCCGAACCCCGGGACGCTGACGCTCCCCGGCACCGACTCCGTCGTGATCAACTCCGGTGGCGGCACCTGCGGCAGCGGTGGAGCCACCGTGACCCTCGCCGACGCCCTTCGCTTCTCCTGCAACATCCCGTTCGCGGAGCTCGGCATGGAACTCGGCGACGACGCGATCCGCGAGCAGGCCGAGAAGTTCGGCTTCAACCACGCGTTCGAGATCCCCACGATGACGGAAGAGAGCGTATACCCGCGCGGCCTCGACGAACCGCAGACCGCCCTCAGCGCCTTCGGCCAGTACACCGTGCGGGCGACCCCGCTGCAGATGGCCGTCGTCTCGGCCACGATCGCGAACGGCGGCATCGTCATGAACCCGAACCTGGTCGACCAGATCACCGCGCCCGACTTCACTCCGCTCCAGGAGTTCGAAGGCTCCGAATTCGGCCGAGCGATCAGCGAGGACACGGCCAAGACGATGACCGAGATGATGGTCAACGGCGTCGAAACCGGGGCCGCGACTAATGCAAGAATAGACGGCGTCAGCGTGGCCGGTAAGACGGGTACAGCGGAGAACGGCGAGGATGACCCTTACACCTTGTGGTTCACCGGTTTTGCCCCCGCAGACAACCCTCAGTATGCGATCACGGTACTCGTGGAGGATGGCGGGGGACTTGGTCAGGAGGGGTACGGCAATCTCATCGCCGCACCCATCGCAAAGCAGGTACTAGAGGCGGTGCTGAACAAATGAGACCGAGCGCAGGGCTCACCTTCGGGGGGCGCTACGAACTGCAATCCCGCATCGCGATCGGCGGGATGGGCGAGGTGTGGCAGGCCACAGACCTCGTCATCGGCCGACAGGTCGCGATCAAGATCCTGAAAGACGAGTACCTCGGCGACCCGGGCTTCCTCGAGCGCTTCCGCGCCGAGGCCCGCCACGCCGCACTCGTGAACCACGAGGGCATCGCCAATGTCTTCGACTATGGCGAGGAAGAGGGCAGCGCCTACCTCGTCATGGAACTCGTGCCCGGCGAGGCCCTGTCGACCATCCTCGAGCGGGAGCACGTGCTCTCGACCGACAAGGTGCTCGACATCGTCGCCCAGACGGCGAACGCGCTCCAGGCCGCCCACGCGGCCGGTCTCGTGCACCGCGACATCAAGCCCGGCAACCTGCTCATCACGCCCGACGGGCGTGTGAAGATCACCGACTTCGGCATCGCGCGCATCGCCGACCAGGTTCCGCTCACCGCGACCGGCCAGGTCATGGGAACGGTGCAGTACCTCTCGCCCGAGCAGGCATCCGGCCACCCGGCCTCGCCCACGACCGACATCTACTCGCTCGGCATCGTGGCCTACGAGGCCCTCGCCGGCCGTCGCCCGTTCACGGGCGAGTCGCAGGTCGCGATCGCCATGGCGCAGATCAACGAGACGCCGCCCGACCTTCCGGTCACCGTCTCCGAACCGGTGCGCAACCTCGTCTACGCGTGCATCGCGAAGAACCCGGCCGAACGCCCGCCGACCTCGGCCCACCTCGCGCGCGCGGCCTCCGCACTGCGACGCGGCGACGTGCAGGGCGCCGCGGTGGCCGTGCCGGCAGTGCTCGGCATCGCCGGCGGCGCGACCGCGGCCACGATGCTGATGCCGCAGCAGGGCGCGACGGCGGCGACGACGGTGCTCAGCACCGGCGCGGCCGGTGCCCCCGGCGACGAGGACGCCGAAGAGGCGACCGAAGAGAAGAAGCGCAACCCCTGGACGTGGCCGCTCATCGTGCTCATCGCCGTGCTGGCGATCGTGCTCATCGGCACGATCATCGCCCTCGCGGTCAACGGCGGCGGCGGTGGCACCCCGGCGACGAGCTCGAAGCCGCCGACCACGCGGAGTGCTCCTCCCACGTCGGCTCCGCCGACCTCCGAGGCACCGACGACCGCGCAGATCACCGCGGCCGACTTCGTCGGCCTCTCGGTCGACGACGCACGCGCCAAGCTCCAGGATCTGGGCATGGTCGCCAACGTCGTCGAAGGCAAGCCGGCAGCAGACCCGTCGGGTACCGGCATCGTCTACGAAGTGAACCCGACCGGGCCCGTTCCGCTCGGCTCTGAGATCACGGTCACGGCCTACGCCGCACCCGAGACGCCCGCCGCACCCGGATCGGCGCCCACGGTGACCCCGTCCACCGTCGCCCCCGGCGGATCCATCCAGGTCTCCTGGACGGCAGCGCAGTGCCCCGCCGGCCAGACCAGGTCGGGCTACCAGGTCAACGTCGACGGCCCCGCGGCATCCGCACCGCCGCTGGGCGCCGACGCGACGAACGTGACGATCACGGTCAACGCCGACGCGGCCGACGGTGCAGCCATCAACATCAGCTACCTGTACTTCTGCGGTGCGCTGAGTTCTGCCGCCTCCCCGGCTGCAACCGTCACGGTGGTCGCAAGTCCCGCCCCGACCCCCGACGCCGGGTCCGACGGCGGCGACGACACCGGCAACTGATCGCGGTCCGGCCTGCCTCGTGCGCGAGGCAGGCCTACGCCGCACGACGACCACGACGACGAGAGGAAACCGGGCGCACGTGACTGACGAAGGACAAGTACTCGCCGGACGCTACCGCGTCGGTCAGCTCATCGGTCGCGGCGGCATGTCCGACGTCCACGTCGGACAGGACACCCGGCTCGGTCGTCAGGTCGCCATCAAGCTGCTGAAGCCGCAGCTCGCCACCGATCCCGCGTTCCGCATGCGCTTCCGTCAAGAGGCGCAGTCGGCCGCACGCATGGCGCATCCGACGATCGTGCGCGTCTTCGACGCCGGTGAAGAGACTGTCGCCGACGCCTCCGGTCACGAGGTGCAGCTTCCGTTCATCGTCATGGAGTTCGTCGAGGGTCGTCTGCTCAAGGACATCATCCACGACGGACCCCTCGAGCCCGCCGCGGCCGTGCGCGTCATCGACGGCGTGCTGACCGCGCTCGAGTACTCGCACCGCGCGGGCGTCGTGCACCGCGACATCAAGCCCGGCAACATCATGATCACGACCACCGGACAGGTGAAGGTCATGGACTTCGGCATCGCGCGCGCGGTGTCCGACTCGTCGACGACCGTGGCCCAGACGACCGCGATCCTCGGCACGGCCTCGTACTTCTCGCCCGAGCAGGCGAAGGGCGAGACCGTCGACGCCCGCACCGACCTGTACTCGACCGGCGTCGTGCTCTTCGAGATGCTCACCGGTCGCCCTCCGTTCCGCGGTGACACCCCCGTGGCGGTCGCCTACCAGCACGTGAGCGAGCGCCCGGTGAAGCCGAGCGTCATCAACCCCAAGGTCTCCCCCGCGCTCGATGCGGTCGTCATGCACGCGCTCGTGAAGACGCGCGACGGCAGGTACCAGACGGCGGCCGAGTTCCGCGCAGACATCGACACGGCGGCATCCGGTCGCGTTCCGGTGCATCAGCGAGTCGACGAGTCCGCCTCGCTGTTCGGCTCGCCCACCGGTTCGCTCTCGACTTCCGAGCTGGCACTGCGTCAGCTCACCGAAGACGAGACGATGACCCGCACCCAGCGCCGGCCTCCGGCCATCTGGATCTGGTCGGGCATCATCGGCGTCGTGGTCATCGTGATCGCCGTCATGTACTGGGCGTTCAACCTGCAGCCGACCGTCGAGGTGCCCTCGAACGCCCGTGAGGTGCCGGCCTTCGTCGACACCACCTACGAGGCCGCGGTCGAACAGCTGCAGGAGCTGGGGCTCTCGGCCTCCCGCATCGACGAGACCAGCGCCGATGTCGTCGCCGGCAACGTGGTGCGCTCCGACCCTGCCGCGGGCGAGATCGTCGACGCGAACACGCCGATCACGCTGTACGTGTCAGCCGGCCGGGAGGCCGTCGACGTCCCCGACGTCCGCAACGCAGGCCTCGATCAGGCGAAGACCACGATCACCGATGCCGGGCTCGTGCCCGGGTCCGAGACGCGGGTGACCTCGCCGACCGTGCCCGCCGACGTGGTGCTGGGCACCGACCCCGAGGCCGGCACGTCGGTCGAGACCGGGGCGACGGTCAACTTCCGCATCTCGAACGGCATGGTGACGCTGCCCGACCTCACCGAGCAGACGCTCGACGCGGCGTCCTCGTTGCTCACCGCAGAGAACCTCCAGCTGACGGCGGTTCCGAAGCCCGATCCCGGCTGCAAGTCGGAACCCGGGTCCCCGGTGACGCATCAGTCGCTCTCGCCTGGCGACGTGCCGCAGCACTCCTCGGTCGAACTCACGTACTGCGCGGGCTGAGCCCCCGGCCGTCGCGCCGTCGGGTGCGGTCAGTCCGCAGTGCGCAGCAGCGGGTTGAGTCCGGCGGCGCGCTCGGGCGCCTCGGCGAGACCCGCGACGGCGAGCCAGTTGCCGAGCATGCGGTACCCGCCCTCGGTGAGCACGGACTCGGGGTGGAACTGCACGCCGTAGATCGGCGCGCTCACGTGACGCAGTCCCATGATGACCCCGCCCTGCGTGCGGCTGGTCACCTCGAGCTCCGCCGGCATCGTGCCGTCGACGACGGCGAGCGAGTGGTACCGCGTTGCTGTGAACGGCTGCGGAACGCCCTCGTAGAAGTCGCTCTCGTCGTGGGCGATGCTCGAGGTCTTGCCGTGCATGAGCTCTTCGGCGTTCGTCACGACGCCTCCGAAGGCCTCGGCGATCGCCTGGTGGCCGAGGCAGACGCCGAGCAGCGGCGTTCCGGATGCCAGCGCCGCATGCACGAAGGGGATCGAGACGCCGGCGTCGGACGGCTTGCCGGGCCCTGGTGAGAGCAGCACGGCGTCGTACTCGGCGAGGCGCGAGGCGACCTCCGATTCGGAGAACGCGTCGTTGCGCAGCACCTCGGTCTCGGCGCCGAGCTCCTGGAGGTATCCGTTCAGCGTGTAGACGAAGCTGTCGTAGTTGTCGATGACGAGGATTCGGGTCATTGGTCCACCGTGACGTCGATCGGGTTGACGATGCCGTCGACCCAGGGGAACACCCACGTGAAGAGGGCGTAGACCGCCGCCGCGATGAGCAGCAGCAGCAGGATGATGCGCAGCCAGATGGGTCCGGGCAGGACCCGCCACAGTGCTCCGTACACTCAGGACCCCCAGCTTGCGACGATGTCGGCGATCTCGGCCGGCGGACCGGCGGAAGCGGGCTGCCACGAGTCGAGCACGCCGTACGCGACGAGACGCTCGGCCGTCGAGTAGAGGGGGTTGCACGTGGTCAGCGTGATGATGCGATCGGTCGGGGCCAGTTCGGGGTGATGCGGCACGGCCGCAAGCACGTCGACCGTCGATGGCGTGACGTACTCGAAGTCGCGGAACCGATACGTGTACCAGCCGTCTTTCGTCTGGATGTAGATCGGGTCGCCCAGCTGGAACTGCTCGATCTCGTGCATGCCGCCGCCGTAGGCGCTGCGGTGCGAGGCGATGGCGAAGTTGCCGACCTGCCCGGGCATCTGCGTGCCCGGGTAGTGCCCGACGCCCGTCTCGAAGCTGTTGAGCACGTCGGTGCTGTAGCCCTCGGCGATCTGGCGCACCGAGTCGTGCGTGCCCGGTGCGTCGAAGCGCGGAACATACATGACGGCGAACGCCTCGGCGTGGGGGTACTCGGCGGGGCCGACGACCGGGTCGCCGTAATCCGCCGGGTCGGGCGCGGGCTGATCGCCCTGTTGCGCACGGGCCTGCTCGGTCCATTCGGAGCTCTGGGCGGATGCCGCGGCGGACTGCTGCCCGGCCATGATCGCGTCGTTCCACCAGAGCTGCCAACCCAGGAACAGCAGGATCAGCACGCCCGCCGTGAGCAGGAGCTCGCCGAAGACGCCGACGACGCTGACCCGGTGCCGCGGCTTGGCTCGGTCGGCCGTGGCGCTTCGACGCCCACGGTCACGACGACGGCCTTCGGGCGGCATCTCGGACATGAGGACGATTCTATTCGGCCCGGAGGAGGCCCCGGCTGTGAGTCGTGCCTTCCCTCGGATAGAATCGCCCGCATGGCACGTACGAAATCATCGAAGCCCGCGCGAGCGGAACAGGCGAGCGGCGAAGAAGCGCCCAACCCGGTCTGGTTCAAGCCCGTCATGTTCGGCTTCATGCTGCTCGGACTGGCTTGGATCATCGTCTTCTACGTGAGCCAGGGCAAGCTGCCCATCGCAGACCTCGGTTCGTGGAACATCCTCATCGGCTTCGGCATCGCATTCGTCGGCTTCTTGATGACGACGCGCTGGCGCTGAGCCGGCTCCACTGAACACGAAACGGGCGGATGCGACATCCGCCCGTTTTGTGCGCCCTGGCGCGGTCTCACCTGCTCGAGGTCGCCGCAATTACACGCGTGTAACTCTCTCCCCAGTTGTGGAGGGAGATGTGGATAACTAGAAGGCGCCGATCTTCCAACTGGCGACGAGCCACCCGATCGCGAACAGGACCACGGTCAATCCGATCAGCAGGCCGATCTGGATGCCGAGACGCGTACGTGCCCTCGTCTCGAGGAGGATGAGCCCGACGAGCGCTCCGCCGATCAGGCCGCCCAGGTGCGCCTGCCACGAGATGTTCGCACCAGGGATGAACCCGATCGCGAGGTTGACGGCCAACAGGATGTAGAGCTGGGTCATGTTGCCGCCGAGCCGCCGCTGGATGACGACGAACGCCCCCATCAGGCCGAAGATGGCGCCCGACGCACCCAGTACCTGCGACCCCGGGTCTGCGAACACGACGACGCCGATCGAACCGGCCAAACCGCTGATCAGATACAGCGCGAGGAAGCGCCCGCGGCCGAGCATCGGCTCGAGCAGGCGCCCGAAGATCCACAGCGTGTACATGTTCAGCAGGATGTGGAAGAACAACGACGTGGAGTGCAGGAACACCGAGGTCAGGGCACGCCACGGCTCGGGGAAGACCTCGGTCATGAAGACGGGGCTGAAGAACAGCGCGTTGGTCACGCCGAGGCCCGGAATCCACTGCAGGAGATACACGAGGGCGGTGATGCCGATCAGGGCATATGTCACCACGGGCGCCCCGCGGTCGGCGGCCGAGCGGAAGCGCGAGACCATCGCCGGCTTGGTGCGCGGCGCCGATGCGCGCTGTTCGCGCATGCACTCGGGGCAGATCACGCCGACGGGCGCAGGGGTCTGGCATTCGCCGCACACCGTGCGCCCGCAGCGTTGGCAGAGCACGAAGCTCTGACGGTCTGGATGCCGGTAGCAGAAGTTCGCGCGTTCCGCGCCGGCATCCGTCACCTGAGTGTCAGACCTGCTCGACGGTGACGCTCTCGATGACGACGTCGTCGAGCGGGCGGTCACGGCCGTCGGTCGGAACGGAGGCCAGCTTGTCGACGATGGCCTGGCTCGCGGCATCCGTCACCTTGCCGAAGATGCTGTGCTTGCCCTGCAGCCACGTGGTCGGGCCGACCGTGATGAAGAACTGCGAGCCGTTGGTGCCGCGGCCGCCCTGGATGCCGGCGTTGGCCATGGCGAGGACGTAGGGCTCGGTGAAGTCGAGCTCGGGGTTGATCTCGTCGTCGAACTGGTAGCCCGGTCCGCCGATGCCCTGACCGAGCGGGTCGCCGCCCTGGATCATGAAGCCGGGGATGATGCGGTGGAACACGACGCCGTCGTACAGCGGGTCGTTGGTCTTCTGGCCCGTGGAGGGGTGGGTCCACTCGATCTCGCCGGTCGCGAGGCCGACGAAGTTCTTGACGGTCTTCGGAGCGTGGTGGCCGTAGAGGTCGACCTTGATGGGTCCGAGGCTGGTGTTGAGCGTCGCGACTGCAGTGTGAATCGGCATTCCCATATTCTGTCACGGGCGGATTCGTCAAGGGGAATGCACGTTTGCGACTCTCACCCCGCTTCCAGCTGTTTCGGTGGCAAGATGGAGTGATTCGCTGCACATCGATGGAGGGTCAGATGAGCCTGTCACGCAAGCGCCAGAAGGAACTCAAGCGGCTGCGCAGTAGTGCCGAAGATCTGTGGGGAGACCAGCAGCAGGTCCTCGACCGTGCAAACGCCGTCGCACGTGAGGCGAGCCGCCAGATCAGTGCGCTCCACCACGAAGAGGTCGTTCCGCGCGTCCGGACCGGCTACGAGAACTACGTGCGCCCCGGCCTGAGCCAGGCTCGCGAATACGCCTCGACCGCAGGCGACGGCGTCGAGCGCGCACTCGGCTCCGCGCTCGGGACCGTGCTCTCGATCGGCGACATCGCCAACGACACCCGCGTACGCCGTGCCGTGCAGCGCGTCTCGCCGAAGGCCGCCGCCAGCATCGCGAAGCAGCAGAAGAGCGGCCCCGGATTCGGCGGATATCTCGCCATCGGCGCCGGCATCGCGGTCGCCGCGGGCATCGCCTACGCCGTGTGGCAGACGTTCCGCGCCGACGACGAGCTCTGGGTCGCCGACGACGAGCCCGGCCCTGCGCCGACCTCCTCCGCCGCGCTCTAGCACCGGATCTCGCTGAAAGGCCCCGCCCGACGGCGGGGCCTTTCGCGCGCCCGGATTCGGCCCCAGCCAGGCGGGAATCGCGCGCACGCCGACCGACCGTCAGCCGACCTGTGTTCAGGGCCAGCACTGATCTTCGAACGATTTCGCGTTCAACGCTTGCGCTCCCTGTGAATATGCCGGTATGTTCGTGACTCGGCGAACCCGCCCCGAAACAGAGAGAGGAGTTGAGTCCCATGATCAAGGTCACCTTCACGAAGCCGCACACGGGATTCCTCCTCGTGTCTCCGGCCTGCTGACTCGCCCCGACCTCGCGCACCTCGTGCGTGATCGTCACTCCGCCTGATCCGGCGTGAGCGCCTCGCGAACTGCGACTCCGGTCGCCGCCTGCGACGCTCTCGATCCACTGCGATCAGCCACGGTCGTCGCCCTCGGCGCGATCGCTCCCCGGTAGGCGTTCCGTCTCGTCGTCGACGAGCGCCGACGCCTCCAGCGCGCCTCGAGCGCGCGTTCGAACGTCTCCCCGCCGGCATCCCGTCGCGCGGATCTTCACCACCTCCAATGAAGGAATCACCGTGAACACCACGTCACTCACCGCCGCTCGCCCCGTTCCGGGACGCGCATCGCTCTACCAACCGCGGGCACTAGGCCTGCAGGAGCGCACCGCCCGCCGACTCGGTCTGGCGCTGCTCGATTGGAGCAACCGCCGCGAGGCACTCCGCTCCCCCGAGACCGTGCTCCTGCGCCGCCAGACGGAGCTCGACGCACAGAACGCCCTCGCCGACCTGCAGCGCCAGCTCGGCACGCTCGGAAGCCCGCTCGTCTAATGGGCGCCGCAACCGACACCGCCCTGCACGGATCGGATCCGGGTCACCTCGACTCGATCCGGTCCGTGCACGGCCCGTCCACCCGCACGGAAGCCGGGTCTCAGCTCATCGTCGCCGCCGGGTCGACGGCGCCTCGCCGAGAGCGGAGCGACGACATCGCTCGTCGATCCGTTGTCGGAGAGGCGCCGACGTCGGCTGCCGCGGCAGCACGCACGGGTGCGACAGCCACCGCGGCGACGAGGCCGACCGACGGCCGGCGGATTCCGGTCAGGGGTTCGCTGCCCAGTTCACCGCAGCTCGCGCGACTGCGGCCACGCGGGCGCCGGCACGCCGTCGGCCGGCTCGTCGGCGTTCAACTGGAGAGCGACGTCGACCAGGCCGACCGTCTTCAGCGCGGGCAGCTCATCGAGCCGGAACCATCTCGCCTCGTCGCTCGAACCGCCGATCTCGTTGCGCAGCGTTCCACCGGTGATGTGCGCGCGGTACACGACTCGCATGCCGTACAGCGGCGCCGAACCCCTGAGGCGCTTGCTCGCCGGAACGATCATCGTGTCGATGCCGAGCAGTCGATCGATGGCCGCATCGTGGCCGGTCTCCTCACGCACCTCGCGCACGACCGCGACGGCAGGATGCTCCTCGCCTTCGATGCCGCCGCCGGGAAGCGTCCACCCGGAACGGCCGTGCTCGTTCCAGTGCGACAGCAGGATCTCGCCGTCACGGATGATGACGGCGTACGCGGCGATGCGGATGTCCATCCGCACACTGTATCCGGTGCGCCCGAGGTGGAGTGCCGCACGGATCGAGATCGACGTGCGGCGGGGAAACTGTGGAGCCTAGGAGATTCGAACTCCTGACATCCTGCTTGCAAAGCAGGCGCTCTACCAACTGAGCTAAGGCCCCTGGGTCGGGCGCCGATGGCACCCGATCTATGGAGTTATGGAGTGGGGATACGAGGACTTGAACCTCGGACCTCTTCGTTATCAGCGAAGCGCTCTAACCGCCTGAGCTATATCCCCGAATTTCGGCCGTGGAAAAGACTACCTGAAGGTGGTCGAATTACCGAATCGAGCCGAAGACCGCGTCAGTTGTTGGTGAAACCGACGAGGATGCCGCCCGTGATCTTGACGCTCAGGTTGTACAGAACGGCCAGGATCGCGCCGAGCGCGGTCGTCACGACGAGGTTCAGCAGTGCTGCCAC
The DNA here is from genome assembly GCF_009749385.1 of Agromyces allii. Taxonomy (GTDB): domain Bacteria; phylum Actinomycetota; class Actinomycetes; order Actinomycetales; family Microbacteriaceae; genus Agromyces; species Agromyces allii. The sequence continues at coordinate 206,654 of NZ_WBIN01000003.1, read as the reverse complement.
GATCGCGAAGCCCATGACGTTGCCGAGCGAGAGCACGGCCGTGAGGTCGGTGCCGGCACCCGCGACATCCTGAACCAGGGAGTTCAAGTTCTCGAAGATGCCCGTCGAGCTGAGCACCGTGTGCACGAGGAACGTGACCACGATGCTCACGACGGCCAGTGCGACCGCCACGAGGAAGGACAGCTTCACGGCCGACCAGAAGTCGACGTAGACCAGCCGCAGGCGGACCTGCTTGGCGGCGGGTCGCCGGTTCGATTTGCGGGCGAGCTTCTCGGCAACGCTACTCATAGACGGTTACTCCTCTCCCGTGGTCTCGTCCGCTTCGGTTTCTGCGGCTTCCTCCACGAGATTCCGTTCGGAATTCTTCGCGATCGCGATGATCCGGTCGGCTTCGGCGAACTTCGCGAAGACGACCCCCATCGTGTCCCTGCCCTTGGCGGGAACCTCGGCGACGTCAGAGCGTACCACCTTGCCACTGGCAAGAACCACAAGCACCTCGTCGGTGCGCGAGACGATCAGCGCACCCGCGAGATCGCCGCGATCGTCGTTCAACTTGGCGACCTTGATGCCCAGTCCGCCGCGCTGCTGCTTGCGGTACTCCTCGATGCGGGTGCTCTTGGCGTACCCGCCCTCGGTGACCACGAACACGTACGTGTCGGTCGGGCTGAGCTTCTGGCCGGCGACCTCGACCGCGGCATCCGGAACCGGATCGGTCGCCTCGATCGGCGCATCGGGGTCGGAATGCGCGACCACGGATGCCTCGAGCAGGCTGTCTCCGTCACGGAAGCTCATGCCCTTGACGCCCGACGTCGAACGGCCCATTGGGCGAAGCGCCTCGTCGGTCGCCTCGAAGCGGAGCGACATGCCCTTGCGGGAGACGAGGAGGATCTCGTCGTGCTCGTCGGCGAGCATGGCCGACACGAGCTCGTCGCCCTCGCGCAGGTTGATGGCGATGACGCCGCGCGCACGGTTCGTGTCGTAGGCCGTGAGCTCGGTCTTCTTCACGAGGCCGTCGCGCGTTGCCAGCACCAGGTACTGGGCGACGGCGTAGTCGCGGATGTCGAGGATCTCGGCGACCTGCTCGTCGGGCTGGAGCTCGAGCAGGTTCGCGAGGTGCTGGCCCTTCGCGTCGCGGCCGCCCTCCTGCAGCTCGTACGTCTTCGCGCGGTACACGCGGCCCATGTTCGTGAAGAACAGCAGCCAGTGGTGCGTGGTGGTGACGAAGAAGTGCTCGACCACGTCGTCGGCCCGCAGCTGTGCGCCCTTGACGCCCTTGCCGCCGCGGTGCTGCGAACGGTAGTTGTCGCTGCGCGTGCGCTTGACGTACCCGCCGCGGGTGACGGTGACGACCATCTCCTCTTCGGGGATCAGGTCTTCGACCGACATGTCGCCGTCGAAGCCCGGCATGATCTGCGTGCGCCGGTCGTCGCCGTACTTGTCGACGATCTCTGCGAGCTCCTCGGAGACGATCGTGCGCTGCCGCTCGGGCGAGGCGATGATCGCACGGAAGTCGGCGATCTCGAGCTCGAGCTGCGCGGCCTCGTCGATGATCTTCTGACGCTCGAGGGCGGCGAGACGACGCAGCTGCATCTCGAGGATCGCGCGCGCCTGGAGCTCGTCGATCGAGAGCAGGTCGATGAGGCCGTCGCGGGCCTCTTCGACCGTGGGCGAACGACGGATGAGGGCGATGACCTCGTCGAGCGCGTCGAGCGCCTTGAGGTAGCCCTGCAGGATGTGCATGCGCTCTTCGGCCTTGCGCAGGCGGAACTGCGTGCGGCGCACGATGACGTCGATCTGGTGGTCGACCCAGTGCGCGATGAAGCCGTCGATCGAGAGGGTGCGGGGCACGCCGTCGACGATCGCGAGCATGTTCGCGCCGAAGTTCTCCTGCAGCGGGGTGTGCTTGTACAGGTTGTTGAGCACGACCTTCGCGACCGCGTCGCGCTTGAGCACGAGCACGAGGCGCTGGCCGGTGCGGCCCGAGGTCTCGTCGCGGATGTCGGCGATGCCGCCGAGCTTTCCGTCTTTCACCATGTCGGCGATCTTGATCGCGAGGTTGTCGGGGTTGACCTGGTACGGCAGCTCGGTGACGACGAGGCAGGTGCGACCCTGCAGCTCCTCGACCGAGACGACGGCGCGCATGGTGATCGAACCGCGACCCGTGCGGTAGGCGTCGTTGATGCCCTTGACGCCGAGGATCTGGGCGCCGGTCGGGAAGTCGGGCCCCTTGATGCGCTGGATGAGCGCCTCTTGCAGCTCTTCGCGGGATGCCTCGGGGTGCTCGAGGTACCACTGGGCTCCGGATGCCACTTCGCGCAGGTTGTGCGGCGGGATGTTCGTCGCCATGCCGACGGCGATGCCGACCGAGCCGTTGACGAGCAGGTTCGGGAAGCGCGCGGGCAGGATCGACGGCTCCTGCGTGCGGCCGTCGTAGTTGTCCTGGAAGTCGACGGTCTCTTCGTCGATGTCGCGCACCATCTCGAGCGCGAGCGGGGCCATCTTCGTCTCGGTGTATCGAGGGGCCGCGGCGCCGTCGTTGCCGGGCGAGCCGAAGTTGCCCTGGCCGAGCGCGAGCGGGTAGCGGAGGCTCCACGGCTGCACGAGTCGCACGAGCGCGTCGTAGATCGCCGTGTCGCCGTGGGGGTGGAACTGTCCCATGACGTCGCCGACCACGCGGGCGCACTTCGAGAACGCCTTGTCGGGTCGGTAGCCGCCGTCGTACATCGCGTAGATGACGCGACGGTGCACTGGCTTCAGGCCGTCGCGCACGTCGGGCAGCGCACGACCGACGATGACGCTCATGGCGTAGTCGAGGTACGAGCGCTGCATCTCGAGTTGCAGGTCGACCTGGTCGATGCGCCCGTGGATGCCGTGTCCGCCGTTGGTTGCGTCGGCGCGGGTCTCTTCGCCGCCCGCGCCGGGCTCGATCACATCAGATGTCAAGGAAACGCACGTCCTTCGCGTTCTTCTGGATGAAGTTGCGGCGGCTCTCGACGTCTTCACCCATCAGGGTCGAGAAGATCTCGTCGGCGGCGGCCGCGTCGTCCATGGTGACCTGCAGCAGCGTGCGGGTCTCGGGGTTCATCGTGGTCTCCCAGAGCTCCTGGTGGTTCATCTCGCCGAGACCCTTGTAGCGCTGCACGCCGTTGTCCTTCGGGATGCGCCAGCCCTTGGCCTGCCCCTCGACGAGCAGCGCGTCGCGCTCGCGGTCGGAGTAGACGTACTCGTGCTCGGCGTTCGTCCACTTGAGTCGGTACAGCGGCGGCTGCGCGAGGTACACGTAGCCGAACTCGATGAGCGGGCGCATGTAGCGGAAGAGCAGGGTGAGCAGCAGCGTCGTGATGTGCTGGCCGTCGACATCGGCGTCGGCCATGAGCACGATCTTGTGGTACCGGGCCTTGTCGGTGTTGAAGTCCTCGCCGATGCCGGCGCCGAACGCCGTGATCATGGCCTGCACCTCGGCGTTCGCGAGGGCGCGGTCGAGCCTGGCCTTCTCGACGTTCAGGATCTTGCCGCGGAGCGGGAGGATCGCCTGCGTCTCGGGGTTGCGGCCCTGCACGGCGGAGCCTCCGGCCGAGTCGCCCTCGACGATGAAGATCTCGGAGATCGACGGGTCCTTCGAGGAGCAGTCCTTGAGCTTGCCCGGCATGCCGCCGGACTCGAGGAGGCCCTTGCGGCGGGTCGCCTCGCGCGCCTTGCGGGCGGCGAGTCGAGCCGTTGCGGCCTGGATCGCCTTGCGGATGATCTCGCGGGCCTGCGTCGGGTTGCGTTCGAACCAGTCGCCGAGCTGGTCGGCGGTGACCTTCTGCACGAAGGACTTCGCCTCGGTGTTGCCGAGCTTGGTCTTGGTCTGGCCCTCGAACTGCGGTTCGCCGAGCTTCACCGAGATGACGGCGGTCAGCCCCTCGCGCACATCGTCGCCGGAGAGGTTCTCGTCCTTCTCCTTGATGATGTTCTTCTCGCGCGCGTACCGGTTGACGAGCGTGGTCAGCGCTGCACGGAAGCCCTCTTCGTGCGTGCCGCCCTCATGCGTGTTGATCGTGTTCGCATAGGTGTGCACCGACTCGGAGTAGGAGGTGGTCCACTGCATCGCGACCTCGAGCGCGATCTTGCGCTCGGTGTCCTCGGATTCGAACGAGATGATCTCGTCGTTCACGACGTCGGACTTCTTCGAACGGTTGAGGTACTCGACGTAGTCGACGAGGCCGCGCTCGTAGAGGAAGGTGTCGGTGCGCGGAGCCGCGGCATCCGATTCGTGCTCGGCCGTGTCTTCGAGCGGAATCTCGCTGTGGCCGGCGCGGAGGTCGGTCAGCTCGATGCGAAGGCCCTTGTTGAGGAACGCCATCTGCTGGAACCGGGTGCGAAGCGTCTCGTAGTCGAACTCGAGCGTCTCGAAGATGCTGCCGTCGGGCCAGAACGTGATCGTGGTGCCGGTCTCGGTGCTCTCGCCGACCAGGGCCAGGGGCGCCTGCGGCACACCGCCGTCGCGGTACGACTGGGTCCAGACCTGACCCTGCTGACGCACCTCGACCTCGAGACGCGTCGACAGCGCGTTCACGACCGACGAGCCGACGCCGTGCAGGCCGCCCGAGACGGCGTAGGCGCCGCCGCCGAACTTGCCGCCGGCGTGGAGCACGGTGAGCACGACCTCGACGGTCGACTTGCCCTCGGTCTTGTGGATGCCCACGGGAATGCCGCGACCGTTGTCGACGACCCGGATCGCGCCGTCGGGCAGGATCGTCACGTCGATGGTGTCGGCGTAGCCGGCGAGCGCCTCGTCGACGGAGTTGTCGACGATCTCGTAGACGAGGTGGTGGAGTCCTCGCGGCCCGGTTGATCCGATGTACATTCCGGGGCGCTTGCGAACCGCTTCGAGGCCCTCGAGAACCTGGATCGCATCGGCGCCGTATTCAGGCTCGCTCTCGGCCTTGATCGGTTCCGCTGTCATGGGTGAATCGGGCTCCAAACCGTCGTACTGGCGACTCTCGATCCTATCAAACGGAGACGCCGGAGCAGCCCGGAAGCGCCGTTCTCAGACGAGAACGCACCTCGGGCGACCGAATTTGCCGTCTCAGCCGTAGGTATCGCGCGGACCGCGCCCTGGAATCGATCTGGGGCCCCTTTTCCAGGTGGGGGCGTCCGGCCCCTGAAAGCGGATGCTCTCGACACCCGCTTCGGGGAATCCGTCGAGGATGCGGGTGACGAGGTCGGCACGCAGGATTCGCAGCTGCGTCGCCCACGCGGTCGACTCGCACCGCACCTGGAGAACGCCGTGCTCGATGCCGATCGGTTCGGAGTGCGCCGCGATCTCGTCGCCGACGAGCGAGGACCACGACGCGAGCAGTTCGTGCTGCGACAGCGGTGCGCTCCAGCCGAGCTGCGACGTGAGTCCGTCGATGGCGTCGCCGAGCGGCTTCGGGTCGCGACCGGGCGTGAACGGCTCGCTGCCCGAGCGCTCGCGCACCTTGCGTCGAAGGCGTGCGCCGCCCGTGCGCGGCTGGCCGCCGAACACCTCGCGGAAGTGCTGGTAGACGCGGAGCGACTCGGATTCTGCAGGGCGCTCAGCCATCGACCGCTCCGTCTTCGGCGTCGGCGCGCCCGGCCTCGTCGACTGCCTCGGTCGGGTCGTCTTCGAGCACGGTTCCATGATCGATGCGGATGACGCGAGCCACCAGGTGCTCGGGCACGTCTTCGAGCACGGCCGCCGTGACGAGCACCTGCTCGTACCCGCCGATCGCTGCCGCCAGGCGCTCGCGCCGCGCCCGATCGAGCTCGGCGAAGACGTCGTCGAGCACGAGCACGGGATCGCCCGTCGCCGAATCGCGTCGGAGGAGCTGCGCGGATGCCAGTCGCAGGGCGAGTGCGAACGACCACGACTCCCCGTGGCTCGCGTACCCCTTCGCCGGCAGGCCGTTGAGCATGAGCAGCACGTCGTCGCGATGCGGGCCGACGAGCGTGACGCCGCGCTCGAGTTCTTTCGCGCGGAGCGTTCGGAGGGCCTCGGCGAATCGTTGGGCCGTGCCCGAGACCGGCGGGCCACCGGCATCCGGAACCTGATCGCCCGAATCGGACGCACCGTCGATCGAGCTCCCCTCGACCGACCCGCCGTCGAGCGCGTCGGCGTCGGGATCGGCGCCGTCGACGGAGAGCATCGATCGCAGTTCGGGCGCATGGTCGGCATCGACGATCGATGCGTAGGCCTCGGCGAGCGGGCCGGCGAGCTCTTCGACGAGCGCGACCCGTCGATCGATGATCTCGGAACCGAAGTGCACGAGGCGTTCGTCCCAGATGTCGAGGGTCGTGAGCTTGTCGGCCGCGAGGCCGCGAGCCCTGGCGCTCTTCAGCAGGGTGTTGCGCTGACGGAGCACCCGGTCGTAGTCGGCCATGACGCCGGCGAGTCGCGGAGTGCGCTGCACGAGGAGCTCGTCGAGCAGGCGCCGGCGGACCGAGGGTTCGCCGCGCACGATCGCGAGGTCTTCGGGGGCGAAGAGCACGCTGTGCGCATAGCGGGGAAGTTCGCGGGTCTTCACGGCCGATCGGTTCAGCTGCGCACGGTTCGCACCCTTGCGGTTCAACTGGAGCTCGACCAGCAGCTCGCGTTCGGCGTGGGCGAGCAGTGCCCGCACGATCGCGGCGTCCGACCCGGCCTTGATCAGTGCCTGGTCGTTGGAGACGCGGTGCGAGCCGAGCGTCGCGAGATAGCCGATCGCCTCGACGAGGTTGGTCTTGCCTTGACCGTTGCGACCGACGAAGACCGTCGTGCCCGGCCCCAGCGAGAGCTCGGCGCGTGCGTAGTTGCGGTAATCGGTCAACGAGAGCCGCACGACGTGCACGTCAGCTCCCTTCGATTCGAACGCGACCCACGCTATCGGCGGCGGCCGACACCCGAATCAGCGGAGCAACAGGTTGGGCTGCAGCAGGTAGCGGTACGTGTCGGCGCCGGCCTGCTCGCGCGAGGTCTGGCTCGTGATGAGCACAGGGCCCGGCTTGTTCGGGTTCTCGGTCTTGGTGAACGAGATGCGCACGAACTCGGAGTTCACGGCGCCGAGCCCGTCGAGCAGGAACTGCGGCTTCAGCGAGACGACCGTGTCGTCGCCGGTGAGGATCGCATCGATGCTCTCCTGCGCCTGGGCCTGCTCGCTGCCGATGGCCTCGAGCGTGAGTCCGTCGGACGTGAACGTGAAGCGCAGTGCCGCCTCGCGCTCGAGCACGAGCGAGACGCGGCGGGTGGCCTCGATGAGCTCAGCCGTGTTCATGACCGCGTAGTTCTCCACCGTCTCGGGGAACAACCGGCGGACCGGAGGGAAGTTGCCCTTGATGAGCAGGCTCGTGACGGTCTTCCGGTCGGCGCTGAAGGCGATCAGCTCGCGATCGTCGCGGCTCGTGATCGAGACCGAGATGGTGCCGGAGTGGCCGAACGTCTTGCCGACCTCCTGCAGGGTGCGGGCCGGAACGAGCGCGGTGACCGATTCCTCGGCGGCCGCGGTGCCGCCGACGGCCCCGCCGTCCCAGTCGATCTCGCGCACGGCGACGCGGTAGCGGTCGGTCGCGACGAGACCCAGGCTGTTCTCGCGGACCTCGAGCTGCACGCCCGTGATCACCGGCGTCACGTCGTCGCGCGATGCGGCGACCGCGACCTGTGCGACCGCGGCCGCGAACTCCTCGGCCGGAACGACGCCCGACTGCTCGCCGATCTCGGGGATCGACGGGTACTCCTCGACGGGCATCGACAGCAGCGTGAAGCTCGCCGATCCGCAGCTGACCTGGATGCGCGACTCCTCGGTCGCGATGCGCACGGGCGCGTTCGGCAGACGGCCGGCGATCTCGGCGAGCAGTCGGCCCGAGACCAGCACGGTGCCCTGCTCCTCGACGTCGGCCTGGATCTCGGTCTGCGACGAGACCTCGTAGTCGAACGAGGAGAGCACGAGGCCGCCCTCGTTCGCCTGGATGAGCACGCCGGACAGGATCGGAAGCGTGGTTCGCTGCGGCAGCAGCTTGACGGCGAACGACACGGCTTCGCTGAAGACGTCGCGATTGACCTGGAACTTCACGGTTCTCCTGTCGTGGAGGTGCTGGGTGGCTCCCATGCTATCCGCAGGGTGCAGCAGCACGCCGAGCGAATCGAGCGATGCGGTCGCGGAGCGCTCCCCGACCGCACATGTTATGGAGCCCTCTGGGATTAACCAGTTCTCTTAACGGTGTTAACCGTTGTGGAAACTGTGGATGGTGTTCGGAGATGCGCGGAACGGTGCCGATCGGAGGCCATCGCATCTGTGCACGGTGTGTGGATTCGCACGGTCTCGACCCCGGTCATATCTGCACGCCGTCTGCAGTTCTCCACAGGCCTGCGCGAAAGGTTCACAGTGTTCAGGCGGTTGCTCGTTAACAATCCACAAGCTGTCCACAGGTGTGGGATTCGGTTCCGGATGTCGCATCCGCGCGCATTTCGGGCGTGTCCCGGCCGTTCGGCGGCCCGCCGACCGCGTTCGCGGGGTCGCCGGTCACCGCCGGCGCGGGCGTACCGCGGCGCGCTGCGGCATCCGGATCAGCGGTAGCGGCTGACCTGCTTGATGCGTGCGGTGAGCTCGGTGACCTGGTTGTAGATCGACCGCCGCTCCTTCATCAGCTCGGAGATCTTCTTGTTGGCGTACATCACCGTCGTGTGGTCGCGGTTGCCGAAGAGCTGTCCGATCTTCGGCAGCGACAGGCTCGTGAGCTCACGGCACAGGTACATCGCGATCTGACGCGCGGTCGCGACGGCCTGCGACCGGCTCGAGCCGTAGAGGTCGTCGACCGTGAGCTTGAAGTAGTCGGCGGTCGCCGTGATGATGTCGACCGGCGCCACCACGTTGTCGGCGTCATCCGTGATCAGGTCCTTCAGCACGGTCTGCACCAGGGGCATGTCGACCGGCGTGCGGTTCAGGCTCGCGAACGCGGTCACGCGGATGAGGGTGCCCTCGAGCTCGCGGATGTTGCTCGACACCTTCGAGGCCATGTACTCAAGGATCTCGTCGGGCACCTGCAGACGCTCGGACTGCGCCTTCTTGCGGAGGATCGCGATGCGCGTCTCGAGGTCGGGCGCCTGCACGTCGGTGATGAGGCCCCACTCGAACCGGCTGCGCATGCGGTCCTCGAAGCCCGTCAGCAGCTTCGGAGGCACGTCGCTCGTGATCACGACCTGCTTGTTGTGATCGTGCAGTGTGTTGAAGGTGTGGAAGAACGCCTCCTGCGTCTCCGCCTTGCCCTGCAGGAACTGGATGTCGTCGATCAGCAGGATGTCGATGCTCCGGTAGCGCTGCTGGAACAGGGAGCCTCGGTTGTTCGCGATCGAGTTGATGAAGTCGTTCGTGAACTCCTCGGAACTCACGTACCGCACCCGGATACCGGGGTACAGGCTCATCGCATAGTGGCCGATGGCATGCAGGAGGTGGGTCTTGCCCAAGCCGGAGTCGCCGTAGATGAACAGCGGGTTGTACGCCTTGGCCGGCGCTTCGGCCACGGCGACCGCGGCCGCATGCGCGAACCGGTTGGACTGGCCGATGACGAAGCTCTCGAAGGCGTACTTCGGGTTGAGTCGGGTGTCGCCCGGTCGATCGGGACTCGTGTTCTCGAACACCGACTGCGGACTGGCCGGGAGGTCGACGCGATCCTCGAGTGCTGTCAGGCCGATCGGCGACAGCGGATCGGGATCGGGCGCGCGGACCTCTTCGAGCTCGGGGTTCACGACCACGTAGAAGGAGGTGACCGGGGTCGGCGCCTCGATCACGCTCATGGCCGAGAGCAGCGAGACGCGCATGCGCTGATTCAGCATGGTCGCCGTGAAGTCGTTCGGCACCTCGAGGTAGAACGTGCCCGCGGCGATGCCCTTCGGCTCGACCAGGCTGAGGAAGCCCTGGAGCATCGGCGTGATCGCCGTGTCTTCGGAAAGTCGATCGAGGACGGCCGCCCATGTATCGGTGATGGGCTGTTCGGTCATCTTTCCCCGCAATCTCGGTGCTCTCGTCATCCGCTCGTCGTCCCCCCGAACGACGGAGCGAGCGGCGCGAGGCGAAGTATTCACAACGTTATCCACTGGCTGTGGGCAGATTCTGGGCGATGCGCGTGATTCCGCGCCCGAAGCTGGGGATAACTGGTCTCAAACGGTAGCGAAAGTCGGGCCTGTGGACAAATGCCGATTGGGGGATCCCGCGTTCTCGGCGTGTCTTTCCACAGGTATTCCGGAGGTACGAGAGATACTCTTTCGTTTGCGCTACGCCGACTGGAACCATGCCTGGTTTGACCACGGGGCCTCGAGGCCGTAGTTTTAATCAGTTGACCCCAGCCCGTTCCGGGCACCCAGTTTTCCCGTCACCCTCTGGTTCGGCTCCTGCCGAACGTCCTGAGCGGCGCGGAGATCCGAAAGTCGGAGAAGAAGAATGAGCAAGCGTACGTTCCAGCCGAACAACCGTCGTCGTGCCAAGAAGCACGGCTTCCGTCTTCGCATGCGCACCCGCGCCGGCCGTGCCATCCTGTCGGCACGTCGCGCCAAGGGTCGCACCGAACTCTCCGCATAAGTCGTTCGGTGCTCGCCAAGGCCAATCGCATCACGAGCGCCGATGACTATCGAGTCGTCGTGCGTCGTGGTGCGAAGGTGGCGACCCAGCACACCGTGAGCTACGTCCGGTCGCGCGAAGCGACCAGCGACGCGCGATTCGGCTTCATCGTCTCGAAGAAGGTCGGCTCTGCGGTGCGACGCAATCGCATCCGTCGCCGGCTCAAGGCCGTGAGTCGCGAAGCGCTGCTCGCCGGTGCTTGCGATGTCGATGTCGTCGTGCGTGCGCTCCCGGGCGCTGCCGACGCCACCTGGCCCGAGCTCCGCTCCGAAGTGCTCAACGCGCTCGTGCGGCGAAACGTGATCGCCGATACCGAACCCGACGCCCCGAGGGCGCCGGGTTCTTCGGGTGCGCCCTCCGCGAAGACGGTGCGCGATGCGTGACGTCGCGCTCTTCGTGGGGTTGATCCCGCGAAACCTCGGAGTCCTGCTGCTCCGCGGGTACCGCGCCGCGATTTCCCCGCTCTACGGGGATGTCTGCCGCTACTACCCCTCCTGCTCCGCATACGGACTCGGATCCGTGCAGCAACGAGGCCTTCTGCTCGGCAGCGCCCTGACGGCGTGGCGCATCCTCCGATGCAACCCCTGGACCGCCGGCGGCATCGACGACGTCCGGCCTCCTCGACACGACCGCTACCGGACCACGACGTTCGGATGGGTCGTGCCCAAGGGCATGTTCCCCAAGGCCGAGGCGGATGCCGCGGCCGCCCGCCTCGCCCACGAGCAGGCGCACCTCTCCCCCGGTGCGCACGTCGCTTCCGACGCTCCTGCCTCCGACGTCTCGAAGACGTCGCCTTCCGGCTCCGGCGCCCCCATGCTTCGCCCGCTCGTCGTCGAGCCGGCGCTTTCGGTTTCCTCCCCCGCACTGTCCCGAAAGGACTGACCCGCAGCAATGGATATCATCAGCCTTGTTCTCTGGCCCATCAAATGGGTCATCGAGCTGATCCTCGTCGCGTTCCACTCGCTGTGGACGTTCACCGGGCTCGACCCCGATGCGGGCATCACCTGGATCCTCTCGATCGTCGGCCTCGTCATCGTGGTGCGTGCCGCGCTGATCCCGATCTTCGTGCGCCAGATCAAGAGCCAGCGACGCATGCTCGAGGTTGCGCCGCAGCTCAAGAAGATCCAGGAGAAGTACAAGGGCAAGAAGGACCAGTTCTCGCGCGAGGCGATGTCACGCGAGACCATGGAGCTCTACAAGAAGACGGGCACCAACCCGCTCTCGTCGTGCCTCCCCCTGCTGCTGCAGATGCCGATCTTCTTCGGCCTCTTCTCCGTGCTCAACGATGCGCAGCACGACAAGGCCGGCGTCGGCGTCTTCACCCAAGAGCTCGCGAACTCGTTCGCCAACTCCGAGTTCCTCGGCGCTCCGCTGAAAGGCACGTTCATCGGTGCGATGAACGGCGAGTACCCCTGGCAGGTCATGGTCATCGCGGCCACGATGATCGTGCTCATGACGGCGTCGCAGTTCATCACGCAGCTCCAGATCGTCTCGAAGAACATGTCGCCTGAGACCAAGGCGAGCCCGATGTTCCGCCAGCAGCGCATCATGTTGTACCTGCTCCCCCTGGTCTTCGCGTTCTCGGGCGTGGCGTTCCCCATCGGCGTCATGTTCTACTGGCTCGTCTCGAACTTCTGGACCATGGGCCAGCAGTTCCTCGTGATCCGCAACATGCCGACTCCGGGCAGCGAAGCCGCCAAGGCCCGCGAGGCTCGCCTCGCGAAGCGCGGCAAGCTCGTGGTGGAAGACCAGGACTCGACGACGATCGTCGTCGAGGAGAAGAAGACGACGACGCAGCGCCAGCAGCCGGTCGGCAAGAACCGCGCGAAGAAGCAGGGTGGAAAGTAACCATGACCGACGTTCAGCAGCACGTGAATGACGAGCGCACCGTTCCTCAGCTCGAAGAAGAGGGCGACATCGCCGCGGACTACATCGAGGAGCTTCTCGACATCTGCGACCTCGATGGCGACATCGACATCGATGCCCGCAACGGCCGCGCGTACATCTCCGTCAACGCAGGCGACGGCGCGAACCTGAACCTGCTCTCGAAGCCCGAGACCGTGACCGCCCTCCAGGAGCTCACGCGCCTCGCGGTGCAGACGAAGACCGGGGTGTTCTCACGCCTCATCCTCGACATCGGTGGCTCGCGCGATGCGCGTCGCGACGAGCTGGCACGCCTCGTCGACCGTGCGGTCGAGCGCATCGAGGCCGGCTCCGCCGAGGCGTCGCTGCCGCCGATGTCGTCCTACGAGCGCAAGCTCGTGCACGACCTCGTCGGTGAGCGCGGCTTCCACTCCGCGTCGCGCGGTGAGGGTGCCGACCGCCACACGGTCATCACGCGTTCCGCGTGACGTTTCACGTGAAACGATGACGACAGACGAGTCGGGTGCTGCACCCGTGAACACTGAACTCGAGGCAGAGCCGGCCGCGGCGGCCGCAGCCTTCGGTTCGCATCTCGACCTCGGCCGGCAGTTCGCTGCTTCGCTCGCGACGCACGGCGAGGAGTTGGGGCTTATCGGCCCGCTCGAACTCCCACGTCTCTGGACGCGCCATATCGTGAACTCCGCCCTTGTCGCGCCTCTGCTGCGGCCGGGCCGGGTCGCCGATGTCGGTTCCGGCGCCGGGCTTCCCGGACTCGTGCTCGCGATCATTCGACCGGATGTCTCGTTCACCCTGATCGAGCCGATGGAGCGTCGTGTCGACTGGCTGTCGCGCCAGGTCGATGAGCTGCAACTCTCGAACGTCGTCGTCGAGCGGGCTCGTGCTGAAGACTCCGGGTTCAAGCACCAGTTCGACCAGGTGACCGCCCGTGCAGTGAGCGCGCTGCGTACGCTGATCCCGGTCACCGCTCCCCTACTGAAGGCCGGCGGCGAGTTCGTGCTGTTGAAGGGCGCCGGCGTCGATGGCGAGATGGGTGCCGCCGAGAAGGTCTTCCGCAAGTACCGGGTGATCGATCCTGAGGTGGTGCTGCTCGGTGAAGAGCTCGACACCGAAGTCACTCGGGTGTTCCGGGCCCGTATCGCAGCGCCCTGACGTTCCCCTACTCCATGGCGTGCTCTGTCGAGCTCGCCGACCGGTTCCACTGAACGCCCGGTCTTCGCTTCATCGAAGCGGAGCCGGGCGTTCTGCGTTGGTGGTCGCTCGGTGCGGTCTCGTGGGGCGGCTGGCTTGCGCCCACTGCGGTCGCGTTGCAGAACTCTGGAGATATCGCTCAGGCGATGCGACCACCGAGATGGCGCGGTCGTCCCTTGGCCTGCACTTCAGTGCGCAGTCACACGGATGCCGTCCTGGTCCGTGATGGCGTGGCCGCGCGTTGCTGGTCGGTGAGGGTCGAGCTTCTTGTGGCGTGAATGTTCGAACATCGGCGCCTTGGGCGTGCTGCGCGGCGCGCTGTGTCGTGTGCGCTCAGCTCACAGACGTGTCCTTCGGTTCTGCGACTGCCGGCAGGTGCGGGCTACAGGGGTGCTCGGTTGGACCGCTCCCCCATGTCGATCGACAGAGTCATCAGGACGCACCGCCGAAGTGATCTGCTGGAGGGGTGTCCGGTCGGTCCGCACTGGTGGGCGGGGCTACCGCAGTCGGCCCCCTGGGTCACGGCGCCTAGATCACAGTGCCTGGGTGACGGCGCCGGGACCGCGCGTTCGAACGATCACGCTCGCGCGTTGTCTGCCGCGCACAGGCACGACGCCCTCGAATGGCGGGGCTCCATCGTGGAGGCTGCTCCTCTCTGGAGGCTTGCGGCAGGTGCCTACGCTGTATCAGGAGACCTCTGGCATGGCTGCAGCGCGCGGGGAACGAGAGTGAAGGCACCTGCAGACTTAACCAACGACGTGGCCTTCAGGGACGCGCGCGGTGATCGTCGCCTGGGTGTTGGTCGGAGCCTGTCGATGCGAAGCGATACGGAGTGCCGTTAGGTCGACATTCGACGCACTTCGTCGGCGACTCGCATGCCGCAGGCTGGTACGCCAGCACATCCATCCCGCCGACTCGACTTCACCGCAGTGCGTGGATTCGCTCGTGCCGGATCACCGTTTCACGTGAAACGGTGATGTGTCAGACGAGCGGCCCGGCGGGTTCAGTCGGCATGTCTCTTCGGTCGTCCGGCTCGCGAGCACCACGGGAACCTGGGCTGGACGCGTACCGCGCACAGACGGTGCGCGGTACGTTGCGTTTCACGTGAAACGGCGGGATCTTGAACGGCATTCGCGCACATCTGGCTCTTCTGCCGACAGAGTCGTGCGTGACCACGAATACCAGCGCAATCAGTCGGTCTGCGTCGGTGCCGACGGTTAAGCTTGACTGTCTGGCGAGTCCATCGAGACTCGCCGAACGTGGTGGGCGGCCGATCGTGGGGAATGACGGATCAGGGCAGGAGAGTTCGGTATGGCGCAGGGCGGAGGACGTGGATGGTTTCATCGGCGTCGCCCACAGCCTGAACCGGCATCCGAGAACCAATCATCCGCTCCCCGAATGAAGTCTGACGAGCCAGTGCTGCCCCCTTCGAACCACGTTCCACCCCAAGACGTCGCTGGCACTCAGTCCTTCGAGGCGCCGGCCGAGGTGTCTCCGGTGTCCCACGGCTCCTCTGATTCGGCGCGACCGAACAGTTTGGTTCCCGTCACGGCTCCCCCAGCAGGTGATCTACCTCCCGCTCAGCGATACGAGCAGACGGTGCCGTCACCCCCCGCTGCTTCATCGAGCCCGGTTGCGGCGTCGGCGAACCCTGCGTCGACTGCCAGTCCTGTGCCCGCACCGCGCTCGGCTGCCTACGACTGGGACGCCGCGACGGCTGCTGCGTTCGCGGAGCCCGATGCGCCGCCTCGCACCACGCCGCACGAGCACACGGTCAGCGAACCTGATCGGCTCCTCGAGGACATCATTCGTGAGATCGTCGGCGATGCCGCCGTCGACACGGTGAGTTCGCTGCACTCGGCTCGCGCAGCGGCGAGTGCCGGACCGACCCCAGCGGTTTCCACGCCGGTGACCGTGGACGATACGGCTTTGAAGCCAGAGACCACTGCAACCCCACCGAGTCCACAGACCGAGACCCAGCGCTTCGTTGACAACGGTGGACGACCGACCGCCACGCTCTCGGACGCGGGGGCCGCGCCAATCGGCGAGCACGCTCAGGAATCACCGCGGTCTGCACCGCCTACGTCAGATTCACCAGACGCTTTCACGGGATCGATCGAACCGGCTGCCGACGAGGCGCGGACGGATCCTTCCCCAGCCCCCCTGACATCAGTAGCCACGCAGCCCGTTTCACGTGAAACGGACGCGTCTGCAACGCTCGCCACCAACGCTGAAGCGCCTGTCGAACGCACCGACGCGCCCATCGCATCATCGTCCGCCGCTCCCCCGACGGCGCCTGCACCGCAGCGCCCGACCGAGCAGGCACCCGCAACGGGCGTTTCACGTGAAACGCCCGCCGAATTCGGAGGAACTCCCCTGGCTGACCAGATTGCCGACGAGACTCGTCGACGCATCGCTCTCGAAACCGCAGTGCTGCCGCTCCCGGCGACCACCCGGGTCATCACGATCTCGAACCAGAAGGGCGGCGTCGGCAAGACGACCACCGCCGTGAACCTCGCGGCAGCCCTCGCGCGTTCGGGCGCTCACGTCCTGGTGGTCGATCTCGACCCGCAGGGCAACGCCTCGACCGCCCTTGGTGTTGATCATCGCTCCGACCAGCAGAGCGTCTACGAGGTGCTGGTCGCCGATCTCGACCTTGCACAGGTCGTGCGTCGATCCACCGAGCACGAGCGTCTCGACTGCGTTCCCGCCACGATCCACCTCGCTGGTGCCGAGATCGAACTCGTCTCCCTTGTTGCCCGTGAGCAACGCCTGCGTCGCGCGATCGACAAGCACCTGGCTGCCATGGAGCGCCCGTACGACTACGTGTTCATCGACTGCCCGCCCTCGCTCGGGCTCCTGACGATCAACGCGTTCGTCGCTGCGCGTGAGGTGCTCATTCCGATCCAGTGCGAGTACTACGCACTGGAGGGTCTCTCGCAGTTGCTCAGCAACATCGAGCTGATCGAGAAGCATCTGAACCCCGAACTGCGGCTGTCGACGATCCTCCTCACGATGTACGACTCGCGGACCAACCTCGCTCAGCAGGTGGCCCAAGAGGTTCGCGACCACTTCCCCGTCCAGACGCTCGAGACGATCATCCCCCGCTCCGTCCGCGTCTCCGAGGCCCCCAGCTATGGGCAGAGCGTGATCAGCTACGACTATTCGTCGTCCGGATCGCTCTCGTATCGCGAAGCTGCCGCTGAGATCGCACAGCGTGCCGCTCTTGCTGCGGCGCAGAAGGAAGGAATCTGATGGCCACCAAGCGAACCGGTCTCGGTCGGGGCATCGGCGCCCTCATTCCGTCGAGCGAGACCACCGAGGGCGCTGCACGACCCGTTGACGTCTTCTTCCCCGGTGCAGACGCCGCACCGGTCGCGTCCGTCGCCGTGATCGAGCAGGCCGTCGCCGACGAGGGCCTGCTTGCGGTTCCTGGTGCCCATCTCGCTCGTCTAAACCCCGAAGACATCGTGCCGAACGCGGTCCAGCCGAGAAGCGTGTTCGATCCCGATGACCTTGCCGAGCTCGTGCACTCGGTTCGCGAGTTCGGCGTGCTGCAGCCGATCGTCGTCCGTCCGCATCCCGATCTGCCCGGCAAGTACGAGCTGGTCATGGGAGAGCGGCGCCTTCGCGCCACCAAGGCAGCGGGCCTCGATTCGATCCCGGCGGTCGTCAAGGACACTGCGAACGAGGACATGCTCCGCGACGCCCTCCTCGAGAACCTCCACCGCTCACAGCTCAACCCTCTCGAGGAAGCATCGGCGTACCAGCAGTTGCTCGCCGACTTCGGCATCACGCAGGAGGAACTCGCGTCGCGCATCGGTAGATCGCGTCCGCAGATCTCCAACACGCTTCGTCTGCTGAAGCTCCCCGAGCCGGTGCAACTCCGTGTCGCGGCCGGCGTTCTCAGCGCGGGCCACGCACGCGCCATCCTGGCGACGGCAGGCGATGCTGCATCGATGCAGCGCTTCGCCGACAAGATCGTGAACGAGGAATTGTCCGTCCGCGCGGCCGAAGCAGCGGCCACCTCGCAGGCGCCGGCGGCGACCCGAGCGAAGCCCGCAGCGGGCAAGCGCCAGGACTTTCTGGACGACCTGGCCACGCGACTCGGAGATCGCCTCAACACCCGCGTGAAGATCGCATTGGGAGCACGAAAAGGCCAGATCAGCATCGATTTCGCCACCGTGCAGGACCTTCGTCGCATTCTCAGTGACCTCGGCGAGGATCTCGAAGGCGTGTGATGCGATCTCGCGCTCAGAATCGTTCCTGACGAACTGAAATCGACGAGAAACGGCACCTGATCCGTCTGGATCAGGTGCCGTTTCTCGATTCAGCGCACGAAGGATGTGCGCCGTCGAAGGTCGATCGACCGAACGCGGTCAGGCCCGCGCGGTGGTCCGGGCTGCTCGCGCGACCGCCGCATGCACGAGACCGGAGTAGACGGCCGCCGCGTTCGTCGCCGAGGCCTCGATGGCGAGGGGCACCAGGGAGGTCTCGGTCAGTCCAGGCAGTACGTTCGCCTCGAGGAACCACGGCACCCCTGCGGCATCCACGATGAAGTCGACACGCGACAGATCACGGAGACCGAGGGTCGTGTGTGCATGGATCGCTGCTGCCGCGACCGTCTCGATCGCCGCGGAGTCGAGACGCGACGGTGCATAGAACGTGGTCTCCCCCGCGTTGTACCGTGCCTGGAAACTGTAGATGCCCGCGGTTGGGTCGATCTCCACCGGAGTCAATGCGACTGGACCCTCGCCGGCATCGACGATGGCGACCGCGATCTCGGTGCCGAGGATTCGTCGCTCGACGACGACCACGTCGGCGTAGGTGAAGGCATCGACCATCGCACGTGCCAGGTCGCTCGGGTCGGTGACGATGCTGACACCCTGCGCCGAGCCGCCCATCGCAGGCTTCACGACGAGCTCGCCCGGCAGGGCGTCGCGCACGATCTGAAGCACGCCGGCCGCTCCGAGCTCGCGGAACGATTCGTGCGAGAGCACGATCGACTCGGGAACCGACGCACCCGAGGCGGCGATGAGCGAGCTCGCGATCGGCTTCGACCAGGCACGTCGCGCGGCGGCCGCCGTGGATCCGACGGTGGGGATGCCGAGGGCGTCGAGCAGGCCGAGAAGGGATCCGTCTTCGCCGCTCGAGCCGTGCAGTGCCGGGAACACCACGTCGGGGCGGGTGTCGGCGAGGAACGGCAGCAGACCGGCATCCGGATCGCGGAGGGTCACGGTGTGGCCCGCGGACGTGAGTGCGTCGGCGACACGTCGCCCGGAGCGGAGTGAGACATCGCGCTCGTGGGAGATGCCGCCCGCGAGGACGACGACGTTCAGACCGTTGGAATCGCTCATGATCTGGGGTTTCTCCACTACTTGAGGTCGGTCGGGGGCGCGAGCTCGATGCCGGGCGTCGCGGGGAGTTGGAGCGTTCCGGTGCCGGCGAACGTGTCGAGCAGGTCGAGCTCGCCGTTGACGACGGTGGCCAGTCGACGGATGCCGACGCGGATCGCGTCTGGCGTCGGGTAGCAGAACGAGAGGCGCATCGCGTGTCGGCCTCGGCCATCGGCGAAGAACGCCGTGCCGGGCGTGTAGGCGACCAGCTCCTTCACCGCGCGGGGCAGCATCTGCTTCGAATCGAGGACGTCGGGCATGGTGACCCAGACGTAGAACCCGCCCTTGGGGTTGGTCCAACTGAGCTGGGGCAGGTGCTCCCCCAGTGCCTCGATCATGGCGTCCTTCCGCTCGCGATAGACACCGCGGAACGTGTCGATCTGCGCACGCCAATCGGTCGTCGAGAGGTACTCGGAGACCACGAGCTGGCTGAACGAGCTCGGCGAGAGGATCGCCGACTCGGCGGCGAGGATGAGCTTCTCGCGGATCGCGTGCGGTGCGAGCGCCCATCCGACGCGGAACCCGGGCGCGAGGGTCTTCGAGAATGATCCGAGGTAGATGACCCCCTCGGGGTCGAGCGATCGCAGCGCATTCGGTGCGGGTTCGTCGAAGTGGAGCAGGCCGTACGGGTTGTCTTCGAGGACGAGGATCTCGTTCGTTCGGCAGATCTCGAGGATCTCGGGTCGGCGCTCGGCCGAGAGCGTCACACCTGCCGGGTTGTGGAAGTTCGGGATCGTGTAGAGGAACTTGATGCGACGGCCCTGGCCCCGAAGGTGGGCGATCGTCTGGCGGAGGGCCTCGGGAATCAGGCCGTCTTCGTCCATCGCGACGTGCACCACGTTCGCCTGGTAGGAGCGGAACACGCCGAGCGCGCCGACGTAGCTGGGCGACTCCGCGAGGATCACGTCTCCGGGATCGATGAACAGCTTCGCGACCAGGTCGAGTGCCTGCTGCGACCCGGTCGACGTGACGACGTTGTCGACCGAGCCGTGGATGCCCTCGAGCGCCATGACGTCGAGGATGTGCTCGCGAAGGGCGGGAACTCCCTGGCCAGAGCCGTATTGCAGAGCGGTCGGACCATCGGTGCGCATGACCCGATCCATCGAGGAGATGATCAGTTCTTGCGGCAGCGCGGAGACGAACGGCATGCCGCCGGCGAGCGAGACCACCTCGGGCCGCGAGGCGACGGCGAACAGGGCTCGGACTTCGGAGGCGGCCAGGCCGGCGGCTCGCTCGGCGTAGTTCGCGTACCACGGGTCGAGGTTGTTGCCGGTCCGCTGGGGGACGCCGTCAGAGGTCACGAGTGGTTCTTCCGTTCTGTTCGAGTTGTTCCATGCTAATTGCCGCATGGAGGGGTGATTCGCACCGCGTCGCCCGGTGAGGGCGGCGGCGACGTGCTGGGCGGATGCCGCGACATCCGCATGCGACATCCGCGAGACCTGCCCTGGAGATGCGAAAGACCCGCCCGGCGTGTGCCGGGCGGGTCTCGATGCGCTACGAGGCTGCCGGCTACGAGATGTAGGCGGCGAGGTCGGCCTCGAGGGCGGGCTTCGGCTTGGCGCCGATGACGGTCTTGACGACCTCGCCCTTCTCGAAGACCTTGAACGCGGGGATCGCGGTGATCTGGTACTTCATCGCGAGCTGGGGGTTCTCGTCGACGTTGATCTTGACGATGTCGAGCTTGTCGGCGTGCTCGGTCGCGATCTGGTCGAGGATCGGGCTGACCGCACGACACGGTCCGCACCACTCGGCCCAGAAGTCGACCAGGACGGCCTTCTCGTTGTTGAGGACCTCCTGCTCGAAGGTGGCCTCGTTCACTGCACGTGCACTCATGGATGTCTCCTCAGGGGTGAAGTGGATCAGCGTCGTCGGTCAGTCGACCGAGACGAATTCGTTCTCGAGCAGGGCCTCGGCAGCGTGCACGTTGCCCTGCGCGGCGAGGTAGTGCTCGGCGTCGAGCGCGGCGACCGTGCCCGAGCCTGCGGCGGTGATGGCCTGGCGGTAGTGCGGGTCGATGACGTCGCCGGCGGCGAACACACCGGGCAGCGAGGTCTTCGAGGTGCGGCCGTCGACCCAGATGGTGCCCTCGGCGGTCAGGTCGAGCTTGCCGTGCACGAGGTGGGTACGAGGGTCGTTGCCGATCGCGACGAACAGGCCGTCGAGCTCGAGCAGGCGCTCCTCGCCGGTGACCGTGTCGCGCAGCGTGACGCCGGTGACCGCGGTCTCGCCCTGGATCGCGGCGACCTCGGAGTTCCAGACGAACTCGATCTTCTCGTTGTCGGCAGCGCGCTGCTGCATGATCTTCGATGCCTTGAGGCTGTCGCGACGGTGGATCACGTAGACCTTGTCGGCGAAGCGCGTGAGGAACGTCGCCTCCTCCATGGCCGAGTCGCCGCCGCCGACGACCGCGATGGTCTTCTGGCGGAAGAAGAAGCCGTCGCAGGTGGCGCACCACGAGAGGCCGTGGCCCGACAGGACCTCCTCCTCGGGGAGGCCGAGCTTGCGGTAGGCGGAGCCGGTCGCGTAGATGAGCGCCGCAGCCTCGTGGGTCTCGCCGTTGCCGAGCGTGACGCGCTTGACGGGGCCGTCGATGTCGAGCGACACGACGTCGTCGTAGACGACCTCGGTGCCGAAGCGCTCGGCCTGCGCCTGCAGCTTGCCCATGAGGTCGGGACCCATGATGCCCTCGGGGAAACCGGGGAAGTTCTCGACCTCGGTCGTGTTCATCAGCTCGCCGCCGATCTCGACCGAGCTCGCGATGAGCAGGGGCTTGAGCTCTGCGCGGGCTGCGTAGATCGCCGCGGTGAAGCCCGCGGGACCTGAGCCGATGATGATGATGTCGCGCAAGGAAGCTCCTGTCGTCGTTCGGTGGTTCGTGGCTTCCGGATCGATGGAGTCGATCGGAGGCACCGACATGGTCAACACAGTCTAGGCGTCGCGTATTCCGGTGCCCTCGGCGCACGCGGTTTGTGACGGATGCCGCGGGTCGGCGCTCGTGCCGCCTGCGGTCAGCGCCTCGGGGCTGCGGCTCAGCGCCGGCGCAGGCGCGCGATGGCCGGCTCGGCGAATCCGCGGAACTCGGGCGACTTGAGCAGCCACAGTCCGCCGAAGTACAGGCCCGACATGACGATGCCGATGACGACCATCGAGACGATCGCGCCGATTCGACTGGACACGGCGTAACCGCCTTCGGTGGTTCCGCCGAGGACGACCAGCAGTGCGAGCCCGACGATCACCGGTACGACGAGCGCGAGCAGCGACCGGGCGACCGCGCCACCGATGCGACGACCGTCGAGCGTGCCGAGGCGTCGGCGCAGGAGAACCGTGGCGAGCACGAACTGCGCGAGCACCGCCAGGGTGGTCGCGACGGCCACACCGACGCCGATCCACTCGAGGGGCAGCAACAGGCAGGAGAAGGCGGCGATCGAGAAGACGATCACCTGGAACAGCGTGAAGAAGAACGGGGTGCGGGTGTCGTTGAGTGCGTAGAAGGTGCGCTGCACGACGAAGAGGAGACTGAACGCCACGAGACCGATCGCGAGCGCGATCAGGATGTTGCCGATGGCGGATGCCGCGGCGAACCCGGTCTGGAACACAGCGCCGAACGGGTAGGCGACCACGATGAGACCGGCGGCGGCGAGGGCGAGGATCACGAGCACGCCCCGCACGGCGCTCGACAGGTCGCTCCGCACCTCGTCGAGGTTGTCGATCGCCGCATGCTCGCTCATTCGGGTGAAGTAGGCGGTGGCGATCGAGACGGTGATCACCGAGTGCGGCAGCATGAAGACGAGCCACGCCGTGTCGAATGCGGCGACCGAGGCGCCCTGACCGGATGCCGTGAAGAGAACACGGGTCTGCACGATGCCCGCCAGCGTCGTGAGCAGGAGCATCCCGAAGGTCCAGCCGGCGAGCCTGCCCGCGGTGCGGAGGCCGACGCCGCGCCAGGCGAAGTCGGGCCGGAACCGGAGGCCGACCCTGCGCCAGAACCAGAACAGCACGAGCGCCTGCACCGCGATGCCGAGGGTGGCCGAGCCGGCGAGGAGGGCGACCATGCCAGAGGTCCAGTCGTCGACGCCCCGAGCACCGTCGGGGTCGAAGCCGAACGCGAAGCCGAACACCACGAGACCCGCGATGGCCACGATGTTGTTCAGCACCGGCACCCAGGTGAACGGGCCGAAGCTCCGGCGCGCGTTGAGCACCTCGCCGAGCAGCGTGTAGAGCCCGTAGAAGAAGATCTGCGGCATGCACCACCAGGCGAAGGCGATGGCCAACGGCAGGATGTCGGCGTTGGAACCTGCGTACAGCGAGGTGAGCAGGGGGGCCAGGGCGGTCGCGAGCAGCGTGGCGCCGAGCAGGATCACCATCGCCAGGGTGAGCAGCTTGTTGATGTATCCGGTGCCGCCATCGGCGTGGGCCGAGGCACGGACGATCTGCGGCACGAGGACGGCGCTCAGTACGCCGCCCGCGACGATCACGTACACCGTGTTGGGCAGTCCGTTCGCGACGGCGAAGGCGTCGGCGCTGATCGACGGCACCACGCCGATCGTGCCCGCGAGCACGATGGCCTTCACGAACCCGAGGACGCGCGAGACGAGCGTTCCCGAAGCGAGGAACAGGCTCGCCCGCCCGATGCGGTCGTCAGTCATCGTCTCGGTCGCTCGTTTCATCGGGTTCGGTCGTATCGTCGGGTTCGGTCGGTTCGGTCGGTTCGTCGTGTTCGTCGCGTTCGTTCGGTTCGGACGACTCGTTCGCACCGGCGGGCTCGGAGGACTCGGCCGTGGCTGCGGCATCCGCGGCCCGTGCTCGGCGGCGGCGACGGATGTTGCGCCACAGGCCGATGCCGAACACGATGATGACGATTCCGCCGAGGATCGCGGCGCCGAGGCCCTCCCAGTCGGCGCGGACATCTGCGGTGATGATGACGGTGGACCCGACCGACACGCCGGTGAGCGACTGCAGCGAGACCGCGAGCCGTACCTCGCCGTTGCCGACGCCGGCGGCGACCGGCACGATGACCGTGCTGCGGGACTCGGGCTCGACGGTGACCTGTACGGGCTCGTCGACGACCAGGCGGCCGTTGGAGGGGGCGACGTCGACCTGCACGGTGACCGGCAAGGAGAGCGTGTTCTGCACGGTGACGGGGATGCCGGTCTCGCTCGCCACGACGAGCACGGTGCTACTCGGCACGACCGAGATCGAGTCGACGGCGGCATGCTGGGCGGCGATCCACTCGGTCGTCGAGGCGCTCCACTCGGTGGGGGTGGCGAGCCAGCCGGTGTCGAACAGTGCGAGCATGTCGCGACGTACGGGGCCGGTGAGCTCGGTCGGCTCTTCGAGCACGGTCGCGAAGGCGTCGACGTCGCCCTCGACGGTCACCATGTTCTCGGCGAGCGTGCGCCGCGCCTCGTCTTCGGTCGAGTCGACGAGCGAGCGGGCCGTGGGCGGTGCGCCGATGGCCTGCGCGAGCCCGGTGAGCGAGACGAACGGTGCGGTCGCGAGCTCGTCGAGCAGGTCGCCGACCCGGTCGGACACCAGGCCGTAGTCGCGGCCGAACGTGGCCAGCAGCGGCCCGTTCGACGCGTTCGCCGAGCCGTCGAGGGCTGCGCGGGCCAATACCTCGCCGGTGGCGTCGCGCCACTCGAGGTCGGTCGCGGCGGCGCCGGCGGTGCGGACGGCCTCGGTGAGGTCGTCGTCGGAGACGATGGCCGTGCCCCCATCGACCAGGGCGGAGGCACGTGCCCCTTCGAGCGGCTCGACGTTCGCCGAGTCGAGCACGGTCGTGGTGAGCCCAGCCGAGCTGAAGAAGGAGAGGTTGCCCGGCCCGACCGTGTCGTCGCCCGGCCAGGCGATGTCGGCACGGGTGTAGGGCCAGTCGAGGAGCGCCTCGATGCTCGGAACGGGCGACACCGGCTCGGTGGGAACGGGCGTCGGCGTGGGGGTCGCGGCGTCATCGCCATCGGCGTTCTGCCCGGCTGCGGGGTCGACCAGGAAGTCGTCGGGGTCGAGCACGTCGTCGAACGAGGTCGGCTGCAGCGGTGCCGGGAGTCCGATCTGCGCCTCGAGGGCGAGGTCTGCATCGGCGTAGGCGAGCGGGAACGTCTCGTTGGGCAGGGCGGCGAGGCGATCGAGCCATTCGGTCGCGGTGACCGGTGCGGAGGTGCCGAGCACACGGATCGAGGCGATGATGCGCGGATCGATGCCGATCGCGATCTGGCGGCCGCTCAGCGCGTCGAGCTGCCGGGTGAGGAGTCCGCTGGCCGAAGTCCAGTTCTCGAGGTCGTCGCTGGCGATGAGGCCCGATGACGAGGCGGGAACCGTGATCGGTGCGACGAGGGCGAGCGGTGCGCCGGCGGAGGCGACCGCCGTGTTCGCGAAGGCCGACGTGCCGGTCGAGACGACCGTGTCGCCGACCACGAGTTCGGCTCCGAGACCGACGACGGGCGATGCGGCGAGTTCGTCGAAGGCGGCGGCGGGCACCGTGAACGCGACCTGGGTGACGCCGCCGGCGGCGAGCGTGCGCGAGGCCGTCTCGCCGAGGGCGACGCTGCTCGACCCGAATGCGGCGCCGGTGTCGAGGGTCGCGAGCCATGCATCGAGTTCGGAGTCGTCGTCGATCGCGTCGGCCGAGCGTACGAGGCGCACGGAGCCGGCTTCGACGAAGGAGCCGCTGCGGTTCTCGAGCTCGACGGTGATGGTCACGGGCGCGGTCGCCGTGCCCGGCGTGTAGGTGGGGGCGAGCGTCGGCGCGATGCTCAGGAGCACACCCTCTGCTCCGCCCTCGGGGGCTGCGCGCCCCAGCATCGCGGCGCTGCTCGCGGCCTCGTCGCCGGAGTCGCCCGCGGTCGGGTCGAACGCGTTCTCGGTGCCGAACAGCACGTCTTGGATGTCGCCGACGGGGTCGGCGCCCGTCGTGCCGGCCGCCAGGGGCACCAGCACGAGGGTCGCGGCCGCGACGGTGGCGGCGCTGACGAGGAGGGTGCGTCGCACGCCCGTCGCGCCGGTGGAACCGACTCGCCTGCGGGCGCGACGACGCGCAGCATTCGAGTCGGCCATGCAGGGATTCTACGGCGTGAGTCCGCCGTGTCTGTGCGTGTTTGCACAGCTTCGAGGCGGTCGACGGATGCCGCGGGCGGCTGCGATCGGACCCGTCGCGTTCGACGGGCGCGGCGCAGCGACATCCGCCCCGCTTAACATGGGAGGCATGGAGAGTGTCGCGGCAGCCCTCGACCGGCTGGGCGAGCTGGCGGCTTCGCCGACGGTCTCGAAGCTCGCGACGGCGTTCGAGCGCGCCGGCCACGAGCTCGCCCTCGTCGGCGGTCCGGTGCGCGACGCGTTCCTCGGCCGGCCCGTGAACGACCTCGACTTCACGACCGACGCCACGCCCGACGAGATCCTCGCGATCGTGAAGCCCATCGCCGAGGCGCACTGGGACATCGGCCGCGCGTTCGGCACGATCGGCGCCAAGGTCGCGGGCGAGCAGGTCGAGATCACGACGTACCGGGCCGACGCCTACGACGGCGAGTCCCGCAAGCCCGAAGTGGTCTTCGGCGACAGCCTCGAGGGCGACCTCGGCCGCCGCGACTTCACGGTGAACGCGCTCGCGCTGCGCCTGCCGAAGCTCGAGCTCGTCGACCCGACGGGCGGCGTCGAAGACCTGCTCGCGAAGACGCTCCGCACACCGGCCGCGCCCGAGCGCTCGTTCGGCGACGACCCGCTGCGCATGCTGCGCGCGGCCCGCTTCTCGGCGCAGCTCGGCTTCGAGGTCGAGGAGGGCACGCTCGAGGCGATGTCGACGCTCGCCGCCGAGATCGACCGCATCTCGGCCGAGCGCGTGCGCGACGAACTCGTCAAGCTGCTGCTGACGTCGTCGCCCCGCGGCGGCATCCGTCTGCTGGTGGACTCGGGCCTCGCCGAGCGCGTGCTGCCCGAGGTGCCGGCCCTTCGCCTCGAGGTCGACGAGCACCATCACCACAAGGACGTCTACGAGCACTCGCTGACCGTGCTCGACCAGGCCATCGACTACGAGGTCTCGCGCGGCAACCTCGACTCCCCCGATCTCGTGGTGCGCATCGCGGCACTGCTGCACGACATCGGCAAGCCGGGCACGCGGCGGCTCGAGTCGGGCGGGGTGGTGTCGTTCCACCACCACGACGTGGTCGGCGCCAAGCTCGCGCGCAAGCGCCTGCGCGCCCTGCGCTTCGACAACGACACCATCGCGGCGGTCTCGCGCCTCATCGAGCTGCACCTGCGCTTCTTCGGCTATGCGGATGCCGCGTGGACCGACTCCGCGGTTCGACGCTACGTGCGCGACGCGGGCGACCAGCTCGAGCGCCTGCACATCCTCACGCGCGCCGATGTCACGACGCGCAACCGGCGCAAGGCCGACCGCCTCGGATTCGCGTACGACGACCTCGAGGAGCGCATCGCCGTGCTCGCAGAGGAGGAGGAGCTCGCAGCCGTGCGGCCCGAGCTCGACGGCGCCGACATCATGCGCCTGCTCTCGATTCCGCCCGGGCCCGTCGTCGGCGAGGCCTATCGCTACCTCCTCGAGGTGCGGCTCGACGAGGGCCCCATCGGGGCGGATGCCGCAGAGCAGCGCCTGCGCGACTGGTGGGCCTCGCGCGAGGCCTGAGTCCGTCGCCGGACGTCGTGTCGGGGTTCGGCGCCGAGCGCCGGCCCGCTCGGCGGCTCGCCGCCGAATGGCTTCTGCACGCGGCATCCGCTAGACTGTCAAGGTTGCCCGTGCGCCTCGAATGTGAGGCCTCCTCGGGTGGCGTATGCACAACCCTCCTGCTGCAGAGATCCTGTAGCCGTTTGAGTCCGAAGGAGGTGGGTTAGTCATGCACCAGTACGAGCTGATGGTTATCCTCGATCCCGAGATCGATGAGCGCACCGTTGCTCCCAGCCTTGACAAGTTCCTCAACGTCATCCGTAACGATGGCGGCAGTGTCGACAAGGTCGACATCTGGGGACGTCGTCGCCTGGCCTACGAGATCAACAAGAAGAACGAGGGCATCTACGCCGTCGTCGACTTCACCGCCGAGTCCAAGACCACCGACGAGCTCGACCGCCAGCTGAACCTCAGCGAAGCAGTCATGCGCACGAAGGTGCTCCGCGCAGAAGAGGCGATCGCACAGGTCGCCGCTCACGCGAAGGCTCAGGAAGAGAAGGCCGCCAAGAAGGCTGCCGCTTCGGCCAAGAAGGACGCCTAGTCCCCATGGCAGGCGAGACCATCATCACTGTGGTGGGCAACCTCACGGCAGATCCCGAACTGCGGTACACGCAGGGCGGACTGGCGGTTGCCAACTTCACCATCGCTTCCACTCCTCGTACGTTCGACCGTCAGGCGAACGAGTGGAAGGACGGCGAAGCGCTGTTCCTGCGTGCGAGCTGCTGGCGTGAATTCGCCGAGCACGTCGCAGGTTCGCTCACCAAGGGTTCCCGGGTCATCGCTACCGGACGTCTCAAGCAGCGTTCCTACGAGACGAAGGAAGGCGAGAAGCGCACCTCCATGGAGCTGGAGATCGACGAGATCGGTCCCTCGCTCCGGTACGCAACGGCTTCCATCACGCGTGCACAGTCCAACCGCGGTGCGGTCGGTGGCGGCGGCTCCTACGGGGGCGGCAGCAACCAGTCCGACGACGCTTGGGCTCCCAGCGCTCCCGCAGCCCAGTCGGGCGGCGGCGGCGACGTCTGGAACACGCCTGGAACGAACTACGGCGACGAGACGCCCTTCTAGGCCTCACGGCCGGTGATTCGGATGCTGCCAGCCGGTGCGTCCGCTTCACTCGAAAATCTTCAATAGACAGGAAATCCAATGGCTGGAAAGAGCAGCGGCGATCGCCGCAAGCCGAGCCGCGGGAAGGGCGCGAAGAACGCCGCCCCGGCGAAGTCCATCAAGGTCGGCATCATCGACTACAAGGACGTTGCGACCCTTCGCAAGTTCATCTCCGAGCGTGGAAAGATCCGCGCCCGCCGCATCACCGGTGTCTCCGTGCAGGAGCAGCGCCTGATCGCCCGTGCCGTCAAGAACGCACGCGAGATGGCCCTTCTGCCCTACTCCGGCTCTGGCCGTTAAGGAGCACGACAATGGCAAAGGTTATTCTCACGCACGAGGTCTCCGGCCTCGGTGTCGCCGGTGACGTGGTCGAGGTCAAGAACGGCTACGCACGCAACTACCTCGTCCCCCAGGGCTTCGCGACTCCGTGGACCCGCGGTGGCGAGAAGCAGGTCGACCAGATCAAGGCCGCTCGCACGGCTCGCGCTCTGCACTCGCTCGAAGACGCGCAGGCCTTCAAGGCCTCGCTCGAGTCGGGCAAGGTCAAGCTGGCTGTCAAGGCCGGCGTCGGCGGACGCCTCTTCGGCTCCGTCAAGACCTCGGATGTCGCTGCTGCAGTCGAGGCCGCAGGCCTCGGCTCGGTCGACAAGCGCAAGGTCACGATCCCCTCGCCGATCAAGTCGGTCGGCGACCACGAGGCCGTCGTGCGTCTGCACGACGAGCTCTCGGCCACGATCATCCTTCAGGTGGTCGCCGCGAAGTAATTCGCGCACGCATCACGGACGGCGGTTCGGGCTTCGGCCCGGACCGCCGTTTCGCGTCTTGCCCCGAGCGCCGTGCCCAGCGCCGACGAGGGCTTCGCGCGCGGTTCCGGGCGCGTGATCGAGCGCATCCGATCGGCCGCGAAAGCAAGGAATCGTCAGTGTTTCCTGTGACTGTTGTACACAGGTGGGGTGTGCATGACCGTGGACTTTTCAAGAAGTTTTTCCACACAGGTGTGGAAAGAGTAAATGCCTGATCAGTCTGAAATTCAACCCATGTAATTCACACGAATTCCACAGATATCCACAGGCCGATTGCACATGTTCTGCGGCGTTTCGCCCAGATTCTCCCCAGAGTTATCCACAGGCCGGGTTGTGCTGTGGAGTTCGCTTCCATATCGTGAAGCAGCGTCCTTCGATCACCCTGTCCTTCGCGTGTCGGAACCCACATGTCAGTGGTTCCGCCGAGACTCGGTCGTGGGCGTAGACGTATGCGGCCAGACGGCCGGAACCGGAGGTCATGGAGTTGTCGATCGCGCACATCGGGCTCGCTGAACCGTCCGAAGACGGTGACGCCCGACGCGGCGAACGCGTCCCCCCGCACGACCTCCTGGCCGAGCAGAGCGCCCTCGGCGGCATGATGCTCTCCAAAGACGCCGTCGCCGACGTCATCGAGACCGTGCGCGGCGTCGACTTCTACGTGCCGAAGCACGAGGTCGTCTTCAACGCGATCCTCACGCTCTACTCGCACGGCGAGCCGACCGACGTCATCGCCGTCACCGACGAGCTCACCAAGACCGGTGAGCTGCAGCGCGCCGGCGGCGTCGAGTACCTGCACACGCTCACGAGCCTCGTGCCGACCGCGGCGAACGCGGGCTTCTACTCCTCGATCGTGGCCGAGCGGGCGCTGCTCCGCCGTCTCGTCGAGGCCGGCACGCGCATCGTGCAGATGGGCTACCAGGGCGAGGGCGAGGTCGTCGACCTCGTCAACAACGCGCAGGCCGAGATCTACTCGGTCACGGGCTCGGTCGAGACCGAAGACTACGTGCCGCTCTCCGAGGCCGTCAGCGCGGCCTTCGACGAGATCGAGGCAGCCTCCCACACCGACGGCAAGTTCACGGGCGTGCCCACCGGCTTCGCCGACCTCGACGACCTGACCAACGGGTTCCACCCCGGCCAGATGATCATCGTCGCCGCGCGTCCCGCCATGGGAAAGTCGACGCTCGCGCTCGACTTCGCCCGCGCCGCGGCCATCACGAACGACATGCCCGCCGTGTTCTTCAGCCTCGAGATGGGCAAGAGCGAGATCGCGATGCGCCTGCTCTCGGCCGAGGCATCCGTTCCCCTGCAGAACATGCGCAAGGGCACGGTCGACACGCGCGACTGGACCACCATCGCGTCGACCCGCGGGCGCATCAACGACGCCCCCCTCTACATCGACGACTCCCCCAACATGACGCTCGTCGAGATCCGCGCGAAGTGCCGACGGCTCAAGCAGCGCGTCGGGCTCAAGATGGTGGTCATCGACTACCTGCAGCTCATGACGAGCGGCAAGCGCGTCGAGAGCCGCCAGCAGGAGGTCTCGGAGTTCTCGCGTGCACTGAAGCTGCTCGCGAAGGAGCTCCAGGTGCCGGTCATCGCCCTCTCGCAGCTGAACCGTGGCCCCGAGCAGCGCGCCGACAAGATGCCCGCCCTCAGCGACCTGCGCGAGTCGGGCTCGATCGAGCAGGACGCCGACATGGTCATCCTGCTGCACCGCGAGGCCGCCTACGAGCGCGACAGCCCTCGTGCGGGCGAGGCCGACCTCATCGTCGCCAAGCACCGCAACGGTCCGACCCGCACCATCACGGTCGCGTTCCACGGCCACTTCTCGCGGTTCACCGACATGGTGCAGGTCTAGCGCCGGCGGTGCTGCCGGATCGCCGAATCAACGCGCGCGACCGTTGCGCTCGTGGGCCATGACACGAAACACCTCCGCGCGCGTCGCGGTGGAGTCGTGATGGATATTCTGGTCTCGCTCACTCCCCGCGGACCGATCGGCGGAATCGTTGACCTCCTCACCAGCTCGTTCGGGCCGCACTGAGCGGACAGTCTCGGTCGGGGTCTTCGGCGGTCTCCGCCTCATTCGCCCCGAAGTCGATCTCGCGAGCCGACCGCCCCGCGAGCGCCTCATCCTGGCGACTCTCGTCGCCGCCCGCGGCAGGACAGTCTCCGTCAGCGACCTCGTCGACATCCTGTGGGGGGAGGAGCCGCCGTCGACCGCGATCAACCAGGTGCAACGTCATGTCGGCGAGTTGCGCCGTCTGTTGGAGCCGGAGCTTCCTCCGCGAGCAACGGGCACGGCAGTACTGGGCGCAGGAGATGGATACCGGCTCGACCCCGCGGTCGTGGGCTCCGACCTGGATCGCGTCGCCGTGCTGTGGACTCAGGCTCGGCGCTCCAGCGCGGCGCAGGCGGCGCCTGCATATCTCGAGGCGCTCGAGCTCGTGGCGGGCGCGCCCTTCAGTGGGCTCGCATGGGGGAAGCTGACCCGCCCACAGTTCTCCGCTGTCGAGCGAGACCGCATCGCCCTCGCGCTGGACGCGGCCGACTGTGCGCTCGAGCTCCGCGACCCGTCGTCGCTCGCTCAGGCGCTCGAGCGCGTCGCAGCCGATGCGCCGCTCGACGAGCGCCTGCAGGCCAGGCTGGTGACGCTGCTCGCCCGCTGCGGTCGTCGCGCCGAGGCGATCGCGGTGTACGACACCGCCAGGCGCCGCCTCTGGGAAGAGCTCTCGATCGCGCCGGGCCCCGAGTTGCAGGAGGCGGTCGACGACATCCTGAGCGAAGACGCACGGGTTGCCTCCGGTGCGGACGTGCCGCGGAAGCTCCCGCTGGCGCCGGCCGCTGTGGTCGATCGGGCCGGCATCCGAACCGTCCTCGAGGAGGCCACTGCGACCGCGTTGCGCGGTGAGCCCGCCATTCTCGCGATCAGCGGGATGGCCGGAATCGGCAAGACGACGCTCGCAGTGCAATGGGCACACTCGGTGGCCGACCGGTTTCCCGACGGGGAACTGTTCGTCAACCTGCGCGGCTATTCGCCGAAGGGCGAGTCCGTGTCGAGTGCCGAGGCGCTTGGACAATTCCTCGCTGATCTCGGTGGTTCGGGCGCGGGGATCCAAGGCGGCGACGGTCCATTGGGGGAGGCGTACCGCCGAGCCATCGCGGGCAGGCGCATGGTCGTCGTGCTCGATAACGTCGCCGATGTCGAGCAAGCGCGATCACTTCTCCCTGGCGTGCCGGGTTGCCTCGTGATCATCACCAGCCGAACACATCTGCCCGGCCTGGTCGTCAAGGACGGCGCAGTCCCGGTGCCGTTGAACCGCCTGACGGACGAGGAATCGCGTCGGCTCCTGGCTAGACGGTTGGGTGCGGTTCGCGTGGAGTCGGACCCGGCTTCCATCGATTCGATCGTCGTGTCCTGTGCCGGACTGCCGCTTGCCCTGGCGTTGGCCGCGGCCTCCGCGTCCGGTTCACCTGAGGCGATGCAGGATGTGGCCGACGGACTCTCGGCCACGTCATCGGCACTTGACTTCCTCGCGCTCGACGCAGAGAACGATCTGAGGTCGACCTTCGAGTGGTCTTATCGTGCCCTGTCGGAAGACGCTGCACGGCTGTTCCGCTTGGCGTCCGTGCATCCCGGCGTCACCCATCCCCACGGTGCCCTCGCGAGTATTGCGTGCCTGGATCTGGCGCGGACGTCCGCGACCCTGGGCGAGTTGGTCGGTGCGAACATGTTCGTGCAGGTCGCGAGGGGTGAGTTCGCCGTGCACGACCTGCTCCGGATCTATGCTTCCGAGATGTCCGGAGGGACGTTCGAGCGGGTAGAGGCGCAGCGACGACTCGTCGGTCATTACGTGCACATGACCAGACGCGCGTTCCTGGCCTTCGGTCGGGAGCCGGTGGCGGAGGTGGAATCGCCGCCGCCGGTGGCGGAAGCGATCTCGAGTTTCGCATCGCCGGATGACGCCGTCCGATGGTTTCTCTCCGAGCGCAAGGCCGTCCTCGAGACCTTCGGCCTCGCACTCGCGCTGGGACTCGATCGCGAGGCCGCGCTGATCGCGTTGGACTGGCGGCCGATGCGTCAGGCGGTCGATCCGCCGTCCATCATGATCGAGGCGATCGGGCAGGCGACCGATGCTGCGGCCAGATGCGGGGACGAGCGGCTTGAGATCGAACTTCGGCGAGATCTCGCGGTGAACCTGGGTCTCAGTGGTCATGACATGGAATCTCAGCACCATTTCGAGCGAGTGCTCGAGACCTACCGTGAATGGGGAGACGACGCCGGCGAAGCGAACACCCTGCGCAATCTCGGGTACCTCGATGCGGACCCTTCGACCCGTCTGGTGCTGACCGCGCAGTCGGTCGCGGCCGCCCGCAGGTCGGGGAGATCTGACATCCTCGCGATCTCCCTCGTGTCCTACGCCGCCATCGTGCTGATGTTCGGCACAAACGAGGAACTCGCGGCGGTCACGGTCGAGGCGGATCGATGTGTCGCAGAGTCGGGGTCCGACTATCTGACTCCCTATGTGGTCGTGTATCGAGCCATCGTCCACGCCAGAGCCGGGCAGTTCGACGAGGCTCTCGCGCTCGTCGAGACCACACGCGACTCGCTCGACGTGATGATCCAGGCGCACAGCGCGATGGCCACCGTGATCGCGGCCGCGGGTGCCGATCTTCGTGAGATGGCTTACGAGGCCCGCGAACTGTTCGATCGGCTCGAACGAGACCACGAGGAATTCCTGACGAACGACTACGAGTCGGCGATCATGCGTCCGTGGATGGATGACGCGATCGCGGCGATGGAGGGCCGTCTGGCCCACTGATCTCGGGTTCGTCCGCCGGTGCACTGCACATGCACTGAGCTTTCACTCGTCCTGCACGCCCTCTCGCTTGTGTGTGATCCATGGGATCCGTACTCGATGGGAGGGACACAGCATGAGCACGATCATCGATCGTCCGGGGTTCGCGGGGTACCGCCGCGGAGAGGTTGCGGAGTCGCCGAGCACACCGGTCGGCGGTCTGAGCGTCTTCATCGAGGGCCGCCGCCGGCTCTTCGGTATCGCGTACCGCATCCTCGGAAGCGCCGCCGAGGCAGAGGACGTCTTGCAGGACGTGTGGGTGCGCTGGCAGACGTGCGACAGGAGCCGCGTTCGCGAACCGATGGCGTTCCTGGCGACGACCACGACTCGCGCCTCGATCAACGTACTGCAGAGCGCGCGGGTACGTCGCGAGACATCCGTCGGCCAGGAATTCGAGGCTCGACCGAATGACGTGCTCGACCCCGCCGCGGTCGTGGAGCGGGACGAAGAGCTCGAACGCGCGACGTACCTGATGATGGCGCGACTCACACCGGCGGAACGGGCCGCGTTCGTGTTGCGCGTGGGGTTCGACTACCCGTACCCGCACATCGCCGCCGTGATCGAGACGACGGAGCCCGCCGTGCGGCAGCTCGTCAGCCGGGCCCGTAAACACCTCGCGATCGCCAAGGAGCGCGTCGTCGACCCCGGCGCCCATCAGCGGCTCCTGCGCGCATTCCGGAATGCCGCTCGTGAGGGTGATGCGGCAGCGCTGGAGCTCGTGCTGACGCGGGCGTGAGGCTGCGCCTGACCTCGAGGCTCAGGTGCTGCTCGCTGGACGTCCTAGCCCAGGGCGTGCGCCTGTGGCCCCGGCGGTCAGGGAGGGTGTCCGTCACAACGACGGGCGCGGCCCGGTCGTAGTGGGCAGGAGCATCCGCCGGATGCGCCCGCTCAGAGAACCGACGCTCAACGGAAAGGCACACGATCATGAACGCGCACATCCTCGATCCCGAGGCGCAGGCCATCGCCGACGCCACGTCGACTCCCCCGTTCCTCTACCAGCTCGGCGCGGACGGCGCCCGCAAGGTCCTCGACGACCTGCAGGCCGCCCCGATCGCGAAGCCCGATGTCGACGAGGAGTGGGTCACCGTTCCCGCCGAGGTCGGTGACGTGCGGGTGCGGATCGTCAAGCCGGTGGGATCGACCGGCCTGCTGCCGACGATCCTCTACATCCACGGCGGTGGCTGGGTCATCGGCAACGCCGCCACCCACGACCGCCTCGTGCGGGAGATCGCGGTCGGTGTCGACGCCGCCGTGGTGTTCGTCGAGTACGACCGCTCGCCGGAGGCGAAGCATCCGGTCGCAATCGAGCAGGCCTACGCGACCGCCCGGTGGATCACCCGCTCTGGCGCGGAGAAGGGGCTCGATGCCGGGCGCCTGGCAGTGGCCGGCGACTCGGTCGGTGGCAACATGACCGCTGTGGTCGCGATCCTGGCCAAGGAGCGCGGCGATGTGTCGTTCGTGCACCAGTCGCTCTACTACCCCGTGACCGACGCCGCGCAGGACACCGAAAGCTACCGCGAGTTCGCCGACGGCCCATACCTGACCGCGGCCGCCATGGCGTGGTTCTGGGACAGCTACCTGCCGGATGCCGCGAAGAGTGGTGACGTCACCGCCTCGCCGCTTCGGGCGACGACCGAACAGCTGACCGGGCTCCCCGAGGCGTTCGTGATCACCGACGAGAACGACGTGCTCCGCGACGAGGGCGAGGCGTACGCGCGGCGCCTCGTGGAGGCGGGCGTGCGGACCACAAGCGTGCGCTACAACGACACGCTGCACGACTTCATGATGCTGAACCCGCTGCGGCCCTCCGCCGCAGTGACTGCTGCCGTCGAGCAGGCGGTGCACGTGCTCCGCAAGGCGCTCGGACGGGTCTGAACACGGATGACGCAGAAGGGGAGCACCGTGAACACCGAACCATCCGCAGGGGTCGGCCGCACGCCCGAGGCGCGCCGCTCGCTCGATGCCGGCCGGCCGCTCGAGGGGAAGGTGGTGCTCGTCACCGGGGCATCGTCCGGCATCGGGCGGGAGACCGCTCTGGCACTGTCGCGTGTCGGCGCGCGCGTCGCGATCGGGGCGCGCCGGACCGACCGGCTCGCCGCGCTCGTCGACGCGGCGCCCGGCGACATCCTGCCGCTCGAGCTCGACGTCACCGACCCCGAGTCCGTGCAGCGCGCCGTCAGCGAGAGCGTCGCCCGTTTCGGCCGCCTCGACGCGCTCGTCAACAATGCGGGGCTCATGCAGAGCGGGCTGATCGTCGGCGCCGATGTGCGCGAGTGGCGAAGCATGATCGACACCAACCTGCTCGGCTCGATGTACGCCGTGCACGCGGCGCTGCCGCACCTGCTCGAATCGAAGGGCGCCGTCGTGCAGGTCTCGTCGACCGCCGCTCGGTCCGCGTCGCTCGGCAGTGGCGTCTACGCCGCGACGAAGTTCGGCATCAGCGCCTTCTCGGAGTCGCTGCGTCAGGAGGTCACCCGCCGCGGCGTCCGCGTCATCGTGATCCAGCCGGGCTTCGTGGATACCGAGCTCACGAGCCACATCACCGACACGACAATGCAGGCGGCGGCCGCCGGCATCGCCGCGTCGATGCGCACGCTTCGACCCGAGGACATCGCCGAGGCGATCGTCTACGCGCTGAGTCAGCCGGAGCACGTCTCGGTCAACGAGATCCTCGTGCGGCCGACCGATCAGGTGCAGTGATGGGCGCCTGATCCGTGCGCGGGATCGGGTCGGGTCATGCGTGAGGCGGAGGCGAATGGCCCTGCGGGGGTCGAATCGATTCGATACAATGGTCGGCGCGGTGCCCGAGCGGACCGCCTCATTCTTGACCGCACCCGTCCGCGAAAGCCCTCACCGATGTCCACCGCCCTGACGACCGGACGCCCTTGGCGCGTCATCCTCCTCTTCTCGATCCCGCTGCTCATCGGCAACGTCGTGCAGCAGCTCTACCAGTTCGCCGACGCGATCGTGGTGGGGCGGCACCTCGGCGTCGACTCGCTCGCCGCGGTCGGTGCGACGGGGAGCCTGCTGTTCCTGCTGCTCGGGTTCGCGTGGGGCGTGACATCCGGATTCGCGATCCCGACGGCGCAGGCGTTCGGCGGTCGCGACCATGCAGCCGTGCGGCGCTCGGTCGCGACCGGAACGCTGCTCACCGGCATCCTGAGCCTCCTCCTGACCGTGGCCGCACCGCTCATCGCGCGGCCGGCACTCGAGCTCATGCAGACCCCGCCCGAGCTCCTCGACGAGGCGACGGTCTACACGCAGGTCAGCTTCCTCGGCGCCTCGACGATGATGGCGTTCAACTACCTGTCGGCGATCATCAGGTCGATCGGCGACTCGCGAACCCCGCTGATCTTCCTCAGCATCGCGTGCGCGTTCAACGTCGGGCTCGTGGTGCTCATGGTCGGCCCGCTCGACTGGGGCGTCGGCGGCGCCGCCCTCGCCACGGTCGTCGCGCAGGCGATCTCGGTGCTCATGTGCCTCGAGTACGTGCGCCGACGCGTGCCCGTGCTGCACCTGAAGCGAGCAGACTGGGCCATCACGCGCGCCGACCTGCGCGAGCACCTGCGCCTCGGCCTGCCGATGGGCTTCCAGGCGTCGATCATCGCGATCGGCACCCTCGCCGTGCAGGTCGCACTCAACGAACTCGGAGCCGACGCGGTCGCCGCGTACACGACGGCGTCGCGCGTCGACGGGCTCGCGGTGGCCCTGCTGCAGTCGCTGGGCCTCGCGGTGTCGATGTACGCCGCGCAGAACCTCGGCGGCGGCCGCCCCGACCGCATCCGCCGCGGGGTCGTCGAGGCGACGTGGATGTCGATCGTGCTCTCGATCGTGCTCGGCGCCCTGCTCGTCGTGTTCGGATCGGCGCTCGTGCGGCTCTTCGTCGGCGACGGCTCCGACGAGGTCGTGCACCAGGCGACCCTGATGCTCGTCATCAACGGCCTCAGCTATTCGGCCCTCGGCGTGCTCTTCGTGCTGCGCGGCGCCCTGCAGGGTCTCGGCCACACGCTGATCCCGACTGTGACCGGGGTCGTCGAGCTCGTCATGCGGGTCGCGGCCGCGGTCGTGCTCGGCAGCCTCATCGGGTTCGTCGGCGTCGTGTGGAGCAACCCGCTCGCCTGGCTCGGCGCGGTCGTGCTGCTCGTGCCGGCGTACGTGCGCGAGCACCGGCGGCTCGGGCGACTGCCCGTGCAGCCGGCCGTGCCGACCGAGACCACGGCGGTCGCGATCATCGGCCCCACCGACGGCTCGATGGTCGTCGACGCGGTCGTCACGCAGTCGATCCCGATCGTCGGGGCGGATGCCGCGTCCGCGGGTCGTGGGGAGCGCACCCGCACCCGCTGACCGCCCGAAACGGGAGCGGCGCGGGCACGGGTGCGTGCGTGGGCGGTGGTTACGGGGCGGTCGCGCCCTCGGCGGCGAGCCGCTGCGAGGCGAGCCACTCGAGCGTGGCGTCCGCGACATCCTTCCACCCGCCGTCGATCGTGAGCGAGTGGCCGCGGCCCTCGAACTCGCGGTACTCGGTGAGCGACGAGGGGTTGTCGGCGTACAGGCCGAGCACCTCCTTCGTCACGGCCTTCGGCACGGTGTGGTCTTCGGTGCCCGAGATGAGCAGCAGCGGACCGCGGACCGCGGTGTGGGTGTCGACCGTCGCGGGGGAATTGCGCGTGAAGTTGGCCGTCGCGTCCTCGAAGAGCGGGCGGCCGGGCCCGGGAATCGTCCAGGCCTCGAACAGGGCGTCGGACTCCTCCTCGGAGATCGCATTGCCGAAGCTGTAGCGGAACTGCTTCGCGGTCAGCGCGACCGTGCGCTTCTTGTTCGCGGGGTTGCCGAGCACCGGGAAGCCCGAGCGCAGCTGCGAGAACGGCAAGGTCTTCACGCCCTTGATCGGGGCCGGGTCGATCGCGACGCCCGCGATCGCGAGGTCGTTCGCGAGCAGCTCCTGCGCGATCAGGCCGCCGAACGAGTGGCCGACGACGATGGGCTTGGCGTCGAGCGTGTCGATGAAGTCGGCGTAGTGGTGGCAGATCTGCTCGATGCCGACGTCGTCGAGGTCCGCCGCGTTGGCGCGGGTGGCCTCGACGGTGTCGGCATCGCCGGGCCAGCCGGGCGCGAACGGCTCGTAGCCGTTGGCGGCGAACAACTCCTGCCAGGGCGCCCACGCCGAGGCGTGGATCCAGAGGCCGTGGATGAAGACGACCGGGGTCTTGGACATGGTGAAGCTCCTTCGTGGTGATGGGCGATGCGGTCAGAGCTCTTTCGTGAGCCCGCCGTCGATGAGGAAGTCGGCGCCCGTGACGTTGCCGGCACGCCGGCTCGCGAGCAGCAGCACGAGGTCGGCGACCTCCTCGGGTTCGGTGAAGCGGCCGGTCGAGAAACCCCCGCCGGCCTCGATGATGCGCTCGCGCGCCTCGTCGAACGAGACGCCCATGCTCGCGGCGATCGTCGCCGCGACGCCCGTCTCGCCGAGCCAGAGCGGCGTCGAGACCGGTCCGGGGCTGATCGTGTTGAAGCGCAGCCCGCGCGGACCGTACTCCTTCGAGAGCGACTTCGACAGGTTCCAGACGGCCGCCTTCGTCGCCGCGTAGTCGATCACCCCGGGGTCGGGCAGGTAGGCGTTGACCGAGGCGATCGTGACGACGTTGCCGGCGCCTCGCTCGAGCAGCAGCGGAATCGCCGCCCGCGTGGTGCGCACGCCCGCCATGAGCGTGAGGTTGAAGGTGGCGAGCCAGTCCTCGTCGGTCACCGCCAGGAATCCCTCGGTGCGCGGCGTCACCGCGCCGACGTTGTTGACGAGGATGTCGAGTCCGCCGAAGTGCGCCGCCCTCGCCACGAGCTCGGCCGGCCCGTCGGTCGTCGAGAGGTCGACCGACACGGCCATGACGTGGCCGGTGTCGGACAGCGCCACGAGTTCGTCGGTGATGGTGCGGGCTCCGGCGACGACCCGCGCCCCCTCGGCGACGAGCGCCCGGGTGACCGCGAGGCCGATGCCCTTGCTCGCGCCGGTGACCACTGCGACCTTGTCGGTCAGATCGAGATCCATGGGCGCGACGGTAGTCGCGTTGCGGGGTGGCCCGCCTGTCCCTGCGACTACCCCCGAGCAGCGCGCGCGGTGCCGGCGGTGCCGTCGGTGCCGTCGGCTCCTCCGGCGGCGAGGGCCGCGAACTTCTCGGCCGAGGGCGAGCCGGGCTCGGCCTGGTAGAGGTAGATCGTGTGGCCGTCGGTGCCCGCCACGGGAACGCGCATGAAGTGCAGGGTCAGCGCACCGGCATCCGGATGTCTGAGCACGTGAACGCCGTCGGTGATCTGCGCGACGTCGTTGCGCCGCCAGAGCTCGCGGAACCGGTCGCTCGACCTCGAGAGCTCGTCGACCATCGCGCGGAGGCGGGCGTCGTGGCTGCGCAGGCCGAACATCGAGCGGAAGAGGGCGACCGAGCGCTCCGTGAGCCCCTCCCACCCTTCATGCAGCGCACGGTCGGCGGGGTCGGTGAGCAGCGAGGCGAGGTTGTTCACGCCGACGCGGTAGTTCGGGCTCAGGGCCCTGGCGAGCGCATTGGTGGCGAGCACGTCGAGGTAGCGGTTGTGCACGACGGCCGAGGTGGTCGGCCACGAGTCGATGAGCCACTGCACGTGCTCGTCGACCTCGTCGATGCCGTCGTGCGGGTCGGGCGCCGGCCGCGCGAGCTCGTGCAGGTAGCGTCGGGCGGCGTCGTCGAGGCGCAGCGCCCGGGCGAGTGCGTCGAGCACCTGATCGGACGGATGCGTCTCACGACCCTGCTCGAGGCGCAGGTAGTACTCGGTGCTGATGCCGGCGAGGATCGCGACCTCTTCACGGCGCAGGCCGTCGACCCGTCGCCGCTCGACGCCGACGCGGATCCCGACGTCTTCGGGTCGCACGAGCACTCGGCGCGCACGGAGGTAACTCCCGAGAGGGGTGTCAGTCGCCACGGGGGCACCCCGCACGCGACGCATCGATCGGCATGCGCACAGTATCGTCCTCTGCAGCGGCGTCAGGGCGGTTGCGGCGGAAGATGACTCAGACGTTCACGTCGAAGCCCAGGTCGACGTCGCTCGCGGCGGTACCGCCCATGAGGCCCCAGCTCTCGCGCGGCACGTCGTGCACGATCGTCGTGACGTGATCGCGCGGGATGCCGAGCGGTTCGAGCCGTTCGACGATCGCCGCGTAGAGCGCACGCTTCGCCTCGACCGAGCGGCCGGCGAAGCAGTCGATCGTCACGAGGGTGCGGTACTCGGGCTGCGCGACATCCGGCGAGCATGCGAAGCGGTGCGGTGCGTGCGCGACCAGTCGCACGTCGCGATCCTCGGGCGGGATGCGGAACGCGGCGACGAGTGCGGCGTGCACGGCGTCCATGATGG
Source organism: Agromyces allii (assembly GCF_009749385.1). Lineage (GTDB taxonomy): Bacteria > Actinomycetota > Actinomycetes > Actinomycetales > Microbacteriaceae > Agromyces > Agromyces allii. The sequence continues at coordinate 164,780 of NZ_WBIN01000003.1, read as the reverse complement.
CGACCTCCTCGGTCGCGGTGTACTCGCGACGCACCTCGATCAGGGCGGCGGGCATGGCGGATCCTTTCGATGGGCGGTGGGTCGAGACATCCGCTCGCCAGAATAGGGTCGCGGGCGCGGTGACGGGTACCGTCTGTGCCTCCCTCGCCGGGCGGGTCGCGCGTAGCGTGGCGAGCATGACGATTCCCACGCTCACCCTGAACAACGGCGTCGAGATGCCGACCCTCGGCTTCGGCGTCTACCAGGCCGCGCCGCACGAGACCGAAGCGGCAGTCGCCGAGGCGCTGCGCGTCGGCTACCGGCACATCGACACGGCCGCGGCGTACCAGAACGAGCGCGAGGTCGGGCACGCGATCGGGCGGGCCATCGCGGCGGCGGAGGTCGCGCGCGACGAGCTGTTCCTCGAGACCAAGGTCTGGATCAGCGACTACGGCTACGACGAGACCGTGCACGCCTTCGACAAGTCCGCGGCGAAGCTCGGCGTGGAGCAGCTCGACCTGCTGATCCTGCACCAGCCGCTGCCGACCGCGTTCGAGCGCACGCTCGAGGCGTACCGGGGTCTCGAGGCGCTCTACGCCGACGGCAAGGTGCGTGCGATCGGCGTGAGCAACTTCATGCCGGAGCACCTGCACCGCCTGCTCGACGTCGCCGAGGTCGTTCCCGCGGTGAACCAGCTCGAGATCCACCCGTTCTTCCAGCAGCGCGAGGTGCTCGCGCTCGACGATGAGCGCGGCATCCTGAACCAGGCGTGGTCGCCCATCGGCGGCATCACCTTCTACCGCGAGGGTCAGGGTGGCAGCACGCTCGACGACCCGACCATCGCCGAGATCGCCGCCGCGCACGGCAAGTCGCCCGTGCAGGTCATGCTGCGCTGGCACGTGCAGGAGGGTCGCTCGGCGATCCCCAAGTCGGTGACCCCTCATCGCATCGCCGAGAACTTCGACATCTTCGACTTCGAGCTGACGGGCGACGAGCTGGCACGCATCGACGCGCTCGATCTCGGTGTGCGCCGCGGCCCCGAGCCGGTCGACATCACACTCGAGCGGTTCGGGCTGCCGATCCCCGAGGCGTGAGCGCCGGCTGAGGCCCGAGCCTTCGAGAGCCCCGAGCGAGCGGATGTCGCGAGCGGGTGACCCCGACCAGGTCGCCGTGCTGCGGCATCCGCTTGTCGTCGTCGCGCCCGCGACCTACACTGGCTGAGCGATATGAGAATTACGTGTTCGTTTATCGAACACGAAGGGGATCGCATACACCCACCACGACGACGTGAGGAGAGCCCGTGCAGTTCCACCACCACGGCTACGTGTCCGGAGACCCGCGCATCGAGCCGGCGGCAGGCATCGGGCTCGACCGCCCCGAGGAGCTGCCCGACGAGGTCGACGTGCTCATCGTCGGCTCGGGCCCGGCCGGCATGGTCGCCGCGGCGCAGCTCGCGCAGTTCCCCGGCGTCTCGACCCGCATCGTGGAGCGGCGCGGAGGTCGGCTCGCGATCGGGCAGGCCGACGGCATCCAGGCGCGCAGCGTCGAGACGTTCCAGGCCTTCGGGTTCGCCGAGCGCATCATCGCCGAGGCGTACCGCATCACCGAGATGGCGTTCTGGAAGCCCGACCCCGAGAACCGCGCGAACATCCACCGCGCGGCCGTCACGCCCGACGACCCGACGGGCATCAGCGAGTTCCCGCACCTGATCGTGAACCAGGCGCGCGTGCTCGACTACTTCGCCGAGTACGCGCACAACTCCCCCGGCCGTGTCGTGCCCGACTACGGGTGGGAGTTCGTGGCGCTCGAGGTCGCGCAGCCCGGCGCCGACGGCGAGCCGGGTTCGCTGCCCGAGTACCCCGTGACCGTCACCCTCGAGCGCGCCACGGGCGTGGGGGTCGGGGCGGGCGACGCCTCGCATGCGGTCGCCCTCGACGGCGAGCTCACGGGTGAGCGCCGCATCGTGCGCGCCAAGTACGTCATCGGTGCCGACGGCGCGCGCAGCAAGGTGCGCGAGGCGATCGGCGCACAGCACGTGGGCGCGCAGTCGTTCCACGCGTGGGGGGTCATGGACACGCTCGCGGTCACCGACTTCCCCGACATCCGCACCAAGTGCTCGATCCAGTCGGAGGCGGGCAACATCCTGCTCATCCCGCGCGAGGGCGGCCAGCTGTTCCGCATGTACGTCGACCTCGGCGAGGTCGCCGCAGACGATCACGGCGCCGTGCGCCAGACGACGCTCGAGCAGGTCATCGCGAAGGCGAACGACATCCTGCACCCGTACTCGCTCGACGTGCGCAACGTGCCGTGGCACTCGGTCTACGAGGTCGGTCACCGCGTCACCGACCGCTTCGACGACGTGCCCCTCGACGAACAGGGCACCCGCACGCCGCGCGTGTTCATAACGGGCGACGCCTGCCACACGCACAGCGCCAAGGCCGGCCAGGGCATGAACGTCTCGATGCAGGACGGCTGGAACATCGGCTGGAAGCTCGGCCACGTGCTCGACGGCCGAGCCGACGCCGCCCTGCTCGAGACCTACCACGCCGAGCGGCACGTGGTCGCGAAGGAGCTCATCGACTTCGACCGCGAATGGTCGAAGCTCATGGCGACCAAGCCCGAAGACCTCGGCGACCCGGCCGAGCTCGAGGACTTCTACGTGCGCACCTTCGAGTTCCCGGCCGGGTTCATGACGCAGTACGAGCCCTCGATGATCGTCGGCTCGCAGCAGCACCAGGAGCTCGCGACCGGGTTCCCCGTCGGCAAGCGCTTCAAGTCGGCGCCCGTCTCGCGCGTGTGCGACGGCAATCCCGTGCACCTCGGGCACCACCATCGAGCCGACGGCCGGTGGCGCATCTACGCCTTCGCCGACGGCGCGATCTCACGGGCGGATGACTCGGCGCTGGCATCGTGGGCGAACTGGCTCGCCGAGGCATCCGACTCGCCCTTGGCCGTGCACGTGCCCGACGGCGGCAGCTTCGACGACGTGTTCGACGTGAAGGTCGTCTACCAGCAGCCGCACGGAGCGGTGGACCTCATGCAGGCGCCCGCGGTGTTCCGGCCCGCGACCGGGCCGTTCGGCCTCACCGACTACGAGAAGGTCTACGGGGCCGACCCCGAGCACGACATCTTCGAGGAGCGCGGCCTCTCACGCGACGGCGTGGTCGTCGTCGTGCGCCCCGACCACTACGTCGCGCAGGTGCTGCCGCTCTCGGCGACAGCGGAGCTCGCCGAGTTCTTCAAGGGGGCGCTGCTGGCGCGCTGAGCGGTCGGCATCGGTTCGAGGCCGGAGCGTGTCGTCGCGGCAATCTCTGGCTACAGTTTCAAGCATGCCCAAGCCGAGTGCTCCCTCACACCCCTCGAAGGCGCCGACCTACCTCACCACGATCGGGCTGACGCTCACGGCATTCGGGCTCGTTCTGGCGGTGGTGATGCTGATCGGTGCGCTGCCGAACGGGTTGACCCCTTCAGAGGCGGCCCTCCCGGTGACCGTCGGCCTGATCTGGATCATGTTCGGCGCTGTCGCGATCGTCGTCGGCGCCGCGCTCAGGCGGTCGGCACGGAAGCAGGCGGAACAGCACGAACCCGCCGCGTAGCGTCGCCGATCCGGCGGCACCACGGGCGCAGGTCTGGTCACTCAGCTTTCGTCGCGGATGTCTCGGAGCGCGTTCCGCGTGACGAGGCCGCCGAGCGCGACGCACCCCAGCCCCAGCAGGCCGAGGATCGCCAGCGCCACGCCGGCCGGCACCCGTACGCCCCCGTTGCGCCCGCCGCCGCCGGAGCCGACCTCCATCGAGAGGTCCCAGCCGACGCGGACCATCATGAAGAGGCAGCCGAGCCAGAGCAGCACCCCGATTCCGGCGACGATGAGGCCCGCGCCCCAAGCTTGGCGTTCAGTGGGGAGGCGACGGGGCATCTGCTCATTGTCCTCGATGCCGAGCGCCTGTGGTGATCACCGATCGGTCGGCGTGCAGTCAGCCCTCGGTGAGGAGACAAAAGATGCGCAACTCCGGCGCGCCGTTCGTCACTTCGAGGAGTGATGCGTCCTGGATGAGCAGGTGCGGGGGCTCGTCTCGGCCGCCGGTCCGGGCGATGTCCCCGTAGGTGCCGGAGCGCTCGGCTCGGATGGTCCAGGTGGCCCAGTCGAGCTCGGGCAGGAACGGACCGCAGACCGTTTCAACGAGCTCGGAAAGCAGCATCCGTTCGTCGACCTCGATACTCCGCTTCCTCCCGTAGTGGTCTGCGGCGTGGATGTCGATTCGTTCGAGGTCGATTCTCATCGGGGACCGTTCTGTCGATGACGCCCGAGTTCCACAAGGGACTCGGGTGCTGCAGCCGTGTGGCCAATGGTCGCAAGCGCAGAGGACGCCGATGACGCCGGCGAAGAGGATTCCATACGAGCAAGCTACCGAGCATCGCGGGCGGGTGCCCGATTCGGTCAGTTGAGCCGGGAAGCTCACCGCGCGGGCGCGATCGGGCTCCTCATCTGCTCGGTTCGGGGTCGAATATCCAGGTCTGGCTGCTGATGGTGCCCCCTGCGTCGTTCCAGTCGGTGCCGCCGACGACGACGAGTCGATCGTCGGCCCAGACGGCGGCATCGGCGTGCTGGGGCGCATGGTCCGGGCGGTCGATCGGAGTCCACGACGATCGCCGATCGTCGTAGACATAGCCGCCACTGAACGAGAACCGTCCACCGGCCGTATCGGTGAGCCAGTGATCCTGTCGTGGTGAGGGTGGCTCCGGCAATGGCGACCACTGTCCGTCGGGCACCGAGATCGCGCCTCCGTACGGGTACGAGCGGTCCCAGCTCCCGACTTCGCCGCCATCACCACCGCCCAGTGTCGGATCGACGAGGCGGGTGCCGGTCCAGGCCCACCGCCAGCCCCCGATCTGTTCCGTGTCGGGGAGTCGTGACCACTTGCCCGATCGCCGATCGAGCCATGCGGCGATCGTGAGCGCCGGTCCATCAGCTCCGGGGTCCTCGACGAGCTGCTTGCCGGTCAGAACCAGTCCATCGGGCGTGGGTGTGAGTACCCGATCGAAGATCTGGCCGAGCGGATCGGCGGTAAGCTGCGACCACGCGCCGGTCTCGACATCCAGGATGAAATCCGCGAAGCGGCCGTGCTCGTCCGATGTCGACGCCAGGAGGACTCGGTCTCCGTCGCCCACCAGTGCTCGTGGCGCGTCGTCGGGGAGGTTGATGCGGTCCCATCGATCCGTGTCCACGTCGTAACTCAGGAGCCGGCGTTCGTCTCCTGTCGAGGCGAGGATGAGCGCGCGGCCGTCGGCATACGCCGCCGATGCGTATGGCGGGATGTCGACCGGGGCGTCGGATATGCGCCTCCACCGTCCGGTCGCCGGGTCGAGCGCGGCGCCATCGCGTGCCTGCTGGTTCGATACGCAGTCAGCGTTCGGCGGACACGGTGGGCCGGTGTCGCCGCCCGCGACGATGACCTCGGTCCCGGTCCAGACGACAGCCGGCCCCACTCGGCCTGTCAGCGGAACATCATCGAGGGCAACCCAACCCGAGGCCGTGGTCGCAGAAGAACTCGCGGGCGGCGGAGAATTCGAGCAGCCGCTCAGCACGAGTATCGAGACGGCCGCAATCGCGCCTGCGTACCTCCAACGCCTCACTCGCATACCTTGGAAATGTCGCACCACGCATGTTCCTTTCACGCGCCCAGAACATGCATCGAGACGTCGAGCCCGAAACCGCCGGCATTCCGAGAGCTGCGCCCGCCTACTTCGCGGCATCGGTCCCAGCAGGCATGGCGCTCGCGGACACGTCGCCATCGCGGTGTCGCCCCTGGCCCGCGACCATCGACCTGTTCGCCGAGCGGATGCCGCGGTCAGGCGCCGTAGGCGCGGCGCACGCTCGCGGCGGCGGCGGTGAGGCGCGCGGCGATCTCGGCCTCGGGGCGCGCGAACGACACGTGGATCACCGCGATCGCCGCCGCGGGCTGTCCGGGCAGTACCAGCGGCACCGCGACCGACCGCAGCGAGGGCACGACCTCGTCGTGGCTCACGGCGTACCCGCGTTCGCGGCTCTCGGCGATCTCGGCGCGCAACGCCGACGTCGCGGCATCCGCCCATGAGGCCTCGGGCAGCGACAGCAGGATCGCCTTGCCGGGGCCTCCCCGGGTGAGCGGATGCCGGTGTCCCGGGCGGTACGACACGACCGCCATGCTCTGGCGGGGTGCCGCGCTCACGAGCGTCGCGGCCTCGTCGGCGTCGACCTGCACCGCGAGGAGGCAGGTCATGCCGAGCTCGTTCGCGACCTCGCTGAGCTCAGGCAGGGCGACCTGCTGCAGGTCGCGCGCGACCCCCGAGGCGAGGGCGGCGAGCCCGGTGCCGAGCGTGATGCGGCCGGCGCTGTCGCGTGCGACGAGGCCGTGGTCCTCGAGCGTGCGCAGCAGCCGGTAGGCGACCGAGCGGTGCACGCCCAGCTGTGCGGCGAGCTCGTCGATGGAGAGGTTGCGGTCGGCATCGGCGAGCAGTTCGAGCAGCCGGATGCCGCGGCTCAGCGTCTGCGATCCGGCGCCGCTCGTGCCCTCTGCCGCCATGCTGCCCCCTTGCCTCCGCGTTCGATATCCGAACTTACCGGACGGAATGCGAGCCGTCGCCCCGACAGGAGGAGGGCCCGCACACGACCGGAAGGTGAACACGCACACACGTGCACGACCGGGCACGTGCGCCCGCGGCATCCGCTCGATAGCGTTGAAGACGGTGCTGCGCGCCGTCGCAGTGCGACGATCCGGGGGGAGATGCATGTACTACAGCAGCGGAAACTACGAGGCCTTCGCGCGCCCGCGCAAGCCCGAGGGGGTCGACGAGAAGTCGGCCTGGTTCGTCGGGGCGGGCCTCGCGTCGATGTCGTCGGCGGTGTTCATGATCCGCGACGGGCAGTTGCCCGGCGAGAAGATCACGATCCTCGAGGAGCTCGATCTGCCGGGCGGTGCGCTCGACGGCATCAGGAAGCCGAAGAAGGGTTTCGTCATCCGCGGCGGTCGCGAGATGGAGGACCACATGGAATGCCTGTGGGATCTCTTCCGCACCATCCCGTCGATCGAGATCGAGGGCGCGAGCGTGCTCGACGAGTTCTCCTGGCTCAACAAGGACGACCCGAACTACTCGCTCTGCCGGGTGACCGAGAAGCAGGGGCAGGACGCCCACACCGACAAGCTGTTCACGCTGAGCGCCAAGGCGCAGAAGGACATCGTGAACATCATCCTCGCGACCCGCGAGCAGGTGGAGGGCAAGCGCATCACGGACGTCTTCGGAGCAGACTTCCTCGCGAGCAACTTCTGGCTGTACTGGCGCACGATGTTCGCGTTCGAGGAGTGGCACTCCGCCCTCGAGATGAAGCTCTACCTGCACCGGTTCATCCACCACATCGGCGGACTGCCCGACCTGTCGGCCCTCAAGTTCACCAAGTACAACCAGTACGAGTCGCTCGTGCTGCCCATGTACCGGTGGCTGCTCGACCAGGGCGTCACCTTCCGGTTCTCGACGACCGTGACCGACATCGACTTCAATATCACGGCCGATCGCAAGCAGGCGACCCGCATCCACTGGGTCGACGAGCACGGCGACGGCGGCGTCGACCTCGGTGAGAACGACCTCGTGCTCGCCACGATCGGCTCGCTCACCGAGAACTCCGACGAGGGCGACCACAAGACTCCGGCCGTGCTCAAGACCGGTCCCGCACCTGCCTGGGACCTGTGGCGCAGGATCGCCGCGAAGGATGCGGCGTTCGGGCACCCCGACGTCTTCGCCGGCAACTTCGACGAGACGAAGTGGGAGTCCGCGACGATCACGACGCTCGACCGGCGCATCCCCGCCTACATCGAGAAGATCGCCCAGCGCGACCCGTTCAGCGGCAAGGTCGTCACGGGCGGCATCGTCACCGCCAAGGACTCGAGCTGGCTGCTCAGCTGGACGGTCAACCGCCAGCCGCACTTCAAGAACCAGTCCCCCGATGAGATCGTGGTGTGGTTCTACTCGCTGTTCTCCGATGTGCCGGGCGACTACGTGAAGAAGACGATGCAGGAGTGCACCGGCGAGGAGATCACGCAGGAGTGGCTGTTCCACCTGGGCGTTCCCGTGGAGGACATCCCAGAGCTCGCGGCGAACGCCGCCACCGCGGTGCCCGTGATGATGCCGTACATCGACTCGTTCTTCATGCCGCGGAGGGCTGGGGATCGCCCCGACGTCGTGCCCGAGGGTGCCGTGAACTTCGCGTTCATCGGCCAGTTCGCCGAGACGACGCGCGACACGATCTTCACGACCGAGTACTCCGTGCGCACGGGCATGGAGGCCGCGTACCAGCTGCTGGGCGTCGACCGCGGAGTGCCCGAGGTCTTCAACTCGACGTACGACATCCGGTGGCTGCTCAAGGCCACCAACCGTCTGGCCGATGGCGAGGCCGTGCACATCCCCGGACCGAACTTCGTCAAGGGTCGCGTGCTCGACAAGCTCGACAACACGCAGATGGGCGAACTGCTCACCGACTTCGGCCTGATCCCCGCGCACGGCGACACCGCCCCGCGCACGAGGGCCGACGACGCCATCGAGTGACCGGAGCGCCCGCGAGCGTCCCGGCATTTCTGCTGGGTGAAAGAATCGCGGATCCTTCACGATCAGCGTGACGAAACATCGGCGTAGGGGCCGACGACGGCCCCTACGCTGATCCCCGAGCACGACCACCCGAACGGCCGCCACCGGCATCCGCGGAACGCATCTGAAGGTGCTGCCTGCTGGGCCGAACAGCGCCTATGGTGGTGCTCGCAGCACCGTCGCCGCACCGCACCTTCGTGCACCCGAGGCGCCGGCCGTCCAAGCCGCAGCGCCGCACCCGCGGGCGCCTCGACGTGAAGGAGCACCCATGTCCCGCATCGGGATCGTGACCGAGCACAGCCCCGAGTCGCGCGTCGCCGCGACGCCCGCGACGGTGAATCAGCTCGTCGCCCTCGGGTACGAGGTCGCCGTCGAGGCGGGCGCTGGAGCGCGTTCGGCGTTCCCCGACGCCGCCTACGTCGAGGCGGGCGCCGAGATCACCGACCGGGCCACAGCGCTCGGCAGCGCGGTCGTGCTCATGGTCAACGCACCGACCGATGCCGACATCGCGGCGCTCTCCCCCGATGCCACGCTCATCGGCCTCCTCGCGCCCGCGTTCAAGCCCGAACTGCTGCAGGCGCTCGCCGATCGCGGCGTGACCGCGCTCGCCATGGACGCCGTTCCGCGCATCTCGCGCGCCCAGTCGATGGACGTGTTGAGCTCGATGTCGAACATCTCGGGCTACCGGGCGGTCATCGAAGCCGCGCACGAGTTCGGACGCTTCTTCACCGGGCAGGTCACGGCCGCGGGCAAGGTTCCGCCGGCCAAGGTGCTCGTCGCCGGCGCGGGCGTCGCCGGGCTCGCGGCGATCGGCGCGGCCTCCAGCCTCGGGGCGATCGTGCGGGCCACCGACCCGCGGCCAGAGGTCGCCGACCAGGTGAAGTCGATCGGCGGCTCGTACCTCGCGGTCGAGGTCGCCGAGCAGATGCAGTCCACCGACGGCTACGCGAAGGCCACGAGCGAGGACTACGACCGCCGTGCCGCCGAGATCTACTCGGAGCAGGCGGCCGACGTCGACATCATCATCACGACCGCACTGATCCCGGGCCGCCCGGCGCCCAAGCTCATCACGGCGGCGGATGTCGCGAGCATGCGCTCGGGCAGCGTCATCGTCGACATGGCGGCGGGACAGGGCGGCAACGTCGCGGGCTCGGTCGCGGGCGAGCGCATCGTCACGCCGAACGGGGTCGTGATCCTCGGCTACACGGATCTCGCCTCGCGCCTGCCCACGCAGGCCTCGCAGCTCTACGGCACGAACGTCGTGAACCTGCTCAAGCTCCTCACGCCGGGCAAGGACGGAAAGCTCGTGCTCGACTTCGACGACGTCGTGCAGCGCTCGGTCACCGTCGCCCAGCCCGGTGCGGTCACCTGGCCGCCCCCGCCCGTGCAGGTGTCGGCGGCTCCCGCCGCGGCATCCGCGGGCGCAGGCGCGCCGGATGCGTCGGCCGCGCCCGCCAAGCCCGCGCGCAAACCCATGACACCGGTCAAGAAGGTGTTGCTCGTCGCGCTGGGCATCGCGGCCCTGTTCGCGGTCAATGCGATCGCTCCGGCCCCGCTCCCCCAGCACTTCACCGTGCTCGTGCTGTCGGTCGTCGTCGGCTTCTACGTGATCGGCAAGGTCGCGCACGCGCTGCACACGCCCCTCATGAGCGTGACGAACGCCATCTCGGGCATCATCATCGTCGGCGCGATGGTGCAGATCACGAGTTCCGAGCCGGTGGTGCAGGTGCTCGCCGCGGTCGCGGTGCTGCTCGCGGCGATCAACATCTTCGGCGGTTTCGCCGTGACCAGACGCATGCTCGCGATGTTCTCGCGAGGACCGGCACCGGCATCTGCCGGACCCGACGCCGGACCGAACGCCTCGGCTGACCGCCGCAGCCACTGACCGCGACGCGCTGAACTCGCCGAGGAGCCCCCACCGTGCCCGAAACCACCGCACTCCTGACCCCCGCCTCCATCGCCGGAGCCGCCTACATCGTCGCCGCGCTGCTGTTCATCCTGAGCCTCGCGGGGCTCAGCCGGCATGAAACCGCCAAGGCCGGTGTCGGCTACGGCATCGCCGGCATGGCCATCGCCCTCGTCGCCACCGTCGGCGTCGTCGTGTCGGATGCCTGGGGGTCGCCGCAGGCGACGCTCGGCCTGAGCCTGCTCGCGGCCGCCGTCGTCATCGGCGGCGCGATCGGACTCTGGCGCGCCCGGGTCGTCGAGATGACCGGCATGCCGGAGCTCATCGCGCTGCTGCACAGCTTCGTCGGCCTCGCAGCCGTGCTCGTCGGCTGGAACGGCGCGCTCGAGACATCCGGACTCAGCGGCGCCCTGCTCGACATCCACCACGCCGAGGTCTTCATCGGCGTCTTCATCGGCGCCGTCACCTTCACCGGCTCGATCGTCGCGTTCCTCAAGCTGTCGGCGCGCATGAAGTCGGCACCGCTCATGCTGCCCGGGAAGAACGCGCTGAACCTCGGCGCGCTCGTCGCGTTCGTCGCGCTCACCGTCTGGTACGTCATCACGCCCGAACTGTGGCTGCTCGTCGTCGTCACCGCGCTCGCGCTGGCGCTCGGCTGGCACCTCGTCGCGTCCATCGGCGGCGGAGACATGCCCGTCGTCATCTCGATGCTGAACAGCTACTCGGGCTGGGCGGCGGCGGCGGCCGGCTTCCTGCTGAACAACGACCTGCTCATCGTGACCGGCGCGCTCGTCGGCTCCTCGGGTGCCTACCTCTCGTACATCATGTGCAAGGCCATGAACCGGTCGTTCATCTCGGTCATCGCCGGCGGGTTCGGCATCGCCGCGCCCACCTCCTCGGGCGAGGTGCAGGGCGAGATCCACGAGATCACGGCGACGGATGCCGCCGCGCTGCTTCGCGACGCGACCAGCGTGATCATCACGCCCGGCTACGGCATGGCCGTCGCCCAGGCGCAGCACCCCGTCGCCGACCTCACCGCGAAGCTCCGCGAACGCGGCGTGGACGTGCGCTTCGGCATCCACCCCGTCGCCGGCCGCCTCCCCGGACACATGAACGTGCTCCTCGCCGAGGCGAAGGTGCCGTACGACGTCGTCGAGGAGATGGACGAGATCAACGACGACTTCGCCGGCACCTCCGTCGTGCTCGTGATCGGCGCGAACGACACCGTGAACCCCGCCGCGGCCGAAGATCCCGGCAGCCCGATCGCCGGCATGCCCGTGCTGCGCGTCTGGGAGGCCTCCGACGTGATCGTGTTCAAGCGCTCGATGGCCGCCGGCTACGCGGGCGTCGCGAACCCCCTGTTCACCCGCGACAACACGCAGATGCTCTTCGGCGACGCGAAGGACCGCGTCGAGGACATCTTGCGGGCGCTCTGAGCGTCGGTCTACGGATATATTCGCGGGATGACCTCGCTCCGCGCCAAAGACCTGGGGCTCCAGACCAAACCGGCGACGCCGGCGCCGTTGGTACTCCTCGTCGTCGTTCTCGGTGCTGCCGTCTGGTTCGCCGGAGTCCCGGTCTTCGCTGCCTACATCGCGGTGGTCGTCGGCCTCTTGGCCGTCGTGGTCGTGACCAGCATCGTCTTGAGGCCGATCGTCAAGCGCAGCGCACAACGGGTCCAGCGGCTCAGGCGGGAGGGCGCAGACCACGTCGTCTTCGCCGCACACAGCGATGCGACCTCGATCGGCGAGATCCTGCGATTCCGGGCGAATGACGGCCCAGTCGAGATCGACGGTCGTTGGACGATCGAAGGCACCGCGGACTCGATCCGGATCTGGTGCGGCATGACGGAGGACTGGATTCTCGCCGAGATCCCGTGGTCGGCCGTCCGCACCATCAACCTCGCCAAGGATGGCCGCACGCACAAGGCCGACCGGCATCGAGCGGCCCTCACGTTGGGAGTCCGCGACCGCGAGCGGAAGGCGACGATTCGCCTGATCGTCATTCGGACGGGAGGGTGGCTCGAGACCACGGCTCCCTTCGGTGAGTGGGTCGACGCTCGAGATCGGCTGCGCGGATTGCGGGATGCTGCCGCCGACGTGCTCTCAGGTTCGCGGGGCCGCGACACGTAGGATGGATCGGTACCCCCCTCCGAAGTGAAAGAGGTCGCCGTGGCCACCGCCCGCGATGCCGCCCCGGAGCGCGCCCGTTACTGGGTCGCCCCGGTCGTCCGCGGACTCCTGGCCCTCGTGCCCGCCGCCGTCATCACGTTCTCGCAAGACCACTCCGCCTCGCTCGGCCTGGTCGCGTTCGGCGCCTGGGCGGTCGTGTCGGGCCTGGTCGTCGGGGCGCTGTCGCTGCGCCTCATCGAGGATCGCGGCATCCGCTCGATCTTCGCGATCAACGCCGTCGTCACGGTCGTGGCCGGCCTGCTGGCCCTCACCGTGCCCGGCGGGCTCGCGTTCCTGCTCTTCCTCGTGAGCGCGTGGGCCGCCGTCACCGGCTTCCTCGAGCTCTACGCGGGGCTCCGCGGTCGCGGCCGCACGCCGGCCGCCCGCGACTGGATCGCCGCGGGCGGGTTCACCGCGATCCTCGCGATCGTCTTCCTCCTGCTGCCGCCCGACACGGTCACCGCGGTCGGCCTCATCGGTGGCTACCTCGTGATCCTCGGCGTCTACCTGCTCATCGGCGGGTTCTCGCTGAAGTGGGCCGCCGCGGCCGACACCCAGGCATCCGGATCGGAGCAACTCTCGTGAGCAAGCCATCTGGCGACTACCAGCCGAGCCGGCGCGAGGTGCTCCGCCCGGCGGAGTACGTCGGCGGCGCGGCCATCGCCGCGATCTTCGTCGGCGTCATCGCGCTCGTCGCCACGCGCGACATCGTGCTCGCGGCCATCGGCACGGGCGGCGTGTTCATCATCGTGCTCGTGGTGCTCGCACTCCTCGCGATGACCATCAAGCCGGATGCCGCGGAGTCGGCCGAACTCGATGAAGACGCCGCTGCCCGGGCGGCCCGCGAGGGCGACGCGCCTGCGGGCGATGCGCCCGGCGCCCCTGATGCGCCCGAGGCCCCCAAGGGTCACTGACCCCGCCCGGTTCGCGACCCGGCGAGGTGTGCCGACGCCGCGCCCGTCGCTCCCGAACGCTCGGGAGGAGATGAGCGCCGCGGGAGGAGCGGAACCGCGATGCGGTCCTCCGCTCGCGGCGATCTCCTCCCGAACGTGCGTGCGGCGGCCGGCGCCTGGCTACGGGCGCACGCCGGAGGCCCGGCGCACGCCCGGGCAGATCAGATGTGGTCGACCAGGCTCGACGCGATGCCCGTGTACGTGCCGGGCGTGAGCGCGAGCAGGCGCTGCTTCGCGTCGTCGCCGATCTCGAGGCCGTTCACGAACTCGACGAGGTCGGCCTGGCCGATGCGCTTGCCGCGCGTGAGCTCCTTGAGGAGCGCGTACGGGTCGGCGATGCTCGAGCGGCCGGCGGCGACCTCGGCGCGGATGACCGTCTGGATCGCCTCGCCGAGCACCTCCCAGTTGCCGTCGAGGTCTGCGGCGAGCACCGCGAGGTCGAGGTCGATCTCGCCCAGGCCGCGCTGGATGTTGTCGAGTGCGAGCATCGAGTGCCCGAAGCCGAGGCCGATGTTGCGCTGGGCGCTCGAGTCGGTGAGGTCGCGCTGGAGGCGCGAGGTGACGAGCGTCGCGGCGAGCGAGTCGAGCACGGCGCTCGAGAGTTCGAGGTTCGCCTCGGCGTTCTCGAAGCGGATCGGGTTGACCTTGTGCGGCATGGTCGACGAGCCGGTGGCACCGGCGACGGGCGTCTGCCGGAAGATGCCGAGCGAGATGTACGTCCAGATGTCGGTCGCGAGGTTGTGCAGCACGCGGTTCGCGTGCGAGATGCGGCCGTAGAGCTCGGCCTGCCAGTCGTGCGACTCGATCTGCGTCGTGAGCGGGTTCCAAGTGAGGCCGAGCGACTCGACGAAGTCGCGCGACACCTCGGGCCACGAGACATCCGGAGCCGCGACCACATGCGCCGAGAACGTGCCGGTCGCGCCGGAGAACTTGCCGAGGTACTCGCTCGCCTCGACCTGCTTCGCGATGCGCTCGAGGCGGTAGACGAAGACCGCGAGCTCCTTGCCCATGGTCGAGGGCGTCGCCGGCTGGCCGTGCGTGCGCGAGAGCATCGCGTCATCGCGATGGGCGCGGGCGAGCTCGGCGATCGTCGCGATGACGGCGCGGTACTTCGGCAGCCACACCTGCTGCACGGCGTCGCGCACGGTCACCGCGTACGAGAGGTTGTTGATGTCTTCGCTGGTGCACGCGAAGTGCGTGAGCTCGGCGAGGTGGTCGAGGTTCAGGTCGCTGAGGCGGCGGCGCACGTAGTACTCGACCGCCTTCACGTCGTGACGCGTGGTTGCCTCGAGGGTGGCGAGCTCGTCGATGTCGGGCTGGCCGAAGTCGGTGACGACGCGGCGGAGGGCCGCCTTCTGGTCGTCGGTGAGCGGCGAGGTGCCGAAGAACCCGCGGTCGGTCTGCGCGATGAGCCATTCGACCTCGACGTGCACGCGAGCGCGGTTGAGGCCGGCTTCGGAGAGGTGTTCGCCGAGCGTTCCGACGGCGGAACGGTACCGTCCGTCGAGCGGGCTGAGCGGCTGAGGAGGCAGCGTGGTCATCGGATTCCTTGTCTGAGAGCGGGAGCGAGTTGGCGGAACAGCGCCAGCGTCGCCTGCTCTATCATCCCAAGAACTCGATCGAAGGCCGCCCCGTCGGAGTAGTAGGGGTCGGGAACGTCTTGCAGGGCGGCCAGTTCGGCGTCGAACTCCAGCAGCAATCGCACCTTCTGCTGGTCGGCCGAGTCGTGCGCCCAGTTGCGCAGGATGCGGGCCTGCCCGCGATCGAAGGCGACCACGAGGTCGAGGTTCGGGAAGTCGGTCGCGTCGAACTGGCGGGCACGATGCCGCGACCCGTCGTAGCCCGCGCGCTCGAGGGCGGCCACGGTGCGGAGGTCGGCCTGCTCGCCGACGTGCCAGTCGCCGGTCGCCGCCGACTCGATCTGGATGCGCGAGGAGAGCCCCTCGCGTTCGGCGAGCGAGCGCAGCACGGCCTCGGCCATCGGCGACCGGCAGATGTTGCCGGTGCAGACGAATGACACTCGGAACGGCTGCGCGATACCCCCTGCGGCGTCCGCACGCGTCATGCCCTCCATTCTGGCGGCGATGCGCGTCGGGCGCAGCAGAATTCTCGGGCGACCGGGCGGGGCGGATGAGCGTACGCGGCCCGCGTACGCTGACGAGCGTCGGAAGGAGTGAGGACCATGGGCGATGCCCCCGAGGCCGACCTGCATCCCGACGAGGAGCTCGTCCGCCGACTCCTCGCAGCGCAGCATCCCGACCTCGTCGCACCCGTGCGCCGGGTCGCGAACGGCTGGGACAACGTCATGTTCCGGTTGGGCGACGGCAGCGCCGGTGACGGTGACTCTCTCGCGGTGCGGATGCCGCGGCGCGACATCGCGATCCGGCTCGCGCTGCACGAGCAGCAGTGGCTGCCCCGTCTCGCCGGCCGGCTGCCCGTGCCGGTGCCCGCGCCCGTGCGCACCGGACGCCCGGCCCCCGAGCTCGGGTACGACGCGCCGTGGAGCATCGTGCCGTGGCTCCCGGGCTCGCCCGCCCTCGAGTTCGAGACCTCGGTCCGGGATGCCGCAGCCGAAGCGTTGGCCGGCTTCGTCGTCGCGCTCGGGGTGCCCGCGCCCGCCGACGCCCCCGTCAACCCGTTCCGCGGGGTGCCGCTCGCTGTGCGCGACGCCTCGGTGCGCGATCGGCTCGCCGGCGGACGCGTGGCCCGCCCCGACGCCGTGGGTCGTGCCTGGGAACGTGCGCTCGCGGCATCCGTCTGGCGGGGACCGCCCGTGTGGCTGCACGGCGACCTGCACCCCGGCAACCTGCTGCTGTGCGAAGACGGGTCGCTCGCGGCCGTCGTGGACTTCGGCGACCTCACGTCGGGCGACCCCGCGACCGACCTCGCCACGGCGTGGCTGACGTTCGGGCCCCCCGGGAGAGCCGCGTTCCGACAGCGGATCGATGCGCTCGCGGGTCCCGCGGCGGGCATCGACGCCGCGACCTGGGAGCGGGCCCGAGGGTGGGCGCTCGTGATGGCGACGGCGATGGTGGCCGAGACCGACGCGGGCAGTCCGCTCGGGCGGCTCGGTGCACGCGTGCTCGCCGACGTGGTGGCCGAGGCGGGATGAATCCGCGCGGCCGGCGTGGCGGCCATCGTTCGCGGCCCGTCCTCAACAGGCCGTGTTCGACCAGACGATCCCACCGACGGATGTCGCGCGCCACCGGCATCCGTACGCCCTCACCAGACTGGCGCGATGAGTTCCTACGACGAGGCGGTCCTGGCACTGATCACCGGCACCGCGGTGACATCCGAACAGGTCGACGAGGTCAGGCGTCACCGGGATGCGGTGACCGCGCTCGCCGAAGAGGTGGGCGCCGGCGCGCGAACCCGGCTGCCTGAGGCGCCGGTCTCCTGGTGCTCCGAGGCCGGCACGGCCTACGCCGAGGTGCTCGTCGGCGTCGCCGAGGCGCTGACCTCGATCTCGGCCACGTTGACGACGGCCGAACTCGGGCTCTCGTCGTGCCTCGAGGTCCTGCAGGCGAGGCTCGACGAACAGGAAGCGGCGCTGGCATCCCGTCCCGTCTCATGAGCGACGATCTCACCGTCTCCGGGGGCGGATCGACGGCCGTCGCGATCGACGCCCTCTTCGCCGACGCGAGTCGGCTCGCCTCGGCCGAGGCGATCGTGCAGGAGTGGATCGAGGGCTTCGCCGCCCTCCAGACGCGATCGTGGTCACTCGAGGGAGAGGTCTCGGTCAGCGGCGAACTCCCCTGGCCGGGGTTGACCATGCGGCAGGCGGGCATCGAACTCGACGACGTCGCGGCCCGGATCTCGTCGGTGCGTCTCGCGCTCGAGGAATCGGCCGAGCGGTACGGCGAGACCGAGCGGTTCGTCGGTTCGCTCTGGGACGTCGGAGGTTCGATCGGGGCGACCCTGCTCGGCTTCCTCGTTCCGCTCGCCGTCGGCCGAGCGGCGGCCGGTCTCACGGAGGTCGCGTTGCCGGCCATGGCTGCGTTCGGCGTCGCGAAGGCGCTGGGCGGTGATCCGGGCCGGGCGATCGAGACCGCACTCGAGCAGTGGCTCGTCGAGAACCGGGGCGTGTTGAACGACCCGGCGTTCGTGCGGCTCGTGCGAACGTTCGCCGACCACGCCGACGAGTTCGTGCTCGCAGCGCTCCGCGTGCCCGGCGGGTGGGCGATCGGGCCGACGATCGACGCCCCCGAGTCGGCGTCGATGATCCTCGGCGCAGCCGGGCTCCTCTCGGTGCTCGGCATCGGGTCGGGACGCACGCTGGTCGACGGGCCCGTTCGGGTCCAGCAGGTGACGACCGGAACGGCGCGCGACCCCGCCGTCGCGCCTCCGCCGTCGAATGCCGCGGTTCCGCCGCCCGACGGGTACGAAGACCTCGTCGGGCGGATCCCGCCGAGCGACGGCGAGGCGCAGATCACCGTCGAGCGCTTCGTGGTCGATGGCGAGAACCGGTTCGTCGTCTACATCGGCGGCACGGTCGACTTCACGTTGGAGGCCGGCGCCGAGACGAACGACATGTCCTCGAACGTGCACGGCATCGCCGACGACTCGGCCCTCGATGCGCTGAGGCGGTTCGGTGCGAGCTCGGCCGGCGCGGAGCGGGCCGTGCGGCAGGCGCTCGCGGCTGCGGGAGCCGAGCCCGGCGATCCCATCCTGGCCGTCGGCCACTCGGGCGGCGGCGTCATCGCCGCCGGGCTCGCCGCCGACCCGGAGCTCGAGGTCGTCGCCGGGGTGAACTTCGGCGGACCGGTCGCGTCGGCACCCATACCTCCCGGTGTGCCGTTCATCTCGGCCGAGAACGAGGACGATCCCGTTCCCGCGACGGCCGCAGCCGGGCATCCGTCGCATGTGATCGTCGTGTCGCGCCGGGTCCATCCCGACGGGTACGACGGCGAGAAGCTGCTGCCGGCCCACCAGATCCCGGCGTACGGCGCGACCGCCGCGATGATGGACGACGCCGCCGACCCGGGGCTCGTCGCGGGCCGCGAGCAGATCCGGGAGTTCACGGCCGGCACGATCGGTGAGCGGACTCGATGGCACGCCGAGCGCGTCGAGCCGGAACCGGCGGACTTCTCGTCGGGCTTCGAGCCGAACTTCGAGCCCGGCCTGACGGCCGGGTTCAGACCCGGTGTCAGTCCCGGCTCGGCCGTACCACGAGGCCGATGAGCCAGCTGAAGAGGCCGAGCACGAGTGCGCCGAGCACGCCCCACCAGAACGACTCGACGACGAGGCCGAAGCCCATGAGGTCGCTGAACCAGTCGACGATCATGAGGAGCAGGCCGTTCACGATGAACGAGATGAGCCCGAGGGTCAGCACGTACAGCGGGAAGGCCACGATGCGGATGAACGTGCCGACGATGGCGTTCACGAGACCGAAGATCAGCGCGACGAGCAGGTAGGTCAGCACGGTGCCGACGCTCGTCTCCTCGTAGGGCACGACGTTGACGCCGTCGACGAGCAGGGTCGTGAGCCAGAGGGCGAATGCGACGACCAGGACCTTGATGATGAACCGCATGGGCCAACTCTCCCAGACGCGACCGACGATGGGCGAGAAGGTAGCGTGGATTCCGTGACCAATCCCGAGTCGACGACGCCGGGCATCCGCCTGCGTCCTGAGATCGCCGCCCTCCCGCCGTATCGTCAGGGGCGCCCCGCGCCCGCCGAGGGCTACAAGCTCTCGAGCAACGAGAATCCGTTCGACCCGCTGCCGGGCGTGGCCGAGGCGGTCGCGGCGACCGCGACGCAGATCAACCGATACCCCGACGCGACGGCCCTCGCGCTCCGCGAGAAGCTCGGAGAGCGGTTCGGCGTCACGGCCGACGAGGTGCTCATCGGCGACGGCTCGGTCGCGCTGCTCGCCCAGTTCATCCTCGCGGCGGCCGCCCCCGGCGACGAGGTCGTCTACTCCTGGCGTTCGTTCGAGGCCTACCCCGGACTCGTCACCGTCTCGGGCGCCACGAGCGTGCAGATCCCGAACCGCGCAGACCACGGGCACGACCTCGACGCCATGGCCGACGCGATCACCGATCGCACGCGCGTGGTCATCGTGTGCTCCCCCAACAACCCCACGGGCGTCACGGTCACCGCCGACGAGTTCGAGGCGTTCATGGCGCGCGTGCCGAGCGACCTGCTCGTGCTGCTCGACGAGGCCTACGTCGAGTTCGTGCGCGACGGGGCATCCGTCGACGGGCGAACCCTCATCGGGCGTTACCCGAACCTCGTGGTGCTGCGCACCTTCTCGAAGGCCTACGGTCTCGCGGGCCTGCGGGTCGGCTACGCGATCGGCCCCGTCGGGATCCTCGACGCCGCGCGCGCGACGGCGATCCCGCTCGGCGTCACCGCCGCGGCGGGCGCTGCGGGCATCGCCTCGCTCGAGGCAGAGGCCGAGCTGCTGGCCAGGGTGGCCGAGATCGTCGAGCGCCGCACCCGGCTGCATCAGGCCCTCCTCGCGCAGGGCTGGCCCGTGCCCGACGCGCAGGGCAACTTCATCTGGCTGCCGACGGGAGCCGACACGACCGCGGTCGCCGAGCGGCTGTTCGACGCGGGCGTCGTCGTGCGCGCGTTCCCGCCCGAGGGCATTCGAGTCTCGATCGGCGAGCACGAGTCTGTGGATATCCTCCTCGGGATTCTCGGAGAGCTTGTACCGGGTTCACAAGAAGGGCACCCGAAGTAGCGGGTAGCGTGAAACCCGTGGTCGCCCAGGAACGAGAATTCACCGCGCCGACGGTGCAACTGCTGACCCCCGAGGGAGCGCTCCGGCCCTCCCCCGAGGCCGAGGCCTACCTCCCGCTGATCGAGGCGCTCGACGACGCGACGCTCGAGCAGTTCCACCGGGACATGGTCATCTCGCGTCGCATCGACATCACGGGCGCGAACCTGCAGCGGCAGGGCCAGCTCGCCCTGTGGGTGCCGAGCCACGGCCAGGAGGCCGCTCAGGTGGGATCCGCGCGCGCCTCCCGCCCGCAGGACCACATCTTCCCGTCGTACCGCGAGCACATCGTCGGCATGATCCGAGGGCTCGACCCCGTGCGCATCCTCGGCCTGCTGCGGGGCGCGACGCTCGGCGGATGGAACCCGGCCGAGAACGGCAACTTCCACCTCTACACGCTCGTGCTCGCGTCGCAGACGCTGCACGCCACGGGCTACGCCATGGGCATCAAGTTCGACGGCGCTTCGGGCACCGGCGACCCCGAGACCGATGCCGCCGTGCTCGTGTACTACGGCGACGGTTCGACGTCGCAGGGCGACGCGAGCGAGGCGCTCGTCTTCGCGGCGAGCTATCAGACGCCCGAGGTCTTCTTCGTGCAGAACAACCAGTGGGCGATCTCGGTGCCCGTGTCGCGCCAGTCGCGCACGCCGCTCTCGCTCCGCGGCGGCGGGTTCGGCATGCCGAGCCTGCGCATCGACGGCAACGACGTGCTCGTGAGCTACGCCGCCACGCGCGTCGCCCTCGAAGAGGCGCGCGCGGGACAGGGCCCGAGCTTCATCGAGGCGCTCACCTACCGCATGGGTGCGCACACCACGGCCGACGACCCCACGAAGTACCGCACCGACGACGAGGTCGCCTACTGGGCCGAGCGCGACCCGATCATCCGCTACCGCGCGTGGCTCGAGTCCCGCGGCGCCTCGGCCGAGTTCTTCGCCTCCGCCGATGAAGAGGCGGCGGATGTCGCGAGCGACGTCCGCAAACGCGCCCTCGAGGTGACCGTGCCGACGCGCGAGACCATCTTCGAGCACGTGTACAGCGAGCCGCACCCGCTCATGGTCGAGCAGGCGGCGTGGCTCCAGGCGTTCGAGACCGGATTCGAAGGAGGCGCAGCATGAGCACCGACATCGAGGAGCAGCTGCAGGCCGGCGCGGTCGAGCCGGTCGCGGCGACCGAGTCGAACGTGCCGGGTCCCGTGAGCGGCGACCCCGCGGCATCCGCGGAGCCCGGTGTGAAGGGCGTGCAGACGCTCTCGATGGCCAAGGCCATCACCGCGGGCCTGCGTGAAGCCCTCCGCGCCGACGACAAGGTGCTGCTGATGGGCGAGGACATCGGCCCGCTCGGCGGCGTCTTCCGTGTGACGGAAGGGCTCCAGGCCGAGTTCGGCGATCACCGCGTGCTCGACACGCCGCTCGCCGAGTCGGGCATCGTCGGCACGGCCATCGGCCTCGCGATGCGCGGCTACCGGCCCGTCATCGAGATCCAGTTCGACGGCTTCATCTTCCCGGCGTTCGATCAGATCACGACGCAGCTGGCGCGCATGACGCTCCGCCACGACGGATCGCTGTCGATGCCGATCGTCATCCGCGTGCCCTACGGCGGGCACATCGGCTCGATCGAGCACCACCAGGAGAGCCCGGAGGCCTACTTCGCGCACACGCCCGGCCTCCGGGTCGTGAGCCCGTCGAGCCCGCACGACGCGTACTGGATGATCCAGGAGGCCATCGCCTCGAACGATCCCGTGCTGTTCTTCGAGCCGAAGAGCCGCTACTGGCCGAAGGGTCCGATCGATCTCGATCACTCGGGCGTGCCGCTGCACTCGAGCCGCATCATCCGCTCGGGCACCGACGTCACGGTCGTCGGTCACGGCGCGATGATCTCGACCCTGCTGCAGGCTGCCGACATCGCCGCGGGCGAGGGCACGAGCATCGAGGTCGTCGACCTGCGCTCGCTCTCCCCCATCGACTACGGACCCCTGCTCGAATCGGTCGGCCGCACCGGGCGACTCGTCGTCGCTCAAGAGGCCTACGGCTCGGTCAGCGTCGGGTCCGAGATCGCCGCGACCGTCGCCGAGCGCGCGTTCTACTCGCTCGAGGCCCCCGTGCTGCGCGTGTCGAGCTTCGACACGCCGTTCCCGCCGGCCGCGCTCGAGACCGAGTACCTGCCGAGCCCCGACCGGGTGCTCGAAGCCGTCGACCGTGCGCTCGCGTACTGACGGCGACACGAATCGATATGACGTCGACGGCATAGATCGACTGCGAGGGTGGACACATGACTGAGATCCGGTTCCCGTTGCCCGACGTCGGTGAAGGACTCACCGAGGCCGAGATCGTCCAATGGCGTGTCGCGCCGGGCGACGCCATCGTGCTCGACCAGGTCTTCGTCGAGATCGAGACGGCGAAGTCGCTCGTCGAGCTGCCGAGCGCCTTCGAGGGCGTCGTCACCGAGCTGCTGGTCGATGAAGGCGCCACGGTCGACGTCGGCACGCCGATCCTCGTGGTCCAGACGGCGGATGCCGCGGGCGCCCCTGCTGCACCCGCGCCTGCGTCTGCCCAGCCCGCCGCTGCTGCTGCGCCCGGTGCGGCGGCGGCGCCCTCGGCCGCTCCTGCCGCTGCTGCGGCACCCGCCACGGTCGCGTCGCACGCGGCTGCCCCGTCGGAGGGCGGCGGCGCCGTGCTCGTCGGCCACGGAGCATCCGGCCCCACGGGCACACGACGTCGGCAGCGGCATCCCTCGCCCGGCGGCGCGCACGAGCACCTCGCACCGACGCCGCCCCCCGCGCCCGTCGTCGCGCAGGCCCCCACGGCCGGCGCCGCTCCCGTGGCGCCCCGTCCCGACTCGGGCGTGCCCGTGATCGCGAAGCCGCCGATCCGCAAGCTCGCGAAGGACCTCGGGGTCGACCTGTCGCGGGTCTCCCCCACCGGGCCGATCGGCGACATCACGCGCGATGACGTGATCCGCGAGGCGAGCCAGGCGAGCGTGTTCCGCAACATCCAGACGCCCGAGGCTCCGTCGGACCGCGAGACCCGCATTCCCGTCAAGGGCGTGCGCAAGGCGATCGCCGCTGCGATGGTGCAGAGCGCATACTCCGCACCGCATGTATCCGTGTTCGTCGATGTCGACGCGACGCGCACCATGGAGTACCTGAAGCGGCTCAAGGCGTCGCCCGACTACGCCGGCGTCAGGATCTCACCGCTGCTCATCATGGCCAAGGCGATGCTGTGGGCGGTTCGCCGCAACCCCACCGTCAACGCGCAGTGGACCGACGACGAGATCATCGTGAAGCACTACGTGAACCTCGGCATCGCCGCGGCGACCCCCAGGGGGCTCATCGTGCCGAACGTCAAGAACGCGCAGGACATGTCGATGGTCGAGCTCGCCACCGCACTCGAGCAGCTGACGCTCACGGCCCGCGAGGGCAAGACGCAGCCGGCCGAGATGCAGGGCGGCACGATCACCATCACGAACATCGGCGTGTTCGGCATGGACACCGGCACGCCGATCCTGAACCCCGGCGAGGTCGGCATCGTCGCGCTCGGCACGATCAAGCAGAAGCCGTGGGTCGTCGACGGCGAGGTGCGTCCGCGCTTCGTGACGACGATCGGCGGCTCGTTCGACCACCGGGTGGTCGACGGCGACGTCGTGTCGCGCTTCGTCGCCGATGTCGCGTCGATCATCGAGGAGCCGGCGCTGCTGCTGGAGTAGCGGGCGGGGCCGGCCTCGATGCGGCGCCGGCGCGCCTACTCGACCGGCGGGTTCGCCGTCGGGGTCACGGTCGGAACGCCGGCGTCAGAATCGGATCTCGTAGGTGATCGCCTCGGCCGTGCGAACGCTCTCGAGCATGCCGGAGCGTTCGAGCACGCGTCGTGCGGGAAGGTTGGCGATCTCGGCCTCGGCCCGCACGATGCGGGCCCCGTTGGCCCGGGCGAGCGCGAGCGCCTCGCGCACGACCTGGTCGGCGAGACCGCGCCCGCGGGCGGCGGGAACGAGCGCGAAGGCGAACTCGATCGCGCCGTCGTCGGAGAGCGGGCCGAAGAGGTTCACGCCGCCGACCGCAGCACCCGTGACGCCGCCGTCGACGAGGTGCACGAGGTAGGGGCCGAAGGGCGTCGGATCGCCGGAGGCGCGCACCGCGTCGACGTACTCGCGCAGCAGTTCGGGCTCCTCGGTGAAGGAGTAGCCGCCCTCCCAGCCGTCGCGCGGGTCGACCTCGCCGGAGAGCAGACGCTCGGCGTCGTCGACGGTGAACGGGCGAAGCGTGAGTGAGGGGGTGGTCGTGTCCACGTGCTTCATGTTCGCACGGGCGACCGACAAGTGCGAGGGTCGGTCGGACACATTTCACCGGCACGCAACACGTCGTGATGGTTTTGACAATCATTATCAATAAGCGTAGGTTCGAGGTCATGAGCCACTCCGCGCCCCGATCCCCCCGCAAGCTGCCGACCCTCGCCGCCCTGGCGACGATCGGCGCCGGGGCGCTGGTGCTGTCCGGGTGCGCCTCCCCCGCGGCATCCGGCGATGCGCAGGGCCTGCAGATCGTCGCGACCACGACCCAGGTCGGCGACTTCGTGCACGAGCTCGTGGGCGACGGCGCCGAGGTGACCCAGCTGCTCTCCCCCGGCCAGAGCGCGCACAGCTTCGACCCGTCGGCCGCACAGTTGCTCGCCCTCGCCGACGCCGACGCCGTCGTCATGAACGGTGCCGGGCTCGAGTCCTGGCTCGACGACGCGCTGAAGGCGGCCGGGTTCGACGGCGTGCTCATCGACGCGAGCACGGGCATCGAACTCTTCGCGACCGACGACCACGACCACGATCACGCCGACGACGATGCCGACGATCACGACGACTCGGCGACGGATGCCGCGACCGACGATCACGATCACGATCACGGGGCGGGCAATCCGCACATCTGGACCGACCCCGAGCTCGCCGAGGACATGGTCGAGAACATCGCCGACGGTCTCGCGCGCCTTCAGGGCATCGACGTCGCGGCGCTCGATGCCGCAGAGACGGCCTACCTGGGCCGGCTGCACGACCTCGACGACTGGATCGAGCAGAGCGTCGACCAGGTGCCCGAGGGAGAGCGTCTGCTCGTGACCAACCACGACGCCTTCACCTACTACGTCGATGCGTACGACCTCGACTTCGTCGGCAGCGTGATCCCGAGCTTCGACGACAACGCCGAACCGAGCGCGGCCGAGATCGACGAGCTCGTGGCCGCCATCACGGCGACCGGCACGAAGGCGGTCTTCTCCGAGGCCTCGCTGTCGCCCAAGGCCGCAGAGGCGATCGCCCGCGAGGCGGGCGTCACGGTGTACTCGGGCCCCGACGCGCTCTACGGCGACTCGCTCGGAGAGGCGGGTACCGAGGGGGCGACCTACGTCGGCTCGCAGATCCACAACACGCGCCTGATCGTCGAGTCGTGGGGCGTGGAGCCTTCCGCGCTCCCGGCGTCGCTGCAAGGATGACCCCATGAGTTCGAACGCGGTGCTGACCTTCGAGGAGGCCGCGTTCACGTACCCCGGCGGCGACGGCGTCAGCGAGCTCGACTTCGCCATCGCCCCCGGCGAGGCCGTCGCCCTCATCGGACCGAACGGCGCGGGCAAGTCGACCCTCCTCCGCGGCGTGCTCGGTCTCGTGCCGCTCACGCACGGGCGCATGGCGCTCGGCGACGCGGGCCGGGACGCATCGCATGCCGATCGAGGCATGGTCGGCTTCCTGCCGCAGACCATCGAGTTCGACATCGACTTCCCGATCAGCCTCGAGCAGGTCGTGATGCAGGGGCGGTACCGCCGATTGGGGCTGCTGCGTTGGCCCGGCCGTGCCGACCGCGAGGCGGTGCGGCACGCGCTCGAGACGGTCGGACTCGGCGAGTTCGCCGCGAAGCGCTTCGGTTCGCTCTCGGGCGGTCAGCGCCAGCGCGGCCTGCTCGCCAGGGCCCTCGCCGCCGATCCGCGCCTGCTGCTGCTCGACGAGCCGTTCAACGGGCTCGACCAGCCGAACCGCGACGCGCTCGTCGCGACGCTCCGCCGTCTGAAGGCCGACGGCGTTGCCGTGCTCGTGTCGACCCACGACCTCGAGCTCGCCCGTGAGGTGTGCGATCTCGTGCTGCTCGTGAACGGGCGCCAGAACGCGTTCGGTCCGGTCTCCGACGCGCTCACCCTCGCGAACGTGCAGCGGTGCTTCGAGGGCGTCGAGGTCGAGATCGACGAGCACACGCTCGTCGTGCCCGGTCACGAGGGGCATTGATGCCGCGCACGGAATACTCGCGGCGAACGGCGCGGGGGAGCGGCGCATGAGCCTCGGAGACGCGCTCTTCGGCGCCTTCGCCCTGCCGTTCATGGGCCGCGCCCTGCTCGTGATGCTCGTGCTCTCGGTCATCGCCGGCGTCGTCGGCGTGCTGGTGAACCTGCGCGGGCTCGAGTTCATCAGCGACGGGCTGACGCACGCGGTGTTCCCGGGGCTCGCCGTCGGTCTCGCGGTCGGCGGCTCGGCCGGCGTGCTCCCCGGTGCGGCGATCGCGGCGCTCATCGGCGCGGTGCTGCTCACCTGGCTCATGCGGTCGGGCGTCGCGAATGACGCGGGCATCGCCGTCGTGCTGACCGCGGCGTTCAGCATCGGCGTCATCGTGGTCTCCAAGAGCGACGACTACGCGGGCGCCCTCGAGGAGCTGCTCTTCGGCCGCGTGCTCACGATCCCGCCCTCCGACGTGGTGCCCCTCGTCGTCGTCTCGGCGATCGCGCTCCTGCTCGTCGCGCTCACGGCCAAGCAGCAGGTGTTCCGCGCCTTCGACCCGGCGGGCAGCCGCGCTGCGGGCGACTCGGCCTTCGGCCTCGATCTCGCGCTCAACGTGGCCGTCGCGCTCGTCGTCGTCGCGGGCGCGAGCACGGTCGGCTCGCTGCTCGTGCTCGCCCTGCTCGTGGTGCCCGGTGCTGCCGCACGGCTCGTGACCGGTCGGCTATGGCTGCTGTTCCCCGTCGCCGGGATCTTCGCGGCCCTCGCCTCGTGGCTCGGGCTCGCGACGGGGTTCGCCGCGAGCGTCGGCGCCGGCGTCGACCTGCCGGCCGGCAGCACGATCGTCGCGGTGTTCGTGCTCGCCTACGCGATCGTGCTCCTCGTTCGCCTGGCGCGCGACGCAGCCCGGCGCCGCGCGGGCGCGGGCACGACCCCGGCCGGCCCGTCCGCATCGGGCGCGCCATCCACCCGAGCCGTGGGGGAGCGCGCCGCATGAGCTACTTCGAACGCGCGATGCTCGCCGCCATCGTCATCGGCGCCCTCGGCGGCTTCGTCGGATGCCTCGTGGTGCTGCGCAGGCGAACCTTCTTCGCGCAGGCGCTCACGCACGGCACCTATCCCGGGGCCGTCGCGGCGGCCGCGCTCGGCGTGAGCGTTCCGCTCGGTGCCGCCGCGGCATCCGTCGTCCTCGTGCTCGTGATGACCGGCATCGCGCGTGTGCGCAACCAGGGTGCGCAGGTCGCGGCGGGCATCGTGCTCACCGGCGGATTCGCGGCCGGGGCGATCCTCGCGGCCGTCGTGCCGAGCCTGCCGGTGCAGCCCGAGTCGCTGCTCGTCGGCTCGATCCTCACGGTGACCGACGCAGACATCGTGCTCGCCGCGAGCGTCGCCGTCGCCGCACTCGTGCTCGTCGTGCTCTTCGGTCGTCGCATCGTGTTCTCGACGTTCGACCAGGCCGGATTCCGCGCGGCCGGGTACCGGGAGTGGCCCGTCGAGCTGCTCGTGCTCGCCCTCACGGCCGCGACGGTCGTGAGCGCGCTGCCCGCCGTCGGGGCGATCCTCGCGATCGCGCTCATCGCGGCACCCGCCGCCGCAGCCCGGGTCGTGACGTCGACCTACCGAGGCATGCTCGTGGTCGCACCCGTGATCGGGGCGGCATCCGGAGTGCTCG
This sequence comes from Agromyces allii, assembly GCF_009749385.1. Lineage (GTDB taxonomy): Bacteria > Actinomycetota > Actinomycetes > Actinomycetales > Microbacteriaceae > Agromyces > Agromyces allii. The sequence goes on along the minus strand of NZ_WBIN01000003.1, from coordinate 136,528 downwards.
GCGTGCTCGCCTCGCGGGCGTTCGCGATCGCCGCCGGGCCGGCGATCGTGCTCACGGCGACGGCGTTCCTGCTGATCGCACTCGGCGGTTCCAAGCTGCGCGCGCTACCGTGGAGGGCATCCGCGATTCCCGTGGAGACCGCAGAGGACGCACGCACCGCATGAAGCGCAACACCTGGCAACGCGAAGCCGTTCGAGAGGCCCTCGACGGCACCGACGGGTTCATCAGCGCGCAGGCGCTGCACTCGTCGCTGCATGCGAGCGGCTCCCCGATCGGGCTCGCCACCGTCTACCGCGCGCTCGGCGACCTCGCGACCACGGGCGAGGCCGACTCGCTGCAGTCGCCCGACGGCGAGGCGCTCTACCGCGCGTGCAGCACCACGGGCCACCACCACCACCTGATCTGCCGCAACTGCGGGCGCACCGTCGAGATCGAGGCCGACGAGGTCGAGGCCTGGGCGCAGCGCGTCGCCGCCGAGCACGGGTTCACGCGTGCGGCCCACGTCGTCGACGTGTTCGGCCTCTGCGCCGACTGCACGGTGCTGCTCGCGGCCGAAGCCCGCTGAGTCGGCCGCGCCGCGCCGCGCCCCATCCCGCCCCGGCGGCGCCCGGTCGCGCCGCCCCCTGAGCGCCGCGATGGGCCCGCCGGCGGCATCCGACCACCCATAACCCGATCGAGGGGTGTCGTACCCGGCGCGGTCGGCGTATTCTCTGGCGGGTAGACGGTGGCCGCCCGGGGGAGCAGCACCTTCACGGTCGTCGGCCCCCGGTTCCTGCGCTCGCAGACTCGGGCCGTCCGACCGCTCGAAGGAGAGACCATGGCCGCACCGGACGAAGCACTCCTGCCCACCTTCAGTCGCATCGGCGAGTCGACGACGGCGCGCTACACCGAGATCCCCGAGGGATCGATGCTGCCCGAGACCGCCTACCGCATCGTCAGCGACGAGATGATGCTCGACGGAAACGCCAGGCTCAACCTCGCGACGTTCGTCGGCACGTGGATGGACGAGCACGCCGACCGCCTCTACGCCGAGGCGTTCGACAAGAACATGATCGACAAGGACGAGTACCCCGCGACCGCCGCGATCGAGGAGTACTGCTGGCGGATCCTGGCGGATCTCTGGCACGCGCCCGACCATCACGACGCGATCGGCACCTCGACCATCGGGTCGTCGGAGGCGTGCATGCTGGGCGGCCTCGCGCTCAAGCGCCGGTGGCAGCACGCACGGCGTGCGGCCGGAAAGCCGACCGAGAAGCCGAACCTCATCATGAGCTCGGCCGTGCAGGTCTGCTGGGAGAAGTTCTGCAACTACTTCGACGTCGAGATGCGGCTCATCCCGACGACCGACGAGCATCCGCTCATGGACGGCACCGGTCTCGAGGACGTCGTCGACGAGAACACGATCGGCGTGGTCGCGCTCATGGGCGTCACCTACACGGGCGCCTACGAGCCGGTCACCGCGATCTCCGCGAAGCTCGATGAGATCCAGGCGAAGACCGGCCTCGACATCCCGATGCACATCGACGGCGCATCGGGGGCCATGATCGCGCCCTTCCTGCAGCCGGAGCTCGAGTGGGACTTCCGGGTCGAGCGCGTGCAGTCGATCAACACGTCCGGGCACAAGTACGGGCTCGTCTACCCGGGCGTCGGCTGGGTCGTCTGGCGCAACGTCGCTGCCTTGCCCGACGACCTGGTGTTCCGGGTGAGCTACCTGGGCGGCGAGATGCCGACGTTCGCACTCAACTTCTCGCGGCCGGGCGCGCAGGTGCTGCTCCAGTACTACCGGTTCCTCCGCCTCGGCCGGAACGGCTATCGGGAGATCCAGCAGACGACGCAGGATGTCGCGCGCTACCTGTCGGGCGCCATCGGCCGCATGGACGCGTACGAGCTGCTGACCGACGGCAGCGACATCCCCGTCTTCGCATGGCGGTTGAAGCCCGGCCACACCGACAAGTGGACGCTCTACCACCTGTCCGAGCGCCTCCGGATCCGCGGATGGCTCGTGCCGGCGTACCCGCTGTCGGGCGAGCAGGCCGACCAGACCGTGATGCGCATCGTCAGCCGCAACGGGCTCAGCCACGACCTGGCCGAGGACCTCCTGCGCGACATCCGCATCGAGACGGACTTCCTCGACTCGCTCGAGTCGCCGATGCCGCACCCCGGGCTCGGACCGACCTTCCACCACTGACCGCAGACGAAGGACCGCACACGTGGGGGAGACGATCCGACCGCGCGTCGACACCGTGCGCCGGCTTCGCCGGGAGGCCTGGGGCTTCGCGGCGGGCTCGGCCTGCTTCTTCGCGGGCGCCCTGCCCTGGTACGCGGACCGGCTCGGCGCCGTCGGCACCAACGTGACCTTTGTGGTCGGGTCGGTCCTCTTCACGCTGGCCGCGTTCATCCAGCTCAGCCTCAGCGGCCGCGTCGCGCCGCATGCGGAGATGAACGCCGCCGACCGCGCCGACTGGTGGGCTGCGGCCGTGCAGTTCGCCGGGACCCTGCTCTTCAACATCTCGACGGGAGCCGCGCTCGCCGCGGCCATCGCCAGGCCCGACGCCGTCGGCGCCGGGTGGCGACCGGACGCATGGGGTTCGCTCGCCTTCCTGATCTCGAGCACGCTCGCGATCATCGCGACGAAGCACCGTGGTCGACTCTGGGACCCCGATGCGCGCACCTGGCACGGCACCGGGCTGAACGCGGTCGGCTCGATCGCCTTCGCCGTCTCGGCGGTCGGAGCCTATGTGATCCCGGACTCCGGCGACCTCCTCAACGAGATCTGGGCGAACCTCGGGACGGCGATCGGCGCGCTCTGCTTCTTCACCGCGGCGCTGCTCTCGCGGCGTTCGATCCCGAAGGCGTGAGTATCGGAGAAGCCCAGATCAGTGAGGGTTTCTCAAACGACGATTTGGTGACCCCTGTTCGAGGGCCATACGGTTGACGACGGCCCTGACGGGCCGACCCACCCAGTCCGCGCCCTTCGCGTGAGACCCGCTCCGGCGGTTTCCACGACGGGGGTCGTACGGTTCCGAGCGTGGTGCACCGCCCCGATGGCGGTGCGCGCTGGAGCCGGGATTCGCACGACGAGACGTCGGTGCTTGAGTCCCGGATCCCGGATCGCCTGAACCCGGCCGTGACGCGTGCGCACCCGCCTGCCACCCTGCACCCGGCTGCGGAATCCGCACGTGCCATTGGAGCACCTTTCGATGCCCGAACAGCACCACACCATCGAGCGACACAGCATCGCCGAGCACCACAGCACCTCCGAACACCGCAGCACCGCTGAACACCACGACACCGCCGAATCACCCGCCCCGAACGCACCCGCTCCGAACGCACCCGCTCCGAACGCCCTCGAGGTGCGCGGCCTGACCAAGTTCTACGGTCGCCGGCCGGCCGAGGCGCTCGAACGCCTGCGCGACGGGGCCACCCGCGCCGAGCTCGCCGGCCTCGGCACCGCCGCGGTCATCGACGTCGACTTCGACGTGCGCCAGGGCGAGATCTTCGTCGTCATGGGCCTCTCGGGCTCGGGCAAGTCGAGCCTGATCCGCATGCTCAACGGGCTCGTCGAGCCGACCGCGGGCACGGTGACGGTGATGGGGGAGACCCTCACCGGTGTCGCACCGCGCCGGCTCCGCGGCATCCGTCGCAAGCACGTCGCGATGGTGTTCCAGCACTTCGCGCTGCTGCCGCACCTCTCGGTGCTCGACAACACCGCGTACGGACTCGAGATCCAGGGCGTGCCCGCATCCGAGCGCCGCGAGCGCGCCGAACGGGTGCTCGAGCGCGTCGGCCTCGCCGACTGGGGGCACCGGTTCCCGTCCGAGCTCTCGGGCGGCATGCAGCAGCGCGTCGGCCTGGCCCGCGCCCTCGCGGCCGACGCCGACATCCTGCTGATGGACGAGGCGTTCAGCGCGCTCGACCCGCTCATCCGCCGCGAGATGCAGGAGCAGCTCGTCGAGCTGCAGCAGGAGCTCGGCAAGACCATCGTCTTCATCACCCACGACCTGAACGAGGCGATGTTCCTCGGCGATCGCATCGCGGTCATGCGCGACGGCCGCGTGGTGCAAATCGGCACGGCCGAGGAGATCCTCACCGACCCGGCCGACGACTACGTGGCCCAGTTCGTGCAGGACGTCGACCGTGCTCGCGTGCTCACCGCCGGCAACGTCATGGAGGCTCCGCGGGCCCTCGCGTCGGCCGCCGCCGGCCCGCGCGCCGCACTGCGGGCGATGCGCGACCTGCAGACCTCGATGGTCTTCGTCGTGGCCTCCGGTCGCAAGCTGCTCGGCGTCGCGCACGACCGCGACGTGCTTCGCCTCGTGCGCCGCGGCGAGCGTTCGCTCGACGGCGCGATCTCGGCCGACTTCGCCGCGGTCGGCCCCGACGTGCATCTCTCCGAGCTCTTCGAGAGCTCCGTCGAGCAGGAGCTCCCGCTCGCCGTCGTCGACGACGAGGGTCGCCTGCTCGGCGCGGTCCCCCGGGTCACGCTGCTCGCCGCGCTGGGCAACGTGCCCACCGACACGGCCGAGCTGCAGGTGCTGCAGACGCCGGCGACGGTGTCGGCGGAGGTCATGACCGCGACCCTGCGCGAGACGGCGGCCGCCGCTCCACCGGACACCCCGCTGCCGGTCGACGAGCTCGCCCTGATCGAGGGGAGCGCATCGTGAACGACTTCCGACTGCCGCTCGGCGACCTCGCCGAGGGCTTCATCGACGTGCTGACCGACACCCTCGGCTGGTTCTTCTCGATCGTGCGCACCGTGTTCCTCGCGTTCTACGACGCGGTCGAGTTCGTGCTCGTCACGCCGCCGTTCTGGGTCGTGATCCTCGCGCTCGCCGCCCTCGCCTGGGTGCTGAAGGGCTGGAAGCTCTCGCTCGGCACCGCCCTCGGCCTCCTCGTGATCGTCGGCGTGGACCAGTGGGAGCACGCCATGGAGTCGCTCGCGCTCGTGCTCGTCGCGAGCGCCATCGCGATCGCGCTCGCCGTGCCCGTCGGCATCTGGACCGCCGGATCCGACCTCGCGTCGAGGATCGTGCGCCCCGTGCTCGACTTCATGCAGACCATGCCGGCGTTCGTCTACCTCATTCCCGCGCTGATCCTGTTCCGCGTGGGCGTCGTGCCGGGCATCGTCGCGACCATCGTGTTCGCGATGGCCCCCGGCGTGCGCCTGACCGAGCTCGGCATCCGCGGGGTCGACTCCGAGGTCGTCGAGGCCGGCCATGCGTTCGGCGCCTCGCGCGGCCGCATCCTGCGTCAGATCCAGCTGCCGCTCGCGATGCCGAGCATCATGGCGGGCGTGAACCAGGTCATCATGCTCTCGCTCTCGATGGTCGTCATCGCCGGCATGGTCGGCGCCGGCGGGCTCGGCGGCGACGTGGTCGCCTCGCTCAACCGCATCGACGTGGCCCTCGGCTTCGAGGCCGGCCTCTCGGTCGTGATCCTCGCGATCATCCTCGACCGCATCACGGGTGCGCTCGGCGCGGGCCGTCGCCGACGCGACACGACCTCGCGGTCGACGGATGCCGCGGCGCGGCCCGATGTGGACGAGACCCCCGTGCCCGCGGCATCCGTCGCCGCCTGACGCACCGCCACGCACCGCCGCACGCTCACCCACCGCCGCACGCTCGCCCACCCGCGCACGGCGCATGACGCACGACACCGTGCGCACCGGACCTGAACCCCACACCCGCGACCCACAGCCCGCGGGATGAAAGGAACACCCATGAAGAAGTCCACCCTCACCGGAGCCCTCGCCCTGAGCGCCGTCTCGGCACTCGTGCTCGCCGGATGCTCGACCGACGCCGAGGCCGAGACCCTCGCCAACGGCGATCAGAAGGACGTCACCATCGCCGTGTTCAACGGCTGGGACGAGGGCGTCGCCGCGAGCGAGCTCTGGAAGGCGATCCTCACCAAGCAGGGCTACGACGTCACGCTCGAGTACGCCGACCCGGCGCCCGTGTACAGCGGCCTCGCGAGCGACGACTACGACGTGACCCTCGACACCTGGCTGCCGACCACGCACGCCGACTACGTCGAGGAGTACGGCGACGACATCGTCGACCTCGGCGCGTGGAACAACGACGCGAAGCTCACGATCGCCGTGAACGCCGACGCGCCGATCGACTCCCTCGACGAGCTCGCGGCCAACGCCGACCTGTTCGACAACCGCCTCGTCGGCATCGAGCCGGGCTCGGGCCTGAACCGGGTCACGAGCGAGGCGGTCATTCCCGCCTACGGCCTCGACGACCTGGAGTACCTCACCAGCTCGACGCCCGCGATGCTCTCGGAGCTGACCGCGGCGACCGACGCCGGCGAGAACATCGCCGTGACGCTGTGGAGCCCGCACTGGGCCTACGACGCCTTCGCGATCAAGGACCTCGAGGACCCCGAGGGTGCGCTGGGCGGATCGGAGGGCATCCACTCGTTCGGCGCCGCGTCGTTCGAGGAGACGCACCCGACCCTCGCGGGCTGGCTGACGTCGTTCTCGATGGACTCCGCGCTGCTCTACTCGCTCGAGAACGCGATGTTCAACGGCGACGCGACCGATGACTACGGCCCCGTCGTCGAGCAGTGGATCGCCGCGAACAACGCATACGTGGCGACGCTCACCCGGTAGCGCTGCGCCTCACGACCCGAACCGAGGAGCGACGGATGCCGCGGCATCCGCCACCCTCGGTTCTCGTCGTCTCAGCCCTCGTCGTCGAGCATCGCCCGAACCCGTTCGGCCGTGCCCCACGACAGCGTAACCCCTGCGCCGCCGTGGCCGTAGGCGGCGATGACGGGGAGCTCGTGCTGCGTCACGCGCTCGAGCCGGATGGTCGGGCGGGCGGGCCGCAACCCGACCGCGCGCCCGACGACCGGCTGCCCGGCGATCGCCGGCACGAGCGCCGCCGCGCGTTCGAGGATCGCCAGCTCCGTGTCGACGTCGACCCGGAGATCCCACGAGCCGTCGATCGAGGTGCCGCCGATCACGACGTCGTCGCGGCGTGGGAACACGTAGGTCACGCCCGCCGGGTCGTCGTTGTCGATGATCCAGTCGGTGAGTCCGGGGTTCGCGACGTGGACCACCTGGCCCCTGACCGGGAAGACGTCGGCATCGCCGCCGAGCAGTTCGCCGCCGCGGATGCCGCCCGCGATGACGACGGTGTCGGCGCCGCCGACGAGCTCGCCCAGTCGGGTGACCGTGCGGCGCTCGAACGCGACGCCCCGGGAGAGCGCCTGCGCACGCAGCCACGGTAGGTACGCCGGGATCACGACGAGCGGCAGGGTGGCACGGATGCCCGAGCTCGCTCCCGCGGGCAACAGCCTCGGGTCGGCCTCGACGGCGCCCGGCACGTCCGCGGCCCACGAGCGATCGGTGGACGGAATGCGCTCCACGACCGTGCCCGCGCGCATCTCGACGCCGGCGGCGGGATCGGTGGAGAGGCGCGAGAATCGGGCGAACGAGCTGCGCAGGAGCTCGTCGGCCATCGGCGAGCGTTCGCTCCGATACGGGAACCACACGGCGGCCGCCACCGCAGACACGGTCTGCATGGTGTCCGTGTCGGCGACGACGGTGACGTCATGGCCGGCGTCGGCGAGTTCGACGGCGATCGAGAGCCCGATCACGCCGGCTCCGATGACGGTGACGCGCTGCGAATCCGAGCGTGGTGCCACGTCGCCTCGTTCCTTCGTTCAGATGGTGTCCCCGGAAGGGGGATGTCTCCAGTCAGGGATACCACCGCCGAGGCGCCCGCACGCGGCATCCGCCCGATTCGGCCGTGATCAGCCTCTCTGGTAGGCTGTTCCTTTGGCTGGGTACATCCACTACCCAGACCGCGACCATCCCCCTTCGAGTACCGCGAGAAATCGCGGGTTTCGGCGTGGGAGGTCAGCAGACAAGAGACCTTGGGAGGGGCATCCGCCCCTCGGTATTGGAGGAAAGACCAATGGCAGCAGTGTGCCAGGTGACTGGAGCCGTTCCCGGCTTCGGTCACAACATCTCGCACTCGCACCGCCGGACGAAGCGCCGCTTCGACCCGAACGTGCAGAAGAAGACCTACTACGTGCCCTCGCTCCGTCGTAGCGTCACCCTGAACGTGTCCGCCAAGGGCATCAAGGTGATCGACGCCCGTGGCATCGAAAAGGTCGTCAAGGACATCCAGGCTCGTGGGGTGAAGCTCTAATGGCGAAGCAGCAGGACATTCGTCCCATCATCAAGCTCCGTTCGACGGCCGGCACCGGGTTCACCTACGTGACCCGCAAGAACCGTCGCAACAACCCCGACCGTCTCGTGCTCAAGAAGTACGACCCGGTGATCCGCAAGCACGTCGATTTCCGAGAGGAGCGCTAAACAATGGCGAAGAAGAGCAAGATCGCGCGCAACGAGCAGCGCAAGGTGATCGTCGACCGCTACGCGGCGAAGCGCCTCGAGCTGAAGAAGGCCCTCATCGACCCGAACGGCACCGACGAGTCCCGCGAGGCTGCTCGCGTCGGCCTCCAGAAGCTGCCCCGCAACGCATCGCCCATCCGCGTGCGTTCGCGTGACGCCATCGACGGCCGCCCCCGCGGTGTCCTCACGAAGTTCGGCGTCTCGCGCGTCCGCTTCCGTGACATGGCGCACCGTGGCGAGCTGCCCGGCATCACGAAGTCGAGCTGGTAATCATCTAGCTTCACGCTTTCGAGAGGGGCGTCCCGGGTTTCCCGGGGCGCCCCTTTCGGCGTCCCCGGTGTCGTCATGGGGCGACACGCCGGGACTTCCATGCCTGAAAAGGCTGGAAATCCGCGAGTTTCCGGGCTTCTCTGCTACATTCGAGGCGGCCCGATCGGCCACGGGGGCGGTTGAACGATCGTTCCCGAGAACTCACAAGATGCTGTACAGAACAGCGAAGGTCCGAGGAGGACATTCAATGGCTGACAAGTCGCTCAACAAGACCGAGCTCGTCGCGAAGGTCGCAGCGTCGACCGGACAGAGCCAGGCCACCGTCGACGCCGTTCTCGGCGGGCTCTTCGAGGCTCTCGCCGAGTCCGTGGGCGCCGGCACCAAGGTCTCCATCCCGGGCTGGCTCGCCGTCGAGCGCACGCACCGTGCAGCCCGCACCGGCCGCAACCCGCAGACCGGCGCCGAGATCCAGATCCCGGCCGGCTACTCGGTGAAGGTCTCGGCCGGCTCCAAGCTCAAGGCCGCCGCGAAGTAACCACGTCTTCGCGACCCCGAGGGGCGTCCGGCTTCGGCCGGGCGCCCTTCGTCGTGTCGGGGCGCGGATGTCTCGGCTCGCGGTGCGCGGCTGTTCGCCGCCGCCCGCTTCCTCCACGCCGTAACCTCCTGTGGCCGGGCGGGCCCCGTGCGCCGCGTAGGCTTGTCCGGTGCCCCGCTCAGTCCGCGTGTTCGGCCCTGCCGTCCTCATCGTCGTCGCCGTCGCGGCGACGGTCGCGGCCCTCGCGTACGGCGGGGGAGCCGCGCCGCAGCTGATTCAAGATCCAGGGCCGTTCGCCCGCTGGGGTCTGCCGATCGCGAAGCTCGTCGTCAACCTGAGCGCGGCCGGCATGATCGGCGCGCTCATGCTCGCCGTCTGGGCGCTGACCCCGAAGAAGCGCGAGTTCGATGTCGCACTCGACGTCGCCGCGGCATCCGCAGCCCTGTTCACCGTGGCCAGTGCCGTGACCGGCCTGCTCACGTTCCTCGTCGTCACGGGTGTGCAGCTGAGCTTCGGCGACACGTTCGGCGCGCAGCTCGGCCAGTTCCTCACCACGATCCCGCTCGGGCAGGCGTGGCTCACGACGACGCTCGTGGGCGCCGCCGTCACGGTGCTCTGCTTCGCGGTGCGCAACCACACGGCGCTCGTGTTCGTGGCGGTGCTCGCGGTGGTCTCGCTCGTGCCCATGGCGCAGCAGGGGCATTCGGCGGGCACCGCGGGCCACAGCGCGGCCATCACGTCGCTCGGCCTGCACCTCGTCTTCGCCGCCGTCTGGCTCGGCGGCCTGCTCACGATCGTGCTGCTGCGCAACGAGCTCGACGGCGCGCGCCTGCCGGTCGTGCTCGCGCGCTACTCGACGGTCGCGCTCATCTGCTTCATCGTCGTCGCGGTCTCGGGCTATGCCAACGCCGCGCTCCGCATCGGCACGTGGGACCAGCTGAGCACCCCCTACGGCGTGCTCGTGATCGTGAAGCTGCTCGGCCTGCTGGCACTCGGCGGGTTCGGGGCCATCCAGCGCCGATACCTCATCGGGCGGATGTCGCGTGCGGGCGCTGCGGGCAAGGCCGACCGCCCGGCATCCCGCATCTCCGAGTTCTGGATCCTCGTGGTCGCCGAACTCGGATTCATGGGACTCGCGTCGGGCGTGGCCGCGGCTCTCGCACGCACCGCGACGCCGGTCGCCGAGCAGCCGGGGGTCATCGCGCAGACGCCCGCCGAGATCCTCACGGGCGAACCGCTGCCGCCGTGGCCCGACCTGTACCGCTACTTCACCGAGTGGAACCTCGACCTGCTGTGGATCCTGGGCTGCGGCTTCGGCATCTTCTTCTACCTGGCGGGAGTGTGGCGGCTTCGCCGTCGCGGCGACAAGTGGCCCGTGTACCGCTCGGTGCTGTGGGTCGCGGGCATGCTGCTGCTCGCGTACATCACGAACGGCGGCGTGAACGCCTACGAGCAGTACCTGTTCTCGGCGCACATGGCCGCGCACATGGTGCTGACCATGGCCGTGCCCGTGCTGCTCGTTCCGGGCGCCCCGGTCACGCTCGCCGCGCGTGCGATCAGGGCCCGCAAAGACGGCTCCCGCGGCGGCCGCGAGTGGATCCTGCTCGCGGTGCACTCGAAGTTCGCCGGAATCATCGCGAACCCGATCGTCGCGGCCGTGCTGTTCGCCGGATCGCTCTGGGTGTTCTACTACTCGCCGCTGTTCCGCTGGACGATGGTCGACCACATCGGCCACGAGTGGATGATCGTGCACTTCCTCATCACGGGGTACCTGTTCGTGCAGTCGCTCATCGGCATCGACCCGGTGCCCTACCGACTGCCGTACGCGTTCCGTCTCGTGCTGCTGCTCGGCACCATGGCGCTGCACGCGTTCTTCGGCCTCGCGATCATGTCGAGCGCGGGCCTGCTGCTCGCCGACTGGTACGGCGCCATGGGCTGGGGCACCGATGCGCTCGTCGACCAGCAGATGGGCGGCGGCCTCGCGTGGTCGATCGGCGAGATCCCGACGGTCGCGCTCGCGATCACCGTGGCGGTGCAGTGGTCGCGCAGCGACCAGAAGGAGTCGAAGCGGCACGATCGGCACGCCGACCGCACCGGCGATGCCGAACTCGAGGCGTACAACGCACGGCTCGCGGCCATGGCCGCGCGCGACCGGCAGGACTGAGCGCGGCCCGTCGACCCGGCCGGGCCGGGCGCGCCACGCGTCAGTCGGTCTGCTGCAGCTGGATCGCGATGCTGCCATCAGGGCGGATCGTGGCGCTGAGGGCGAGCCGGAACGCGCGGTCCTCCTCGAGCTGCGAGATGTCGCCGTCGAAGAGCGACTGCACCTCGACCGAGATGTGGGCCATGCCGTCGGTCGCGGGCATCTCGAAGGCCGTCTCGCCCGCCGTGAGCGTGACGGCGGGGTACTCGACGATCGACCACGTCGGGTCGCCGAGCACGCGGTCGTCGATCTCGATGCCGAAGGGGCACCCCGCGGGCTGCAGCACGGTCTGCTTCGCGCAGTCGTCGAGGTAGGCGTCGACCTGGGTCTGCACGCGGGCGACGAAGTCGGCCGTGGGCTGCGCATCGACGGTGACGGGGACGCGCACGCCGGGCTCGGTCGCCAGCGGCACGGGCACGGCGGCGACGAGGGTGTCGCTGAAGCTGAACTCGTAGGCGGCGGGGGCGATCGCGAGGTAGGGCGCCGTCTGGCTGAACGCGGTCAGCTCGTCGCCCGACTTCAGGGCCCGGGTGTCGAGGGTGAGGTCGCCGACCGTGAAGAGCGGGTTGTGGGCGGCGGTCACGTCGATCACGGCGATCGGGCTCTCGACGAACTCCCACCGGTTCAGGAGTCCGTAGAGCGGTTCGATGGGGCGGATGTCGAAGGAGGTCTGCAGGATCGCCGTGTCGAGCCGGTAACTGGCTGTGACGGTGTGCGTGCCGTCGTCGTGCTTCACGTCGTCGACGATGCGCACGTCTTCGGGCCCCGCCTCGATCACGTCGGAACGCAGCATGGCCGTGGAGATGTCGGTCGGCAGGCCCTTCGCCGTGAGCTCGTCGTCATCGAGTGCCACGCCCGGCGTGGTGATGGCCGTGGCGAGGTCGTCGTCGGCGATGGCCGAGAGATAGCGCTCCACGAAGTTCGCCGCGCCGTACGTGGTCTGGTTCAGGCCGCCGAGCGCGGCGACGAACGCAGTCGCGAGCAGCATGGCCAGCGCGGCCCACCCGGCGATCGACAGCGGTGAGAGCCGGCCTCTGCGAACCCCCGAGCCAGTCACCCCGTCAGTCTAGGCGGCGACGCATGCCGGGAGCCGAAGGCGAGCGCTCGGCACGGGTCGTGCGAGCCCGGCTTGGCCGCGCCGCGGCATCCGCCCCTCCACAGGCGAAGCCGATCTGCACGGGGGCTGCACATCTCGGAACGGAGGACCCGTCGAACCCGCGTCGCCCGGTTACAGTGGGATCGCGCCGGCCGGCGCCACCCTCGAGCCCGATCCGCAAACCGGATCCGACCTGCCGGAGAACCCGTGGCCCCCACCCTCACCCGCGAGCAGACCGCGGTCTTCGAGGCGATCGAGGGCACCCGCGACCACGTGTTCGTCACGGGTAGGGCCGGCACCGGCAAGTCCACGCTGCTGAACCACCTCAACTGGAACACGCAGAAGCAGATCGTGATCTGCGCGCCGACGGGCGTCGCGGCGCTGAACGTCGGCGGGCAGACGATCCACTCGTTGTTCCGGCTGCCGATCGGGGTCATCGCCGACCGCGAGATCGACCAGAACGACGCCGTCCGCAAGATCCTGAACGCGATCGACACCCTCGTGATCGACGAGATCTCGATGGTCAACGCCGACCTGATGGACGCCATGGACCGCGCGCTGCGGCAGGCGAGGCAGCGCAAGCACGAGCCGTTCGGCGGCGTGCAGGTCGTGCTCTTCGGCGACCCCTACCAGCTGGCCCCCGTGCCGGGCGACGGCGACGAGCGGGCCTACTTCGCCGACACCTACGACTCCATGTGGTTCTTCGACGCCAAGGTGTGGCGCGAGACCGACCTGCGCATCTTCGAGCTCGGCGAGGTGCACCGCCAGCACGACGCCGAGTTCAAGCACATGCTGAACGCGGTGCGTCACGGCATGGTCACCGCCGAGATCGCCGGAGTCCTGAACGGCATCGGTGCCCGGCGCCCACTGCCCGAGCACGGCGCCATCACCCTCGCCACGACGAACGGCACCGTCAACCGCATCAACGCGACCCAGCTGCACCGGCTGCCCGGCACCTCGAAGGCCAACGAGGCCGACGTCACCGGCGACTTCGGCGGCAGGGCGTTCCCGGCCGACGAGCGCCTCGAGCTCAAGGTGGGCGCGCAGGTGATGTTCCTGCGCAACGACACGGCCATCGGGCCCGACGGCCAGCGCTGGGTGAACGGCACCATCGGCACCGTGACCCGCCTCGATCGCGAACTCCGCGTCGAGGTCGACGGCGAGGAGCACGAGGTCGAGCCCGCCACCTGGGAGAAGTACAAGTACTCGTGGGACCCAGCGCGCAAGAAGCTCGAACGGCAGATCGTGGCCGAGTTCACGCAGTTCCCGCTGCGGCTCGCGTGGGCGGTCACGATCCACAAGTCGCAGGGCGCGAGCTACGACGCCGCGATCGTCGATCTCGGCACGCGCGTCTTCAGCCCCGGGCAGACCTACGTGGCGCTCAGCCGCCTCACCTCGCTCGACGGTCTCTACCTCAGCCGGCCGCTGCGACCCAGCGACATCATCGTCGACGCCGCGGTCGAACGCTTCATGTCCGGAGCCCACCGAGAGATCGGCTCGGCCTCCTGAGCATCTGACCAGCCGCCCCGGGTTAGAATCTCGTCGAGACACAGCTAGGGGGGCTTGTGGCCACTCGACGGGGGAACCGACGGCGGAGATGGGGCATCACCGCCGCAGCGTTCGTCGTGCTCGCACTCGGGCTGCAGGGCTGCTCGTTCGGCCCGACCGATCCGGCCGCGCAGTTCGACCCGGTCGACGCCCAGCTCGGCCCCGAGACGGCCGATGCGCTGCAGGGCGTGCTCGAGCAGGCCGTCGCGCTGACGGGCGCGAGCGGCGGCATCGCGGGCGTCTGGGCGCCATGGGCCGGGGAGTGGACCGCGGCGACCGGAACCGTCTCCTTCGACGAGGGTGCGGCCGCGACGACGGTCGGCACGCCGTTCCGCATGGGCACGCTCACGTCGGAGCTGACGTGCGCGATCGTGCTGAAGCTCGTCGACGACGGGCAGCTCGAGCTGAGCGACGAGGTGGCCGACGACGTCGACTGGATCCCCTCGCTCGACGGCATCACCTACGAGCAGCTCTGCCGGCACAACTCGGGCGTCGCCGACTACTACGCGAACCTCGAGGGCATCTTCCTCACGAACCCGGTGCGCACCTGGTCGAACAACGAGCTCGTCGCAGCGGGCATGGGTCTCGCACGAACGGGCGCCCCGGGCGCGACGGTGAAGGAGTCCCGCACTGGCGTGCTGCTCGCCGCGATGGGCATCGAGCGCCACACCGGCAAGTCGTGGGAGGAGCTCGCCGAGCAGTACGTGTTCGAACCGCTCGGCATCGACGACACGTCGATCCCCGCCCCCGACGACCAAGGCCGTGGGCTGCTCGGGGCGTACTCCTCGGCGCTCACGGGTGACGGCAAGGTCGACTGCGCGACCCGCCTCGACCAGTCCGACCAGTCGACCTCGATGGGCGCCGAGGCGGCCGGCGCGACGACGACGCTCGAAGACCTCCGGCGGTTCAGCGAGGCGTTCGCCACGGGCGCGCTCCTCTCCGACAGCGTCAAGGCCGATCAGTGGGACGTGCAGCCGGTGGCCGGCGCGCCGCAGTCCTGGTACGGCGCCGGCATCGGCGGCGCGTCGTACGGGCCGATGCGCGGCGATGTCAGCGAGACGGCCGGCATGCTGACGGCCGCGCTCACCGACGCCTCGTCGGGGCTCACGGTCGTGCTCGTGCTGAACAACTCCAGCTCGACCGACGCCTTCGTGCGCGAGGCCGCGTTCGCGCTGGCCTCCATCGGGTCGAAGGCGGATGCCGCGGCCGGCGCCGAGGCCCCGCTCGTGGAGCTTCCGTGGTCGCTCGAGCAGGCGACCACGAACATGACGAAGCTCGCCGCCTGCCCGCCGCCCGCCACCTGAGGCCATGCCGCCGCGCTGGTGCACGGCGTTGCAGCGCTGCGCCGGCCGCATTCGCGAACGGGCGATTCCGGTCGTTCCGAGCTGCATCGAGCCACCGAGATCGCCCACTCGCGAATTCCCGCAGATGTGGAATAGACCCCGGTGGGGTACCGTTGTGTCCAGATGAATACCCCATGGGGGTACCTGTCCAGAACTTCAGGAGGAACACATGAGCACCCACGACGCGAGCGTCACCACCTCGACCTACGGCGTGGCCGGCATGACCTGCTCGCACTGCGTTGGCGCGGTGACGGGCGAGCTCGGCCGCCTCGACGGCGTCGCCTCGGTCGACGTCGAGCTCGTGGCGGGCGGGGTATCCCGCGTGACCGTGCAGAGCTCGGCCGCCCTCGACGCCGACCAGGTCGCATCCGCCATCGACGAGGCCGGCTACGAACTGGCCGACCTGGCATCATGACCGCGCAGCAGGTCGACCTGCTGGTCGGCGGCATGACCTGCGCGTCGTGCGCGGCGCGCGTCGAGAAGAAGCTCAACCGCATGCCCGGCGTCGAGGCCACCGTCAACTACGCGACCGAGAAGGCGAGCGTGCTGCTGCCCGAGGGCGTCAGCGTCGACGACGCCATCGCCACGGTCGAGGCCACGGGCTACACCGCCGAGCTTCCGAAGCCGAAGGTCGCGGCACCCGTCGCGCGCCCGCACGACTCGCACGGCGCGGTCGTCGCGCACGACGAGCACGGTGCGCAGGGCTCGCACGGCGAGTCGCAGGGCGGCGGGGGAGCGCACGATCACGGCGACGCGGCATCCCTTCGTCAGCGCCTGATCGTGTCGACCGTGCTCGCGGTACCGGTCGTCGCGCTGTCGATGATCCCGGCGCTGCAGTTCACGAACTGGCAGTGGCTCGCGTTCGCGCTCGCCGCGCCGGTGGCCCTGTGGGGTGCGTGGCCGTTCCACCGCGCCGCGTGGATCAACCTGCGCCACGGCGCCGCCACCATGGACACGCTCATCAGCGTGGGCGTGCTCGCGGCGCTCGCCTGGTCGGCGTACGCGCTGTTCTTCGGGCACGCGGGCATGCCGGGCATGACCATGACGTTCGAGCTGTTCACGGCACCCGGGGGCGGCGCCGACGAGATCTACCTCGAGGTCGCCGCCGCGGTCACGGTGTTCGTGCTCGCCGGCCGCTACGCCGAGGCGCGCGCCAAGCGCAGCTCGACCGCGGCGATCTCGGCCCTGCTCGAGATGGGCGCCAGCGAGGCATCCGTGCTCCGCGACGGCGTGGAGGTGCGGATGCCGGTGGCGGACCTCGCGGTCGACGACCGGTTCGTCGTGCGCCCCGGCGAGAAGATCGCCACCGACGGCGTCGTGGTCGAGGGCGCGTCGGCCGTCGACGAGAGCATGCTCACGGGCGAGTCGGTGCCGGCCGAGGTCGTGCCGGGCGACGCCGTGGTGGGCGCGACGATCAACGTCGGGGGCCGCCTGGTCGTGCGTGCGACGCGCGTCGGCGCCGACACCGAGCTCGCGGCCATGGCCCGGCTCGTCGAGCAGGCGCAGACCGGCAAGGCCGACGTGCAGCGCCTCGCCGATCGCGTCTCGGCGGTGTTCGTGCCGATCGTGATCGGCCTCTCGCTCGCCGCCCTCGTCGGCTGGCTGCTCGCCGGCTACGGCCCCGAGGTCGCGTTCACGGCGGCCGTCGCGACGCTCATCGTCGCGTGCCCCTGCGCGCTCGGCCTCGCGACGCCCATGGCGCTGCTGGTCGGCACCGCGCGCGGCGCACAGCTCGGCATCCTGATCAAGGGCCCGCAGATCCTCGAGTCCACCCGTCGCGTCGACACGATCCTGCTCGACAAGACCGGCACGGTCACGAGCGGGCGGATGTCGCTCGCCGAGGTCGCTCCCGCGGCGGGCGAGAGTGAGGCCGAGGTGCTGCGCTTCGCGGGGGCCGCCGAGTCCGGCTCGGAGCACCCGATCGCGCGGGCGATCGCGGCAGCCGCGACGGCCGCCGCCGTCGTGCCTTCGGAATCCGCGGCGCAGGGAGCCCTGCCTCCCGTCGAGTCGTTCGCCTCTACGCAGGGCCTCGGCGTGCAGGCCGTGGTCGACGGCAGACTCGTGCTCGTGGGCCGATCCGCGTGGCTCGCCGAGCAGTGGGCCGTCGACCTGCCCGACGTGCTCGAACGGCGACAGGCCGAGCTCGAGGCGGCCGGCGGCACGGTCGTCGCGGTCGCGTGGGACGGCGTGGCTCGCGGCATCCTGAGCGTGAACGACACGGTCAAGCCGAACAGCGCGGCCGCGGTCGCACAGCTGAAGGCCCTGGGCCTTCGACCGATGCTGCTCACGGGCGACAACGAGCGCGTGGCGCGCGCCGTTGCGGCCGAGGTCGGCATCGACGACGTGCGCGCCGGCGTGCTGCCGGCTGAGAAGGCCGAGATCGTGCGTGCGCTGCAGGCCGACGGCCGCGTGGTCGCCATGGTGGGCGACGGCGTGAACGACGCCGTCGCGCTCGCGACCGCGGACCTCGGCATCGCGATGGGCTCGGGCACCGACGTCGCGATCGAGGCGAGCGACCTGACCCTCGTGCGCAGCGACCTCGTGGCCGTCGTCGACGCGATCCGCCTCTCGCGGCGCACGCTCGGCACGATCAAGGGCAACCTGTTCTGGGCCTTCGCTTACAACATCGCGGCGATCCCCGTCGCCATGCTCGGCATGCTGAACCCGCTCGTCGCGGGCGCGGCCATGGCGTTCTCGTCGGTGTTCGTCGTGGGCAACAGCCTGCTGCTCCGCCGGTTCCGCGGCGTGCACTGAGCCGTCGCCACACCCTGCGAGACCTGAGCGTCCCCGTCGAGTCCGACTCGGCGGGGACGCGGTTCGTCCGCGGGTTCGAGCTCGACCCGCGCCCGGTGCGGCCGGAGCGTGGATGATGGGAGCATGCCCGCCGCCCATCGTCCCGACCTCCGGGTGAACTCGGGGCTCACGATCCCCGAGTCCGAGCTGTCGTGGCGCTTCTCGCGGTCGTCCGGTCCCGGCGGGCAGGGGGTGAACACCACCGACTCCCGCGTCGAACTCGTGTGGGACGTGGCGGGTTCGGCGGTGCTCTCCGAGCTCCAGCGCGAGCGGATCCTCGAGGGCTTGGGCGGGCGAATCGCCGACGGAGTCCTGACGATCGCGGCCTCCGAGCATCGTGCACAGCTGCGCAACCGGGAGGCCGCGCTCGCTCGACTGGCCGCCGTCGTGGCCGATGCCCTGCGCCCGCCGTCGCCGTCGCGACGACCGACGAAGCCGAGCCGCGGCGCCAAGGAGCGGCGCCTGAAAGCGAAGAAGCAGCGCACCGACGTGAAGCGGTTGCGCCGCCCGCCGAGCGACTGACGGCGTGGCGCCGGTCTCGAGACGGCGCCGACGCGCCTACTCGACCGGCGGAGTGCTCGGCGGCGCCCCGTCGTCGTCTCGGAGGGCGTGGATCATGCTGCGGAGCGCCCTGAGCGCGTCGGCCTGCTCGTCGTCGGTCATGCCGCCGAGCATCCTGATCTCGACGGAACGGACCGCGGCGGTGGCCGCTTCGAGGCTCCGTCGACCTCGAGGCGTGAGGGTCGTCGGCAGGACCTTGCCGACCGCGGCCTCAGCGGGTCTGGTCACGAAGCCGTCGCGCTCGAGGGCCTGGAGCAGCACGTTCATCGACTGCCGCGTCACGAACGCGCCGCGCGCGAGCTCGGAGTTCGACAGGCCGGGGCGCTGGGCCAGCAGTTCGAGGCACGAGTAGTGCGTGATGGTCATTCCCAGCGGCCGGAGCACCGCCTCCATCGACGCGCGGAGGGCGCTCGAGGCCTCCTTCAGCAGGTAGCCCAGCGAGGTGTCGAGGTCGATGCCGACTCGGTTCGCGCTCATGTCAGTAGTTTGACATACACTGGTCGATGTCAGAAAACTGACACGACAGACAGGAGCGCGACCATGCCCGCAACCGGCCCCGATTTCATCTCCCTCCAGGCCAGCGACCTCGTCGCGTCGCAGGCCTTCTACGAGCAGTACCTCGGCCTCGTCCGTTCGCCGGCGGGCCCTCCCCATGCCGTGGTGTTCGAGACGACGCCGATCGCGTTCGCGCTGCGCGAGGTCGTTCCCGGCACCGATCTGGCGTCCGTCGAACAGCCGGGCATCGGCGCGGCGATCTGGCTGCACGCGACCGAGGTCCAGGCCATCCACGACGCCCTCGTCGCCGACGGTCAGACGATCGTGACGGCCCCGATCGACGGGCCGTTCGGTCGCACCTTCACGTTCGCCGACCCCGACGGCTACCGCATCACCCTCCACGACCGCGCCTGAACACGACACGTCGTCGTGCTACCGTGATCCGCGATAGCGCCTAGGGTTCCGGGATCGAGAGATCCGACTGGTCCGAGCGGCGCCACGGCCGCCGCCAGAGGGGGCCGTCATCTGACAGGACAAAAGCCCGGAGGACCCCGTTCGTCGCGCCCGCGACGCACCGAAGGGTCCCGTGTCCGTTCCTGCGCTCGTCCTCGTCCTCGCCGCCGCCGTGTGCCACTCGGCGTGGAACATCCTCGCCCACGGCGTCAGCCGTATCGGCATGCCGTTCCTCTGGTGGGGCGCCCTGGCGAGCGCACTCGTCTGGCTTCCGCTGGTGCCGTTCACGGGCGGCATGGGCACTGCGGATGTCGGTGGCCTCGCGTTGGGCGCCGGCGTCTCGGCCGTGCTGCACTGCGGGTACATGCTCGTGCTCCAGCGCGGGTACGCCACCGGGATGCTGTCGACCGTCTATGCCACGGCCCGCGGCACGGGCCCGCTGATCACGGTGCTCGTCGCGGTGCTCGCGCTCGGCGAGCGGCCGTCGGGCTGGGCGCTCGTGGGCATCGCGGCGATCCTCGCCGGGGTCGTCGTCATCGGGCTGCTCGATCGCGGCTCGGTTCGCGGTGGATTCGCGGCCGAGGGCACCGGGACCCGTCGTCGGGGCCCGGACCCCGCGATCCTCTGGGGCGTCGCGACCGGCGTCGCGATCGCCGCCTACACGCTCTGGGACGCGAACGTCGTGCGTGCGTGGGACGTGCCGCCGGTGGCGTTCATGGTCGGCTGCACGTTCGGCGAGCTCGTGCTGTTCTCGGCGCTGCTGGGGCGTCGACGTCGGGAGCTCGGGGCGGTGGGGCGAACGCACTGGGTGCGCATCCTCGTGTTCGGCGCGCTGTCGCCGCTCTCGTACATCCTCGTGCTCGTCGCCGTGACGCTCGCGCCGGTGGCCCTCGTGGCACCCATGCGCGAGGTCAGCGTCGTGCTCGTCAGCGCGTTCGGTGCGCTCGTGCTGCGCGAGGGCCGCGGATGGGCGCGGATCGCGGCATCCGTCATCGTCGTCGCGGGGGTGCTGCTGATCGCGGCGTGATCGCCCGTCGACTCACTCGCCGACCGGGCGGATGAAGTGCTCGCCCGAGATCGCGCGCCCGGAGGCCGAGACGGTGAAGCGCACGATGTCGCTGCGGTAGCGGTCGTCGGAGGCCTCGAACACGCGCCCGTCGCGGCCGCGCGTCACGCGTCGCAGGCGCAGGATCGGCGAGCCGACCTCGACCTCGAGCAGGCGGGCGTCGAGCTCGTCGGCGGCGACCGCGTCGATCTCGTGGTCGACCTCGGCGTACGGATGCCCGCGCTCGGCGAGGTAGTCGGTGATCGAGACCGTGTCGAGGTCGACGTCGAAGAGCACCCGCCCCACCTCTTCGATGAATGCGAGGCGCTCGAGCATCGTGGGGCGCCCGTCGAGGGTGCGAAGACGGGTCACCTCGACGATCAGCTCGCCTGGCTCGATGCGGAGGAGTTCGACGTGGTCGTCGTCGGCGCGCCGGAGGGAGACCTCCTGGGTGTGCGCGCCGGGCGCCGCGCCCATCTCGCGCGCCCACTTCGTGAACGGGATCGAGACGTCGACGGCCTGGTGGGCCTTGCGCCGCACGACGCGGCTCGGACGGCCGCGGGTCGTCTCGATGAGGCCCTCGGCGCGGAGCTCGGCGAGGGCGTTGCGGATCGGTCCGCGCGAGGTGCTCCACTGCTGGGCGAGCTCGCCTTCGGTCGGCACGTCGTCTCCGGGCGCGAGCTGTCCGCTCGCGATGCGCTGTCGGAGGTCGTCGGCGATGGCTTTGTAGACACTGATGGGCACATAGGCATATTACTTCGGCATACCGAACCCGGAGTGCGTGGCTGCGAAGTGTTCATCTCGCGGCATCCCGCGTGAACACCGAGTGAATAGGACGCAAGTTAGGTATATAACCCCGATCCGGGATGGCAGCATTGCCGACGTCCCCAACCGGAACCACTGCCTGAAAGGCCACCATGTCCACGCGCTTCACCCGCTCCCTCCTCGCCCTCGTCGGCGTGGGAGCGCTCGCCGTCACCCTCGCCGCGTGCTCCAGCACCGCTGAAGCCGGCACCAGCACGTCAGGAGACACCGGCTCGTTCGCCGTCGACGAGAACACGCTCGTGTTCGGCGTCGTCCCCGACTCGGTCGACACCGAGACCAACTACCAGCCGCTCATGGACTACATCGCCCAGGAGACCGGCAAGACCGTCGAGTACCACGAGTCGACCGACTACGCCGCCCTCATCGAGGCCGCGGTCGCCGGCAAGATCGACGTCGCCTCGTTCTCGGGCTTCACGTACGTCACCGCGAAGAACAACGGTGCGGCGATCACCCCGATCTCGTCGATCATCACCGAAGAGGGTCAGGAGCCCGGGTACTACTCGCAGGCGATCGTGCCCAAGGGCAGCGCCATCACCGACCTCGCGGGCTTCAAGGGCAAGAAGGTCTGCTTCGTCGACCCGTCGTCGACCTCGGGCTACCTCTTCCCCTCGTACAACCTGCTCGAAGAGGGCATCGACCCCGAGAACGACGTCACGCCCGTGTTCGCCGGCAAGCACGACGTCTCGGTGACCAAGGTCGGCGAAGGCGTCGAGTGCGACGCCGGCTTCGCCGAGGACAGCGAGGTCGCCAAGAGCGACAAGGTCACCGTCGTCGCCGAGACCATGGTTCCCGGTGCCCCGGTCGTCGTCTCCGACACGCTCCCCGACGAGCTCAAGGCGCAGCTGACCGAGATCCTCGGCCAGGTCACCATCGACGACATCATCGCCTCGGGCGTCGAGTCGGCCGACTCCGACGGGTTCCGCAGCGTATTCTTCGCGACTTCGCCGGTCGACGACGCGTACTACGACACCATCCGCGACATCTGCGAGAAGACCGAAGCGGAGCAGTGCCAGGGCTGACGCCCGGCATCTGACCCGACCGGCCAGCCCGACCGCCACACCGGCCACGACCGAACCCGACCCGACCGGAGCATGACATGAGCGAGACATCCGTCATCGAGATCGAAGCCCTCACCAAGGAGTACGGACGCACCGTCGCCCTGCGCGAGGCCGCACTCCGGGTGGAGCCGGGCGAGATCGTCGTGCTGCTCGGACTCTCGGGCTCGGGCAAGTCGACGCTGCTGCGGCAGGTCGTCGGGCTCGAGGCTCCCACCTCGGGTCGGGTCCGCGTGCTCGGCGAGGAGGTGCCGTCCCTCACGGGGCGGCGCCTCCGCGCCCTGCGCAGCCGGGTCGGCTTCGTCTTCCAGCAGTTCGAGCTCGTGCCGTCGCTGACGGTGCTCGAGAACGTGCTCACCGGCGCGCTCGCCGAGCTCCGCGGCCCGCGACTCGGACTGTGGGCCTACCCGCGCCGCCTCAAGCTCGTGGCCCTCGGCCACCTCGACCGCGTCGGCCTGCTCGACCGCGCGTACCAGCGCGCCGACACCCTCTCGGGCGGCCAGCAGCAGCGCGTCGCCATCGCCCGCGCGCTCATGCAGAACCCCGAGATCCTCCTCGCCGACGAGCCCGTCGCCTCGCTCGACCCCGAATCGAGCGCGCAGGTCATGGCGCTCATCCGCGAGATCGCGATGGATGCCGGGCTCACCGTCGTGTGCAGCCTGCATCAGGTCGACCTCGCGCTGTCGTGGGGCGATCGCATCGTCGGACTCCGCCACGGCGAGGTCGTGCTCGACACCCCGGCCTCCGGTCTCTCGAAGGCGCAGGTCATGGAGGTCTACGGCCGCGTCGCGACCTCGACCGGCGAGCTGCAGGCCATCGACACCGAACTCGCCTCGCCCGTCGTCTCGCCCGCCGTCTCGCCTATGGCCGAAGCGCGATCGGCCGCGCACTCGTGACCACGCTGACCGCACCCCTCCGACCGGGCTCCGACCCCGGTTCGCACCCCGAGCCGGATGTCTCGATCGCCGAGCGCGCACCGAAGCGCGTCGTCTCGCCCGAGCGCATCGCCGCAGGCACCACGCTCGTCGCGATCGTGGTCGTCGCGATCGTCGCCCTGATGGAGTCGGGCATCTCGATCACGGGCATGATCGAGAGCTGGGGCCACGCCGAGCGCTTCTTCGCCCGCGTCGGCACCATCGAGTTCCCCGAGTTCGGCGAGCTCCTCCACCTCACGGGCCTCACCGTCGGCCTCGTGCTCTGCGGCACGCTCTTCGCCGCCGTCGTCTCGGTTCCGGTCGCCTACATCGCGGCCTCGAACACCACGCCAGGCGCGGCGTGGCAGGCGTTCGGACGATTCGTCACCGTGCTCACCCGCGCGATCCCCGACGTCGTGCTCGCCATGGTGTTCGTGCTCATGTTCTCGATCGGCACCCTGCCCGGCATCCTCGCCATCGGCATCCACTCGATCGGCATGATCTCCAAGCTCTTCGCCGACGCGATCGAGCAGATCGACGAGGGGCCGCGTCTCGCCATCCGCGCCGCCGGCGGCTCGAAGGTGCAGGAGTTCACGAGCGGCATCCTGCCCCAGGTGCTGCCCTCGTGGGTCGCGACCGTGCTGCACCGCAACGACATCAACCTGCGCGGCTCGGTCGTGCTCGGCTACGTCGGCGTCGCCGGCCTCGGCCTCGAGATGTCGTACGCGTTCAAGTCGCTGGACTACTCGCTCGGCCTCGGCATCGCCCTCGTCATGTTCGCCCTCTGCGTGGTCATGGAGATCGTCTCGAGCGTCGTGCGCAAGGCCATGCTCGGCGTCGCGCCCACGGGCCGCGGCCTGGGCGACCGGGTCGTGCAACTCGCCGGTCGAGTAGGCGCGCGGCGCCGTATCGAGACCCGCGCTGCGAACGGCCTCGATACGCCTCCTTCGTCGGCTCCTCGACCGGCGGCACCCGTGCGCACCGCGCCGGCCGCGGCATCCGACCTCGAAGCGGCGCTCCGCCGCCCGTGGACCGGCGCCCGCGTGCGCAACACCGCCTGGGGGTGGATCGCGGTGCTCGTCGTCGTGGGCAGCGTGCTCGTCTGCGACATCCGCTGGAGCGACCTCATCACCTTCTGGGCGAAGGTGCCCGCGATCGCCGTGCAGTTCTGGCCGCCGAGCTTCGGCAACTACGACGCCGAGACGATGTTCGGCGCGATGGCCACGACGATCGGCATCGCCCTCGCCGCGACCCTGCTCTCGTTCGTGTTCTCGGTGGTCATCGGGTCGCTGGCCGCACGCAACGTGGCGCCGAACGGCGGCGTTCGCGGATCGATGCGACTGCTGCTCGTGATCATCCGCGGGGTGCCCGAGGTGATCCTCGCCATCATCCTGATCGTCATCACGGGACTCGGGAGCCAGGCGGGCACCATCGCCCTCGCGTTCGGCGGCATCGGGCTGCTCGGCAAGCTCATCGCCGACTCGTTCGAGGAGGTCAAGGCAGGGCCCGAGCGGGCGCTCAGGGCCGCCGGAGCCACGCGCGGCCAGGTCTACGCC
This sequence comes from Agromyces allii, assembly GCF_009749385.1. GTDB lineage: Bacteria > Actinomycetota > Actinomycetes > Actinomycetales > Microbacteriaceae > Agromyces > Agromyces allii. Next base: position 111,468 of record NZ_WBIN01000003.1, on the reverse strand, counting down.
TCGGCGACGCTGCCGCAGGGCCGTCGCGCGCTGATCGGCCACAGCTTCTACCTGCTCGACACGAACATCCGCGCGGCGACGATCCTCGGCATCGTTGGCGGCGGCGGCGTGGGCTACTACCTGCTGAACGCTGGCCAGGGATCGAACTACGCGGTCGTCACGGCGATCGTGCTGATGATCCTCGCCACGGTGCTCGTCGTCGAGGGCCTCGCCGTGTGGATGCGGCGGGTGTTCCGTTGAGCGGGGGAGCGGGCATCGAGCACTTCGACGTCGCCGTCGTGGGCTCGGGGGTCATCGGACTCGGCGTCGCGCTCGCCGCAGTCGAGCGCGGGCAGCGGGTCGTGGTGATCGAGCGCGGCAGCGAGCCGACCGGCGCCTCGATCCGCAACTTCGGACACCTCTGCTTCACGCCCCAGCACGGCACGGCCCGCGAGCTCGCCATGGCCTCCCGAGAGATCTGGCTGAAGCTGGCGGCCGACGCCGGCGTCTGGGTGCGCGAGGCGGGCACGCTGATCGCCGCCCGTCGCGACGACGAGTTCGCCGTGCTCGCCGAGTTCGCCGATGCACGCGGCGCCGAGGTCGAGCTGCTCACGGCCGCCGAGACCGATGCGCGGCTGCCGATCGCGCCCGGGGTCGCCGTGGGCGGCGCCTTCCTGCCGCTGGACCTGCAGGCGAACCCGAGGCAGGCGCTCGGTGCGATCTCCGCGCACCTGGCCCGCACGGGCGTGGAGTTCCGCAACCGCACGGCCGTCGGCGCCGTTCGACCGGGTCGCGTCGAGACGAGCCGCGGCCCCATCGACGCCGGCGAGATCGTCGTCGCGGCCAATCACGACCTCGACCTGCTCTACCCCGACCTCGCCGAGCGGCACGGCATCGAGCGATGCGGTCTCGACATGCTGCGCGTCGCGGCCGACCTGTCGGCCCCGCTGGCGTCGCCGCTGCTCACCGGATGGTCGCTCGTGCGGTACGGCGGATTCGCCGCGACCGACGCCGCAGGCGCGCTGAAGCGACGACTCCACGCCGAGGATCCGATGCTCGCCGCGCTCGACCTGAACCAGATGTACACGCAGCTCCCCGACGGCTCGCTCATCGTCGGCGACACCCACTACCGCGGCACGGCGATCGCGCCGTTCCAGCCCGAGACCGCCTTCGAGGCCCTGCTCGACGTCACACGCGAGCTCTTCGGGCTGCGGGAGGTGCGCGTGCTCGAGCGCTGGCAGGGCGTCTACGCGAGCGGCCCCTCGGACTTCCTCATCGAACGACCCGAGCCCGGCGTCAGCGTCATCGCGGCGACCACGGGCATCGGCATGACCACCGGCCTCGGGCTCGCCGAGCACGTCGTGGCCGGAATCACCGGCGACCGCGCCACCATCACCGCTCTGAAAGGCACAGCATGACCACCGAACCGATCTCCGCACGCGACGACGCACCCCGCGAGGTCTCCGAACCCACCGAGGCGCGCGCCCTGGGCGCGTTCGAACTCGTCGTGCTCGACATGGCCGGCACCACCGTGATCGACGACGGCGCCGTCGAGCAAGCGTTCGCGCTCGCCGCGGAGCGCAGCGGCATCGCCACCGGTGACGACTTCGAGCGCTCGCTGCAGTACGTGCGCGACACCATGGGGCAGTCGAAGATCGAGGTCTTCCGCGTGCTCGCCGACGGCGACGAGGCTGCGGCCCAGCGCGCCAACGCGGCGTTCGAGGAGGCCTACGCCGAGATCGTCGTGCGCGACGGCGTCGCGGAGGTCGATGGCGCGGCCGAGGTGATCCGAGAGCTCCGGGCCGCCGGGGCATCCGTCGCCTTCACGACCGGCTTCGCGCCGACGACGCGCGATGCGCTCATCGAGGCGCTCGGCTGGCACGACCTGGCGGAGCTGGCGCTGTCGCCGGTGGACGCCGGCCGCGGCCGCCCGTACCCCGACCTGCCGCTCACCGCGCTGCTGCGTTCGGGCACGACGAGCGTCGCGTCGATGATCGTCGTCGGCGACACCCGCAGCGACATCGAGGCCGGCACCCGTGCCGGCGCCGGCCTCGTGGTCGGCGTGCTCACCGGCGCGCACGATCGCGCCGCGCTGCTCGACGCGGGCGCCCACGCCGTGATCGACGGCATCCGCGACCTGCCCGTGCTGCTCGGCCTCCGCGGCGAGTGACGACATGACCCTGACGCTCCCGGCCGGGCTCGACGTGAACGTCTCGCCCTCGCCCGTCGCGATGGTGTGGAACGAGCCCGGCTCGCCGCACGAATCGGTGGCGACGCCCGGCATCCGTCTGGCGCCCGGCGACGCGCTCGTGCAGGTCGAGTACGCGACCGTGTGCGGCTCCGACGTGCACACGGTGCGCGGCGACCGCTCGGCCCCGTCGCCGCTCGTGCTCGGCCACGAGCAGGTGGGTCGCGTGGTGGCGCTGGGCGACGGCGCGACCCGCGCCGACGGCACCGCGCTCGAGCTCGGCGACCGCGTCGTGTGGTCCGTCGCCGTCAGCTGCGGTTCGTGCGACCGCTGCGCCCGCGGCATCCCGCAGAAGTGCCGAGCCCTCGCGAAGTACGGCCACGAGCGCATCTCGAGGGGATGGGAGCTCACGGGCGGGTTCGCGACCCACGTGCACGTTCGCGCAGGCTCGTCCATCGTGGTCGTCGACGAGGCCCTCCCCGCCGAGGTAGCAGCGGCCGCCTCGTGCGCCACCGCCACCGCCGTCGCCGCCATCGAGGCGGCCGCGGAGACCGTCGAGCTCGACGGAGCGCTGCTGCTCATCACGGGCGGCGGCATGGTCGGGCTCTCCGCGGCCGCGATGGCCGTCGAAGCCGGGGCGGAGGTGATCCTCTCCGACCCCGACGCGACCCGCCGGGCGCTGGCCCGTCGCCTCGGTGCGATCGCCTCCGACCCGAAGGCGAAGAAGGGCGCCCCCGAGCACTTGGACGAGGTGCTCGCCGTGCGCGCGCAGCGAGGCCTCATCGAGATCCTCGTCGCGATCGAGGCCTCCGGCGCACCTGCCGCCGTCGAGACCGTGATCCGCCGTGTCGGCGTCGGCGGTGCCGTCGTGCTCGTCGGCAGCGTCTCGCCGGGCCCGGCGATCCCCGTCGACGCCGAGTCGATCGTGCGACGACTGTTGACGCTGAAGGGCGTGCACAACTACACGCCCGCCCAGCTGGTACGCGCCGTGGAGTTCCTCGAACGGTCGTACCGCACGGTGCCGCTCGAACGCCTGGTCGGCACGGCCTACCCGCTCGAGGAACTCGATCGCGCCCTCGAGGACGCGGCCTCGGGTCGGCACGTGCGCGTCGGGGTGACGCCGCCGCGGGGCTGAGCCGGGCGGGTCCGGCCGGGCGTCAGTCGCGGCGCCAGGCCTCGCCGAGGGTCGAGCGCCGCGCGATGAGGTGCGGCACGAGGGCGACGGTGCGGGGGAGCGCGGTGCCGGGTTCGACGATCTGGTTGATGAGCATCTGCGCGGCGACGCGCCCCATCTCCTCGCCGGGCTGGGCGATGGTGCTGACCGGCGTCGCGCTCTCGGACACGAAGTGGTTGTTGTCGTAGCCCGTGATCGCGAGGTCGGCCGGCACGTTGAACCCGGGCTGCTCGTCGAAGACCTGGATGCAGCCGATTGCGAGCAGGTCGGATGCCGCGACGACGCCGTCGAACCTCCCGGCGCCGCCGTCGACGATGTCGCGCGCGGCCTGGCGCCCGTGCGGGATGTTGACGCCGCGCGTCTCGATCGTCTCGAGGGTGACGCCCGTGCTCTCGGCGACGGCGCGGAGCGCGCCCTCGTGGCGCGCGGCGACGGCGTTCAGGAGGAACGGGCCGCCGACGAAGGCGAGCCGGGTGCGCCCGAGGTCGATGAGGTGCCGCGCGGCGAGGTAGCCGCCCTGGCGTTCGTCGACGACCACGCCCGAGTGGAGGGCGTCGATGGGCTCGGCGTTGACGTAGACGAGGGGCGTGCTGCGGACCGCCGGAAGGCGGGGTGCGACCCAGGGCGTCGGCGCGATCAGGATTCCGGCGACGCGGGACTCCTCGAAGAGCTCGAGGTTGCGTTGCTCGCGTGCGGGGTCGACGTCGGTGTTCGCGATGAGCAGGTTCATGCCGTGCTGGCGCAGCAGGGATTCGGCGCCGCGGGCGATGTCGACGAAGAAGGAGTTGTCGAGGTCGGCGAGCACGAGGCCGACGGTGGTGCTGCTGCCCGCGGCGAGCGAGCGGGCGGCGTCGTTGCGCACGAACCCGAGCTCCGCGATCGAGGCGAGCACGCGGCGACGCGTGGATTCGGAGACCTTGTCGGGGTTGTTCAGCGTGTTCGAGACGGTGCCGATCGCTACGCCGGCGTGGCGCGCGACATCGGCCATGCCGGGCTGGGCCCGTGCGGCTCGTCGTCGTTCAGCGGGGATGGTGCACCTCCGTGTGCGGCTGCGCGGCTGGTGACCGCCAGTTCCTTCGTATGCTCCCACGCTAGCCGCCGATGGTGGCGCAACGGAATGAAGCGTTTCAAGAATGTGATCAAGTTCGCGTGACAATTCCCGAATCGGTGGCTATCTTATCGGTGAAGCGCTTCAATCGGCGCCACATTCAAGGAGGAATCGTGACCACAGCATCCATGCGGCGGCGACTGCTGCCCCTCGGCGCACTGCTCGGAGCCGGAGCGCTGGCGCTGACCGCGTGCGGCCCCGCCGACGGCGGCAGCAGCGCGGGCGGCGACGACAAGACGTTCACCTACCTCGGGCAGACCGAGAACACGACCATCGTGAAGACGCTCGAGACCCTCGGCGGCGACCAGTGCGCGGCCGAGGAGAAGGCCGCTCCGCTCACCACCGACAGCATCGCGGGCACGCAGTGGGACCAGAAGCTCCAGCTCCTCGCCGGCCAGGGCGCCCTCTCGGACATGTCGATGGCCGCCGGCACCCCGTCGCTCATGCAGCAGTTCATCGACGCCGGCCAGGTGCAGGACCTCTCGAAGGCGCTCGACGACCTCGGCGTCGCCGACAAGATCCTTCCGGCCGCCGAATCGACCATCAAGGCGCTCTACGGCGGCGACACGCTCTATGCGCTGCCGACCGAGCTGAACATCGAGGGCTTCTGGTACAACAAGCAGCTCCTCGCCGACAACGGCATCGAGGCGCCGACGACGTGGGGCGACCTCGTCGACGCGGCCGCCACGCTCGACGCCGCCGGCGTGCAGCCCTTCGCCGCCGCGGGCAAGGACGGCTGGCCGGTCACGCGCCTCGTCGGCGACTACATCGTGCGCGACCTCGGCCCCGACGCGCTGAAGAAGGTCGCCGACGGCGACGCGAAGCTCACCGACCCCGAGTACGTCGCCGCAGCCGACGCCGTGGCCGAGCTCGGCAAGGCCGGCTACTTCGGCGACGCCGTCGGCTCGGTCGACTACAACGCCGCGATGAACCAGTTCCTCACCGGCGGCGCCGCCTTCTTCTACATGGGCAGCTGGGCGCTCGCGAACTTCAACGACGCCGAGCAGAACCAGATCGGCGTCGACAACGTCGGCTTCGCGCAGTTCCCGGATGTCGAGGGCGGCGCCGGCAGCATCGACCAGGTCCCCGCGAACGTGGGCATCCCGGTGATGCTGTCGACGAACGGCTACACCGACACCACGGCCGACTGGCTCAAGTGCATCGCCGAGAACTACGGCGACACCGTGCTCGCCGACAGCGGCGTCGTCTCGGGCTTCGCGCTCGAGAACCCGCCGGCCGACCTGCCCGAGACCACGCAGACCGTGCAGGACGTCATCGCGAACGCCCCGTCGAGCGTGCTCTGGTTCGAGGCGCTCTTCACCTCGAAGGGCACGACCGTCAGCCAGACCAACGGCGGCGGCCTCGGCAACGGCACCCTCACAGGCGCGGAGTTCATGGACCTCGTGCAGTCTGCGAACGACCAGGGCTGACGCCCGCCATCGCAGCGTCGCCGGGCCGCGGCATCCGTCACGGCCCGGCGATGCCCCCACCGATTCCCGTTCCCGCGCGCCGCCGAACAGCGGCCCGGGAACCGTCGCCCACGGCGGCAGAACAGCACCGCCGCCCACGGCGGCCGAACCAGATTGTCATCCCATGGACAAAGCACTCGGCGACAAGCGCACCATCCTGATCCTGCTCGGGCCGGCACTGCTCGTCTACAGCCTCATCATGCTCGTGCCCATCGTGTGGTCGCTCGGCTACACGGTGATGGACGGCAACCCGATCATCGGGTTCCAGTTCACCGGCTTCGACAACTTCGCGACCTTCTTCTCCGACCCCGCGGCGTGGGAGGCGATCGGCTTCACGCTGAAGTACGCGCTCGTGCTCACGGTGCTGCAGGTCGCGGTCGGCTACGGCCTGGCCCTGCTCTACGTGTTCTGGCTGCGCAAGGCGTCGAGCCTGATCCGCACGATCGTGTTCTTCCCGGTCGTGCTGCCGACCGTGGCGGTCGCACTGCTGTTCCAGCGGCTCTTCGAGGCGGCGCCGACCACCGGCCCGGTGAACGCCCTGCTCAACTCGTTCGGCATCGCCTCCGTCGACTGGTTCGGCACGCCCGACGCCTCGTTCTGGATCGTGATCCTCATGGACCTCTGGCGGTCGATGGGCTTCTACGCCGTGCTGCTCTACGCCGGCCTCGTCGACATCCCCGACGAGCTGCTCGAGTCGGCGCGACTCGACGGCGCCCACGGCTGGAAGCTCGTGCGCAGCATCGTGCTGCCGCTGTCGCTCCCGGTGCTGCTCTCGTCGCTCATCTTCAGCATCAACGGCACGCTCAAGGTCTTCGACACCGTCGTCGCGTTGACGAACGGCGGGCCGGGCAACGCGACCACACCGCTGACCCTCTACATGTTCCAGACCTCGTTCACGTACGGCGACTACGGCTACGGCTCGACGATCGCGCTCATGCTGACGATCCTCTGCCTGCTGTTCACCGTCTTCATCTTCCGGTCCACGCGCCGGGACCTCACGAAGGGCTGACCCGTGTCCGCCACCACCGACTCCCGCCACCTCGAGCTGCACACCGTCGCGATCTCATCGCCCAGGGAACCCCGTCGGCGCCGAGGCGCTCGCGACTTCTTCGCCCGGCTGCCGCTGCGCGCGATCATCGCCGTCCTGCTCGTCATCGAGATCTACCCGATGGTCTGGATGCTCCTCGGGTCGTTCAAGACCCAGTCCGAGTTCCTCAACGAGCCGTTCTGGGCGCTGCCCTCGTCGTGGTCGTTCGACAACTACGTCGAGGTCTTCACGACCGGCAACTTCGGCCAGTACATCGTCAACAGCGTGCTCGCGGTGTTCCCGTCGCTGTTCTTCATCCTGCTGTTCGGCGTCGCCGCGGGCTTCGCGCTCGAGGTGCTGGTCTGGAAGGGCCGGGGCCCGGTGCTCCTGCTCTTCCTCGCGGGCATCATGGTGCCCGCGCAGATGATCCTGCTGCCGCTGTTCACGATCTACTTCCGCACCGGGCTCACGGGCAGCCTCTGGCCGCTGATCCTCACGTACACCGCCATCGGCCTGCCGCTCACGGTGTTCATGATGGCGACGTTCTTCCGCACGGTTCCCCGCGAGATCTTCGAGGCGGCGACGCTCGACGGCGCGAGCATGCTCCGTGCGTTCTGGAGCGTGGGTCTGCCACTCGTGCGCAACGCGATCTTCACGGTCGGCCTCGTGCAGTTCTTCTTCCTCTGGAACGACCTGCTCATCGCGCTGACGTTCACGACGAGCAGCAGCCTGCGCACGATCCAGGTCGGGCTGCTGAACTTCACGGGCCAGTACGGTGCGGTGCAGTACGGCCCGACGTTCGCGGCGATCGCGGTGAGCGTGTTCGGCACGCTCATGCTCTACCTGTTCCTCAACCAGCAGGTCATGAAGGGCCTGACGGCAGGGTCGGTGAAGGGATGACGCGGCAGCACCATCAGGTTCTGGATGCCGAGGCGTCGGCCCCCGGGTCGAATCGGCCCGTGGTCGGCGAGGTCTGGCTCGAGAACCGCCGGGGTCTCGAGGGCCTGGGGATCGGCGAGCCGAGTCCGCGACTCTCGTGGATCGCGTTGGCACCCGCCGACGCGTGGGAGCTCGAACTGGAGCGCGACGACGGCCGGGTCGAACGCTCGGTCACGACATCGGGCTCGACCCGGCTCGTCGCGTGGCCGTTCGGCGAGCTGCGCTCGCGCGAGGGCGGGCTCATGCGGGTGCGGGCTGCGATGTCGGATGCCGCGTGGAGCGCGTCCGTGCGCGTCGAGGCCGGCCTGCTCGACCGGGCCGACTGGGCCGTGCCGTTCGTCTCGCCGTCGCCGGCCGAGCCCGTGCGCGCCCCGAGCACGGCCGCCGAACCGGCGACCCTGCGCCCGGGTTACCTGCTGCGCGCCACCTGGGATGCCGCCGACCTCGGCGTCGACCCCGGGCGCATCCGCCGGGCCCGCGTGTACTCGAGCGCCCACGGCGTGTACGAGCTCGAGCTCAACGGGTCGCCCGTTTCGGCGGACCTCCTGTCGCCCGGCTGGACGAGCTATCGCCACCGGCTGCGCACGCAGACGTACGACGTGACCGACGCGATCCACGAGGGTCGCAACACCATCGGCGCCTGGCTGGCCGACGGCTGGTACCGCGGCCGCATCGGCTTCGACGGCGGCCTCTGGAACGTCTACGGCGCGGATGCCTCGCTGCTGCTGCAGCTCGAGCTCACGCTCGACGACGGGCAGGTCGTGCGCGTGCCGCTCGAGGACGCGTGGTCGTGGCATCCGTCGCCCATCACCGAGGTCGGCCTCTACGAGGGCGAACGGTACGACGCGCGCCTGCTGCCCGACGGGTGGAGCCGCCCCGACTTCGACGACGCCGAATGGGCGACGCCGCACCTGCTGCCGCTCGACGGGTTCGACGCGCAGCTCGAGCCGCCCACCGGCCCGCCCGTGCGGGTCATCGAGGCGCTGCGACCGCAGACGATCGAGCGTCTCGACGGCGGGCGCATCCGCCTGGACTTCGGCCAGAACGTGTCGGGCAAGCTGCGCATCCGCCTTCGCGGGCCGGCAGGCCACACGGTGCGGCTGCACCACGCCGAGGTGCTCGAGAACGGCGCCCTCGGCATCCGCCCCCTGCGCGCCGCCGTGTCGATCGACGAGTACGTGTGCGCCGGGCCGGACCGGGCCGACGACGGGGCCGACGGCGGCCATGCCCTCGAGACCTGGACGCCGCGGTTCACGATCCACGGCTTCCGCTACGCCGAGCTCGAGAACTGGCCCGGCGACCCCGATTCGGTCGACGTCGAGGCGCTCGTCGTGCACACCGAGATGGTGCGCACCGGCTGGTTCGAGAGCTCGCATCCGGCGCTGAACCGCCTGCACGAGAACGTCGTGTGGAGCATGCGCGACAACTTCGTCGACCTGCCGACCGACTGCCCGCAGCGCGATGAGCGCCTCGGCTGGACCGGCGACATCCAGGTGTTCGCGCCCACCGCGCTGCGGCTCTACGCGGCGCACGGCACGCTCGCGGGCTGGCTGCGCGACGTCGCCGTCGAGCAGGCCGAGCAGGGGCACGTGCCGAACTTCGTGCCGTGGATCGAGTGCGGGTTCCCGAACTTCCCGACGGCCGCGTGGGGGGATGCCGCGGTGATCGTGCCGTGGGAGCTGTACCAGCACGACGGCGACCCGCGCGTGCTCGTCGACCAGTACGACAGCATGCGCGCGTGGGTCGACCTTGTCGACGGGCTCACGGGCGGGACGGGACTCTGGAACACCGGATTCCAGCTCGGAGACTGGCTCGACCCGGCCGCGCCGCCGGACAACCCCGGCCAGTCGCACACCGACAAGCACCTGGTCGCCACGGCCTACCACGTGCGCACCGCGCGGATCATGGCCGACACCGCGGCCCTGCTCGGGCGCGACGTCGACGAAGCGCGCTACCGGGGCATCGCCGAGCGCGCGCTCGCCGCGTTCCGTGCCGAGTACCTGTCGCCCGCCGGGCGCATCGTGAGCGACACCCCGACCTCGATCGCGCTCGCCGTCGTGTTCGACCTGTTCGCCACCGCCGAGCAGGAGCACCGCGCCGGCGAACGGCTCGTCGAGCTCGTCGCCGAGAACGACTACCGCATCAGCACGGGGTTCGTGGGCACGCCCATCATCTGCGACGCGCTCGCCAAGGCGGGGGCGATGGATGCCGCGTACCACCTGCTGCTGCAGGACCAGCTGCCGTCGTGGCTCTACCAGGTCGGCATGGGTGCGACCACGATCTGGGAGCGCTGGGACAGCATGCTGCCCGACGGCACCGTGAACCCCGGCGACATGACCTCGTTCAACCACTACGCGCTCGGCGCGGTCGCCGGGTTCATGCACCGGGTCATCGCCGGACTCGACACGGCGGCCCCCGGCGGAACGCAGCTGCGGATCGCCCCGCGCCCCGGCGGCGGACTCACGCAGGCCTCGGCGAGCCACCTCGGCCCGCTCGGGCTCGCGAGCTCGTCGTGGCGCCGCGACGGCGAGTCGTTCACGCTCGAGGTGCTGATCCCGGTCGGCGCAACCGCGAGGGTGCACCTGCCCGACGGCAGCGAGGTGCGCGGCCTCGGTGCCGGGCGGCACACCTTCACGTGCGCCGTGCGGGATGCGGCATCCGACCCGCCTCGACCCCGGCGGCGCTGGCGAGGCGGGCCGCACGAGGACGAGGTCGCGCCCGCGGCATCCGTCGCCGAAGCACCCGTGGACGCGGCGGTCGACGCCTCATGACGAACGAACCCGATGAACCCACCTCCGAAAGGACGCACGTGCAGCACTCGATCAAGCCGGGTCAGCCGTGGCTCGACACGAACGGCAACCGGATCCACACCCACGGCGGGTCGATCATCACCGTCGGCGACACCTTCTACTGGTTCGGCGAGAACAAGGAGAAGACCGCCCCCGGCAACGGCATCTGGCATTGGGGCGTGCGCGCCTACTCGTCGAGGGACCTCTACAACTGGGACGACCTCGGCACGATCCTGCCGCCCGTGCTCGACGACGAGACGCACCCGCTGCACCCGGCGCAGCTCGCCGACCGCCCGCACATCATCCACAACGCGGCGACCGGCAAGTTCGTCTGCTGGGTCAAGGTCATGCACCGCAACGGCGAGCAGCGCTCGAGCGTCTTCACCGCCGACGAGATCACGGGCCCCTACGAGCTCGTGACCCGCGGCATCAAGCCGCTCGGCATGAACGCCGGCGACTTCGACCTCGTCGTCGAGCCCTCCGACGGCAAGGCGTACTACGTCTTCGAGCGCGTGCACAGCGAGCTCATCGTCGCCGATCTCACCGACGACTACACGGATGTCTCGGGCTACTACTCGACGCACTTCCCGCGGTTGCAGCCGCCGTTCGTGCGCGAGGCGCCCGCGTACTTCCGTCGCAAGGGGCGGCACTACCTCGCGACCTCGGGCACGACGGGATACTTCCCGAACCCGTCGGAGTTCGCGGCCGCCGACTCGTACCACGGGCCGTGGACCGTGCTCGGCGACGCCCACCCCGACGACGAGTCGCGCACCTCGTTCCGATCGCAGATCTCGTCGATCTTCAAGCACCCTCACCGCCGCGACCTGTACATCGCGATCGCCGACCGCTGGATCGTCTCGCCGCCCGACGACCTGCCCGACATCCCGGCGCTGTTCGAGCAGGTGTTCGACGTCGAGCACGAGGGGCCGCGCGAGTGGGGCGCCATCGACCTCGGCGAGCCTGACACCTCGCTCGCCGACTACGTGTGGCTGCCGATCCGCTTCGACGGCGACCGCCCGTACATCTCGTGGCGCGACGAGTGGACGATCGAGGAGTTCGACGAGGTTGCCCCGGCCGGTCCGCCGGTCGAGTAGCGGAGCGTATCGAGACCAGCCGTCGAGCGGGCCGCTGGTCTCGATACGGCGCCGGCGCGCCTCCTCGACCGGCATGTCGGCGGGTCAGCCCTCGGCGAGGGCCGCGTCGAGCGCGTCGGTCAGGTCGTCGGCCGACTCGAGTTCGAGCCGTTCGCCGTTGAGGAAGAAGGTCGGTGTGCCGACCACGCCGAGTGCGGCGCCCTCGGCCTGGTCGGCGCGCACGCGCTGCTCGGTCGCGGGGTCGGCGACGTCGCGGTCGTACTGCGCGAGATCGAGCCCGAGGCCCTCGGCGTACTGCCGGAAGAGCGGCGCCTTCGACTCCGACTGCTCGCCCCACTGGGCCTGCGTCACGAACAGCATCCGGTACATCTCGACGAACGCGCCCTGACGGGCGGCGGCCTCCGCGGCGATCGCGGCGTTCATGGCGTTCTGGTGCGCCTCGATCGGGAAGTACCGGGTCACGAACGTGACCTGGCCGTCGTAGCGCTCGCGCAGCGACTCCACGAACGGGTAGGCGGCACCGCACGCCTCGCACTCGAAGTCGAGGAACTCGACGAGCACGGCATTGCCGCGGCCGGGCTCGCCGAGCACGTGGCTGTCGGGCCGTACGACCTCGGCGGTCGCGGGGTCCTGTGCGGCAGGAGCTGCGCCGGTGTCCGCCGTCGTCATGGCGAACAGGGCGACGGCGGTGATCAGGATGAGTCCGCCGATGGCGGCGAGGTTGATCCAGAGCAGGCGCCGCGAGCGGGCGGGGCGGGTCTGGTCGGTGGGCGCGGTGATGCGTTCGGTCATGGTCGTGCTTCTCCCTGCCGACCGTCGCGGTCGGCCGATACGTCGGAATCTCGTGCTCGGCTCTCGTGGCGTCCGGGCGCGCGGAAGCGCGTCGACGCCGAGGCCGGGTCCTAGATCAGGAAGACGCAGAGCTTGCGGCGCTCGACGGACGCGGGCAGGTCGAACGGTGCGGATGCCGGTGGCACGGCGTTCGTGCGCGCGAGGAACCGCAACGCCGCCGGCAGTCGTCGCAGCCCGATGAGGCCGAGCAGCAGCACGGCGAAGCAGGCGGCGACCGTGAGGCAGACGGCGAGCGGGTCTCCGTGCGGTGCCTCGGCGGGCTGACCGATGGCGGTCGCGACGGTCGCTTCCGCCGTGCCCGCTGCGATGCCGGCGGTCGACGTGCTCGGCCCGGCCGAGGCATCCGATGCGTGATGGATCGCGGTCGCGGTCGCGGTCGCGGTCGCGGCACCCGCACCCGCCCCCGTCACGAGGTCGTGCCGCAGGTCGTCGGCGTGCGAGATCAGCAGGCCGACGATCGTGCCCACCACGAGCGCCGCGATCAGCACCGCACGGCGCAGGCGCGCGAGCGGGGGCGTGGGTGCGGGTGCGGGTGCGGCGGAGGCGATCATGGGGCGGTCCTCGTCGATGGGCGGGGCCCGCTCAACGTAGCAAAACGGGCGCCCGCGAGACTGGGAGTCGCCCGTCAGTAGTTTTGAGTAATTCAAAACAAGTGGGGTAGGGTCGAAGGCATGGAGACCACGCTCGACTCGGCATTGCGCAGTGCCGGGCTCAAGGCGACCACTGGCCGGGTCGCCGTCCTCGAGGCGCTGGACTCCATGGCGCACTCCGACGCCGAGCAGGTGCTGCGGGCGATATCCCGCGACCTGCCCAAGACGTCGATCCAGTCGGTGCACAACATCCTCGCCGACCTCACCGCGGCGGGCCTCATCCGCCGCATCGAGCCGGCGGGGTCTGCGGCGCTCTACGAGCGGCGCATCGACGACAACCACCACCACGTCGTCTGCTCCCGGTGCGGAGCGGTCGCCGATGTGGACTGCGTCGTCGGCCATGCGCCGTGCCTGACCCCGTCCACGACGTCCGGATTCGCGATCCAGACGGCCGAGGTCACGTTCTGGGGCCTCTGCCCCGACTGCCAGGCGAACGACACCACCGCCGAGTAAGCGCATCGCATCGCACCGCCCACCACGGGCGGTCCGTTCGTCGCGCCGGAATACGGATGCCGCGGCATCCGCTCCGCGCGATCCCTACCGAACAGTTCGCCCTACCGAACAGAAGGAGCACCATGCACGAGCACTACACGACCACCCAGACCGGAACCCCGGTCGCGAGCGACGCGCACTCGCTGACCGCCGGAGCCGACGGCGCCACCGCGCTGCACGACCGGTACCTCGTCGAGAAGCTCGCCCAGTTCAACCGCGAGCGCATCCCCGAGCGCATCGTGCACGCGAAGGGCGGCGGCGCGTTCGGCGAGCTCGTCGTGACCGAGGACGTCTCGGCCTACACGCGTGCGGCGGTGTTCCAGCCCGGCGCGACGAGCGAGACGCTGCTGCGCTTCTCATCGGTCGCCGGCGAGATGGGCTCGCCCGACACGTGGCGCGACGTGCGCGGCTTCGCGCTGAAGTTCTACACGACCGAGGGCAACCTCGACATCGTCGGCAACAACACCCCGGTGTTCTTCATCCGCGACGCGATCAAGTTCCCCGACTTCATCCACTCGCAGAAGCGCCTGCCGGGCTCGGGCCTGCGCGACGCCGACATGCAGTGGGACTTCTGGACCCTCTCGCCCGAGTCGGCCCACCAGGTCACCTACCTCATGGGCGACCGCGGCCTGCCGAAGTCGTGGCGTCACGTGAACGGCTACGGCTCGCACACGTACCAGTGGATCAACGCCGAGGGCGAGCGCTTCTGGGTGAAGTACCACTTCATCGCGCGTCAGGGCGTCGAGAACATCGACGGCATCGAGGCCGAGGCGATCGCCGGTGCGGATGCGGACTTCTACCGGCGCGACCTCTACGAGGCGATCGAGCGCGGCGAGTTCCCCACGTGGGACGTCAAGGTGCAGGTCATGCCCTACGCCGACGCCGCCGGGTACCGCTTCAACCCGTTCGACCTCACGAAGGTGTGGCCGCACAGCGACTACCCGCTGATCCCGGTCGGTCACTTCACGCTGAACCGCAACCCGCAGAACCACTTCGCCGAGATCGAGCAGGCCGCGTTCTCGCCCGCGAACCAGGTGCCCGGCACCGACATCAGCCCCGACAAGATGCTGATGGCGCGCGTGTTCAGCTACCCCGACGCGCAGCGGTACCGCGTCGGCACCAACTACAACCAGATCCCGGTGAACGCCCCGCACGCCGCGCCGGTGCACAACTACTCGCAGGACGGCGCCCAGCGTCACGGCTTCAACGCGCCCACCGCGCCGGTGTACGCGCCGAACAGCTTCGGCGGCCCGGTCGCCGACCCGGCCCGCGCGGGCGAGGGCTCGTGGGAGTCCGACGGCGAGCTCGTGCGCGCCGCCGCGACCCTGCACGCCGACGACAGCGACTTCGGCCAGGCCGGCGCGCTCTACCGCGAGGTGTTCGACGACGCAG
Source organism: Agromyces allii (assembly GCF_009749385.1). Lineage (GTDB taxonomy): Bacteria > Actinomycetota > Actinomycetes > Actinomycetales > Microbacteriaceae > Agromyces > Agromyces allii. The sequence goes on along the minus strand of NZ_WBIN01000003.1, from coordinate 96,315 downwards.
CGCGCGAGCGGTTCCTCACGACCATCACGGGCGCCGTCGGCGGCGTGACGCGCCCCGACATCCGCGAGCGCGCGATCGCCTACTGGACGAACGTCGACGCCGAGCTCGGCGCCGCACTGCGCGCCGCGCTCACGGCAGGGGCCGAGGCGCCCGAGGCCGCGGTCGAGCCGGTCGGCACCCCGAGCTAGGCGATCGTCGCCGCAGGGTGCGGATGTCGCGAATCCGCGCCCTGCGGTCATCGCCCGCTCAGTAGGGTGGTCGCTTGTGGAGGCCCAGTGACCAAGCCGAACGCCCGACCCCTCGCCCTGCGCATCGCCGGTGAGCTGCGCGATCGCACGGGCGAGACTCCGCGCACCTACGCGTTCGCACTCCGCGACGACAAGCAGCTGCGGGTCATCGACCAGACCACGGCGACGGGCGCGCGCGTGCTCACGTTCGAGGCGTATCGCGGCAGCGTCGGCGTGTACGGCCAGTACCCGACGGTCAGGCTCGACGGTCCGGTCGACGGCCCCTGGTTCGACGAGCGGATGTCGGCGCGAGACGAGGGCAACGCCCTCACCGTGCTCGAGAACTCGCTCGTCACCCAGCTCGAGGGCGGCGACGTCGCGCGCCACGACGCCGACGTCGAAGTCGACGTGCGCGATGCGGCCCCGGCCGGCGCCTCGCCGTACCTGCCGCGATTCGGGCCCGCCGAGTACGCGCGCGTGCTCGCCCGCGGTCCCCTCCTGCTGGCGTTCTCGGCGTTCGTGATCGCCTGGCTCGCGTTCATCGTCGGAGGCCTGCTCGCAGCATCCGTCGGCATGTGGATCTCGACGGTCACGATCGTTGGCCTCGTGCTCGCGCAACTGCTCGCCGTGATCGCGGTGGCCGTCGCCGGCTCCGCGGGCCGAAGCGGGAACGGCCCGCGCACGCTCGTGCTCGCGATCCTCGCGTTCGTCTGGGTACCGCTCGCGCCGGCCATGCCGGTCGGGGCGTTCCTCGCGCTCGTCGGCGGTGCGCTCCTCGTCGCCGCAGCGGCCTCGGCGGCAGCGGTGCGCGTGTGGGCACCTCTCGCGGGGTTCGTCGCCGTCGGCCTGGTCGCCTCGGTCGTCGGCGCGATCCTCTGGGCCTCGACTCCGGCCGTGGCGAGCGTCGTGGTCGGGCTCGGCATGATCGCCGCGGCCGTCGTCTCGGCGGCGATCATCGGGCGCGCGTGGGCCGCGGCATCCGCTCGCTCGCAGACGACCGCGCGAGCCTGACCCTGCTGCGCGAACCGACAGGTCGGGCGCCGGATGGTGGGCGTGCGGGGCGCCCGGATTCAGAGCTTCGACGACACGAGCTCGCGCAGCTTGCGGATCTCCTCGGTCAGCGTCTCGACGTGGGCGCGGGTGATCGCCTCCTCGACCTCCTGCTGCACGCTGACCTTCTCGACGATCCACGACGCGAGGGTCGCCGTCACGACGCCGATCAGCGCGATGCCGGCCACCATCACGCCGACGGCGACGAGCTGGCCGGTCGGCGTCACCGGGTACAGGTCGCCGTAGCCCACGGTCGTGATCGTCACGAACGCCCACCAGAGGCCCTCGCCGAGCGTCTGGATCGACCCGTGATCGCGCTCGGCGTCGAGCGCGGCCAGGGCGGCGACGTAGACGAGGAGCAGCGACGCGCCCGCCGCGTAGACCACCACGCGCCCGCGGATCGCGCCGCCGGTCGTTCGCTGGAGCACCGCGAGGATCGTCACCAGGCGCAGCATGCGCAGGGGCCGCAGCATCGGCAGCACGACCACGAGCAGATCGAAGATGTGCCGGGTGAACCAGTGCCATCGGCGGGTGGCGAGCGTGAGGTTGACGACGTAGTCGAGCACGAACACCGCCCAGGTCGCCCAGATGACGGACTCCGCGATCACCGCCTCGGGCCCGTCGAGGTCGCCGATCACTTCCCACGAGTACGCGACGAGGAAGATCAGGGCGGCGGCCGTCAACGGCCAGTCCATGAACTGCTGCCAGCGCTGCTGCCGTGTCATGCACGCATCGTACGACCGCCACGGAACCGCGCCGAGGACCAGTCCGACATGTCACAACGCCGAGGAGGGCGGCGTCTTCCACCGTAGAGGCCGGCAGCGGGTCGGCCCCACCCGTGAAAGGACCGCACTCGTGACCAGCACCACCGCAACGCCCGTCACCTCGCTCGACCAGCTCAACCTCGCGTTCGCCGACCGCTTCAACGCCCGCGACCTCGACGGCCTGATGGCGCTCAACGTCGACGACGTGGTGTTCGTGCCTGCGCCCGGCCACCCCGTGCAGGGCGAGGCCGCGGTGCGCGGCGCCCTCGAGCAGTTCCTCGGCCTGAACCTGCCCATCGCCATGACCGTTCGCCACGTCTTCCAGAGCGGCGACACCGGTCTCGCGATCGCGGACTGGACCATCACCGGCACTGGCCCCGACGGCTCCGAGATCGCGCTCGCCGGAACCACGGCCGATGTCGCCGTCTTCGACGAGGCGCACGGCTGGCGCTACGCGGTCGACAACCCGTTCGGCACCGCCTGAGGTTCAGGATGCCGCGGGCTTGCCGGATGCCGCGGGCACGGCGCACGCGTCGGACATGCCCGATTCCCGGCAGCCCGCGATCGCCTTGCGCGCCCGCGTGATGCGCTGCCTGACCGCCGCGGTGGTGATGCCGAGCCGCTCGGCGATCTCGGCGGCGGGCAGCTCGTCGGCGACGCTCAGCAGCAACGGCCGCCGCAGCGACTCGGGCAGCGCGTTGATCGCCTGCAGGGCGCCGTCGAGGAGCAGGCGCGTCTCGACCTCGCCCGACACGTTCGCCGCGGAGGCCACGACGACGCCGCCGGATGCGCCACGCCCGCCCGCGGCATCCGCACCGCCGCCGTCTGCGGAGCCGAAGCCGTCGTCGAGCCGAACCGCCGGGCGCCGCGCCTTCTGACGCGCGAGGTCGATCGCCGCGTTGCGCGCGATGGTGTCGAGCCACGAGCACATCTGGCCGACCTCGGGCGCGTGCAGGCGTTCGATCGAGCGCCATGCCCGGAGCAGCACGGTCTGCGCGACGTCGTCGGCGTCGTCGCGGGCGACACCCAGCGAGATGCTGCGTCGTCGCAGCCGTTCGGGGTCGCCCGAGATCATCGCGACGAGCGAGGCGCGACGGCCGTCGTCGGTTTCGCTGCCCGTATCGGCGGCATCGGCGGTGTTCTGCATCGACTCAGACTACGTCTGCGTGGTCTGCCCACTGCGGCGGCTGCCACTCACTCGTCCGCGGCGGGTTCCATCCGGTTCGCCTCGTCGCGCGTCGCCGACCAGCTGCTCAGGAGCCTGAGGGCGTCGGCGGTGAGCGACCCGGGTGCCGCGCTGTACGCGATGAGCTGCAGGCCGCGATCCGTCGAGAGATCCATGACCTCGTAGTCCAGGTCGAGGTCGCCGACGACGGGGTGGGTGATGCGCTTGGCCCCGGTGCGGTGGTCGCGCACGTCGTGGGAGGCCCACAGCACCGCAAACCGGTCGCTCCGCGTCGAGAGCTCGCCGATGAGGTCGCTGAGCGCGCGGTCGTGCGGCGACCGGCCTGCCTCCGATCGCAGGAGCGCGACGGTCTGGCGGGCGGCGTCGTCCCAATCCCGGTAGTACGCGCCGGAGCGCGGGTCGAGGAACACGAAGCGGGCGAAATTCGCGGGTCGTTGCGGCTGCACGTAGAGCACGGAGAACACCGCCTCGCCGAGCTGATTGATGGCGAGGATGTCGAGACGGCCGTTCTGCACGAACGCGGGCACGTCGGTCATGGCGTCCAGGAGTTGGCGCACCCCCGGCCTCACCTGCTGTGAGCGAGCGCTCGCCCGTCGACGACGCGGATGGGCGCCTTCGTTCGCGGTGCGCACCAGGTCGTGCAGATGCGCGCGTTCGGCATCGTCGAGCTGCAGCGCACGGATCACGCCGTCGAGCACGGCTTCGGAGACGCCGGTGGCGTTGCCGCGCTCGAGGCGCACGTAGTACTCGACGCTCATGCCGGCGAGCAGCGCGACCTCCTCGCGTCGAAGGCCGGGCACTCGGCGGCGACCGCCGAAGTTCGGCAGACCGGCATCCGCGGGAGTGAGCCTGGCCCGTCGCGAGGTCAGGAACTCGCGAATGTCGGATGCCGCGTCCATGCCCCGAATGTACGCCCGCCGTCTTCTCCGAGGCCGGCACTGGCATTAACCGGATAGGTGGTGACTCCCCAGTCGAAGCGGCGCGATCTTGACTGGAACTCCGACCGCACCGGTCATGACAGGAGAAGACCCATGAAGCACGCACACCTCGGCAGCCTCGACGTCTCACGCATCGGACTCGGCGCGATGACCATGGCCGGCACCTACACGACCGAGGGCGCCGTCGATGACGGCGAGTCGATCCGCACGATCCACCGGGCGCTCGACCTCGGCGTGACCCACATCGACACGGCCGAGATCTACGGGCCCTTCCACAGCGAGGGGGTCGTCGGGGCGGCGATCAGGGGCCGACGCGACGAGGTCGTGGTGGCGACGAAGTTCGGTCTCGTCTCCCACTCGGGCGGTGGACCGGGCGTGACCGACAGCAGCGCAGCCAACATCCGGGCGGCCGTCGAGGGGTCGTTGCGACGTCTCGGAACCGATCGGATCGACCTGTTCTACCAGCACCGGGTGGACCGCGCGGTGCCCATCGAGGAGACCGCCGGTGCGGTCGCCGAACTGATCGCCGAGGGCAAGGTGCTGCACTTCGGACTCTCCGAGGCTTCGCCCGAAACGATCCGCCGGGCCCACGCCGTGCAGCCCGTGTCCGCGCTGCAGACCGAGTACTCGCTCTGGACGCGAGACGTCGAGGACGAGATCCTGCCGCTGCTCCGCGAACTCGGCATCGGGCTCGTGCCGTACTCGCCGCTCGGACACGGACTGCTGACCGGTCAGGTGCGCACCGTCGACGACTTCGCCGACGACGACTGGCGCAAGACGAATCCGCGGTTCACTGGCGAGAACTTCTCGCGCAACCTCCGCATCGTCGACGAAGTGCGGGCGATCGGCGCGGAGTCGGGTGCGACCTCGGCGCAGACCGCGCTCGCGTGGCTGCTCACGCGGGGCGGCGACATCGCACCGATCCCGGGCACCCGTCGTGTCGCGCGGGTCGAGGAGAACACCGCGGCCGATCTGGTCGAGCTGACGGCCGATCAGATCGATCGACTCGACGCGCTCGAACCCGCTGCGGGAGAGCGGCACGACGAGGTGAACATGGCCAGCGTCGATCGGTGACTTCGAGGGATCGTGACCTCGAAGGATCGTGCGTCGGCTGGCAGCTAGGCCGATCGTAGGATCGACGTCATCTTCTTGCCGCGCGCGACCTCGTCGACCAGCTTGTCCATGTAACGGATCTTCTGCATGAGCGGATCTTCGATCTCCTCGACCCGCATGCCGCAGATGACGCCCGTGATGAGCGACGTGTTCGAGTTCATGGCCGGCGCCTCGGCGAAGAACGTGCGCAGGTCGGTGCCGTCGGCGATGACGCGATCGAGTCCGCCCTTGTCGTAGCCGGTGAGCCAGGCGAGCACCTCGTCGACCTCGCTGCTGCTGTGGCCCTTGCGCTCGACCTTCTGCACGTAGAGCGGGTAGAGGCTCGCGAACGTCATGCCGAAGATGCGGTGTTCCTTGTGCTGGGCGCTCTCGACCATGGTTGCAGGCTAACCCACCCTCAGCTCGCGCGCGGCGTCGTGCAGGCAGCCGACGAACGCGGCGCAGACGGCGCCGTTCGCCGGACGGGCTGATCGCGCCGCGAGCAGCCGCGTCGTCGGGGATCCGGCGAGCTGCACCACGGCGATCGACGGCGGAACCAGCTGTCTGACCGACTCGGGCAGGATGCTGGCACCCACCCCCGCGGCGACGAATCCGAGGGCCGTCTCCTGATGCACGACCTCCTCGACCACGTTCGCGGCACCGCCCGCGTGCGCCAGCACCTCGGAGACCCGGTCGACGTAGCCGCGCATCAACGACCTCGGATAGGAGATCAAGGGAACCTCGAGGATCTGCGTCGCGGTCACCTCGTCGAGCCCCGCAAGCGGGTGGTCGATCGGGAGGCAGGCGACGAGTCGTTCCTCGAAGACGACCTCGGTGGCCAAGGCCGCGGCCGAGACATCCGTCGCCTCCGCGTCGGGCACCTCGTCGCGCACGATGCCCACGTCGAGCGAGCCGTCGCTCAGCCGCTCGAGCTGCTCGCCCGAGGTGAGCGGAACCAGCGAGAGCGAGACCCCGGCCCGCCTCGCCCGGAACAGCTGGACGACCCCGGGCAGCACCGTGTAGTTCGCCGAGCTGACGAATCCGGCGGTGAGCTCGCCCGCCAGGCCGTCGGCGAAGTCGCGCATCTCGGTGCGGACCGACTCGGCCTCGTCGAGGATCCGGCGGGCTCTCGCCTGCAGGTGGCGGCCGGCCGCGGTAAGCGTCACCCGCCGGGTGCTGCGTTCGAACAGCGGCACCCCGACCTCCTGCTCGAGACGGGCGACCTGCACGCTCAGCGGAGGCTGCGACATGTGCAGCCGTCGTGCCGCGCGCCCGAAGTGGAGCTCGTCGGCGACGGCCACGAAGTAGCGCAGTTGACGCAGTTCCATGGCGGCACGGTACGGGCCTCGTATTACGGCGCCGTTACATGTGGATTGCGAGCGAATCGCTCTCAATCCACGTCGAAACTGGTATTTGACCGGGCGTTGTCCGGGTGGGTTTTCTGATCACATGCTTCCCGAGTTGAAGGACCGACGAATGACTTCCGACACCGCTTCCAGCACCCGCATCGACATGCTCTACCTCAGCGAGCCCGAGGTGATCGCGGCCGGCGTGAAGGATATGGCGCGCTGCATGGACGTCATGGAGGAGGTGCTGATCCTCGTCGCGAAGGGCGACTATCGCATGGCCGGCAACTCGGCGAACTCCCACGGCGCGCAGATCAGCTTTCCGCAGAGCTCGCCCTTCCCGACGATGCCGCTCGATGCCGCCGACCGCCGGTTCATGGCGATGGCCGCCTACCTCGGCGGGCGCTTCGACACCGCGGGCGTCAAGTGGTACGGCTCGAACATCGACAACCGCGAGCAGGGGCTGCCGCGATCCATCCACCTCATCGTGCTGAACGACAAGCAGACGGGTGCACCGTTCGCGATCATGTCGGGCAACCTCGAGAGCGCCTACCGCACCGCCGCGGTTCCGGGTGCGGCCGCGAAGAAGCTCGCCCCGGTGAACGCGACGTCGCTCGGCATCATCGGCCCGGGCGCGATGAACAAGAGCGCGCTGCACGCCATGACGACGGCGCGCCCGACGCTCGACACGATCCGAATCAACGGGCGCCGTCGATCGACCTCCGAGGCGTTCGCGACCTACGTCAAGACGCATTACCCGCAGTTCACCACCATCGAGATCGCCGACTCGGTCGAAGCGGCCGTTCGCGACTCCGACATCGTGTCTGAGGCCGTGACCGGACTCGTCGGATCGGAGAACTACCCGTACATCGACGGCGACTGGATCAAGCCCGGTGCGTTCCTGAGCCTGCCCGCGAACCTCCGCATGGACAAGGAGTACACCCTCTCGGGCAAGGCGCGGCTCATCGCCGACGCGAAGAAGATCTACGAGGCCTGGGCCGAGGAGTACCCGGCGCCGTCGCACGAGACCGCCTTCGGCATGATCGGGCTGTACTGGCAGGACCTCATCGACGCGGGCGAGCTCGACGAGTCCAAGGTCGTCAACATCGGCGATGTCTTCGACGGCAGCGCGGTCGGGCGAGAGTTCGATGAGCAGCCCGTGCTCTTCAGCGTCGGCGGCATGGGCGTCGAAGACGTGGCCTGGGCGAAGACCGTCTACGAGAACGCCGTCGAGCTGGGCATCGGCACGAAGCTGAACCTCTGGAACACGCCGGATCTGGCCTGAGCCATGTCCAACGAGATCCGCGAACCCATGGACGACCTTCCGAACCCGAACCCGAGGGCCGAATCGGCGACCTACGCGGTCATCGGCGCCGGTTTGACCGGAGCCGCTGCGGCCTGGCGGCTGGCCCAGTCCGGTGCGGACGTGATCGTGCTCGAGCGCGACGTGCCTGCCTCGGCCCTCGGCAGCTCGCACGGTTCCGCCCGCATCTTCCGGTACGCCTACCCCGATCCCTTCTACGCTCGCCTCGTCATGCAGGCCAAGCCCGGCTGGGACGAGCTCGAGGCGGCGAGCGGACGGCGCCTGATCACCCCGAGCGGCTCGCTCGACTTCGGTGCGGTCCGCGACCCGCGCGGCCTCGCACGAGTGCTGGCGGCGACGGGCGTCGAGCACGAGCTGCTCGGCAGCGCCGAGGCGCAGGCCAGATGGCCGCAGCTCGACTTCGACACCGAGGTGCTCTGGCACCCGGGGGCCGGGGTCATCGACGCCGAGCGCTCGGTGGAGACGATGCTCGAGCTGGCGCAGGTGGCGGGGGCCGAGGTTCGCCTCCGCTGGGAGGCCGCGACCGTGCGTCGCGCCTCCACCGGGTACCTCGTCACCTCGGCGACCGGCGAGACCGTGCATGCGCAGCAGGTGATCGTCGCGGCGGGCGGCTGGCTGCCGGCCCTGCTCGACGGGCTCGACCTGCCGACCGGGTTCCTGGACGCACTGCCGCAGTTCGAGGTGCGGCAGGAGAACGCGTTCCACTTCCGGTACCGCGACGAGCGGCAGCAGGGCGAGACCCCTCCCGACGCGGCCACCTCCTGGCCGACGTTCATCTACAAGGGCGAGGACATCCAGACGTACAGCCTGCCCGGCGGGCGCGACGCGGACTTCCGCGGGCAGAAGATCGCCGAGTACAACGCAGGTCGGGTGATCCCCTCCGCTCGCGATCAGGACGGCGTGATCGACGCGGCAAACCGCGCGCGCGTGGTCGGGTTCGTCGAACGGTTCGCGCCGGGCATGGCGCCCGAACCCTATGCGGAGACCACGTGCCTGTTCACGAACGTGCCGCGCGACGACATGATCATCGACCGCGCCGAGGGCATCACCGTCGTGTCGCCCTGTTCCGGGCAGGGCGCGAAGTTCGCGCCGCTGCTCGGCGAGCTGGTGCTCGACCTCGTGGCCGGGTCGGGGCAGGCCGCCGAGCGGTTCCGTGCGGCCGGGCAGCGGTTCGCGGTGGCGGCATGAGCGGCGCGGCCGTCGTCACGGGCGAGATCGACCTCGCCGCGAGCGTCACGGGCACGCGCGGCGATGCGAACGCGCTGCTGGCCGAGATCGAGGGGATCGGCCTCGATCCCGATCGCGGCGGCTACACGCGTCCGGTGTTCTCGCCCGCCGAGCTGCGCCTGCGGAGCTGGTTCGCGGCCCACGCCGCGGCTCGCGGATTGACGGTCGATACCGACCGGAACGGCGTCATCTGGGCATGGTGGGACGTGCCGGGGCCGTCGGACTCCGGCGCACCGGCGCCGGTACGACGCGACGTGATCGTGACGGGCTCGCATCTCGACTCGGTGCCCGGCGGCGGCAACTTCGACGGGCCGCTGGGCGTCGCGAGCGCGCTCGCGGCCGTCGATCTGCTGCGGGATCGCGGCGTCCGTCCGGTGCGGCCGCTCGCCGTCGCGGTCTTCCCCGAGGAGGAGGGGTCGAGGTTCGGCATCGCGTGCCTCGGTTCCCGGCTCCTCGCGGGGGCGGTGGCGCCGGAGCGGGTGCACGCGCTGGTCGACGACTCGGGCTCGACGTTCGACGAGGTCGCCGCGGGCGCGGGCTTCGACGCCTCCGGCATCGGCCCGGACCCGGATCGCCTGGGCGACATCTCGGCCTTCGTCGAACTCCACGTCGAGCAGGGCCGCGGGCTCGTCGACCTCGACCAGCCCGTCGCGCTCGCCGGCGCGATCATCGCGCACGGCCGCTGGCATCTGCGGATCGAGGGTCGCGGCGACCATGCGGGCGCCACGCGAATGGCCGACCGGAGCGACCCGGTGGTCGTGGCATCCGAAGCGATCCGCAGCGTTCGGCAGCGCGCGCTCGCCGTCGACGATGCCCGCGGCACCGTCGGGCGCATCAAGGTGGTGCCGGGCGGGACGAACGTCATCGCCTCGGCCGTCGACCTCTGGATCGACGTGCGCCATCGCTCGGAGGAGCAGGTGCACCTCATCGTGGAGCAGGTCGTCGCCGACGCCCGCCGGGCGGCCGAGGCCGAGGACTGCACGCTCGCGGTGACCGAGCAGTCGTTCTCGCCGACCGTGTCGTTCGACCCGGAGCTGCGCGATCGCATGCAGGCCGTGCTGCCCGGCGCCCCCGTGCTCGACACGGGGGCGGGCCACGATGCGGGCGTGCTCGCATCGAGCATCTCCACGGGCATGCTGTTCGTCCGCAACCCGAGCGGCGCCTCGCACACCCCGGCCGAGTCGGCCGAGCCCGCCGACGTCGCCGCGGGCGTCGACGCACTCGCCGACGTGCTCGAGCACCTGCTCACCCGATAGGCCGGCCATGACCCCCGCTGCTCGCACCGCACTCGGGGTCGTCCGCCCGGCGGATGTCGCGGCAGAGCCATGGCGGAACGGCAGGGGCGTCACGCGCGTGCTGGTGGCGCGCCCCGCTTGGCGCATCAGCCTCGCCGAGATCGACGGGCGTGCGGCCTTTTCGGAGTTCACGGGGTTCGACCGGCTGCTGATCCCGCTCGACCACGGCGGGCTGCACCTCGAGATCGATGGCGTCGGCCACCGGGCGGCGCAGCACGAGGGCATCGCGTTCCGGGGCGAGGATCGCGTCACCGCCGACTCCGGCGACCGGCCGGCGACGGTCGTGAACGTCATGCTGCGTCGATCGCTCGTCGGCGCCGATTGGGCCGTCTCGATCGGGTCCGGCGCGATGCTCGCCGGTCTCGGATCGAGCGCCGGCACCGAAGCGGATGTCGCGGCGGTCGTCGTGCTCACCGGCACCGCCTCGGCGCCCGAGGCCCGACCGCTGCCGCCGGGCAGCGTGGTCCTCCCACCGTGGACGGCGCGCATCACGGCTTGCCCCGAAGACGTGTGGGCCGTGCTGCGCGTGCGCCCGGACGCGACATCCGGGGCATGACGCCCGACCCGCGACATCCGACCCGCTGATCTCACCCGGAACATCGACCGCATTCGACCGCATTCGACCGCATTCGACTCGCACCTCACCCGACCCACCGATCCACTGCGACACCCGAACCACCCGAACCACCCGACCCCCGAAAGGAACCCCACTGATGGATAGCGGAAACCTCGCCTGGTACCTCGTCGCCGGCGCGATCGTCCTGTTCATGACGCCCGGCATCGCCTTCTTCTACGGAGGCATGGTCAAGGCGAAATCGGTCGTCAGCATGATGATGATGAGCTTCGGGGCGATGGGCCTCGTCGGCGTGCTCTGGGTGCTCTACGGCTACAACATGGGCCTCATGTCACCCGGTGAGGGGAACCTGATTCCCGGCCTGCTCGGCAACCCCTTCGCCGACATCGGCCTCAGTGCGATGGCCTCGGCCGACGACAACGGCACCCTGTTGGCGGTGTTCTACGGCGCGACCTTCGCCATCGCGACCACCGCGCTGGTCTCGGGTGCGATCGCCGACCGAGCCCGCTTCGGACCCTGGATGCTCTTCGCCGGTATCTGGGTCACCCTCGTGTACTTCCCGGTGCAGGGATGGGTGTGGGGCTTCGACGCCGACGGCACGCCGACCGGCTGGATCTACGCGCTCGGCGACACGCTCGGCTTCTCGACCACGACGATCGACTACGCAGGCGGCACCGCCGTGCACATCAACGCCGCGGCCGCAGCGCTCGCCCTGGCCCTCGTGCTCGGCAAGCGGATCGGCTTCGCGAAGGGCGCCCACCAGCCGCACAACGTGCCGCTGACCCTGATCGGCGTCGCGATCCTGATCGTCGGATGGTTCGGATTCAACGGCGGAGCGGCGGCCACCGCGGGCTTCGACGGCCTCGGTCGGATCATCCTGAACACCTTCGTCGCGGCGGCTGCGGGCATCCTCGGCTGGGTGCTCGTGGAGCGCGCGAAGGACGGCAAGGCGACCTCGATCGGCGCAGGCTCCGGCGCGATCGCCGGTCTGGTCGCGATCACGCCCGCCTGCTACTCGCTCACCCCCGGCTGGTCGATCCTGCTCGGCGTGATCGCCGGCGCCGTCTGCGCGTTCGCGATCGAGCTCAAGTACAAGCTCGGGTTCGACGACTCGCTCGACGTCGTCGCGCTGCACGGCATCGGCGGCCTGATCGGATGCTGGTTCCTCGGCTTCTTCGCGACCGACACCGGCCTCCTCTTCAGCGGCAACTTCGAACAGCTGATCGTGCAGGTCATCGCTTCGACCGCCGTCGCGATCTATTCCTTCGGCATAACCTGGCTCATCGGCACCGGGATCGAGAAGACGATCGGCTTCCGCGTGCAGAACGCCGACGAGCTCGCGGGCGTCGACGTGGCGCAGCACGGCGAGGACGGGTACGTGCTCGCGTAGCCGATCGGAGCAGCCGGGAAACCACGAGGCCCCGTGCGACGCGGTTCACGCTGTGTCGGACGGGGCCTCGGTGTGGAGCCGATGACGGGAATCGAACCCGGGCTATCTGCTCGGGGGACTCCTCGGGTCACAATCCTGGCAACCAGTCAAACCGGGGGAATCTCCAGGTTCACCGGCCATTAAGGGCTACCCTTCTCATGCCTACTCTGACGCCAATTGACCTCGCCTACCCCCTTTGCGTACTCCGGGAGTGCGCACGAGTGCGCAAGGCAAGCGTTCGGAGTGAGCACGTCGTGGAGTGACACGTGACGTGTCAGGCTGCCTGTCTGACGGGGTGCGCGAATGATTTTCGGCGCCCTGTGAGCGATGGGTGACGCGGGGCTCGCCGACGATGCGACGAGCCCTGTGTCACCCGTCTAGAAGAGGTACGGCAGGATCGGAGGCAGCGCGAGCGCGAGGCCAGCGCACGAGGCGACGAGGGCCGCAGATGCCCCGATGACTTGTGTGATGCCCTTCGTCATCACGCGAAAGCCGTGTGTGAAGGGTCCCTCATATCGGTGCTTCGGCTTCCCGGAAGGCTTGCCGGAGCGTTGGGGGATGTGGGTAGGATGGTGCGAGTGGGTACCCAATAAGGTTCCTATCAACTAGTGCCGGCGGCAACCGGCTGGTTTGAATATTCCTTGCGAGAAGCCCGCCATGAGGTGGGCTTCTCGTGTTTCACACGCTGTCAGCCGCGTCGGCTTTTTGGGGCCGAGTTCGCTGTGAGCAGATAGTTTGCCTATTCGATCTCGTACGGTCGCGTCGTCAACTACCTGAAGAAACTCTACGGGCGGTCACCAACATTTTGGAGAACGAAACCGAACATCGAATGCCGGGCGACCGAATTTGCCGTCTCAGCCGTAGGTATCGCTCGGACCGACCTTCAGACGCGGTGAGCGCGACAGTGCCCCCCGACCGCCGAGGCGACCAAAGGCTCTTGCGCTCGTATTCCGCCGCGTAGGGCATACTGCGTGAGTTGTTGCGCTCCGATCAATCGTTGAGTCTCATCTGGCTCATCGACCCACACGTGCAACTCTTCACGCAGTTGGCATGGCCCGTGACGATCCGGAGTGGCGTCCGATTCTCGCGGCCGTCGAGGGGCCGGTCGGGATCTACCGGATGCTCGACGCGTGTGAGCGCGAGTACGGCGTTGTCCGGCTCGTGAGGTTGGAAAGCGAGGCAGCGGCCCCGGGCTCACGGAACGTGAGGCGCCGCGGCGTCCGCTTGAGTGAGGCGAACGCATTCGGGGACAACCTTTCGTGTGGCGGAGTGGCACGAGTGCACATTTCTACCGCGAAAGGGTCTGAACTCATCGCTCATCACGGAACTCCGGTACTTTCCCGGATTTCCGGGCGTGAACGGGTTGTGGAGCCGATGACGGGAATCGAACCCGCGCTATCTGCTTGGGAAGCAGAAGTTCTGCCATTGAACTACATCGGCGTGCGGCATCCGAAGGTGCAGCGGTGACCATCGTAGCAAGGCCGGTGAGCGGAGCGAGGAATTCGATGGCGACGAAGGGCGTCCCGGCATATTCCGAAACACGCATCGACGGTGCGGGAGGCTGGGCCGATGGGGGATCTGCAACGGGGCATCCGGGTTATCTGCGTCATCGGCGCGATCGCCGCGGTCTCTGCGCTCACGGGGTGCGCGCCGCCCGCTGAGCGGCGCCTGCACGACAGGCTGGCGGCGCAGGCGGCGGAGGTGGCAGACGAGGCCGGCTTCGTCTCGCAATCGTCCGGGCTCGCGCAGCCGTCGGACGCGCTCAACGAGTACGCCCGCCGAATCGTTCTCCTCCTCGGCGATACGGGGATCGAGCCGCAGCCTCGATCAGGCTGGAACGAGGGGTCGCCCGATCAGGCCACCCCGCTCCGATTGGTCGCCATCGAGCCGAACGAGGACGCCGCATGGGAGGACCCCGTCGGGGGCCTCGTGCTCGCCAGCCGCTTGGTCCTCGTTTCGGAGCAGGGATCACCGGTCACCGAGTACTGCGTGCGCGTCGAGTTCGATCGCTGGGGGTTCGGCGAGCGCACGGCGCAGGCGGTCGACTGTCCGGCGGATCCCGTGGTGCTGACTCCTCCCGCGGATCCACGACCGGTCATTCCGGAGGGGGCCGAGCAGGTCGTTCTCGAGGTGCTCGACGGCGCCGGCCTCGACGAATCCGCCGAACAGCTCGCCGCCGAGATCGACGCGCGCCTTCTCGCCGAGCCCGGTGGCCCGCCGGTCGCGGAGCCGCAGGTCGTCCGCGAGGGATCCCGTATCGGATTCTCGATGAGCGACGCGAACGACTGCCTCTTGATCCGCGCCGAGGGCGGCGTCTCCGAGGCGCTGGCGGTCCCCGAGGTGCTGCTGCTCCCGGGCGAGTACGGATGTCGTGCCGAGACGGCACTGCTGCCCGACGAGTCGTTCCGTTCGCCGCACTGACGCCCGCATGGAGTCGCACCAGCGAGCCGCGCGACCTCGACAGCCCGTCGCTAGGCTGAACCCGTGCTGCTCTCCGACCGCGACATCCGTGCCGAACTCGAACTCGGGCGCGTGCGCCTCGAACCGTCCGATCCGGCGATGCTCCAGCCGAGCAGCGTCGACGTGCGGCTCGACCGGTACTTCCGGCTGTTCGACAACCACAAGTACCCGTTCATCGATCCGGCCGAAGACCAGCCGGAGCTCACGCATCTCATCGAGGTGCGGCCCGACGAGGCGTTCATCCTTCACCCGGGCGAGTTCGTGCTCGCGTCGACGTACGAGGCCGTGACCCTGCCCGACGACGTGGCCGCACGCCTCGAGGGCAAGAGCTCGCTGGGGCGCCTCGGCCTGCTCACGCACTCGACGGCCGGCTTCATCGACCCCGGCTTCACCGGCCATGTCACGCTCGAGCTCAGCAACGTCGCGACGCTGCCGATCAAGCTCTGGCCGGGCATGAAGATCGGGCAGATGTGCTTCTTCCGCCTGTCGTCGCCGAGCGAGCGGCCCTACGGTTCGGCCGAGTACAGCTCCCGGTACCAGGGCCAGCGCGGCCCCACGGCGTCGCGGTCGTTCCACAACTTCCACCGCACGGATGTCGGCGCGACCGACGCGGGGTCGCTCGGCGCCTGAGACCGGCTGAGGCGGGGGCCCGAGACCTGCCGCCGGCCGCGGCACGTCGCATGGCGCGCCGAACGCCCCTCGGCTGCGCTCGTGGGAGTACCGTGTGGCTCGAGTCGGCGCGTTCGCGCACGGCCGGAGCAAGGGGGTACCGACATGGCTGGTGAACGACCGGGCGGCGTGACGCTCGTCGCCGTGCTCGCATGGATCTCTGGGGCGCTGCAGGTGGTCTCCGGGTTCTTCCAGATCCTGCCGGGCGGCGGCAACTTCGGCGCCGGCGTGTGGGCGATCATCCTCGGCATCGTGACGGTCGTCGTGAGCCTCGGCCTGTTCCGCGGTTCGAACGCGGCGCGCATCATCGTCACGATCATCTTCGTGCTCAACATCGCGACGGCGATCTGGCTCATCACGCTCGGCGCGTTCTGGAGCGGGCTCTTCTCGGCGCTGTTCCCGGTGATCGGCCTGATCCTGCTCTGGTCGAAGCGGGCCAACGCGTTCTTCTCCTGATCCGCCGACTGGCGGGTGAACTCGGCTGATCGGGCTACGATCGTCGGTTCCGGATGCCGCGTGCCCGCGCGGATGATCGGTGCAGACGTCACGACGAGGTGACGCACGATCGAGGAGTTCACCGATGACCACCACGACGACCGCGACCCGCCCCCGACCGCCGTTCGACCCCGAGCTGGAGGCGGCGCTCACGCTGATCCGCGAGCAGATGCCCGTGACGTTCACCCCCGAGCTGATCCCGGCCATGCGCTCGGGCTTCGCGGGAGAGGCGGTGCTCGCCGAGATCGCCGAGCGCGGCCTCGTCGTGCGCGACGTGACGATCGCGGGGCACGCGGGCGACGACATCGTGGTGAGCGTGATCGAGCGGCCGGGCCGCACCGGCACGGGCCCCGGCATCTTCCACACCCACGGCGGCGGCATGATCATCGGCGATCGCTGGCTGGGCGTCCCGATGTTCTTCGACCTGATCGAGCAGCAGAATGCCGTGGTCGTCACGGTGGAGTACCGGCTCGCCCCCGAGTTCCCCGACCCGTACCCCGTCGAGGACTGCTACGCGGGCCTGGCCTGGACGGGCGCGAACCTCGAGGAGCTCGGCATCGACGCCGACCGCCTCATCATCGCGGGCGGCAGCGCCGGCGGCGGGCTCGCGGCGGGCACCGCCCTGCTCGCGCGCGATCGGAGCGGCCCCGCGCTCGCCGGCCAGCTGCTGATCTGCCCGATGATCGATGACCGCGACCTGACGGTCTCGACCGAGCAGATCGACGGCGTCGGCGTGTGGGATCGCGGTTCGAACCTGACCGGCTGGAACGCACTGCTCGGCGACCGCCGCGGCACCGACGACGTCTCGATCTACGCCGCCCCCGCGCGGGCGACCGATCTCTCGGGCCTGCCGCCCGCCTACATCGACTGCGGCAGCGCCGAGGTGTTCCGCGACGAGGACGTCGCCTACGCGAGCCGCATCTGGGCGGCCGGCGGCGAGGCCGAGCTGCACGTCTGGAACGGCGGGTTCCACGGCTTCGACATGATGGCCCCGCATGCGGCGGTCTCCCGCGCCTCGGTCGCGGCGCGCATGAACTGGGTCGCCCGCATCCTCGGGGTCTGATCCGGGCCAGAGCTTCCGCGGTCGCGGGCGGCACGCACGCCTGCCCACCCGTCCGCGACCGCGGAGACATCCCGCCCCTGCTCGATTAGGGTGGGGCGCACACGCGCGATGGAGCCCGCCATGCAAGAACTCGTCGGTCGTCTGACTGCGCTCGACCCGGAGGCGAGCGAGACGCTCAAGGTCGTCTCGTACTTCGATGCGCTCGTCGCGGGCGGAGTCGGCCCCGATTCCCTGCTCCGCGGGGCGGCCGTGCTCTCGGGGGCGGTCGCAGGCTACGCCGCCCGGTCGTCGACCCGGGTCAAGCGCGTCGCGCCCGACGGCGAACCCCTCGGAACGACGGATGCCGCGGCATCCGCCTGGCCGTCGCGCGAGACGAGCGACGGCTCGCTGGTCTGGCTCGAGCGCACCGGGCCCGCGCACGCGAACGACGCGATGGTGCTCGAGCGGCTCGCCCTCGCCGTCGCGATCACGTCGGCCCGCAGGTCGAACACCGCGGATGCCGCGGTCGAGGTCGTGGTCACGGCGGGCGCCGCGGCATCCGAGCGTGCCGTGGCCGCGACGAAGCTGAGGCTGGACTGCGCGCCCGACGTGCGCGTCGTGGTGTCGCTCCCAGATGGGCCGCCGCCCGCCGACGGACCGGCCGCCGTCGTCGCCACGGCGCGCGGACTCGTGCGCGTGGTGCTCGTCGACGGGCCGGCGGTCGTGCCGGCGGGCCTGCGCGCGGGCATCGGCCTCGGCGGCCCCGCCGAACGGCTGCCCGAGTCGTTCGCGTCGGCGCTCATCGCGTTGCGGCTGGGCACGGCTGCGGAGCCCGCGGTCGATGCGGCCCAGCTCGGTGCCCTCCTGCTCCTGGCCGAGGCCGCCGATCGCCACGACGAACGGCATCCGGATGCTTCGGCGCTGGCCGCCCTCGACCCGCGTGCCCTGGCCGTGCTCGACGCGTTCGCCGACGCCGGAAGCGTGCGGCAGGCGGCATCCGCCCTGGGCATGCACCACTCGAGCGTGCAGGCGAGGCTCGACGCCCTCGCCGAGACGCTCGGTTACGACCCCCGCACGCCGACCGGGCGCACCCGGTACGCGCTGGCCCGTGCCCTCGCCGCGCTGCAGCGACCCGGGCTCGGCTGACGCCGAGGTCAAGCCCTCGCGGCGATCCGATCCGACGGGTAGGCATGAGACATGACGACGATCGAGCCCGCGATGCGCACCGTGCCCGAGCCCTCGCCTGCGAACGATCCGGCGCCCGAGGTCGAGGCCTCGCGTGCGAGCGCTCGCGCGGTCACGACCTTCGGCATCGAGGAGGAGTTCGTGCTCCTCGATCCGGTGACGCTGCGGCCGGTGCCGCTCGCTCCGCAGGCGATCGCCGCGCTGCACGCCGCCGGATTCGCCGGTGCGACGTCGGAGTTCCTCGCCTCGCAGGTCGAGATCGCGACCGGCGTCTGCACCGACGGCGCGGAGGCGGTGCAGCAGCTCGAGGCGTTCCGGGCCGCGCTCGACGGCATCGCGGTCGCCCTCGGGGTGCACGCTGCGTCGACGGGCACCCCGTTCGACGCAGGTCGGGCGCCGACGGTGACGCCCGAGGCCCGGTACTCGCACATCCAGCACGACATCGGCGCGATGATCGACGACCACCAGGTGTGCGGCCTGCACGTGCACGTCGGCATCGACGACCGTGAAGACCGGGTGCGCGTGCTCAACGGCCTGCGCGCGTGGATCCCCATGCTCACCGCGCTCGCCGCGAACTCCCCCTACTGGCGCACCGCCGACACGGGCTTCGCGAGTTGGCGCACGATCGTGCTCCGGCGGTGGACCACGGCCGGCATTCCGGCGCCCTTCGCCGATGCCGACGACTACGAGCGCCGCATCGACGACCTCGTGGGCATTGGCGCCACACGCGATCGCCCGCTGATCGCCTGGCTGCTGCGCGCCTCGCACCACCTGCCGACGGTCGAACTGAGGGTGGCCGATGCGCAGCTCGACGCCGCCGACAGCGTCACGATCGCCCTGCTCTGCCGCCGCATCGCCGACGGCATCCTGAGCGGTGCACGGGCCGCTCGGGCGACGGATGCCGGTGGCGTGACGGATGCCGCGGCCGCCGCGTCGGCACAGGTCGTCCCGTTCAGCGGCGAGGTGCTCGACGCCGCCGTGTGGGCGGCCGCACGCGACGGGTTCGCCGCGACGGTGCCCGACCCCGTGCAGGGGCGGATGGCGCCGCTCGCCGAGGTCGTGGCATCCGCCCTCGCCATGCACGACGCCGACGACGGATGCCCCGAAGCCGTCGCGGCGCTGCTCGCCCGCGGGTCGGGTGCCGAGCGACAGCGGGCGGCGTTCGCCGCGGGCGGCCGCAGCGGTCTCGCGCGGTGCGCCGCGGCATCCGTCGGCTGAACGGGCGAGGTCGAGGTCGAGGTCGTCGCGAAGCGTGCCAACCGGTGCGCCGGTAGGCTCCCGGCATGGGTGCGCGCGTGGTGGTGGTGGGGTCGATCAACGTCGATTCGGTGGTGCGCGTCGAGGCGCATCCGGCGCCCGGCGAGACCGTGCTCGGCCTCGACGTCGAGCTGCTGCCGGGCGGCAAGGGCGCGAATCTCGCGGCCGGTGCCGCCGCGGCGGGCGCCGACGTGCTGCTCATCGGGCGGGTCGGCGACGACGACCTCGGCCGCCGCTACGTCGAACGCCTCGCCGAGCACGGCGTCGACGTGTCGGCCATCGCGGTCGACGCCGACCGGCCGACCGGCCAGGCGTTCATCACGGTCGCCGCGTCGGGCGAGAACAGCATCATCGTCGTCGCCGGGGCGAACGGCGGCATCGAGGCGGATGCCGCGGCGCGCGCGATCCCCGATGACGCCGCCGTCGTGGTCAGCCAGCTCGAGCTCGCGCCGGCCGTCGCCGAGGCCGTGCTTCGCCGGGGACGGGCGCTCGGCGCGCTCACGGTGCTGAATGCGTCGCCCGTCTCGCCCGCGGCATCCGCCCTGCTCGAACTGGCCGATGTCGTCATCGTCAACGAGCACGAGTGGGTCGCCCTGGGGTCGCCCGCGGACGCCTGCGTGACCCTCGGCGCAGCGGGCGCGAGATGGGGCGGAGTGGATGCCGCGTCGGGCCCGGTCGACGTCGTCGACACCACGGGTGCGGGCGACGCGTTCGCCGGGGCGCTCGTGGCGGCGCTCGCCGCGGGGGCGAGCAGGGCGGATGCGCTCACCGCCGCCGTCGCGGCCGGCGCCCGCGCGACCACCTACGCGGGCGCGCAGCCCTGGGGCTTCGGCGCGTAGCGACGCGTTCCGGGCGCGCCGCAGGCCGTTGCCACGGGAGGAGATCGGCGGCGTGGGAGGGCGATTCCGGCCCGGGGATCCTCCCCCCGGCGCGATCCCCTCCCGCCGAGGTGAGCTGGACGAGGCAGGTGCCGCCCCGGCAAACGGTGGGCGGCTACGCGGGAGCCTCTACGCGCCGGGCGCCTGCAGCGCGGCATCCGGCGCCGTGACGAACTCGACGACGGCGTCGAGCGTGACGTCGGCCCGCAGGATGCGGTTGTGCCCGAGCCCTTCGGTCGGCACGAAGCGCGTGCGCCCGGGGTTCGCAGCGGCGATCTTCGGCGCCTCGGCGAACGGCACCCGGCGGTCGCCGCGGTCGTGCACGACGAGCAGCGGCATGCCCTCGGGCAGCGGGTGCGCGAGCGCCGAGTAGTGCTCGAACGGGTTCTCGACGTCGGCGAAGAGCCGGCGCACGAATCCGCGGGCGAGCGCGTCGCGGGTCGGCGCGTCGAGTCCGACCAGGGTGCCGAACTCGTCGACGAACACGTGGGCAGAGCCCGCGGCCGCGATGGACGCCACGCGACGCGTGTCGATGCCCTCGGCCGGGGCGAGCAGCGAGGCCGTGCCGCCGAAGGAGTGCCCGATCAGCGCGTGGAACCGGCCGTATCGCTGCTGCAGCGCCGCGAGGATGTCGAGGTGGTCGACCAGGTAGGTGCCGCGTCCGTCGGAGTCGCCGTTCGCGGGGGCGTCGAACGCGACGACGCGGAAGCCCTCGCTGCGGAGCTCCCGCACGAGCGGCGCGAACACGCTCGCGCGCGACTGCCAGCCGTGCGCGAGCACGACGACGTCGGGCCCGCCGCCCCACTCGTAGGTCACGACGTCGACGCCCGAACGGCGGATGCCGGGGATGCGCACGCGTCCGCGGCGGGCCTCGGCATGCGTGCCGGCGTCGGCCTCCGCGACCGTCACGCGACGTCCGACGCGCATGAACAACGGCAGTGCGAGCCGGGCACCGAGCTCGGGCGAGATCGAGGACGCCAGCCGGATGCCGCCGGCCACCGCTTTCAGTGCGAGCGGCGTCGCGGGCGGTGCCGTCGCCGGGGCGAGGGGCGCGCGTGTGCCCGCCCGCGGGTCTGCACGAACCACGCGCACCGGGTCGGTCATGGTCGGGATCGACGCGGTGTCGGATGCCGGTGCGCTCACGGGGTGCCTCCAGAAACTCTACGAACGTTCGTACGTAGAGTGTACGAACGTTCGTGCGTAAACTGCAAGACATGACGATGACGGAGGGCCGCTCGATCGACGGACGCCGCGCCAGGGGAGACGCCTCCCGGCGCCACGTGCTCGACGCCGCCGCCGACCTGGCCTCGCTCGAAGGGCTCGACGGCCTCTCGATCGGACGGCTCGCGTCCGCGGCATCCGTCAGCAAGAGCGGCATCGCCACGCTCTTCGGCTCCAAGGAGCAGTTGCAGCTCGCCACGATCGTCGCCGCCACCGAGCGGTTCACCGCGACCGTGATCGAGCCCGCGCGCGTGCAGCCCCGCGGCATCCGTCGCCTGACCGCGCTGCTCGACAGCGTCGTGGCGTACTCGCAGGACCGGGTGTTCCCGGGCGGATGCTTCTTCTCGGCGTCTGCGGCCGACTTCCACGCCAAGGCGGGCCCCGTTCGCGATGCCCTCGCCGACCAGCTCGAGAGCTGGCTCGGCTACCTCGCCGCCTCGGCCGGATTCGCGGTGAAGCAGGGCGAGCTGCCCGGGCTCGACGATCCCGAGCAGCTCGCGTTCGAGCTGCAGGGCACGTTCGAGTGGATGAACCTCATGGCCGTGATCCGCGAGAGCGACGTGCACTACGCGCGGGCGCGACGCGCCTACCGCGACCGGCTCGTCTCGCTCGGCGGCGACCCCGCGATCGCCGAGCTCGTGCTCACGCCGGGCGCCGCGCTGCGCGGTTAGGCCGGCGCCTCCGCGACGAGCGCGAGCGTCGTGTCGCCGCAGGGCAGCACGAACTCCCCGCCGCCGAGCAGTGCGGCATGCCCGGGGTGCTCCTCGTGGAGCGGGGCGAGCGCCTCGGACAGCCCGTCGAGCCGGAGCAGCGCGCCGGTCGCCCGGCGAGAGTCGGTCGAGGCGAGGATGCGGCCCGACGCGTTCACGAGCGTGCACGCGCCGCCCCACTCGCGCAGCACGGGCAGCAGCTCGCGCTCGAGCCGGGCGACGTACGCGTCGGTGCCCACGACGCCGACCATCTCGCCGTCGGCCATGACGGGCGTCGTGATCGTGACCGTGTAGTCGTCGGTGCAGAGGTAGTCGACGTAGGGGCCGGTCAGGTGGCGGCGACCCGTGCGTGCGGGAACGCGCCACCACTCGAGCGTCGTGTAGTCGCGGAACTGCTCGGAGTCGGGGTCGCTCACGGCCTCGAGCCGCCGCAGCGTCGGAGCCGCGCCGGCCGCCCCCGTGCCGGTGCCGGCGCCCGTGCCGAACGAGTTCGCGCTGCTCAGCCACCAGGCGAGATGCCACTGCGCATCGGCGAGGAACCCGGGCGAGGCCACGAAGCCCGCACCCGTGATGAGGGCGCCGTCGCGCTCGAGCTCGGCGCCCACGAGCGCCTCGACGACGGCGTCGAGCGTGGCCGCCTGCGCGGTGGACGATCCGGTGAGGGCGCCGGCGAACGGGCCGGAGAGTTCGGCTTCGAGCACTCCGCGCCATCCGTCGACCATGGCCAGGAGGGGCTCGATCGTCGACGCCACGCGCCGGGCGATGTGCTCGGCCGCGAGATCGAGGGTGGTGCTCACGCGGGGGTTCCTTCCGCTGCTTCCGCCGGCTCAGCCGGTACCGCCTGGTCCGCGCCGGTGCGGTGCTCCATCGGGGTGACGGATGCCGCGTCGAGGGCGTCGAGGGCGGATGCCGCACCGCCGGCGGGGTGCGACGCCTGGTCGATTCGGGACTTCTCGTCGACCAGCCACTGCACCGCCTGGGCGATGTGCTCCGTCGTGACGCGTCGTGCACGTTCGGGTTGCACGTCGCGGATGGCCTGGATCACGTCGAGCCGCACGCTGCGGCTGCGATCACGAGCATCTTCCTCCCGCAGGCACATCCAGAGCAAGGGGCCGGCCTCGGCCTGCAGGCGCAGTTCCTCCTGCACGAGGCGCGGCGACTGGCTCACGGCGGCGACCTCGAGCTGGAATCGGCCGACCGCACGGCGGGCTCCGCCGGCGGTCGCGAGGTCGGCGCGGGCGTCGATGTCGGCCAGGCTGGCGAGGTCGTCGTCGCTCGCGCGGTCGGCGGCGACCTCGGCGGCCATGCCCGCGATCGCCGAGTAGTGCAGCGACAGGTCGCGGAGCTCGACCCGGCTGAGCGCTCTCAGCCGGCGCTCGACGATGCGGGTCGAGGCATCCGGATCGAAGGTGACGAAGCTGCCGCCGTCGCGGCCGCGACGGGTGTGCACGAGCCCGTTGTCGCGCAGGGCGACGAGCGCCTCGCGGGCGGTGACGACGGCGACGCCGAGCCGCCCGGCGAGATCCGACTCGCTGGGCAGGCGCTCTCCGTCACGCAGCACGCCCGCGACGATCGCGTCGGTGATGCGCTGTTCGACGAGTTCGGCGCGCCCGGCGCCCTCGAGCGGGGCGAAGACCACGGCTCGGGTGGCGTCGGTCCGGCCGGCTGCGTGCGGCATCCGCCCTCCAGGGTCCGGCTCGAAAACTGTGACACGACCGTAACACGGAGGTCTGGAATCAGACATCTGGATCCATATGATTTTGAACACGCCTCGCGAAGGAGCAACGCATGACCGACAGCCAGCCGGCGATCAGGCTGACCGGACTCACCAAGGAGTTCGGTGCCGTGACCGCCGTCGACCACGTCGACCTCGAGATCGCGGCCGGGGAGTTCTTCTCGATGCTCGGCCCCTCCGGCTCGGGCAAGACCACCGTGCTGCGACTCATCGCCGGGTTCGAGCAGCCCACGGGTGGCACCATCGAGCTCTTCGGCGAAGACGTCACCAAGCGCGCGCCGTTCGACCGCGACGTGAACACCGTGTTCCAGGACTACGCGCTGTTCCCGCACATGAGCGTGCTCGACAACGTCGCCTACGGCCTGCGCGTGCGGGGCATCGGCAAGAAGGAGCGCACCGAGCGCGCCCGCCGCGCCCTCGCCTCCGTGCGCCTCGAGCAGATGGGCGACCGCAAGCCCTCGCAGCTCTCGGGCGGCCAGCGCCAGCGCGTCGCCCTCGCCCGCGCCACCGTCGTCGAGCCCAAGGTGCTGCTGCTCGACGAGCCGCTCGGCGCCCTCGACCTCAAGCTCCGCGAGCAGATGCAGGTCGAGCTCAAGCAGATCCAGCGCGACCTCGGCATCACCTTCATCTTCGTCACGCACGACCAGGAGGAGGCGCTCACCCTCTCCGACCGGGTCGCCGTGTTCAACGACGGCCGCATCGAGCAGCTCGGCACGCCGGCCGAACTCTACGAGCGGCCCGGCTCTCGGTTCGTCGCCGGGTTCGTCGGCACCTCGAACCTCTTCGACGACGAACGCTCGCGGGCCCTCCTCGGGCGAAGCGGCGAGCACTCCGTGCGCCCCGAGAAGCTCGTCGTCACCGCCGAACCCGAGACGGGCGACGGCGTGCGCAGCGCCCCGGGCACCGTGGTCGAGGTCATCTACCTCGGCAGCGGCATCCGCACCGTGATCGACCTCGACGCCGGCGCCCGCGTGACCGTGCTCGCGCAGAACGACCGCCGAGGGCTCGCCGCCGGCGACCGCGGCGACCGCGTGCACGTGAGCTGGCACGACGCCGACGTCGTGTCGCTGGCACCCGCAGCTTCATCGAGCGAGGCGGATGCCGCGGCATCCGTCGCCTGAACCGAAACCGCAGCTCAGCACCACCCCTGCAGTCCCACACAGAAGGAGAGAACCATGAAGCGCATTCCGCACACGGCCCGCCGTGGCGCGGTCGTCGGCCTCGCGATCGCCTCGGTCGCGTTGCTCACGGCCTGCGGCACCTCGAGCGGCTCCGGCGACTCGGGCGGCGACGCCGCGACCGAACTCGGCGAGAACGAGGGCCAGGTCTCGATCCTCGCGTGGCCCGGCTACGTCGAAGACGGCACCAACGACCCCACCGTCGACTGGGTCACCCCGTTCGTCGAGGAGACCGGCTGCGAGGTCACGACCAAGACGTTCGGCACGTCCGACGAGGCGCTGAACCTCATGAAGACGGGCGACTACGACGTGGTCTCCGCCTCGGGCGACGCGACCCTGCGTCTCATCGCGGGCGGCGACGTCGCGCCGGTGAACACCGAGCTCATCCCGAACTACGCCGGCATCTACGACTTCCTCAAGGACCAGCCGTGGAACTCGGTCGACGGCGTCGCCTACGGCGTGCCGCACGGCTACGGCGCCAACCTGCTCATGTACAACACGGAGCAGTTCCCGACCGCGCCCACCTCGTGGGACGTCGTGTTCGACAAGGCCTCCGAGAACGCGGGCAAGGTCACGGCCTACGACTCGCCCATCTACATCGCGGATGCCGCGGTCTACCTGATGGCCCACCAGCCCGACCTCGGCATCGAGAACCCGTACTCGCTGGATGAAGACCAGCTCGCTGCGGCCGTCGACCTGCTGAAGACGCAGCGCGAGAGCGTGGGCGAGTACTGGTCGGACTACCTCAAGGAGATCCAGGCCTTCACGACCGGCGACAGCGTCGTCGGCACGAGCTGGCAGGTCATCCAGAACGTGCTCGCGGGCGAGGGTGCGCCGACCGACGTCGTGCTGCCTGAAGAGGGCGCGACCGGATGGTCCGACACCTGGATGATCGCGTCCGAGGCGAAGAACCCGAACTGCGCGTACGCGTGGCTCGACTACATCGCCAGCCCCGAGGCGAACGCCACCGCGACCGCCTACTTCGGCGAGGCCCCCTCGTCCGACGCGGCGTGCGACTTCCGCGACGACTGCGAGGCCTACCACGCCGGTGACGCCGACTACGCGTCGCAGATCTGGTACTGGACCACGCCCATCGAGAAGTGCCTCGACGGTCGCACGGATGTCACGTGCACCGACTACGCCGCATGGACCGCCGCGTGGCAGGAGATCAAGGGCTGATGACCTCGGCCTCAGTGGAGTCCCGTCCGCATCGCTCTGCGGCGCGGGCGGGCTCCGCCTTCCTCACGACCCACCCGCGCACGCGGTTGGCGCTGCTCCTGGCGGCACCCCTGTTCTGGCTCGTCGTGGTCTACATCGTCGCGCTCGCACTGCTGCTCGTCACGGCCTTCTGGTCGGTCGACAGCTTCACGGGCGAGATCACGACCGAGTTCACGCTCGACAACATCATCACCGTCGTCACCGGCTCGCTCTACCAGACGGTGACCGTGCGCACGGTCGGGGTCGCGCTCGCCGTGACGATCATCGACGTGCTGCTCGCCCTGCCCATCGCCTACTTCATGGCGAAGGTCGCGTCGCCGCGCATGCAGCGCGTGCTCGTGATCCTCGTGCTCACGCCGCTCTGGGCGTCGTACCTCGTGAAGGCCTACGCCTGGCGCTCGGTGCTCTCCCAAGACGGCATCCTCGAGTGGCTGCTCGCGCCGTTCGGCGGGCACACACCCGGCTACGGGCTCCCGGCCACGATCATCACCCTGTCGTACCTGTGGCTGCCCTACGTGATCCTGCCGATCTACGCCGGACTCGAGCGCGTGCCCGACTCGCTGCTCGAAGCCTCGGGAGACCTCGGCGGCAAGTCCTGGTCGACCCTGCGGCTCGTGGTCTTCCCGCTCATCCTGCCGGCGATCATCGCCGGCACGATCTTCAGCTTCTCGCTCTCGCTCGGCGACTACATCACCGTGAACATCGTCGGCGGCGCGAACCAGATGCTCGGCAACCTCGTCTACACGAACGTGGGCGCCGCGAACAACCTCCCGCTGGCGTCCGCGATCGCGCTCATCCCGATCGTGATCATCTTCGGCTACCTGTTCCTCGTGCGCCGCACCGGCGCCCTCGACAACCTCTAAGGCAGACGGATGCGCCTCTCCCGACCCGCTCGCGTCACGCTCGGCGTCATCACCGCGATCATCCTCGTGGTGGTCTACGTGCCGCTGTTCGTCGTGCTCGTGAACTCGTTCTCGACGTCGACCTCGCTCACGTGGCCGCCGCCCGGATTCACGTTCGAGTGGTGGGTGAAGGCCTTCCAGAGCGCCGGCGCGCTCGAGGCGGTGCTGACGAGCGTGCAGGTCGCGATCATCTCGACGATCATCGCGCTCGTGCTCGGCACGCTCATCTCGTTCGCCCTCCAGCGGTTCGCGTTCTTCGGGCGAGAGGCGATCAGCCTGCTCGTGATCCTGCCGATCGCCCTGCCCGGCATCATCACCGGCATCGCGCTGAACAACTTCTTCCGCACGATCATGGGCGTGCCGCTCTCGATCTGGACCGTCGTGATCGCGCACGCCACCTTCTGCATCGTGACGGTCTTCAACAACGTGATCGCGCGCCTGCGCCGGCAGGGCACGAACCTCGAGGAGGCCTCCGCCGACCTCGGCGCGGGCGTCTGGACCACGTTCCGGCTCGTCACGTTCCCGCAGCTGCGGTCGGCGCTGCTCGCCGGCGGCCTGCTCGCGTTCGCGCTCTCGTTCGACGAGATCATCGTGACCACGTTCACCGCGGGCTCCGGGGTCACGACGCTGCCCATCTTCATCCTCAACAACATGTTCCGACCGAATCAGGCGCCCATCGTCTCGGTCATCGCCGTCGTGCTCGTGCTCGTGTCGATCATCCCGATCTACATCGCGCAGAAGCTCTCGGGGCCGGCCGACCAGAAGCGGTAGCGGGCGTTCGGCGCCGCGCCGCGGCATCCGTCGCCCGTGTCGGAGCACACGATCCGCTCAGCGGTTCACCCAGTGCAGGGCGGCGAACTGCCGCCCGAGGGCGCGGGCCCGCTCCGACTCGGGGTAGTCGTCGAGCAGATCGACCGGATCGGGCCGCAGCACGTCGCGCAGTCGCGCGACCACGGCACGCCATGCGCGGCCGATCGACTCGCGGCGGCTTCGGGCCTGGGAACCGGCCTGCTCGAGCGGGAGGCGTGCGATCAGGTCCGCGCAGGCGGGCGCGATGCGGATCGGCTCGGCGGAGGCGAGTTCGCAGGTCATGTCGGTCCTTCCGTAGGGGTGGCGGGTTGCCTGGAATGTCGCTAGCCGGCCGTCGTCGCGGGCGCGGGGGCCTCGACGAGGAGCCCGATGCCGACGCCCGCGAGCAGCGTCGCCGTCGCACGCCGCTGCCAGGTCAGCCATCGCGGCCGTCGGCGCAGGAAGGCGGCGATCGCCCCGGCGGCGACGATGATGAGGCTGTTCACGGCCATGCTGACCGCGATCTGCACGCCGCCGAGGATGAACCCCTGGGCGACGACCTGGCCGTGCGCGGGCACGATGAACTGCGGGATGAGCGCGACGTACATGATCGCGGCCTTGGGGTTCAGCAAATTGGTGGCGAGCCCCATCGAGAAGAGGCGGGCGTTCGTGTCGCGGGCGAGGTCCCGCACCTCGAACAGTCCGATGCCGCCGGGTGAGACGGCCCGGATGGCGAGGTACAGCAGGTACAGGGCACCGGCGACCTTGAGGGCGGTGTAGAGCCACGGCACCACGACGAACACCGCGGCGAGGCCGAGGTTGGCCATCGTGAGGTACACGACGAACCCGACCGCGGTGCCGCCGAGTGACACGAAACCCGCTGAGGTGCCCTGCGAGAGGCTGCGCGAGGCCAGGTAGAGCATGTTCGGCCCCGGGGTGAGCACCATCGCGAGGGCGACGAGCGCGATCCCGAGCACGGCTCCTGATCCGACGGGCACGGCAGCCTCCTTCGTCTGAGGGAATCCGGATGCCGAGGCTCGGCGTCCATTCCCGTGTGCGACGATGGTGAGACACTCGGGCCGATTCCGGCAAAGTGTCACACGACACTTCCGTGCGAAGGGAGCGGGCATGCGCGTCTCATCGGGCTGGTCGCCGCGGCTCGCCGCCGGAACGGCGACGACGTCGGAGCGACTCGTCTCGGCGCTCGCCGAGGACATCCTCGACGGGGTCGTCGCCGAGGGCGAGCGCCTGCCGCCGCACCGTGCGCTCGCCGAACAGCTCGGCGTCGCGCTCGGCACGGTGACGAAGGCCTACGCCGAGCTCGGGCTGCGCGGGCTCGTGCGCGGAACCCACGGACGCGGCACGTTCGTGAGCTACCGGGCCGAGCAGCCGGCTAGCAGCATCGACCTCGCGATGAACATGCCGCCGCGCATGCTCTCCGACGACGTCATCGCCGAGGCGCTCGCCGCGAGCGCGCACCGCGTCGACGCCGAGGTGCTCTCGGCGTGCGGTCCGCCCGGCGGACGCCTCGAGTACCGCAGGTCGGCCGCCGCCTGGATCGCGGCGAGCGGACTCGACCTCGCGCCCGAAGACCTCGTGCTGGCGCACGGCGCCCAACAGGGCATCGCGGCCGTGCTCATGGCACTCAGCAGCGGGGCCCCGGGAGGTCGCCCGGTGCCCGTTTTCACCGAGGAGGTCACGTTCCACGGTGCGCTGAGCTACGCGCGGCTCGCCGGTCACCGGCTGCACGGCGTCCCGGTCGATCGGCAGGGCATGCGGCCCGACCTGCTCGACCGCAGGCTGCACGAGCACGCACGCGCCGGCGGGCCCCGTCCGGTGGTCTACGTCACGCCGACCCTCCAGAACCCGACCGCCGCGACGATGTGCGCCTCGCGTCGGCGCGAGCTCGTGCGCGTCGCGCGCCTGCACGACGTGTTCATCATCGAGGACGACGTCTACGCGCTCTCCGAAGAGCGCAGCGCGCCGGCGCTGGTCTCGCTCGCGCCCGAGCGCACGTTCCACGTGAGCAGCGCGTCGAAGGCCCTCAGCCCCGCGATCCGGGTCGGCATGATCAAGCCGCCGTGCGCATTCCGGCCCCGCATCGCCGAGGCGGTGCGAGCCCTGGGCCTGCCGGTCTCGCCGCTCATCTGCGTGCTGCTCGACGAGCTCGTGAGCGCCGGCATCGCCACCACGGTGCGCGCCTCGATCCGCGACGAGGGAGCCAGGCGCATCGCGCTCGCGCGAGACGTGCTCGGCCCCGCCCTGTTCGTCGCGCCTGCGTCCGGCTACCACGTCTACCTTCCGATGGCGCCGGAGCGCGCCCGCTCGGTCGCACGTTCGGCCGACGCCGCCGGCGTGCTCGTGACCGACCCCGACTCGATGCTGGCCGATCTGCAGCAGCGGGTCGGCGGCGTGCGGCTCAGCCTCGGCGCGCCGACCATGGCCGACCTCGCACGCGGGCTCTCGGCGATGCGCGACGTGCTGGGAACCGCCTCGGCGGGAGCGACGACCGATGACACGGGGAGGCGGCTGTCGCCGACGCCGTGGCCCGGATCGGATCGTCGGCCGGCGCCGGTAGGGTCGGCGGGTGCAGACCTTCTCGGCCGCTGACGGCACCGACCTCGCGTACTCGACCATCGGCGCGGTCGACTCCGACCTCCCGCCCGCGCTCGTCGTGCCGGGCGGGCCGTGCCGTGGCGTCGACTACCTCGAAGACCTCGCGGGCGCGGGCGCCGATCGGTCGCTCGTCGTGCTGCATCCTCGCGGAACACCGACCACGGGCGGGCGTTCCAACGGCTGGTGGGCCGATGCCGACGACCTGGTCGCGCTCGCCGACCACCTCGGGCTCGAGCGGTTCGACGCCGTCGGGCACTCCGCCGGAACGAGGCTCGTGCTCGCGGCATCCGCTCGCTTCCCCGATCGGCTGCAACGTCTCGCACTGGTCACTCCGGCCGCGGCATGGCTCACGGATGCCGCGTGGGACGGCGATGCGATCGGCGGGCGCCGCGGCGATCCAGCGGTGTTCGCGGCGCTCGAGTCGCTCACCGGTGCGCAGCCGGTCGACCAGCGGCAATGGGATGCGGCCCGAGCCGTCGAGGGGCCGGCCGGGTACGCGCACTGGACCGCACGCGAACGCGTGCACAGCACCGTGGGCGATTGGGAGCTCGCCGCCGTCGAGGCGTGGTTCACGGGCGTCCCGGATGACGCGGCCGCCCGGATCCTCGCGGCGCCGCGCGTGCCGACGCTCGTCATCGCCGGCGACGCCGACATCCTCTCGGGGGTAGCGCCGGTCGAGGCGTACGCGGCCGCGCTCGACGCCGACCTGCGCGTGCTCGCCGACTGCGGCCATTACCCGTGGGTCGAGCAGCCCGACGCGTTCCGCGAGGCGCTCGGGGCGTGGCTCGTCGACTGATCAGCCTGCGCGGCTGCCCGACGGCGAGCCTCCGCGCTCCTATCCTGACGGAGTGGACCTGAGTCAGCTCGCCGAGTCGACGATCACCTGGCGACAGGTGCTCTTCGCCGTCATCGCGCTCATCGCCGGTTGGGTCGGCGCGTACTTCGCGGGCAAGGGGATGTCGGCCGTCCTCGGTCGGGTGCCGAACCTTCCCGACGGCGTTCGGACGTTCGTCACCCGGTTCACGCGTTCGTTGCTGATCCTCCTCGGGATCGGCGTCGCGCTCGCGTTCCTCGGTGCCAACGTGCAGCCGCTGATCGCGATCCTGCTGGCCGTCGGCGTCATCGTCGTGCTGGTGCTCCGCGGCGTCGCCGACAACTTCGCCGCGAGCGTGCTCATCCAGACGCGACGGCCCGTCGTCGCGGGCGACGAGATCATGGTCGAGGGCCCCGACGGGGAGCCGATCATCGGCACCGTCGTCGACCTGAATTCGCGGACCGTCATCCTGATCACCGTCGACGGGCGCACGGTCCACGTGCCGAACGCCAAGCTGCTGGCCGACGCGCTGGTCAACCACACCCGCAGCGGCTCGCGTCGCAGCGAGGTGCAGGTGCGCGTCGAGCTCGGCGGCCGCGCCGATGCCGCCGACCACGTGCTCGAGCGCGCGAGGGATGCCGCCGCCTCGGTCGGGGGGATCGATCGCGAGCGTGTGCAGACCGTCGTGCAGTCGATCTCGCCGGGCCGGGTCATCGCCCGCCTCCAGTACTGGCACGATCCGGCGGTCGGGGTGAGGGCGACCTCGGACGTCGTGCTCGCGGTGTCCGCCGCGTTCGTCGCCGAAGGGCTCCCCGCGACGGTCACGAGCACACCGGGCCTGCCGCCCCTGGTGCCGCCCGACGGGTTCTGAGGAACCCGTCGGGCGACGCGCGGACTAATGCGCCTGCGGGGGCAGCACCGCGATGACGGGGTGGTCCTTCGCGATGACGCCGACCTTGGCGGCGCCGCCGGGCGAGCCGAGGTCGTCGAAGAACTCGACGTTGGCCTTGTAGTAGTCGGCCCATTCGTCGGGGAGGTCGTCTTCGTAGTAGATGGCCTCGACGGGGCAGACCGGTTCGCAGGCCCCGCAGTCGACGCATTCGTCGGGGTGGATGTAGAGCGAACGCTCACCCTCGTAGATGCAGTCGACCGGGCACTCGTCGATGCAGGCGCGATCCTTGACGTCGACGCACGGCAGCGCGATGACGTAGGTCACGAGACGACCAGGGCCCCGTCGCGGGAGATGCCGACCTGCTCGTCGCGGGCGACGACCTTGACGCGTTCGCGCACGACGTCGCCGTAGTGCTCGGGCGCCTCGAACGCCTCGCCGAGCGCGCGTTCGTGGGCGTCGAGCGCGAGCCAGCCGTTCCAGGTCGTGTAGGCGACGTCGCGCGAGTCGAGCAGCGCGAAGATCTCTTCGCCGTCGGCCGCGTCGACGAGGGCCGCCGGGAGCGAGCCCGCCGCGGCATCCGCCACCAGGTTCGTGATGGTCTCGAGCGCGTCGCCCTTCGTGTGGCCGATGAGGCCGACGGGGCCGCGCTTGATCCAGCCGGTCGCGTATACGCCGGGCAGGTGCGCGCCCGACGCGTCGACCACGCGGCCGCCCTCGTTGGGGATCACGGCCTTGCGCTCGTCGAACGGCACGCCGTCGACGGGCGAGCTCGCGTAGCCGACGGCGCGGTAGATCGCCTGCACGGGGATGTCGGTGAACTCGCCGGTGCCCTCGACCGAGCCGTCGCCGACGGGGCGGGTGAGCTCGAAGCGCACGGCCTCGACGGCGTCGGTGCCGAGCACCTCGACGGGGGCGTGCAGGAAGTGCAGGTGCAGGCGACGCGAGGCGGTGTACTCGTGGTCGGCGGGCTTGCGCCATCCGTTGAGCGTGCGGGTCATGACCTTGACCTGGTTGTTCGAGGCGAACAGCTGCTCGGCGTGCGGGTCGTTCGCGGCGCGCTCGAAGTCGGCGTCGTAGACGATGACGTCGACGTCGGGCACCTCGCCGAGCTCGCGCAGCTCGATGGGCGTGAACTTCACGTGGCCGGGGCCGCGGCGGCCGAAGACGTGCACGTCGGTGACGGGCGAGGCCTCGAGGCCCTCGACGACGTTCGCCGGGACATCCGTCGACAGCAGGTCCTTCGGGTGCTTCGCGAGCACTCGGGCGACGTCGAGCGCGACGTTGCCGTTGCCGATGACGGCGATCGACTGGGCCTCGAGCGGCCAGGTGCGGGGCACGTCGGGGTGGCCGTCGTACCAGGCCACGAAGTCGGCGGCGCCGTACGAGCCGGGCAGGTCGATGCCGGGGATGTTCAGGGGGGCGTCGCGCAGGGCGCCCGTGGCGAAGATGACGGCGTCGTAGCGCTCCTGCAGTTCGGCGACCGTGACGTCGCGGCCGACCTCGACGTTGCCGATGAGGCGGATCGTGCCCGCGTCGAGCATCTCGTGCAGCGAGTTGACGATGCCCTTGATGCGGGGGTGGTCGGGCGCCACGCCGTACCGGATCAGGCCGTAGGGCGCGGGCAGTGACTCGTACAGGTCGATCGCGACCTCGCCGCCGGCCTCGGTGACCTGGCGGTTCAGGATGTTGCCGGCGTAGATGCCGGCTGGGCCGGCGCCGATGATCGCGACGCGGAG
The DNA here is from genome assembly GCF_009749385.1 of Agromyces allii. Lineage (GTDB taxonomy): Bacteria > Actinomycetota > Actinomycetes > Actinomycetales > Microbacteriaceae > Agromyces > Agromyces allii. The sequence continues at coordinate 62,066 of NZ_WBIN01000003.1, read as the reverse complement.
GGAGAGAGTCATGGCTGCGTGGTCTTTCGGTCTGCGGAGGCGGGGGCCTCGGGGGAGGTGATCGCGGCAGGCGCGCCGGCCGCGGACGTGATGGCTTCTGGTGCGTAGGGGCTCAGGGTCACCACGTCGCCGACGACGACGACTGCGGGCGAGCGGATGCCGCGGCGGGCCGCCTGCAGTGCGATCGTGTCGAGCGTACCCACTGTGACACGCTGACCTGAGCCGTAGCCGTCTTCGATGACGGCCACAGGGCATTCACGGCCGCGCTCGCCCCGGGAGAGCGTGATGGCCGAGTTCGCGAGCGTGCCGACGCCCATGAGCAGCACGACCGTGTGGTCGCGGCCGCCGCCGAGGGACTGGATCTGGTCGTGCCCGGTGACGACGGTGAAGGTCGTCGCGAGCCCGCGGTGCGTGAGCGGGATGCCCGCGATCGCCGGAACCGAGATCGCGCTCGTGATGCCGGGTACGACCTCGACGGCGATGCCGGCCTCCTGGCAGAAGGCGACCTCCTCGCCGCCGCGGCCGAAGACGAACGGGTCGCCGCCCTTGAGGCGCACGACCTGCTTGCCGTCGCGTGCAAGCGCGACGAGGAGCGCGTTGATCGCGTCCTGGGGCACGGCGTGGTGGCCGGGCAGCTTGCCGACGTCGACGACCTCGGCCGTGAGCTCGACACCCTCATCGGCGAGCCCGTCGAGCACCGAGCGGGCGCCGAGGCGGTCGGCGACGATGACGTCGGCGGCCTCGAGGGCGCGCAGGCCGCGGATCGTCAGCAGTCCGGCGTCGCCCGGGCCGGCGCCGACGAGCGTGACGCGCCCGACGGCGGGGCGCGGCCGGGCGGCGGCGACGTGCGCCGTCAGGGTTCCATCGGTGTTCGAGGCTGCGCTCATGCGAGGCCCCCGGCGATCACGGCGGTGGCGACGATCGCGGCTGCGAGCAGGAGCCCGCCGACGAGGCCAGCGATCGTGCGGGTGCGGGCCCGGCTGCCGCTCGTGCCGCTCATACGGCGACCCACGCGGCGGCTGCTTCGGCTTCGGCCACGGCCTCGGGGGAGGCGGGCGGAGCTTCGGTCACGATGCCGGCCGCGAGCGTGTAGCCCGACTGCGGGTCGATCACGAGGAACGCGCCCGCTCGGCGGTGCGTCGAGTACTCCTCGACGGGGAGTTCGGCGGCGAGGCGCACGCGCACCTGGCCGATGTCGTTGATCTCGAGGGCGCCGGCCGGTTCGAGGGCGAGCGTGTCGAGGTCGCGGCGTCCGACGATGTCGGTGACGAGCGCCTGCACCGTGCTGGTGCCCGACTTCACGAGCACGCGGGCGCCGGGCCGCAGCGGCGTCGCGCCGAGCCAGAACACCGAGGCGTCGAGCTCGCGGCGCGGGGTGGGCAGCGCGCCCTCGGCGACGATGACGGCACCGCGTGCGGCGTCGAGCTGGTCGGCCAGTCGCAGCGAGACCGAGCGGGGGGCGGATGCCGCCTCGACCGTCGTCGACCCGGCGTCGATGCCCGTGACGGTCGTCGTCGCGCCGCCCGGGAACACCTGCACCCGGTCTCCGACGCGCACGGTCCCGGAGGCGATGCGCCCGGCGAACGCCCGGTAGTCGCGGAACGCCTCGGCGTCGGCGACGTCGTGCGCGAGCGACCCCTGCGGCCGGATCACGAGCTGCACGGGCATGCGCAGCGCCTCGAACTCGGTCTCGAGCTCGTCGAGCGACGGGAGCGTCTCGAGGAGCTCGAGCAGGCTCGGGCCGTCGAACCAGGGCGTGTTCGCCGACCGGTCGACGATGTTGTCGCCCGCGAGGGCCGAGACCGGGATCACGTGCGTGTCGGCGAGGCCGAGCTCGCGCGCGAGCGCGGCGACATCCGAGGCCACCGTGTCGTAGGCGGACTGCGAGTAGTCGAGCAGGTCGATCTTGTTGACCGCGATGATCACGTGCGGCACGCGCAGCAGCGCGACGACGGCGAGGTGGCGGCGGGTCTGCTCGAGCACGCCGTTGCGCGCGTCGACGAGCACGACGACCGCGTCGGCCGTGGTCGCGCCCGTGACCATGTTGCGCGTGTACTGCACGTGCCCCGGGCAGTCGGCGAGGATGAACGACCGGCGGCCCGTCGAGAAGTATCGGTAGGCGACGTCGATCGTGATGCCCTGCTCGCGCTCGGCGCGCAGGCCGTCGGTGAGCAGTGCGAAGTCGATCGCACCGGGCTCGCCGCCGAAGCCGCGCTCGGCGCTCGTGCGCGTGACCGACTCGAGCTGGTCGGCGAGGATCGCCTTGGAGTCGTGCAGCAGGCGGCCCACGAGGGTGGACTTGCCGTCGTCGACGGACCCGGCGGTGGCGAAGCGGAGCAGTGCGCCCATCAGAAGTACCCGTCCTTCTTGCGGTCCTCCATGGCGGCCTCCGAGATGCGGTCGTCGGCACGCGTGGCTCCGCGTTCGGTCAGCGTCGAGAGGGCGATCTCGCGCACGACGTCGCCGACGGATGCCGCGTCGGACTCCACCGCACCCGTGCAGCTCATGTCGCCCACCGTGCGGTAGCGCACGATGCGGCGCTCGACCGTCTCGTCGGCCCGCGCGGGGGAGACGTCGGAGATCGCGCGCCACATGCCGTCGCGGAGGTACACCTCGCGCTCGTGCGCGTAGTAGAGCGGCGGCAGCTCGATGCCCTCGCGCTCGATGTAGCGCCACACGTCGAGCTCGGTCCAGTTCGAGATGGGGAACGCGCGCACGTGCTGGCCGACCGTGTGGCGGCCGTTGTAGAGGTCCCAGAGCTCGGGGCGCTGGTTGCGGGGGTCCCACTGGCCGAACTCGTCGCGGAGGCTCAGGATGCGCTCCTTGGCGCGCGCCTTGTCTTCATCACGACGGGCGCCGCCGAAGACCGCGTCGTGCCGGCCCGCGGCGATGCCGTCGAGCAGCGGCTGCGTCTGCAGCGGGTTGCGGGTGCCGTCGGCGCGCTCGGACAGGCGACCGTCGTCGAGGTAGTCCTGCACGGAGGCGACCTCGAGCCGCAGCCCGAGCCGTTCGACCGTGCGGTCGCGGAACTCGATGACCTCGGGGAAGTTGTGGCCCGTGTCGACGTGCAGCACCGGGAACGGCACCTTGGCCGGCCAGAACGCCTTCGCGGCCAGGTGCAGCACGAGCACGGAGTCCTTGCCGCCCGAGAACAGCAGCACGGGGCGCTCGAACTCGGCGACGACCTCGCGGATGATGTGGATCGCCTCGGCCTCGAGGGCGTCGAGCGTGTCGATGCCCTCGGCGACGGGCACGGTCTCGGTGGCGCTCATACGTGCAACCCGCATTCCGTCTTGTCGAGGCCGGCCCATCGGCCGGATCTCGGGTCTTCGCCGGGGGCGACCTTCTTCGTGCACGGCTCGCAGCCGATCGACGGGTACCCCTGCGTCAACAGGTCGTTCACGGGCACGCCGAACGCGTTGGAGTAGTCGATCAGCTCGTCGAAGCTCCAGGCCGCGAGCGGGTTGACCTTGACCAGTCCGTTGCGCTCGTCCCAGGTGACGAGGGGCGTGTTCGTGCGCGTGGGGGCCTCGTCGCGCCGCACGCCCGTGAACCACAGCTCGTAGCCGCCGAGCGCGTCGTGCAGCGGGGCGACCTTGCGCATCGCGCAGCACTCGGCCGCGTCGCGCGCGAACAGGTCGGTTCCGAACTGCGCGTTCTGCTCGGCGACGGTGAGCTCGGGCAGCACGTCGACCACGCGCACGTCGAGCGCGTCGGCCACGAGGTCGCGCGTCTCGTACGTCTTCGCGAAGTGGTAGCCCGTGTCGAGGAAGAGCACGTCGACGCCCGGCAGCGACTGCGCGACGACGTGCGGCAGCACCGCGTCGGCCATCGAGCAGGCGACCGCCGCGGCATCCGCATCGAAGTTGCGTGCGACCCAGGCGATGACCTCGTAGGCGGATGCCTCGTCGTCGGCCAGGCTGCGGAGTTCGGCGTCGCCCGCCTCGGCGAGGGCCCGCAGCTCGTCGTGGCTGCGCAGCGTCGCGGTGCGGGGGGCGAGCGACACGCTCATCGCAGCACCTCCTCGTCGGCCCGGTGCGCCCACTCGGCGAACGTCTCGTCGCCCACGGCGTCGCGGTCGTCGAGGAAGCGCTTCACGACCCGCTCGACGTACTCGGCGATGCCGTCGGCCTCGACCTTGAGGCCGCGGACGGTGCGACCGAGGCCGGCCTCTTCGCGGTCGGCCGTGGCGAGCCCGCCGCCGAGGTGCACCTGGTAGCCGGGAACCTGCTCGCCGGCGTCGTTCATGACGAGCTGGCCCTTGAGGCCGATGTCGGCCGTCTGGATGCGGGCGCACGAGTTCGGGCAGCCGTTGACGTGCAGGCTGATCGGGTGCGGCAGGTCGAAGCCGTCGAGCGTGCGCTCGAGGTCGAGCACGGCCGCGGTCGCGAAGGCCTTCGTCTCGACGATCGCGAGCTTGCAGAACTCGATGCCCGTGCACGCGATGGTGCCGCGGCGGATGAGGCTCGGCCGCGCCGAGAGGCCGAGCTCGTCGAGCCCGGTGATGAGCGACTCGACTTGGGTCTCGGGGATGTCGAGGATGACGAGCTTCTGGTGCGGCGTGGTGCGCAGCCGCGACGAGCCGTGAGCCTCGACGAGCTCGGCGAGCTTCACGAGCGTCGGGCCCGAGACGCGGCCGACGATCGGCGTGGCGCCCACGTAGAAGCGGCCGTCCTTCTGGCGGTGCACGCCGACGTGGTCGCCGTGCGCGAGCGGCTTGGGTGCCGCGGGGCCGTCGGGCAGCGGGGAGTCGAGGTACTCGGTCTCGAGCACCTGGCGGAACTTCTCGGTGCCCCAGTCGGCGAGCAGGAACTTCAGGCGCGCCTTGTTGCGCAGGCGCCGGTAGCCGTAGTCGCGGAAGATCTGCGCGACGCCGTGCCAGGCCTCGGCCACGCGGTCGGGCGAGACCCAGACGCCGAGGCGCTCGGCGAGCCGAGGGGCGGTCGAGAGTCCGCCGCCGACCCAGAGGTCGTAGCCGACGCCGAGCTCGGGGTGTTCGACCGCGACGAACGCGACGTCGTTGATCTCGTGCACGACGTCTTGGCTGGGGTGGCCCGTGACCGCGGACTTGAACTTGCGCGGCAGGTTGGCGAGCGTCTCGTCGCCGATGAAGCGGCTCGTGATGGCGTCGATCTGCGGGGTCGGGTCGATGAGCTCGTCGGCCGCGATGCCCGCGACGGGCGAGCCGAGCACGACGCGCGGCACGTCGCCGCACGCCTCGGTCGTGCCGAGCCCGACGGCCTCGAGGCGGCGCCAGATCTCGGGCACGTCCTCGACGCGGATCCAGTGCAGCTGCACGTTCTGGCGGTCGGTGAGGTCGGCGGTGTCGCGGCCGAAGTCGACCGAGATCTGCCCGATGACACGCAGCTGCTCGGTGGTCAGCTGGCCTCCGTCGATGCGGACGCGCAGCATAAAGTACTCGTCTTCGAGCTCGTGCGGTTCGAGGGTCGCGGTGCGCCCGCCGTCGATGCCCGGCTTGCGCTGCGTGTAGAGGCCCCAGACCCGGAACCGGCCGTGCAGGTCGGTCGGGTCGATCGACGCGAAGCCGCCCTTGGAGTAGATCTCCTCGATGCGACCGCGGACGGCGAGGCCGTTGTCGACCTGCTTCCACTCCTCGTTGCCGTTGAGCGGGGCCGTGCCGTCGACCTTCCACTGGCCGTTCGGACGATTGGCGCCGGGGCGCGCGGGGCGCTCGGCACGGGCAGGGCGCTCGGCGCGCTCGGGGCGTTCCGGGCGAGCGGGGGCCGCGGCGGTCTCGGTCGCAGCCGCGTCGAGCGCACTCGCGTCGGTCGCGACATCCGTTGGCGGGGTCGTCACAGGCTGCTCCTTCCGTCGGCGGCGCACGGTGCGCTCAGGCCTTCCGCTCGAAGCTAGGCGAGGCCGCCGGATGCCGTCAGGCGATGGCGTCACGTCCGGTCACGTCGTGACGTATTGCGTCACAGTGGGCGGGAACCCTTGCGCTCGCGGACTCCGCCGGGTGCTCCGCCGGTCGAGGAGCGACGAAGGAGCGTAACGAGACCAGCCGGTCGGGCTCGGGTCGCTGGTCTCGATACGGCGCCGGCGCGCCTACTCGACCGGTGACCCGGATGCTGCGTCGTAGCGTTCGAGCACGAGGTCGACGAGCTCGGCGGGGGCCGGGGCATCCGGAAGCAGCAGGGGTTGCGCGACCACATCGGCACCGGCGGAGCGGGCCAGGTCGTCGAAGTAGCCCGGGGCGAGCAGGTAGTTCGCGACGATCACGCGGGGAGCCGCGGCCGCCTTCGCCCGATTGGTGCCGGGCACGCCCGGGAAGCCGGCGATGTCGGAGACGCCCGGGATGCCGAGCAGCGCACCGGGCCTGCCGGGCGCGTCGAGCGCGAGGGCGATCGCGGCGTCGGCACGGGCCGCGGCGACCGCGTCGGGCAGCGACGGCTCGGCGGCCGACAGGAACCCGACCGAGACGGCGCGCCCGGATGCCGCGGCGAGCCGCGCGGTCATGTCGAGGCAGTCGTCGACGGCCCGCCGATCGCTCGAGCCCGCGACCGCGAGCACGACGGCGTCGTCGTCGCGGATGCCCGCCTCGTCGAGGCGGCGGATCAGCACGGTCACGAGCCGGTCGTCGGGGCCGAGCGCGCCGCCGAGCACGACGTCGCGCGCCGTCTCGGCCTCGACGGCCTCGGTGAGGTCGACGTGCACGTGATACCCGGCCGAGAGCAGAAGCGGCACCACGACCGCCGGCTCGCCCTCGGCGAGCGAGGCGAGCGTGGCGGGAACGTCGGGCTGCTCGACGTCGACGTGACCGAGTCGCAGCGACGCCGTCGGGGCGTCTGCCGTGCCGGCGCGGGCGGCACGACGCGCGAGCGCCTCGCCGACCGCGTCGCGCAGCCCGCGCACCGCCGCCTGACCCTCGGGGGAGCTCGTTCCGTGCGAGATGGCGACGAGGGCGGGCAGGCGTTCAGGCATGCGCCCATGCTCGCACAGCGCGTGTTCCGACGACGAGACGCCTGCCCGCGGCATCCGTTCGCCCTCGCTCAGCTCAGCGACAGCTCCGCCGGCACGGGCAGCGGCACCTCGCCGACGGCCCGCACGGCGGCGGGGTCGTGGCGCAGGCACGCGACCGACCGGCGAGGGTCGTCGCCCGGCACGTTCGGGAACACGAGCTCGGGGTTCACCTTCGAGCAGGCGTCGAACGCGAACGCGCAGCGGTCGGCGAACGGGCACCCGCCGCCGAGGCGGGAGAGGTCGGGCGGTGATCCGGGGATGCCGATGAGCTCGCGCCGCGGCCCGCGCAGCGGCGGGAACGAGTGCAGCAGCGCCGACGAGTACGGGTGACGGGGCTTGTTGTAGACGTCGAGCGCCGCGGCATCCTCGACGATCTCGCCCGCGTACATGATCGCGATGCGGTCGGCGATCTCGATGAGCAGCGACACGTCGTGCGTGATGAAGATGACCGAGAAGCCGAGGCGATCGCGCAGCTCGGCGATCTGCTCGACGATCTGGCGCTGCATCACGACGTCGAGCGCCGTGGTGGGCTCGTCCATGATCAGCACCTGGGGGTCGAGCGCGAGCGCCATGGCGATCATGACGCGCTGGCGCATGCCGCCCGAGAGCTCGTGCGGATACGAGCGCAGGCGGTCGGGCGAGATGCCGACGAGGTCGAGCAGTTCGGCGGCGCGCTCGAGCGCCTCCTTCTGCGAGGTCTTCGGCTCGTGCGCGCGGATGCCGTCGGCGATCTGCCGGCCGATGCGGTACACCGGGTTCAGCGAGTTCATCGCGCCCTGGAACACGATCGCCATGTCCTGCCAGCGCGACGCGCGCAGTTGCGTGTCGTTCAGTCGCAGCAGGTCGGTCTTCACTCCCGAGCGGTCGGTGAACAGCACCTCGCCGCCCGTGATGAGGCCGGGGGGCGGCAGCAGTCGCGTGGCCGCATACGCGAGCGTCGACTTGCCGCAGCCCGACTCGCCGGCGAGGCCGAGCACCTCGCCGCGGCCCAGGGTGAGTGAGACCTGGCGCAGCACGTGCACCGGGTCGTCGTCGTAGCCGTAGTCGACCGACAGGTTCTTGATCTCGAGCACGGGGTCGCTCGCCGGGGCGAGTCGCTGGGGGTGCCCGATGGGGCTGGCGATGGTCATGCTCGGGTCTCCTCGGCCTCGCGCACCACAGGGGTGAATCCGATACGGGGGCGGATGCCGCGCTTGCGCAGCGACCTGGCGTTCAGGCCCGTCGATCGCAGGCGCGGGTTGACGAACTCGTCGATGCCGAAGTTGATGAGGGTCAGCGACATGCCGAGCAGGGCGATGCAGAGGCCCGCCGGAACGAACCACCACCACGCGCCGCGCTGCAGTGCGAGCTGCGACTGCGCCTGGTAGAGCACCGTTCCCCAGTTCCACTCGCCCGTGTTGCCGATGCCGATGAACGACAGCGTGATGAGCGAGAGCACGGCGAATGCGACGGTGCCGACGAAGCCCGAGGCGATGATCGCCGTGAGGTTCGGCAGGATCTCGGCCGTGATGATGCGCCACGTGCGCTCGCCGTTCGCGCGGGCCGCCTCGACGAAGTCGCGGCGTCGCAACGAGAGCGTCTGGGCTCGGAGCACGCGCGCACCCCACGCCCAGCCCGTGATCGCGATGACCACGGCCACCGTCACGCCGCCGACCGTCGGCAGCTGGCCGGCGATGATGATGATGAGCGGCAGCTGCGGGATCACGAGGAACACGTTCGCGAGCACCGAGAGGGTCTCGTCGCCGAGGCCGCCGATGTACCCGGCGGTGACGCCGACGATGACGCCGATCGCGGTCGCGAGGATGCCGGCGACGAAGCCCACGACGATCACGCCGCGCGTGCCGACCAGGATCTGCGAGAACACGTCCTGGCCGAGGTGGGTCGTGCCGAACCAGTGCTCCCACGACGGCGGCTGCAGGATGTCGTCGCTGCGCGCGCTCGGATCGTACGGGGCGATCCACGGCCCGATGATCGCGATGAGGAGGAAGAACCCGAGGATCACCATGCCGGCGACGGCCTTCGAGTTGCGGAGGAAGAGGAACTTGCGCGGCTTGCCGCGTCGGCGCCCCTCGGCCGCCGCGACCACGCCCGTCATGGGCGCCTGCGACGGCTTCTCGAGCTCCTGGCCCTCTTCGACGATGCTGGTGTCGATCGTCATGTCAGCCCTCCTGTCGGGTGCGCGGGTCGAGCACCCCGTAGATGAAGTCGGCCACGATGTTCGCGAACAGCACCGCGACCGTGATCACGAGGAAGATGCCCTGCATGAGCGGGTAGTCCTTCGCGGCGACCGCCGTGAAGAGGTAGTAGCCGATGCCCTGGTAGGAGAAGACGATCTCCATGACGAGGGTGCCGCCGACGATGAAGCCGAGCGAGAGCGCGAAGCTCGACACCTGCGGCAGGATCGCGTTGCGCGCCGAGTAGCCGAACAGGGCGGTGCGCTCCGAGACGCCCTTCGCCTGCGCGACCGTCACGTAGTCCTCGGACGAGACCGTGACCATCATGTTGCGCATGCCGAGGATCCACCCCGAGATCGACGAGATCACGATCGTCAGGGCGGGCAGGGTGCCGTAGTAGATGACGGAGGAGATGAACTCCCACGAGAACGACGGAACCAGCGAGCGGTCGTAGCTGCCGCTCGCCGGGAACCAGCCGAGCGTGACCGAGAAGACCGAGATCGCGATCAGCGCGAGCCAGAAGTACGGCACGGCCGAGAAGAACGTCGAGATCGGGAGGAGCGAGTCGGCCCACGTGCCGCGACGCCAGCCGATGCCGGAGCCGATGAGCGTGCCGAGCGTGAAGCTGATGATCGTCGCGATGCCGACCAGGCCGATGGTCCAGGGGATGGCTCCGGCGATGACGTCGGCGACCGGGGCGGAGTAGGCGAACGAGGTGCCGAGCTCGCCGTGCAGAAGCAGGTTCCAGTACTGCACGTACTGGTCCCAGAGCGACATGTTCTCGTCGAGGCCGAACAGCGTGCGCAGCGCTTCGGCGGCGTCGGGGCTGATGCGGCCCTGGTTCTTGGCGATGAGGGCGCTGACCGGGTCGCCGGGCATGATGCGGGGGATGAAGAAGTTGATCGTGACCGCGGCCCAGAAGGTGATCAGGTAGAAGCCGAGTCGGCGGAGGAAGAACCTCATGCGAGCGCCTCCGTGATGTCGCTGAGCGTCGGGCGGTCGGCACGTTCGGAGTAGCCCCAGCACGCGGCCTCGCGGCCGTCGCCGACGGGCAGCAGGGGCGGAGCCTCCGTGCGGCACAGCTCGGTCGCGAACGGGCAGCGCGGGTTGAAGCGACATCCGCTCGGGGGCTTCACGAGGCTGGGGGCCTCGCCGCGTGCACCGTGCGCACGCGCCTCGAGGTCGTCGGGGTCGGGCGCCGAGCGCACGAGCAGCTGGGTGTACGGGTGCTTCGGGTCCTGCGTGACCGACTCGGAATCACCGGACTCGACGATGCGGCCCGCGTACATGACCATCGTGCGGTCGGCGAAGTAGCGGGCCGAGGCGATGTCGTGGGTGATGTAGAGGATCGCGATGTGGAGGCGATCGCGGAGGTCCTGGAGCAGGTTCAGGATGCCGAGTCGGATCGACACGTCGAGCATCGAGATCGGCTCGTCGGCGAGCAGCACCTCGGGGTCTGCCGCGAGGGCGCGGGCGATCGCGACGCGCTGGCGCTGGCCGCCCGAGAGCTCGTGCGGGAACTTGTCGATGTAGCGCTCGGCCGGCTTCAGCTGCACGCGCTCGAGCAGCTCGACGAGCGCCTCCTCGAGGGCGGCGCCGCGCAGGCGTCCGCGGTGGATGCGGAGGCTGCGGGTGAGCATGTACCGCACGGTGTGCACGGGGTTCAGCGACCCGAACGGGTCCTGGAAGATCATCTGCACCCGGCCGACGTACCGACGGAACGCGCGGCGGCCCTTGGCCGCGGCATCCTCGCCGTGCAGCAGGATGCGCCCACCGGTCGTGGGCATGAGCTGGGCGAGCAGTCGGGCGATGGTCGACTTGCCCGAGCCCGATTCGCCGACGAGGGCGAGCACGCGGCCGCGCCGCAGCTCGAAGTTCACGCCGTCGACCGCGTGCACGACGTCGCGCGAGTTGAGCCCGCGGAGCTTGAAGTGCTTCTGCAGGTCGACGGCCTGGAGGACGACGTCGCCGTCCGCGGGTTCTGCTGAGGGGGAGGGGGACATTCGGGTCACCTCGGGGTCGGAGCTCAACGTTGAGTGGGTGGTGCGGCGGATGCACGAGGCATCCGCCGCACCTCATCGTCACATGTTGCGGGAGGTTCCCGATGTGCCGGTTGTTCCGGGCCTGCGCCCGGTCGGGGTCACTCGCTCGGCGTGAGCTTGGACAGGATGAGTGCCGCCTGCGGGCCCGTCGGCTGCGGGTTCGCGTAGGGGTCCTCGGAGGTGGGGAATCCGGTGTAGTTCTGCGTGGAATACTGCGCCACGGCAGGACGCGACCAGATCACGATGCCGGGAACGTCCTCGACGTAGTGCTGCTGCACGACGTCGAGCGCGGCCTGGCGCTCGCCCTCGTCGGTCGTCGACTTGAAGGTCGCGAGGGCCTTCGTGACGTCGTCGTCGTTGTAGCGGCCGAAGTTCCAGTTCGCGGTCTCACCGAGCGGCACGTACGAGGCGCCGTCCATGATGTTCGAGTACAGGTTCCAGGGGGTCGAACCGCCGTCGGTCCAGTGCAGCGAGGCCTGGAAGTTGCCGAACGGGATGGTGTCGTTGAACCAGGTGTCCTGCACGATCGCGTCGACCGTGGCCTCGGCGCCGAGCGACTTGGCACCCTCGGCGATGATGCCGAGCGCGTCGAGGTAGTCGGTCCAACCGCTGGGGTTGGTCAGCTTGAACGAGACCGCTTCGCCATCGGGGTCGATGAGCTTGTCGCCGTCGTAGGTGTAGCCCGCGTCGGTCAGCACCTTCTTGGCGCCGTCGACGTCGACCGAGAGCTCCTTGCCCTGGTACTCGTCCGAGATGAACGCGTCGCCGGAGGGCTGGGGCAGGCCGGTCACGCTCGTGATCTCGGGCCAGACGCCGTAGCCGGCCGTCTTCGTGATGTCGGCGTGGTCGACGACCATGTTCAGCGCCTGACGGAAGGCGACGTTGTTGAACGGCTTCGTCTCGTTGTTCAGGTAGAGCACGTCGACGCCGAAGCCGCCGCCGGCGACCTGGTTGAAGTGCTCGGGGTCCTTGGCGATGTAGGTCGACTCGTAGTCGGGGATGAAGGTCCAGCCCCACTGCGCCTCACCGGTGGTGAGCGCCGTGGTCAGGCCCGCGTTGTCGTTGTAGGCGTCGTAGCGGAGCTCGCCGACCTTCGACTTGCCGCCCCAGTACGTCTCGTTGGGGGTGAGCGTGACGGCCTGGGCGCTGAACGACTTCAGGGTGAACGGGCCGGTGCCGATCATGTCGTCGTCGCTGAACGTGACGGCGTCCTCGCCCTTCCAGATGTGCTCGGGAACGATGAGCAGCTTGTACAGCTTCACCTGGTTGACGTACTGGCCGGTCGTGAAGTTCACGGTGACCTTGTTGCCGTCGACGGTGATGTCGCCGTACTGGTCGGGGAAGTCGATGTTCAGCTCGGGGTTGTCCTTGCGGAGCTGGATCGAGAAGGCGATGTCCTCAGCGGTGAAGTCTTCGCCGTCGGACCACTTGACGCCGTCGCGAGCGGTGATGATCGCCTGCGTCGAGTCCGCGTTCCACTCGACCGAGTCGGCGAGCCACGGCGTCGGGGCCGCGGTCGGGTCGATCTCGTTGACCTGCATGAGCGACTCGTAGACCGCGAACGCGTAGCCGAGCGACAGCGATGCCGATCCGGTGGCGAGCGGGTTCTGGTTCGGCTGCTGCGGGCCGTTCGGCATGCCGATGGTGAGCACCTTCGCGCTCGTTCCACCGCCTCCGCCGCTCGTGTCCGCGCTGCACCCCGTGAAAGCCAAGCCGGCGGCGACCAGTACGGCGCCCGCGGCGAGGATGCTCTTTCGCATTTCCATGCCTCCTTGCATTGTGTGTGGGTTGGTGCGTTGTGGTGCTTGGGTGGTGCTCAGCCCGCGACCGGGTGCACGGCGTGCACGGCCTCCAGGCGGAGATCTCGGGAGGACCGGCCCGCGTGCACCCGGTAGGTGCCCGACGGAAGGGTCCATGATGCGGCATCCGTCGCCCAGGTCTCGAACGACCTGCGTGCGATCGGGATGTCGACGGTCGCGCTGCCGCCGGCGGCGACGTCGACCACGGCGAAGCCGGCGAGCCAGCGAAGGGGGCGGGTCGCATCGGCCGGGTCGGCCGAGAGGTAGACCTGGACGACCTCGCGGCCGTCGCGCCCGCTCGTGTTCTCGACCGTCACGCGGGCGGTCGCGAAAGCGTCGGCATCGGGGGTCCCGGATGCCGCGTCGACGAGTTCGAGCGTGCGGTACTCCCATGCGGCGTACCCGAGTCCGAAGCCGAACTCGCGGGCGGGCGTGCGCTCGAGGCGATCCCAGCCGCGGTGGCCGACGTCGACGCCCTCGGCGTACTCGATGACGCCGTCGACGGGGATGCCGTGCGGAACGGGCACGTCGGCCTCGTTCGCGGGGAGGGTCCACGGCAGGCGGCCGCTCGGCTCGATGGCGCCGGTGAGCGCGGCCGCGAGGGAGGCTCCGGCCTCCTGGCCTGGCAGCCACCACCAGAGCACGGCGGCGACCTCGTCGAGCCACGGCAGCAGCACGGGAGCGCCGGCGTTCACGATGACGACGGTGGCGGGGTTCGCGGCGGCGACGCGGCGCACGAGCTCGTTCTGGCGGCCGGGCAGCGCGAGGTCGGGGCGGTCCCAGCCCTCGGACTCGGTCTCGGAGTTCGTGCCGACGACGACGACCGCGAGGTCGGCCTGCTCGGCGGCGGCGACGGCCTGTGCGATCTCCTCGTCGATGCTGAGGCTGGGCTCGAGGTGGCGGAAGTGCAGGCGCACGAAGCGGCCGTACGACTCGCCGTCGATGATCTGCGCGTCGACCTCGATGCGCACGTGGCGCGGCCCCTCGGCGTCGATCGCGGTCTCGACGTGCGCAGGGTTCGCGTAGCTCGAGTCGAGGATCACCTCGGCGCCGACGACGTGCCGGGAGGTGCTGCGCTCGGCGCCGTCGACGACGACGCGGTGCGCGCCGACGGGACCGAGGTCGATGAGGTGGCGCCCGGCGCGCGCGAGGTGCAGGTCGGTGATCACGCGGACGGATGCCGCGGCGTCGTCGTCGATCGGGAACCAGAGCGCCTCGGCGTCGGGCAGCAGCTCCGTGCCGACGGTCTCGCCGTTCGCGTCGAGGAGCTCGACGAGGATTCCGGGTTCGCCGGTCGGCGTCGTGAGCAGTTCGGCGGGCGCGAGTGGGGCGCGCAGCGTGGTCGCCCCGCCGCGGAGCAGGTCGACGGCGGCGTCGGGGAACGCGGCGCGGAGGGCGTCGATCGGCTGGCTCACGTGCGGCGCGGTGACGAACGCGCTGCCGCCGCCCTGCGTGAAGGGCTGCACGGCGTTGTGGCCGATGAGGGCGATGCGGCCGCGCAGCGCGGGGTCGACGGGCAGGAGTCCGCCTTCGTTGCGCAGCACGACGGTCGAGCGCGCGGCGGCCTCGGTCAGCAGTGCGACGACGTTCTCGCCCGCCGGGTCGTCGGTGGCGCCGGTCGCGTCGAACGGCAGGGTCTCGCCGGCGATGCCGCTGAGTGCGCCGACGCGGTCGGCGAGGCGGATGATGCGGGCGACCTTGTCGTCGATGACCGACTCGGGGACGAGGCCCGACTCGACCGCCGCGAGGAGGCCGTCGGCCCAGGGGCCGCCGGGGCCGGGCATCACGAGGTCGAGGCCGGCGACGGCGGGTTCGACCGCGGTCTTCGTGGCGAGCCAGTCGCTGATCACGACGCCGTCGAACTGCCATTCGCCCTTGAGGATGCCGCTGAGCAGGGGCTCGTGGGCGGTCGAGGTCGCCTCGACGCCGTCGCGGGTGAGGCCGTTGTAGGCGGCCATGATGGTCCAGACGCCGGCGTCGACGACCGCCTCGAACGGGGCGAGGTAGACCTCGCGGAGCGTCTGCTCGTCGATGCGCGAGAGGTAGGAGGTGCGGTCGGTCTCGGTCTCGTTGCCGATGAAGTGCTTGACGCATGCGGCGATGCCGCCGGCCTGGATCGCGTCGATGAACGCGACGGCGAGGCGGGCGGTGAGCAGCGGGTCCTCGGAGAGGCACTCGAAGTGGCGGCCGCCGACGGGGCTGCGCTGGAGGTTCACGACGGGGGCGAGGATCACGTCGACGCCCTTGCGGCGGGCTTCGCCGGCCATGAGCGCGCCGAGTCGGGCCTGCAGGTCGACGTCCCAGGTCGCGGCGGTGGCCGAGGGGGCGGGCAGCTGCGCAGAGGGCAGGCCGTCCTCGCCGGTGCCGCGCACGCCGATGGGCCCGTCGGAGACGGTCATGGTGCGCATGCCGATCTCGGGGATCGACCGGAGCGTCCAGGTCGCGGCGCCCGTGAGCAGGGCGACCTTCTCGTCGAGCGGGAGCGAGGCGGCGAGCGTCGCCGGGTCGATCGCCGGTGCGCCGAGGGTATCGGCTGCGGGTGCCCCGTTCGGGTCGAGGGCCCCGAGGGCGGTCGTCGTTGCGGTCACGCCTGAACTCCATCCATGCTCGTCGTTGAGTGACGTTGGACATCGTGACACACTTACTGACTAGTAAGTAAGTGAATCATGTCACGGTTCGGTAACGGCGAACGGTGGCACCCGACAGACCCGAACATCGAGTGCTGCACTCGACATGCGACGCCCGACGCGGCATCCTGCACAGAAGCGGATGCCGCGAGTCGGCGCTGCACGAGGAAGGAATCATCCGTGGTGGACACAACGCGAGCCGGGGCCCCGAAGCCCGCGGCCGAGCGCGTGCAGCGCCCTCAGGCGCGCACGACCGAACGCCGCGAGGCGGTGCTGAAGGCCGCACTGAACGTCTTCGGCGCCCGCGGCTACAACAAGGGCGCCCTCGTCGAGGTGGCCGAGCAGGCCGGCATGACCCACGCGGGCGTGCTGCACCACTTCGGGTCGAAGGAGGGGCTGCTCGTCGCGATGCTCAAGTACCGCGACGGCGAGGAGGTCGCCGGCATCCCCGAGCGCGCGCAGGTCGAGGGCCCCGCCTTCCTCCAGCACCTCGTCGACACCGTCGAGGAGAACACGCACCGCCGAGGCGTCGTGCAGGCGTACTCGGTGCTCTCGGGCGAATCGGTGACCGACGGGCATCCGGCCCACGACTACTTCCAGACCCGCACCGAGGGCCTGCGCACCAAGATCGCCGGCGTGCTCGGCGAGGTGTCGGGCAACACCGACGCGCAGGAGCTGCGCGACTCGGCGACGAGCCTCATCGCGATCATGGACGGCCTCCAGGTGCAGTGGCTCCTCGACCCCGACGCCGTCGACATGCCCCGCATCGTCGGCCGCGCCATGGACGAGCTCGTCGAGCGCCTGCGCGCGGAGGCCTGACCGCCCGGCCGGCCCCGCGCCGCCGGCCCTACCGCCGCACCGGCACCGCCTTCACGGGAATGAGCAGCGCGAGCCCGAGCGCGATCACCAGCACGATGCCGAGGATGCCGAAGTACGGCGCCCCGCCGATCGTGACGAACAGCGCGAACGCCGTCGGCGCCAGGAAGCTCACGGCGCGGCCCGTCGTGGCGTACAGGCCGAACACCTCGCCCTCGCGCCCGGCCGGGATGAGCCGAGCGAGGAACGTGCGGCTCGCCGACTGCGCCGGACCCACGAAGAGGCAGAGCGCGAGGCCCGCGGTCCAGAACACGATCTGCCCGCCGTCGTGCAGGAAGAACACGATGAGGCCGCTGACCACGAGGCCGATGAGGGCCGTGATGATGACGGGCTTCGCCCCGAGGCGGTCGTCGAGCGCGCCGACGGCGATCGTCGAGACGCCCGCGACGACGTTGGCCGCGATCGCGAAGATGATGACCTCGCCGGCCGAGAACCCGAAGACGGATGCCGCGAGCACGCCGCCGAACGTGAACACGCCCGCGAGTCCGTCGCGGAACACGGCGCTCGCGAGCAGGAACCACACGGTGTCGCGCTGCTCGTTCCAGAGGCGCTTGATGTCGCGGCCGAGACGCGCGTAGGACGCGAAGAAGCCGACCTTGCCGCGATCGACGGCGGCCGGGTTGCGGTACTCGGGCACGGCGAGCAGCACCGGCAGGGCGAAGAGCCCGAACCAGATCGCCGACACGAGCATGGTGACGCGCACGTCGAGGCCGTCGTCACCGGTCACGCCGAAGAGCCCGACCTCGGGCTGGATGAAGCCGAAGTAGACGACGAGCAGCAGCACGATGCCGCCGACGTAGCCCATGCCCCAGCCGAAGCCCGACACCTTGCCGATCGAGCGCGGCGTCGACACCTGCACGAGCATGGCGTTGTAGTTCACGCCGGCGAACTCGAAGAACACGTTGCCCGCGGCCACGAGGAACAGGCCGAGCATCAGGTACTCGGGCGCCGGCAGTACGAAGAACATCGCGAGCGTGATGAGCACCACGATGTAGGTGTTCACGGCGAGCCAGAGCTTGCGGCGCCCGCTCGTGTCCGAGCGCTGGCCCGTGATGGGCGCGAGCAGCGCGATCAGCAGGCCCGCGATCGCGAGCGCCCAGCCGAGCTGCGCCTCGACGGTGCCCTTCGGCCCGAACGACTCGCCCGTGAGGTACACGGTGAACACGAACGTGGTCACGACGGCGTTGAAGGCCGCAGAGCCCCAGTCCCAGAGCCCCCACGCGAGGATCCGGCCCTTGCGCGCGCCCGCGTCGGAGACGGCCTCCACCTGCTCGGTCGTCACGCCGATCGTCGCCGCGGCGCCGTCGGCGGGCGTCAGGTGCGACGGCGGGAAGTTGCGCGGTGCGTCGGCGGGGGGCTCGGGGGGAAGCGTCATGCGAGCAGTCTCATTCGGTCGGGTGAACGGCCGGTGACGGATGCCGCGGCGCGGCGCCCGTCGTCCGGCGCCGCACGGCGGGCGGGCGGTCGGATCGTCGGTGATCTGCACGAACACTACTCCGCGCGCCACCCCGTGGTCTGGTGCCGGCGTGCGACAGATGAAAGACTCGACGAATGCTCGACACCGATCGCCGGCAGGCCCCGCCCCGGTCGCGTCGCCGCCGTCGCGGCCTCGCGATCGCCACGGCCGCGCTGATGCTCCTCGCCGGATCCGCGACCGGGCTGCTCGCCGCGGCCCCCGCCAGCGCCGACCCCGAGATGACCTACCTGGCCGTGCCGTCGGGGCGGTACCCGATCGACGTCGACGCCACGCCCAACGGCGCCCACGTGTTCGTCATCTCGCGCGGCGACGGCGGCGTCGCCGACCTGCGGGTGTACGAGACCACCGACTTCGCCCAGGTCGGCGCCGTGACCTTCGGGCCCGGCACCGACTTCAATCCCACGTCCGTGCAGGTCTCGCCCGACGGCACGCAGGTGTGGGTCGCGTTCTACAACCCGGGGCAGATCCTCGTCTACCCGGCCGCCGACCTCGAGGCGGGCGGCATGCCCGCACCGACCGTGATCACGGCAGGCGGTGGATTCGTCGACCTCGAGGCCGACGCTGCGGGCACCTACATCTACGCGGCGACGCTGTTCAATCCGCAGTACCAGTTCACGACCGCGGATCCGACGGCGGCTCCTCGCACGGTCACCGTGCCCAACGGATCGCGAGGCGTCTCGGTGCGCACCGACGGAACGCAGGCGTACTTCACCTCGTTCGCGGCCGCTCCGGCGGGCGGCGTGCAGGCGGTCGATGTCGCCGGCGACGGTTCGCTCGCGCTCGGCACCCTCACCCCCACGGGCGACCTGCCCTGGGATTCCGCCTATGTCGAGAACGTCGACCGCGTGCTGAGCTCGAACTCCGGCACGCCGACCTCGATCTCCGCGTTCACGCCCGGCTCCGCCGACCCCGTCGTGACGGACCCCGTCGACTGCGGTCCGCGCCTGCTCGACTCGACCCCGAACGGCGACCGCGTCTACGTCGCCTGCCTCACCGGGGGCATCGTCGCGATCGACTACTCGACCGGCACGCCCGACGGGTCGCGGGTCGACATCGGCGCGAACGTCGAGTCGGTCGATGCGTACAGCGCGACCGGTGCCGACGCCGACCGTGTCTACGCGACCAGCGGCGGCACCGACGAGCTGCTCGTCTTCACGAAGCCGACGATCACCGGCAGCGGCGACCAGACGGTCGACGAGGGCACGCCCGCGACGTTCACGGCCACCGCCGCCGACTTCTGGCAGCAGATCCGCTGGCAGTCGAGCACCGACGGCGGCGCGACCTGGACCGACGTCGCCGGCGCCACCGGGGAGTCGCTCGACGTCGACGGCGCGCTCGCGAACTCGGGCCTGCTCGTGCGCCTCGTCGCCACCAGCGCGCTCTTCGACCCGGTGATCGGCGACCCGATGCTCCTCACGGTCACGCCCGCACCTCCGACGCCGACGCCGACTCCGACGCCCACCACGCCGGTACCGACCACCGCACCGCCGACGCCGACCCCGTGCCCGCCCGGCTCGACTACGTGCCTGCCCGCGACCGGCGTCGACGCGGCATCCGGTTCGGCCCTCGCCGTCGGCATGCTCGCCGCTGCCGGACTGCTGCTCGCGGCATCGGGCATCAGGTCGCGTCGCCGCGCCCGCTGACCAGCGTCGGCGGCGACAGCGTTCAGGCGAGGTCGTCGACGAAGTCGGGGGCGCTGACGAACGTGAGCCGGTCGCCCTCGACGAGCACGACCGAGGGCAGCCCGGTTCCGCCGTCGATCGGGCCGGTCCATGCCCCCTCGACCGGATCCCCCGTCTCCACGTAGCCGGCTGCCGTCAGCTCGTCGGTCCAGTCGTCGGTCTCGACGCCCGAGAGCTGCACGACGAGCATGCTGACGTCGCTCGAGGGCTTGCCCCACTTGCACACGAGGGCACCCGCCTCGGCGAGCTCGTCGGCGAAAGGATAGGAGGTCTGCGCCACCTCGACCGGCTCCAGGCCGTCGGCGGCGAGGTCCGCCGCCGCGGCAGGCGTGAGCACGGTGTCGCACGTCGTCGCGGTCCCGCTCGCCTCCGGATCCGGGCTCGCGTCCGCGCTCGGCTCGGACGTCGCGGGCGGGGCGCTGCTGCTCGACGGCGGGTCGCTCGGGAGCGCCGAGCCGCTGGTGCAGGCGGTGAGCAGGGCGCCTGCGCCGACGAGCGCGAGGGCGAGCAGGTATCCGTTCCGTCGAGTCTCCATGCGCGGAGCGTACCCGTGCGCCCGGCGCGGCGCCTCGGGGCCAACCCCGAGGCGCTGCGCCGCGGCATCCGTCACCAGATCATCGTCACCAGATCACGGCGACGAGTTCGCCGAACAGCGCCTCGGCGTCGCACTCGAGCCGCTGCCTCGTGAACCAGTCGCACACGTTGACGCAGTCGCGGTGCAGCAGGTCGAGCCCCTGCGGGTTCGACACGAGGTCGACGATCTGAGGCAGGTCGATCGCGACGACGCGCCCGTGGTGCACGAGCAGGTTGTACGGCGAGAGGTCGCCGTGCGCGAGGCCGTTGGCGGCGAGCACGTGCATGAACTCGACGACCTGGTGGAACAGGTCCCGGAGTTCGTCGGGGGTCGCCCGAACCTGCGCGAGCCGCGGGGCGGCGACCCGTCCGTCGCCGATGAACTCCATGAGCACTTCGGTGCCGGCCACCTGCACCGGGTACGGCACGGCCGCGCCGAGCTCGGCGAGCCGGCACAGGGCCTCGAACTCGGCGCTCGCCCACTGCACGCGCGCGACCGAGCGGCCGAACGACGTGCCCTTGGCGACGGCGCGGACGTCGCGCGTGCGGCGCAGCCCACGTCCTTCGGTGTAGATGGTCGAGCGGTGGAAGTCGGAGTGCTCGTTCGAGCGGTAGCGCTTGGCGGCGAGCACGACGCGGTTGCCCGCGACCTCGGGCGGGGCATCCGGGATCGCGCGCTCGATGAGGAACACGTCGCCCTCCTTGCCGGTCTTCACGACGCCGAGTTCGGTGTCGATCGCCGCGGCGGAGGTGACGAGCCAGTCGGGGCGGGGCATGGGGCCGCGCTCGCTGGGAGTGGTCGCCGGCCAGGTCGACCAGCGTTGGCCCTCGCCGGGTTCCGTGGTCTGGAACGCGAGCGAGGAGAGGGCGGATGCCTCGGCGGAAGTCGTCGAAGCGGTGTCGTCGAGAGACGAGAGGAAGGTCACGGTGGTTCTCCGAATGAGATGGAGGCCACCGGGTGCCCGGCCGAACGGCTACAGGCTGGAGGCCTCGCAGGAAAGGGGGTCTGCGAAACGCGCGACGAAGGCGTCGGTCATGACTCGCTCCTTTCACTCCGTGAGGCGGATGCCGCGTGGTGCGGCTCGCGACACGATACGCGCCCCGCGCGCGGCTGTCCACCGGGGTGGCTCTATCGGAGGAGGGCGCGGGTGTGGTTGAGTGCGCGTATGAGTGGTGGGCAGGGCGCCGCTGCGCCGTTCAATTTCCGTCTCGCGTTGCTCCTCGCGATGGCGATGTTCGTGCTGGTGGTCGACACGTCGCTCATGAACGTGTCGATCTCGGCGGTGGTCCACGACCTCGACACGACGGTGAGCGGGGTGCAGGGCGCGATCGCGCTCGAGGCGCTCGTCTCGGCCGCGTTCATCCTCATCGGCGGCAAGACGGGCGACCTCATCGGCCGCAAGCTCGCCTACATCCTCGGCCTGCTCGCGTACGCGGTCGGCGCGCTCGCGATGGTCTTCGCGCAGGACCTGACGGCGATCATCGTCTTCTGGGCCGTCATCGGCGGCATCGGCGCCTCGCTGCTGCTGCCCGCGATGCAGTCGCTCATCCACGGCAACTTCGAGGGCGACCACCAGAAGCGCGTCTACGCGCTCGTCGGGGCGTCCGCCGCGATCGCGGCGGCGGTCGGACCGCTCCTCGGCGGCTTCATCACCACGTTCCTGTCGTGGCGGGTCGGCTTCGCGCTCGAGGCGGCGATCATCGCCGTCGTGCTCATCGGCATCGGGCTCGTGAAGGACGTGCCGTACCACGGCGAACGTTCGATCGACCTCGTGGGCGCCCTGCTCTCGATCATCGGCATGGGCGGTGTCGTGACCGGCATCCTCGTGTGGCAGGAGGGCGGCGGTTACGTCGGCCTCATCATCGGCATCGGCGTGCTGGGGCTCGGCCTGCTCGTGTTCTGGCTGCGCAGCCGCAAACGCCGCGGCAAGCCGACGCTGCTCGACCCGACGCTCTTCGACTCGAAGCCGTTCCGTGCGGGTGCGAGCGGCCAGCTGCTCCAGCAGATCGCGCTCGGCGGCACCATGATCGTGCTGCCGATCTACCTCCAGATGGTCTTCGAGTACAACGCGCTGCAGGCCGGTCTCTCGATCGCGCCGCTGTCGCTCAGCATGTTCGTCGTGGCGCTCCTCGCCGGGCGCGGACTCAAGCGACGCCCGGCCAACATCATCCTCTGGGGCTTCGTGCTCGTCGTGGTCGGCGTGGGCCTGATCGTGCCGATCGTGCCCATCGCCGACTCGGGCTGGTTCCTCGTGGTGCCGCTCGTCATCGCGGGCTGCGGGCTCGGGCTGCTCGTCTCGCAGCTGAACAACTACACGCTCTCGCCGATCTCCGACGAGCGGGTGAGCGAGGCGGCCGGCGTGAACTCGGCCGCCGGGTCGTTCGGCCTGTCGTTCGGCCTCGCGTTCGCGGGCGCGATCATGCTCGCGACGCTCGCGTACACCTTCACCGCGAGCGCGGAGGCCAGCACCGTGCTCAGCACCGAACAGCAGCAGCAGGTCTCGACGGTGCTCGAGGAGGACGCCGAGATCATGACGAACACCGGCCTCGAGGCGCTCCTCGCCGACGAGACGCCCGAGGTGCAGGACGAGGTGCTGCGCATCAACACCGACGCGCGTTTCATCGCACTGCAGGTCGCGTTGCTCGTGCCGATCCTCGCGGGCGTGCTCGGCATCCTGAACGGGTTCCGGATGCGGAGGCTGCCCGACCCCGCGCCGAACGCGTCGGCCGAGGGGTCGATGCTCGGCTGAGCTGCGCCGCTCCGCAGTTCCGCGCTCCGCAGTTCCGCGCTCCGCGCTCCACCGCGGAGGGTCCGAGGCTCAGGTGAGCACGAAGTACGCGAGCGCCGCGAGCCCGACCACGACGATGACGACGCGGTAGGCGGTCTGCGGGATGTGCCGTCCGTAGCGTCCGCCGAGCGATCCGCCGATGAACGAGCCGATCGCGATCGCCGCGGCAGCGGGCCAGGCGACGTCGGTGGCCGCGACGAACACGACGGCTGCCGCGAGGTTCGCGACGGCGGCCATGGCGTTCTTGTACGCGTTCGCCCGCGAGAGCGCGCCGGTCATCGTGATCGAGAGCAGGGCGAGCAGCAGCACCCCCTGAGCCGCACCGAAGTAGCCGCCGTAGACCGCGGTGAGGCCCGCGACGACGACCGTGGCGACCGGATGGTCGTGGTGCTCGGCTCCGCCGTGCAGGCGCGTGGTCCACCGCTTGATCCACGGGCCGAACACCACGAGCAGGAGCGCGAGCACGATGAGCGCCGGCACGATCGCGTCGAACGCCTCGCTCGGCAGCTGCAGCAGCAGCACGGCGCCGGCGACGCCGCCTGCGGCCGAGAAGCAGAGGATGAACCCGAGCCGCCGCCACTCGCCGCGGAACTGCGCCCGGTTCGCGTAGGTCGCCGCGAGCGAGGCGGGCAGCACGCCCACGTTGTTCGTGACGTTCGCGAGCACGGGCGGGTAGCCGAACGCGATGAGCAGCGGGAAGGTCACGAGCGAGCCCGATCCGACGACCGCGTTGATCGACCCAGCGACGACCCCGCCGGCCATGAGCAGCACGAACTCGAGGGGGTTCACGTGGTGCACGGTTCGGCGTGGGGCATCCGTCGATTCAATCAGTCGACGGACGGGCCGGATGCCGCGTGCGACCCTCGATGACGGTCGCCACGGTCGTGCGACCGCCCGGATCGGTGCGACCGCCCCGATCGGTCCGACCGCTCAGGCCGAGCGCCCGTTCAGTCGAGGGCGATCGGGCCGTAGCCCGCGTCGTCGAGCGTGCCGGACGGAGCCGCCAGCGACTGGTACCGGCTCCGCACGCCGAGCGCGGACGCCTCGGGATGCGCGTCGAGCCAGGTCGCCACCGTGCGGTACTCGGCGAGCCGCCCGCCGGGCACTCGGCTCTCGCGGAGCGACCCGCCGCCGAGGAGGGCCGCGGCCAGTGCGGACCAGTAGAGCCCGATGCCGCGGAACGAACGGGCGGGCCGCTGCGGCTCCGCGTCGGTCAGCAGGATGTCGTTGGTGGTGGAGGCGCACGCGATCGCGAGGCGGCGACCGTGCTCCGAGAACTCGGCGAAGCCGTCGGCGAGGGCGTCGTAGTGCAGCCATCCGGCGGCGCGCACGACGCTGCGGAGCTCGCGCCCCGATCCGGTCACGGTGCCGAACGGCACGTCGAGCGCGGCCGTGACGACCTGGTCGAGCGAACGGGAGTCGCCGTCGTACTGGATGAACCGCCCGATGTACCCGCGCTCGCCGCCGCGGTCGCCGACCACCGGCGTCGCGGTGCGCGCCTCCTCGACCAGTCGGCGGATGAGGTCGAGGTTGTCGTCGGCCTGCTCGAGCAGTGCCGCCGAGATGGCGAACAGTCGGTCGACCTCGCGGGGCAGGCGTCGCGCGGACTTGTAGCGGAAGTCGTGCTCGAGCTCCGACCACGTGTCGGACAGCGCCGTTCGCAGCTGGACCTCGACCTCGACCTCCGAGCCGGCGGCGCGGTCGTCGCCGCTCGCCGCCTCGCCGCTGCTGCTGGCGCTGCCGCTGCCGCTGCCGCTGCCGACGCGGTCGCCCGGCACCCGTCCGACGAACTGCACCGAGCGGTACCCGAACGCGTCGAGCGGGAGCAGCGCCGACTTGTCGACCCAGGAGTCGTCGTCGACGATGAGCGCCTCGCGCACGACCTGCTCCATGCCGGGCAGGTCGCCCTCGAAGTTGGCGACCACCCGCACGCCGAGGATGTCGCGCACCTCGCGGTCGGGTGCCCGGCGCACCTTGCGCTCGAAGGACTCGCGCGACTTCACGCGCGCGGTGACGTGGAAGTACTTGAACCCGGCGGCCTCGAGCCGTCGCGCGACGTCGGCCTCGAGGCCGCTTCGCAGTTTGCGGTACCGCCGCAGTTCGCGGTCGTACCGGTCGAGCTCCGCGGCGACGAGGCGCTCCTCCTGCTCCTGCGCGTCCACAACGGCAGGCTAGTGGCTGCGACGGGGCCGCGCACCGCACCGTGCGGACGAGCCGGAATACTGAATGCGCGCTGTGAGTTGAGTCAAGTGTGCTCAAGTTTGAAGTCCTCGACTTGACACGCCAAAACAGCACTGCAAGGCTTGAGTCATCGGGACTCAAGTTCCGCAGAATGAACTTCGGTTGCCGGCCATGAAGGCCGAATCGACAGCCGACGGGTGCTCGCGGCATCCGCCCGCGAACCGCCCCAGGCAGAAGGAGAGACACACATGTCACGTGCAGTAGGAATCGACCTCGGAACCACCAACTCGGTCGTCGCCGTGCTCGAAGGTGGCGAGCCCACCGTCATCGCGAACGCCGAGGGCTTCCGCACCACCCCCTCGGTGGTCGCCTTCACCAAGGACGGCGAGGTGCTCGTCGGCGAGACCGCGAAGCGCCAGGCCGTCACCAACGTCGACCGCACCATCGCGTCGGTCAAGCGCCACGTCGGCACCGACTGGAAGACCGACGAGATCGACGGCAAGAAGTACACCCCCCAGGAGATCTCGGCGCGCATCCTGCAGAAGCTGAAGCGCGACGCGGAGCAGTACCTCGGCGACACGGTCACCGACGCCGTCATCACCGTTCCCGCGTACTTCAACGACGCCGAGCGCCAGGCCACCAAGGAGGCCGGCGAGATCGCGGGCCTCAACGTGCTCCGCATCATCAACGAGCCCACCGCCGCCGCACTCGCGTACGGCCTCGACAAGGGCAAGGAGGACGAGCTCATCCTCGTCTTCGACCTCGGTGGCGGCACGTTCGACGTCTCGCTGCTCGAAGTGGGCAAGGACGACGACTTCTCGACCATCCAGGTGCGCTCGACCGCGGGCGACAACCGCCTCGGCGGCGACGACTGGGACCAGCGCATCGTCGAGTGGCTCATCAAGCGCTTCAAGGAGTCGACCGGCGTCGACGTCTCGAACGACAAGATCGCCAAGCAGCGCCTCAAGGAGGCCGCCGAGCAGGCCAAGAAGGAGCTCAGCTCCTCGATGAGCACGAGCATCCAGCTCCCCTACCTCTCGCTCACCGAGAACGGCCCCGCCAACCTCGACGAGACCCTCACGCGCGCGCAGTTCGAGAACATGACCTCCGACCTGCTCGACCGCACGAAGAAGCCCTTCGAAGACGTCATCCGCGAGGCCGGCGTCAAGCTCGCCGACATCGCGCACGTCGTGCTCGTCGGCGGCTCGACCCGCATGCCCGCCGTCTCCGAACTGGTGAAGAAGGAGACCGGCCAGGAGCCCAACAAGGGCGTCAACCCCGATGAGGTCGTCGCCGTCGGCGCCGCGCTCCAGGCCGGCGTGCTGAAGGGCGAGCGCAAGGACGTCCTGCTCATCGACGTCACCCCCCTGAGCCTCGGCATCGAGACCAAGGGCGGCATCATGACCAAGCTCATCGAGCGCAACACGGCCATCCCGACCAAGCGCAGCGAGACCTTCACGACCGCCGACGACAACCAGCCGTCGGTCGCGATCCAGGTCTTCCAGGGCGAGCGCGAGTTCACCCGCGACAACAAGCCGCTCGGCACCTTCGAGCTGACCGGCATCGCCCCGGCCCCCCGCGGCATCCCGCAGGTCGAGGTCACCTTCGACATCGACGCCAACGGCATCGTGCACGTGTCCGCCAAGGACAAGGGCACCGGCAAGGAGCAGTCGATGACGATCTCGGGCGGCTCGAGCCTCCCGAAGGACGACATCGAGCGCATGGTGCGCGAGGCTGAAGAGCACGCGGCCGAAGACAAGAAGCGCCGCGAGTTCGCCGAGACCCGCAACTCCGCCGAGCAGCTCGCCTACTCGACCGAGAAGCTCATCAAGGACAACGACGACAAGCTCCCCGCTGACGTCAAGTCCGAGGTGCAGGGCGACGTCGACGCGCTGAAGTCGGCCCTCGCGGGCGACGACGACGAGGCCGTGAAGTCGGCCTTCGAGAAGCTGTCGCAGTCGCAGGGCAAGCTCGGCGAGGCGATCTACGCGCAGTCGCAGGCGCAGGATGCCTCGGCCGCCGGTGGCGCTCCCGCCGACGGCGAGCCGCAGGCCGACGCGTCCGACGAAGACGTGGTCGACGCCGAGGTCATCGACGACGAAGACGACAAGAAGTAGGCCCGAGCATGGCTGACGAGAACGAGAACCCCCAGGTTCCCGAGCCCGACGCCGCCGACGGGGCGACGGATGCCGAGGCATCCGTCACCCCCGAGGAGCTCATCGACGGGGTCGAGGCCGACGAGCGCGAGCTCACGGTCGAAGACATCCTGAACGCGGCGAACGCCGAGGTCGAAGACCCGAGCGACGAGCACCTGGCAGACCTCAAGCGGGTCACGGCCGAGTACGCCAACTACCGTCGGCGCACAGAGGCCAACCGCGAGCTCGAGAAGGAGCGCGCCATCGGCGCGACCGTCTCGGTGCTGCTGCCGGTGCTCGACGACCTCGACCGTGCCGAGAAGCACGGAGACCTCGAGGGCGAGTCGGCGTTCGCCACGATCGCGGCGAAGCTGCGCGCGTCGGTCGAGCGCCTCGGGCTCGCCAAGTTCGGCGAGCCGGGCGACGTGTTCGACCCGCAGAAGCACGAGGCGATCTTCCAGCAGCCCTCGCCCGACGTCGAGGTCGACACGGTCGCCGACGTCGTCGAGACGGGCTACACGCTCGGCGGCACGCAGCTCCGCGCTGCGAAGGTCGTCGTGAAGACGCCCGCGTAACCATCCGTTCCGGGAGCCGGTCGGGGAGCGCACAGCTCCTCGACCGGCGTACCCTTTCCACCAGACTTCGAGAGATGAGGTGTCGATGGCCAGCCAGGACTGGTTCGACAAGGACTTCTACAAGGTGCTCGGCGTCTCGAAAGACGTGAGCGAAGCCGACCTCAAGAAGACGTACCGCAAGCTCGCGCGCAAGTACCACCCCGATTCGAACGCGGGTGATGCCGCGGCCGAGGCGAAGTTCAAGGAGATCAGCGAGGCGCACTCGGTGCTCTCCGACCCCGAGCAGCGCAAGGAGTACGACGCGGTTCGAGCCATGGGCTCCGGCGCGCGCTTCACCGCGCCCGGCGCGGGCGGCGGCAACGGCGGCTTCGACGACGTCTTCGGCGGCATGTTCGGCGGCGGTGCAGGCGCCGGCCGCGGCGGACGCCAGCAGTACTACCAGCAGGGCGGCGACTACGACGACCTGCTCGGCGGACTCTTCGGCAACGGCCGGTTCGGGCAGTCGACCGGCGGGTTCCGCGGGGCGGGCGGCCCCACCAAGGGTCGCGACGTCACGGCGACGACCACGCTCGACTTCGTCACCGCCACCAAGGGCGACCAGATCACCCTGCAGACCGGCGAGGGCCGCAACATCACGGTGCGCATCCCGGCGGGCGTGGCCGACGGCCAGAAGATCCGCGTGGCGGGCAAGGGCCAGCCGTCGCCCGACGGCGGCGCGCCCGGCGACCTCGTGCTCACGGTGACCGTGCGCAAGCACCCCGTGTTCGAGCGCGACGGCCTGAACCTGCGCGTGACCGTTCCCGTGACGTTCACCGAGGCCGCGCTCGGTGCCACGATCCAGGTGCCGACCCTCGGCGGAGACCCCGTGAAGCTCCGCGTCGCGCCCGGCACCCCGAGCGGCCGCGTGCTGCGGGTCAAGGGCCGAGGCGTCGAGACGAAGAAGGCCACGGGCGACTTGCTCGCCGTGGTGCAGGTCGTCGTGCCGTCGCACCTCTCGAAAGACGCCCAGCAGAAGCTCGAGGAGTTCGCGGCCGAACTGCCCGCCGAGAACCCGCGCGACGACCTGATCGCCAAGGCGAGGGGCTGAGCCGGCCGTGAGCGTCGACGAGTCCAGCCCCATCTTCGTCATCTCGGTGGCGGCGGAGCTGGCCGGCATGCACCCGCAGACCCTGCGGCAGTACGACCGGCTCGGCCTCGTCTCGCCGACGCGCACCACCGGCGGATCGCGCCGCTACTCGATGCGCAACGTCGTGCAGCTGCGCGAGATCGCCCAGCTCTCGAGCGAGGGCGTCAGCCTCGAGGGCATCCGCCGCGTGCTCGGCCTCGAAGACGAGGTGACCACGCTGCGCGCCCGTGTGCGCGAGCTCGAGGCCATGCTCGCCGACGAGATGCTGAACCGTCCGGGCCGTCGCGTGTTCGCGGCCGGGTCGCAGGGCGAGGTGGTCACGCTCCGCGCGGGCACGCGTGTTCGACGCGAGACGGCCATGGTCGTCTGGCGTCCGCTCGACCGCGGCTGACGGGTCGAGCCGGGCGAGCGACTCAGCGGCCCCAGGCCTCCGCGGGCGCCTCGATGACCTCGTAGGGTCGCGAGCTCCAGTGCGTGCCGTAGCCGTAGTGACTCGACGCCCACGGGGAGGCCCAGATGGCCTGCGCCGTGGCATCCGCCGAATCGCCGCGCTGGAGCGCCGCGTCGACCGCGGGGTAACGACCCGACTTGATGTTCTGCGCCGCGTAGAAGGCCGCCTCGACGAGGTCGACGTAGCTGCCGAGACCGGATCCGCCGCCGGACCCCTGCCCGTTGTTCAGCGGGTTGTTGCGGTTCCACCAGTTGTCGGCGCCGTTCTCCTGCCGGGTCCAGCGCATCATGAACGTGATGTTCTCTTCGGTGACGGGCCAGTCTCCGTCGATGAGCACGAGCTTGGCCCAGTCGACGTTGGTGCCGCCCGCGACGAGCGTCTGGGGCCCGGTGGCCGCGGTGTACGACTCCTGCGAGACCTTCTGCGCCTCGACGCCGTCGGCGATCTCGACGGTCTGCGCGCCGTCGACGGTGTCGGTGCCGCCCGCGAGCGCGGTCGGGACCGGTGCTGCGGGCACGAGCGAGAGCGTCGCGACGATGCCCATGACGGCGACGACCGAGAAGGTCGCGAGCGGGCGGATGCCGCGGGGTCGGCGCCTCTGGGTTCGCCTGACGCGCGACCCGGCGTTCTGCCGCGCCGCCGATCGTTCCCCAGTCGACTGTGCGTTCCCCATGCGGGCCCGAGAGTAGCAAACGAGTCTGCGTCCCGCACTCAGGATGGCGCTCCGCGTAGCCTTGGCGGGTGAGCTTGGACTTCGAACTGCTGCGCCGCGAGCCCGATGTCGAGGGCCACGGGCTCGAGGCGTCCGATGCGGCCGACCGGTTGATCCTCGACGAGGCGGCCGAGGCGATCGCGGCGGCGGGGCCGGGCGAGGTGGTCGTGCTCGACGACGCCTACGGCGCGCTCGCACTGGGCGCCACGGCGCTCGGCGCGTCCGGCGTGCGGGTGCACCAGGACCTCGCGACGGGCGAGCGCGCGCTCGCGCGCAACACCGTGCGGCTCGGCTTCGCGGGTGAACGCGTGCCCCTCTCGCTCCCGCTCTCGCCCGAACTCCTCGGGGGCGCGCGGGTCGTGCTCATGCGGCTGCCGCGCTCGCTCGACCGGCTCGACGAGCTCGCGGGGCTCGTGGCCGAGCACGCGGCATCCGACGTCCGCATCGTCGCCGGCGGGCGCCTCAAGCACATGACGCTCGCGATGAACGAGGTGCTCGGGACGTGGTTCGACCGGGTCGACGTGTCGCATGCCCGGCAGAAGTCCCGCGTGCTGATCGCGAGCGAGCGGCGGGTCGTGCACGCGCCCCGGCCGACGACGTGGCCGCGGCTGCAGCGCGACGCCGATCTCGATCTCGTGGTCGCCGCGCACGGCGGCGTGTTCGCGGGCACCTCGGTCGACATCGGCACGCGTCTGCTGCTCGCGGCGCTCGACGACGGCGATGCGGTTCCGGATGCCGCGACGGCCGTCGACCTCGCGTGCGGCACGGGCGTGGTGGCCGCCTGGCTGGCGCGCGCCCGGCCGGGGCTCGTGGTGACGGCGACCGACCGCTCGGCGGCGGCGGCGGCATCCGCTCGCGCGACCGCAGAGGCGAACGGCGTGGCCGACCGCGTGACCGTGACGCAGGCTGACGGGCTCGAGCTGCTGCCCGCGGCGAGCCAGCGGCTGATCGTGCTGAACCCGCCGTTCCACTCCGACGCCGCACTGCACACGGGCATAGCCGAGCACCTCTTCGCCGATGCCGCCCGGGTGCTCGCGCCGGGCGGCGAGCTGTGGTGCGTCTGGAACTCGCACCTGCGCTACCGGCCCGCGCTCGAGCGCATCGTGGGCCCGACGCGGCAGATCGCCCGCGACCCGAAGTTCACGGTCACCGCCTCGCGTCGCGCCGGTTGAGGCCCGCGCTCCGAGCAGGACTTGGCCGAGCCCGCTGTCAACCGCATGACGGCGCCGCCGCCGGTGGAGTAGACACGGGGCATGACGCAGGCGAGCCGATGGCTGGACGGGTACCTCCGCGCATGGCGATCCAAGGCGCCCGACGACGTGCGGGCGCTCTTCACGGCCGACGCCGAGTACTGGTTCCGACCCGACGACCCCGACCCGGTGCGCGGCATCGACGCGATCGTCGAGATGTGGATCGAGGACGAGCCCGCCGAGCCCGTCTTCGAGCTCGAGGTGCTGATCGAGGACGACCGCCTCGGCATGATCAAGGGGCACGTGGACTACCCGGGCCATGCGTTCTACTGGAACCTCTGGGAGGTGCACTTCGCCCCCGACGGCCGGGCGGAGCGGTTCGTCGAGTGGTTCATGACGCCGCGGACCGCGAGCGCCGCCGACGACGAGGGCAGCGCGACCTGAGCCGCACGACCGACGCCCACTCGCGTCATCCGCCCGGTCGTGTCAGTCTTGATGCGTGACCTCCACGCTCGAAGAACTCGACCTCGACACCACCACGCGTGTCGCGGCCGAGGTGCCGTGGCAGACCGTCGTGTGGGACGACCCGGTCAACCTCATGACGTACGTGAGCTACGTGTTCCGCAGCTACTTCGGCTTCGCGCGCGACGAGGCCGAGCGCCTCATGCTCTGCGTGCACACCGAGGGGCGGGCGATCGTCGCGACCGGCAACCGGGAGGCGATGGAACGCCACGTGCAGGCCATGCACGGCTACGGCCTGCAGGCGACCGTGTCGAGGGCCGAGCCGTGATCGTCGCCGGGCGCAGCGACGGCGAGGGCGTCCGTCTCGTGCTCGAGACCGAAGAGGCGATGCTGCTGTCCGAGCTCGCCGACCAGGTCGACTCGGTGCTGCTGCTCGGCGAGGTCGACGACCCGGCGCTCGGGAGACTGCTGCCGAACGCGTACCCCGAAGACCATGCCGCCTCGCAGGAGTTCGAGCGGTACACGCGCGACAGCCTCGTCGACGGCAAGCGCCAGGCGGCCCAGCGCGTGCGCGACGCGACCGCCTCCCACGAGGGCGAGGGCGTCGTGCAGATCGAGCTCGACGAGTCCGAGGCGTGGGGGTGGCTCACCTTCCTCACCGATCTTCGGCTGATCCTCGCCGAGCGGGTCGGCGTCATCGAGGAGGGCGACACCGAGTCCGACGAGACCCGCGACGACTACCTGCGCGCGGCCTACGAGTGGGCGGGGTTCGTGCAGGGGTCGATGCTCGAGGTGCTCGACCCGATCTCGTCCTGACCCGCGGTCGCCGGTCGAGGCGCGAAGCGTCTCGAGACCATCGACGCAGTCGGGCGGATGCCGCATCCGCACGTCGAGCCTGTGGACTCGTCGGCGCGCGCGGTGTCATGCTGATCTCCGAATCGCCGTGCCGACTCGGATGGCACGGGCCTAGGGGTGGGAGAGCACGTGTCGGGAGCAACGTCGACGAAGCAGCGGTCGAAGCGCGAAGCGGTGCCGATCAGGCAGATCCTCAAGACACCCGGCGCGAACGTGGAGTCGCTGGAGTCCGCGGCCCTGCTCGTCGGCAGCGTGTTCTTCGTGCTCGGCGGGGTGGTCGGACTGTTCCTCTTCTGGGGTCAGGACCTCCCGATCGCGGGTCGGGGCTCGCTCGGCGCGTTCGCGGCCATCGGCGGCGCGGTCGCGGCGATCGCCGCGTTCGTGTTCGGCCGGTACGTCGCGGACCGAACCCCGAATCCTGCGCTCCGGAACGAGATCGGCGAGGGCCTCAACGTGCCCGACGCGAGGCTGCACTGGTTCGACATCGCCGCGCTGGCGATCGCGCACGGCGTCATCGCCCTGCTCGGCTGGCTCGCGCTCTCGACGGTGCTGGAGCTGTGCTTCCAGGACGCGGTCGTGTTCCCGCTGCCCGCCGCGGCGCTCGCGGGGGTCACGCTCGCCCTGTCGGCGTACGTGAGCTTCCTGTCGTCGGTGCGCATGACGCCCATGCTGCTGTCGCTGGTGCTCGCCGTGTTCCTCGTGGTGGGCGTGCTCGCGAGCATGCTCTCGGCGGGCGACAAGCACTGGTGGGAGGAGAACCTCTCGGCGCTCGGCATGACCGACGACATCTCGGCCATGGCGTTCAACGTCACGCTCATCGTCGCGGGTGCGATCGTCACGATCGTGGCGCGCTACGCCACCGCGGCCCTGCCGGCATCCGACCCCGCCGACCGCAAGGGACGCGACACCGTGCGCCTGCTGCTGATCCTCGTCGGCATCTTCCTCGCGTGCGTCGGCATCTTCAAGGTCGACGAGTTCTTCTGGGTGCACAACTCGGTCGCGACGGGCATGGCGATCTGCTTCGCGATCATCGTGATCCGGCTGCCGAGGCTGATCCGCACGATCCCGCGCGTGTTCGTGCTGCTCGGCTTCGCGTACCTCGTCGTGATCGCGGTCGTCGCGATCTTCTTCGCGATCGGGTACTACAACCTCACGGCCGTCGAGCTCGTGGCGGCCTGCCTGATCTTCAGCTGGATCATCGTGTTCCTCCGCACCGCGGGCGCTTCGGGCGAGCCGGTGGCGGATGCCGGTGCGCAGGCGGTGCCCGCCGCCGCGGCACCACGCGACTAGGGACGAACGCCAAGAGGGGGCCGGATGCGTGGCATCCGGCCCCCTCTTCGTCCGTCTGACGACGAACGGTGCTGCTTACGCGCTCTGCGACAGCGCCTTCGACTTCAGGTGCGCGAACTCCTCGGCCGTGATGGCGCCCGAGTCGAGCAGGCCCTTCGCCTTGGCGATCTCATCGGACGGGCTCGCCGCGGTGCCCGCCGTCTGGCGGATGTAGTCGTCGGCCGCCGCCTGCGCCTGGCGGGCGTCACGCTGCGAGCGCTCCGCCATGCCCTGGCCACGCGCGATGAGGTAGATCAGTGCCGTCAGGAACGGGACGAAGATCAGGAAGATGATCCAGATGGCCTTCCACCAGCCGCTCAGCTTGTGATCGCGGAACAGGTCGCCCACGATCGAGAAGAGGATCATCAGGTAGGCGATGAAGACGAAGGCCCACAGGAACCACCAGATGATGCTCCAGAAGTTTGACCAGAAATCCATATTCGTTGTTCCGTTCTCGAGTTTTCCGCGCCCCCCAGGGATCGAGCGCCTGAGCCGAATGTAGCGTCGTTCCGAGGATCTCGTCCAGAGAACGCGCGGCGGTCTGCGGGTTGCGCGTCGGTGATCGTAGGGTGACTCGTGGGAGGCCGAGATGGCGGATGCCGCAGTAGAGCACGTGCCCGAGGATCGCCGGATCGCGTCGACCGGCTTCACGCTGGCGCACCGGCGGGTGATCGTGCTCGCCGCCGCCGTGATCGCGTTGGGCGGGGTGTGGCTCGCGCGCGAGGTGCTCGGGCCGATCGCGGTCGCCGCCGTCGTGGTGATCATCGCGCACCCGGTGCGCTTCCCGCTCGAGCGTCGGGGCTGGCCGAAGTGGCTGGCCACGAGTGCGGTCGTCGCGGTGGCCTGGGCGATCCTCGCAGCCCTCGCAGTGCTGCTCGTCGTGGCATCCGCCCAGTTCGTGGCGATCCTGCCCGACTACCTCGACGAGCTCGAGCAGACCGCGGCGTCGCTGATCTCCATGGTCGAGTCGACCGGTGTGACGACGGATGCCACGGCGAGCCTCTCGACGGTGCTCGACCCCGCGCAGCTCGTCGGCTTCGCCGGCGGCCTCGCGAGCGCGCTGCTCGGCCTCGCGACCGCGTTCTTCTTCGTGCTCGCGTACGTGATCTTCATGTCGGCGGATGCTGCGCGCTTCGCGCGGGCCCGCCCGGTCTTCGGCACGGCTGCCGGCGACGTGATCGGCGGCCGCTACTTCTCGGGCGTCCGGCGCTACTACGTGGTCAATGCGAGCTTCGGACTCGTCGTGGCGATCATCGACGGCCTCGTGCTGTGGGGCCTCGGCATCCCCATCCCGCTCGTCTGGGCGATCCTCGCGTTCGTGACGAACTTCATCCCGAACATCGGCTTCGTGATCGGGCTCATCCCGCCCGCGGTGCTCGCGCTCGTGATCGGCGGGTGGCCGCTCGCCCTCGTCGTGGTGCTCGTGTACTGCGTCGTGAACGTGACCCTGCAGGTGCTGATCCAGCCGAAGTTCGTGAGCGATGCGGTGTCGCTGAGCCTCACGCTCTCGTTCGTGTCGGTCGTGTTCTGGACCCTCGTGATCGGGCCGATCGGCGCGATCCTCTCGATCCCGCTCACGCTGCTCGTGCGTGCGCTCTTCCTCGAGCCCGATGAACGCTCGGCGACGCTCAGGCGACTCTCGGGAGATACACCGGACGAGGCGGTGACAACGGCCGGTACCCGGGACTAGTGTTCTGCTCACAACCATGGAGGGGGAACCAATGGCGGAGTTCGAGTACGGTCCGGTCGACCTGTACCTTGTCGGGTTCACGGGCGAGAGTCCCGATCAGGGAACGATGGACGCGCTCAGCGAGCTGGTCGAGGGCGGAGAGATCCGAATCCTCGACTTCCTGCTCGTGTCGCGCAGCCATGACGACGAGGTCACGATCGTCGAGTTCGAAGATCTCGGCGGCGAGCTCGACATCGACATCGAGGTGCTCGAAGCCGGGCTCGTGGGCGACGAAGACGTCGAGGAGCTCGCGGCGCTGATTCCGCAGGGCACGTCGGCGGCGCTGGTCGCGATGGAACTGGTGTGGGCGAAGCGGCTCGCGTCGAAGTTCGCCGCCTCCGGTGCCGAGGTGATCCAGGCCGAGCGCATTCCCGCGCCGATCGTCAACGCGGTGCTGGCCGAGACCGAAGGAGTCGAATCATGATGGGACGACGGATGGGGCGCCCGGGCCTCATCGGCATGGCGGCGCGCACGGCGGTCGTCGCCGGCACGGCCACCGCGGTGAGCGGCAGCGTGCAGCGCCACCAGCAGGAGAAGTACCAGGAGCAGGCCCAGGCCGACGCCTACCAGCAGCAACAGCAGCAGGCGCAGATCGACGCCGCCGCGCAGCAGGCTGCGCAGCAGCAGGCGTACCTCGCGCAGCAGCAGGCGGCCGCAGCGCCGCCGCCCGCGGCTGCGGCCCCGAGCGTCGACATCGTCGCCGAACTGCAGAAGCTCGCTGCGCTCAAGGAGCAGGGCATCCTCGACGACGCGGAGTTCGCGGCCGCGAAGGCCCGGCTGCTCGGCTGATCCGCAGACCGCGACGCACCTGGCGCCGGTGATCCTCTCCGGATCGCCGGCGCTTCGTCGTCTGTGCGCGGAGAGTTCGCAGGTGCGCGGAGGAGTTCGCCGCAACCCCTGTCGCGGCATCCGCTCACGTGCCTAGGGTGGGGCATGACCATCACGCTGAGGGGGATCTCGACGGTGGTTCCGGCCACCGTCCTCGTGCAAGATGCGGTGCGCGACGTGTTCGCGGCGCAACCGGGGCTGAACCGCCTCGCGCAGCGCATCGTCACGACGTCGTTCAACGTCTCGGGCATCGAGCGCCGGCACAGCGTGCTCGAGGAGCTCACGCTCGAGCCGCGCGACGAGACCCCGGTCTTCTTCGACCAGGCGACCGGCGAGCTGCTGCTGCCCGGCACCAAGGCCCGCAATGCGATCTACGCACGCGAGGCCACCGGCCTCTACGTCGAGGCGGGGCGGGCGGCGATCGACGCCACACCGGGCGTCGCGGCATCCGAGATCACGCATGTCATCACGGTTTCGTGCACGGGCTTCTACGCCCCCGGCCCCGACTTCATGGTCGCGCGCGAACTCGGGCTCGACCCCGGCGTCGAGCGCTACCACCTGGGGTTCATGGGCTGCTACGCCTCGATTCCGGCGCTCCGCCTCGCCCGGCAGCTCTGCCAGGCGGATGCCGCGGCGGTGGTGCTCGTCATCAGCGTCGAGCTCTGCACGCTCCACCTGCGCTCGTCGAACGACCCCGACACGATCGTCGCCTCGTCGCTGTTCTCCGACGGAGCCGGTGCGGGCATCGTCTCGACCCGCGCCCCCGAGCCCGGCGAGCGCGCGTTCGAGCTCGACCGCTTCGCGACGCGCATCACGCCCGTCGGCGAAGACGACATGGCTTGGAGCATCGGCGACCACGGGTTCGAGATGGTGCTCTCCAACGCGGTGCCGGCGATCATCGACGCGCACATCACGGGCGCGCTCGAGCCGCTGTTCGAGCACGACGCCGCGCTCGCCGAGGCGCTCGCCACCGACACGTCGAGCGAGGCCGTCGAGCACTGGGCGATCCATCCGGGCGGCCGCAGCATCCTCGACAAGGTCGAGTCGAGGCTCGCCCTCACCGAGGCGCAGCTCGTGCCCGCCCGCGAGACGCTGCGCGACTTCGGCAACATGTCGAGCGCGACCGTGCTGTTCGTGCTCGCGAACATCCTCGAGTCCCGTGACGCGGCCGACGGCGACCGGGTCGCGGCCATGGCCTTCGGCCCGGGGCTCACCGTCGAGTCGGCGCTGCTGACGATCCGCGCCTGACCATGTGCTTCGGGCGTTCCGCGCCGGGCAGGGGGCGGAGTTGAGGTCGCTGGCGACGCGGGACGACGCGTCGACCGAGCTCATGGACGACCCCGACTGCGACCCGCAGCGGCTCGCTCGCACGTACGAGCAGTTCAGTCGCCTGAACCCCGTGGTCTCGAACCAGCGTGCGGTGTACCGCCGGTGGATCCGTCCGCGGTTGTCGGCCGACTCCACCCGCCGGGTGCTCGACGTCGGCTCGGGCGGCGCCGACGTGCCGCGGGCCATGCTGCGGTGGGCCCGCGCCGACGGCCTCCGGCTCGAGGTGGTCGCGATCGACCCCGACGAGCGCGCGTTCGCGTGGGCGTCGAGCCGGCCGCGCGAGCCGGGGCTCGTGCTCCGCCGCACGACGAGCGCCGAGCTCGCCGACGCCGGCGAGCGGTTCGCCGTCGTCACGTCGAACCATGTGCTGCACCACCTCGACGGCGTGCAGCTCGGTGCGCTCCTCGCCGACTCCGAGCGGCTCGCACGCGACGGGGGCCTCGTCGTGCACGGCGACATCGAGCGCAGCACGCTGGGGTACGCCGCGTTCGCGCTCGGCACCCTGCCGTTCGCCCCGAACCTGCTGTCGGGGTCGTACATCCGCCCCGACGGGCTGACCTCGATCCGTCGCAGCCACACGGCAGGCGAGCTCTCCGCGCTGCTTCCCTCGGGGTGGCGGGTGCGGCGCGGCATCCCGTGGCGACTCGAAGTGCTGTGGGGCGCGGATGTCTGAGCGGGCCGTGGGCGGCGAGCGCGCCGTGGGCGGTGAGCGGGCCGACGCTGGCGAGCGGGCCGATGCCGGCGAGTCCCGCCACGACGTGGTCGTCGTCGGCGCGGGCGCGGTCGGCCTGCTGCTCGGCTGCCTGCTCGCGCAGCGCGGGGTCGACGTGGTCGTGCTCGAGCGGCGGATGTCTCGGGGCGCGGGCGGTTCGCGCGCCATCGGCATCCATCCGCCTGGGTTCCGAGCGCTCGCGCGTGCGGGCGTCGAGGCCGAGGTCGCGGGCGCGGCGGTGCCCATCCGCGACGGACGGGCGACCTGCGAGGGGCGCACGCTCGGCACCATGTCCTTCGGCGGCAGGCGAGGCGGCGGCGTCCGCGACGTCGATGGTCGCGGCGTCGTGCTCTCGCTGCCGCAGCTCGAGACCGAGGCGATCCTCGAACGCCGCCTCGCCGCCCTGCGGCCCGGGAGCATCCGTCGGGGGGTCGACGTGCGCGCCGTGCACGACCGCGGCGCCGACGTGCAGGTCGACGGGCTCGCCGGCGGGCAGCCCACCACGCTGACCGCGCGCTACGTGGTCGCGGCCGACGGCGTGCGCAGCGGCATCCGCTCGTCGATGGAGGTCGGGTGGCGACCGCGTCGCGGCCGGGCGCACTACGTGATGTGCGACACCCGCGACGACACGGGCGAACCCGGCACCGCGCTGCTGCACTTCGAGCCCGCGGGCGTGGTCGAGTCGTTCCCGATGCCGGAGGGGCGGCGGCGCTGGGTGGCCAGGGTGCGGCGCCCACCGGCGCGGCTCACCGCGGACACGCTCGCCGGCATCGTGGATGCGCGTGTCGGCGGCGCGTTCGACGTCGCCCACGCGGGCGATCCGAGCGCGTTCGAGGCGCGGCAGCACCTCGCCGACCGCATGGCCGTCGGCCGCATCGCGCTCGCGGGCGATGCCGCGCACGAGATCAGCCCCATCGGCGGGCAGGGCATGAACCTCGGTTGGCTCGACGCCGTGCGGCTCGACCACGAACTCGCCGCCGCGCTCGCCGTGGGCGCGCCGTTCGAGGCGTTCGAGGTCTACGATCGCGTCCGGCGGCAGGCGGCTCGTCGCGCCGTGCGCCGGGCCGCGTTCAACATGGCCGTCGGTGCGCCGGCCTCGGGGTTGCGGTTGCGCCTCCGCAACGCCGGCGTGCGCACGCTCGACCTGCCCCCGCTGCGCGGACTCCTCGCCCGCGCCTTCACGATGCGCGGGCTGTGAACGCCGACGCGCCGAATGTCGAGGTGGTGAACGCCGACGCCGCGAGCGTCAGAGCACGTCGACACGCGTGAGCAGGAACACCGGGATGAGCCGGTCGGTCTTCGTCTGGTAGTTCGCGTAGTCGGGCCACGCTTCGACCGCGCGCGCCCACCACTCGTCGCGCTCGGCGCCCTCGAGCTCGCGCGAGAGGTAGTCGTGCTTCTCCGCGGCATCCTGGAGCTCGACCTTGGGGTGGGCGAGCAGGTTCCAGTACCAGACCGGATGCTTCGGGGCACCGCCCAGCGACGCGACCACGGCGTACTCGCCATCGTGCTCGACCCGCATGAGCGCCGTCTTGCGCAGCTTGCCGCTCTTGGCTCCCACCGTCGTGAGCACGATGACCGGTCGGCCGCGAAGCAGGTTGGCCTCGGTTCCGCCGCTCGCCTCGTAGGCCTCGGCCTGCTTGCGGGCCCAACCCGCGGTGCTCGGCGCGTATTCGCCTTCGAGAGGCATGGAGTGCTCCTTCTGGTCGATCGGTCGCTTCGAGGCTACGCCCATCGGACGAGGGGCCGCCGGGTCACGCCCGCGCGAGCTCCAGCGAGAACTCGACGTAGCCGTCGGGCTCGACCGACACGAAGCCGAGGTTCGGCGCCTCGACGCCGAAGTCGGCGAACGTGATCGGGATGCTGCCGGCGACCTGCCCGGTCTCGCCGTTCAGCACGGCCTCGAGTTCGACGGTGACCGAACGGGTGACCCCGGCGAGCGTCAGGTCGCCGGTCGCCTGGATCGTCTGCACCTCCCCGACGGCCGGTGCACCGTCGCTCACGACGGCGTCGGTCAGCACGAACGTCGCCGTCGGGTTCTCGTCGACGCGCACCGCGTTCTGGCGGAAGTAGTCGTCGCGGTTCGAGCTGTCCGTCGCGATCGAGGCGACGTCGACGGTGATCTCGGCCGATTCGAGGGTCGTGTCGGCGACGGCGAGCGTGCCGGTGACCTGCTCGGTGCGGCCGACGACCGTGACATCCGTGCCGTTCAGCACCTCGTCGACGCGGTAGCCGGCGAACGAGCCGCCCGCGACGGTCCAGGCACCGGTGAGGTCGGATGCCTCGGCCTCGCCGGCTCCCGCACTCGGGTTCGGCGTCACCGTGACGGTCGGCGCATCGGCGGCCGGCCCGACGATGAAGTCGCGATAGACGATCGGTCCGGCGATCGCGGCCGTCGCGCCGAGCACGAGCACCCCCGCGACGATCGAGGCGGTGATGATCTTGGTGCGCTTCTGCATGGCGGGCCCCCGGGGGTTCGTCGTGGTTCGTCGTGGTCGGATCTCGAGCATGACGCGCTTTCGTATGAGAACGCATTGAATCCGCCATGAGGTCCCGGAGGCTGTTCCGCTGGGCGGGCCGATGCGGTAAGAACGCGTGCCGAATCCGAGGTTCCCAGATCCGGGCGGATGTCGCAGACTGGCGCCATGAGCGAAGAAGCCGCCCCCTCGGGCGCCGATCTCGAGCCTGCGTCCGACCCGCACCTGCTCGGGCCGGGCCTGCTGCCGACGCCGTTCACGGCCGGCGAGATCCGCGCGGCGAGCGGATCCGGCAAGACGATCCGGCTGCTGGTCGAGACGCCCGGCGGCGAGCGCTTCGAGCGGGTCAACCGTTTCGTCGACCTCGACGACGAGGGCGCGACGCTCGAGCAGTGGCGACTCGATGCGGCGGGCGACGTCGACGGCGAGGTGACGAGCGAGCGCGTGACGTGGCGCGAACTGCAGGAGCACGCGGCGTTCCCCGTCGAGCATGCGACGAGGTCGTCCGTGTCGCTCGACCTGGTCCTCGGCGGCGAGGACGCGCTGCTCGACTGCCTGCTCTACGAGGTGCGCCAGGGGCACGGTGACGGCGGCGATCCGGAGGTGGCGCGCTTCTGGTTCGCCCTCGATCACCCGGGCATGCCGGTGAGGTACGAGATCCCGACGCCCGAGGGCGTCGCGCGCACCACGGTCGCCTCGGTCGACGTGGCGCCGCCTCCGATCGGCTGACCTCGCCGGAGGCGTCGCGCTCGAGGGCTCGATCGCCTCAGCGCTCGAGGGCCCTGAGTGCGAGCCACGCCGCCGTGCGGTCGTCGGGGCTGCCCATCGAGAGACCGGTCGTGGCCTCGATGCGGTGGATGCGGTTCGCCAGCGTCTGCCGGTGCACGCCGAGGGTCTCGGCGGCGACCCCCCACGACCCGTGTTCGGCGAGGTAGACGCGGAGGGTGCGGGTGAGCTCGCCGTGCTCGCCGGACGCCTCGCGCAGCGGGTCGAGCACCTCGGCGAGGCGGGCGCCGTCGGCCGCGTCGAGTCGATCGAGCACGAGGGCGACCGTCGGCATGGCCCGGTACCTCGACACCGTGCGGCCGTCGGTCGCGGCGAGGTCGAGGGCCTGTCGCGCCTCGGCGGCGGTGCGGGCGAGGGAGTCGGATGCCGCGGGCGAGCCGAGTCCCAGTCGCAGGGGCACGCGCGCGTCGGCCGCGACATCCTCGACCCTCCGAACCAGGTCGTCGACGCGATCGTCGCGCAGGAAGCCGAGCAGCCGGCCGGGTTCCTCGGTGATGAGGTGAACGCTGCCGAACTCGTCGAGCCACCGCGTGACGAGGCGCTCGAGGTCGACCGACTTCGACCGGGCCGTGATCGCGAACGCGGTCAGCGAGCTCTCGTGCACGCCCCACCGACGAAGGAGCGAGGAGGCGGCCTGGCCGCCGTCGAGGAGCGTGCCGATCATGAGCTCCCGCCCGAGCCGTTCGGTCGTGGTCCGGTCGTGTGTGCGGAGCATGAGGTCGAGCAGTGCGGCCGCCTGGGAGGCGAGGTCGCGGCCGCGGCTCATCGACGCCTCGCGCGACGAGATCACGAGGTACGCGCTGAGGTCCTCGCCGGTGCCGACCGGATGCACCTGCAGGCCCGGATATCGCACGCGGACCGGCCTGCTGAAGGCCACCGCGACGGCGTCCTGCACATGCAGTCCGCCCGCGCCGGCGGTCGAGATCACCTGGCCGTGCGGGTCGAGCAGCACGGCCCACCCGTCGATGCGCCTCGCGAGCTCGGCGATCACCGCGCCGACCCCGCCACGACGCGCGACCTGGGTGAGCACCTTGGTGCCGGTCGTCACGAGCCGGTCCTCGGCGGCCTGGTCGGTCGCGAGGAGGGCGACGAGCAGCGGGTGCAGCACGGCGTCGCCCGCGTCGGCGCCGACGATCGCGGTGACGCCGGCGAGGTCGACGGCGCGCCGGAGTGCACGGGTCGATCCATGGCTCACGAGCACGGTGCCGCGCAGCGCCTCCGCGCGTGGTCCGCCGGCCGAGAGTGCGGCGGCGAGCGGCTCGGCGGCGGCCACCACGAGGGTCGCGAACGACGGGTGGCCGACGACGCTGAACTCCTCGAGCCGGATCGCCGAGTCGACCGGGGTCGCGGCGTCGAGGCCCGAGCCGATGAGCTCGCCGCCGAGCACGCGGGCGATGGAGAGCACGTCACGAGCCATGCGATCGAGTGTACGGAATGTCGCGGCATCCGTTCTCGATTCGACATTCTTCACAGTGACGCGCCGGGGCTGGTCTGCCTAGCATCTTGCGTACCCCAGCACCAGATCCAAGGGAGCATCAATGAAAGCCATCGTCTTCCGCGCACCGGAGACGCCGATCGAGGTCGCCGACGTCGAACTCGCCGCCCCCAAGGCCGGCGAAGTGCGCGTCAAGATCGCGGCGGCGGGCGTCTGCCACTCCGACCTGCACGTGAAGCGAGGGGAATGGGACGCCCCGGCTCCGCTCGTCATGGGTCATGAGGGTTCCGGCGTGGTCGTCGAACTCGGCGAGGGCGTCACGTCGCTCGCCGTCGGCGACCACGTGGTGCTCTCCTGGGTGCCGCCGTGCGGCGAGTGCCGCTACTGCCGCTCGGGCCACGAGGCCCGCTGCCAGAAGGTCGCCACGGTCGTGGCGCCGAAGGGCGTGCTCTTCGACGGCACCTCGCGCCTGTCGCAGGGCGACGAGTCGCTGCACCACTACCTCGGCGTCTCGTCGTTCGCCGAGGAGGTCGTCGTCCCCGCGTCGGGTGCGGTCAAGGTGCGCGACGACGCGCCGCTCGACATCGTCGCCGTCGTCGGCTGCGCGGTCGCCACCGGCGTCGGCGCCGTGCTGAACACCGCGGCCGTCGAGCCCGGCTCCACCGTCGTCGTCATCGGCTGCGGCGGCGTGGGCCTCAACGTCGTGCAGGGCGCCCGCCTCGCCGGCGCCGAACGCATCGTCGCGATCGACGTGCGCGCCGACAAGACCGCGCTCGCCGTGCAGTTCGGCGCCACCGACCAGATCGACGCGTCGCAGGTCGACGCGGTCGAGGCGCTCTTCGACCTCATCCCCGACGGCGTCGACTACGCGTTCGACGCCATCGGGCGCACGTCGACGACCGAGCAGGCGATCCGCATGCTGGGCCTCGGCGGGGCTGCCGTCATCGTGGGACTGCCGCCGACGGGTGCGAAGGCGTCGTTCGAGCCGCTCGTGCTCGCCGAGGCCGACCAGCGCATCCTCGGCTCGAACTACGGCTCGGTGCGCCCGTCCATCGACATCCCCGCGCTCGTCGACCGTTACATGGACGGCCAGCTCAAGCTCGACCCGCTGATCTCGGCGCGACGCCCGCTCGCCGAGGCCGCCGAGGCGTTCGAGGACCTCGAA
Organism: Agromyces allii; assembly: GCF_009749385.1. Taxonomy (GTDB): domain Bacteria; phylum Actinomycetota; class Actinomycetes; order Actinomycetales; family Microbacteriaceae; genus Agromyces; species Agromyces allii. The sequence continues at coordinate 17,569 of NZ_WBIN01000003.1, read as the reverse complement.
TCCGGCGAAGCGCTCCGCACGCTGCTGATCCCCTGACCGGCAGCCGCCCCCGACCGGCCGATGCCCACCGGCAGACGCCCATGACCCGCTCGACTCACTGGAGAGTTCACATGACCACCCCCACCACCCAGGCGCCGGCCTCCCGGGCCGGCGCCCCCACCGACGCCGGCCTGCGCCGCGGCGTCATGAGCGGGCCAGAGCTCGCCGCCCAGGCCATCGCCAACATCGCCCCGAGCGCGGTCATCGCGTTCACCGCGGCCGGCATCTACATCGGGGCCGGCAACGGCACGATGCTCTCGTTCGTGCTCGCGACGATCGTGATCCTCTCGGTCGGCTACTGCGTCGCCGTGTTCGCCAAGCGGCACGCCTCGGCCGGTTCGCTCTACACCTACGTCGCGAAGGGGCTCGGCCCGTTCGGCGCGTACCTCGCGGGCATCGCCCTGCTCGTGGGCTGCTGGGGCATCGCGGCCGGATCGCTCGGCGGCGCCGTCTCGTACATGAACCAGTTCCTCGTGCTCATGGGCGTGCCCGCCGAGGGCCTCGGCTGGTCGATGGCGCTGGCGATCGTGCTCGGCGGCCTCGCGACGCTCTTCACGATCCGCGGCATCCGCCTGTCGGCCCGGGTCTCGCTCGTGCTCGAGCTCGTCTCGGTGACGATCATCCTGATCCTGCTCGTGCTGGCGCTCGTCTGGGCCGGCCCCAACGCATGGGACCCGGCGCAGTTCTCGCTCGAGGGCGTGCCGTTCCAGGGCGTCGCCGCGGGCATGGTGCTCGGCATCCTCGGGTTCGTCGGCTTCTCATCGGCCGACGCGCTCGGACGCGAGGCGAAGAACCCGTACACCGCCATCCCCCGCGCCATCATGTGGAGCGCGGTGACCGTCGGCATCCTCTACGTCTTCGCGGCGTACACCCAGATCGCGATCCTCGGTGAGGACCTGGCGACGGCCGCGAGCCCGCTCGAGGCGATCGCCACGCAGATCGGCATGCCGACGTGGTTCGCCCCGATCCTCACCTTCGGCGTCGGCGCCTCGTTCTTCGCCGTCGTCGTCGCCCCGCTCAACGTGGTCGGCCGCATCATCTACGTGATGGGCAAGGAGGGCGTCGTCGCCGAGCGGTTCGGCCGCACCCACGACCGCCACCTGACGCCGCACCGCGTGCTGCTCGTCGCCGGCCCGGCCGCGATCGTGCTCGACCTCGTGCTGCTCGCGATGGGTGCCGACCCGATGGAGATCGTCGTCTGGGTCGACACGTACGGCACCTACGGCTACATGGTCGCCTACGCGCTCGTCGCGATCGCCTGCGTCGTCTACACGCGACGCGAGGGCATGCGCAACGGCCTCGTCTGGGTCTGCGCCGTGGTCGCGGTCGTCTCGATGGCCTACGTGTTCTTCGCGAACGTCTGGCCCGTGCCGGCGTGGCCGCTGAACGTCATCCCGTACCTGTTCCTCGCCACGATGATCGCCGCGCTCGCCTGGTACCTGCACCTCGCCAAGCGTCGCCCCGAGGTGCTCGCGAACATCGGCAACACCGAGACCGACGCGCTCGAGGGCGTCGGCTAGGCCGCCGGTCGCCGGTCTCCGGTCGTCGGCCCCGCAGCCGTCGACTCCATGAACGCCGCGCCTCTTCGCCGTGACCCGGCGGGGAGGCGCGGTCCATTTCCGGCGTGAGTACTCCCTTGCCGGCGGATCCGTCGCGGACCGGCCCGCACTGTTAGTCGCGGACGGCCCGCGCTAGAGCGGGCGTTCGAACTGCCGGCCGTGCACCTCGGTGGGCGTGATGCGCACCCACCGGTCCTTCGTCTCGGGCGCCCAGGGCTCGACGCCGAGCCGTTCGGCCTCGACGATCTCGGACTGCCGGTCGAACTCGACGGCGTCGCCCTTCACGACGACGCTGAACGCCTCACGGTCGTCGGTGCCGTCGACCTCGAAGGCGACGCGGTGGTGGATCGTCAGCTCGAGCAGCTTCGTGCCCGGAGAGGTGCGGAAGACGATCGTGCGATCGTCTGCGACGGCGTGGTTCACCGGGAAGATGTCGACGTCGCCGCCGGCGGCCGCGGCGATGCGCCCGTAGGGCGCATCGCTGATGCGCTGCCAGCACTCGGCCTCCGTCAGGTGACGGGTCGGCGGTCGTTCGTCGCGTTCGTCGTCCATGCTCCGAGTCTGCTCCTGTCGACGCAGAATGGCGAGAGGAGCGTGCCGAGGTCGACCGGCGCATCGCCGGCCGACGACGTCAGCGGTTCGCCGGCTCCCACCCGAGGCTCGGCGCCACGTGCTTCGCGAACGCCGCGATCAGCCGCAGGTTGAACTCGACGCCGAGCTGGCTCGGGATCGTGAGCATCAGCGTGTCCGCCTCGCGGATCGCGGCATCCTTCTGCAGCTGCTCGACGAGCTTGTCGGGCGTGCCCGCGTAGGTCTTGCCGAAGGTCGACCGGATTCCGTCGATCATGCCGACCCCGTCGCCGTCCTGGCGACCGCCGAAGTACAGCTCGTCCTCGGCCGTCGTGATCGGGAAGATCGAGCGGCTCACCGAGGTGCGCGGCTCGCCGGGGTGACCGGCTTCGCGCCACGCCTCGCGGAACGCCTGGATCTGCTGGGCCTGCAGCTCGTCGAACGGGATGCCGCGGTCCTCGGTCAGCAGGGTCGACGACATGAGGTTGACGCCCGCGCGGCCCGCCCACTCGGCGGAGTCGCGGTTGCCGGCACCCCACCAGATGCGCGAGCGCAGTCCTGGCGAGTACGGCTCGATGCGCTGCATGCCGTGGCCGCCGCCGAAGGGCGACGAGGGGTCGCGCTCGGCCAGGCCCTGGCCTTCGATCGCCTGCAGGAATCGGTCGAAGTGCTCGCGAGCGAGGTCGGCGCCGCGAGGGTCCTGCGATCCCGTGTAGCCGAAGGCCTCGTAGCCGCGCACGACCGACTCGGGTGATCCCCGGCTCACGCCGAGCGCGAGTCGACCGCCCGAGATCAGGTCGACCGCGGCGGCCTCCTCGGCCAGGTGCAGCGGGTTCTCGTAGCGCATGTCGATGACGCCCGTGCCGACCTCGATGGTCTGCGTGCGTGCGGCGATCGCGGCGAGCAGCGGCATGGGCGACGCCTGCTGGCGTGCGAAGTGGTGCACGCGGAAGTACGCGCCGTTGACGCCGAGCTCGTCCATGCCCTGCGCGAGGTCGATGGCCTGCAGCAGCGAGTCGCCGGCTGAGAGCTCCCGCCCGCCGCCGAGGTGTCCGTAGTGGCCGAACGAGAGGGTTCCGAAGCGTTGCATGCCTGGTCCAACGCGCGCCGGGCGGGGTCCATTCCATCGCATGGATGTCACTGGCCCGAGCTCTTGCGCTCGACGTCGAGTCGGCGTTACGTTGGTGACACCAACGTTGGTGTCACCAACGATCAGGAGGAGCAATCGATGAACGAACGAGACTCCGGGGCGATCGCCCCCATCACCGTCGACGACCGGGTGCAGCTGGCCGAGATGGTCTCGCGGCTGGGCGCCGCGCTCGACGAGCACCGATTCGACGTGCTGCATGAGCTCCTCACCGACGACGTGACCGCGACGACGCCCGGCGGCACTGCCGAGGGTCGCGAGGCCGTCGTCGCCCAGGCGACGCGCAATCACGTGGGGTTCGATCGCCTGCACCACGTCATGACGAATGTGATCGTCGACCAGGCTGATCCGGACCCCGACCCCGAGACCGAACACGACACCGGTGCTCCCGCCGGGCGCACCGCGAAGGTCAGGGCCAACCTCACCGCGCACTTCGCCCACGCCGACGGCGTGCCCGTGCAGGTGATCGGCGCGGTCTACCGCTTCGGCGTCCGCGAGACCGAGGCGGGTTGGCGCATCGCCGAACTGCAGGTCGTGCCGACCTGGCGCACCTCGCCCGCGACGCAGCCGGCCGCGGCGTGACCCCGGCGCCCCCTGCGACCCCGGCGCCCACACCCGACGGCATGGGCGTCCAGCCGGTGCCGCCCCGTCGGCTCGCCGAACTGCCGAGCTGGCTGCTCAGTCGCGCGGCCGGCGTCGGTGCCGGCGTCGTCGGCGAGGCGCTCGCGGCGCACGGCGTGCGCAGGCACCACTTCTCGGTGCTGCACGCGCTCGCCGAGGGCGGGGCGGTGAGCCAGGCGGAGTTGGGGCGACGGCTCGGGCTCGATCGCAGCGACCTGCACGTCGTGCTCGGCGAACTCGAGGCGTCCGGCCTCGTCGAGCGCTCCCCTGACGTGCACGATCGACGCCGCAACAGCGTCGACATCACGGAGCCCGGCCGCGCACGGCTCGTCGAACTCGACGCCGCGGTCGACTCGGCGCAGCGCACGCTGCTCGCTCGACTCGACGACGCCGAGCGGGCGGAGTTCCGCCGACTGCTCGTCGTGCTGCTCGGCGACTCGATCCCCGCACCCGCTGAGTGATGGCGGTTGCCGCGGCATCCGTCTACCTTGAATGAGGGGGCCAGGCCTGTGCTGCATCGGGGCCAGTCCGGCACGGGTCGGAATACCGATCCACTTCGCAAAGTTGAGTTAAGTACACTCAAGTTTGGAACGAAGGGAGTCATGAGTGGCGAACATGCAAGGCGCACCGAACTCGCAGGAAGAGCAGAAGTCTGCGCTCGAACAGTACGGCGTCAACCTCACCGAGATCGCGAAGGCCGGCAAGCTCGACCCGGTCATCGGCCGTGACGCCGAGATCCGACGTGTCAGCCAGGTGCTCACGCGTCGCACCAAGAACAACCCCGTGCTCATCGGCGAGCCCGGCGTCGGCAAGACCGCCGTGGTCGAGGGCCTCGCCCAGCGCATCGTCGCGGGCGACGTGGCCGAATCGCTCAAGGGCAAGCAGCTCATCTCGCTCGACATCTCCGCGCTCGTCGCGGGCGCGATGTACCGCGGTCAGTTCGAGGAGCGGCTGAAGGCCGTGCTCAAGGAGATCGACGAGTCCGACGGCGAGGTCATCACGTTCGTCGACGAGCTGCACCTGCTCATGGGCGCGGGCGGCGGCGAGGGCTCCGTCGCGGCATCGAACATGCTGAAGCCCATGCTCGCGCGCGGCGAGCTCCGACTCATCGGCGCCACCACGCTCGACGAGTACCGCGAGTACATCGAGAAGGATGCCGCGCTCGAGCGCCGCTTCCAGCAGGTGTACGTCGGCGAGCCGTCCGTCGAAGACACGGTCGCGATCCTCCGCGGACTCAAGGGCCGGTACGAGGCCCACCACGGCGTGACGATCACCGATGCCGCACTCGTCGCCGCGGCATCCCTCAGCAATCGCTACATCACGTCGCGCCAGCTGCCCGACAAGGCGATCGACCTCATCGACGAGGCCATGTCGCGCCTCAAGATGGAGATCGACTCGAGCCCGATCGAGATCGACCAGCTCAAGCGCGAGGTCGACCGCATGAAGATCGAGGAGCTCGCCCTCAAGAAGGAGAAGGACGACGCCTCGAAGGAGCGCCTCGCGAAGCTGCGCGAGACGCTGGTCGGCAAGGAGCGCGAGCTGGCCGCTCTCGAAGAGCGCTGGTCGCGCGAGCGGATGTCACTGAACCGCGTCGGCGACCTGAAGAAGCAGCTCGACGAGGCCGTGACGGCGCGCGACCGCGCGATGCGCGAGGCCGACTACGCCACGGCGTCGCGCCTGGAGTACGAGACGATCGCCCGGCTGCAGCGCGACCTCGTCGAGGCCGAGCGGGCGGAGTCGGTCGCGACCGACGAGCCGCGCATGGTCAACGAGCAGGTCACCGACGAAGACATCGCGGCCGTGATCGCCGCCTGGACCGGCATCCCGGTCGGCCGTCTGCTGCAGGGCGAGACCGAGAAGCTGCTGCACCTCGAGCGCGAGCTCGGCAAGCGGCTCATCGGTCAGAAGCGCGCCGTCGCGGCGGTCGCCGATGCCGTGCGCCGCACGCGTGCGGGCATCAGCGACCCGAACCGTCCGACGGGCTCGTTCCTCTTCCTCGGGCCGACGGGTGTCGGCAAGACCGAGCTCGCCCGCGCGCTCGCCGAGTTCCTCTTCGACGACGAGCGCGCCATGGTGCGCATCGACATGTCGGAGTACGGCGAGAAGTTCTCGGTCTCGCGGCTCGTGGGTGCGCCCCCGGGCTACGTCGGCTACGACCAGGGCGGCCAGCTCACCGAGGCGGTCCGCCGTCGGCCGTACTCGGTCGTGCTGTTCGACGAGGTCGAGAAGGCCCACCCCGAGGTCTTCGACGTGCTGCTCCAGGTGCTCGATGACGGGCGCCTGACCGACGGGCAGGGTCGCACGGTCGACTTCCGCAACGTCATCATGATCCTCACGTCGAACCTGGGGTCGCAGTACCTCGTCGATCCCACGCTCTCGTGGGAGCAGAAGGAGGACGCGGTCATGCAGGCCGTTCGCCAGTCCTTCAAGCCCGAGTTCGTCAACCGCCTCGACGACCTCGTCGTGTTCTCCGCCCTCAGCGAAGACGAGCTCGCCGAGATCGTGAACCTCTACGTCGACCGCCTGTCGGCGCGGCTGCACGAGCGGCGCCTCGAGCTCGGGGTCACCCCCGATGCGAGGGCGTGGCTCGCCGAGCGCGGCTACGACCCGCTCTACGGAGCGCGGCCGCTGCGCCGGCTCATGCAGCGCGAGATCGACGACCGGCTCGCGCGGGCGCTGCTCGCGGGCACCATCCGCGACGGCGACGCCGTGGTCGTCGCGCTCGACTCCTCGGGCGAGGCGCTGAGCGTGCAGCGGGCCGAGCGGTAGAGCCCGAACGCAGGGCGTGAACGAGCGGATGTCGGATCCCCGGAAGTTTTCTCGAACTCCTGTCGATCCGGCATCCGCTCGTTCGACGCATGAGTGAGGCGGGCACTTCGGCCCTACCCCGAACCGGCCACCCGGCCACCTGACACGAGGAGAACACCGTGAAGTACATGCTGATCATGCGCTCGAACGATGCGGCCGTCGAGGCCTACGAGCAGCTCGACTTCAACGAGGTCATCGCCGCCATGGGCGCCTACAACGAGTCGCTCATCAAGGCGGGCGTGCTGCTCGGCGGCGAGGGGCTGACCGATGCCAAGGAGGGCTTCGTCGTCGACTTCGACACCACGCCCCCGGTCGTGACCGACGGCCCCTACGGCGAGACGAAGGAGCTCTTCAACGGCTTCTGGATCATCCAGGCGTCGAGCGCCGAAGAGGCCGCCGAGTGGGCCAAGCGCTGCCCTCTGGGCCCCGGATCGAAGCTCGAGGTGCGCCGCGTGACCGAGCTCGAGGACTTCCCGCAGGACAACGAGTGGATCCAGAAGGAGGCCGGCTGGCGCGAGGACTCCGACGCCGCCATCAAGGCATCGGCAGCGGCTGCCGCCGAGCGTCGCGCCGACTGACGGCATCGGGTCGTCACCATGGGAGCAACGGATGCCGCGGGCGCGGCCGGGCCGGCCGGTGAGGCCGGCCCGGCGGCGGGCGTCGATGCGAGCCGCACTGCCGCCGAGCGAGCCCGCCGGGCCGTCGCCGCCGTGTGGCGCATCGAGTCCGCGCGCATCGTCGCGACCCTGACGCGCTTCGTCGGCGACATCGGCCAGGCCGAGGACCTGGCGCAGGAGGCGCTCGTCGAGGCGCTGCGCCAATGGCCGGCCGAGGGGGTTCCGAACAATCCGGGTGCCTGGCTCACCGCGGTCGCCAAGCGCCGTGCGATCGACGGGTGGCGCCGTCGCGAGCGGCTCGACGAGCGGTACGCGGCCATGGCGCGAGACCTCGAGCAGGGCGGCGCCGCGGCATCCGACGTCTTCTGGGACCCCGACACCATCGACGACGACGTGCTGCGCCTGATCTTCGTGTCGTGCCACCCGGTGCTGTCGCGAGAGGCGCAGATCGCGCTCACGCTGCGCATCGTGGGCGGCCTCTCGAGCGATGAGATCGCGCGGGCGTTCCTCGTGCCGACCGCGACGATTCAGCAGCGCATCGTGCGGGCCAAGAAGACCCTCGCCGCCGCGAACGTGCCGTTCGAAGTGCCCGAGCCGAACGAGTACCCGGCGCGGCTCGCGTCGGTGCTGCAGGTGCTCTACCTCGTGTTCAACGAGGGGTATCTGCCCGCATCGGGCAGCGAATGGGTGCGCGCGGATGTCTCGAACGAGGCCCTGCGCCTCGCCAGGGTGGTCGCGGGCCTCATGCCGCGCGAGCCCGAGGCCTGGTCGCTCGTGGCCCTGATGGAGTTCACGGCGGCGCGGTTCCCGGCGCGCACGGCGCCCGACGGATCGGCGATCCCGCTCGACGAGCAGGACCGCACGCGCTGGGACCGCGCGCAGCTCGGCCGTGGACGCGCCGCACTCGCCAAGGCCGACGGCATCGGGCGCGGTCGCGCCGCCTACGGGCTCCAGGCGGCGATCGCCGAGCAGCACGCGATCGCACCGTCGGTCGACGAGACCGACTGGGCGCACATCGTGGTGCTCTACGAGGCGCTCGGACGCATCGCGCCGTCGCCCGTGGTCGACCTGAACCGTGCGGTGGCGATCGCGATGTCGACCGGGCCGGCCTCGGCGCTGCTCGTCGTCGACGAGCTCGCAGCGGCCGGACGCCTTGCGGGGTACGCCGGCCTGCCCGCGGTGCGGGGCGAGCTCCTCTCCCGGCTCGGGCGCACCGACGAGGCGCGCGTCGAGCTCGAGCTGGCCGCCCGCATGACCGGCAACGAGCGCGAGCGCGACAGCCTGCTCGCCAAGGCCGCGAGGCTCTGAGATCCGCGTCGTTCAGGTCGACGCGCCGTGCCGAGGCTCTTCCATCCCCACCGCGTCGACCGCTACGTTAGGAGCCGACGCAGGCATTCGGGGGGATGGCACATGACGGAGAATTTCGAGACCGGTGGCGCTGTACTGAGCCGCACGCAGGTCAACGTGGTCAGGCTGACGGGATTGGCCGGCATCATCGGCGGCATCCTGCTCATCATCGTCGCGATCGTCGCGTGGGCCTCGGTCTCGAACCAGTTGGCTGCGGAGAAGATCGTGATCCCCGACGACGCGCCGATCCTCGCCGGACAGACCGTCAACGGCCCGATCGACGCGTTCGTGCAGGCGGGCGTCATCGCCATGCACGCCGAGGAGATCGGCGGCGGAAAGACGTACGCCGAGCTCGATCAAGACGACCCGGTGCGCTCCACCGTCATGAACGCGTCGTTCCTGCGGGCGTCGCTGTTCACGTCGGTCGTCGCGTTCGGCGTCGCCCTGTTCGCGGGCGCGGTCGGCGCCATGTTCCTGTTGTTCGGCTGGTCGCTCCGCACCATCGTCCCGCCGCTTCCGAAGGGCGCGACACCGTAGCTCTGCCGCGTGCCGCGTGCCCCGTGCCGCGTGCCCCGTGCCGCGTGCCGGAGCCTCAGTCCACGACGGGCTGCGGCTCGACGACGCCGTTCACGCTCGGCGTGATGCGGCGTTCGAGCGCGAGCGCCATGACGCCGATGCCGAGGCAGCAGACGACCATCACGCCGATGAACACCGCATGCAGGCCGTGGTCGAGCAGGAAGCCCGCGGCGATCGGTCCGGCGATCGCGCCGCCCTGGAACGCGGCGGAGTTGACGGCGTTGTAGCGCCCGCGGTTGTGGTCGGAGGCGAGGTCGTTGTACACGGCCGGAACCGTCGGCTGGAGCAGGGTCTCGCCGAACGCGAAGACCCCCATGAAGGCGATGACGCCGATCGCGGCGGCGAAGGTGCCGGGCACGAGCCCGGTCGCACCGAGCAGCAGCCATGAGACGGCCCACACGAGCGCCATGACCCACATGACGCGCGTGCGCCGCTTGCCCGCGATGCGCTTCAGCACCGCGAACTGCAGCAGCACGATCACGAGGGTGTTCGCGGCGAACGCGAAACCGATCGTGCTGGTCGGCACCTCGGCGACCTGTCGGGCGAACGCGGGGAAGCCGGCCTCCATCTGCCCGTACCCGACGAACATCGCCACGAACGTGAGCAGCGACACCCAGATCACGGCCGGGCGGCGGATGATCTGCAGGTACCCGCCCGCGCCTTCGGACTCCCCGTCGGCCGGTGCGTCGGCCTGCGTGCGCACGTGCCGCAGCGGCCCGAGCAGCAGGGCCATGGGAATGAGCGCGCTCGCCGCGTCGACGAGGAAGATCGTGACGAACGTCTCGGGCGCCTCGACGTTCACGTAGAAGCCGCCGACGATGCCGCCGACCCCGATGCCGAGGTTCACGAGCGCGAAGTTGATGCCGAAGTACTGCTGCCGCAGGTCGCCGGTCACGACGCTCGCGATGAGCGCGTTGAACCCGGGCCACGAGACGCCGAAGTTCACGCCGATGAGCACGAGCCCGACCGCGGCCACGGCGGGATGGGTGGCGAACGCGAGCAGCACGTTGCCGAGGAGCATCGCGATCAGTCCGACGATGAGGATGCGGCGGGCGCCGTAGCGGTCGATGAGGCTGCCGCCCGGCCCCGTGACGATGAGCCCGACGACGGCGATGAGCCCCATGAGCGTGCCAGAGAGCGCGAGGTCGAACCCGCGCACCTCGTGCAGGTAGATGATCGTGAACGGCAGCGTGAGTCCGCGCCCGAGCGTCTGGATCGCGACGGTCGAGAGCAGCCATCGGCCCTCGGTCGGCAGGGCGCGCCAGAAGCCGCGGATTCCGTTCACCCGTGCATCCTGTCGCAGGCCACCGACATCCGCACGCCGGGGCACTCGCCCCCGACATCCGCAGGCCCGGCGGTGTTCACCCTCGACGGGTAGGCTCCCCGCATGCTCGTGGGGGGTGGCGTCCGCGCCGACGACCTGATCGTCGAGACCGACCTCGGCGCGGTGCGCGGGGTGCGCGAACGCGGCATTCGCGCCTGGCGGGGCATCCCGTACGCGGCGGCCCCCGACGGCCCGCGCCGGTTCCTCGCGCCGGTGCCGGCCGAGCCGTGGGCCGGGGTGCGCGACGCCGCCCGGTTCGGCCCGGTCGCGCCGCAGAACCGCCGCGGCCAGTTCATCGGCGCGCACCCGCGGCTCCCTCGCAGCGAGGACTGCCTGCGCATCAACATCACGGCTCCGGATGCCGCGGGCGACGATCTTCGCCCCGTGATGGTGTTCGTGCACGGCGGGGCGTACAGCGTCGGATCCTCCGACGAGTACCCGCGTCAGGGTGAACGGCTCGTGCGCCGGCACGGTGTGATCTACGTGAGCCTGAACTATCGGCTCGGGGCGCTCGGCTGGCTGGACTTCCGCGCCTACGCCGGCCCGCGGCATCCGTTCGACGTGAATCTCGGCCTGCGCGATCAGGTCGCCGCGCTCGAGTGGGTGCGGCGCAACATCGCCGCGTTCGGCGGCGACCCCGACCGCGTCACGCTGTTCGGCGAGTCGGCTGGCGCGAACTCGGTCACGACGCTGATGGCGGTGCCGAGCGCCGAGGGGCTGTTCTCGCGCGCGATCGCGCAGAGCTCGCCGGCGAACGCCGTGTACCTCCCCGAGATGGCCGCGAAGTGGGCGGGCGAGTACGTGTCGATCCTCAGCCGCCTGGTCGACGACGACGACCTCGAGAGCGAGGGGGTCGAGGATGCCGCGGCGATGCTCCGTGCGGCCGACCCCGCGGTGATGGCTCGGGCGACGACCGAGCTGACGGTGCGCACGCCCGACGAGGATCCCGGCACGATCAGCCTCGCGCCCGTGATCGACGGGGACTTCCTGCCCGTGCGACCGCTCGACGCGTTCCGCGACGGCACGGCGCACCGGGTGCCGCTCATCATCGGCACGAACGACCGGGAGGGGTCGCTGTTCGAGGGCCGCATCGACATCCTGCCGACGACGAAGCTGCGCATCAGGGCGATCTTCGCGAACACGCGCAAGAAGGCGCGCAAGGCGATCAAGCGGCAGTACCCCGACCTGCCCGAGCGTCGGCCCGCCGCCGACTTCAGCGGGGACTTCACGTTCTGGTTCCCGAGCGTGAAGGCGGGCGAGCGGCACTCGCGGTACGCGCCGACCTGGTTCTACCGATTCGACGCCGCGCCGCGCACGGCCCGGCTGCTCGGGCTCGACGCGACGCACGGGCTCGAGCTCTTCGCGCTCTTCGAGAAGTTCGACACGCCGGTGGGCACCGCGCTCACGCTGCTCGGCGGGCGGCGCATGTTCCGCGACGCGGGGCGGCGCATGCAGGGGCACTGGGCGGCGTTCGCCGCATCCGGAGCCCCGCTCGACGGCTGGCCCCGATACGACGAGCGGATGCGGCGCACCCTCGTCTTCGACGCCGTCGACCGGGTCGAGGCCGACCCGCGGCGCGAGAAGCGCCTCGCCTGGCAGGAGTTCGTCCCGCACGTCTGAACGGCCGCCGCGGTCCGCGCTCCGCCTCGCCCGCCCGTCGGTCGAGGAGGCGGGCCGGCGCGTATCGAGACCAGCGCCGCTCATCCCTCCCCAGCGCGCGCCCCCGAGCGTAGGCTCGACTCATGCTCGCCACCGTGATCCACGCTGCCCGTGACATCCGCGTCGAGACCGTGCCCGACCCGGTGCTCTCGACCGGCGGCGACGCCATCGTGCGCGTCGTGGCCGCGTGCGTCTGCGGGTCCGACCTGTGGCCCTATCGCGGCGTGACGCCGACGCATGAACCGCATCGCATCGGCCACGAGTTCGTCGGGGTGGTCGAGGCCGTCGGCGACGACGTGAACCTCATCGAGGTCGGAGACTTCGTCATCGCGCCGTTCTACGTGTGCGACAACACGTGCGTGAACTGCCGAAACGGCGTCAGCACCTCGTGCCTCAACGGCGGGTGGTGGGGCACCGACGACCGCCTCGGCGGGTTCGCGGATGCCGGTCAGGGCGAACGCGTGCGAGTGCCGCTCGCCGACGGCACACTCGTTCCGGTCCGCGAGGAGGTCACGGCCGACATGGTGCCCGGACTCCTCACCCTCAGCGACGTCATGGGCACGGGCCACCACGCGGCCGTCTCGGCCGGCGTGCAGCCCGGCGACTCGGTCGCGGTCGTGGGCGACGGCGCCGTCGGACTCTGCGCGATCATCGCTGCGAAGCGCCTCGGCGCCACGACGATCATCGCGATGTCGCGGCACGCCGATCGACAGGAGCTCGCTCGCGCGTTCGGAGCGACTCACATCGTCGAAGAGCGCGGCGACGAGGGCGTGGCCGCGGTGCAGGCGCTCACCGAGGGCGTCGGCGCCGACCGCGTGCTCGAGTGCGTCGGCACGAAGGAGTCGATGGACCAGGCGATCCGCTCCACCCGCCCCGGCGGAATGGTCGGCTACGTCGGTGCTCCGAACGGCGGGCCCGAGCTGCCCGTGCGCCCGCTCTTCAATCGCAACGTCGGCGTCAACGGCGGCGTCGCGCCCGTGCGCGGCTACATCGAGGAGCTGCTGCCCGACGTCATCTCGGGTGCGATCGAGCCGGGGCGCGTCTTCGACCTGAAGCTGCCCCTCTCCGAGGCGGCCGAGGCTTACGCCGCCATGGACGAGCGCCGCGCGATCAAGGTCATGCTGCAGCCCTAGGGTGTGCGGATCACGTCCGTCCTGATCCAGGTCGGCGACGGGCGGGCGTTGAACATCTCGGCGTCGGTGGCGGAGCGTAACCTCGGCCCGTGGCACTGGACACGGAACACCGACCCCGCGTCGTGATGATGTGCGGGCCAGGTGGTGCAGGAAAGACCACCTACGCCAAACGCCTGGAACGCGAGGGTTGGACGCGTCTGTCGTTCGAGGTGGAGTTCTGGGATCGCGGAATCACGACGATGCCCTCCGCCGACGTGGTCGCCGAGGTGGCGGCAGACCTGAAGGCGCGCTTGCTGCGCCTTGTCGCAGCAGGGAGCGATGTCGTGCTCGATTTCGGATTCTGGTTCCGGCGACAACGCGATGAGTTCCGGGCGTTGCTCGCACCCCAGGGCATTGTGCCCGAGACCGTGTACATCGCGACGAGTCTCGAGACCATCGTGAGCCGCGTCGGCGACCGACACGGCCGGTCGGCGGACGATTGGCCGCTCACCGAGCAGACGGCCACTGAGTACTTCGAGAGGTTCGAGCCGCCGACGCCCGAGGAAGGGCCGCTCGAGGTGGTCCGCTCGGCCGGGTGAGTCGCGATCGGTCTCGATCAGGCCGACGCCTCACTGCCCCCTACGCGTCGATGTCGTCCAGCCGCGCGATGACGACCTCGAGCAGGCGTGCGAGCTCGCCGCGCTCGTCGTCGCTCAGGTCCTGGAGCACGTCGGACTCGACCACGTCCGACCCGCGGATCGCGACGCTGAACAGCTGCCAACCGGCATCCGTGAGGCTCACGAAGATGCGCGTGCGGTTCTCGGAGTCGGGCGTGCGTTCGACGAGTCCGCGCTCGACGAGCTTGTCGATGCGGTGCGTCATCGACGACGGCGCGACGTTCGTGAGCTCGGCCAGCTGACTGGGGGTGAGGGCCTCGCCGGCCTTGGCGAGCGAGGTGAGCACGGCCCACTCGCCGGCCGTGACCTCGAGGTCGACGAGTTGCCTCGCGTACCACTGGTCGAGCTTCTTCGTGAGGCTCTGCACGGCCGTGATGACGCGCTGCACCGACTCCTCGCCGCCGGCCTTCACGTAGGTCGCGACGGCGCGACGGTGCAGTTCCTGCGCGCTCGGAGTCCGTTTGGCCATACGGGAATTCTCGCACGCATCCTTCGGTTGCTAATATTTCGATATCGAATACTTCGCAATCGAAGGGTGAGGGGATGCCGCGGCCGACGCCGGCGCGCGACCCCCGTCGCGACATCCGCCGCCCGTCGAACGAACCCTGAGAGGAGGGCGCCTTCATGCGCGCGAAACTGCTCGTGCTCGCGAGCGCCATCGGCTCGCTCGGCTGGGGAGCCGTGCTGCCGTACCAGTACGCCTACGCGGCCGACACCCGCGAGTGGGGCGCCCTCGTCGCCGCCGGGGCGTCGTCGCTCTTCTCGATCGGCGCGCTCGTCGCCGCGCCGCTGGCAGGCCGGCTCGCCGACCGCTTCGACCCGGTGCGCGTCGCGGTGCTCGCCCAGCTGCTCGGCGCGGCGGGCGTCGCCTCGCTGGTGTTCGCCGATGTCCCCGCCCTCTTCCTGGCGGGCATGCTCGTCTTCGGGCTCGGCCTGTCGGCCGCGGTGCCGGCGAAGCAGGTGCTCGCCCTGAACTGGTCGTCGTTCGACGATCGCCGCAAGATCTTCGCCTACAAGTTCACGGGCGAGGCGCTCGGCATGGCGGCCGGTGCGTTCCTCGCCGGGCTCGTCGTCGACCTCGACCGCGCAGACGGCCTCGACATCGGATTCCTCATGGCCGCGGGCGGCTTCGTGCTCTCGTCGGCGATCATCGCGTTCGCCGGGCGGATGTCGCGCGCCGGCGCCCGTGCTCCACTCGAACGTGGGGCGGGCGCGGCCGGCCACGGCGTCTCGACCGGCACCGGCGCCTTCGCGGCCCTCGACGCCGCGACCGGCGCGATCGCCGTGATCGACCCGGATCGCGACGGGCCACGTGCCGGCGACGGCACGTCCGACGGCCCCGGCGCCCCGACCCGCACCCGCGGCGCCCTCCGCGTGATCTTCGCGCAGCCCGCGATGCGCTGGACCGCCGTCGTCACGATCGCCCTCGCCCTCGGCTTCTACGCTCAGTTCGAGTCCGGACTGCCCGCCTACGGGCTCACCGTGCTCGACATCGACCCCTCGGCGATCGGCATCGCGGCCGCCGTGAACTGCATCGTCATCGTGGCCCTGCAGGTGATCGTGGTGAAGGTGACGGCCAAGCGCGGCGCCCCGGCGCTGCTCATGGGCGTCGGCAGCATCTGGGTGGTGTCGTGGCTGATCCTCTCGGCCGCGCAGTTCTCGCCCGGCATCGCGACCGCGCTGTTCGTCACGACCTACGGCATCTTCGCTGTGGGCGAGACGATCTACAGCCCGGTGCTGAACCCGCTCACGGCGCAGCTCGCGCCGAAGGGCATGGTCGGCCAGACGCTCGGAACCGTGGCCGCCCTGCAGACCGCGTTCTCGGCGGCGGGTCCGCTCGTCGCCGGAGTGCTGCTCGGCGCGGGCCTGACCGACGTGTTCCTCGGCATGCACATCCTCGTGAGCCTGATCGCGGTGTTCGCGGCCTGGCGCATCAAGCGGGCGCTCGCTGCGGCCCCGATCCCGGTGGTGTCCGACGAGGTGGCGGATGTCGCGACGCACGCCGCCCCCGACGTCGCCCCGGATCGCGCACGCCCGGGTTCGGCCGCCGTCGAGCCCTCCGCCGTGCCGGCCCGCGAGGAACCGCCGACGACCCCCGTCGACCTCGTCCGCGCGTAACCCTGTAACGCAGTAGCGCCGTACCGCCACCATCTCCCTCGGGGACGCAAGATGCCCCGTGGCGAACCACGGGGCATCCGGCGTTGCGAGGCGCGGTGCGACTACGCGCCGAGCACCAGCTCGTCGAGCGTCTTGCGCTGGCGCGGGGCGATCTCGCGCTCGCGGAGCACGTCGGGCAGCGAGTCGACGTCGCCGAGCACGCCGATCGTCGTGATCGAGACGACCTCGAGGTTGTCGGCGAGGCCGAACGCGTCATGGAGCGCAGCGGCGTCGAAGCCGCCCATCTGGTGCGTGTGCAGTCCTTCGTGCTGCGCCTGCACCGTGAGGTGGGCGACGGCCTGGCCGAGGTCGTAGCGCGCCCACGGACGCGGCTTGCCCTCGGCATCCGCCACCTCGGCGATGTTCACGACGAGCACGGCGGCCGAGTCGGCCCACGCCTGGTTGAAGCCGGCCAGTGCCTCGTGCACGGTGGTGAAGGCGGGGGTGCCGCGGTGCGCCACGATGAAGCGCCACGGCTGGGAGTTGTTCGCCGACGGCGCCCAGCGGGCGGCCTCGAGCACGGTGCGCACGGCCTCGGGGTCCACGACGGCGTTCGGATCGAACGCGCGCGGGCTCCAGCGGTCGACCAGCGGGTCGATGAGGGCGGCCGAGGTGTCGGCCTTGCGGGAGGTGAGGTCGGTGACGAGCGTCATGGCGAACCAGCTTTCAAGTGGGGGAACACGTGCCGGATCGCCTTCGACCCGTTCCATTCCAACGCATGGAGGCTGCTGGTATTCCGAAATCTCAGCGAACGCGAAACATGTCGACATGCGGCTCACAGGTCGGACGGGCGAGGGGTCGGCGCGGGCAGGCCGACGCGCGGATGGGGTGGCCACGCGTGGAAATCGGCGTTGATCTGGGCGCTCCCGCCGGTCGGCTCGGTTGGCCGGCGTTGCGACACGCCCGGGGTGTTGGTGGGATTTGTGTGGTGGGGGTGGGGTTGCGTATGTTTATCCATGTCGCCGCGGCGGTCGGGTCTTCGGGCCGGGCGGTCGGTGCGGTTCTAGCCAAATAACCTCGTAGGCGCGTTTGCGACTCGGTGATTTCAAGCCTAGAATCGAACTTCTTCTTCTCATTGTTTCTCAGCTGGTTTCCGGTTTGGGTTGTGGTGGGTGGTGGTATGGTTGACAGGTTGCCCTGAATGAGTGGCTCACGGTTGTGGGTTGGGAGTTCGGGTGCGTCCGTTTCTTGAGAACTCAACAGCGTGCACTATGTTCAATGCCAATTTATTGAACCCCAACCTGCTTTTCGGAGTGGGTGGGATTCCTTTGATTGATGGACAATTTGATTTTTATAGTCAGTTGTTTCTCTGTCAGTGAACAAACTCCTCGACACTTCGGTGTTGGGAACCATTTT